>CAWALE010000008.1:0-445653 GCA_963782775.1 uncultured Acidobacteriaceae bacterium
CAGACGTTCGGGTCGACGCGAGGCTAGGCGCGCGCAGAACCTCTCGCTACCCGGCTCCGACTCCGCCCAGCTCGAGCCTTCGGCTCGTCGCGCCCCGACCGCCAGCGCCACATACGTCAAGTCCGAGCGGGTCTGCGCCAGGTCGGCGCGCACCTCCCCAACGTGGGAATCGACGAGCGCGATGTCGTGTTTCAACTCCGTGCGCAGGCCGTCGATCGCGTGCTCCATCGCCTCGAACCGCTTCAGGCCGATGGTTCCCGCGATGAGCGTCACGCCGATCAGCAACGCGGCGTTCACGAGTGTTTGAGCCAACCCCGCCGGCATGGTGCCTCCTCTGTCTGTGGGGAGGAGTCCAAACGAAGCCTAGCTCACGACACCGACAACCAGATCATGGCTGATCCTTCCCACGCTCCTCCTCCTCTCGCTGCATCTGGATCCGGCGTCGGCTGGTCAGGTTCCGCTTGTAGTGGAGCCGCTTCGCGCTGGACGCGTCGAACGTCGCCCGCCTCCAGGAACGGCAGGTCCTCCTCGATGTCGGCAGCCAGGCGCTGGAGCTCGTCGGCGTTCGGCGAGCCGGCGGCGTGCGACCGGAGCTCGTCGGCCGCCTCGCGGCAGCACGGTCTTCGCGCCCTCGAAGTCACCCTGCTGCGCGCGACCCCGGGCGTCGCGCTGGGCCTTCGCCGAGCGTCAGGATCACGACCTCCTCGCTCACCTCGGTGTCCAGGCCGGCCGCGGCCGCCTCGTCGGACGAGACCAGGTTCACGTTCAGCGGGATCCGGGTCTCGTGCTGCTCGATCTGCTCGCCGATCGAGACGTAGCGCAGCACGACCTCGCCGATCGTGGTGGGGCCGAGCGTCGGGAGCGACGGCACGTGCAGCGCGAACACGACGCGCCGGGTCTCGCCGCCGTACGCGTCGCCCAGCTGCGTCTGGACGCCGCCGTCCACCTGGACGCACGGGAACTCGTTCAGGACGCCGAGCACCTGCACGTGCTCCGAGCCCCGCACCTCGACGCTCACGTTCTGCGCCACCAGCGAGACCAGGTCCTCGAACTCCTTCGCGAAGATGCCCGGCGCGTCGTCGGGCGAGGCGGCGTGGTGCGCGTTGCCGCCCGTCGCCATCGCGGTCAGGAGCTCCTCGTCGAAGTCGTCGCCGAACCCGATCGTGGTGGTGCCGACGCGCTGGCTCTGCACGGCGCCGTCGGCGAGCGAGACCAGCGAGGGCGCGTCCGTGACGCCGACGTTCGCCAGGCCGTCGGTCAGCAGCAGGATCTTGCGGATCGCGCCGCGCTCGTCGGCGGCGCCCAGGACCTCGAACCCCTTCATCCAGCCGCCCGACAGGTTCGTCTGTCCGCCGGGGCCGATCGACGCGATCGCGGGAGCGAGCGTCGACGTCGGGTTCGCGAGCGGCGCCACCAGCCGGACCTGGTCGTCGTACGTGACCAGCGCGATCCGGTCGGTGGGAGCCAGCCGGCGGGCGAGGAACGCGGCGCACTCCTTCGTGACGTCGAGCTTGCGCCCCGCCATCGAGCCGGAGCGGTCGATCACGAGCGCCAGGTCGAGCGGCGTGCGCGTGCCGGCGCCGGGCGCGGCCGGGCTCGTGATCTCGAGCATGCAGTGGACGTCGTGCTCGGACTCCACGGCGAGCAGGGCGTGTTCGAAGCGAGCGGAGAGATGCATCGGGGGCCTCCTAGCGTTCGGGGGAAGACGCTTCGAGGCCGAGTGTGAGCTGGGTTACTGACACGAACGGATGTTCGAATCGCTATCGTGGCTAGCGATGTACGAGACCGCTTCAGGGATCGAGTAAGCGGGCCAAGCGTCTGGACCGACTTGGGAGCGGATGGCCACCGAATGAGCGACCGTGATGCCGGTCACGCTCGGCACCAAGTCCGCCACCGACGTGCCGACATGAGTCAAGGAGCGTCTCTGCCGAAGAAAGGACGAAGGAGGAACCCCATGCCCATGAACTGTCCTCACCGCGCCACGCCGCTCACGTTGCCGTACGGCGGCCGGATCGTCGGTTCCGGCTGCTTCGAACGGACTTCCGACGACGTCGTGCCGGACTTCGGGCTGTACGCGTACGACGGCTGGCGGCCGACGTGGCCGGCCGCGTTCATCGAGTGGACCGATTTCGGCTGCCGGCGGACACGGCGAGGCGACCCATCTGATCGTCGAAGCGTTCGACCGAGTGCGAGAAGGGCAACTGGTGGAGGTCGGGTGCCATGCCGGTAACGGCCGGACCGGCTGCATCATCGCGTGCATGGTGATCTTCGCCGGCATCGCGCCATCCGACGCCGTCGAGTGGACGCGGGAGCACTACTGCTGGCACGCGATCGACACGAAGGAACAGGAGCGTTGGGTCGAGGCGTTCGCGCCGATGCCACGCTAGCTACACCGCCTAGCGCGCGATCTGCCGAACACCCGTTCGTGTCAGACCCCTTGCGTACCTTGCACTTCAGCGAGGACGTCACCCCTGCTCCGCCGGTCATCCGGCGGAGGCCGTCTTCGAACTGGAGGTCCCCCTTGATGCGAACTCCCCCCGGGAGGTTCGGCCGGCTCCGCGACCGTGCGCGGGTCCGCCGTGACGGTAAGCGCGACGGTCAGCTCGGTATCCCGACCACGAACGAGGTCATCCATCCGCCCGCGTTGATGGCGATCGCCCAACGCGCTGACGAAGCCGTGGCCGATCTGGTCCGGTGGTGGGCAGGAGAGGACGCCCGTCTGCGCGAGCGTTCCGGCGCCAACACGTATGGCCTACGCACCTCCGAGGAGGACATCCGCGCCGCGAGCGTCGACGTGACCAACGCGCAGGAACGTCGTCGCGAGTTGAACACTCACAATGACGACGATGTATCGCGCCACCGACACCGGCCGGCGCGCGGATCTCGACACGCGTCTACGGGGCCGCGATCATCGCGATCCTGCTCGCCGAGTTCCCGCTGAACGCGATCGCGTTCCGTCTCTTCGGCGAGGCCGAGATCCTCACGTGGGTGATGACCGCGGGCCTCGCCGTGATGCTCGTGGTCTGCGCGCACGGCCTGGGCACGTTCCTGCGGCTGGAGCAGCCGACGATGGCGGAGCGACGCTGGGTCTGGATCCTGATCGCGGTGCCGGTCCTGGCGCTCGTGGGGATCGCGTTCATCCGCGCGCGCTACCTCTCGATGGAGGCGGCGGTCACGGGGCTCAACGTGCTGGGACCGGTCGTCGGCAGCCTGGTGTTCCTGGTGATCAACCTGCTGATCTACACGGGCGCCACGATGCTCTCGTACCTGGCGCACGCACCTCGGCCGGCGACCACGGGTCACTGCAGGATCGATCCCGCGACGGTCGCCCGCCAGGAGCTGGCGGACGCCAAGCAGCGGCTGACCGAGGCGACACGTGCGGTCCACAAGCACGAGGAGGCGCTGGGCAACGTCGACGTGGCGAGCGACGAGCTGCTCCGGGTGACGCGCGCCCGGGCCGCCGCGCTGGTGGCGTACCACCGAGGGTTGATGTCGGGGTACTGCGCGGCGAACCTCCGGGCGCGCCACCTCCCCGAGATCCCCGCGGTCCTCCGCGAGCTGCCGGAGATCGCCCTCCCGGACGAGCTGCGAGAGCCACAGCTCCGGGTGGTCGCATGAGGCGGGCGGTGTCCGTCGCACTCGCGCTCTTAGCGCTGACCGGCTGCTCGGCCGTGCGCGCCGCGACCGGTGGCGATCGTCGAGCCGGGCCCGTTGGTCGTCGTCCTGTTCGACGTGTCGCGGAGCACGGACGATCCCGACGTCCGCGCTCGATACCTGACGACGTTCGAGACCGTGCTCGATCAGGTGGCTTCGACCCACGGGACCGTGGTCGGTGACGTGATCGACGACGACCCGCTCGCGCACTCGACGTTCCCGATCTCGGCCTCGTTCGAGGCGTGCGACCCGCTCACTCAGAACCGACTCGTCTGCGATGCGGGCAGCGCGCGTACGCGGGCCACGGCGGTCGCGGCCGCGCGCGACATCCTCGCGCGGATCACCGGCGCCGCCGGCACCGATATCCATGACGGCCTGCTGCTGGCGCAGCGCGTGTTCGACGCGTACCCGGAGGCGGGCTCTCGCTCGCTCGTGCTGCTGTCGGACATGGTGGAGCGCTCGGCGCGGCTGAACGTGACGCGCGTCGGGCCCGACGACGCGTCGATCGCATCGACGATCGACGGACTCGCCGCCGAGGGGTTGGTGCCGGACCTGCGTGGCGTGCACGCCTACGTGGTGGGGGCGGGCGTGTCGCAGGGGGCACCGACATGCCGGCCGATCGGTTCCTCGCGATCCAGCGGTTCTGGCAGGCGTACCTGTCGCGGGCCGGCGCCGACCTGCCGTCGGAACGGTACGGCGCGGCGCTCGTGCGGTTCCCATAGGACCGGCGACGATGACTTCCCCGAACCGCCGTTCTCCATCGAGCCCGTCGTCGGCTGGCGTGTCTGGCGATTGGTGCGGATCCGCGGACGGCTCGCGCTCCGTTCGCTTGCTCATGACGCGGTATGGATGCCGGACCAGGCGATGCACGCCACGTGCGGACGCCTGTCGTCATCAGGACATCGCTCGCCGGGCGATGGATGCACGTGCGGGTTGTACGCGACGTCCACGCCCGAGGCGCTCGCCCGCGCCAGCGTCTTCAACCCCGGCACCGGCGTGGTCGGTGCGATCGCGATGTGGGGCCGGGTCGTGGAACACGGCCGCGGCGCGCGCTCGGAGTTCGCGTACCCGGCGCGCTTGCGGCTGGTCTGCGGGTCGTGCCTCGCGCAGGGATCGGGCGCGGTGCCTCCGGTTCACGTGGTCGAGTCCGCCGGAGGTCTGGTCCCCGTCTGCGGGAGGCATCGTCCGCGGAACGGACCGGCGGTCCCCGCGTCGGCGATCGAGGCTGAGTTGCTTTCGACGTTCGGGGTCGAACTCCTGCCGCTCGAAGGTGTCGACCATGCGTTGCGGATCCGTCACCCTTCAGCGCCGGTGTCCGTGGTTCGCCTGCTCGAACACCCCGTGCGGACGCTCTTCGTGCTGGTGAACGGGTTCTTCGCAGCGATGATGATCCTGCTCGTCGTCGGGACGGTGCTCTCGATCGCGTTCTCGATCATCGGGGGCGTGGCGAACGCGATGTTCGGACACGACGGACCGTCGCCGACAGCCATCATCGCGGTTCCTCCTTCTGCCCCGCCGATCGAGGATGTGGCGCACACCGTGACGGCCGTTCCGCGACCCATCGTGAACGACCGCCCTGAGCTGAGCGACGATCGCCAGCTCATCACGGTCCCGGCGTTCCCGGCGTTCGCGATCCTGTGTGGCGTCCGCGACGAGAGTCGCGTGAACATCGTGCCGTGCGTGCATCGGCCGCGGGCGCTGTTCGGGTTCGCGGTCCGCGAGGCGCCGCACGGTCCCGCGACGGACTGCCTGAAGGGATGGGACGCCTATTCGCACGGCCGTCGGTTCTGGGTCTGTTGGGAGCGATTCCGGGAGCTCCCGAGGTCGAGCGATGGATGCACTCGGCGAACCCGTGGTCCGTGCCCGTCGACGAAGGAGGAGCCATACATGAACATCGGTGAGCCCAAACACGTCCGCGAGATCGAGCCGATCGAGGTGCCGAGTCCCCGAGACCGTGCCTACAGAAGAACCGGACGGAGCCGGTGCCGGAGGAAGCGCCCGCGTCGGTGGTTCGCGTCGACGTCTGAGGCGTGAAGCGGATCACCGCTGCATCGAGCTGATGCCGAACGCACGTTCGTGTCGGTGCCTCTGCGGATACTGGAGGCTGGCGCAACCCCCCCGCCTCCCCTTGCGCCGGAAGGAGCTTCCCCATGGCCGCCGTTCCCGAGACGCCGTGATCCCCGTGCCCGAGCTGCTGGGTGTCCTCACCGCGATGGGCGGATCCGACCTCCATCTGATGGCCGGCTCACCACCGTTCGTGCGGATCCACGGTGAGCTCGTCCGCCTCGACCAGTACCCGGCGCTCCCGCCGGAGAGCGTACGCGAGATGGTGTACGCGATCCTTCCTCAGAAGCTCCGGGAACGTTTCGAGGAACAGCTGGAGCTCGACACCAGCTACTCGATGCCGGGGACCGCGCGGTTCCGCGTCAACGTGTATCTGCAGCGCGACTCGGTCGGCGCGACGTTCCGATCGATCCCGACGGTGATCAGGAGCGTCGACGAGCTCGGCCTGCCGCCGGCGGTCGCGGAGCTCGCGCGCCTGCAGCGCGGGTTCGTCGTGGTGACGGGGCCGACCGGCTCCGGGAAGTCGACGACGCTCGCCGCGATGGTGAACGTCGTGAACGAAGAGCGCGCGGCGCACGTGATGACCGTTGAGGACCCGATCGAGTTCCTGCACCAGAACAAGCGCTCGGCAGTGAACCAGCGCGAGGTCGGGCAAGATACGCGAGGGTTCGCCGAGGCCGCCAAGCACGTGCTCCGCCAGGACCCGGACGTGATCCTCGTCGGTGAGATGCGCGACCTCGAGACGATCTCGACCGCGATCACAGCGGCCGAGACCGGGCACCTCGTGTTCGCGACGCTGCACACGCAGGACGCCCCGCAGACGATCGACCGCATCGTCGACGTGTTCCCGTCCGAACAGCAGCAACAGGTGCGGGTGCAGCTCTCGGGCACGCTGCAGGGCGTCGTCTCCCAGCAGCTCGTCCCGACCGCCGACGGCCAGGGCCGCGTCGTCGCGGCCGAGGTGCTCGTCGTCACGCCCGCCGTGCGGCACCTCATCCGGCGCGCCCAGACGTCGCAGATCCTCGGCGCGATGCAGACGGGCGGCGGGTTCGGGATGCAAACGATGGACATGTCGCTGGCACAGCTCGCGAGAGTCCGGCTGGATCACCCGCGAGATGGCGCTCGACCGCTGCCACGACGACCAGGAACTGCAACGGCTGCTCTGATCAACCCCGAGCGAGAGAGGAGGTCAACTCCGACATGCCCATGACTCCGGAACAACGGGGCAGTATCGGGCTCATCTTCCTGATCCTGGCCGCCCTTGGAGCAGCTGCTCTCGTCAACGGGATCACGAACAACGCGACGGTTGCGTTCCTCGTGGCTGTTTCGGTGTTCGGTGTCGGCCTCACGATGGGGGACAAGCTCCTCAAGTAGGTGAAGTGGTCGGATGATCGCGCCGAAGTACGAAGGTGACGATCTGAGGAGGTGGCCAGAGATGACGCGATCGGGCATCGGGAAGGGTTCGGCCGACGGGGCGACGCACGAAGTACGAGTACTCCGTGTACGTGATCGAGCTCGACGAGTCCAAGCGGAGGGGAACTCCGAAGCCCGCTCTCTATGTGGGGCAGACCATGCACACGCCAGAGGAGCGACTGAAGCAACACGAGAGACATGAGAAGTCCTCTCGCCACGTGCGGGGTCACGTCGTTCGGCTGCGCCCCGACCTGTATGAGGAGTACAACCCCATGCCGACCCGCACGGAGGCGGAGGCCAAGGAGAAGTGGCTCGCGGATCAGCTGCGCTCACAGGGATACGACGTGTATTCGAATTGATGGGAGTCACTGCCCTGGATCCAAGGGCTCGATCGACGGCATCGGTACTGCTCTCGAAGTTCTACTCCGAGGCTGTCGGTGTCCGCGAGTCGTCGGGCGAGATGGGATCGAGAAGCAGCTCCGGTTGCCGAGGTGGCATCCGAGTCGTCCTCCGCGTCGACGATCGCAAGCAGGCTGTCGCCCATGCAGTTCGCTCGTAGAGCGACCAGGTCATAGCCCCCTCCGTCGCGCCCCGCCATCCAGTAGCGTTCGCGCGATCGACTCCACAGCCAGAGCGATCCCTCTTGAAGGCTCCGCTCAAGACCCTCCTCGGTCATGTACTGGATCATCAGCACCTCACCCGTCACGTCCTGGACGGTCACGGGGAGGTACTCGAAGAAGCCCCACTGCAGCGACTGGCGATCGTCGATCGGCACGTCCTGCGGTCGGGCGTCGTCCTCATGGCCTCGCCTCTTGACCGGCTCCATGTTGTTCCTTCGGCCCCCGAGCTTGGTGGCCTGAATGGGGAACGGGCTATCCATCACGAGCCGAAGGGGCTCTGCGCAAGCAACTGCCGGGGCTCGGTGGACGGGCGAAGGATGAATCCGACACAGGGCCGCGGTAACCGTGCGTCGCCGAGGCCTCGGCCACCGATCGGTTGACCGAGCGTCGCGGGCACTACTTGAAGGCTCTCTGCGCAGCTAGCAGGATCGAGTCGGCCGAGTTCATCCGAGCGGCTCACGCGGCTTTCCGGATGGTTCCGCACCGATCGCGTTACTCGACAGCTGTTGCCGATTCGGCTGCTTCGCGGCGACACAAGCGACGTACCGCCTGGACCTCCCGATTCGTCCGCAACGGAGAATGAGTGCCAGTGTCAGGCCGAGCTGGCGAGGAGCCTTCACCGTTGCGCGCAGCCCCGTTGACGAACACCATTAGGTCAGCATCTCTACGGCCCGCCAACATCGACGTGCCACCCACCAATCGGTGGAGACAGGAGCGACGGCGTCCCGTGACGATGACCGTCCCTGCTGAGGTGAGGACAGTGCGCACCAACGGCTTGTTCAGCGATTACGGCTCCGACCAGATCCCGGCGTCCCATCGCGACTTGGTGGAATGCCCACCGGCGCGCCCTTCCACGGTCATGTCCAGCGGCCACCCGCAGACCTCGGTCATGTGGTGCATTCGACGCGGCCAGTGTCGTCGCGGTGCAACACGATGCGTGGCTTTTCCAAGGAGCGGAACATGCGCCGCGATCCGCACGTCACGCTCCTCTGCTACGACCCCTTTATCAGTTGTGACCGAGGTCATGGTCAACGGACCCGACCCCGTGTCTTGGAATGTGGCGGATGCTGTGTTTCCATGGCCCCGATCTCACCGGCGAGGGAATGCATGAGCGAACCGGAGGAAACAAGGGAGCTACGACTGCGTGAGCTTGCCGAAAGCAAGGGGTTCGACTTGCAGAGGTGGGGTGAGGGAACGCCGGTCACGACATTCCAATACGCCCTTATCGATCAGAGGACATACTGGTGCGTGCTCGATCGCCATCAGGGGCTCGATTTCGTCGAGACGTACTTGATGACCTTCGCTGACTAGATCCGGCCCCACGCGAGCTGCTGACGATTCCGCCAGTCTCCAACGCCTGAGCGTCGAGGACGAGCCGGATCCACACCGACTGGCATGGCACTCGTGGTCGCATCGCTCGAGCAGCGGTGTCGCCGCTGTCGGATCGTGTCGAGGTTGGCGTCCGGTCGCGTTGGCGCTCGCCCCTTCCGAGGAACCGGAGGCTGCTCGGGTTGTTGTGCTCGGCGGCGTACTTATCGCGAGCATGCGCTGATCGATCCCGTCGGCGACTGCGGTCGCCGAGCACACGCCTGACATGCATAAGGATTCTCGGGGACAGCCACCATCGGCGAGCAAGCTACGTCGGCGTAACGAACGTAGGAACGGACTCTCACGGAGGACACTCCCGTTCGAGAATAGAGAGGCACGGAGGGCCTCGTCGCCAAGACGCTACGTGCCGCGGTGGCGGTGGCCGTGGCGATCGGCAGGGTTTCGACGAACCCGATATCGGGCCACAACAAGATGGCCCGAATGAACCATCTTGATCTTCGACTTGGGTTGCCGATACGGACCTTGGCGGCTGAGAAAGGATCGACCGTGGGCACCGTATTGGTGATCGACGACGAGCGAGACATGCTCTTGCTCTGTCGTATCAACCTCACGAACTCCGGAATGGCGGTGAGCTGTGCCAGCTCAGGAGAAGACGGACTCCAGGCGGCCTTCGACCAGACCCCCGATGCCGTGGTCCTGGACCTGATGATGCCCCAGATGGATGGATTCGAGGTGTTGCGTCGCCTGCGCGAGAACGAGGGAACGCGCGACGTACCGATCGTGGTGCTGACGGCCAAGACGTCCAAGGAAGATCGGGACCGATGCTACGCGCTCGGCGCCGATGCCTTCATGACCAAACCGTTCGACCCCGATAAGTTGACACGAGAGCTCGACTCCTTGATGGCCTAGGGGGAGCGGACGGATGGTGTGGCCGTGGCTGCTCCGCTGACCTCTGCGACCCGGGGAGCTTCAGGATCCCCCCGAGTACTCGCGACACACCGGCCGTCACCAAGGGAACGAGGGTGGCGGTCGCTGTGTTTCCGCCTCCATCACCGACGCCTCGTGCTCGGTCGCCGCGCGGCAATCGCTGGATCAGACAGACCAAAGGCCCCCGGCCTGCTGGGCGGGGGCCTTTGATCACCAGCTTCCCGGTGCGGGCAAACGGGAGGGAAGCCCGTCACCTTATTGCTTTGCCATATCGATATCGGCACCGCGTGCAGTCAAGTTGAACCTCTCAGCGGATGGCGGCCACCGGCTATCCAGTCATGGTCGACGAAAGCCTGTCTCTCGTGGCAAAGACCTTCGCGACCGCGAATCTCAACCCAGCCTGATCTGCACCCTGTGCGCACCGGTACGCCTCCTCGAGATCGTCGAACTCGAACCGGCGCTCGTACCGGAAGATTTCCGCCTCGCGGTCGCCGGGGTCCTTGACGGTGATGACCCAATACGTCCTCGCGCCGGGCGCGCACACGCGCTCAGACGATTCCGGCCGTCGGGGCGATGTGGGGCTCCAGGCTGTCATGACGCACCGGCACCCACAGGTTTGAGGAGACGAACCCCGATGACATCAGAGGAAGTGCTCAGGCCATCGACCCAGACCTTGACTCCCTGCGCTCGAAGCGAGCACGCGTCCTGATGTCGGCGTGCGTGAAGCACAGGTGATCGGAGTTGTAGATGGAAAGGACGGTCGGGCAGTGGGGCGCGGAGCATCGACGACCACGATCTTCTCGTGTGGTTTCGTCCATGCGAGCACGGTAGGGAGCAGCCAGGGCCGCGTGAAGCGGCCTGCGGTCGTTGCTCTCGGGCGACGGAGTGTGTCGCGTTCCCTAGTCCGAAGGTCCTTGGTCCAGAGGCGGGTCCTCCGGAAGGACACCGCGAGGGTCGGTCTCGGATCGGTCCGATCGCCCAACTGACGCGAGCGGCGGTACGGGAGATCGAAACGCCACCATTCGACGAAGTACTCAGGCTCGACGGGCGATCCAGGTCACCGAACCTGCGGTGGAGCCAGGCGCGGAGCCGATGGGCGGCGTGGGTGAGTTCCCGTTCAGCAGCTTGCCAGGTCCACGTGTAGTGGCCGCGTTCGATGTGATGGAGGAATCGATCAGGGACAAGGCTCCTCCGTCCACGGACCGGGGCAGCCATCGGGCTCGGGCACCGAACGTAGTCATCGCGTCACGAACGATCCGGATGATGGGCGACAAGCCGACGGCCAGGGCAAGCCTCCCGCCTCTCGTAGGAATTGCTCCTGCACCTCTGCGTACAGACCCGTAGTCGGTGATGCTCGCCAGGATCGACCGCCAGCGCGAACGAGCCGCACGACCTCGTCGAGCCGGCATTCCAGTGGGGATGAGATGCGACACGTGGCGCAGGTGGCGCCATCGAACGCCGACCTCCTGAAGGGCATCCGCGCCGCGTCGGCGAGGGCGGGACCGACCCGATCATCGGATCGCTTCTGACGAAGCCGTCCGATCGTCGGCTGCCAGAGATCGATCCCATCGACATGGAAACCTCGCGCGGCAGTCCGGGAGCGCGAGCAGACCGGTCCGACACCGATCTCCAGAACGCGGTCGCACCCTCGCAACTGATGGGCGAGAAGATCTGTCGTCACACGCAACGCGCACGGCGATAGGCTGCGCGTCTCGTCGTAGAAGTCGACGGCGTGATCGAAGCTGGTCGGTTCGGTGCGCCCTGGCAAGACTTCATGGTAGCGAACGGTTCAACGGCCGCGGCGCGCGATCCGTCGGTATCCGTGCCGTGATTTCATCGCCAAGCTCCGCCGTTGCTTCATCGAGCTCGCCGAGGATCACGAGGCCCGAACCCGTCACTTCGTCGAGGAACGCAGCGTCTTCGTCCGGTCTATCTCATCGATGGTAAAGAAGTTCTGCAACCGACGAAGCCGATCGAGATCGAAACGCCGCAACCCGTGGACATCAGGCCCGAGCAAGCACCGATTGTAACGCCTGATACCGTGGGTGACCGAGCGTTTCGGAGCAGGTGTGGACTCGATCCTCTGGCTGACGCCTCCCCGGCTTCCACGAAACCCTCCCGACGCCGGGTTGCCGCATGGCGGAGCTTCACCAGGTCGGAGCCGTTTCCCTCCAGCAGGCGACCTGGGCGCTGCCCGCCCGCCGCGATTTCCTCGACGTGGTCTCCAAGGTTGTCGGGCTCATCGAGGCCGCCGGAGGTGAGGCTCTCGTCTTCGATGCGACGCCCAGGGGCGTTGGGATGCAGGCTCGGTTGGAAGAGGTCTACAGCACCAGCGGGAGCAGGAGTGGAGGGAGTTCCTCGCGAGTGCGCAGGTTGACGAGGAGATCAACAAGGAGATCCAGATCAAGAAGAGTCACGGCAGCCAATTCGACAAGGAAGCCGAACCTGGAGCGGCTCCGCCGGTGGCACCGCGACCTGCGTCGACGCGGACATGTTCGTGGCCCCGCTCCAGGAGGAAGCAGACCGGCGGCTCAAAGAGTGCGAGCAGAGGCTGAGGAGGGGTTCACGGAGCAGGTGTTCTCCTACGGAGGTGAGGCATGAGGACGAAGGCGCAACTGGCCCCTGCATCACGAACCGTGACCACGACCGGGAGCCTGGGCCGGCGGTCCCGGAGAGGTCGTGGCGGACGGTGGCGCGGGGCGGTGCGCGCCTCGGCGTCGTCGTCGCAGTCAGCCTCCGCCCTGTCCTCGCCGCTCGTCGCCGCGCTCTGGCATCTCGCGCGCTGACCCCGGTTGGGCAGGCCTGGCGAAGGATGAAGGGGGTCGAGGTTGGGTGCGACCCTGCTGATCGGACTCGCGGTGGCCGCGGCCGTCTACCTCGTGGCCATGAGCGCGCTCTACCTCGCGGGACGCCGGACGGCCGCCAGAGGTGGCAGCACTGCTGCCGAACCTGCTTCGGCTGTTCAAGGGGCTGATCCGCGATCCTCGGTGCATCACGGTGCAAGTGCTCCTGGCCTTCGGCGCGGCGTCGGTGGCCTCGCCGCTGGATCTGATCCCGGAGTTCATCCCGGTCCTCGGCCCCCTGGATGATGCCGTCGTGGCAGCATTGATCCTTCCGCCACGTGCTGCGTGCTGCCACGGCCATGGCCTTGCCTACCCTGCTCCAACCGTCTTCTACTCATACACCAGTCATTCATCCGACGGCCGCGATCGCATGGTCGATATCTATCGCTGGCACAAGGCCCATCCCAATCAGCAGTGGCCTCGCCTTCTTTACTGGGGCCACTACGTTGCACACGACAACAACCGCGACGCCATGGGAATGACTCTCGACCTGACGCGCAACGTGCTCGACACCTACATCGACTGGCACGCGCAGGTGCTGCACGATCTTCATGAGTCAGTCCCCTTTCTCTACGACAACACCGTGGGCGACGGTCCATACAACGCATGGGTCGATCCGCTGCTTGCGGACGAATGGGCGGAGCTTGGCTGGAACAACGTCGCGCAGATGCAGAACTTTGGCATGCCCGGCGTCTTCACACATGGCGACTTTGATACATGGAGCCCGGGTTACCTAATGTTCCTCGCCGCCATGCACAACGGCATTAGCCGCCTGTACGAAACATTCGGCAACGGTGGCGCCGATACCGAGAAACGCATTCTCACGCCCGAGGACTACTCGCGAACATGGTACCGTCAGAATCCGCCGCTTCCTATCGTCACCTGGTCGCAGCGAAATAACAATAACTACGAACAGAGCGCACTGCTCTCTACCATCTCCTACTTCGCGCAGCACTCGCATCACTTCCTGGAGAACTACTACATCAAGAGCAAGCGATCGATTCAGAAGCCGAGCCTCGAAGGTCCGGCAGCGTATGTGATTCCGCCCGACGCCACAGCAACGAATCGCGAAGTTGAGCTGTTGAAAGTTCTCAAGCGGCAACACGTTGAGATTCAACAACTCTCCGATGAGACCACGGCGGATGTCGCGGGAGAGAAACGCGGCGACAAGCCGAAGCAGGAAAAATTCCCCGCGGGCAGCATTGTTATCCGCATGGATCAGCCTTATTCGCGCAGTGCCGATGCCCTGCTCGATCGCCAGTTCTGGGCTCCCGACGATCCACAGAAGCATCCCTATGACGACACTGGTTGGTCGTTTCCGCACCTCTTCAACGTGAAGGTGGTGCGCTTGACGGATACTTCCATCCTGAAGGCGAACATGAAGCCGGTCGACGATCTGGCGGCGCTTGCAGGCAAGCTCGATGGCACGGGTTCGCTCATCGCCGTGAACAATACCGGGCAGGTTTCGCTGCTTTCGCTTATCTACAAACTCAAGGGAGCCAAAATTCAGGCTGCAGAGAAGCCCTTCGACGTTGACGGCAAACACTTCGCCGCCGGTTCACTCGTCATAAGCGGAGCCGACGAGAAAATTTCGGGAACGCTGCACGATCTCGCGCTTGACGGAACGCATATTGGCGCAGCTCCGTCTGTGCCTTTGCACGATGTTGCGGCTCCGCGCATCGCCTTCATGCACACGTGGCTCGCTACGCAGACAGAAGGCTGGTGGCGCTACGCGTTCGACAATGCCGGCATCCCCTTTGACTACATGAGCACGCAAGCGGTCGCCAAGCAGGATGATCTGCGGTCGAAGTACGACGTCATCATTTTTGCGCCCGTTGGCCGCTCATCATCCCTCGATATCATCAATGGACTGCCCAAGTGGAACAACGCCATGCCGTGGAAGAAGTCGGACATCACGCCAAACCTCGGCCGCATTGACTCTACTGATGACATCCGCCCGGGCCTCGGTTACGACGGTCTCGAACATCTCAGAAAATTCGTCGAGCAGGGCGGCCTTCTCATCACTTGCGAAGACACCGCACAGTTCGCAATCGACACCGGCCTTGCTCCCGGTGTCAGCGTCGTACCGCGCGGCGATGTGCGTGTTGTTGGCTCTGTGCTCAATACTGTTTTTGTCGCCAAGGAGAGTCCCATCGCAGCCGGTTTCGGGACAAACCTGCCTGTGATCAGCGCCAACGGAATGGCCTTCAACATCAGCAACACGCTTGGCCGGGCTAGCGGACGCACGCTGATGGATCCCTACTCTGAACGCCCGACCGGGCGCGGCAGCCTGGAAGACAATGACGAACCACTGGGACGTAAAGCTGTCGGAGCCGAGGCGTTGGAGAAGACACAGCCCTGGGAGGCGAAGAAGCTCAATGAAGAGCAAGTGCGGAATAACTTCTCCGTGATTCCGGAGCAGATGCGTCCCGAAGTGATACTGCGTTTCACTGACAGCAAGAGCCTGCTGCTCGATGGCCTGCTCGACAAAGCCACCTCCATCGCCGAACGCGCTGTGGTGGTGAATGCGCACCTTGGCCAGGGCAGCGTCCTGCTGTTTGGCAACAACCCCATATATCGCGGCGAAACCATCGGCGACTATGCGCTGGTTTTTAACGCGATTCTCAACCACGACCACCTTGAGCGGAAGGCCGCCGCGCCGGAAGAAAAGAAGGGGCAATGAAATAGGTTCGAGCGGCCTCTAGCTGTCCGGGCCTGGAGCGTTTTCCGGGTTGGCACAGGAGAGGCCGATCTGTCAGTTTTGGCTTTTCCCGGAATGGCGTTTTGTGTCACACTTTCAGCTATGGGAAGCAAAGACAAAGGTAGAAAAGAAGCCAAGAAGGCGCCGAAACCCAAACCGAAGCCCGAACCGGCCCGGCGCGAGATCTTCACCCCCGCTCCGCCGAAATAGCCGCCGGACCACGACACCACGCGCAGCAATTATCATTGCTAACGCAGAAAGGCCCTCCCGATCGGGAGGGCCTTTCCATTTACGGCAAAGTAAGCCAGTCCGGACTTACCCTACGACTTCAATGCCCATAGAGCGAGCGGTGCCCTTGATGCTCTTGATGGCTGCATCGACCGAGGCAGCGTTCAAGTCGGGCATCTTCTGCGTGGCGATCTCGCGCACCTGCTTTTCAGTCACCTTGCCAACCTTGTCTTTATTGGGCGTGCCTGCGCCTTTGGCGATGCCGGCTGCCTTCTTAAGCAGCACAGCCGCGGGTGGCGTCTTGGTGATGAAGGTGAAACTGCGATCGGCGTAGACGGAAATGACGACCGGAATGATCAGCCCGGCCATCTCCTTGTTCTGCGTGCGCGCGTTGAACTGCTTGCAGAACTCCATGATGTTGACCTGTGCCTGACCGAGTGCGGGACCGACCGGCGGCGCGGGTGTGGCCTTGCCTGCTTCGATCTGCAGCTTGACCTAGTGCGGTAATTTTCTTCGGAGGTGCCATTTAGGTTCCTTCGGAACCAGCTATGAGCTCCTAGCTGTTAGCTCTTAGCTGATTGGTTCTTATTACGAATTTTGGTGCTGCAATTTTAGCGTTCCCTTTTAACCGGTCTCTGCTAGGCACGAACGGCTAGAAGCTAAAAGCTAATAGCTAAAAGCTGCAGCTACTCAATCTTTTCGACTTTGCCGAACTCCAGTTCAACCGGTGTCGAGCGTCCGAAGATGGTCACCATGACCTTCATCGTCTCGCGATCTTCGTTGATCTCATCCACCACGCCATTGAAGTTGGCAAAGGGTCCATCGGTGATACGGACCTGCTCGTTCTTTTCAAACTTGATCTTCATCCGCGGCTTTTCTTTCGCCGTCTCAGAGCGGAAGAGGATGGAACTCACTTCTTCCTCAGAGAGAGCCACAGGCTTGTCGCCCGTGCCCAGAAAGCCCGTCACCTTGGGCGTGTCTTTCAAAACATGCCAGAGGTTGTTGTCGAGATCCATCTCGACCAGCACGTAGCCAGGCAGGAAGACGCGTTCCACGGTCCGCTTTTTGCCGTTGATGATCTCGGTCACGGGCTCGGTGGGGATCATGACGCGACCCACTCTTATCCTTAAGCCCGAAAGCTTGCAACGCGGCTCTCGATCGACTCGCGCACCTTGCGCTCAAATCCCGAGTAGGCGTGGAGGATATACCACTTGAAGAGCGGGTTACGCTCGGGTTGCGGTGTCACTTCGGCCGGTTTTTCAAGTTCTTCTGCCATCTTTGTCTCGATTCGCGGCTGCGCCATTATTGTGCGCCTAGCTTCTGGAGTACCGCCTGAAGGGCCCTGCTGAAGATGCTGTCTGTTACCCAGAAGAAGAATCCAAAGATGAACACTGTGATGATCACGACCGAAGTCGTGGCCTGGACTTCCTTCCGCGTGGGCGTGACCACCTTCTTCATTTCTGCGCGCACGTCGCTCAGAAAGCTGGTGAAGTTACTCCACGTGCTCATCGCGCCGCCGGAGAAATTCGACTGAGCGTTCTGCTCCTGCCGTTTGGCGGAATGGTCGTCGCCCTTTTTCGATTGCTGATTCTGTTGCCATACTTCCAATCCTCTGCCCCCAGGGTCTATGCCGGGTGCAACCTACAAATCTGGCAGGGGCGGAGGGATTCGAACCCCCAAGTTCGGTTTTGGAGACCGACAGTTTAGCCGTTGAGCTTACGCCCCTAGAAGCAGTTCGTTGTTACTTGCTTCTGAGTTCACAGTCTCAAACCGCTGTCTCGACTTGAACTGACGAGCTGTGAACTTCCGGAGAGTCTGCTTACTTCGTTTCCTTGTGCGGCTGATGCTTGCGGCAGCGGTTACAAAACTTGTTGAACTCGAGACGGCCAGTGGTCGTCTTCTTGTTTTTCGTCGTCGAGTAGTTCCGCTCCTTGCACACAGCGCACTGCAATGTCACAATTTCCCGCATTTCAAACTCTCCAGTTCTCAGTTCGCAGTTCTAAGCTTCGAAAGTTCTTCGCGCTGCCGTGCGTTCGACGTTCTTCTACTGAAACTTGAAATACGAACTTTGAACTCTTACTTAACAATTTCCGGATCGTTCCGGCGCCTACGGTGCGTCCGCCTTCGCGGATGGCAAACCGCAGACCCTTTTCCATCGCGACCGGTGTAATGCAGTTCGATCACCAGCTCCACGTTATCGCCCGGCATCACCATCTCCGTGCCTTCCGGAACTTCGCCAGTCCCGTCACGTCCGTCGTGCGGAAGTAGAACTGCGGACGATAGCCCTTGAAGAACGGCGTATGACGGCCACCTTCTTCCTTCGACAGCACGTACACCGTGCCCTTGAACTTGGTGTGAGGCGTGATCGATCCCGGCTTCGCCAGAACCATGCCGCGCTCCACGTCTTCCTTCGGCAATGCCGCGCAGAAGGATGCCGGCATTGTCGCCCGCCAGGCCTTCGTCCAGCTGCTTCTTGAACATTTCAACGCCCGTGCACAACCGACTTGCGGGTCTCGCGGAAGCCCACAATCTCGACATCCTCGCCCACCTTCACCTTGCCGCGCTCGATCCGGCCCGTCACCACCGTGCCGCGGCCCGAGATCGAGAAGATGTCTTCGATCGGCATCAGGAAGGGCAGATCAATCGCGCGCTCCGGCTGCGGAACATACTTGTCCACCGCTTCCATCAGCTCGTCGATCTTGGCTTCCCACTGCGCTTCGCCGTTCAATGCGCCCAGTGCCGATCCGCGAATCACCGGCACATCGTCGCCCGGGAACTGGTACTTCGACAGCAGCTCCCGAACTTCCATCTCCACCAGGTCGATCAGTTCCGGATCTTCAACCGCATCGCACTTGTTCAGAAACACCACGATGCAGGGCACGCCTACCTGGCGGGCCAGGAGCACGTGCTCCTTGGTCTGCGGCATCGGGCCGTCGGTCGCCGCAACCACCAGAATCGCGCCGTCCATCTGCGCTGCGCCGGTGATCATGTTCTTGATGTAATCGGCGTGGCCCGGGCAATCCACGTGCGCATAGTGACGGTTCGCCGTCTCGTACTCCACGTGCGCCGTCGCAATCGTGATGCCGCGCTCGCGCTCTTCCGGGGCGTTGTCAATCGAATCAAACGAACGGAACGTGTTCTTCGGGTTGTGCTTCGCAACACCTTCGTGATCGCCGCCGTCAACGTCGTCTTGCCGTGATCAATGTGCCCAATCGTGCCCACATTCACATGCGGCTTCGAACGATCAAATTTTTCCTTCGCCATACTCGCTGTCTCTTCCTGATTTATTCAGGAGCGCTTATACGCCGCTTCCGCCGTCAGCTTATTAACTTCATGCGTGCTGATCGACGGCAAACCACGCCGATGCTTCGACGCTCCAAACCCATTCAAACTAAAAACCGGTTGCAACTAGCGCTGCTTCTTGCCACTCCACCGTAACTACGCGTAACGCCTTCTAATACCTCTGCCGCAGATTCTTCGCGGCCGACTGCTTCCACCAGCCCAGATAGCGCTCGCGCGTCTGTCCCTGATCCGAAACCGGCAGCGCACTTGATACAAGCTGCGACCGCTTCCTTGCCCAGACAAGCCCCGGCTCGAAAGACGCGCTCTCGAAATCCCGGATCCGCAGACTTGAAGCGCGATGCACCCGGATTCAGGAAAACCTCCACGTCCCGCGCGTCGAACGCGCGCATCGAGCACGCATGAAGCTCCGCGTATCGCTGCTGATCCTGAACCGCAATGCCTGCCTGCTCAAACATCGTTTCCTGCTTCTGACCGATCTCTACCTGCTCAATTAATCTGGAGCGGGAGACGGGACTCGAACCCGCGACCAACAGCTTGGAAGGCTGTGACTCTACCACTGAGTTACTCCCGCCTAAAACAGCTTCTAGCTCTAGCTTCAGCTCAGCCTCACAAGTGGAACGCCGAATTCTGATTCCCAGCCGATTAACTGAAGTTGCAACTGCTCGCTAGAACTAATTCTGGAGCTGATGACCAGGATTGAACTGGTGACCTCTCCCTTACCAAGGGAGTGCTCTACCAACTGAGCTACATCAGCCCTGCAAAAACTACTAGCTGGAAGCCCCTAACGCCTCGCTCTTCGCGGACTATCGGCTGACTCGAATCGCTGCTGCACGCTACCAATGCAGTCTCTGCCGACATGCGCTGCAGCAACCTTCTCAAAGCCATCCGCCAATAATGACCAGCGGAATCAGCCTGCAGTTCCACCGGCTTCCCCCGAACCGGAATCCTTGCCGATCCAGGGTGAACCAACGAGCGCAGCCAAATCGCGTACAGAACCAGCGCCAGCCAAGACTTGCCGATCCATTGTCTCCCAGGCCGAAAGTGCCAGCCCTTCGAGAGCACGTCGCCACCCACGTACAACTCTACCCGCCAGGAACTTCACCGCATTTCCCCTCAAATCTATGGTGCACAGGGGAGGATTCGAACCTCCGTAGCTCGCAAGGAGCGGCAGATTTACAGTCTGCTGCCATTAACCGCTCGGCCACCTGTGCACAACCCCTGCAACACGTCCCGCCGGAAGCGCATTGGCAAGCCCTGACGGTGACTCCGCACTTCCAGCCTTCACCGTAACCGGAAAGCCAGATCCCCGCGAAACTCTTCGCGAGCATGCGAACCAGGATGGGATAACCGCGAGGGCAGGCCCGGCGGTCCGAAGCCAGCCAGAGCCATAAAATCCGCTGCTACCGACCGTTCTGCGGACGGTAAAAGTCTGGAGCTGGCGAAGGGATTTGAACCCCCGACCCTCTGATTACAAATCAGATGCTCTACCAGCTGAGCTACGCCAGCCCGACCACCCCAAAGACATTGCCGGGAATACCGGAAAATCCGCGGACACACTCCGGCTCCGCGCATAACACGGCACAGTTTCTAAGGTTAGCACACAGGAAAGAGGGGAGCAAACCGGCCAGAACGCCAACAAACGCGCACGTTTACTCCACGATTTGGCTTGACATCCCACTTCGCTCGCGGGAATCTGCTTACGCTAGGCTACATTCTCTCAAGGAAGCCCTATGAAACTGCTACGGATGCTCCCGGCATCATTGACCGGACTTGCCCTCCTGTCTGGGGTTCTCGCCTTCCTTCCAGTGCGCAGACCGCCCCGATCCGCAGACCTCGCATCGCCGTACTGGACTTCGATTACGGCACGGTACAAACTGCGTCGTCCGCGATGTTTGGCACCAATGTGGATGTGGGCAGGGATTGTTGACCTGCTCGTGACAGGACTTGTGAAAGATGGCTCTTATTCGGTCATCGAGCGAAAAGCTCTGGATAAAATTCTCGCCGAGCAGAACTTCTCAAATTCCAGTCGTGCAGATCCCAGCAGCGCTGCCAAAATCGGCAAACTGCTGGGTGTGGACGCCATCATTGAAGGGAGCATTACCGAGTTTGGCAACGAGACGAAGAAGACCAACCTCGGCGGAGGCGGCGATGGTTCGTCGGCATAGGCGGGTTCGGCCACTCCAACTCCAAGGCCAACGTGGCAATCACTGCCCGGATCATCAACATCGATACCGGTGAGTAAATCACGGCTGTTGCAGATGGCACGGGTCAGTCGAGCCGCTCAAGCACCTCAATGCTTGGCGGAGGAGGCAACTGGAACGGATTTGGCGCCGGCCATGCCGATTTCGGTTCGAGCAATTTTCAGCAGACCATTATCGGAGAAGCCACCAAGGCGGCCGTGGACCAACTGACAACCAACCTCGTCGCCGACGCCCCGAAAAGTGGGAGTGCGGACCATCGTCGTCGAAGGACTGGTTGCGGCGGAAGGTAACACGATTGTACTGAACGTTGGAGGCAAAGCCGGAGTGAAGGTGGGCGATCAGCTCGAAGTCGTCCGTGTCACCAAGGAGATCAAAGATCCGGCAACAGGTGCTGTAATCCGCCGGCTCTCCACATCTGTGGGAACGGTGAAGGCCACCGATGTCGATGACGCCTCGGCAGTCTGCACATCTGTTTCCGGCTCGGATTCAAGGTCTGCGATCGGGTGAAGTCGATTACGCAATAATTCGAACCACTAGAGTCGTCCTGTTCGTGTTACGCTCCCGCATGCCGAAATCCGCGGCGTCTTTGGCTTGATCCAAAAACAACAAAAGTTGTACCCCGGCGGATTCAAATATCATACTGACTTTCTTCTAACTGATATATTCCGTGCCGGAGAAAACGATGAGGAAAGCTTTGTAATAATTATGTGCCTACTTTTTCCGATTAGCGCCCTAAGCCTGCGATACCGGCTACAAGATCGCATATGACGGGGGTTCCATTGAAAATGCCAAAGCCGGGACGGGGGATGGTCTGCACTCCATGGAAGCAATATACGGGTGATGAAAGACAAGACGGAAGTCGTGATTGTTCCCGCTTCTGCCATAACTGAGATCAGTTATGGACAAGATGTCCACCGTAGGGTAGGCGCGGCGATCGGCGTCGCCGTTGTCACTTTTGGAATTGGAGCTCTGCTGGCATTGTCCAAATCCAAAAAGCATTTCATCGGTCTCACTTGGGATGACGGTGGCAAAAAGGGTGGATTTGCTTTTCAAGCGGATAAGAACGACTACCGTGGGCTGCTTGCCGGACTTGAAGGTGTCACTGGAAAGAAAGCCGTCGATTCAGATGCCATGACCGTTAAGAACTAACTTTGGCAATTCTCCAATGGCGCAGCCTCGGCTGCGCCGTTGTTTGCTCCGCATACACCACTCGTCACGTTACCGGATGTATCTCTTGCTCCGGGCTACCCTGTCGCGGGATGATTTCGATTGACTTCCCAATTGATTTGCGTCGTGTATCGACGAGGTGGTTTTATGCGTAACGGAATTATCACTGCCGTTCTTCTGTTGCTGTGCCCGGTTCTGTTTGCCCAGGAGGCACTGGATAATGCGGCGGTTGTAAAGCTGGTGAAGGCCGGTCTCTCTGAAGACCTCATCGTCACCACAATCAACCCGTCACCGGGGAAATCGCACTTCGGCGAATGGCCTGATCGCGCTGAAGAAGGCGGGTGCCACCGATAAGGAAATCGCCGCGATTGTCGTGAGAGCTTCCGGCGTTTCGGCAGCAACATCCGCACCTGTGAATCAGGCCCAAGCCGGCAGCCCATCCAATGCCGTCGCCCTCGCACCGGGCGCACTGCCAGCGGGTGTGGATAGCATCGGCGTCTACTACCTCGACAAAGACGGCCGCACGTGGCAGGAAGTCCCGCGGCCGAGGTCGTCAACTTCAAAGCTGGCGGCGCACTCAAACATTACGCCAGTGCGGGTGTGCTGAAGGGCGAGATGAGGGCATCGTTGGCGGCAACCGCGGTTCTCTCAACCTCAAGACACCGGCTTCTTTCATCCTTTACGTACCTGAGGGCCGGGTTCCAGGCGAGTACCAGCTGCTGCATCTCCACGTGAACGCCGACAGTCGTGAGTTTCGTGCGGCAAACGGCGGAATTGTGCACGATGCCGGGGGCGCTTTGCGCGATGTGATGGAATTCACCGCCAAGAAGATTGCGCCACGGGTGTACCTGATCGAGTTCGGCGAAGATATGGAGAGGGGCGAGTATGGCTTCCTGCCTCCCTCTGACGCCCAAGTCGGCAGCACGATTCCGACCGCCAGCAAAATCTATAGTTTCGCCATCGCACACTAGATCGCGGCTTCTTCCGACATTCCCGAACTGGATGGCACTTGGACGGAGGCGGTTCGCAACCCCAGTCCGATATCCTGTACGTGGAGACCGGTTGCGGGATCCCCTGTTCATGCACAAGCGCACGCGCAGAACGCTGTTGGTTGTCGCCGGAGTGGTGGTATTGCTGGCTGTTGCGGTATTTCTGCGTTCCAAGGCGCCGCCCGAGGCTGCACGCCTGTTGCCCGAGTCTGACGGTATCGTCTACTTCAACCTCAAGCCGGTGAGGGTATTTTTCCGCAAGGATCTGAAGCCGCCCCAGCGCGTCCCCGAATACCAGCAGTTTGTCGACGCGACCGGCATCGACTGGGAACGCGACCTCGACTCTGTCGCCGTTGCCCTGCATCGCATGCCCGATCCGGACGGTCCCAACGGTCCGGTCGCCTATTCGATGGTGCTCACCGGCAAATTGACCGGCAAGCGCCTGAAAACCTGGCTTGACGCCAACGCTACCGGTCGGGAAATCTACGCCGGGCACACCATTTATAGCGTTCCCTCTGAAAATCGCACCGTGCGCGTCGTCCAGGTCGGCTATGACATGATCGCAGTCTCCAACACGCCTACGGCCGAGCAGATCCATTCGATTGTTGACCGCCATCGTACGGCCGCTCTGCCATTCGCCGGATCTACGCTGCTCTCTCAACATTTTCATGATGTGCCGTTACTCTCCGCCGCATGGGGAATCGGCCAGATCGGACTCCCCTTCTCAGAGAGTGGCGCCATCAAGGTTCTTGGCCTTTCCCTTCCGCTGCAGGCAGACTCCACAATCATCGCCAGCATCACACCCGGTCTTCCGCTCGCCAATTCGGTTCGTCTTCGGGTGGAAGAGATCGCGCCTGATGAAGACAAAGCCGCCAGTCAGGCAGCCTCGTTAGCCACCATTGTGACCCTGGCACGTGGCGTCACTACTGAGCTAGCCGACAATGGAGAGAACAATGCGCTCCGCGAATTGTTGAAAACCGCCGAAGTCAGCCAGAAACGCAACCGCGTAATCGGAACCGCCACGCTTTCCCCGGCGTTTTTCAAACAGATTACGAATAGTGAAAATTCCCTGACAGCACCGGCAACCCCGACACCGCAGGACGCATCGAAGTAAGTGACGCTGTTTTCCATACTGCGTCCGCACTAGAGTATTGTGATGAGAGGCCGCCGGTAGCTTCCCTCCTCCTGGGTTGGGGTGGAAACTAAGATCGACGGCCTTTTCTATTTGCCTTCCGGTATCTCCTTCCAAATTTTGTGGACTCCGGGCCCTCTGATCCCGCATCTTGTTCAGCAGGCACTTGTTCGCTCCAATTCGAAGCTCCCGAGAGAGGTTCCATGACTCGCTTCCTCAGAACGCAAGCTCTGATTTGCGCCATCTTCTGCCTGATATCAATCGCAGTAGCAGCCGGCAAGAAGGCTTTTCCAATTCCACAGTCTTCATCGGGAAGCGTCTTGACGGGCCAGGCCGCCTTCACTGACGCCGCCCACGAGTCGCCTGGCATCCGCCGCCACGTCACCGTTGGCGACCTGCCAGCGCCAGCCCCTGACGAATCCGTCGACAACGGCCCCAGCATGGTTGCACGTCCAGCCAACGCTTGGCCCATTGCGCCAAAAGGCTTCAAAGTGGAGCTCTACGCCACAGGTCTCGATAATCCCCGCCTCCTGCGGGTCGCGCCCAACGGCGACCTCTTTCTGGCCGAAAGCGAAACGGGCAAGATCAAGGTCTTTCGCGGAGTTACTGCAGATGGCAAGCCACAACAGGCCTCCACTTTTGCAGAAGGCTTGCATCAGCCTTTCGGAATTGCGTTCTATCCCTTGGGACCGAACCCTAAGTACGTGTACATCGGCGACACAGATGGCATTGTCCGCTTCCCCTATGAAAGCGGGGATCTGAAAGCCCGCGGTGCTGCGGAGGACCTGGCCGAGTTGCCCGGTGGAGGGCGCCTTCGCGGCGGCGGCCACTGGACTCGCGATCTGGTCTTCTCGAAAGATGGCAGCAAGCTGTTTGCGTCGGTCGGCTCCCACTCCAACGTCGACGACAGCGACACGCATCCCGAGGAATACCACCGTGCCGATGTTCTTCAGTTCACGCCCGAAGGTAAGTTCGTGAAGGTGTATGCATGGGGAATCCGCAACTGTGTGGGAGAAGCGATCAATCCGATTACCGGCGAACTGTGGTGCTCAACCAACGAGCGCGATGGGCTCGGCAATAATCTCGTTCCCGACTATGTGACTCATGTACAGGAAGGGGGATTCTACGGCTGGCCATGGTGGTACATGGGCGGGCACCAAGATCCGCGCCACGTGGGTAAGCACCCTGAGTTGGGCTCAAAGGTCATCACGCCCGATATCATCGTGAATCCGCACTTCGCATCGCTCGAAATGATGTTCTACCAGGGCTCGCAGTTCCCTGCTGAATTCAAAGGCGACGGTTTCGCCTGTGAACACGGCTCATGGAATCGCGCACAGCGCTCGGGCTACGAAGTGATCCGGCTGCCGATGAAGAACGGACACGCCACGGGAGAATATGAAGACTTTCTCACCGGATTCACGGTTGGCAACGGACAGGTTTGGGGACGACCGGTGGGCATCGCCGAGGCCAAGGATGGATCCCTCTTTGTCTCTGACGACGGCACCCGCTCAATCTGGCACGTCATCTACGTCGGCAAGTAACAGTTCGTCTTTGCTCTTCATTAAGTGCGTTCCCACCTATTCGACAAAATTGCCGGTGGGTGGGAACGCAACACCGCGCTGAGTCCGCGCTACTTCTTCAATCCAAGCGCTTCTACCACGGCCGGATCGACTTTCGCAGGCTGGCCGTCTTCTTTCCACACCACACCGAATCCGCCGCGGTAGTCCCACATCGTCCAGCCGATGTTGTCAGCTTCGAGCGCGGTGCGCACATCGCGGATCCACTGCATGCGCGATGCCTCCGGCGTCACCCGCCGATACACGCCGAATTCGTTGCAGATCAGCGGAACATTGTTTTCCTTGCCCCATGCGGCGGCGGCATCCATCTGCAAGCGGATGCGATGCGCATCCCAGTGGTCGAGCCAGTAGTGCTCGAGCGCGTAGCGATTTGCCGGCGTCAGGAACTTCGGCGAGCGACTTCGCCATGCTGTCTTCCGTCGCCGGGTACGGTATGTCGTGTGTGTAGATCCACCACGTGCCGCCCCAGCCTGCGCCCTGGTGCGTAAACTCGTGCGGCTCGTAAAAATGGAAGGTATAGATTACGTTGCCGTCGGGCAGCGGATGCTGTGTAAGCAGATCAACGATCGATGACCAGTTTGGGCCGGTGGCGATGATGGTGTTTTTCGGAGCAACTTCGCGAATGGCGGCCGCAGCCCGCGCTTGCACGCCGGCCCAGCGATACGGATCGCGCTCTTCGGGCTCGTTCATGATCTCGTAAAAGATCAAGTCGGGATTGCGATCGGCATAGTGCGCGGCCAGCTTGCGCCAGAGCATCACGAAGCGATCTACGCCGTCGCCGGCAGTGCTCACGCGCTTCTTGTAATCGCTCTCCGGGTGGATATCGATCTGTACAGCCATTCCCTTCGCGATCATCTGATCCACAGCATGATCGAGCCGGCCGATGAAATTCGAATCGTCTTTCGCGAAGAAACCTCGCGTGAGCGGTGCGGCATCGATGCTCAGCCGCACGTTATCGAAGCCAATCTGCGCCATCAGCGCGATGTCGGAGTCATCGGTGTAGCTGTTGGTTTGCTGGGCAGAGTAATTGCTCGATTGTGCGAACCACTCCGAAGCATTGATGCCGTGACGCAGATGTTGTGCACGGGCAAACGCCGTCTTTACTTCCGCAGCGCGGTCTTGAGCAAGGGCAGGTAACGCGACGATGAGCAAGGCAAGGAACAGACGAGATCGCAAGAACACAGTTCATCTCCGGAGCGAATATTTTGAAATCCAACAGGTAACGATACTATGTCCGGCTGATGCTTGCGCGGCAGAACGCGAACGCGCACAATGTCTGAAACCTTGCACGTGGAGTCTTCTTGATGCGACCCCTTGTTCGCGCCGCCGCACTTCTATTTTCTTTGTCAGTAGCTGGTTCCCTGTGCGCGCAGCAGCCTGATTCCGCGCCTGCTTCATCACAGGCGGGAGATGCGCAGAGCCAGCCTCGCTCGCACAAGAGTGACGATGACGCAACGCTGGCGCGTGCAGCCAAGCTCTACTACTCCACCAAATCGACGGGACTGACAGGGTTTGATTGCACCGTCCATCCTGACTGGATGACATTGATTCAAAGCTCGCAGGCCCAAAGCACAGTGACCGAAAGCAGCGCAGACGTGCTGCTGCTGAAGAGCGTAGCGATCAATCTGCGTGCTCGGATGAACGGAAGCTCGGCTCTCGAATGGGTTCAGCCTTCGAACGCCAGCAAGCCGCTGGACCAGGCATCCGCTGAAATGCTTGATGAGATGCACAAGGGCATCGAAGAGACGCTGCTTGGCTTCATGCAGTTCTGGACACCGTTTGTCGACGGTTCTGTTGTACCGCCAAATGCTACGGGAATCGAGATTCGTCATTCCTCATCAGGTCTCATCTTGCTCATGAAGCAACCCGATGCGGTCGTCACGGAAGTCTTCTCGAACGAACTCGTTTTGAAGGAGTTCAAAGTCGTCACTGGAGGGAAGATGATCGATCTCAAGCCTTCGTACGATTCCAGCGATGACGGTCTGCTGGTGAGCCGCTTTGTCGCTCACATTGGGCCGGCAAATGCCTCGGCCGCCGAGGTCAAGGAGATGGACGTCGAGATCTACTACCAGACCATAGGCGACTTCCCTATTCCGTCGAGATTGAACGTGAATGTCGTGGGAACCGGCACGTTCAACTTCAAGCTGGATAACTGCCGTGTCAACCCGTCGTCCTGATGCGCATAAACGTGAAGAGCGGCTCCCATTTGGGAACCGCTCTCAGGTCAGACACGGATTCGACTATTTGCTTGCGACGTTTGGTGAGTTGTTGCTGCCGATGGCCTGCTCGAATGTGGTGCGAAGGTACTTATGCGGATTGACCGGGACCTTGTGGATGCGCACTTCGTAGTGCAGGTGCGGACCCGTCGCGCGGCCGGACTGACCGACATAGCCGATAACTTGTCCGCGTGTTACGTGCTGGCCGGGGAAAACGGCGATTGCCGAGAGATGTCCGTAGAGCGTAAGGAGATCGTGGCCGTGATCGAGCACAACCTGTCGGCCATATCCCGCGCCCATATTCGCAGAGTCCACATCGCCATCGCCGGCAGCGCGCACCACGGTTCCATACGGTGCCTCGATATCGATGCCGGGGTGGAATGCGCCTTCGCCGTTGATTGGGTCTTCGCGCTGGCCGAAGCTTGATCCCACGCGGCCTTCCACAGGCCAGATTGAAGGAGCATCGGCAAACTGCGTCCAGTCGCCTACAAAGCCTGGGGCAAGGCCGCCTTCAAGTGCGCGCGTCATGCGGCCTGACATTGCCTGGTCTCGCAGCGCGTTGAACTGCTCGAATGTCATCTTGACGTCCTGCGCAGTGACATTGTCTTTGATTGCCAGCGTTGCAGGAGTTGGCGCAGCTGCGGCCTTGGCAGGGATTACTTTGTGCTGGCGCAAGCCGTATAGGGCAGTCACTTCGCTAGCGAGTGCTCCAAGTGAGGCTACCTGCACATCGCGATCGTGTGCCACCTGGGCAAGCTGCTTGTAGTCCTTGCGCAGGTTCTGATTGTCTTGTCTGACCTGGTTAAAGCGCTCGGTCTTGAGCAGCATGCGTGTGTATGAGCCAGCCAGCCCGACGATGGTGAAGGCACCTACCAGCGCGGCAGCGACAAATCCGTACACATAGTGCAGAGGAAGCGGAATCTTCCTGACCCGACCATCTTCATCTCTGGCAACAAAAAGAATGTAATAGCGTTTTCGCAGCATGATCCTGCTTTCACATCAACAAATTTGCAAGGTGCTACTTGCCGCGTAGCCAGTAACCATCAAAGAACTCTGGTGCTGGGGGGAGCCCCGCACTGACTTTGTACACGCCCCTACAGGAGCGTTATTCACTGAACGTCATTAAAGGCTAGCAGCCGCTCCCGCGCGGGGTCAATAAATTGGGGCGGAAAAACCGGCTGGAAATCCGATTTAGGTCTTGCTCCAGCCCGTCCTTAAGTAACGATCTGGTCCGCACTGTTGAGCGGGTTACCCTATTCTCAATAGGATGCGGGGCAAGCACAGTGAGTTGATTCCGAGGGTCCACAAGGGCGAATTGGCCCTGCTGGACCGCATTCGTAGCCGAGTTACCCACTCGGCGGTTGGAGGATTGCGCCTGGGAATCGGCGATGATTGCGCGATTTTGCGGCTGAAAGCCGGCGAAGAACTTGCTGTAACTACCGATTTATCAATCGCCGGAAGGCATTTTCGGCTCGAATGGCACCCGCCGGAAGCAGTGGGACACCGTACCCTCGCACGGGGGCTTAGCGACATAGCCGCCATGGGCGCTCGACCGATAGCTACTTTTCTTTCGTTGGGCTTACCGAAGGAACTCGCCGCTCAGAAAGGGCGGCGCCGGCCTTGGATTGACGGATTCTTGGATGGCTTCCTTGCTCTTGCCGACCGATACCAGACGCCGCTCGCCGGGGGTGACCTGGCGGAATCGCCGCTGGCCGCCGCCGATATTGTTTTGCTGGGCGCTGTGCCGCGTGGGAAAGCCCTGTTGCGTTCCGGCGCGCGACCGGGGGATGCGGTGTGGGTAACTGGCGCTCTCGGTGGGGCAGCGGCGGGTTTGGAACTATTGAGCCAAAGCCGAAGGCGGGCAGTCTCGACTAATTCGGAAAAGATGAAGGATCTTCTCGCGCCGCACCTCTGGCCACAGCCGCGGATTGCCCAGGGGCTTTGGTTGCGCCGTCGGCAGGCTGCCACCGCAGCGATAGATTTGAGCGATGGCCTTTCGACAGACCTAGACCATGTTTGCACGGAGTCCGGCGTCGCTGCGGAGATTGATGCCGAAGCGTTGCCCATTTACGCAGGAGCGACGCTGGAGCAGGCGCTGCACGGGGGCGAAGATTACGAATTGCTCTTCACCGCCAAACCGAACACAGCCATTCCTCGCAGCATCGCCGGAATTGTCGTGACCCGGATCGGACGAATCGTGAAGAGACGCGTTGGCCAACCGAGAGTCGTGCTGGTGGACGCCTCAGGCCGTCGCCCCTTGCGCCGAGGAGGGTGGGAGCACTTCTCGTAATACCTGTCGGGACGAGTCTTTATAATCACTGACTTTCCGTGAAATAGCGGATTATGATCGAGAGAGTTATGGCGAGCGAAACAGTACGCGTGCGCTTTGCGCCTTCTCCTACCGGTCTGCTACATGTCGGCAACGCGCGGACGGCCCTTTTCAACTGGCTGTACGCCAAGCGGACAGGGGGCAAATTCATTGTGCGCATCGAGGACACGGACCTTGAGCGTTCGAAAACAAGCTTCGAGAAACAACTGATCGATGATCTTGTCTGGCTTGGCCTGAGTTGGGATGAGGGCCCGAACGAGAATGATCCTGGGGAGAAGGGCGAATTCGGACCCTATCGTCAGTCGAAGCGGCTGGAAATCTATTCCACGCATACGGCGCAATTGCTGGCGGAAGGCAAAGCGTACCGCTGCTTCTGTACGCCGGAGGAGCTGGAAGAGGAGCGCCGGCGCGCCATCGCGGAAAATCGGACGAACGTCTACAGCGGGAAATGTCGCAATCTGAATAAGCAGGAGACCAGGGAAAGTCTGCTGAGGGGCAGACCATACGCGGTGCGATTGAAGCTTCCGGATCACCCTATACGCTTCCACGACATCGTGCGTGGAGATCTGGAATTTGCTGCCGAAACGGTGGGCGATCCGATCCTGGTCCGCTCGGCACAGGGCGGCACCGCTGGAGCCAGCCCGGGTATTCCCGTTTACAACTACGTAGTAACGATCGACGATGCGCTGATGGGGATCACGCATGTAATTCGCGGCGACGATCACATCTCGAATACGCCCAAGCAAGTGGCGATCTACGAGGCCTTTGGTTGGACGGTGCCGACATTCGCGCATCTCTCCACGATTCTCGGCCCGGATCGCGAGCGCCTTTCAAAGCGACACGGCGCCACGGCCATGTCGAGTTTTCGCGAGATGGGCTACCTGCCGGAAGCGCTGATCAACTACCTGGCACTGCTTGGGTGGGGCGCCGAAGATGGAAAGACCGAGACATTCACTCTTGACCAGCTCACACAGGCCTTCACACTGGAGCGGGTTACGACGAGTCCCGCAATCTTCGACTTTGAAAAATTGAACTGGTTGAACCGGCACTACATCAAGCATGCGCCACCGGCGCGACTCACCGCTCTCTGCTGGGACTACTTCGGCGGACTAATGCCGGAAAAGGAAGAGGCCAGTGACGCGGTGCTCGTCTGGTTCTTCCACGTAATCTCGCTGTTCGTTCCGTCAATCAGTCGCCTTGACGAGATCCCGGCAAAGGCGGCCTTCATGTTCCACATGGATCCAAACCTCGCGCGAGCAGACCGGGAGAATGCGGCGATACTTGAGGCCGGTTCGTCACAAACTGTGTTGAACGAGATTGCCAACCACGCGAGATCCCATATGGGTCTTGTTACAGCCGCGGATTTTTCCGGCTGGATGAACGAGGTGAAGGCCGCCACCGGGGTGAATGGCGCGGAACTACACCATCCTGTGCGCATTGCCTTGACCGGCACTCACTCCGGACCGGACTTCGACAGGCTCATTCCATTGATTGAGCAGGGGGCGTCTCTGAACCTCGGTATCCCCGGTGTGCGACAGCGACTCGACGCATTTATCGGGGTTTGAGCTGAAGTGAACGATGTCTTCTGGATTGGCGATGCAGGCCTGGCAATCGTGATGCGTCCCCTGGGCGGCGATTGGTTGCGGGCTGAATTTGGAGCGACGGCATGAGCGCTCCGACGTTCGGTCTCACATTCCCTCACACCTGGCAGGTGGAGATCCTTCCGGCACGTCCGGTGATTTTGCCTGCACGGCATTACATTTATCCACGCGATGTGGAGGAGATCGAGCGTGGCGCTCTTGAAGTGCTGGTGCGCCCCGATGAGCCGGGTCTTATGCCGTTCCTCGCGACATGTGCGCTAGGATTTCGCGATCCGGTGGTTCCGACGGGGATCTGGTCCGCGCCGAATCCGCGGCAAATGTGCGCAGTTTCTGGCGGATATGCCTACATCATCGATACTGCCGCTCCGGAGCACTTTGCCATGCTCTCGTATCGGCCAGTGCTTCAGGTGCATCCGATCGTGCATCAAGGTCTACTTCTTTTTGTCGGGCATCGCTCGATTCTGGCTTGGGGTGCGGCGGGCGAGGCGTGGGAGACGGTGAAGTTGTCGGATGAAGGCGTCACCGTAACCGCTATCGAAGGCCCGGTGCTGCGCGGTCACGGCTGGAACATGATGTCCGACAAAGAGACGCCATTTGCGTTGGATTTGAAAAACGGTGTTTTGATCGCGTCCTAAAGAACGCTTAACTCTGCAAATCTTCGCCCAGCAGCTTAAGCAGGGCGGCCGGTTTATGGCTGTCGACAACGAAAGTAGCCTCTGGCCTGGATTCTTCCGCAAACGGACTGGCGAGAATAATCGGCTTGTCCGGACACAATGACCTGACCTCTGTGAGAAGACTTGGCCTTTTCGCAAGCTCGCGCGAATGCACCAGAATGGCATCGACGTTGGGAAACCGTTTCAGCAAGTCGAACCCTTCTTTGGCGTTATAGGCGGTTAACACATTGTGTTTGACCGTCTCCACGACGAGCTTTCGCGCCGACAGTCCCTCCGGCTGTTCTTCCTCAATCATCAAAATGACAAGTGATCTCAATTCGCACTCCCTGTCGGGGCATACCCCTTCTGTGAGAGCCGGTTCCGATGCCAGTGGTTGGTTGCAATCTTCCTTTCCAAAGAGCCGACGCGGGCAATCGAATTGCTGCATTCTTGTTTGATTTGAAGCTAAACAATGCGCGATCTGGCGCAAATAGACTCGTAAGCTGCATATACGCCTTGAAATACGGAATCCCAGCTCGCGGTGAGCGCATAACTTCGCGCGGCATGACGCATTTCGTCATGCAGTTTTGGGTTGTTCAGGATTTCGGCAATTGCGGAAGAAAATTCCGCATCCGGCACAATGCGGCCAGTGACTTTATCGCGAATGAAGCTGCAGGGACCACCATCGGGAGTGACGATGGCGGGCACACCGCTCGCGAGCGCCTCGAGGACGACATTGCCAAAGGTGTCGGTGTGCGACGGAAAGACGAAGAGGTCCATATTCGCGTAAGCGGTTGCCAGTGCTTCGCCTTTCAGAACGCCGGTGAACTCCGCCCGCGCCAGCCGTTTGCGCAGCCACGATTCCTGGGCTCCGTGGCCGACAATCAGAAATCTGAAGTTGCGGCAGCCAGTTCCCTCTAGCTCATGCTGCACCTGCGCAAGTTGCGCCACGTTCTTCTCCACCGAGAATCGGCCCACATAGCCGAGAACGAGGTCATGATCGTCGTCCTTCCTGCTTCGCCTCTGCGGATTGAACAAGCCAGCATCCACACCGCGGGGCATCAGGCGGCAAGGGCGGCCGGTCGCGTGTTCCAGAATTTGACAGAGCTCCGGATTCGGCGCGAAGAGCAGGTCGGCGTTTGAATAGAAACCGGTCGCCACGGCCAGAGTAAGGTCTTCAATGGTGTGGCCTGCCGCCGCTGAATGGGTCCTGGGAAGAAATCGCAGTAGCCGATCGGAGCGGCGCGCCAGGTACTGGTGCACATTGGTGTGCCAACTCGCAGCCAGCGGCAGGTTATAGTGGCGGGCGATGGCGACGCCAAGCATTCCGATTTCGCTGGGGCCGGTGATGTGAATGAGATCGGGATTGAAACGTTCAAGGACTTGATCGATGACAGGTAAATGACGCAGATAGGTTGGATCGAAGCATAGATCTTTTTCGAGTGGGATAGAGAATGCTCCGCGCGGAAGTTCTAGGGTGTTGACATTGCCGGCTGTTTCAAGCGCGCGCAACCGTTGGCCTGCTCGCACGCAGAGAAAGGGCAGATCGTGTCGGCGCGCAAAAGCTTCAAAGTGGCGGCTGGTGTGGGCGACTCCATTTGTCTCGTGAAAGGAGTCGGGCAGATAGGCAACTCGCGGCGGTCGTGCGTTCATGGAGGCGTGCGCCGTTTCAGCCCTCCTGCTCACCGAGCGCGAGGCGCCGCTGGCTCTCGTCGTTCCATGCTATGCGCAGTCCACCGGACACCAAGTCCGTTGCCCAGTATTTGCACGGCTTTGATTGCCCAATAGATTGAAAACGGCGGACGGCCTTTCGGCCAGATCTCGCTGAGAGGGCGCATCACGCCGTTTGCATCTGAGTGATACGCACGTTCATCCCACGTGCGTGAGCCCTGCGGGAAGTCGGGGTAGTCGCGGATGGCGTCGAGAGTGGATTGCAGCAGGCGATGTTTCCACGGCTGTGCGTATTGCGGCATGAAGAGCACGTTGCTCCGGCGCTCGCGGCGAATCTCATGCACGAACTCAGTGAAACTTGCAGCGTTGGTCAAGTTGATGTTTGCGTTTGGTTCGACGCCGTGGCGATCGCCGCCGCTGATCAGTAGCATGTTCCATTGCTGAGCCAGGCAACGGACCGCGCGGTTCTCTTCCCAATTGCGCAAGCCATTCAGCTCGAGAGCGTGCAGGAAAGCGCCGTACTTTTGCAGAAACTCGTTGACCAGAAACTCGTGCTTCTCCTGACCCACCAGGAAGAGGTCCCACATGGGGTGGTTGAATACGACGAGGACATTCGGCTCGTCATGCAGGGCAGTGAGTATTTCCTTGAGTCGAGGCTCGCTCGGGTCGGCGGTAAACGCCGCAAGGGTACGCATCCATTGCCTGGCGCGGCCTGAGGGGAGGTTGTGAACGCCGAGATGAAAGTCCTGGACGCCGCCGTAGGGCACGCTCCACTCGACGGAGACTGGAATGCGGCGAGCGCTTGGAACGGTGCGGAGCAGCATAGGTGCCTCGATGGTGTCGTGGTCGGTGATGGACACCATGGAATGAAGATCAAGGTTTTCAATCTGCCCGCTCTCGAGATCGAACGCGAGTTTGGGAGTCATGGGCGGTGTCCAGTAACTGGTCGCGTAGTTTACGCGAATGCCATAGTGCTCTTGCGCGCGGCGCTCCAGGCGCGCCAATAGCGGACGAATCGCGGCATATTTGCTGCCCAGGTTGGCGAGAAAATCCAGCGTCTCCCTGGATTGGTTGGTATGACTGTGGAGCGAGACGCCGGTATGGAACCCCTGGTGTGCTTTCTGGTCGCGCCACAGGTACGAAACGGTCTGACTGGCCATTTCTCCTCCTCATTCGCGAACTTGCGCCGGATTCTTACAATTAATTATCGAATCCGCCCATCAAAGGCAGGTTAAGAGGAGAATAATTGCACTTCAATCGGTGCACAGAACCAGCACAGTAATCGCTTAGGGTTTGGGCGCAATTCATTTGAGGGGCAACTACTTAGTTGCATATATGGCAACTGGATGGTTGCAGATTGGATCAGGGTCTACCTGCTCATTTTGGCCATCCCAGGCCCCAGGAACTCTTCGAATGTATGGGGGGCCACGGGATCATGTTCCGACAGTTCGGCCGCGGCGTTCGCTTCGGGAATCAGATAGTTTTCGGTCAATCCGTTGCGCAGCAGCTCGAAGGCATCTTCAGGCGTGTCGGCATATTGGAATAGCTCGATATCCTTTGGCGAAATTGCCCCGGTATCGACCAGCGCATCTATGTTAAAGACCTTTTTCCAATATTCCGATCCGTAGACCACAACCGTGATCTTCTTGGCGAGTTTGTGTGTCTGGGCGAGAGTAAGAATTTCGAACATCTCATCGAGTGTGCCGAAACCACCGGGGAAGACGACCAGGGCCTTCGCCAGATACGCAAACCAGAGCTTGCGCATGAAGAAGTAGTGGAACTCAAAGTTGAGCGCGGGCGTGATGTAGGGATTCGGCGCCTGCTCAAAGGGCAGCTGGATGTTCATGCCGATGGTTTTGCCGCCGGCCTCGTAGGCTCCGCGATTGGCGGCTTCCATAATGCCGGGACCTCCGCCGGAGGTGACGACGAAGCGGTGGCGACGCGAAGGGATTTTGCCTGCCCATCGAGTCAGCATCTGGGCGAGGCGGCGCGCGTCTTCGTAGTAGCGAGCCATGGCGACTGCGGCCACAGCACGCTTGCGTTGGAGGTCGGTGGCTTTACCTGCGACGATGTCGGGCACGCTTGCCGGCTGCTCATCGCAGGGCGCCGGTTGGCGTGAACCCGTATTGTCGAGGAGTTCCAGAGCGTGATCGGCTTCTTCACGTCCACGAAACCGGGCCGAGCCAAAGAACACAACGGTGTCCTGGATATGTTCGCGTCGGATGCGCGCGAGGGGCTCCACGTACTCCGCAACGATGCGAATCAAGCGACCGTCAGGGCCGTTGAGGAAAGCAGGATTTTCGTAAGCCAGCGGCGCGACTGCGAGCGCGGGCGGTGCGCCGTTGGGTGGAAGAGTAGCGGCAGGAACTGGCACTTCTACTTGCGGATCCACGGAGGTTACCGTGTCCGTCGTCTGTTCCCTATTCCCTTTTCCCGATTCCCCGCTTTTCGTTCCCTGCTCTTCGGCGCTCATGCCCTTATCCATTTCGATGCCGGATGGCGTCTTGCACAGCTATCCAGATATTCAGCAATCCTAGTCCTGAGATGACGCCGCGCACTCCACCGTTTGCCGCATAAATTGCGAGTGTCGGGAACTGTACGAAGATCGGGTTCTGATCCCAGAACAATTGCGACCACGGAGCATAGCAGATGGCTAGACCGATGTACATCCGCAACAGCACGCGTAGATAGAGTTCCGTGCGCACCAGCCAGCGGGGAATACGCTGAGGAGGAGGATCAGCCTCTGGTTCCTGCCTGCCGCTTGATTCCGGCGCAGAACTCATGACGGTTCCGGGAACAGGAGCCGGGCTTGGAGGCATGGTGGTTGATATGAATTCCGGCTGGTTTGACATTCTCCAGGGCTCGTAACGCTGCCCCCGAATTCTTGCCGTTTCACCAGCTCAGGGACGCCGTAATCAAACGGTAACACAGTGATGGGGTTGAGCCCGGCGGTGGCGGCTTGGCAGAGTGGATGCCGGGCATTGCATGCTGCAGTCGGCGGGGGTATTTTGATGGTGTACGCAGGGAGTTTGCCATGAAACATTCTGCCGTATCTTTCCTTCTCCTCTTCAGTTCATTGACGTTAGCCGGGCAGAACCAGGGTAAGACAGACGCGCCTATCTTGATCTTCAATGGAAATACGATCGGAAATGGTTGCCCGATCGGAATGCGCGCAAGCCAAGGGGTCTGGGACCATTCCATCAAAGTTCGGCAAGGAGACAAGGGGTCTTCCGTTCAGCCATTCGGCCAACGGATACTCCTTTCTCTTGAGGATACGCATCCAGACCCGATCGTCTCCGCTACCGTGAGGGTGCATGGGCTGACAGGCAAGAACCGGATTCTGCAGACCGGCAGCGAAGCAAACGCGGGCGGTGACTCGACGAAGCTTATGAGAATCACATTTGGTTCGAACGGTACTGGCGGTGTTTCCAGCGACGTATATGTATCGGGTTTCACCTCAGTTAGTTCAATCGAATTGCTTGAAATCTCATACGCCGACGGCAAAACGTGGAGAATTGCGGGATCCAGCGCTTGCCGCGTCACGCCGGACCCGATGATGCTAATCGCAAACCATTAATCCCGATCTCCAGTCCGCTATGGAGTCGCGCTTGCCGCCGGCCTGGGATGCGAGGCGGTGCTTCCCTCCGTCATTCCCAGCGCCCAGCGGATCGCCTCGAAGTACATCTTGCGAATGTCGGGATCCTGCCAGGCCTCTTCGGTGTGTCCCAGCGTTGAGTAGAAGACACGCCCCTTGCCGTACATCTTGCTCCACGCAACAGCGAAGTCGTGATCGGTGCGGTGGACGCGCGGGTTGTTGTTGTAGTCGAGACGGCCCGGATCGAGACTGAGCAAGACGTTTACCTTGTCGCGGGACCACGCCTTGGGCTGATAGATCTCGTCGAACTTCACGAACTCCTTGGGAAAATGGCGAACGGCCGGAAAATCAGGAGCCTCGTTAATGATGGGCGCATTGAATGTCATCCAAGGGTGCTGGTCAAACCAGCCGCCGATCATCTCGCCGTATTCCGGCCAGTTGTAGTTCGTATCGAGCGCGGCGTGAATGCCGACAAAGCCCTTGCCGTCATCGTGAATGAAGGCCAGCATGTCGCGCTTCTGGTCAGCATCCATGTCGAGCTCGCCGGTGGTGCTGGCAAAAACAATCAGATCAAAATAGTCCAGGTTCTTGGCATTTCTGCCGAGGTCCTTCTTTGTGAGCAACTCGGCATCCGTGCGCATTGTTGTATCCCACAAGCCACTTTCCTGCCCAAGGTTGTATACGGTTGCCATGGCGGCCGAAATGGAATCGTGTTCGAATCCCTTGGTCTGCCCGATGACTAGCACGTGTTTTAGATGTACTTGTTTGGCGTGGGGCGCGGGTGGAAGTGCACCCTGGCCCAATAACCATGTTGACGTGCAGGAGAACAACAAAAATGCCGAAAGGGCGAGAAAGGACCTAAGGATACAGAGACGAGCCTTGCGCACGAGAATTCCTCCGCAGGCCATTATCTGCTACCAGAGCGGATTGGTGGTGACTACTCGTGTGCTCCATGCTTTTTCAGCATGTCTGCCCACTTGTGATCATCCATTTGCAGTGCATAGGTCAAGGGGCGGCGCTGGCTCTGGTCCATTGCATTCACGTCTGCCCCGTGGTCGACGAGGATCTGGACCATGCTGCCATATTGCAGGTGCAGTGCGGCGTCGAGAATCGTATCGCCGTACGCGTCTGCTGCGTTCACGTTTGCGCCCTTGTCAATCAGAAACTTCACATCATCGGGCTGATCGCGAAGCACGGCGAAGAACAGCGGTGAGGCTCCGCTCGATGCCTGTGCGTTCACATCGGCACCCTTGGCGATGAGCAATTCCATGATTTCCTTGTGACGGCTGGCAAACAGGCAAAGATGGAGCGGCGTGTAGCCGTTCTTCATGTCCCGCGAGTCCACACCATGTACCTTCAAAAGACTCACTGGATCCTGGTGGTTGCTTGATGAAAACACGGCCCCAAGATCGCCGGGGGTGAAGGCTCCGTAGCTGTTTTTGGCGTTTACAGCCGCTCCGGCATCGATCAGCACCTGGGCTGCCGCCAGTTGGCCGTGGAGGCAAGCGACATGGAGAGGCGTGTCTCCGTTCTTGTCCTGATCGGCGACGAGTTTCGGATCTGCCTGAAGAAGCGCCTTGATTTTGTTGACGTCTCCCTTGCGGGCTGCATCGTGAATCGGCGCGCAAAACGCGGCAGTTGAACCGCCAAGCAAAAGCAAAAGGATCATCAGGCCTGACGCCCGCTTTGCGACAAAAAGGCGGACGAATGCATACGTTTTCATTGATTCTCCACGGAAGGAAAGATTGGCGTTGAAATCTGGACCATTCTATCTGAAACGGTTCAGCAAGACTGTGACTGAGACCGCTTTACGGATGACGGGTCTCGTGGCGGACCGGACGGGTTAAAACAGTCCGCCAGAGCACCCAAAGTAATGTGACTTGGGTGTTACCAAAGTCTGGTTACAGCTTAAAACTAGTACCCAATCCACGATAGGATGTGGCGATGCCGCTGATCCATTCTTTCAGCGATATGGAGCCAAGCCGTGAACGCTTCTGAAGATACAAAATATGGTCCGAGCGTAGTCGCCGAGACGCTGCGAGGCCTTTCTGAGCAGGCGAGAGTTTGCCATGAAAAGATCAACTTGCTCGAAGCGGGTCAAAGCTTCAATCGGGCGGATGTGCTTGCGGAAGTTGGAAAGCTGCTCGATTCTTGCCAGAACCTCCGCGACGCGATTCTGTCGGAAGACGATCGAGCGAGCTGGACGACGAAGGGTGAATTGAGTGCGCTCGTCAACCGGCTCGATGACGTTGCGGCAAAGAGACGCCGGTACCTCGACCTCGCCGAAGTGCTTGCTACCGGGACAATTACGCATCGCCGTGAGCGCACGCGGCTGGAACGCCTCGCGCTCCGCGATAAAGCTGTTGCCGAGCTAATGGAGGTTTCTGACCAGCCGGCACCTCCAGAGTTGCCGGGGCCGGTCGCCGAGAATTGGCTCGAGTGGGCGTGCGGCCTTGAAGATGATATTCACGAAACGGAACTGCAAAAGCTGAAGAACGGTTTTCCGCGACTCGATGACTTTGTGCGCCAGTTGGAGATCGATTGGTGGCACGACGATCCATCTCCGAAAGCGACTGAAAAGCACAAGCCGGTGACACTGATTCCGAATCGCTCCAATGGCTTGCACGTGAATGGGAACGGTAATGGCCTTGTTAAGCAACCCATTCTCGAAGAACCAGAGGTAGAATCCAATGTTTCGATCGACATCCCTGTGCGCGAGGCCGCTGCCCCGCTCGCTAAGGTTGTTTCGATTGCGGAGGTGCCCCCCGTCGAGGTGGTGGCTCCGGTTGCGGAAATAGTTCCGGATCGCGGAACCAGCACCGATCGCGGACGTAGCTCCAATCGCTGCTTCGAGCTTTGAAACTGCTGCGGTCAACTCCGAGGATGAACTTGAGGCAGGTCTGCCAGCTCTGACTGCAGACGATGCCACCCCGTCTTTCGTGGATGAGGAAGTCGTAGAACTTCCGGCCGAGACACTCAATCCCACGCGGAAGGGCCAAACGTCCTTCTTCGCCTGGGAGCAGGTTGAGCAGTTCACCCGGCGCATCGAGAAGGCGAATGTTGAGCGGAAGGATGCGCGCACCATCCGCGCACTGCTGGCCGTTTCGCATTTCCTCGAGCCGCACGATCTGAATCCGATGACGCATCCAAAGTGCGGCATCCGCACCCTCGTGGGGTACCCTGGCACGCCGCAAACCGACTATGTCGCTCCCAGCGAAGTGATGCAGTACATCATCGAGGACGACGGTCTGCCGCTTCTTACCGGCGGGGCTGATCTGCTGCGGTGGGGGTTGCTGCAACCTTCCGAACGCAATTTCCAGGGAGTCGTTTCAGTCCGTCGGATGACAGCGGAGCATCTGAAGGCGTGGTTCAGCGATATCTACCGCATCGCTCTCTCTGACAAGCAGATTGAAGACATCTACAGTCTGACTTCGGGCATTCCCTTCCTGGTCGGCGAATTGCACAAGCTGATCATTCCGCAGCCGGAAGATCCGCCGACGTGGCTCGGCCTGGCGCGCTGGATGGAGATCAAGGCGCAGTTTGAAAAACTTATGCCAGAGTTTGCGCATACGTTGAAGAGGGGCGCATCCACGGTGCGGTTGACCGACCGTGAGCTTTCGCTGCTCAACATGGTTGTGATTGTCAGCGGAGACTCAACACAAGAGACAATCTCTGCCAACCTCTCTGAGAACTGGGAGAAATACGAGCACCCCGAATATCGCGCGTTGAGTTCGCGAGACGAGGTGAGCCTGGCAGTTCTGCTGGAACTCGGATTGCTACCCCGTCGCAATGTGTCAGGCGGAGTGCCCTCAAAGGCTCTTGTGCCGGTGAAACAGGACGATGCGGTTCGGAAGCTGGTCGAGCTGCTGTAGGGATCGATAACTCAGACATCGGTGGGGCAGACAGGCGGAAAGCCATCTGCCCCATTTTTTCTGGGGCGACACTCTCTGGAAAAACTGGTCCTTCTTCACGACTGCGGCCGGACGACTCTACGCCGTGGAGTTTATTCTGTCGGAAGCTATGCAATCCATCTATCGCTTCCCCGCTCTCGTAGCCCTTGCCACCGGTGTGTCATTCGTATTGATTTCGCCCGCCGTCTCTGTCGCCCAGGAAGGGACGACCAACATGCTCTCCTATCGCGGCGAGCAACCGGTTCGTGCGCAACACGGCATGGTGGTCAGCGTGCATCACCTCGCTTCGGATGCGGGCGTCGAGATTCTGCGTGAAGGCGGCAATGCTGTCGACGCTGCGGTAGCCACTGGATTCGCATTGGCGGTTGTGCATCCAATCGCCGGCAACCTCGGCGGCGGTGGATTCCTTCTGCTACGCACCCACGATGGCAAATCCACATTCATCGACTACCGCGAGAAGGCGCCTCTGGCTGCAACAGAGACGATGTACCAGGACGCGAAGGGCAATGTCATTCCGGATGCAAGTGTGGTTGGGTATCGCTCCATCGCAACGCCCGGCTCCGTAGCAGGACTGGTGTATTCGGAAAAGAAATATGGAAAGCTTGGCTTGAAGCGTGTCATTGCTCCCGCCGTGAAACTGGCGCGCGACGGATTCGAACTCACACCGGAAGAAGCGCACGAGCTTACCGACCGAGACCTGGCCCGGTTTCCGGAGTCGCGCCTGCTATTTCAGCGGAACGGCACCTACTATCGCCCGGGCGAAACTTTTCAGCAGCCGGAACTGGCGCGCACGCTGGAGCGCATTGCGGCCGATCCCGACGATTTTTACCACGGCAAGATGGCGCAGGAACTCGTGGATGATCTCAAGAAAGGCGGGGCGCTCGTCACACTTGAAGATCTTGCGCAGTACAACGTTGTCGAGCGCGAGCCGGTGATCGGCACATTCCACAACTACTCGGTCATCAGCGCGCCGCCACCCTCGTCAGGCGGAGTGGTGCTGCTGAGCGCTCTGAATATCCTGGAAAGCTACGACCTGGCGAGTCTTGGCGACCGCAGCGCCAGCGCGATGCACCTGATCACCGAGGCCTATCGCCGCGCCTATATGGATCGCGCCGATTACCTTGGCGACCCCGATTACAACCAGATTCCCGTTGCTGAACTTACTGCGAAAAGATACGCGGATGCATGGCGCAAGAGTATTCTGCCGGATCAAGCGACTCGCAGCGCGGACCTGAAGCGTCCCATGGGATTTCTACCGCCTGCACCAACGACCGCCGGCAAGCGACATGAATCACCCGATACGACGCACTATTCCGTTGTCGACGCGGATGGAAATGCGGTGTCGGTCACGACGACTTTGAACGACAGCTTCGGCTCGCACGTGACGGCGGGATCGCTTGGTTTTCTGCTCAACGACGAGATGGACGATTTCGCCGCAAAAATGGGCGTGCCGAATATGTTCGGACTGATTCAGGGGCCGGCCAACGCGATCGCACCCGGCAAGCGCCCGTTGAGTTCGATGACTCCGACGATCGTGCTGGAGGATGGCAAACTGCGCTATGTGCTCGGCTCTCCAGGCGGCGCACGCATTATTACGACAGTCGCGAACATCTTCATTTCGGCAGCGGAGGGCGGTTTGAATATCCAGGAAGCCGTGGATGCTCCGCGTTTTCACCATCAGTACCTTCCCGACAAACTCTACCTTGAACCGGGATTCGACCCCAAGGTCCTGTCTGCATTAAAGGGAATGGGCTACAGCCTGGCTGTGAAAGATGGCCACTGGTCGAACGGTGAATGCATCGCCATCGACCCAAAAACCGGGGAACTCGAAGGTGGTCAGGACCACCGCAGTCACTACGGCAAAGCTGCGGGATACTGAGCGGAGTTCATGCGTACTGGTGCTGGAGGAAAGAAACCGACGCACTGGTTTCGGAGGCCTCGCTGGACGGCTCTTCAGCCGCGGAGGCATCTCCGCTCTCGCTGGATCCCTGGTCCGTGGCTGCATCTCCAAAGGGTAGAAACACCGAGAACGCTGTGCCGCTCGCTCCCGGAACCTTTGAACTCCAGACGCGAACACTTCCCTTGTGCCGGTCTAGCAACTGCGCTACGACCCACAAACCCAGCCCGGTACCTGTCTCCGTCTTGGTGGTGAAAAAGGGCTCGAAGATGTGACTCAGGGTCGCGCGGTCGATGCCTGCCCCGGTGTCGCAGATGGTCACGCGCATTCCCGCCGTAGTCCGATCACGCCAGTCTCGCGAGGGCCGGACCCGTATGTGAAGGCGTCCGTTTCGCTGCATGGCTTCAATCGCATTGGCGATGAGATTTGCAAATATCTGCTGGGTCTCGCTGGGCATGCAGTGAATGGGACGTTCCCGCTCAGCCTTCAGCTCGACAGCAATCTCCATGCTTTGCAGCTTGCCGCGGAACATGCTTAAGACTGTGTCAATGACTTCGGAGAGCAATGTGGTCTTGGGCACTCCCGTTTCCCGGTGAAACTTCAGAGTCGACTGCGCCACCAAGGCGATACGCATCAACTCGTCCAGGGCGCTTGATGCCTGGCTACGCGCTTCTTCGAGCGAGTCGGTCATCGAAATCAGGAAGAGCATGTTCGCTACGGCTTCCATCGGGTTGTTGATGTCATGGGCCACCGATGCTGCCAGACGTCCGGCGACGGCCAGCTTTTCGGCACGCAGCAGCGCCTGATCTGCCAGCTTGCGACGACTGATGTCGGCCATGACGCCGAAGATGCGCGACACCTTGCCATCCGCGTTCATTTGACACTTTCCCTGGGATTCCAGCCAGTGAGTTGAGCCGTCTGGCCAGCGAACGCGGTATTGCTCGTGGTAATCCGCGCCTTCCGCCATGACTTTGGCAAATGCCACGTCCAAGGCAGGAACATCTTCCGGGAGCACAAACTTGAGCCAGGCCTCCGGCTCTGAGCCAAACGCGCCCGGTTCGCAGCCCACCATCCGGTAGACTTCGTCGGACCGATGCACCACGTGTCTCTCCAAGTCCCACACCCAAAGGCCCATTCCGCTGGCCTTCAGCGCTATCTGCAGCGCGTCGTCGCGATAGCGCAGTTGTTGGTGGGCAATGGCCCGTTCTTCGGCCAAGCGCCGTTCAGACTCCGCAAGCTCAAGCCGTCTCTTCAGTTCTTGATTCGCAAGTTCGGCTTTTTGCTGCGCGAGTCGCCGTACCGACCAACCGAGAAGCAGCGTGATCAGCACAAATATTGCAAGGCGAAGCTCCTGAGAAAAATTGCCGGTCGAGAATTTGAACTGGGTGCGAGTTAGAAATTCGTCAACCAGGACCACAACCGTCAATGCGCAGCCTGCGGCGCCCCACAAGCCCAGGAACCACGCGGCGAGAATGACCGTCGGGAACGCAAGCAGCAGTGGGAAGGCGCGCAGAGGAGCGACTTCGGAGGTCAGTGCCACCACTCCGATCGCCATTAAACATCCAAGCAGGAGCCTGACGGGCCAAGGCAACCGGCCCATTCTTTCGGAACTTGGGAAGCTAACGGACATGTCCACAGCCTCAAAAAGCGCACAGCGCTATCGCAGGGCAGTTTCAGGATCAACCGCGGCGCAATGCACTTGCCGAGATTCTCCAGTTGCTATCGGTCGGTTCTCTTGCAAGTAGCCTGGGAAAGACAGTGTTGGTAGCATAGGCAAAATCGAGAACGATGTCCAGTTCCGGAATTCTCTTTCAGTCTCGACTCATCTCTGTTTCCGCGGTTCGCCGTGAGATGCCGATGCGGTAAGTTGTTTAAAGAATGAGACAATAGGAGCACCGCTGGGCTCAATGCCGGCGCGGGGGCCGTCAGAGCATGCTGCCAGTTCTCTCTACGCATCTGTTTTTGAAGCAGCGGCTACACCCTGGGCTGCTTGAAATGGCAGCGCGCGCAGGCGCCCACGGGGTCGAGATATTTGCCGCACGTCAGCATTTTGATTACTCCAGCCGCGAACATGTTATGGAATTGGCGAACTGGTTCGGCTCGAACCCGCTCGTGCCGTTCTCAATGCATGCCCCACTCTATCCCGATCGCGAAATGGGCCGAGCCGGCGCTCCGGCGGTGAATCTTATTCATCCAGAAAAATCGCGACGTATCGACGCCATGGACGAAATAAAGCGGGCGCTCGAAGTCGCCGAACACATCGCGTTCAAAAAGCTCGTGGTTCATCTCGGCGAGAAGTACGATTCATGGTCGCTGCGGACGATGGAATACGCGACCACTGCTTTGGAACATCTTGGCGCTTTCGCCAAACCGCTGGGGGTACGCGTTGTGGCTGAAAACCTGACCAGCGATGCCACAACCCCCGAGCATCTGATGACAATTTTCGAAATGGCGCACCTTGACCAGATCGACGTCTGCCTTGACCTGGGACACGCGCACATCGCGCCCGGAGTTGCCGAGGCTATCAGTATGCTGGGCAAGCGCATCACTGAAGTCCACGTGCACGACAATCATGGCCTCAAAGACGAACATCTCTGGCCCGGCGATGGGACCATCGACTGGGCAGCGGCCGTGGAAGCTCTGAAGCAGTTGCCCGCGCCGCCGGCCGCCGTGCTTGAGATCAGCTACGACATCTCTGACGCACCGGGCACAATCCCTGAACGAATCCAGCGATCGTTCGAAATGCTGGCCTAATCCCCGAACAAGAGCGCAGGCGGGGCAAAGCGCAACTAACCGATTGAGTTGTTGTACCAACGCAGTACTCGCAGGGCGCGGAGTGTGTTCCACCGGCTTGCCCTGCCGACACCGGTTTCCATTTGCAATGGAATTTGTTCGGGGTGAAGAAGATTGAGCGGCCAGCGGCCGTTCTGGTGGCGGCGCGCTATCACGATTTCGATAGCTTCGCGGATACGGCTGTCGGGTTTGATTCCCGCATCTCGCAAATAATCGAGTCCGCGCAAGACATCGTAGTGCCAAAACGTGGGATATGAGAAGCGGAGCCAGCGTTTATCGATCACATCCCCGGTTCGAAGCGAGCGGAACATACGGCGCCCAAGCAAATAGTTTTCAGCTCTCTCGCGCGCCCTGGTGAGGATCGCTGACTTGCGGCCTGCCCGCTCGTATTGCAGCAGCCCCTCCAGGACACAGATGGTGGTATGGAACGAAGAGCGCCGGCTTTTGGGCGCTTCGCAGTTCCAACCGCCATCTTCGAGCTGCTCGTCGAGGAGTTGATTGGCCAGCGTGTCGTTCGGTTCTTTGAAGTACGCGCCGATGCCGAGAATCCTGCCATTGATGCAAGGCTCGGTTTCGCCGTGAAGGTATGGCCGGTTGTTGAGGGGCTTAAACACGAGGCCCTTATCGACACGGTCTATCATCGTGCGAGCCTGCTTGCTCTTGGGATCGAGACCGAGGTCCTTCAGTACGACCAGGCTCCAGGTTGTGATCAGGTCCCACTTCGAACCACCGCCCCAGTGGCCGGCAGAAGATTGGCGGGCAAGAAGTTCTGCTCCCCAGCCTTCGGTTGCGACGCGGGACCGTTCGGCGGCAATTGCTCCGGGGGATTCGCCGGTGAGATCACGCATGACCTGCCAGCGAATGGATGGGTCAGAATCGAGGAGCCACTTGATGAGCGCGGGCCGGGGTGCAAAGTCGTGGCGCATGCCTATGTTTATAGCAAGGGACGTGAGAGTCTTCACCATCGCGCTGAATCGCAAGGGCGTTGGCGTCGCCGTTTGCGACGTGGCGAAAAGCGCTTTTGGCTTTGGCTGAGACAGCGCGCTTTTCGGGAGTTAGGTCGCATCGCTGGTTCTACTGCATACTGGAATTAGCCAAGCAGAAACCGGGCCGAGGAAAATCCATGCTTTCGAAGCGCGCACGATGCGCAAACCCGTTCTTTTTCCTGGCTCTGGCTTTCTTACTGCTGGCGTGCCCACGCAGCAATGCGCAGGCTGCGTTGTTGATGGAAGAACCCTTCGGTCTCTTTGGCTTCCTGAACCCTACCGGTCACGATGCTGTCTATTTTCAGCGCATTTGCGCGGAAACTCCCGTGAAGCTGCGCCGCTGCGTACCGGGTGAGCAAGGTGCGGTGATCACGCGCTACCAGGGAATAGCGGAATACGACTGGATAGCGATGCCCCTGCTGCCTTACTTGTATGCGGTGGAGAACGGCTCAGAGGTTCCCGCTCGCGCGGATCGCGAAACTGTAACCGCCCTGCGCGACAAGTACCATGACGCCCATTTGCAAAGCCTGGGAAAAGATGTGCCCCGCGGCGGCAACGTGAAGAGAGGATGGAGTCAATTTGTGGGCGTCGCGTACGATCGGCGCGTCTATGCTTTCCGGTTTGCAACCACCGAAGAGCAGGACAACGCATTGATCGCCCAAATGAATGCCGGGCCGAATCGCACCCGTTTCAATCTGCTCTTACGGAATTGCGCGGATTTCAATAAAGGTATGTTGAACTTCTATTTTCCAAACACGTTTCACCGCACCGTCCTTTCAGACGGGGGAATCACGACACCAAGGCAGGTTACCTATCAACTGCTGCGCTACGCGCGCAAACATCCCGAGACGCAATTGTCTGTTTTCGACATCCCGCAGATTCCCGGCAATCGGCGCCACAGCCATTCGAACAAAAGCATCGCCCAGTCGCTCATTACGTCTGGCTATGTAGTTCCCCTGGCCTTCATCAGTCCGTACATTGTTGCCGGAGTGGTTGTGGATTATCTCGGGTGGGGACGCTATCCCCTCAACCTCAAGCATGCGCAGGCTCTGACGCCCGAGAACATGATTCCATTAACGGCTCCCGAGGGTTCAGAGCAGATTCCGCACGACACTGGCGGTCAGGTCGAACCGCTGCTCTAGATCGCGCCCGGGTTGAGCGAGATCCGCTCTTGGCCACCAATTTCAAGGCCTGTTACTTTTGGCAGTTTACGCAAGCGAGCGAGACGCCTAATGTGGTGGAACATTCTCGTTGAGCACCGTCTCTCGAATCCATAAACACGCAAATCCTTTTGAATCGGATTGCTGTAACGTCTCCGCATTTGAGAAAGACCGCCATGGTCTCCGAACTGCCAAGGCAACTCCTCGCTTTCATCGTCGACGAAGAGCACATTCTCGCTTCGACGCTGGCTCAATTCCTGCGCCAGGAGGGGCTCGATGCCCGGTCATTCGCCAGCCCAATCGGGGCGTTGGACGCGGCTTCGACATCGCCGCCCGATCTCCTCATCTCCGACGCAACGCTCCAGCCTCTTTCAGGCGTTGAACTGGCGTATGCGATGCGAGAAAAATGTCCGGCCTGCAAGGTGCTGTTGTTTTCCAGTAATGCAGACGCCAACGGCCTGCTTCAAGGCCCACTTGCCGCGGGAGATGGCTTTGCGCTTCTGCCCGGGCCGCTGGGTTTGCTCAACCTGATGGAAGGCATCCATAGCCTGATTCACGACGCGCCACCGCCCTACAGCTTTCCCACCATAAACCGGGATGTGAAACCGAGCTAGCTGAACGTACTGATGATGGGGTGCGGCGGCCGCTGATCGATCCATTCAGCGGCCGAGAGCTAGCACGTTGGATGAGGGTTCTTGAACACAACTTCAATCGGAAGCCAGTCTGACAGGCGCTTCGCATCGATTTCAGCATCTCTAGCCTGGTTGGAGAGAGACGACCGGGCAAGCGCCACGGATAGCTTTACCTTTCCCTTCATGCAGTAAGCCCCGAGGAACTTCGACAAATCCCGATTTGCTATGTCCATATAGTCCGGAGGAAGGGTCCCCTCGGCGCCATGGATATCGACTGGGGCCATAATCATCTGGTTCATCATCGGCCCTTCGTGTTTCGTAACTGTCGAAGAATCGAATCGCACCACGAGGCTGGCTCTTGTCTCCAACTCGTCGTCAGGATTCGCAACGAATTTGATCGCCGGAATGGTGACGCCCGCCGGGTTCGGCTTGGTTGGCTGCGTGTCAAAAGATATATGGTAACGAGCCCCCTGCCACTTCGGCTTGGCTGGAACTTTCGCAACCTTGTCACCGGTGTTTCCGCATCCCGCCAACAACACCATTGCTGAGAACGCGAGTATTATTCCCTTTCTCAAGTCTTCCTCCTCATAGCGATAAAACGACGCGCCAGAATACCACCCCTGCGCCCGACTGGAATGTGATCGCGAGCAGTTGACGGCGTTAGAAGTGAGGTCATCAACAGATTCGCGGCAACTGCTCGCCGATCTGTGTTGCGATCACCCGGTTGGCGCCCATGGCCGTGCGCGCAACCAGCATTTTAAGATGTTGCGCTGTAACCTGACCGATGCGTGCGGCGTCAGCGCCAAGGCGGTGCGTGCGCAGAACCGCCAGTGCGCGATCGGCTGCTTGAGGCGCGACGAAGAAGACCACCTTGCCCTCGTTGGCGACGTAGACCGGATCGAGGCCCAGCAGTTCGCATGCCGATTGCACTTCAGTGCGTATGGGCAGGCTGGGCTCGTCGATCTCGATGCCCACATTTGATGATGTGGCGATCTCGTTCAACGTGGAAGCCAGTCCGCCGCGAGTGGGATCACGCATGGCGTGTACGTCATTTCCGACCGCATCGAGAACATCAGAGATCAGTCCGTTCAAGGCGGCGCAATCGGATCGGATCTGGCTCTCGAATTCGAGTCCCTCGCGCACGCTCATGATGGCCATGCCATGGTCGCCGATGGTGCCGGAGACAAGCACGACGTCGCCTACCTGTGCTCGGTTCGGGCCTACGTTGATGCCGGGCCGCAATACTCCGACGCCCGCGGTGTTGATGTAGCAGCCGTCGCCATGGCCGCGCTCGACAACCTTGGTGTCGCCGGTAACGATGCGCACACCGGCTGAGGCGGCCGCGTCGGCCATGGCGCGGACAATAGCCGCGAGCTGTGCCAACGGAAATCCCTCTTCAAGGATGAAGCTTGCACTCAGGAATTTCGGATCGGCGCCGGAGACGGCGAGATCGTTGACGGTGCCATTCACGGCCAGCGCGCCGATTGATCCACCGGGAAAGAACAGGGGCTGCACGACAAAGGAATCGGTGCTCATGGCGACTCGGCCCGAACCGAGTTCGATCACGGCTGCGTCGCCCAGATTTTCAAGCGCGGGATTGCGAAAGGCCGGGAGAAAGAGATGTTCTACGAGTTCGTTGCCGAGCTTGCCGCCGCCGCCGTGGCCCATCACGATAGTGGGGTAATCGGCCAGGGGAAGCGGACAACTCCAATTTGAGAAATCGGGCATGCCGGAATTCTCGACCGCAGCGGATTTCTCAGCCCCGACCTGTTCAGGCATTGACGGCTCCGGAGAGCGCAGACCCTGCGGTGGCGAGGTCTTCAGCCGACAGGAATCGACCATAGTTGAAGTACGCGGCGCAGGCGCCCTCGCTTGAAACCATGGTGGCGCCGAGCGGGTGACGCGGTGTGCATTCCTTGCCGAAGGCCGGGCACTCGGCGGGTTTGATGGCGCCGCGCAGAACATCGCCCGCTTTGCAAAGCGGCGACTCCTCGGTGTGAATGCCGGTGATCTGGAAGCGCTCTTCGGCGTCGAACGCGCGGTAAGGCTCGCTGAAGACGCCAACCGCTTTTGGGGATGACGCCGATGCCACGCCACGCCCGATCGGCCACTTCAAAGACCTCAGCCAGCAATTGTTGCGCCGGCAGATTTCCGGCGTAGGTCACAATGCGCTCATAAGCGTTCTCGACGCGGTGTTCGCCTTTTTCCAACTGGATCACGGCGCGACGAATTCCGTCGAGCAGATCGAGCGGCTCAAAGCCTGTGACGACGATGGGAATCTCGAACTTGTCGGCAATCGGTGGATATTCCCAATAGCCCATTACGCTGCAAACGTGTCCGGCTGCGAGAAATGCCTGCACCTTGTTCTCAGGCGAACTCATGATGGCTTCGATCGCGGGCGGGACAAGGACGTGGGAGACAAGCACCGAGAAGTTCTTGAGGCCGCGCCGCTTGGCAATGTGAACGCTCATAGCGTTGGCGGGAGCCGTGGTTTCAAAACCCACGCCGAAGAAGACGACTTGCTTCGTCTGGATTCTTGACAGCCAATTCCACGGCATCGAGGGGAGAGTAGACCACGCGAACGTCGCCGCCCTCGCCTTTGACTTGAAACAGATCGCGGTCAGTGCCGGGCACGCGGAGCATATCTCCAAACGAGCAGAAGATGACGCCGGGCTGTGCGGCGATGGCTAGAGCCTTATCGATGAGGCCGAGCGGAGTGACGCATACGGGACAGCCGGGGCCATGGATCATCTCGATGCCCGCAGGAAGCATCTGGTCGATGCCGTTGCGGATGATGGAGTGAGTCTGGCCGCCGCAAACTTCCATGATCTTCCACGGGCGCGTGGCGACCTGGTGAATCTCACGCGCCATGCGCTGGGCGATTTCGCCATTGCGGAACTCGGTGAGGTACTTCACTTTTTGCCGCCGGTGCTGATCGGTTCCTGAGCACGCAGATCCTTGCCGGTCAGATCGCAACTTCCATCGGGACAGGGCGACTGGGGCGCATTGGCAGCACGCGCAAAGGCTTCTTCCTCAGTGGCTAGTTCCTCCTGGAGGGCTCCCATCTTCTCGAATAGCTCGAGGGTTTCGAGGGCGGTGACTTCGTCGATCTTAGAGAGCGCAAACCCAACGTGGACAATGGTGTAGTCGCCGACGACCACCTCGGGAACGTAATCGAGACAGACGTTTTTGACCACGCCGCCGAAGTTCACGCGGCCCATCCTAATGTCGCCTTCAGTGATTTGTTCGACTTTTCCGGGAATTGCTAGACACATGGCAACCTTCTTATACCGCCGCGAGTATAGGCCCAGATGTGATTTAAATCACCTTTCACCACTGGGGACTTCCCACTGTTATCGTGCCTTTTTTCGCTCGTTCTCTGCGATGCGTGCTTTTACCATCTTCTTGACGAGCGTTGTAGGCAAGGGCTTGTCCTGAGGGAATTGGAGCGTGCCTTTGGCGGTGCGATAGGCCTTCAGCTCGTCCTTCATCGCGTCGATCAGCGACGCCTGCATGGGAAAGAAGCTGCAGTGCCTTTTGAAAGCCGCGTAGGCGACGAGGCCGCCCTTGTAGTGGAAGGCCGGAATTCCGTAGCTGAGTTTTTCTGTGGTTTCACGTGGGACTACGGAGCGAATGGTTGCTCGGAGTTTTTCTAGCGTGGATCTCGCGGGCTCAGGGACTTTGGCCAGGTAGGCCTCTACGTCACTTGCCGCGGAAGCCTCTTTCTCCGGCGAATTCTTCGTCGCTTTTTTCATGGCTGCTCCTGAAGAACAAGCGAATAAGGTGACGGGGGCGCCGGATGAGCGGTGGTGCCCCTGGCAGAAGTTTATTTCTTCTTGGGAGGAGGCATTGGTGGGACAGCCGAGGAGGCAATGTCGGTAACTGCCTTCCATGAGCCATCTGCCTGCTTGTGGAATGTGGTCACGTAGTTGCCGTGATCGCTGATCGGCTTGTGGGTTGCTGGATCTGTCACCGTCAATTTGTAGGTACCCTCGGTGTAGCCAAGGTCGCCGGACTTGGCAACTTCGACCTTCGAAGCCTGAAAGGTGAGCGAGAGAGCGGGATCGGCCAACATTTCTTTCAGCCCGCCGCGCATCGCATCCTTGCCATGCACCGCTTCCATACCGGGAGTCATCAGCACTGCATCATCTGCGTAGTACGCCATGACCTTTTCGAGGTCCTTCGCAGCCCAAGCCTGGTTCGCCTGCACTTCGGTTTCGGTGATCGCCTTGACGTCGGCGTCATGTGTGTCGGGCGCTGGAGGCGGAGCTGGGTTGCATGCCGCAATTGAGAACGCGATGGCTGTGCCGCAGAGAATCGCAAGAACTTTCATTGCTTTCTTTCTCCTTTGGGGAATTCTGAAATCAGGGGGCCAAAACCTCACGCGCAGGAAAGAACTAAGGCCGCGATGTGCTCTACGGCAGGAGCCATTCTGCCACATGCACCTGAGGATTGGCAGCAGGTTTTCGAGCCATTTTACGAACGCAGCGACGCAGCCGCTTCAGGACCGGCGAGATTTCTCTTCCGCCAGGTAGGCGAGCCAGTCGGAAATGCCGGCACCGGTTTTTGCGGAGGTCTCGAAGACGCGAATGCCGGGCCTGATCTCGTTGATGTTTTTGAGGGCAGTTGCGCGGTCGAAGCCACAAGGCTCTGCGATGTCGATCTTGGTGATGATGGCGGCGTCGGCCGAGTTGAAAAGCGTGGGGTATTTGAGGGGCTTGTCTTCGCCTTCGGTCACGCTGAGCAGCGCAACGCGAATCTTCTCGCCCAGGTCGTAGCTTGAGGGACAAACGAGATTGCCGACGTTTTCGATGAAGAGATAGTCCAGGTCAGCGAGTTCCCAACCCTCCAGATGTTTACCGATCATTTCGGCCTCGAGGTGGCAGATGCCGTGGGTGTTGATCTGGCGGACCGGCGCGCCACTGGCGGCGAGTCGTCGTGCATCATTATCCGTTTCGAGGTCGCCGACCAGCGCAGCGACTTTTGCGCCTCTTTCGCGCAGTTCGCGCAGCGTGCGCTCAAGGAATGCCGTCTTGCCGGTGCCGGGACTTGACACCAAGTTGAGCACCAGCACGCCAGCCGATTGAAAGCGGCCGCGCAGGTTTCGCGCTAGCTCATCGTTCTTCTTCAGAATGCCCTGCCGCAGTTCAACGATCCTGGTGGTCATACCGTTTCCTCGACTTCATCAATCTCGATTGACTCTAGTTCCATTTCCCGCCCCTGTCGCAAATCTGAGACGGGCTCGTCGCAGCGCGGGCAGCGAAAGCTTTGCAGGCTCGCGATTTCCACGTCTTGCTTGCAGGAGTCGCAGTGCATCATTACCGGGAGAATCGTGACTACCAGCTTTGAGCCTTCCAATGGCGTGCCGTCGGTGGCGATGCCGTAGCAAAACTGCAGCGAGTCTTCGACCACCGACGCGAGCGCGCCAACGCGCAGCCGCACCTCTTTAACCCGTGCGCCAGGATAGGCTTCGAGCGTCTCCGTCACGGAATCGACAATGCTGGAAACGATAGAAAGCTCGTGCACGCGACCTCGCTTGAAACGTCGATTTTACGCCGCAGACCGAGCAACAGGTGTGCCGAACGGCACTCCACTTGTAGAATGGCACGAGAGGTCGGAGCCCTTCCCTGTGAGCAAAACCCTTGCGACTCATCCGCATACAGCGTCTCGTCTCGCGCTGAGCGAGCTTGCCCCCGGAGCCATGCAATCGGAGATCCGCGCCATGAGCGTGGAGTGCGAACGCATCGGCGGCATCAACCTCGCGCAGGGCATTTGCGACACGCCTGTGCCCATGCCGGTTGAAACTGCTGCCATTGCAGCGATCGTGGCCGGCCATAACATCTACACGCGGCAGGACGGGATTGCCCGGCTGCGCACGGCGATCGCGGCGAAGCAGGAGCGCGACTACGGGCTGCGCTACGATGCCGAGACCGAAGTGATGGTGGCTTGCGGAGCGACGGCCGGACTGCATGCGGCCGCGATGGCGCTGCTGAATCCCGGCGACGAAGTATTGGTCTTCGAGCCCTTCTACGGATATCACGTAAGCACGCTGAAGTCGATGCGAATGAAGCCGGTGCTGGTGGCGCTCGCCGAGCCTGACTGGGCGCTGGACACGGACGCGCTGCGGGCGGCGATCACGGAGCGTACCCGGGCAATCATCGTCAATACGCCGGCAAACCCCAGCGGCAAGGTTTTCAGTCGCGCGGAACTCGAAGCGATTGCGGATGCGGCGCGCGAGCACGATCTGTTCGTGTTTACCGATGAGATCTACGAGTACTTTGTTTACGACGGCACGAAGCACATCTGCCTTGCGACGCTGGATGGAATGCGCGAGCGCACTATCGTGATGTCGGGATTCAGCAAGACATTCAGCGTGACCGGATGGCGGCTGGGCTACGTGACAGCGGATGCGAAGTGGATGGGCGCGATGGGCTACTTCCATGATCTGACTTACGTGTGTGCGCCCTCCGCGCTGCAGCATGGTGCAGCGGCTGGGTTGGAGCAGTTGCCGCCGGAGTTCTACTCGCAGCTTGCGGCAGACCATCAGTCGAAACGGGAGCGGATTGTGGCAGCGCTGCGCGATGCGGGAATGGAGCCGAGCGTGCCGGCTGGAGCTTACTATGTGCTGGCGCGGGCGAGCCATTTGCCCGGCGACACTTCGGCGCTGAAGGCGCGACATCTGCTTGCGGAGACAGGAGTCGCCTCGGTGGCCGGATCGGCGTTCTTCCGGCCGGGGCGCGGCGAGGATCTGCTGCGCTTTTGCTTCGCCAAGAAGGACGCAGACCTGGATGAGGCCTGCGCACGACTGCGCAAACTCTAAAGCGAGGACAATTGAACGGCGATTGCAAAGGCTTAAAATCGAGCCGTACCCTGCTGTGCGAAAAGTGCATCTCTGAAAGGTTCAATCGTCGTGAACGAATTCCCTCATGCCATGCTTCGCGAGATCTTTGAGCAGCCCGCGGCCATCCGGCGGACACTCGATCTTGTATCTGGATGGCGAGGCTCTAAAGTCTGATGCATTTGCGCCTTATGAGGGCTGGCTGAATGCGCGAGGTGAAGTGCTGATCGCGGCCAGCGGGTCGAGCCGCCATGCGGGTCTGGCGGCGGAGATCATTCTCGAAGATCTTTGCGGGCTGGCAGTGGACGTTGAATATTCGAGTGAGTACAGCACCCGCCCCGCGGTGAATCCGCGGCAGCCTTCGGTGCTGGTGATTTCGCAGTCGGGTGAGACTTCAGACACGCTGGCTGCACTTCGGTTTGCGAGGGATGGCGGACAGCAGACTCTGGCCATCGCCAACGTCATCGGCAGCACGATGCTGCGCGAGGCTGGGGCCGCGATGCCGCTGGCCGCGGGAAAAGAACTGGCGATTCCCGCGACGAAGAGCTTCACCTGCCAGTTGACGGCGCTGTATCTGCTGGCACTGTTTGAGGGCAGCAGGCTTGGCGCGTTCGACGCGGCGCAATTCAAAGCACGCGTCGCCGAGCTTCGTGCGCTGCCGGAGGTTATCGAGCGGCAGCTTGAAGGCTGGCGCGAACGGATGACGGCGCTGGCGAAAAAGTACAACGATGCAGAAAGCTTTCTTTATCTCGGGCGCGGCGTGCACTACGCGATTGCCCGCGAAGGCGCGCTGAAGATGAAGGAGTCGTCGTATGTGCAGGCAGAGGGCTATCCAACGGGCGAGTTGAAGCATGGGCCGAATGCGCTGGTCGGAGAGCATGTGCCGCTGGTTGCGCTGGCAACGGTGGATCGGAACGTGGACGACTCGGTGCTGCGGTATGAGAAGACGTTGCAGTTGCTCGCCGATATGAAGACGCAGGGCGCACGGGTGATCGCGATTGCGAATACCGGGGACGGCGATGTGGCGTCGCTGGTTACGGATTGCGTGTTTGTCGAACCGGCGAGCGAACATCTGCTGCCGATTCCCGAGGTTATCCCGTTGCAGCTTTTCAGCTATGCGATGGCGCTGGAACATGGCGTTGACGTGGACCGGCCGAGGAATCTCTCGAAGGCCGTCATAGAAGCGTAGGAGCAGGGACTTGGGACTAGGACTAGGGCTAGGGAGTTCCTGACACTCCCGAGGCGGAGATGCAACCGCTGATTGCGGGATTTTTTTGCGGACTCCGACTATAAGATCCTCGTAACAAAAGGCTTGTATCGGTGGTATCGCCACAGAATCTTCTAAAGATTAGGCTTACCTCGCACGACCTCTACCCAAAATTCTTATGGAGACCGTGGTCTTAACCCTCTATCCAGCGACTCGCCCTTCGAAGTGGGCTTCGATCTCCTCGAGGGTTTTGCCCTTGGTTTCGGGCAGGAGGAACGCTGCGGTGAGGAAGTAGACAACCGTGAAGCCGGCGAATAGATAGAACATTGACGAGTAGTTATGTTTGGCCACATAGGGCAGGAAGATGGCCTGCAGAATTGCCGATACGAGCTGGTTGAGGACGAGGGCGATGCTCATGCCGTTGGAGCGGATGCGCGTGGGCATAAGTTCAGACAGCGCGAGCCAGACGCAGACGCCGGGGCCGGTGGCGTAGAAGGCAATGAACATGTAGATGAAGAGGGCGACGAGCCATCCGTGGCTCTCCTGCGGCACCGGGCCGAGGATAGCCTTGTCGATTCTTCAACGGAGCAGTCTGGGCGGCCTCGTAGTTGGCAAACGGATTCTGGAAGAGGGCCTGAACCCGGTTGGCGGGCACAGCGGCGGCGCGCGAGACGAGGAGTGGCGCGACGGCGGGATCGTCAGAGCGAGCGTAGCTGGTGGTTCCCGTGAAGTCGCCATAGGAATAGATGATGGCGAAGGAGGCGCGGTCGGGGTCGATGCCGGATGCGGCTCCGGGTTGGACAGCAAGGAGGTGGCGAGCCTCGGCGCTGTCGAAGTGAACTGCCAGTTGCTGATCGGGTCCGACGAGGGACTGGATCTGATCGCGGCAGTCGATATTATGTTTTTCGGTCTGCTTGAAGAGCGTTCCAACGATGACCATGGAAAGCATGATGCCGCTGGTGCCGAGGATGAAGAGGAACTTGCGGCCCTTGCGATCGACCAGCATCATGCCGATGGCCGTGAAACAGAAGTTGAATGCGGTGAGTAGAACGTATCCCCAATGAGCCTGAAGGTCGGAAAGGCCGCTCTGCAAAAGGATGTTGGTGTTGTATCCGATGACGGAGTTGATACCGGTTGCGGTATTGCAGGCAAGGATGACGCAGGCAAGCAGGAAGGGGATGACGTACTTGCGGCGAAGGAGTGAGTCTCGAACCTTTGCGCCAGCGGGGGCGACGGCGGGCTTTGAAGCAGCTTCCATTTCCTGCAACTCGATGGTTGCCTGTTCGGGAGGGCGGGAGCGGAGCAGCGCGGCCCGGGCTTTTTCCGGACTGCGACGGTATAGCCAGCGGGGCGATTCGGTAACGAGGAAGGCGCCGAGGACGAAGAGGATTCCGGGGGGCATCGACATCCAGAAGATGCTGCGCCAGGCATGGTCTTTGAAGTTGAAGAGCGCCTGAGTGTCGGCTACGCGCGCGACGGCGTTGACGCGATAGCTGAAGTAGATGCCGATGAGAGCCGCGACGACGATGCCGAATGTGAGCATCCACTGGAAGACGCCGGTACCCTTGCCACGCGTGGAGGCGGAAAGACACTCAGCGAGGTAGAGCGGAACGACGATGCCGATGATTCCTCCGCTCATACCCTGAAGGAGGCGACCGAAGAAAAGAGGCGCGTATCCCTGCGAGAGCGCGATGACGGGAATGCTGAGGATGAATGCGGTGCCACTGAGAATCATGAGCGGCTTGCGGCCCATCCAGTCGGCGAGGAGGCCGGCAAACAGGGTGGAGAAAACGCTGCCAAGCAGCACCGCCGCCACGATGATGGAAAGTTGCGCGGGGTTGAGCTTGGAGGTGGCCTCGAGGTAGGGCAGCGCACCACCGATGATGCCCACGTCGATGCCGTAGAGCAGGCCGCCGAGGCCGGCCACAAGAAGGAGGAAGAGGTTATAGCGTTGGCGACTGCGATCGCTGGTCGATGAGAGTGAATCCGGAAAAGTGCTGGCTGTCATGAATTTGCCCTATTTATTTGTCTACCGCAGTGCCGAACGGATCGCGAGATTCAACACGACCATCAAAACCGCCGAGGCGGGAAAGAGTAGTAAAGCTTTCTTGAGCCGTTTGGGATCACCGCCGGCGATGGCGCCAATGATCCACGAACTGACGGCGAGGCCGACCCATCCACAGGTGATGACGAAGCCGAGCGCTGTGCCCGTCATGCGTGGGAATGCAGCACCGGTAATGGCAAGTGTTGTGGGAAAGACGGGTGCCATGGAGAGACCAGCGATGAACACCAACACGAATGCCATTCCTGGCTTGTTGGTTTGCAGCATCAGGTAGGTGGTAACGGCCATGGCGATGGACGCGCCTAGGGTGACATTGATGGCTGGAACGTGCGCCAGGATGGGCGAGACGCCGACGCGACCGATGAGGAGGCCGAGCGCGAATCCGAGAGAGAGGATGTTGAGAGCGCGGGACTCTGGGATGCCCTGGGCGATGAGATGACGCGGAAGCCAGTTCCAGACACCGACTTCGCAGGTGATGTAGAGGAAGAGGAACAAGCCGAGCATGAAGAGCAGCGGGCGACCGAGGATCGGTCCTACGTCGGCGAGAAGAAATTGGGCGTTTCCGCTGGGAGCGGGCATCTTTGAGATTGCCTGTACGAGAAGGGCCACAACTGTGAGCGAGGCGACGGTGTAGCAGAGTCGGACCCAGTTCCGCTTGAAGATGTTGGCGGCGATGAAGGGAGTGGTGAGTCCGCCGAGTCCGAAGAAGAGGTTTACGAGGTTGAGGGCGATGGCGCTGTGCTCGCCGCTGACGCTGTTGGCCAGCGCATTGGCGCCGGTGACCACGATGCCGCCACCCATGCCGAGCAGAAACATCAGCAGCAGGATGGGGCGGAATCCCGTTGAGCGAGGCAATAGAAAGAGCGCGACGGCGATGCAGCCGAGGCCGAGAATGAGTCCGGCCTTGTCGCCCTGGGTATCGAGCAGCGGGCCGACGCCGAGTGAGGCGATGATGAGGCCGAGAGCCTGCACGAAGGCTATGGTGCCGTTCTGCGTGGGGGTGAGGTGGAATCGCTCAGAAAGCTCAGGCAGAATGGTGCCGAGCATTGCGGCGATCATTCCATAGACAAAGATGGCCAGAATTGCGGCAAAGATGAGCATTGGAACGAGGACCCTTTCGTTATCGTAGGCAAGGATACGGCATGGGGCTGCCCATCCGTCACAAATCAGCTTTTGCGTTAACCAAGCACGATGCTGGCACGTCTAGAATGTGTCTGCACTTCCTTGTATCTATCTCTGGCAAATCGCGAAACGGAGTTCTAAAACATGGGCGACCTCTGGAATGACGTCAAGCATGCACTGCATCTTTTCATCAAAAGCCCGGGATTTACGATTGCGGCGGTATCGGCGCTGGCTCTCGGGATTGGGGCGAACACGGCAATCTTTACGGTGGTGAATGCGGTTCTGCTGAAGCCGCTTGGCTATCCGGATTCGGATCGCATGGTTCAGATGATGCTGACGTCGCCACAGGGGAGCGGGGCGGGTGCGTCGATTCCGAAGTTCCAGGAGTGGCAGAGGCAGACTTCGATTTTCAAGGACGTGGCGGCGTACGATTTTGCGGGACCGGGATTCAACATCACTGGAGACCGGCCGGAGCTGATCCACGGCATTCATGTATCGGAGGCCTACTTCCGCGTGTTTGGAGCGCCTGTGATGCTGGGCCGCACTTTCACGCAAGAGGAGGACTCGCCGAACGGCGGGCATGTGGTGGTGCTGAGCTACGGCTTGTGGCAGCGCAGGTTTGGCGGGAATCCGAAGGTGATTGGGCAGGCGCTTTCGCTGGGTGGTGAGCCGTACACGATTGTCGGCGTGCTGGGGCGGGATTTCGCGACGGATCCGGAGGCGGATATCTGGATTCCATTCCAGTTTGAGCCGAACAGCACGAACCAGGGACATTTCTTTCTGGGAGCGGCGATGCTGAAGCCGGGCGTAACGGTGTCGCAGGCGAACGCGCAGATGAAGCTTGCTTATGCGGATTTTCGACGCCAGTTTCCCACGGCTGATCCGAAGGGAGGATTCGCGGTTCAGCCGTTGCGGGATTCGATTGTGAGAAATGTGCGCACGTCTCTGCTGGTGCTGCTTGGGGCCGTGGGGCTGGTGCTGCTGATTGCCTGCGCCAACGTGGCCAATCTGCTGCTGGTGCGGGCGACTGGGCGCAAACGCGAATTTGCCATTCGCGCGGCTTTGGGAGCGAGCCGGGCGCGGGTGATCCGGCAGCTGCTGACGGAGAGTGTACTGCTGGCTGTGGCGGGAGGGGTTCTCGGGCTCGGGCTTGGGTTTCTCGGGGTGCGGTGGCTGCTGGCGATCAGCCCGGCGGGACTGCCGCGGATCGGTGAGGACGGAGCGTCGGTGGGCGTTGACTGGCGGGTGCTTGGCTTCACACTCGCGGTTTCATGTGCGACGGGAATACTGTTCGGACTCTTTCCGGCATTCAGCGTCTCGCGCACCGATCTGAATTCGACGCTGAAGGAGAGCAGCAATCGCGCGGGAACGGGCTTCCGGCAGGGGGTGACGCGTTCTTTGCTGGTGATTACAGAGGTTGCCCTGGCGTTGGTGCTGCTGGTGGGAGCGGCGTTGCTGATTCGTACCTTTGTTGCGCTGCGCGCTGTGAATGCCGGGTTTGATGCGAACAACGTGTTGACGATGGAGATGTCAATGAATGGCGACCGGTTCAGCAAGACCGCCGCCATTGCGCAACTTTCGCGCGATGGGCGGCAGCGGCTGGATGCCCTGCCGGGGGTGGAGAGCTCGGCTTTCACATGCTGCCTGCCGGTTGGCGGGCAGTTCGGATTGCCGTTCGCAATTGCGGGGCGACCGGTCGATCCAGCGAAGGGGCAACAGGGCGCGGGATGGATGCAGGCATCGCCGGATTATTACAAGGTGTTTCGGATTCCAGTGCTACGCGGACGCGAGTTCAACGATGCTGACACGGGTTCTTCACCGGGCGTAGTGATCATCAACGAAGCCTTTCAAAAGCAGTACTTCCCGAATGAGAATCCGATCGGGCAGCAGATTCTTATCGCCAAAGGGATGGGACCGCCCTTTGAAGAACCGGCGCGGCAGATTGTGGGCGTGGTGGGCAACACGCACGATGCAGGGCTGGACCAGGACACGCCGCCGCTGATGGTTGTGCCGGACTCGCAGGTTCTGGATGCAATGACGGCGCTGAATGCGAAGATTGTTCCGCTGCGGTGGGCGGTGCGTACGCACGGCGATCCGAAGCAGCTGAGCGCGTTGATTGCCGAGCAGCTGCGGCAAGCCAGCGGAGGATTCCCGGTGGCGCACATTCGCACGATGGATGAGATTGTGTCGAGGACGACTTCGCGCCAGAACTTCAACATGATGCTGCTTACAATTTTCGGCGCGATTGCGCTGGTGCTGGCGGCGATCGGAATCTACGGTCTGATGGCGTACTCGGTACAGCAGAGAACACAGGAAATTGGTATCCGCATGGCGCTGGGCGCAGATCGCGCTGCGATTCGGAAGCTGGTGGTGTGGCACGGCATGCGATTGACACTGGTGGGCGTGGCGGTTGGAATTGCGGCGTCGTTCGGGCTCACGCGGCTGATCGCCAGTTTTCTGTTTGGCGTGAAGACGTGGGATCCGACTGCGTTTATCGCTGTGCCGTTGGTCTTGTCGGCGGTTGCGCTGCTTGCGGTTTGGCTGCCAGCCATGCGCGCTTCGCGCGTTGAGCCTATGCGGGCGCTGAGGATCGAGTGAGGGTTCCTTGTTGCTCGAGCTTCTTATCCCAGGTCTCAAAATCGAGACCTGGGGCACCCAGATTGGTGCTTAGTCGCGGCGCAGGATCAGGAAGACGCTGATCAGGACGAGGGCGGTGCCGGCGAGGATGCGGCCGGTGATGACTTCTCCTGCCATGAAGTAACCGAGAGCCACGGCGACGATGGGATTCACGTAGGCGTGACTCGAGACGCGCGTGGCGGGCATGTGCGCGAGCAGCCAGACGAAGGCCGTGAAGGCCAGCAGCGATCCGAAGACGATGAGGTAGAGTAGTGCCCCGACGGCACGCAGGGAGATGTGCGGGAAGGGGTGCATCTCGCCGAAGCCGGCGGAGAGAACGAGAAGCATCGCCCCGCCCAGCATCATGGATGCGCCTGCGGTGATTGGGCGCGATTTGGGCAGGATCATGGAGCGGGTGAGCACGGAGCCGAGAGACCACGTTGTGGCGCCGGCGAGGGCGGCCAGGCACGGGATAACCGCCAGGTGCTGGTTGCCGCTGGGAATCAGGAGCACGGCTACTCCTACGAAGCCGAGGATGGTGGCCACGGCCAGCATGGGGCGCATGCGCTGCTGTCGCAGGATCAGCATTTCCAGAATCAGGGTGATGATGGGAAGCGTGGCTGCGAGCACGGAGATGACGCCGGAGGGGACGTATTTTTCTGCCCAAAAGAGCGGGCCGTACTCGGCTACGAACATGAGGAGCGCCATGATGGTGAGGCTTCGCCACTGCAATAGCGTTGGCTTGGCTTCGCCTTTGGCGCGCATGAAGGCATAGAGCACGACTCCGGCGATGAAGAAGCGGGCTCCGGCAGCGAAGAGCGGGGGGAGTTCTTCGACGGCTATGCGGATGGCGAGGAACGTGGTGCCCCAGACGATGTAGATGGCGAAAAACGATAGGAACAGGCGAATGCGAAAGGACTTTCGTTCGCCTTCGTTCTCGAGATTGCCGATCGATTTGATAACCACCGAATCCGCCATAGATGGTTACCATCTTTACATTGCCTCGGTAACCTGTCAAGATTGGTTTAGAGGTTAGCAGTGGAAATCGCAAGAAATGGGATTCCACCGGGAACGAAGGGGCGTTTTGAGCTGATTGGCGGCCATCCTGCACTCGACCTTGTCAACACTTTGGATTGGCGCTTCCGAGAAGCTGGGTCAGAAGAGCTTATCAACAATTATGCAGATGTCGTTCGCTTTATCGAGCAGTCGGGGATGATCGGCGTGGGCGACGCTCGCCGGCTTTTGCGCGGCGCGCCGGAGAACAAGGCTGAGAAGGTTGTGACGGCGATACGCGAACTGCGGGAAGCAATGGCGGAGATTCTGTATGCGGCCGTTGCGGGAAAGAGTCCGTCCGGCTCATCTGTGAGGAAGCTCGAGGCTTGCCTCAACGAAGCCAGGGCGCAACAGCAATTGCACTGGGAGGGCGCAAAGCTGGAGTGGAAGTTGGCAGCAGTCCCCTTCCCTAGCGGTGCCTTTTTGGCTTCTCGCCTTGAGCGCCGGACAGCTCATCACATCGGACCAGATGCGGTCGCTGCGCGAGTGCGGGAACGATGAGTGCCGATGGCTTTTTCTCGATACGAGCAAAAATCACACCCGGCGCTGGTGCGATATGAAGATCTGCGGCAATCGAATGAAGGCGCGGCGATTCAAGGCTCAGCACCGGGCCTGAGCTATGTCTGTCCTCAGCCAGGATTGCCTCTATCTGCCTACTTGGAAGTCCGCTCGACAGCCGCGATCCACCCAGATTCCATTTTTATTGAAGCCCCAGGTCTGTCCCTGGATGCATGGCGATCCGCTGCGCTGATTGACCATGCGAACTCCGCCGCTGGTATTTGCGTTGCAGTAGTTTCGTTTGCCGTCGTTGGAGGAGCAGGTAATCTTCTGGCCGTTCGGGTAACCACCACCACCACCCGGATATCCTCCGCCACCGTTCGGATACTCCCCGCCGCCATGATGGCCTCCGCCGTGATAGCCGCCGCCAAGCCAAAAGTCGGCGCGGCAGCCGCGGTCGACCCAGATGCCCTTATGGTTGAATCCCCAGGTTTGTCCCTGGGTGCATGGCGATCCGCTGCGCTGGTTGACCATGCGAACGCCGTACTCGGTTGGTACCTGGCAAAGATGACGCTTGCCATCATCGGAGGCGCATGTAACTTGGCGTCCGTTTTGTGCGGTGATACCGCTCTGCGCACGTAGTCCGACACAACTGAGTGCAATAAAGGCTAACGCCACCAGACAAAGCTTGCATCCACTCATCTGTTTCTCCTTTGGGCCGGCTCATGAAGCGGTTAATGATTGAGAGAAGCGGGAAGACCGCAGAGCCGATTCGGAGATTATACGTCGGAAGTGATTAAAGCAGGTGGCGCGAGTCAATCTCGTAGCGCTCCTTTAGACTGAAAGCGATGAGTTCGTTCGAGCGAAAGGCCTGGGCTACGCTGGCGGTGGTGTTATGTGCATCTGTTTCGGGGTGCGGAACGCCGGGTGCACCTCAGCCACCGTCGCTGAACCTGGCTGATCCGGTGGGGGATTTGGCAGCGACCAGAAACGGTGACAAGGTGACGCTGACCTGGACGATGCCACGGCGCAATACCGACAAGACTCCGATCAAGAGCGATGTGGCGACGCGCATATGCCGACGTGAAGGAACAAGCTCGTGCGATCCGGTGGGGTCCGACTTGATGGTTGAGGCTGGAAAGGCGGGGACTTACACGGAAACGCTGGCCGGGTCGCTCACGATTGGGGATGCGCGGCCGGTGAGCTATTTTGTGGAACTGCGAAACAAGAAGGGCCGCTCGGCGGGACCGTCGAACCCGGCAACGGTGCTGGCAGGCGAGGCTCCCCGGCCTGTGGAGGGGCTCAGGGCGGAAGTGCGCAAGCAGGGGGTTGTGTTGAGCTGGACTGCGGATGGCGAGAAGGACGCGGTGAGGCTCGACAGAAAACTGCTGAGTTCGCCGGCGGCGAAGCTAGAGCATGGACTGCTGACTCCCGCGCCTGAGGCGGTGGATGTAACGCTACTGGTGGATGAGGGTAAGGAACTGAGCCGCGCAATGGATCCGACAATTCGTCTTGGCCAGAGCTATGAGTACCGCGTGCAACGCGTGCGTCGCGTGGATGTGGATGGGAAGACGCTGGAACTAGCCGGTGAACTTTCTCAGCCGCTCGATGTGGACGCGAAGGATGTATTTCCGCCTGAGGTGCCGGCGGGATTGGCGGCGGTGGCTGCGGCGGGAGAAAACGGCGCGGGACCGGGGATCGACCTGAGCTGGCAACCGGACTCGGAGGCTGACCTCGCGGGCTACTTTGTCTATCGCCGCGAAGGCGATGGAGAGTGGCAGCGGATCTCACCTCAGACGCCTGCAATCGAACCGGCCTTTCACGATGCGCATGTTCAGCCTGGACATCGTTACGAATATGCAGTGAGTGCGGTGGGCAAGAACGGGCAGGAGAGCGAGCGGTCAGCCGCTGCACAGGAGACGGTGCCGCAAAGCTAGGGGCTGTCAGCCGGATTGCGGGTCGACGTTTAATCTTTCTAGCGGGTTAGCGACGCTTCGCGCCAGGCAAGTAGCAAGTCAGCAGGTCTGTGTTGAATTCATATGCATTCCGTATTGCCGAAGGAGTTCGAAATCATGAAATATTGCCGGTTTCGTTTTGAAGGGCAAATCGAATACGGAGTCGTGGAAGATCGAGGCGGAGAGCCGTGGATCGTCGATCTGACGCACGCGCCAGAGGAGGATACGGTTGCGCATCTTTCGAAAGCGCGCGCGGTCGTAAAGGATCCTGCCGGTTTCGATTTCGAGCCGATGCCCCTGAATGCGGCTGAGCTTTTGCCGCCAGTGACTCCTTCGAAGATTATTTGCGTAGGAAGGAATTATCGCGATCATGCGAAAGAACTCGGAAACGAAGTTCCTTCGGAGCCGCTGCTCTTCTTCAAGCCGCCTTCGTCATTGCTGGCGCACAAGGGCACGGTGATGATGCCTTCCCAATCGGAGCGCGTGGACTTTGAGGGAGAATTGGCGCTGGTCATCGGACGGCGAGCGAGCAAGCTCGCGGCGAGTGCAGACTGGCGCAGCTATGTTCGCGGATACACTATCGCCAATGATGTGACGGCACGGGATCTGCAGAAGAAGGATGGGCAGTGGACGCGCGCCAAGGGATTCGATACGTTTTGCGCCGTGGGACCAGTGGTGAGCGGAGATGTGGATCCGGAAAAGGGGCTGACGTTGGAGACACGTGTAAACGGAGAGTTGAGCCAGCATGGGTCGACGCTGGATTTCATCTTCTCGATTCCGGAATTGCTGAGCTTATATCACTGCTGCGATTACGCTTGAGCCGGGTGATCTGCTGCTGACGGGGACTCCTGCCGGAGTTGGGCCGGTGAGTGCGGGCGATACGGTAGACGTGGAAATCGCGGGTCTTGGTGTGCTATCGAACACATTTGCAGCAGCACCGAAGAATGCCCGAGTAGATGCAACCTGAGCGAAACCTTGGAATCAAAAAAGAGCGGTACACTGGAGCCGGGCGCGAACGCGCCGGGGCCCCTTCCCTGGAGGAAAAATGCCACAAAATCTACTCGAACAATTGCGCAAGTATACGACTGTTGTTGCCGATACCGGCGATTTCGACGCGATGGAGAAGTTCCGTCCCACAGACGCGACGACCAATCCATCGCTGATTACGACGGCAGCGCAGATGCCGCAGTATCAGCCGATCGTTGACAGCGTCATCATGGATGCAAAAAAGGAATTAGGGGAAAGTGCCAGCGACAAGGACGTTGCGAACCTGGCATTTCAAGGTTTGGCGGTAGCTTTCGGCAAAAAAATTCTAGCGATTGTGCCGGGCCGCGTTTCGACGGAAGTCGACGCCCGCCTTTCGTATGACACCGAAGGCACAATTGCGCAGGCCCGCAGCATTATTGCGCAATACGACAAGGCGAAGATTGGCCGCGATCATGTGCTGGTGAAGATTGCTTCGACGTGGGAAGGCATTCGGGCGGCGGAGGTGCTGGAGAAAGAAGGCATCCACTGCAATTTGACACTGCTGTTCGGCATTCACCAGGCTGTCGCCGCCGCCGAAGCGGGCGTAACGCTGGTGTCGCCGTTTGTTGGACGCATTCTGGATTGGTACAAGAAGGACACCGGGAAGGACTACCAGGGAGCTGACGATCCGGGCGTGCAATCGGTGACGAAGATTTACGACTACTACAAGAAGTTTGGCTACAAGACGCAGGTGATGGGCGCGAGCTTCCGCAATATCGGGGAGATCAAAGAGCTTGCCGGCTGCGATCTGCTGACGATTTCGCCGCAGTTGCTGGCGGAGCTGGAGAAGACGGAAGGCGATCTGCCGCGCAAGCTCGATCCTCAAGCCGCGAAATCGATGCAGATTGAGCGCATCGTTGTGGACAAGGCGGCGTTCAAGAAGATGCACGCGGAAGATCGCATGGCAACCGACAAGCTCAAGGAAGGCATTGAGGGGTTCTCGGCAGCGCTTGTGAACCTGGAGAAGCTGTTGGCGAATCGGCTTGCCGCGTTGGAATCTCGGGCGCCGGCGGCAGTTTGAATTCAAACGAAATCGGAGCTACAAAAGGGGCAGCCTTCGCGGCTGCCCTTTTTGCTAATTCAGGATGGCGTACTTCATTTGCATGCCTTCCCTTGATCGGGGCGGGCACCTTTCGCCTTGGCGTCGGCCTCGGACATGTACGCTCCAGCTTTGGTAGTGCCGTAATACCTGGAGCCTGGACAGTGGTAGACGTTGCTCGCAGTGTTTAGCCATACCTTGCCTGCTCCGCCGCCGGGTTTCGGAGCCGTGGAGGCGGCTGCAGATGGCGTCGGCGCCGTGACCGGAGCCGGCGTGGGTGCCGGCTTGGCCGTCGGAGCAGCAGCGGGAGTTGGAGTTGCTGCAGGAGCCGTTGCGGGCTTGGCCGACGAAGTCTTCGCGGCAGGGGCGGCATACCAGGTCTGCACGCCTTTATGGCCGCTGCAGGCTCCGGACTTGCTTGATGCCGTGGAGTATGTTCCGTCTTTGCAGAGTCCTGTTGCACTTGCAGGTGCTCCGGCGGGAGCTTGTGCAAGGCAGATTTGCAAAGTGAGGAGCCCGGCTGAGAGCGCCATTAAGGGGAATATTCTTTTCATTTTTTCCTCCATGGGGATTGAGAGAACGATTGGGCTAACGCGGCAAAATCTACCATTCATCTGCGAAATTTGTCTAGTCAACTAAACGAAGGCAAGCTCTAATAGGCACGTAATCTGTAACCGAATTCTGGCAGCGGTGCGGGAGCGAAATGGAGCATGGGTTCAGTTACTCTTCGGAAGGATCAGAATGAATAGAACTCGCTTTTGGATAATTGCTTTGTTGATGGCAGTTTTCATACCGGGCTGCAAAGACCGGGATCACCCAACGGGAGCATCATCGAACGCGAGCAGCACTCCGACAACGCAATCAACCGCAGCATTACCTGCAACGAACGCTACCGACAAGTGGCTTGGTAAATGGATCGGCCCTGAAGGAACCTATCTCGTACTTTCGAAGAACGCCGGCAAATACGTTGTGCTGATCAATTCGCTGGACGGCCCGGCAACGTATGAAGGAACGGAAGCCGGCGAACGCATCGAGTTTCAACGAAATGGCAGGACGGAGACTATCCATGCGGGCAACGGACATGACACCGGAATGAAATGGCTCCAGGACAAAACGAATTGCCTGATCATCAAAACTGGTGAAGGATTTTGCAGGGACTAAGAGCTAGCGCGATTCAGAGTGGGCGCTTCCCTTTTCAGGGCGTCGTGGCCGGCTTTGAAGTTGGCAGTCGTGTGAAGCGCAGAGGTTTGTCGGACCCCTTGGAATAAATCAGTAGATACTGGATCTTTCCACTCGAAACGCTCGGCTGCCTGGAGCGCCTCGAGGTATTTTGACTCCTGATTCATGATTGCTTCGGGGCAGGCCATTCGCGTGGAACCCATCGCACCTAATTTGATGGCGTCTCCACTTTATCTCAGATGAGACCAAAGAAGCGATTGCAGGAGCCATTGCCTGCGATTTTTCCGGCTTCAGGGAAGGATAGAGTTGCCTCGCCGTGATCGGCCGCGACGCCACCCAGGTCTTCGAGTTGCCACTCAGTGCCTGACAGATTGAAGGCCGCGCCCGGGGTTGTTGCGGAATCAATTGGTTCTGCCTCTTTGATCGAAGAAATGCTGAGAACAGGCTGTTCACCCGTCTCCACACCGGATTGCCGGCCGAGTGTTCCAGTGGCACTCACGCGCTTGTTCGCCAGCTTTTCCAGCTTCTTTGTCTTCGGATAACTCACTTGAATCAAGTTGAGTTGCTTTCCCCCGACCGTGATTGCAGGCTCGAGTTCCAGGACCCAGCCTGTCGTTTCCGCTCCTATCGCCATTGCACGTGCGAGTCTGCCGGTTACGGTAATTTCTTGTTGCGTTGTCTGCGCCTGCAAATAGACGCATGGCAAGCGCCAGCACTAGACCTGCAACCAGTCGCGCGATGCGCATTTCACGCCTCTCTTTTCGATAGTCCCTGTGAATCACACGGTGAGTGCGATTGAAGCCGCGAGACGAGACTATGCTGCTTGCCAACGATTATCCACGCTGACCGAAGGACAAACAAGGCGATTGCTGAGCACGATTTTGCCAAGCTCGACCGGTACTAGAAATAAAAAGCCGGCATGTGAAAATCTCGGTCAATTGGGAACGAACTCTGAAGTCAATTGTTTTCAGCGCGCGGGCTTGAGGGGCACTTTTCTGAAGGTAAGCGACCTGGTTACTAATGGATGTTTCGCAGCCAGTAGGGTGATTTACCTCACATCTCCAGTGCTACAATTCCGCTAAAGTTTCTTTCAACGCAATACAAATCCAGCGATGGCCGGGCACGGTTCCGGACTGCGCACGTTGCAACCGGGCCATATCGTTTCCCAGCCTTGTGCTTACTTGGGGACACGCATGCAGGTTCAATCTCATCCGCTCGAGCCGTTCTTCCATCAAGCAGTCCGCGGCAGTTATGAAGGCCGGCTCGGGCTCGCACCTGAGATCACGAGTTATGTTTCGCGCATGCTTTGCGAGTTCTCTGAAGCGAATAATCTTCTCCGCCTGCATGACGCGAAGGGAAGACCTATCAAAAAGCTGGACGAGATGGTGCGCGCCTCAGATCCGATTCTTGGCACGGCGCGCTCGTTCATCGCGGAGCGATCGATTCGGAAATATATCGGCGACTACACGCTTTTTCTGGCGGGGATGTGTCCCGACGCAATCGAGTCCGACCCGAATAACTCTTCACAGAAGCCGACGCTGGCCGAACTGATTCGCGTGGGAAAAGAAAGCTACTACATCGTCAGTCAATTTGATGTATTTGAGTATGAAAAGGAAGCTCCGTTGTATGGGCAGCTCTCCAACTCGTTTGAACATTGCATTCTTGGTCTCGCCATCGCACGCAGAGAATTGTGGCGAACGATAAATCCTCCAGCACCGATACATTAGCCATATTCATAGAAAGACGCAGTGCAGCAGTACTATAGGCGGTCTGGTGGTTCGTGCCCCAGGGACAAACACAATGTCCCTGGGGTCAACGATCCGCGCTCTGACTCTTTGCAATTGACATTCCACTTTGCCAACAAAGTTCACCCTCCCTCTTTAGTCGTAGCAACATTTCGGCTAATCTCTGTGTCAACACTATGTAAATCGGGTAGTGGCTGGTGATTTCCCGGCTGCACGAATGCCGCAACCGGCCACTGCTGATAAGCAGCACCGATTGCGCGAAAGTGCTTTAGGGAGGTCTGTATGCAAAGTCAGAATCATCCGCTCGAGCCGTTCTTTCAGCAGGTAGTTCGCAACAGCTACGAAGGCAAGTTGGGATTGCACGACCCTGACGTGACCGGTTACGTAGCGCACTTGCTCTGCGAATTCTCAGAGACCGACAAACTCTACCAGGTGAGAGATCCTGAGGGGCATCCGATCGAAGAGCTGGAATCGATGATTCTGGCGGCGGATCCAGTGAATGGTACCGCGACTTCGTTTGATGCTGAGCGCGCGATGCGCAAGTACATCGGCGACTACGCTCTGTTTGTTGGTGGCATGTATCCGGAAGCCAATGTTCCAGGCGCTCGCCGCCGCGCGCCGCATCCGAGTTTGTCGGAGCTGATCCATGCGGGCAAGGAGAGCTACTTCATCGTGAGCCAGTTCAACATGTTCGAGTACGAGAAGGAGGCGCCGCTGTTCGCGAGATTGTCGGACGGGTTTGAGCGCTGCATCCTTGGTCTCTCGCTGGTGCGCGAAGAACTGAGGAAGCGGAAGGCGCTGCCGCCGCCGGAGATGAATTAGAAATAGTGGTCAGTGGATCAGTGATCCGTCGTCAGAAATTGCCCCGGGGCTGATTGGCCACCGGGGCATTTTTGTTCGGATACTTCCAGGTGAACTACTCTGACCACACCGCCAGGACGTTGCCCTGGCCATCGGAGAAGTGGAAGCGCTTGCCACCTGGGAAGTCGAAGGTGGGGACGGTAATGGAACCGCCTGCGGCGATGATGGCGTCCTGCGTGGCTTTCAGGTCCTGGGAGTAGAGGACGATGAGCGGTGCGGAATCGGCTTGGGATTGAGTCGGTTCGCCCTTGCGAAAGCCACCATCAATGCCGGCGTGCTCCCGGTCGAAGCTGACGTAATCGGGACCGTAATCCTGGAAGTTCCAGCTGAAGGCGCGCTCGTAGAAGGCCTTGGTCTTGGCGATGTCGGTGGTGGTGAATTCGATGTAGTTGATGGCGTGGTGCTGGGCGGGTTCGCTCATGCGTCTCTCCTATGCTGCGTTGTGGCGCAGACAACGTTGGGATGCGTGGAGTCGAGGGAAAGGTGACGCGGATGCGAAGCGCAGGCACACCATTCCCAGGTGCTCTGATACGCCTCCATCCACATTCCCTCAGAAGCGGGAGAGTGCAGGTAGAGTCCGCTTGTTGGACAAAAGCAGGGCGGACTGCCGAGGTACGAGGGGAAGGTAGCACAGACGAAAGTCACATTGCAATCGGGTTTAAAGGGATGTTTCCATGGGTTCACGGCAGCTTCATTGACCTTCAGTCAATTCTGGTTTTCGCGCTGCGTTGTCGAGCCGAGGGAGATCAACATGAGAACTTTGCGGACGTGGCCCATTGCGATCATCCTGATGGGCTGCGCAGTTTTGAATGTGACGGCAAAGCCAGTACCCGCTAACGGAGCGAACAACAGAGAAAACAAGGTAACGATTCCCGCGACAACTCCTTTGACCGTGAAGTTGGATCAAGTGGTCAGCGCGAAGACTGCCGAGAGCGGCGAAGGCTTTACGGTTACGTTCAGTGAGCCCGTAAAGGTGGATGGCATGGTCGTGATTCCGGCGGGCGCAGCCGGTGCCGGATTGGTGAGCAGGAACTCTCAAAACGACACGGAGATGGAATTGAACTCGGTGTTCGTGCATGGCAAATCATATCGAGTGACCACCGTGCCGATCATTTTCAACCCGAAGGGCAGTCTTCGCGCGGGAACGAAATTCACATTCGATCTCATGCTCTCGCTGAAAGTTGTTGAGTAAGAGCACACGCCTAAGTTTTTGGCGTAGGTTTCACCGACTCATTCCCAGTGCCTTACAAAATGTAGCGGCTAAGGTCGTTGTCTTTCACAACTGCCGCGACCATCTGCGCGGACGTATTCCGGTGAAATGGTGAAGACTTTTTCTGGCCCGGAGGCGGTGATGCGCTCCTGTAGGGCAGCGGAGCGATGGCTTCGTTGGCGCCATCCTTCGTGAGCGCGGCGGCTTGCTCTGGGTTTCCGGAGTTCCGAGCCACATCGGGAGCGAGGTAGCTGACGTCTTCGAGCACGCGCTCCATGATGGTGTGCAGGCGGCGCGCGCCGATGTTCTCAGTCTGCTCATTCACCTTGAAGGCAAACTCGGCCATCTCGCGCAGGGCTTCGGGCGCGAACTCGAGACGCACGCCTTCGGTTTCGAGCAGAGCGGAGTACTGCTTGGTCAGCGACGATTTCGGCTCGGTGAGGATGCGGAGGAAGTCTTCAACTGTAAGCGACTTGAGCTCGACGCGGATCGGAAAGCGGCCCTGCAATTCAGGAATCAGGTCGCTGGGCTTGGAGACGTGGAAGGCGCCGGCGGCGATGAACAGAATGTGGTCGGTGCGCACCATGCCGTAGCGCGTGTTCACCGTGGTTCCTTCAACGATGGGCAGGATGTCGCGCTGCACGCCTTCGCGGCTGACGTCGGGGCCGTGGCCGCCTTCGCGGCCGGCAATCTTGTCGATCTCGTCGAGGAAGATGATGCCGCTGTACTCAACGCGCTCGACAGCCGGCGCGGTTCACCTGGTCCATGTCGATGAGGCGGCCCTCTTCTTCCTGCACGAGGTAGTCGAACGCGTCGCCGACCTTCATCTTGCGCTTCTTTGAACCGCCGCCGAAGATGTTCGGCAGCATGTCCTTGAGGTTCATCTCCATGTCTTCAAGGTTCTGGTTGGAGATGATGCCGAACTGCGGCGAATCGCGCTCGCGCACGTCGAGTTCAACCGTGCGATCGTCGAGCTTGCCCTCGCGGAATTGCTGGCGGAGCTTTTCGCGCGAACGGTGATAGCTGTCGTCGCCGGGCAGTGTGAGCTGCCCCTCGTGCGATTGCGGCGAGGCAGGGGGCGGAGGCAGCAGAATGTCGAGCAGGCGCTCTTCGGCGTTCATCTCGGCCTTGTCTTCCACTTCTTCGAGACGCTCTTCGCGCACCATATCGATGGCGATCTCAACCAGGTCGCGGATCATGGATTCGACGTCGCGGCCGACGTAGCCGACTTCGGTGAATTTCGAAGCTTCAACTTTGAGGAACGGCGAATTGGTGAGCTTGGCGAGGCGGCGCGCGATTTCAGTTTTGCCCACGCCGGTGGGCCCGATCATGATGATGTTCTTGGGCATGATGTCGTCGGCGATGTCGGGCGGGAGCTTTTGGCGGCGCTGGCGATTGCGCAGCGCAATGGCCACGGCGCGCTTGGCGGCGCGCTGGCCAACGACGTGCTTGTCGAGCTCGGCCACGATTTCGCGCGGGGTCAGCTCGTCAAGCGAGAGGTCCTGTTCTTCGGCGGATGCGGGAAGGTAGATGGCCATGGGTGGGGGCGCCTAGCCCTTCAACTCCTCGAAGGTGACGTGATCGTTGGTGTAGATGCAGATGTCTGCCGGCAATCTTCATGGCTTTTTCGGCAATCTCGTGGGCATCGAGATCGGTGTTCTCCATGAGCGCGCGCGCCGCGGCGGTGGCGAAACTTCCGCCGGAGCCGATGGCGGCGATCGGCTCATCGGGATCGATTACATCACCCGACCCGGAGATCAGAAATGTCTGACCCTTGTCGGCGACGACGAGCAACGCTTCAAGGTTGCGCAGCATCTTGTCGGTGCGCCAGTCTTTGGCGAGCTCCACGGCCGCGCGATTGAGGTTGCCGGCGTACTGCTCGAGTTTTGTTTCGAAGCGCGTGAAGAGATTGAAGGCGTCGGCAGTCGATCCGGCAAAACCGGCGAGGATTTTCTCCTGATAAAGCCGGCGAATTTTCTTGGCCGAGTGCTTGAGGACGTGGTCGCCATGGTGACTTGACCATCGGAGGCCATCACCACCACTCCGTTGCGGCGCACGCAGATTACGGTCGTGGAACGAATGCGGCGATGGTTCGCAGCGGCGGATTTTGGGTTCTTCCTCAATGCCAAATCCTCAGAAAAACAAGACTCCCGGCAAGCCGGAAGCCGTTGAATCGCAGTCATCAGTATAGGGCATCGAGCCGAACCCACTCATCGCGATGAAGCTGCGATGAATGGGGCACAGCTGGCGGGGTCTATCGCTGCCAGACCACATTGCCGGAGCGCACGACGCCGCGCACACGGGAGAAGTTTGTAAGTGTGTCGGCGGGATCGGCATCGAGGATCGTGAGGTCGGCGAGTTTGCCGGGGGTCACGGTTCCCTTGCTGTTGGAGACGCCCATGCGCGAGGCGGGATTTGTCGTCAGCATGCCGAGAACTGTCTTCCAGTCGAGGCCGCTCTTGCCGAGTTCAACGAATTCTCCCTCGGTGGTGTAGTCGGACATGTAGCCGACGTCGGTCCCGAAGAGCAGAGTACCGCCGAGCTGGTGAAACTGCTGCACCTCGGCGCGCATCGGGTCCATGTAGTGCGGATCGGTGGTGACGGTAGTGGTGAACATCTTCAGCGTGGGGATCATGGCCATGTTCTTGCCGATGGCGGAACCGAGGAGTTTTGCATCTACGCCCTGGGTGTCGTCGGCGGCATGAGCCAGCACGTCGACGCCGCTGTCGATAGCGACCTGGATGCCGGCGAGGTTAGAGGGGTGGGCGAAGACGAGCTTGCCGTTGAGATGGCTCTCGGTTACGGCGGCTTTAGCAATTCTCACCGGCATGGGGAGGACGTGTCCGCGCTCAACCCATGAACCAGTAAAGAGCTTGGTGAGGTCTGCGCCCGAGATGAGGTTGCGGTGGACGATCCCGGTTGCCTCCTGCGGCGTGGTGGGCTGCGGCAACATCATCACCATCCAGCGGGGCATGGCTTCGCGCAGATAGAACGGCGCGCCGTGAGGCGGATAGAGCGCGGTTCCTGCTGTGTAGATATAAGGCCCGGTCAGTTCGCCTTTCTCGATCCGACGGCGGATGGAAAAGGTGTCGGCCGGATTGGAACCGAGATCGATGACGGTGGTGAATCCGCGGCTGAGGAACATGTCGGCGAGCTGCGGGTTGAGCGTGGCAGCGGACTTCCACTGCGCCATCGACCACTTGGGCTCAGTGAAGTGAACGTGCGTATTCCAGAATCCGGCGGTTACGACGCAGTGGTCGCAGGGCACAATGGTGGCGTCCGCCGGAACCGCGACCTGCTTTCCAACTGCTTCGATTCGACCGTCGCGCACCAGCACCGTGCCGTCTTCAATGGGGGGATCATTCGGCGAGGTGTAGATCTTTGCGTGTTCAATCGCCAGCGTGCCTTTGGCGAGTTTGAGCGGGGGATGGGATCCATGACGGGGATAGAACTCGACGAGCCAGATTCCGGCACAGGCAACAACAAAAAGGATCAATATCAAGGAAAAGAGACGAAACAGCCATTTGCGCATACGCGGACCTCATCCGTTCAGAGATAATACGCAGCGAGCGGGCATCAGTTCACGCAGATCGCAGTTTGACGCGTCCAAGTACACCAAATAGCTTTGAAACAGGGGCAGGTGTGCCCGCGCCCCGCTCGGAGGAGCAACGATGCAAAGGAACTTGCCGGGACGGCTCGCTTTTGCGGCTGTTTTCGCGGCCTTGTTTTTGACCTGCTTGACCAGCCCGGCGCAGGATCTGAAGAGTTTTGAGCAGCGAATCACGACGAAAGTGCTGCCCAATGGCCTCACGATCATTATCTGCGAAAGGCCGGAAGCGCCGGTCTTCAGCTACATCACGTTTGTGGATGCCGGCGACGTAAATGATCCGGCGGGCCAGAGCGGCTTGGCACACATGTTTGAGCATCTCGCGTTCAAGGGCACAAACGAAATTGGCACCACGGACTACGCGGCGGAAAAAGTAGCACTCGACTAAGGTTGAGGCTGCTGAGAGCGCGCTACGAGGCTGAGGTGCGAAATCCGATGGGCAGTGACCCCAAGAAGGTCGACGAGCTGAAAAAGTCCTTCGATGCTGCACAAACAGAAGCCCTGAAATACGTGATCCCCAACCAGTTCACCGATGTGGCGGAACGTAATGGCGCGCACGGACTGAATGCGCAGACAGGGCTAGACGACACGTTGTACTTCTGGTCGATGCCGGAGAATCGCCTGGAGCTATGGGCATGGCTTGAAAGCAGCCGGCTGGCCAACACGGTTCCGCGCGAATTCTACAAGGAGCGTCGAGTGGTTCTGGAAGAGCGCCGCATGCGGACGGATTCAAACCCATTTGGGCGGCTCTTTGAACAGTTGGCGGCCACCGCGTATGTCGCGCACAACTACGGACGCAGCGGCGTGGGCTGGCCAAGCGAGCTCAGCCAGATTACGGCAACGGAGGCGATGGCCTTCCACAAGAAGTATTACGTTGGATCGAACATCGTGATTGCGGTAGTGGGCGACGTTAAGGCCGCCGAGGCGATGCCTATCCTCGAGAAATATTTCAGCAAGGTTCCCGGCGGGCCGAAGCCGCTGAAGATATGACGACGGTCGAACCGAAGCAGTTTGCCGAGAAGTCGGTCGTGATCAAGGACCCCAGCCAGCCGATTTACATTGAGGTCGTATCATCGCCCCGGCTATCGCGATCCTGACGATGCAGTGTATGACGCGATCAGCGATATTTTGTCGAATGGCCGGGTCTCGCGCCTTTACCGCAGCCTGGTGCGCGACCAGCAGATTGCCGCTGTAGCAGAAGGCTTCGGCCATTTTCCCGGCGAAAAGTATCCCGAGTCTCTTTGCATTTGGAGCGATACCGCTGCCAGGCCATACGCACTGCGGAGATGGCAACCGCGATCCACAAGGAAATTGAAAAGCTGAAGACCGCCGACGTTACGGATGCGGAACTTGCGATGTACAAGACGCGGGCGCGGGCAGATCTGTTGCGCGGTCTCGCCGATAACCAGGGACTGGCTAATGCGCTCGCGGAATATCAAACGCGCTACGGCGACTGGCGCGAACTCTTTAAACAATTCGACCGGGTGGACAAAGTGAGTAAGGCCGATATTCGACGGGTTTCCAACCAGATATTTGTCGCCTCCAACCGCACCACTGCCGAGATTGACACCCAAGCTCCCGCGGCACCCGCAAAGAACGATGGAGGCCAAAAGTGAAGAACAGTGGTCAGTGGTCAGTGGTCAGTGATCGGTTCGGGTTGTCTAAGTCCGCTCTGGTTCGAGCCTTGTTTGTCGCGTTTTCGTTTTTGCTGATTGCGGGCGTTTCGCCGGCGCAGCAAAACAAGCCCTGGGAGAAGATTCCCGATTCCGCCGCTGAAGGAATTCAAACCGCAGCAGCCGAAGCGCATCGCACTGAAAAATGGCATCGTGATCTTCCTGCAGGAAGATCATGAGCTGCCGTTCGTCTCCGGTTCCGTGCTGATTCCGGGTGGATCGCGCGATGAGGATCCGGCCAAGTGCGGATTGATCTCACTCTACGGACAGACATGGCGCACCAGCGGCAGCACGAAGATGGACGGCGATGCCATGGACGATCTGCTGGAGTCGAAAGCCGCGCACATCGAAACCGGCGGAGACGATGACTCGACCGCGCTCTCGTGGGATTCGCTGAAGGCAGACACCGATCAGGTCTACAGCCTCGCAATGGATCTGTTGTTTCATCCCAAGTTCGAAACACAGAAACTGCGGCTGGCCCAGCAACAGATGGCTACTTCCATTGTGCGGCGGAACGACGACGAGGGCCAGATTGCCGGACGAGAAGCAGCGAAGCTGGTGTATGGCGCAGATAGCCCCTACGCGCGGCAACCAGAACTATCGACCATTGGCAAGGTGGCGGTTGCAGATTTGCAGGAGTGGCACGATAGCTCTATTGGCGGAAAACTGATTATCAGCATCAGCGGCGACTTCGATTCCGCCGCCATGGAAAGCAAGCTGCGCGCCACGTTTGAGCCCCTGCCCCAGGCCAAACCAAATCCGGCGCGGCACGAGGTTTTTGCGGGCCCGAAACCGGGCGTTTATTTCATCAATAAAGAAGACGTGAACCAGTCGCAGGTGATGATCGTGGGCCTCGGAATTGAACGACGCAATCCCGATGTTCCCAGCATTGCGATGATGAACGACGCATTTTCGGGCGGATTTGCGAGCAGACTGTTTCAGAAGATCCGCACGCAGCTCGGGCTCGCGTACGCAGTTGGCGGAGGGCTGGCCTTTGGCTGGGACCATCCGGCCACTTTCCAGGCCGTGGTGCTGACAAAAAGCGATTCAACGGTCGATGCTATTCAGCAAACCTATAAGGTGATGGACGGCCTGACGACCCAGCCGTTCACGGAGGAGGAACTCAAACGCGCCAAGGACAATATTCTGAATTCGTTCCTCTTCCGGTATGACACCAAGGACAAGGTGCTTGCGGAAAGGGTGCGGCTGGAGTTTTACGGATACCCGGCGGACTATCTTGAAACCTACAAGGCAGCGCTGGAAAAGGTTTCTGTGGCCGATTTGAATGCAGCCGCGAAGAAGTATATTCATCCCGACAAGTACGCGGTGCTGGTGGTGGGCAATGGCCCGGAGATCAAGCCGGGACTGGATGACCTGAAGATGGGACCGGTACACAATATCGACATCGCGATTCCGGGCGCGCAAGGCGATGCGGGCGGCGGAGGGGCGGAGAAACAATAGTGGGCAAGGAATCGAGCAAGGCAAAGCAGGGCAAGTCAAAGAGGTCCACGCCGAAGCTGGCAGTGGTGATTATGGCCGCGGGGAAAGGCACGCGGTTAAAGTCACGGCGGCCCAAGGTTCTTCACGAGGTCGGCGGCAAACCGCTTCTGAGCCATGTGATCGCCGCTGCGAGCCGTCTGGCAGAGAGCGAGGATATATACGCAGTCATCGGCCACGAAGCGGCGCGTGTGCGAGAGGCTATGGCCGGCACCGGCGTTCAGTTCATCGAGCAAAAGGAGCAGCGCGGGACCGGGCACGCCATTCAATGCGCTCGCAAGGCGATCTCAGGTTACGAGCACATCCTTGTTCTTTCTGGCGATGTGCCGCTGATCCAGGCCGGAGACCTTGCAGCACCTCATGACACTGCATCTGGCAGAAGGCGCTGCGATGACGATTCTGACCGCGGAGCCTGCGGATCCAACCGGCTACGGACGAATTGTCTCGCCATACGCCCGATCGGCCGGAAGTGGAAGCGATCGTGGAGCAGAAGGCTCTAAAACCCGAACAGAAGTCGATCGGCGAGATTAACTCCGGCATATACGCGTTCAAGGTTGCGCCTCTGCTGAAGCATCTGGATAAACTCACCAACAATAATGCGCATGGCGAGTTTTACTTGACGGACATGGCGGCGCATCTGAACGCGGCCGGCGAGAAGGTCGCGGCCATCAAGGCTCCTGAGGCCGTGGAAGTGTTAGGGGCGAACACCATCGCGGAGATGGTCGCGCTCGACGCAAGAATTCGTGCGACAGTCGCCAATCGGTTGATGGCAGCTGGAGTTACGATCTTCCGGCCGGAGACGTGCGTGATCGATGCCGAGGTGGAGATTGAGGCGGACACGATTATCGAGCCGTTCGTGCAGCTGCTCGGTAAAACGCAGATCGGCACGGACTGCCGTATTCGTTCCTACTCCGTGATTGAAAACTGCTCGCTGGGGAAGGATGTTCTGATTCGGCAGGGATGCGTGCTGGGGGAAAGCACGGTGGCAGATGGCGCGCGCATCGGACCATTTGCGCACCTGCGGCCGGGAAGCGAAATCGGGCAGGACGCGCATGTCGGAAACTTCGTCGAGACGAAAAAGGCCAGGCTCGGAAAGGGAGCGAAGGCCAATCACCTGACCTATCTCGGCGATGCCGAGGTGGGTGCGGGTTCAAACATCGGCGCAGGGGTGATCACCTGCAATTACGATGGGGTGCACAAGCACGTCACGCGCATAGGTCAGAGTGTGTTTGTGGGGAGCGATTCGACACTGGTGGCTCCGATTGAGATCGGAGACGGCGCATATATAGGCGCGGGATCCTGTATTACAGAGGATGTACCGTCGGGCGCTTTGGCCATGGGACGATCGCGGCAGGTGAACATCGAAGGCTGGGCCGTAAAACGCCGGGCCCGCAAAGAGGAACCGAAATAGCGATTAGGCGTGAAAGTAGGTGGTTTTGCGTTTTGAGGGGTTGCGCACGCAAGTTTGTGTATCGAGATGAAACAAATTCTCCTAAAATCTATACAACTTTAGTACTTTGGTACTTTGCCAAGAAGGCCTTGCGCCGCTGTCCGGGTAAGCGTAACTTCTTGATACGTTCTCAGAGTTGATTAGTCTTTTGTTGGGAAATGACATTGGGAGAGATCGTTCCGAATCCCCCTTCGGGCGGTCCGCGGGTGAATTTCTCGTGTATTTCCTACTATCTTGCGTCCTAATGCCGATTGATCTCTCTAAGGGAGAGTGTGGTTTTTCAATTTGAGAAATGCTTGTGCCTAAATTGAAAGGATTGCCCCGCCGGAGATGGACTGGGCACTGGCGGGAAACCGGGAAGGAGACGGGGTTGGCGTCCGCGCTGGCAGGGCAGGACGCGTCCTCGACTGCGATGCTTTCAGTGGCGAGCGCAGACAAACGCACTGGCGTGAAAGCGCGCAAGGTAGCGCGCATCCTTGTTGTGGACGACGAGGCTCACGTTCGGTCCATGATCGCCGCAACTCTTGAGCGCCAAGGATACGAGGTGATGCTTGCCTCGGGAGGGCGTGAAGCGATTGAAGCGATCGACCAGGACACATTTGAACTGATTCTGACGGACATTGTGATGCAGGAGGGCAACGGACTTGCCCTGCTGGAGCGTATTCACGAGCAGAATCCAAGTCTGCCCGTCATCATGGTTACGGCGATTCACGACATCAGCGTGGCCATCGATTCCATGCGTCGTGGCGCCTATGACTATCTTTTGAAACCATTCGAGCGCGAACATCTGGTTGCGACGGTGCAGCGTGCGCTTGAACACCGGCAGGCGTTACAGGAAAGCCGCACCTACCAGCAGAATCTGGAACAGGTTGTAAGGGCGCGCACGGAGATGCTGCGCCAGGCCATGGAAGACCTGGAGCACTCCTACGATGTAACGCTCGAGGCACTTGGCGACGCTCTCGACTTGAAAGATTCAGAGACCGAAGGCCACTCCAAGCGCGTTACGGCGTATACCATTGCGCTGGCCCGAGCGATGGGCATCTCGCCGGCAGAGATCAGGGTGATTGCTCGCGGCGCCTTCCTCCACGATATCGGCAAGATGGCGATTCCCGACAAAATTCTATGCAAGCCGGGGAAACTGACGTCGGAGGAGCAGGAGATCATGCGCGAACATTGCGCGCGTGGTTACCAGATGCTGCGCAAGATTCCTTTTCTTGCCGAAGCGGCTGAGATTGTCTTCACGCATCAGGAGCACTATGACGGCAGCGGTTATCCAAGCGCATTGAAGAGTACGGCAATCCCGATCGGCGCCCGCATATTTGCGGTGGCCGACACGCTCGATGCCATCACCAGCGATCGGCCTTACCGCCAGGCCCGCACGTTCGAGGCCGCGCGCGCGGAGATCATTCGCTGTTCGGGCACACAGTTTGATCCCGCCGTGGTGGAAGTTTACCTCAAGATTCCGAACGAGCTCTGGCTCGAATTACGATCTGAGATCACAGGGCAGAACCGGCATTTCTCGACCTTCGATATCGCTCACCCTCTGGGTTCACCGAGGGAATAAGGGGCTGCGATCGTAACCTTCCTCGCGTTTTGCGCTTTCGAAAGCCCTATTGAATCGAGTTGACCGCTGCAGCAGTCAGCGCTAGCTGAGAAAAGATCTGGGTCCACTCCATCACGCCACGCAAAGCTGACGGTTTGATCGTCTTCTCTGGGACCACGACCGTGTCGCCAGGGTTGAGGCTCAGGCCTGCGAATTCATTACCCCATGCCGATTTCGTTGCATCGCGGCTTACGATATCGCCGTTGGCCCGGATGATGAACGAATGTTTCTTGTCCGCATCCCTGTTCGGACCGCCGGCCTGCTGCAAGTATCCGCTGACGCGACGACCCTTCACAAATAAAAAGGCATTCTGGTTGTACACCGCGCCAATTACATTCACGACGGCGGGAACGGGAGGAATCACGAAGCGATCACCGTTCTCCATTGTCATATCTGGAAGGCTGATTGTGCCACTGCTGTCCGGCTTAAGGGTCAAAACGATTCGGCCGGTAGCCCGGATCTGGCGAAGGGAGGCAACCAGGTCACGTTCGCTGTTTTGGGCGGCAGCTGTAGTTGCGGCTTCCTGTGTCGAAGAAGCTGCGAGCGCCAGATTAGACCGATGCATGCTCGTTTCCAAGGTGCGCGCATACTCCTCGATCCGAGCCTGCTGCGCGATACGGACCGACTCGCGTGTGAACATCGAACCATAAAGATAGGCCTTGGGACTGATACCACCGGCGCGCTCCACAAGTTCTTTCAAAGTTTCATCCGGCCTCGCGCTGTAGACTCCGGAATGCACGAACTCGCCGTCCAAGGTCACGAGTTTGGTTTGTTCCGCAAGGGGCACACGGAAGTCTGCCTCGGAGAAGATGGAAACAATGTCGCCACTCTTCAACTCGAGATCGTGCGACGCATCGTGCTGCAGAACAAGCTTGCCGAGATCGAAAGGGATGAGCGTAGTTCTCAGCGTATCCGGATCGATTCGCTCAACGACTGCATAGTCCCAATCGATATCCGGAGCGAGAAGGCGAACCGAAGTCCGCTGTGCGGGGCGAGCACCTTGAGATGAAGTGTTGTCGAGACCTCCAAGGGAGGAACTTCCACTCCGCTGCTGGGCAGAAGGGTATCGATTCTGAAGCGAGCCGGATTGATCTTGCGTAGTGTCCTGCGTTGAGTTCTGCCTCGAACCCTGAGCCGAGCTTTGCATTGAGTTCTGGGTTGGGTACTGCGAGTTGGGTTCTTCGAAAACAGGCGGCTTTAAGGTAATGGCGTTGTTGTCAAAGGGCTGGCGAAAATTCTGAAATCCTGGGGTGGGTTCAAACTCCGGAGAAGGCAGGCCCAATTGTGACCGCTTCCACCAGTAGTTTCTGGTAACAAGGGAATCCTTATCGGGAATGAGTTCGCTGACGCGCATCCCAGGATGCCATGCGAAGCGACCCGGGTTGGCGATGTTCCCGCGAAGGATGACGGTCTTTCCATAACGCGGCACGATGGGGAACACGCGCACGATATCGCCGTCGGCGAGCGGTGTCGCCAAGCCCTCCTTGTCATAGGCGAGTTCCATCGCTTGACGCTCGTTGTGTTCATGAATACGCTCGACCGAAATGCGCGCTCCGGAAGCGACTGTGGAAACGCCCCCGGCATTAGAAAGCGCCGCGGACAATGGCTCGCCAGGAAGCGTCTCATAGATCGCCGGATTTTTTACACTGCCTGTAATGGCAATTTGGGGTCCCACTGGCGGGATAAAGATCACGTCGCCGGGCAAAAGCTTTGCATCAGTGGACTTGTTACCACGAACCAGAAGCTCGTAAAGGTCAAAATGGGTGACTGTCTGACTGCCTCGGCGCAGTTCAATATTGCGGACCGAACCCTGCGCATTCGGCCCGCCGCCGACAAAGAGCGCATCCACCAGGGTGCTGAGAGAACTGACCGTGTAAACGCCGGGTGTGCGAGCCTCTCCGGCCAGATATATCTGAATGGAGCGGATTTGCCCGAGATCCACGGTGAGGTCGAAATTATGGTACACCCGACCAATCGCACTGCGTAATTGCCCATCGAGCTCTGAAAACGGAACAGATGCGACATGAACGGGGCCGACTTGCGGGAGATAGATTTCCCCTGAACGATCTACCCGGACATTTGCCTGAAAGCTCAACTGTCCCCAGACGCGGATGCGCAGCTCGTCGCCTGGGCCAACGACAAAGTCGGAAGGCACCGGCGCCATATCAACTGGAGCGAACGTCGAAGGAACCCTACGAAACAGGTTTGCTCCGAAGATAGGGAGGATCTGGCCAGTGGTGGTGGCCACGAATTTTTGGAATTCGGTTAGCGGTTCCGGTGGAAGAAGGGGTTGCTGGTACTGACCTGCTTGAGATTGCGGGCGGTTCAACTGCTCATTATCAGTGTAGTTTCCATTTGGGCGGGTCTGCTGAGAGCCGTATCTTCCAGACTGTGGAAAACGAGACTGGGGATTCTGCATCTGACCTGTGCCAAGCGTCTGACCAGAGCACTCAGGCGCGCTAATTTCCATAGGATCGGAGCAGTCGACGGAACTCGGGTACTGCGTCCCCTGATAGGGATTTTGATAGGGATTCTGGTAGGGGCTTTGAGTCTCATTCGGGTAGCTTCCCTGGGGCTGTTGCTGAGCATGCACACCGAGGGTAAGCGAAGAAACTAGAAAAAAGGCGGTGATCAGGTTGGCTACTTTGAACCTCAGTGAAGACCGGCGAGGGGTGGTCTCAGCGGAGAAATCCCGGACCCTCCTTTCACTAAGATGTGAGGAAACCATAGTGATGAGTCTAGCATGACGTTCGGTAACCAGTTCCGGCTCGGAAGAGGCTAGTTTAGAGGATGTTGGGCGGTTGCGGACCGCCTGAAACCTTAAATGATTCTTGCCAATTCCGCAGAAGGCGGCAAGGGTCGCCCAACCTGTTGCCGCGATGGACAACCATACCCCTGTCAAACCAAAACAGTTGGGATGGTTCTCCTCGAGTAAACAGGGACTTGAGGTGTTTCACCGTCTGAAATGTGATAGTTATCACGATTCCTTGTTACTAAGGATACTAATTCGCAAACTGGTAACGTTTCACTCCGTAAGGAGTGTTATTCTTCGTAGGCACAGTTGTGTAGTTTTCAATGAAGTTGCTTCACGGCTGCCTGCCGAGTTTTTCCTGGTTCTTACCCCCGCAATCCATGAAATCCGGGGCCCTTTTCAGGATAACGAGGTGCAGCTTCATTACTGACACGGCCAGCAACGGCGTGCCACTTTACATTGGATAGTTTGCTTCCAGCCTGCGGAGGGTTAATTGAGCGCCAATGTAGTGATTGCCTCGACCGGTTCGAAGGCTTCATCTCGGGAGAACCTTCCGTCCTTCGATCTGCAACGAGGCGCACAGACATCACAAAAGACAGCGTCTCAGGGCAAATCTGAAGCCGGTCTGCGCCTATCTCTGCGCCTGATCGAAGAACGAGTAAGTGGATGGTCCCAGTCGGGTCTGAAGCGCTTCTTCGACATCATTTGCGTGCTCTTGGCACTTCCGCTGCTGGTTCCAATCTTCGTTGGCGTTGGGCTGGCAGTTCGCCTTACGTCCAGAGGGCCTGTTCTATTCCTTCAGAAGCGTACCGGGCTACATCGCCGGAACTTCACGATTTTGAAATTCCGTACGATGGAGCACCTTGAAAACGGTGCACGGAGCAAGGTTACGACTGCGGGCAATCAGCAATTCACTCCGGTTGGCTGTTTTCTGCGCCGATGGAAACTCGATGAACTGCCACAGGTATTGAACGTGCTGGTTGGGGACATGACGCTGGTTGGGCCGCGGCCTAAGTTGCCTGAGCACCAGCTGATCGAGCTCAAATGCCGGCCGGGGATCACCGGTGCGGCTACCATCGCGTTCGCTCGGGAGGAGCAGATTCTTGCTCGGCTGCCCCACGATTGTGTCGAAGAGTACTACCATTCGATCATTCTTCCTGCCAAACTGCGGCTCGACCGCGAGTACATGGCGCACGCTACATTCCTGACTGACCTGAAGCTGATTGTGGATACGATTTCGCGGCGGTGGGACTGCTCGGAGATCTACGAGCTGCTCGATCTTCAGCCAGCTGAGATGCAGCGTAGAACGCTCAGAAATAAGGCGCCATCGCCCTTCGTGATTGCTAGCGGCCTGTCGGATATGCGCGGCGGATGAATCGCTGACCTCTGGAGATTGATTTCACCGGCCGACATGATTCTGCGGTGAGCCTGGAAGCGTCCAGATTTCTCAAAGGCACGAGTTCCCTGCCTTCGCAGGACTGAAGTCTTCAGAACCGAATCCGCCGCTTTGGAAACCACGTCAACTGAATCGTGGTGGCAGTAACAGTCTGCAGTCCATCGAGATATATGGGCGCCTTCCAGTGTTCAAAGGTAAATTGGCCGTTGAGTTCGAGGTCCTTGCCGAGGCGTTTGACGATCTGGAAATTGATGTCATTAATCGTCGTCCCGCCCGGGATAAAGTCCTTGGCAGCCTTCTGATTCCTGACTCCGACCTGCAACCACTCGTTTCCGCTGAGATGATAGGTGATCCAGCCCTGCCCGCCTTTGGCTTCGCGACCTATCCAATCGCCGATCAAGGAACCGTTGTTGGTATAGCCCTGCCTTTGGATTGCTTCGTAGTACATGAACCCTCCGCCCTGACTATTGCTGATCGATGGATCCGTTGAAACCGCTTCAGCCCGTACGTCGAGTTTGGGGAGCCCTGGCACATGGGAGAGAATACAGGCCGGGCCGGATGGCTGCACGACGGGGGGCATCGATGGGGAGACATCATCGTGGACCTCGGAGTCAGAGTAGAGCGTGAGCCAGTTGCGAACAAAAGGAAGCCGGTAGGTAAAGTCGAAGGCCGCGAATCGGGCACCGGGGTCTTCGGGGCTGTTCTTCACCGCGCCTGTTGTACCTGACGTGCTGAAGAAGCTTCGCAAGAAATGTATGCAGCGTTATCGGTGCGTGACCTTTTCCGCCCCAGATGACGGATCGTTCAAAGCCAAACTCAAGATTCGGTGTCGGGCGAAAGCTCAGCTTTTCGACATGCATCCAGGGATCTCCGGGGTTTACCCATGTAGTCTCTGTTGGAGCTATCTCGGTGTGCCCCTGGAGCGGTCCAACCAGGAATTCGTACCGAAACGGTCCGGTAATCTTTGAGAGGCCGGGAATGCGAAGGGGTTCGACGCGGTTGATGCGAAATGCCCAGATGTTCTCCGCGTTATTTGAGTAGGCCATTGCGCCGCCCTCTGCCGGTGAGAGCCATTCGTCCACTTTGCCAAATGAGAAGACGTTATTCATCACGGTTGCGGAAACATACGCTTCAAGCAATCGCACGCGGGCAGTCGCACTAATGGGCCCGAGGGGGATGGTCGCCTGGTAATAAGGGAGCCCGGTTGCCGGATCAATGAAGTTGATTGCATCGATTTTAGAAAGCTCCTCGGCCAGCGCAGCGGAATATCCAGTGGCCGATGGAGCACCCTGGAACTCGCCGCGTGCATAAATCAGGTACCGTCCTCGCGAGGCATAACCACTTAGGCCGGTGTAGTTGTTGAATCCGTGTGCGTAGGGACGACCGTAGTCGTTGATGATGGTCGAACCAAGGTGGTAGCTGTCGCGCAGGGGCGTGCCGCTGATGGCGCGCACGGCCGTGTAGGCGGATTCAAAACGCGTGTCGCCGTCGCTGATGAGACAGTTCTTCTGGCGATCGTAGTGAAGTTCCTCAACCAGAGAAGCGAAGATCTTCTCTGCTTGTTCGTAAGCAGAACTGGGGTGCTCTGTGCTGTCCTTTTCAAGGTGGTTATTCACGTCCTGAAGCATGTATCCGATGCTGGAACGTGTCCACGGGCGCATATTCAGGAATACTCGATCCAAGAAACCAAGTGAGTACAAGCGCAGCATCGCCGGATAAACCCAATTGTCGACGGGAATGAATGGAGAACCCGCGTCCTCCGCAATGCAATCGGCATTTGGATTGCCTGCGGCGGATACCGAAGATGAGGGAATAGTGGCATTTGCGGGAGATGACTGGGCGCTTGCCCTCGCGCCAATTGCGCCGGCCAGAGCCAACCCGAGAAGAACAATCCAAAATGAGAACCGAAAATCGGGACGCGATCGGCTCAAAAGATCTGCTACTTGACAAGAATCCTCACAAACTTCGAATTCGGAGCTCGTAATAACAGTGTCCCATGAGCGATTGACTGTGTGGCAAGCGGAGCTGCATCACGTTTGCGCGTTTGCGTATTCTCACTTCAACCCTGCACCGTCCTTCGTGTTGAACCCTCCGGTTCATCAGTTGACCGGCGGTCTTTGGCTTGGTAGCCTAAACCTTGATTCCGAGCGGATTTCTTCGTGATTTACCGACTGCCGGTACGGGTTTGAGACGATTTACGCCGGGGGAATCAAGGGATTTGTCGCTGGGCTCTTCTTTGATCTGCGGGAGGTCCCAGCCTGACGCCGCCGGTGATGGTTCGCGACACTTGATCCAGAACGCGCTGTCAGCAATGGACAGCCCACTTGAATGCCTCCCGGTACCTCAGGTGCAGATGCTGCGAGACGACGAAGTTAGAAGAACGCAAGTCAGCACTCAATCCGCTAAAACCGCTGGCATTACCGGATTGACGCAATGAGCGGTTCTCAAGGAACAACATCATGACGGTTGCGGTTCAAACCAATCACCTGGAGAGCTTTCTCCACAAGGCCGAAACGAAAGACACTCACCACCGGGATCATTGGCCTTGGTTACGTTGGCCTTCCCCTGGCGCAACTCTTCTCAAGCCAGGGGTTCAACGTAATCGGCTTCGATATCGACGATTCGAAGATTCGCAAGCTGATGAACGGCGAAAGCTACATCGGTCACTTGCCGTCAACGATGATTCAGCAGATGCGCAAGGATGAGCGATTCATCGCGGTCTCGGACTTCTCGCAGATTGCGAGCGCCGACACGATCAGCATCTGCGTTCCCACTCCGCTCGACAAGGCAAAGCAGCCCGACCTTACCGCGGTGAGGATGACTGCAGAATCGATGGTCGAGCACCTGCGGCCCGGACAACTCGTCATATTGGAAAGCACAACCTATCCCGGTACCACCATGGAAGTACTGCTTCCTATCCTCGAAAAGTCTGGACTGAAGATCGGCGAAGAGCTGTTTGTGGGCTACTCTCCGGAGCGCGAGGACCCTGCGAATCCGCATTTCACGGCGCGGACAATTCCCAAGGTGGTCGGCGCCAATGACCCGGCTTCGCGCCGCGCCCTCGAAGCGTTTTACGCAATGGTCTTCGATCAGCTTGTGCCTGTTTCGTCCTGCGAAGCCGCGGAAATGGCAAAGCTGCTTGAGAATATCTATCGTTGCGTGAATATCGCGCTCGTCAACGAAATGAAGCTACTGTGCCAGCGCATGAACCTGAACATCTGGGAGATTATCGACGCCGCAAAGACCAAGCCGTTCGGGTTCCAGGCGTTCTATCCTGGCCCGGGACTGGGCGGCCACTGCATCCCAATCGATCCCTACTATCTTTCCTGGAAGGCGCGCGAGTTTGACTTTGCCACTCGCTTTATCGAGCTTGCGGGAGAAGTAAACACAAACATGCCGTACGAGGTTGTGAACCGGATTACAGACCACCTCGGCAAAAATGGCGTGTGTCTCAACGGGGCGCGGCTTTTGGTGCTGGGATTGGCTTACAAGAAGAACATCGACGATTGCCGCGAATCGCCCTCTATCAAGATTCTGAAGATCCTCTCTGACCGTGGCGCACAGCTCTCCTATTACGATCCTCACGCAAAGGGTTTCGTCTCGCACCGTTATGGCAAGTTGCCCGGCACCGAACTTCAAGCACTCACGGATGATGAAATTGCGAAGGCGGATGGAACGATCATCCTCACCGATCACGACGCCTTCGACTACGATCAGATCGTCAGGTGTTCGAAGCTCGTAATCGACACGAGGAATGCGACGCGGAATGTCAGTGAAGGTCGTGAGAAAATCGTCCTCGCATAGGACTGGAGTCGCCAATGTCGATGAAAGTTGCGGTCACTGACCTTAAAACTCGCGACGAACTCAAAGCCGCATTATTTCTCCAGGAAACCTTGTCATGAAAGTTCCTCTTCTCGATCTGAAAGTGCAATATGCCGGCATCAAGGACGAAGTCCTGAGCGCGATAAGCGAAGTTCTTGACTCGCAGGTGTGCATCCTCGGCCCAAAAGTCGCCGAGCTGGAGCGCCAGGTCGCCGCGCTGTCCAATTGCAAGTTTGGCGTTGGCGTTTCGAGCGGGACTGATGCACTGCTTGCGGCCCTGATGGCGCTTGAGATCGGCGCTGGCGATGAAGTGATCACCACCTCTTTCACCTTCTTTGCGACGGCAGGATGCGTGTCCCGCACCGGAGCGAAGCCGGTCTTCGTCGACATCGATCCGCGCACCTACAATATCGATCCGCAGCTGATTGAGCGGGCCATCACTCCCCGCACCAAGGCCATCATCCCCGTCCATCTCTTCGGCCAGATGTGCGATATGGACCCGATCATGGAAATCGCGCAGCGCCACAAACTCTACGTGATCGAAGATGCCGCACAGGCGATCTCTTCGACCTACAAGGGACGGAAAGCCGGAAGCATCGGTCACGTGGGCTGCTTCAGCTTCTTCCCCAGCAAGAACCTGGGCGGGAGCGGGCGACGGCGGCATGGTTGTGACCAACGACGCCGACCTGAACGATCGGCTTCTTGTAATGCGTTCTCACGGATCCAAGCCAAAGTACTATCACAAAGTGATCGGCGGCAATTTCCGCCTCGATCCGCTTCAGGCCGCCGTTCTTCTGGTGAAGCTGCCACACCTGGGCGCGTGGTCTGAGGGCCGCCGGCGCAATGCAGCCATCTACGATCAGGAGTTTGCGGGCAGTCCTGTCGGAACGCCGTGGATCAGTCCGGACGGTGTCAGCATTTTCAACCAGTACGTGATCCGTGTGCCGGAGCGGGACAAACTCAAAGCTCACCTCGATGCGCAACAGATTGGTTGCGAGATCTACTATCCGGTTCCGTTGCATATGCAGGAGTGCTTCCAGAACCTCGGATACAAAGAGGGCGATCTTCCGGTCTCAGAGCGCGCGGCGCGCGAAGTATTGGCGCTTCCAATCTATCCAGAACTGTCAAAGGAACAAATCCATTTTGTCTCCCGCACAGTTCTCGATTGGGTTTCGAAACATTCCGCATCGGCTCCGAAGGCTCATTGTCGCGCGCCTGATTCGAATTGTCGACGACGGACGACGCAACAATCCAATTCCAAGGGACCTCGTAACGAAAGCTCTTCCTTTCAATCGCGCCGCTTCGGCTTCACGAGCGGAGATCCGAACACTTCGCGGCGATGCCAATCCGCGTTGAGTGCCTCGCCCATTGAGCGGAAACCACACCGTCTCCATTGTCTCTTGTAGAGGATTTTTCTTGCACCTGGCGGATCCGCAATGTTGGCAGACATTCTCCAGGTAGGAAGTACCCGAGGCCCCGCCGGTGTCAAGGCCGCACACCGCGCATCGCCTGCACGGTTGAAAAGCCTTCGAGACTGACCTTTGCGCCTCAGCTGATCATCCCGCTATGCGATCATGCTATACTTCAACAGTGCACTATCTGCCGATGGCATCGCTGCCTGGGCTCGCTCTCAATCATCGATTTACTTGCTCAGAGCAATGAAGGCCGTCTCGCCGCGACGGTACAGAAGCGCTCGAACTGTTCATAGCGCCCACCGCGCGCGTTGCGGTGTGTTTCTGCCTGTAGAATAAAAACAGAAATACCGCCAAATCCGAACCTCGGCAGGAATACATGCCTACCAGATGCTTCGCTTCCAGAACCGCAAGAGCACACCGACCCTGTTCCTGTCCGGCCCGCTGTCGGACGAATTCAAGAGACAAAGATGAGATTTCTTTGGTTGATCTCTTAATTGTCTTGCCAACGTAAGCGAATCGTTCTTTTTAGTAACTCTGTTCTTTACCGTCTTGGCGGTCATCATCTCGCTTGTGCTCCCCAAGCGATGCACAGCGACGGCCACTATTCTGCGACCCAGCAAATTCCTCTACGAGCGCCGCACTCGCGTCCCAGGTTGGAAACCTGGGTGGCATCGCTGCTCTTGCCGGCGGGAGCCTTGGCCTGAAGAATCCCAATGACATGTATGTAGGCATGCTGAAGAGTCGCACCGCGGAAGATGCGGGAGTGATGCAACATTTGGATCATGCAGGAATACCATGACCGGTATCCCTCCGATGCGCGCAAGGATGTTAAAGCCACGCGACTGTCGACGGAGCGGCAAAGACATCCTCATTCATATCTCGATCGAGGATCGCGACCCAAAGCGCGCTGCAGAACTTGCTAATGGGTACGTCGAGCAGTTTCGAAAGCTGTCGGAACACCTTGCAATCACTGAAGCATCGCAACGCCGACTCTTTTTTGAACAACAACTTGAACAGGCGAAGGACAACCTGGCCAACGCCGAGGAAGCCCTGAAGCAGACTCAACAGAAGACAGGATTGATCCAACTCGACAGTCAGGCACGCGCACTTATCGAATCTGCGGCTTCACTTCGTGCGCAAATCGCAGAAGAGGAAGTGCAGATCCAATCCATGCGCACATTCGCGACCAGCGAAAACTCGCAGCTCGTGCAGGCTCAGCAAGAGTTGGAAGGCTTCTCGCGCAGCTGGCGAAACTACGGAGGCTCTGAAAATCGTGCAGACACGGGTCTAATGATGCCCAAAGGGCGAGTCCCGGAGGCAGGACTGGAATATATCCGCAAGCTTCGCGATGTGAAGTACAACGAGACCATCTTCGATATTCTTTCCCGGCAATTTGAGGTCGCCAAGCTCGACGAGGCTAAGCAGGGAGCGCTGGTTCAAGTCGTCGATGCCGCCATTCCCCCTGATCGTCGTTCCTTTCCTAAGCGTGGAATGATCGTCATTTTAGCCACAGCAGTCGGTTTCTTCGTCGGCATCTTCTTGGCCTTGGTTAAGGCCGCCTTGCAGCCCATAGAAGATATACCCCAGGCCGCACAAAAGCTGTACTACCTGCGGAAATTACTCTCCTTCAGAAGGACGTCCAACCGCTGAGCTAATGCCGAGGACGTAATTCATTTACATCCGCTTGACATTTAGCGCCGGAAATCACCTCAAAGCAACCGAATGATTGCGTAGCGCATACTGCCACACCTTAAGGTCCTCGCAGCAACCCAGTTCACTGGTGCAGTGACAAATCTAGTTCCGACCGCTGTGTCCGTGACAAGCCGGGAACACGGTTGGCAGCCGAAGATTCCGGTTCGAAGTAGGCCGCCCACACGGCTCTGTGGCCCATTCTTGCTCCGGCGATCATACCAGCGTCTCATGGGCCATCTCTCTCAGAAATCTCACTCCTGCTGGACTACTAGATGAAGAGGGCCAGCTCAGATTCCCTCGAGCCCGCTGGTTGAGATTTGAAATACTCAAAGCAGATGGTTCGTTTCGAAAATAAGGCGAAGAACTGATTGAAGTGCGAAGTGAATTAGAATCTCAGCGTGTATTTGGCAACGCTTAGACAAGTTGCAAGAACAGTACGGCCATTGATTCCAGAGTCGATCTTGCGACACCTTGAGATGCTTGTGTTGCAAGGTATCGCAGCGCGAAATGGCCTGAGATTAATTAAGCGTGACCTATTCTTCGATCTGAAGCGAGATGACACGGTACTGCGAATCCGAGATACTCACCGCGTGTACTTGGTTCACATGATCGAGAACTTTGATTATTACGTCGATTCGGTGATTCCGTTGCGCGTGAATAGGACGACACTCGTGGACATGAGCGGCCCACGGTATCACAAACTCAAAAGGATTTGGAGATATCCCTTTCTCTTTCCGTCGCATACGGAACCCTATGGCACTACAGCCGAATATCTCGATTTTGCCGAGCTTGAAAGGTGGAGAAATCGTAGTTGATATAGGCGCCTACGCAGGTGTAACGTCGATCATCTTCGCGCAATTAGTAGGACCAACCGGCCACGTGTACGCCTTTGAAGCGGATGAGACAAACTACGAATGCGCCCGAATCAACATTGAGATGGCCGAGAAGGTCTTTTACGGGTCTGCCAGAATATTACGCTGATGCACTACGCGATCTGGTCGCACTGCGACGGAGTGCTTTTCTCAAACGAAGGAGCGATGGGCTCAAGTGCCGTGCTCATTACCGGCGGTAGTCGCGGGAACGAACGGATCGTTCCGAGCATTCGCATTCAAGATTTTTTTTAGGGAACAGAAATTAGGGCACGCTGACTTTGTAAAAATAGACATCGAAGGATGCGAAGTCGAGATGCTCGAATCTTCGGCTGGTTTTCTGAAGGGCGTGAAGGCCAGGCTAATCGTGAGCCCCATTTCGTCAGTGGCTCCATGAGCACCGATCGGTGTTGTCAGCTGTAGGATCGGCTGGCTATAAGGTTAGAGTTCGACAAAAGGTAGGGGAATCTGAAGCTTTGATAGAGGCGGTGCCTTGAGTCGATAACCTCGCGAATCCGGGCGCGAGACCTCCCCTCGACTAGGATTTTAGGGTTAAGGTCCCAGCTTTTCGCCCTGCGTAAGTCTCATGGCGTGGTTTTCTTCACAGGAGACCACTGGCTGTTCGGCGAATGGATTCTTCCAGCCCAATCGTTTCGTGCAGTCCGAGCATGTCTTGGGCGCGATTCACCGCCGGAACGTAGCAAGCAGGTGCTGCACCGGGAATCGGCTGCCCTGGCGACTCGAATCTCTGTCTCCGGACGGAGCGTTACGGCTATTACCTGAGCCAGTTCCAGAATACTAACGTCGTGCGCAGAGCCGACGTTAAACGGCACTAGAGGTGGCGCCCTGAAAAGCATCGTCCAGTCGCCAAATGACAAGATCTGCGGCATACAGATACGAACGCCTCGGCGTACCATCACCCTGGACTTGAATGGGACGGCCAGCGAGGACATCGCCAATGAAGTTTCCGATGGCGAAGTGCTCATTGAGGGGAAGGTGCGGACCGCAAAGGCCCAGCAACGGGCAATTTTGCACTCGAGTTCGCCTTCCCTTTGATAAAGAGCGCACAGCAACTCCGCCGCGCGCTTTCCTTCTGCATATACGCTTGCCGGGTTCAGCGGATTGGGTGAGCCGGTAAAGCTTCTCCGGGACGTGCGTCAGTTCGGGTGGTTGCTTACCATAAACGGCGCCGGAACTCGTTGCGGAAACTTCCGGGCACCGTGCGCCAACGCAAACTGAAGAACCCGCTCCGTTTCCACCAATTATGGTGAGAAAGCATTTTCAGTGGAGCGTTCTCAGCTTGACTCGCGCGCGCTTCGGTTGCTGCGTGAATCACAAATCGAAATTCGCCGTCGGGAAACGTAAAACTGCGTACATCCCCGACGAGAAGATTGACTGCAGGATCCGATGCGAGATGAGGGCATTTTTGGGCGAATGCTTCGGGGTTCCGAGTGAGGATGGTGACTGAGGCCCCCAATCCGAGGACCGGTTCATGTGGCAGAAACTCTCCACTAACCAGCAGCCGAAAAAGCCGGTACCACCGGTAAGAAACAGGCGCTGACCTCGCAGTTCGTCCAGAAAGTTGCGTTTCCGGCAGCGATCAGATCAAGGTCAGCGGCAAGCCTATTCATAAGGAGCGCCAATGCGGTTTGACTCGGAGTTCATGCGGCCCATCACTACTTGCTAACGTCGAGGCCGCGTCGATAGATCGTCTGACGGAGTGATGGAATCTGCGAATAGGGGCTCTCAATATCGTCGATTGTGATCGGCGCATCTTTCTTCACTGGCTTGAGCAACATTTCTCCCCTCATCAACTCACGGCAAGAAAGTTGTCCCTTCTGAAGTGGAATCGCGAGATAGACATCGTCGTCCGTCAGACAATATCCTTCGGGAAGATCGGCCTTCGCATAGACACCGCGTACAGCACATCCAGGTATTCAATTTCTCTCTTCGGAGGATTTCGCTTCTGTATCCCGGGAGCGCCGCACATTTCTTTCGCCTTGTGGAAGGCCTTGAACCATTCATCGGCCTGATGGGGAAGCGTGCAATAAGGAGATACTTTCACGCCATCCGCCTGAATATCAATATGGCGCTCGAACATTCTGGCACCTTTGGCAAAAGCGATCAGCATCGAACTTGACCAGTCAGTATATTCGTGCGAGGAGAAACCAATGGTGTTGCGTGGGAAACGGGCGCGAAGAAATTCGATCTGATTCAACTCCAGTTCCGTATCTTCCGAGGGATAGAGCGAAACGCAATGATTGATTCCCAGTGGGATGTTTCGATTTTCAAAGAATGTAACGATATCGTCCAGATCTTTGAGAGAAGACCCGCCCGTCGAAACGATGACTGGTTTCTTGGTTTTTGCGATCTTCTCAATCAGCACCCAGTCATTTAGATCGGAACTTGCGATCTTGATGATGGGGATCTGCCGGTTTGAACAGAGGTCGACCGACCGTTCGTCGAAAGGAGTCGCGGTGGCAATGAACCCAGCTTGGCGAATCGCCTTGACCAAAGTCGCATAGTCTTCGTCTGTCAGTCTTGTATCGAGCGTCTTCTTGATATACCTGGTGTGTCCGCTCGATGAATTCCTTATGGATAAAGCTGTCAACGTCGCGAAACTGCAGCTTAATAGTTGCCCTGACGTTGTTGAAGCGGACAACCTGCGCAAATTCTCGAAACGATCTTCATTCCTAGTTCCAGGCTACCGAGATGATTATTGGCCATCTCGAGTACAAAAAGATCTTCAAAAATGTCCCTGTCAATCATTGTTCATCTCCAACAGCGGTAAGAATTCGGACAAACTGTCAAGCCTCCATGCAACGGGAACGGATAATGTAGTCGACTGCCCATGGCCGTGGCTCATGAAGGCGAATCGAATCCCTGCAGATGCTGCGGCTTTGGCATCTTCGATTGTATCTCCAACCATGAGGCAATTCGCTGAAGAGATGTGGCGTTGTGCCTGAATAGCTCCGATCATCTCTTTTTTCCCCGCATAAGCCGGCGACCGCGAATCGCGCGTGACAATCTCTTCGAAAAGCTCCAGGATCTTTTCACTTTCGAGAATCCGGAGTGAGATGTGCCTGGGTTTGTTGGATATCACCAGAAGCCGATATCCACGCTCACGCCCGCTCGAGCCGGAGGACATGCCCAGTGTGCGGGAAACAGACCATCTTGCGCCATCCCTGAGTGTCATAATCTGCGCGAAATTCGCGTTCAAGACGATCGAGAATTTCCTGATCCTGGATTTCACCAGCTCGAGAGAGGATAGCGCGGATGGGAGGGCCAATCATCGCGCGAAGATTGGTATGCAATTGCGGCAAACGACAAGCCGTAAACGCAGCGCGCACCGAAGATTCGATGCCTGGGAGCGAGTCCAAAAGCGTCCCGTCAAGATCGAAACAAAAGTCCTCCAGTGGCAACCGGCGGCTCACCCTTTATCCTCAACGAAAATATTCGCAGTCCAGCTTCGCGGGTTTTTCAAGGAAGAGGATAGCATGTCTTCGAGAGCCGGAGAAACGATGGTTCCGTCGGGAAGAATTCGCGGCGATATGAGCGAGATTGGAATTCCCTGCGGCGGATCCAGGAGATTTCGAATAGCGCCGGGCCGGGATATCCAGCTAGCGTCTAGAGTTGCTGAATTCAGTCAATCTGTTCGATGCGGAAAAGCGGGAATTCCATAAGCGTTCGGCGACGCGGGTGTCATATCTGGGAAAACTCACGCCACGCTCCGGGACTCGCTCCGATAGTGCGACCCTGAAGAGAATCCTGGTCTGGGTCTGCCGCATTGAGAGATATCCGCCATTGTTCAGCACGGATCGGCTTGACCGGCAAGTGATGAGCCGACCAGCGTTTGGAATTCCTGAACATTCATCTGCACGCTGACCCATCGCCCGGCAAGCCGATCGCGCGCTACCATTCTCGAGCCACCGCCACGCCGACGGATGCTGGCAGATCATAACCCATCGGAAGCTGAATCCGGAATTAGAGATCAGGCGCTGGCTTCTTCAGCGTTTCGCGACTGATATGGAACGATGCAGGCCGTTGCGTCGCCGCAGACGACGACATCGTCAGTGCCCAAGCAGGTCGAAGAGTCAGATCGACGAAATTGATAGGGATTCAGCGGAGACCCCGGCCCCGCTGGCTCTGCCTGGACAACGGGATAGCGCGAGATGGCTTTCCACTGATTCGCCCATTCAAGCCATTGAGCGTGCTCATAGGGTTGGCGGCCAGATTTCGATTCCAGCTTGACGATCCATTTCAGCGAGGAACGGTTTCAGATCACAGTCAACGGGAATATCCGGTCGGACCAGTGGGCTTCTCGAAGTTCCGCCGATCCATGTCCACCTGAATCTTGGTTGCAAAGCGCGCGAACGAATGCCAGTTGTAACTGGTCTGCCGGATATTCAGCCGGGACCCGAGCGCCGAGAAGCGCGTCGGATTCTGCACGGTGAAGTTCCCTGCTTCGTTCCCGATTGTCCCGGGGCGGCCACAGAAGAATTCGTCGTCGGAGGCCATGAGATCGTGAGTCCATGCGGTGATGACCGCGGTACTTGAGAGCTTGCGGATGACCCGCTCAAATTCCTGCATGGCGCCGCCGAGGCGAACTCCGCTCCCCGCCATGATGACCGGACACACCGCAATACAGATTCGGGAGAGAACATCCGCCACCTGCTCCACTACAACTGTGGAGTCAAATACCGGAGCATCTTCAGAGGGGTTATAGTGCCGCAGGCTGGCGGGATCAATTTGGGTGGCCTGAATATCCACGGGGATGTCGAGCCAACAAGGCCCCGGACGACCGTTTTGTGCAAGGTACCAGGCCCGCTCCAAGTGGTAGGCGATCAATTCCGGATCATCGACGAAGACCGCATACTTTGTGATCCCGCGCACCATGCGAACAATGTCGACTTCCTGATCTCCAAGCTGGCGGAGATCGGTGAGACCGTAAGTCGCCATGCAGGTCTCTCTCTTAACCTGCCCAGAGAGAATCAACATCGGTATGGAGTCAGTCCATGCCCCAAAGACACCATTCAAGGCATTGATTCCACCGGGACCCGTCGTGACGTTCAGAACACCGGGGGTTGCTGTCATGCGCGCATAGCCTTCGGCGGCCATCGCCGCCGCTTGTTCATGGTGCGTGCAAATCACTTCAATCCGCTGGTGCCAATTGAGTCGTTCAAATGCATTGCGCCGCCGCCGGTAACGAGAAAAACGTGACGGGCGCCCCACTCACGCAACTGGCTAAATATGTAATCAGAAAGCTTCATCGGAGCTAGTCTCGAGATTACTTATGAAAGGACCTGCATTGGATTAGATCTCGCTGCGAAACTCACCATAGTCGCCGCAACGAAGTCCAGCATGTGCGTTGTCAGACCAGGGTACACACCAAGCCAGAACACATTGTTCATCACGAAATCTGTATTTGGTAGATTTCCTATTACACGATACTCGCAGCCCTCATAAGCAGGTTGCCTAAGTAGATTGCCGCCGAAGAGAAGACGCGTACCGATCTTCTGTGAGTCCAGGGCGCGGATAAGATCCTCTCGCTTGAAGGGGGCGTCTTCACGAATGCCGATAGGAAAGCCGAACCAGGAGGGATCGGAACCCGGTATTGCTTCAGGCAACAGAAGGCAATGCTCCATGGCTTCAACGAAGAACGAAGGTGACTGAAAATTCTCTTTGCGACGCGCGATGAAATGTTGCAATTTCTCGATTTGCGAGGCCCCAAAGCGGCCTGCATATCTGTGGCTTTCAGATTGTAGCCGATGTGCGAATACGTGTACTTGTGGTCGTATCCGCAGGCCAGGGTCCCGAGTTGCCAGTCGAATCGTTTTCCGCAGGTATTGTCTTTCCCGGGATCACACCAGCAGTCTCGTCCCCAGCGACGGAACGATTCGATCAGAACCTGCAAGTTGGGCTTATTGGTGAGAACCGCTCCTCCTTCCCCCATGGTGATATGGTGGGCAGGATAAGAAGCTGAACGTCGCGATGTCGCCAAATGAGCCAACACGACGTCCTCTCCAGGTAGAACCAAGCGCATCGCAGCAGTCTTCAATCAGCCACAAATCATGTTTGCGAACAAACTCCATGACTGCATCGAGGTCAAAGACATTCCCCAACGTATGGGCGATCATTACGGCCCTGGTTCTCTCACTCCGAGCGGCCTCCAATTGCGTCACATCGATTTCGTAGCTGGGCAGACGTGACGTCGACGAAGACAGGCACCAAACGGTTTTGAATGATTGGATTGACGGTAGTGGGAAAGCCGCGCTACCGTAATTACTTCGTCTCCGGGCCTAAGCCTCCGGTCTCCGAGTTTAGGTGAAGTAAGTGCACTGATCGCAACAAGATTGGCGGAGGAGCCGGAGTACACGAGGGAGGCGCTGCGGACTCCAACGAAGCGAGCAAGCTTGCGCTCAAAATCCTCGGCAAAGCGCCCGGTAGTGAACCAACCATCTAAGCGCCGAATCCACCACGGCGCAGATATCCGAACCATCGATGACCTTGCCGGACACTGGAATCGGCGATAGGCCTGGCTGGAATTCCGCCTGCGAGGATGTCTCCAGAACATATTCGGCGCATAAATGAGGATTTGCTGCCGACGCTGTGTGCCTCTGTCAGTCATGGGTCTGCACAGGCCAGAATACACAATTGCACGGCAGCAGCGAAGCGTACAGTCGATGAGATCTAGGTTATCCTATTCAGGGTCCACGGTTTGGAATGGCAGTCACCGATCCCGAAAGGCGGAAATGAAAGCGGTAATTCTAGCCGGCGGGTTAGGGACTCGCCTCAGTGAAGAAACGGGCATCAAGCCTAAGCCGATGGTCGAAATTGGCGGACGGCCGATTTTATGGCATATCCTCAAAAGCTATTCACATTATGGGATCAATAGTTTGTTATTTGTTGTGGATACAAGGGGTATCTCATAAAGGAATATTTTGCGAACTACTCCATTCACATGTCCGATGTCACTTTTGACATGCGCGAGAACCGGATGGAGGTTCATCAAAGCGTTGCCGAACCTTGGCACGTCACGTAGTGGATACAGGCGACGATGCTGGGACTGGCGGACGGCTAAAAAGGGTGGCCTCGTATCTGAAGGGTGAAGACATCTTCTGCATGACGTATGGCGATGGCGTGAGCGACGTGGATATCTCCCGCAACAATAGCCTTTCACAGAGACACGGAAGATCAGTCACAGTGACCGCAGTGCAGCCGCCAGCTCGATTCGGTGGCCTGGATATCGATGGAACCGTGATTCGCGAATTCCAGGAGAAGCCGAAGGGCGAAGGCGGCTGGATCAATGGCGGGTACTTTGTTCTTTCCCCTGCAGTCATCGACGAAATAAAGGAAGAGCGCTGGATGTTTGAAAGAGAACCGATGCAGAGCCTGACCGCGAAGCGACAGGTCGAAGCGTTCTTTCACCACGGCTTCTGGCAACCGATGGATACACTGCGCGATAAACAGAGGCTGGAAGAACTCTGGGCAAGCGGGAGAGCGCCGTGGAAGACCTGGTAAACCCATGGCATGGCCGGCGTGTCTTTCTAACGGGGCATACAGGATTTAAGGGCGGCTGGCTTGCACTTTGGCTTGCACCGGGGTGCGAGGTTCGCGGATATGCGCTGATCCCTCGACCGAGCCGAATCTGTTCTGCGACCGCCTCGGTCGCCACGTTCTCGATGACGTTCGTGGCGATATTCGCGATCTCGTCAAGCTGAATCATTCGATAGCGGAGTTTCGCGCCCGATGTGGTCTTTCATCTGGCAGCGCAGCCATTGGTGCAACGATCGTATGCGGACCCGGTGGGAACATTTGCAACCAACGTAATGGGCACGGCTCACACGTGTTGGAGGCTGTCCGGAAGACTCCCAGTCAGGTGCGTGCGTCGTGTGCGTCACAACCGACAAGTGCTATGAGAACAAGAGTGGTCTGGCCATATCGCGAGACGGATCCCCTCGGCGGACACGATCCTTATTCTTCGAGCAAAGCCTGCGCCGAGATTGTGGCGCGGCTTACCGGAGCAGCTTCTTCCCTTGGGATCACGAGAATGAACGACCGGTGGCGAATTGCTACGGCTCGCGCCGGAAATGTGATTGGCGGGGGCGATTGGTCGGAGGATAGGCTGATTCCGACCTCGTGCGGGGATTTCGAGTCGGAAAGCCTGTCCTGATCCGGCGTCCCGCTATCATTCGCCCGTGGCAGCATGTGCTTGAACCCCTCCACGGGTACATCGACTGGCGGAGGAGTTGCTCGCAGGAGCGGGCGCAATTTGCATCCGCATTCAATTTTGGTCCTGCGGGACGAGGATGCCTGGCCTGTAGAGCGCATTGCAGGCCAAGCTTGCCAACCTGTGGGGCGACGGCGCCTCCTGGCAACGCGATTCCAGTCCAGAGCGTGCATGAAGCGACAATTTGAGGCTTGATTCGAGCCGTGCCCGAACGGAGTTCAGATGGCATCCGCAGTTGGAAATCGAATCCGCTTTGGAATGGACGGCTCGTGCGTACGCGCTTGGCACGAAGGAGAAGACATGGTGAAGGACACCCTGGAGCGCAGATCGCTGAATATGAGGCGATCTGCGTCGGATGACTGACTCATTGGACCGCTGAATCATTTTCAACTCAGCGTGGGACTCTTGAATGAATGTGCAGGGTTTGCGGAGGAGCCAACGATACGCGCATGTTGCCAATTGGAAGATATGCAGAATTTTCCTGCATGGAGTGGACACGGAAAAAGGATCCATTTCCATCTCTTTTCCAGAGCTGATTCCATTCCGGGTTAGACCCGACGTACTCGCTTCCCTTCGGGCCTTGCGAAAAGGCGAAGCGAGATTTTCTCGCTCCCAAAGACCCAGACCGGCACACAATTCAGAACCCATATGCAGGCGTGCAGGATCATGCCACGCCATTACTCCGTGCCATGAATATTCCTTTCAGGACTTACTTGGTCTCTACCGTGACTATCGTTCTGAGACTTACAACCGGGATCGTATCTCCGTTGAGCCGGATTACTCGCGCAATAGCGAAGAATGTTGGAAACGATCCCATTGAACTCAGCAATAGAAACGCCGCCGTCGAACGATTCTTGAGCAAGAATGTGAGTCATTTTGCGGGTGGAGCGATGGTCGATTACGGAGGAAGCGACGGTCGGTTTATACCCTCTTCGCATACAGGCAGTTTGAAAGCTCGATATCTACGACGTATCGACGCGCCACTCCATTCCTCAGTTGATCCCCGTAAAGTGAAGAAGATCGCGGAACCGAGGCTCGAATCATATTCGTTTCTGACGTGCATGCATGTGCTGGAACACGTCGGAAATCCAAGGGCAATGGTGACTGAAGCGGCCCGACTTCTGGCGCCCGGAGGCCTGATTTACATCGAGGTCCCTCTCGAGTTAACTCAGTCGATCCGGGAAGATTTCGCGCAAAGAATCGTAGACTTGCCGATCATCGTCCACGAACATATGAACAAGTTTGACCGCACAAGCATTCAGAGTCTCGTCAAATCCATTGCAGGGCTGGAACTCATTGACGATGTGGAAGACGTTGTTGAACAGGGATGGATAAACGGGCTCAACGGGCGCTTCCTGGCGAAGAAGATAAATAGGTTCCGCTGCGTTTGCGCGAGTTCCTCGGAGACTTAGGAAGACGCGTACACGACACCCGGATTCGCCGTAATGCCTATAATCAGTTTACAGCTCGAAAAAACTGAAGACCATTCTGTCCATTAAGGTTAACGCATCCTGAATGCCCGAGATTTCCGAAACCGCAGGTCCTTTCGCATGGCTCGCGAGGCAGCAACAAAACACGGAAAGCCTTGCGACTGGACCTGGGAATCGACAAGGCAATCGGCGTTCACCATTCTTGCGAGAGGGTTGGGCCAGCGTCGCCGGACTCGTTACAGTGGCTCTCATTGCGCGGTTCCTCTCGCCTTCGGAACAGGGCTACTACTACACCTTTGGAAGCCTGATCGCGCTCCAAATCGTCTTCGAACTTGGCTTTTCGTTCGTCATTCATTCAAATGGCAAGCCACGAACGGGCACATTTGGCCATTTTCCCTTGCGGTCGCGATCTCGGGCGATTCCGTGGCTCACGACCGATTAGCCTCGTGTCTCCAAAAGACGATCCGCTGGTATTCAAGCGCGGCAACATTGTTGGCTGTATTTCTTCTGACCGCGGGTTCATACTTCTTTTCCACTCACCATCACGCAGGCGATCATGTTGTCTGGCGTATTCCCGTGGTATGCCGCTGCGCTGGCGGCGACACTTACTTTTCAGTTGGATCCCGTCCTTTCCTTTATGGAAGGCTGCGGATTTGTACCAACGTGGCGCGAGTCCGATTGGCTCAGGCCGTAACAGGAAGTTCGGCCTTGCATGGATGGCCCTCGGAGCTGCACACCATGGATTTGTTTGCCCCGGCGATGATTATTTCGGGCAATGCCAGTATCGCATTCATCTGGCTCCTTCAGACGGAGGAACCTCCTGGTATCGCTGCTGCGGGGCCATAGCCGGGTGAGAACCACATTCATTGGATGAGAGAAGTCTGGCCTTTCCAGTGGCGCATTGCCGTCAGTTGGCTCTGTGGATATTTCATTTTCAATTGTTTAACCCTGTTCTTTTCGCTTACAAGGGTGCTGTGGCTCCGGCCAGATGGGGATGTCGCTGAGTATCTCGAGTGCGCTGCAATCCGTCTCAGTTTCATGGATTAGCACCAAGTCTGCTCCCTTTGGGGCGCTGATCGCGCGTAAGGAGTATGCCGAGCTCGACACTGTCTCTTTCCGCGCTCTCAGGCAATCCATGAGCGTCTGTGCCGCTGGAGCTTTCGTTGTGTGGGCTGGTTTCCTCTACTTGAATTGGGCGCACATTCGCTTTGCGCAGCGGGTCTTCAGCCCCACATCTCTTGGATTTCTTCTTGTGGCTGCGGTTATAAACATGATCGTGTTTGCTGAGGCTGTCTACCTGAGAGCTCACAAGCACGAGAAGTTCTCCGTCCGTCCTCGGCGCTGTCCTCACTGCGTGCTCCACGTATTTTCTCGGGAAGCATTATGGCGCATTCGGCATGGTAACGGGCAATCTGATGATAGGACTGGTAGTGGGACTGCCTCTGGGCACTTACATCTTCCTCAGAGTATCGGAGAATCTGGCATGCAGTCTGAGAGGCCAACTTCTCACAATAGCAATCCCAACCTATAACCGAGCAAATTACCTGAGCCATTGCTCTCTAGTCTACACAGGAGAGTTGGCGGCCCATCCCGAGGTCGAATTGTTGGTCTTTGACAATGCGTCCACAGATGCCACGCCTTCCGGCTTACCGATTGCGCTGGCCCGGGCGATGGGCATTTCGCCAGCCGAGGTCAAGGTGATAGCACGGGCGCTTTTTGCACGATATCGGCAAGATGGCGATTTCCGACGATATTCTGCGCAAGCCGGAAAACTCACCCAACGGCGGAAATCATGCGCGAGCATTGCGCGCGTGGTTACCAGATGCTACGCAAGATTCCCTTTCTGGCCGAAGCCGCAGAGATCGTGTTCACGCACCAGGAACACTACGACGGAAGCGGTTATCCGAGCGGCCTCGAGGCTTCGACAATTCCGATTGGCGCGCGCATCTTCGCGGTGGCCGATACTCTTGATGCCATTACCAGCGACCGGCCCTATCGCGTAGCCCGCACGTTTGACGGCCCGCGAGGAGATCATCCGTTGCTCGGGCACGCAACTAGATCCAGCAGTTGTTGAGGTCTACCTCAAGATTCAAAAGGAACTCTGGCTCGAACTTCGCTCAGAGATCACTGGCCAGAACCGGCACTCTTCAACGTTTCGCCCATCCCCTGGGCTCGCCAGAGTAGGCGCAGCGAAAATCACACTGAAAACTTAAATGCTGGCATCTCATGAGACGACTGCTGTTCCTGCGAGTCCCGAGCTGCTCTCCCAACGTGATCGCACTGCCGTCTGTGGGTTGGCGCAGGTTCTGAAATCCCGGAATTGGCTCAAAATCCAGTGCGGGTAATCCCAGTGTGCCCGTTTCCCACCAATAGTCTCTTCGCTGTCGCTCGTCGAGGAACGCGTGAGCACGTGGTCCCAGTCCGGTTTAAAACGCTTTTTCGACGTTCTTTGCGTACTCCTGGCGCTGCCGCTGACGATTCCCGTTTCTGATCGTCGGCCTTGCGGTCCGCCGGACGTCAAAAGGTCCTGTCCTGTTCCTGCAGCGGCGCACCGGACTACATCGTCGGTCTTTCACGATCCTGAAGTTCCGGACGATGGAGCACCTCGAAAGCGGCGAACGCAATAAGGTCACGACGGGGCCAATCAGCGCTTTACGCCTGTCGGCCCTTTTCTTCGCCGTTGGAAGCTGGATGAGCTGCAGCTCTTCAACGTGCTGATCGGGGACATGAGTTTGGTCGGTCCCCAGCGACTTGCCCGAGCATCAGCTACGTGAGCTCAAGTGCAGACCTGGAATCACGGCCGCCGCAACCATCGCATTCACCCGCGAAGAACAAATGCTGGTTCGGTTGCCCCATCATGATGTAGACGGCTACTATCACTCGATTATTCTGCCTGCCAAGCTCCGGCTGGATGGAGTCTGTGCGGCCCATTCGACGGTCAGCTCTGACCTGAGACTCATCGTGGACATCCTTTAGCGTCGCTGATTCATTCTCGACCGCGTTGTTCCCCGCTTTGGAACATGGCTGCGCACAACTAGAAAAGTGGCGTGGGCGAGATATGATCCTGGAACAAGCAGGCGTTTACGCAGGCTGTACAGAAGCTGCTGCCAACCCTGACCGAACACGATATTCATGCGGCAGAATAGGGGGTGCGGGCTCAGGCGGTTGATCGCACTGGTAAGATGTTGGACGACTTCCATTACGTACTTTCAAGATCGCATTCTTCACGTGTGCAACGTGCCTTCCCCGGCCGCTACGGCGTCGCTGGTCATCGGACGAGAGATCGTCTCGACTCTCGAAGCAAATGCCGATTTGAAGAGAGTGCAGATTACTGTGGGGCACGAAACCGCGTAGGACATATCATCCGAGGGCGAATGGAACGACGCAAATAGCGGAGATTGGAGACCGAGCACATAGTGACACTCTTTGTGAGGCAACCAGAACTCGTTTCGCTTCGGAATTATCGACTTCGAAATTCGGATTCGACTGTCCGTTTCAGTCCCTCAGTCAATGTGTACGGCGGGGTGAATCCCCACTCGGCTACTCTGTCAGCTCAAATTGCGTTGTCTCGCAGAATTTGCGAACCCGGATTGCACTGATGGGGAATTTTCGTCCGGAGATTCGGGCTAATCATGAATACAACACCGCCATTGTGGCTACCGACCTTGGAATCTCCCTGACTCGATCCGATCTATCAAGACAATGATAGATGTATTCAAGACCGTTTCCCGGGTTCTCAAGTCGGGACCGTCGACGTAATTAGAGATCTGAATTCCCGATCCTAGTGACAAGGCGTGCAGCAAGAAAACAGCAACGTTGCCCACATACGCCATGGATTTCACGTTGGCGCCTGATCCAACCATGAAGAATCGGCCCGAGGCTATCTGATTCAGCAGGTTATAGACGTTTCCGCGATTCCCTTCTCCGAAGACGACTGTGGGGCGAACGATAATCAGACTTCGAGCAGGATCCTCCTCTGCCCAGCGCGGTACACGCCCTCCGCTTCCAGCTTGGTCCTGCCATATTCATTAAATGGATTGAAAGGACCTCGCTCATCCACGGCACTTGAACAGCCCGTATACGGCCACGCTGCTGGTGAAAATGATCTTCTGTACGCCGACCTTGCGAGCGGCATTGCAAACTTGGACGGCACCATCTACATTGACCCTTTGATAGCGTGGAGTCGCGATAAAACATCGTCGCTGTGCTCAGCGGCTAGATTGATGATTGCGGAAGCGCCGGTTGCCATGCTGGTGACGTGATCCAGGTCGGTGACGTCGCACTTCGTCCACAATTGTGGGAATGCTTCGCTCTTTTTGAGATCGCCTATTCGCACCGACAGAGAGCGCACTGACAACAAACTGACTAGACGAGTTCCGATGAAGCCGGAGCCACCGAGTACCAGAACGTGCTTGGATGAATCATGAAGATGAGTTAAGGCGGGACCGACGCTCACATTCCCATTCTAACTGACCGGATTCCCTCTTTAGCCTCATCAACGGCCCGCCGCTTTAGAAGGAGGCGGATGCTGCCCGGCTCTTCAAACTCGGACAGCGGGCAGAGCCGATGCTTCGGCGACCAATCCTTCGACCTCGTGGAGAATGGATCGTTGAATTCGCGTCCAATCGTGCTTCTCTTCAACGATTCTCCGGCCGTTCCCGGCGATTTCACGTCTGAGGGCTTCTTGCTGATGGAGGTTTAGATCAGCTGCACCGCTTCATCCGCGCTCTTATAGACGAGGAGGTCGCGGCCGGGGAGCGCTTCGATTCCCGCTGCGCCAACTTCAGATGAAACGCATGGTATTCCAAGCGCAAAGTAGTTGAGAATCTTGTTCTGGACTCCCGCACCGCCTCGGATCGGACAGACTCCACAGAAGACCTCATTCACAGCGTCAGCAATCCGCGGCACTGCGCCGGTCACCTCGACTTGGCGGAGGCGCGAATTTACGCCGCACCGAAGGGAGACAAGCCCAATAATCCTGAATCTCATCCCGAAGCGGTCTCTCAGCGCTGGAAAGATTTCGCGAGCAAAGTAACGAGCCGCATCCAGATTCAGGCTGAAAGACATATTTCCGACGAATCCAATGCGTCTCCGGGCGGGCCGGGATGGTATGGGAAATCTTGAAGATCAACACCGACGGGAACGACTCCACATTTTGTGGATCGAGGTCGAGGAAACGACGGTCAATCTCGGAGTGCAACCATGACTGTTGGAAGGCTCGGGTACAGGTTCTCTCATATTCGAAAAGCCTGCTCTCAAAGCGATAGATCAGCCGCCACAACGGCGGTGCGCCGGATTTGTCGATCATTCGCGTATAGGCCATGGAAATGGCGTCGGACATCAGAAGCACGCGCGGAATGGCAATGGGAATCTGTTCGAGATACTGACCCGATCGAATCAGGTGCGCGATAATCAGGTCATTGTCAGGAATCAATCTCTTGAGCGCACGCCAGAACTCGGCCGATTCATCGTAGGCCAACTGCAACGGGCGGGAGCCAAACAAGGCTCGCGCTGTATTGAAGTATGATCGGCTCTTGGGAAGATACACCCGATAAATTTCATGGAAAACATCGGTTCCCGACGTCCATTTCCATCTCCTCTTTGCTGCAGCAAAGAGAGAGCAGCGTACGGCGATAGCCTTTGAGAGCCGCCGCAAAGTTCAGGAGCGTCAGCTTCCCACCGCTCAGGGCGGGATAAGGAAATCGCGACGCAAGAATAAGTGCGCGCTTTTCAGCCATCGCAAGTGACCTTAACAACAAACCCGCACCCTGATCTAGAGCACTCTCGACGATTTAGAAACGCACGAAATACCGGAGGTTTAGGACCCGAGCCGGATACCTGGAACGCTCCGGGCGCTGCACCAAAGCGAAGGATCGAGTTTGTCAGTGCATTTCGGAGGTTTACCTTCATGATTCGTTTCTTTTCCCTTGCGAATCGGCCCCTTAATCTAAGTCAGAACTCCCTACACCCCTCAACCTGGAACCTCCCCGCGGACTGGTGAAAAACGCCCTTGCAAGAAAAAGCAACCGCGAGGACCGATTGTGGTATCCCTTCCTCGATCCTTTTCCCTGTAAAATCAGGAGATAACAGACGGCCGGAGAACGGTAGGAATTCATGGTAACCGAAGCCTCGATCCCTAAACCGCGCGCGGAGGAACGCTCCACTTCAGCTTCCAGTAACCGTCGGGAGCTCGATCAGCGCGAGATCTCAATAGTCGATATTCTCCTCGTTTTGGTTCGCGGGAAACGACTCATTTTTCAGATCACGGCGGCTAGCGCCGTCGTCTCAGTTGTCGTGTCTCTCCTGCTCCCCAAGCAGTATACGGCACAGTCGACTCTGCTCACACCCCAGCAGAATTCTTCGGCAGCCGTACTATCAACTCAACTTGGGTCGATGGGAAACGTGGCCGCTCTCGCGGGAGGGGGTACGTTGAGCCTAAAGAACCCGAATGACATGTACGTTGCACTTTTGCAAAGCCGCACGGTGGAAGACGCCATGGTGCAACGCTTTGGACTCATGCAGGAGTACCACGCCCGGTTCGTGTCATCTGCGAGAAAAGCCTTTGAATCTCATACGGTCGTGGACGGAAGTAATAAAGATGGTTTGATTCACATTCGAGTACAGGATCGTAACGCCGATCGCGCCGCTGAACTGGCCAACGGGTATGTGGAAGAATTCCGAAAGCTGTCGGAAAACCTGGCGATTACGGAGGCCTCGCAACGCAGGCTGTTCTTTCAGGAACAGTTGGAGCAGGCGAAAGATAATTTAGCGCATGCGGAGGAGGCGCTCAAGCAAACTCAACAGAAGACAGGGTTGATACAGCTCGATAGCCAGGCCCGCGCCTTGATTCAGACCGCCGCCGGCTTGCGCGCCCAGGTCACTGCAAAGGAAGTTCAGATCAGGTCACTGCAAACATTTGCAACGGGTGAGAACCCGGAATTAGTGCAGGCTCAACAGGAGTTGGCAACTCTGCAGTTGCAATTGCGAAAACTCGTGGGGACTGGATCCCTCAAATGTCGGAATCATCGTTCCCAAGGGCATAGTAACGGGAGCGGGTCTCGAATATGTCCGCAGTCTTCGAGAGGTCAAGTACAACGAAGCGATCTTCGAAATATTGGCCCGGCAGTTTGAGCTCGCCAAGCTTGATGAAGCCAGGGAGGGGGCGAGCATCCAGGTCGTGGATAAAGCCGTTCCTCCGGATGTGCGCTCTTTCCCAGATAGAGTGCTGATCGTCCTGGGCTCCACTGTGGTCGGCTTTTTTCTTGGTATGGCGATCGTCTTGGTTCATGCTGCATTCGAATATTGGAAGGCCGCCGCCAATGACGATGAGAACCTGAAGAGATTGCGTCGTGCGCTCTCGATGCGGAGACACGCCCCAAACTCGAATTGAGTCGACAGCCGTAATCCAACCGAAATCGAGTTTGCGCGCCTCTTTGTGAAATCAGGGGCTTCGCTGAAGCTTGACCCGCTTTTGGATTCCGGTGACTTCGATGGCTCAGTCGAATGCAAGAGAGTCCCAGAACTTCTCGATTGCCGGCCGCACACGACTCTCGTCGAACTTTCGGGATTGCACTTTTCCGGCCGAAGTCAAGGTTTCCCTCAGGCTTCGGGTTCCTAGGATTTCTATCATTTTTGAGGCCATATCCTCGATTGAGTAGGGATCGAAGTAGAGCGCGGCACTTCCGCCAACTTGCGGTAGCGAACCACCCGCGCTGAGCGCCACAGGAACACCGCTCGCCATCGCCTCAAGCACCGGAATTCCAAAGCCCTCGGAGAGAGAAGGCATGACGAAGAGTTCCGATGTCCGATAGAGCATCCGCAATTCCTCATCCGAAACGTATCCCAAAAGATCGACCTGTTCACCGACACCCAGCCGTTCGGCTGCCCTGCTGAATGGGACATGGAATCTCATCTTGACCCCGGCTATCTTTCAGTCGGATCTGACGATCTCCCGTCAGTTGGATAAGACGAGCGAACGATTCGATTCCGCGCATTAGATTTTTACTGGGCGCCTCTCCAGAGACCATAAGGATGACGTGTTGCCGATGATCCGTTGGGGAAGAATGTTCAAACCACTCTTCACCGATACTATTCGGAATCACATGTATGTGTTGAGGGGGGGTCGAAAAGCGCTCCACAATTCGACACTTCGTGTACTCCGAGACGGTTATGATCATACTTGCCTTGTGCACTGCTCGCGGGACAACCAGCCGGCGGTAAACGCGACCAACATTTTGATAGATCGAAGGGGAGAGCGGTGAGGATTCCAGAAAGATGAGGTCGTGCACAACCAACACGAGTCTGATCTCAGGCGGGAGCCAAAGCGGAGCCGTGTTGTAAGGTGCGATGAAGGTACTCACCCCGTGCGTCGCAAGCAACTTTGGAATTGACCATTGCTCCCATAGAGGATAAAAGCGAGATCCGCCGGCGATTAAGGGAAGTGACTCGCTGGATTCGCCTGAAGCACATAACCCGAGTAAGGTGTTCTGCCTTCCCGCAATGAGGGTGCGCAGGTACCTTCCCATACCGCGAAAGGGCTCGATCGCCAAGCGGCCATCGTAGGCCACTCGCGCGCTCTCGCTCATGCGCCCTCCGCAGCAGGAATGCGAGAGAAGCAGCTGGCGAATAGCGGCCAAACGGCAATAACAATCACGCAATACGCGATCGAAAAGGCAAAGCAGGTGGACCACTTCCCACGAACTGCCAGAGGAACACAGCCGATTGTCATCAACAAGCAGAGCATGAGCGGGGGAGTCGGATTGAGCCTGAGAATCTTCACCGGTATGGTCCAACCGACAAGGAAAACCAGCACCGGATAAACAAACATCCCCAACCACCCGAAACTCACGAAAGAGTTCTCCAATCCGGGAGAAACGTTTCCAGCCGGCTTCTTATACCAGTACCAATCTTGAATCACCTGAATCTGGTTTGAAACGACCTGTTTCAAGAACGCGGGCAAGAGTTGGGTTATCCCGTCTAATGCAACCTCGGCCCCATAATCACGATGGACCTGCGACGGGTTTTCGGCAGCTTCACTCATAGCGCCAGCGAGACCTGACATCCCCTCAACGCCCACGCGATACGTAAACGTAAGTGATAAGAGACTCTTTTCAGGGTGATCGAGATTATATTGGATCAGGTCTTTCACGGAACCTTGCGTGAAATTCTGTGCATCGCGGATAGCTCCGAAACCAACGAAAAATGCGGTCAGAAGCAACCCAAAGAAGGCAAACGCGGACACCATTCCGAAGCTGATCGGCCGGCTCACCCAGCCACGCCGATAGTAAACGACCACGAGCAAGGCAAACGAATAGAGAATGACATGAAGACGCGAAAATCCGGCCGTAACAGCTAATGCAAGGACGAAGCAAAACAAATCGATCTTCCCAATTTTTCCATTGAAAGCAAGTTTTAGGAAAAGGGGGAATAATCCGATGCTCATCAGCACGATGAAGAGAGTAGCGCCAGGCTGAGTTCCTGGCCGCGATGAGCCCACGAAAGCGGAAAAGCCCACTACTGCGAATATCAAAACGGCAGCGAGCATGCATTCGAACGAAACGAGTATGGCGTAGAACAGATAAGACGGCGTGAACCGGTATTCCTTGTGCAGCGGTGGCGAGGGCTGATATCCACGCGAAACTACAGCGAGAACAAACGAAATGATAGTTACGATCAGGAAATACCACAAAGCCTGTTGAAATCCGCGCTCGGTCGTTCGCGAGAAGGCATAAGTAGTGGAGCTGCCACGGTTAGATCGGACTGCAATTGAAAGGCCTGACCGGTAATGAGGAAGATCGTTTCCAGGGTCAGGATTGCATACGGCAAGACTCGCTTTCTGGCGGCAATAACAGCGGTGACAATATTCAAAGTGAGGATCAGCCAAACCACAGGGCCCCCAATTTTCCGACGCGCACGGACGCAGTCCCTGTGAATACGAGCGGTTGGCTGATCATCGGGCATTGCCCCAGCGAGGGCTTTGGCCTAGCAGGAGGCGGATTCTCCTGATGAGCGCATCGCACCGCCTCTGTCCAAGCATATAGGCGAATACGCAATAAGCGTGAAAGCTTGGGTAGCGTGCAAAGCCCAATCTTCCAAAAGCCCGATACATCCTGAAATACTTCCCCAGAGGTTGTGACAACTGGTCGCGAATACAAAGGTAGAAATAGTTGGCATAGTCGCGCCTTACGGCGTCCACCAGATCTATCCCGGACCTATCTTTAAGGGCTTGAATGATAGACAACGCTCCCGCAATCATATTGACCCGGGCTTCAGGTGTGTATCGACCAGGAATGTATTTGTTCGCCTCGGTCTCGCTGTTTCCGAATTCGGGCGCTTCTCCGTCTCGGCATAGGACGAGGACTGACGGAGTAGCCACCGCCGCTTTTGTACTCAAGACAGATGCAGTCAAATGCATCTGATAGTAGAGCGTTCCGTCGAACTTCGTTGTCGCCGCCTTCTGCGCTTCTTCACGATCGACGATGTAACCGGATATCACACCGGATCGACGAAAACATACGGAGATGGCTTCAATCCCTGGAGTCATATACCGTTCTTCTGAGAAATAGTGAACCGTCTGTGCGACTCGGTCGGGCGTTCCCTCAAACCACGTGTAGCTCTTAAGCACCACGCCTATGTTTTCATAGCGGCTAATGACATCTACCGTATCCCGCAAAGCATGAGGACACATGATGTCATCGTTCCCCATGAAGAAACAGAAACGTCCGCGCGATCTGGAAACAAGTTCTCGCAAATTGCCGTCATAACCCAGATTCCTGGAATTCATGAAGTAACTGACGGCGTCAGGATTTCCGGCGCGAATACTCTTCGACGATCAAAGAAATTGCGCCTCGTTCGGGCGAATTGTCTTCACAGATGACGACCTCAAAATCTCTGAATTCCTGCGCAAAGATCGAGTCGAGCAAGGGTCTCAGGTGGCGTGCACCATCTACGAAGGGATACAAATTGAAAAGAAAGGGGTTGATTCTCTCATGGCTTCTCCCAAACGCCAGAAGATATGGAAAAGCGCTTAATCGATCTGGCAGGGATCCCGGCGACAATTGGTTCGGCTCGACATCGCGGCTAACGAAGGAGTTGGCGGCGATGATCGCCCCTTTCCAATCGTGACGGGGCCAAGGATGACCGCGTTATTGCCGATCCAGACATCCTCTCCGATCATCACTGGCCCTCCACCGCCGAGAGGCCGCGCTGCAGGTGGCACTTGAGGCGAGGTCTGATCGGATCCTGCATAGACTCCGTGGTTGTGGTCGCAGATGAATACGTTGTTGCCGATCAGGGTGCGGGCGCCTATTTCGATATGCGCAATGGCGGAGACGTGCGCCCACCGACTGATGCTCACTGATTCCCCAATGACTATTCGCGGGGTGAACTCCTGTTCTTTATACCTGTCGAGTGCCTCGAGCCAGAGTCCCTCCAAGACCCGGAAATCTCTTCCGATCTGTATGTATGCGAGTCCGCGCAACCTGCAGTGAGGACCCAACATAAGACCAGGCGCATTCAGTCTCGAAGTGAGGAAGGTCCGCCTGATCATCACCATCGCGCGGCGAAACAACTCCTGGAGAAAAAGGAATACTCCATTCGCACGAAGAAATCGGGATGACATAGCGAAAGGCTGGCGAGTTGGCGATTCCTTCGTCATGCGGTTAAGCGGTCGAGGCCAGGAGAACCTCGACCTTGTTAGCCGCTCTCAGGCAAGTGACCCAGGCATGTGCCAGTGGAAGAGGCAGTGCGCAGACTGGGTAGTCATATATCCAATAACGGGAATACTACCGAAACAACGGCGAAGAACCTGGTGGGGATCCTCTATCGCCGCTGAGGCGGCGTCCTTCCTGCTCTTAAAAATCCAGAACGGAAGGAATTGCTGCATGGTGCCGTTAAAGATTTCTGTCCGAACAGAGGGGTCATCCAGCCACTCGTTTGCAATTCTGGTCAGGTTCATTCCAAACACGTCGTGCAGGGCATACACGACACTCGTGTTCGCGGTAGCCGCAACCAGGGGATCGCGGATGATCAGGCTCTTGCGATGACGATTGAGGGCCGTGAAAAATGGCCCAGAATCTGCGCAAGGGACGAATCAAAGAGGGTGTCGAATCCCCGATGGGGAGCCTCGCAAATCGTATCCTTGTTGACCACTATGCCGGAGATAAATGTAAGCATTACGTGCACACGCCGTGCGAAATCCCGTGCGCTTGTGCATGTAATATCTGTAGTTGGTGAAAACGCTTTGTGGCCGCTATATTCACCCTTGAAGAAGTAGGGTGTGACGTGAACAAGATCGAAGGTCTCCTTCGTCACAGCGTTGAGCATGCGTGAGACGGTCCCCGGGGCCATGAGGTCGTCGTCACTGAAAATCCACACATACTGACCCGCTGCCGACTCAAAACATTGAATGATGTTGCGGTCGGGCCCCAAGTTGATTTCATTGCGGATATAGCGAATCGCAATCCCCTCGCCGCGAAGCCTGTTTACTAGAGAACACGTGGCATCGGACGAGGCGTTGTCGGAAACGATCAATTCGACACGCGGGTCGTTGTTGATCTGGCGACCGAGCAGTTCGAGCAAACGCTGCAGCAATTGCGCGCGGTTGAAAGTCGGAATCGCTATCGTAAGTAAGGGCCGGCTACTCGATGCCAGATTCTCCGATGTTTAAGGAAAGTCTAAGTTCCGAGCGGGAGGGCGGCGCAGGGCCAATGATCAAAAAGCAACACAATCCCTGCAGCCCCGTATTGTTTGCGAGAATCAGCGTGGAAGCGGCGATCAGGATGGCGCTGAGGATCGAGATATGCAGGAACTTTTTTGTCCGTGATGGGCTCAAACCACCCGCTATGATAAACCGCTTTCATTTCTACCTCGTACGTCTCCTTCAGAAACTCTCAAGGAGGTAATTATAAACAGCTGAGGCACGAGTTTCACTGTCCTCTACAGTACACTATGGTAATCTCCCCATTTGTGTACGCTGAGGATTCAGACCATAACAGAACCGTGCCTGCCAGCTTCGCCAACAGATCTTAGAGTTAACCGCGCAATATATCTGACGAAACGGGCGCCCCAAGGATTCAAGCCCGGCGAATCACCCATTCCCGTCTCGGGCAAAGTCATGGACGGCCGGCGATGTTAGCGCCGTTGTGGACTGGCTTTGGACGCATGGTTCACCGATCGTCGATTTGCGGAGGAGTTTCAACGGAAGCTCGCCCGATTCCTCGGCCTTCGAAGCGCATCACTGGTTAATTCCGGTTCCTCGGCAATCTGGTTGCCATAGCGCTCTCACATCGCCAAAGCTCGGTGATCGACGGCTAATGCCTGGCGACGAAGTGATCACGGTTGCGGCTGGGTTCCCGACCACCGTGAATCCGATTTTCAGAATCGCCTCGTGCCGGTCTTTGTTGATGTGACTCTACCCCAACTACCAGATCGACGTGAGTCAACTTGAAGCCGCCCGCAGCCACAAGACGAAGGCCATCATCGTAGCCCACACACTTGGAAACGTCTTCGATATCGACGCCATCACGGATTTCGCGCAGAAGCATGGACTTTCGGCTTGTTGAAGACTGTTGCGATGCGCTGGGATCGACATCGAAACGGAAAAAAGGTGGGCACGTTCCGGCGATGTTGCTACGTTCAGCTTCTATCCTGCTCATCACATCACGATGGGTGAAGGCGGAGCGGTGGTAACGACAAGCCCGCTCTGCCTGGCTGTTGATCGAATCATTTCGAGACTGGGGCTGCGATTGTTGGTGCAGTCCGGGTAAAGACAATACGTGCGGGAAGCGATTCGAATGGCAATTGGGAACACTTCCTTGCGGGTACGACCACAAGTACACGTATTCACACGTTGGCTACAATCTGAAAGCCACCGACATGCAAGCGGCTCTGGGAGTTTCGCAAATGGCGAAACTCCCAGACTTCATCTCTCGACGCAAGGAAAACTACAGGCGCCTCCTGGCCGGCCTGGAGCCCTTGGAGAATTCGTTGCTGCTGCCTCGGGCCACTCCCGGTGCGGATCCTTCATGGTTTGGATTTCCTAATGGCATCCGCCGGGAGGCTTCTTTTCGGCTGACGGAACTGATTCGCTTACTAAAGAAGCAGCAGGAAATCGGTACACGGTTGTTATTTGGAGGGAACCTGCTAAGGCAGCCCGCCGACGATGGCTGGACACCGCTTAGGTCGGTGACCTCAAGGATACGGATTTCGTAATGAACAATGTTTTCTGGATGGTGCGTATCCCGGCCTGACAAACGCAATGATCGATTATGTTGTGAGAGTCTTACCGAGTTTGTTTCAGAAGCGACACGAGCGCCGAGATCCAGAATCGAGTGAACTGGTGAACCTGGTCAACAAATAAGAATAAGGAGTGCCGCCCAAAGGCGCGCTACTTTCAACCGCAAACTCACCATCTTTCGATCCGAAATGGATCAGCGTGGCAGAGATCATGAGAACTGACTCCGCGTAATGCACAAGGTCCGCCGCACATAACCGACTTAGGGATAGGACTGGACGACACCGTTCACCTTGATGGAAGAGGACGATGTGTACTGGCAGATATATACGGCACCTTAACTGGCCGATCTACCCCGTCTGGAATCTCCCAGCCCGTCGCCAAAACCCCTGCTCCGCTACCAAGGCAATATCTGAGAACTGGCTTGCAGGGCAAGGCCGCTAATAAGCTTGGGATCGACTGCTTCCAGGCCAATTGTCCAACTGTACCGGACTTTGCGTCCACCAAACTGGAAACATTCGGTAAGACTTTCCGATGAGGTACTCCGGAATTGAGAAGCCATCGACGACGAGATTCAAAATAGACGAGCCAATCCAAAATCACGGCAGCGGTAACGCCATCGGATACCCACTGAAGAACACAATTGTTCAGGGTCAAATTGGCGCCCGTGTAGGTACACCCGTTGAAATACGGAGAGGTCCGTGCGAATCCCATCCCGGGCGATGTGAAGGTAGGGTTTATACGCGCGGTCGAAGCCGTGAGTGTTACGCTGTCAAGCTCAATGCTTCCAAAGCTCGCGCCTAACTCCAGCACAGCCGGAGCGGTGATATTACAGTTGGAAATCTTAAGTCCCGTCACGGAGCCGGGATTCGCTTGCGCGCCCTGGCCAATCAGAAAACCTGCCTGACGCACAGAACCCGTGCAGTTGGTCACCGAAACCGTATCGATGTTGTTCCTGGGAAGGCATCCGCTGCACTGAATTGTGTCGAGTCGCATCATCGACCAGCTATTGAATTTGCAGTTATCGACAGATACCCGGGAGATGTCTCCCGTGTGGCCCTCGGGGCAGTTCAGCGCAATGGCGTCATCGCCGCTCGTCAGGTCGCAGTTCGAAATCGTAATGTCATTGGCGGGACCGTCGAAGTGCAAACCGATCCGTACTAAGCTCGCTGCTGTTCGTAACGCAACCGGTAATAGAAACATGACCAACATTGGAAAAGCGAAAATGAAAAGCGGGAGAATTCACGACGACAACATTCTCGACGGTGATGTAATCGAGGTCCATCAAGTTGATTCCGAAAAACCAGACTTGTCGCGCCTCAGAACCCTGACGCAGACCGGTAGTGGAGTCACCGCCTTTCGCTCCGTTTCCATTGAGTGTGAAATTACTCAGCGATACATTGCGCCCCCGAGGGGGAACAGGAGGTCCGGGATTCGACGAATCCGCTGCACTGCGGCAGCCATTGCGAATCCCATCGCTGTTCGATCCCTTCTAATATAGAATCCAGTCCACAACCTAACCCTGCAATCGCCCAGTTCCCACCCGCCGGCAGATAGAGTCCGGAAATCAATGCGCTGCCGTCGATGATCAAGGTGATGGGATGTTCCGCGGTTGCACGGGCCATGGCCGCATTGATGCGGGGCGCGTCATCGGTCGCCCTTCCCTGCGTGTACTTGTTGAATCCCCATCTCAGGTCGCAGTCGAGCGCGCATCCGATCTCTCGACGCGCGAATGTATGTCATCCCGGATACGGAGTCGGCGCCGAAGCCGGCCCGAGGCATGGCGTCATTGGACCGTCGTGGAAGGAGGCACAACCCAACACGGAGTTGCCCATCACGGATCCCGCCAGCAGAAGTCCACTGCGCTTCACGAATTGGCGTCTATCCATACGGACCTTTGGAAGGCAATCGCGTCGTGCCACAAACCCTCGCACAAAGATTTCTGCAATGATTCCAATCTATCTCTCGGTGTCGACACTGTCCACCGCTCCGAAGCCGCAGACATTATCGGATTCGCTTTCGCGAGCCTTAGCTAAGACAGTTGCGCTTCTGGATGGTGTCGCAGAGAGAAGACGATGCAGGAATTTGCGAAACTTATCTTGTCCTATTTTGGGCAGTTGTTAAAAACAAAGAAAACGGAGTTAGGGTTGGTGGAGGCGGCGGGAGTCGAACCCGCGTCCGAAATCGATGTCAGCCGGGAGAATCCATGCTCAGTCCGGTTCCGCATGGTTTCGCCTCAGACGCTCAGAACGGACAAGATGCGCCTGAAGCTAGTCCGATGATCTCATGGCTGCAACACGGACCGAGAAGCAGCCGCCAGCCTACTGAATGACGTCTGATTCGCTGCCCATAGGCAAAGCCGCGGAGAGACGGCAGCTTAGTTAATTAAGCTGCAAGTGCCAGATTATCGTTGGCAACTTTTGTTTTGCAGGCGATTACGGGTGCCCACACCCCGACATGCCTCCTATGCCGCAATCGATCCCGTCGAAACCGTGACGCCCCCGGGTGTTGCTGCCACCCCTTAGATGATCTGGAATGGCACCGGATGCGAGCCGGGCCAACTGGCTCGTGCTGCTCCTCTTATTCTACGTCAATTTCGATTTCGGGGCTGCTCGCCCGCTGATTCAACGCAAGCCAGCCAATTGCAAAGACTTTGAGTGGCACTGGATCCGGCGTCCACGGCTCAGCGACTGCTGTATTCCCGCTCACTGAGGCTGGGAGGCCCGCCCTGCTATTCGTGGCTTGTGCAGCTGGAAGAATTTCTTTATCCCGCCTACGGGGCTCCCCTCGTAGAGGCCTACGGCGGACGCTTTGAGTCCGCTTTTATAGTTCTTCATCCCTTCGTCCGCGTCCCGGCAGCCCTTTCGTGGAGCCTGACGCGGCAATATCCGAGCGATGCGCAGATCGCTGAGTTTGGCGCCAAATGCTCATGGTCCGAAGTGGCTTCGCAGGTGGGGATCAACTCTTGTGCGCGAATGAACCAGGCGCTACTGACTTCGATCGGTTCCCTGGCGGAATCGATGGCCGACCCGGCAGGCCGCGATGCATTACAGAGTTTTCTTGAGAGCCAGCCTGTCTGGATGCCGGTGGAAGGTCGATTCGAGCCCCTTCTGCAGCCAGATTTTTTGCAGATTTTTGCGGCATCCGGGGCTGAAGAGCTCGTTTTCGTACCCGAATTCCCGCAGTCCGACCCCGTGGTGCGCCTCGGCGTCGACGGCCTCAAGGACGGCACGATTCCCTTCCCTAATTGTGGGACACTTCTCGCGCCCGATGCCTCGTTCCTGTTCACGGTGGACTGGGACAGCTTCTTCACGCTCTTTTATGGCCGACGTTCCTTCTTAGCCGATGCCGCGCGGAAGCTGAATCTGGAGGGCTTTTTCGCCACGGCAAACACCGACCACGCCTGGTGGAATTACTCGATGGGCTGCGCCACCGTGACTGTTTCACCTGAGGACTGGCAGACCGCGTGATTCGTCTCCTTTTGACGATGAAGACTCCGGTCAGCACGAAACCTTGAGAGGAAGTACGGTCTTCCCTACCCATCGATCACTGTGCTGCGGGACACAGCCTTCCGATGCAGAGAGTGACTAAAGTCCCGTCCAGCGGAGGATCTTCCGGGGTCAATTCGCACGAGTCTTTCCGCAGGCTCGGACCACGTTCTGCTCAGGAATCGTTCGCCCTCTCGCAAAGAACACGTAAACACATCAGGAGGACCGTGATGAACCGTCGCAATTTCCTCAGATCAATTGGTATGGCGGGGACGGGTGCACTGGCATTCCGCGGGAGAGCATGGGCAAGCGCGCAAAGCCCAACCAACCTCCGTAAGTTCGTTACTTCGTTGCCCGGCTTGGGCCCCTCAGCAAAGAACGAGATCGGTCAGTACATTCCGTTGGCCACAAAGAACACCGTGAGCTTCGCCGGCCAACTTACAGACACGTATGACCTCGCGGTTGCAGCGTATAGCGAGAGAATGCACCCTGACCTTCCAGGGAAATCCGACTTCCTCGGTTATTTCGATCTCTCGACCTACGATCAGAAGTATCTCGGCGGAGCGATTGTTGCAACCAGGGGCAGACCTGTTCTTTTGAGAGTCGCAAACAAGACCCCCAATCGGGCGATTATTCCCGTCGACCCTACACTCATGGCCGGACCCGGTGGACTTACCGTGGGCGATCTGCCGCTTAACCGCATAGGAACCCACCTGCACGGAGGCCTGACCCCGTGGTTTAGTGATGGAACGCCGTACCAGTGGTACACACCTCGCGGGCAGGTCGGTCCCAGTTTCATGAACGTTCCAGGCACTACGCCGCCTCCCGGCACGGCGACCTATTACTACCCCAACGACCAGAGTGCACGCCTGGTGTGGTACCACGACCATGCCATCGGGATCACCAGGACCAATGCTTATCTTGGAATCGCTTCGGCGTACATCCTTACCGATGATTTCGAAGCCAACCTGGTCAATCTTGGACTGCTTCCCGACTTGGTGGGAATTCCCCTGATTATTCAGGACAAGGGGTTTGTTCCCACGAATATCCACAAGCAGGATCCTACCTGGAAATGGGGTAATCCGGGCGATCTTTGGTATCCGCACGTGTATGAGGCGGATGTTCTTGCAGAAGAAATCGAGAATCCGAAAGGTAGGTTTGACTGGGGACCAACCGTTGATCCACCGGCCCAGGGAACGATGCCGCTGCCGACACCAGTTTCCGCAATTCCCGAGGCGTTCTTCGACACGATCCTGATTAACGGGGCCGCTTATCCCAAGGTCAGCGTGGCACCCAAACGGGTCCGCTTCCGCATGCTGAATGGCTCTCAGGCACGGTTCTACCATCTGAGCGTGCACCCGGAAAACATTCTTAGCCCCGGCGAGGCCAAGCTGGCTGTACCCGGACCGAAGATGTACCAGTTCGGCACGGAAGGCGGTTTCCTGCCGGCTGTGGCGGTCCACGACAACAGAAAGCCTCTCATGCGGGACTTTGATTACTGCCAGGATCCCCACGGCCCGTTCAACCTGATGCTGGCTCCCGCGGAGCGTGCTGACCTGGTCATCGATTTCAACGGCGTCCCGGCAGGCACCAGTTTCATCCTCTACAACGATGCGGTTGCTCCGTTCCCATGTGGTGACCCCCGAGAGGACTACTTCACCGGAGACCCGGATCAGACGGAATTTGGCGGTGCGCCGACCACCAGGCTGGGCCACGGCCCGAATACCCGCACGCTGATGAAGATTACGGTCGCCTCGGGCTCGGGCGACAGCGTATCAACTGCAACCTGGCTCAATCAAATGAACACGGCGCTGGGGAGCTGTTACGGTGAAAGTCAGCCGGAATTGCTCTACAGCGGCCCCCTGCCATATAACGGTGCCGTCGATCGGGTAGTTACTCTCAACGAGGATTTCGACGAGTTCGGCCGCCTCATTCAAACCATTGGAACGTCCACTTCGGTGAGTCTGAACAACCAAGGATTGAAAACCTGGGGATTGGGATACATGGCCGACGCGACGGAAACTCCGCATGCAGGGGCCGTTGAAGTGTGGCAGATCATGAACCTCACCGGCGACGTGCACCCGATGCATTTTCACCTGGTCAACGTGCAATTGATTCAGCGCCAGGCATTCATGGGCGATCCAAGCAACTACACGATGGTTGGAGATCCCACGCCGCCGGATGCCAACGAAACAGGATGGAAAGAAACTGTGCGCACCAATCCTGGGGAAATAACAACGGTGATAATGAAATTCACTTTGCCCACTCTTCCAGCAGTTATGGGAGATCCGCTGAGCCCACGGACGGGAGGCCACGAGTACGTGTGGCATTGTCACATTCTGGAGCACGAGGAGCACGATATGATGCGCCCGCTGGTGGTCTACTGAGCCGTCTTTTGTGCTGCTTTCCTTGATGACGTGCCACCTCAAGGTGAGGTTCGCGCGTCAATTGAGGCTTGCCTGGCGGAGCATTCTGATCGTTTCATCTACGGTGACAATCTGGGCGAACAGGTAACCAAGCGTGGCGCAAGTCGCTTTCTGGAGTTCCTCCGCGGTGGCGCCGTTCATTGCGGAGGTCCCGGTGCCATCGGCTCAAGAAGAAGACTTTGAAATCCCGGACTGCGGCCTCTCTGGCGGTGGTCTCACAGCAGACATTTGTTGCGATCCCGCTGATAATGACGGTGTCGATTCCCAACGAGCGAAGCACCAGCTCTAAATCAGTGCCGTAGAAAGCACCGAATCTCGGCTTCTCAAGGATGATGTCTCTTCGCCTCGATATTCAGTGCAGGATGCAACCGGGAGGAAACCGACCCTTTGTTGATAACTCCTGACCGTACTGCTTCGACATTTTCTGCCAGCAAACCGGCATTCGAGCCATCTTCACGAAGAAGATGAGCCGTGTGGATTACTGTAGTGCCGGCAGCACGGCATTCACTGGCAAGGCGATTGACCCGCTCCAGTATGGCCATGCCGTCCTGAGCAGCAATCGGCGAATTCTCTACGAAACAATTTTGCATATCCACGTTCAGCAGGGCTGCGCGTTTGGGCGCGAGAGGATATCTCACCATCGAGCTACACCTTGTCCAGTCAGGGGTTAATTTCTCAAAAGCTAACAGTCCGCGATTCATGCAAAAGCAAGAGCTCATCCCGCTTGCCTCTGGTTTGAGCTCTCGCAATCGGCAGCCTTGCCAACGCCTATGGCAGCGTCACCTTGATAACTCTTCCGGTGAATATTTCCGTGACATAAGCGTGGCTGTTCGCTTTGTCGAGGGCCATGCTCGTTGGGGTGATGAGGCATTCTGCCACCACGGATGGAGTGGAATAGGGTGGCTGATAGATGCTGAGGCGACCCGGTGCAGGCTGCGGCAGCAACATGTTTGTACTGAATTCGAGCGTAAGGAGAGCCAGATTTCCTGTGATGTTTCAGGGGCGTCATATCGATTGCAGCGGTCAGTCCGGTGATCAACGGTGTTTGGGTTCCGGTGGCTGGATCGATGGCAAGCCCCAGGGCGCCGCCGGGAGGAAACGGGAAGCCGGAGAGCAGCGTCACGATAAGCCCGTCTCCGAATCGCCGAACGCTGTTGGGAACGGCCTCGACCACGGGAGGTCCAAATGGGAACAAGCTATTGGGCAGCGGCGCGAAATTGGACAGCGTCTGGAAGGCGCCGGTGTCGAGGTTTACGACGCGGAGATTATTTGAGCTCGCATCGGGGACGTAGAGGAGATTGTCGATGGCCGCAATGCCAAAGGGATTGGATTGGCGAACGTTCGCAAGTGCACCCGGGACCGGTTCCGGCAGGTAGTCAGAAAATCCGCAACGAGGCTGACCTTGAGCTGATCGCCGTTCGCGTTGAACAGGGTAGTGCTGGAATCACTTTTGAGGGCGGCCTGGTCAGCCGGCGTCATTGTGAATCCGGCATTCAGAGACGGTTCCGTGACGGGTTAGCGGTGAATGCGAGCACCGGAACTGAACAACTGCGAGGATGGTGTGGGATTTGGGATTTGTGTTCCGGGGAGAGGACCGGCCACGACCGCATCGCCCAGACCGATGGTCGTGAAGAGTGTATTCCCCTGCAATGCCAAGCCCGAAGGCCCTGATGGGTCACCATTCGGCGGAGAGAAGCCCGATGGCAATCCAGTAACGAGAGATAAAGGCGAATACGTGCCATGTGCCAAATTGGCCCGGCTGCATTTGCTGGCGGGAGAGCGGGAGCGCGCACTGAGTTTGTTGCCAAAGGCCGCGGAGGAGCGAAATGTCTACTCGCTCTTAATCGCGAGGGATCCCGTTTACGACTCCCTCAAGAACGAAGCGCGGTTTGCGAAGGTGCTCGCGAGTATGAACTTGCCGAAATGGATCTAGATTTTCGCCTTACTGTTTTTCGAGATCGATCTGCTCGTAGGCATGCTGGGCTATGCCGGCGCGGATCTGGGTGGGCGTTTTTCCGGCCTTGGTCATGGCGTAGGCGTAGAAGGCTTCTTGCGCGCAGGTGGAGCACTCTGTGCCGTGGTAGCCCTCGTAGCAGCTGCGCAGGCTGGTGTGGCCGAGAGCGCGGTCGCAACGGCAGTTGCAGGGGAGCTGGTAAAGCACGTTACCGATCTTTATGGCCTGCTGATAGACATGCACCTGCCAGGGATAGCGGAAGTTTTCACCGGTGAGTTTCGCACCTGCCAGGATCGGTGGCAGCGCTGCGACCTTGAGGGGAGCGCCAGGGTGGTAGGCCGGAACGTCGTCGGCAGGGTTAGACCACTGCGCATAACTCGCGGCGGTGATCGCGAAAACTGCGAATCCAAGGACCCAACGGCGTTTCAAAAAGTTCATCAGGCGAGGCTCTCCTGTTCATTTTAGACCGCGTGTTCAGCGAAACGGAATCTGCCACGGAAGAGGCAGGAACGCGGATAGACGTCACGCGGTTAGGGCCAGCTCGGGGCGGGCTGAAACGGAGCATTGATTCAGAGCACTATCACTCCGACGCCGCAGAAGCCGAGGAGGAATTCGGGGTACTATGTCTTCGGGCTTTGGAGCAAAAAAAGACGGCACGAACGTTTTTTGTTCGTGCCGGGAGGCCAGTGACGCAAACTACTTCCAGCTCCGGTGCGATCAGGAAGACCGCTCTCCATCACTGGAATATCTACACGATACTATAGATTGGCTTCGAAGCAAATACAAAATTTCAGATTTTCTCGTAATACGGGACGAGAAACCATCTGGGCACGATTGGCATCATAGGACGGATTTCTCAGGTTTGGCAGGAAGGACAGAGCCAGACAATCTGACAGGTAATCAAATGGCAAGTGACTTAAAATCATCGAGTTCTGACGCCGCATCGGGAGTAGCGGGCACCAGTGCCCAACGTGGCGACCGCAGAGGCTGGGTCAAGGTTGGAGCTATTGCCGCCGGTTCGGCAGTGCTGGGAGGCCTGGCGGCGGCGTGGTTCTACCGGAAGACGCTCTCTCAGTTGCGGGAAGCAGAAAATGAAATTCCGGATTCTGATTCCGAAATTACTGAGGACGAGAGGGCGGAGGATATCTGAGCCCGGAGCCGTTCTGGTTGCAAACTCCCTGCCCCACAGCGAGTTCCTTTTCGAGAATTTCGCATAGGATGTGACCGGCGAGGATGTGCGCCTCCTGAATGCGCGGCGTGTCTGCCGAAGGAACTTCAAACAGAAAATCAGCGGCCGTGGCGATTTTGCCTCCGCCTTTGCCTGTGAAGGCCACAGTAACGGCACCGATTTTGCGCGCGGCCTCGAGGGCGAGAAAGACGTTGCGGCTGTTGCCCGAGGTGGAAATAGCCACCACGACGTCGCCCTTGCGCGCAAGCGTCTCAACCTGGCGTTGGAAGATGTGCTCGTAACCGTAGTTGTTGCTGGCGGCGGTGAGGATCGAACGTATCGGTCGAGAGAGCGATCGACGGGATGCCGGCGCGATCGAGCCGAAAGCGGACGACCAGCTGGCCATTGAGATGCTGCGCATCTGCTGCGCTGCCTCCGTTGCCGCACCAAAGGATTTTGCCGCCCATCCGGATGGCGAGAACCATCTCAGAGGCGATCTGATCGAGGACGCGCTGCTGGTCGTTGAGGGCCTGGATGATCTCGATGTGCTCGGCAAGTGCGGCCTGGAAGATTCGGGCTCGGTCGGGGGTAGTTTCGGGCATGGAGGCTCAAGTTCCTGAAGAGGATGGGCTATGGCTGGCCCGCGGCCCCGTGGGGACGCTCCAGCATATTACTCCAGCGAGTGGTGGTTTGAGGATTGGAAACTGATCACGGCAGAAAGCAAAATCGGCGATTCCAAATGCCCGGAACCGCCGATTGAGTTTGCTGGTGTTACCGAACGGTGTTTAGTGGTTGATCATGAACTGGAGCTGGCCGATATAGACGCCGTAGGGGCCGAGTTGAATGGACTTCAGCGATGCCGGGTTGGCTGCACCGGGGGTCTTTAACAGCGTGTTAAGAGGTCCGTCGGGCAGGCCGGAACTCACCAGGTTCACGGTTTGCGGTTCGGCGGTGAAGTTGAGTGCCACCACAACCGGGGGTGCACCGGCGGCTTCCCGTTTCCAACTGAGGACCTTGGTGTTTTGCTTGTCGAGCATGGTGTCTGCGCCCTTTGAGAAGGCCGGATTGGTTTTCTTCAGGCGGATCAGGGTTTGATACCAGGCGAACAGTGAATTCGGATCGCGCTTCTCCGTCTCCACATTAATGGTGGTTGCGTTGGGTGGCACCGGAAGCCAGGGTATTGCGTTCGGAGCGCCGAATCCTGCGTTTGGCCCCGGCGTCCACTGCATAGGGGTGCGCTCGCCGTCGCGGCCCTTGAATTGCGGCCAATAGCGTATGCCGACTGGGATCCTTCACATCTTCCTTGCGCGTAGGCGGCGTGGTCGTCATGCCGATTTCGTCGCCGTAATAGAAGAGCGACGCACCACGGCTGGCAAAGAGGATGGTGGAGATAACACGCTGAATGTCGGTGTCGTGCACGCCATCGCCGAAACGCGCATCAAGCCGCGGGTTGTCGTGATTGTCAAAGACGATCAGGGGTACGTTTGTGCCGAGATCGGTTTCCGCATCCTCGAGCCTGGCACGGAAGGTGGCAACGTCGAGTTTGTTGATGAAGCCAAGCTGCGTGTCCATGGGCAGGTGGAATTCGGGATGCTCGGGGGTTCCATACTGCTTGAGAAGTTCGGCGACGTTGGGCAGGTAGGTTTCGCCAATGAAGACGCCGTGTGCCCGGGTACTTGTCAGTGGAGAACTTGTCGGCTTCGGCGCGCATTTCAGCCATGACGGTGTGAACGCCGGGCAAATTGTCGGTCTTCACGTTTTCGAGCACCGGCTCGCCGTTTCTCACTTCAGGATTGCCATTCTTGTCTTTCACTGCCTCTTCATCGCGCATCTGAGGATCCTCGAACAGCGTGGTGATCGCGTCAAAGCGGAAGCCGGCGACACCCTTCTTGAGCCAGAAGGCAATGATGTCTTTGAAAGCCTGGTGAACCTTCGGATTGTTCCAGTTGAGGTCGGGCTGTTGAACGTAGAACTTGTGGTAGAAGTACTGATGCGTCTTCTCGTCCCACTCCCACCCGGGGCCGCCGAAAACGGATTGCCAGTTGTTAGGCACCTGGCCCTTGTCGGTCGCCGTTTGTCCTTTGCCATCGTGCCACACGTACCAGTCGCGGTAGGGATTGTCCTTTGACGAGCGCGACTCGATGAACCACTTGTGTTTGTCGGAGCTGTGGTTCATCACCATGTCCATGAGCACGCGGATTTGGCGTTTGTTGGCTTCGGCAATGAGATGGTCGAAGTCGGCCATGGTGCCGTATTTGGGATCGATGGCTTCGTAGTCGGAGATGTCGTAGCCGAAGTCGACCTGCGGCGACGGATAACAGGGCGTGAGCCAGATGGCATCGACGCCGAGCTCTTTCAGGTAGTCCAGATGAGCGGTAATGCCCTTCAGGTCGCCGATGCCGTCGTTGTTGGAGTCAGCGAAGCTGCGTGGGTAGATCTCGTAGAAGACGGCGTTGCGCCACCAGTTTTTCTCGTCGGTGGCAGCAGGCGTTGGTTTGGTTGATTTGGTTTGAGCTCCAGCTTTGGGTATTGCGACACCCAGCATGAGAGCGGCTGCGGTAATGATTGCGAATTTTTTGGTCCAGTGCATTGCGGTCTCCTCGTCCCTGGGGAGGTCGCGCGCCTCGAAAAAAGGGCAGACGCACCCCGTTCCGATGCTCATGAATTGGCAACGGTGTGAACAGGCAAAACTAACACAAAGGGTTGGGGTTGGGGGAGTTCAAAGTTGAGCAGGGAAAGCGCAGGAAGGGTCCACGCTTTCATTTGCGGAAGGCTGGTCGACACAACCGATCAAAACCACCCTTCGCTTGGGTCACAAGCTGTATCCATTTCGGACCAGATTTCGTCCTTGTTTGTGAAGAGCCGATCGGGCAGCAAGAGAGGCACGATATGAACGCGATAAGAGCTGAAGAGGCACTGGAAATCAGACTTCAGGATCTGATTCCGATCGTGATGGTAATTGTGGGCGGCTGCGAGAGTTGCGCAGAAAAGTTGGTGGGGCGGGCGTTGGCGGAAGGCAGTTCCTGGCAGGATATCGACCGGACGCTCCGGATCGTGGCGGGTATGCAAAAGATGGACTGCTTCGCCAAGGCGGTTGGGCCGGAAGTACTGGCGCGGATGGAAAAGCCGCTGACTGCAGGACGCCGGACTTTGGACAGCGCGATTGATCGCGAAACGGGGAAATGCGGTTGCCAATCCTGAACGGAAAGCACCGAAGAATCTCCAGAGATGTCTCGGCATACGAAGTAACGATTCCACTCGGTCAGTCTTCGTCGGAGGGCATCATGTCTCACCTAAATGCGAATTCGATTCCGGCAGATGAAAGTACAGGCAAGCTCGAGACTCTGCTGGATGACCTTGGTTGGGGAGTTCTGCTGATCGTTACGGGCGTCTTATGGCTGATTCCCAGTCGCGAATTGCCTTCGGGAACGTGGCTGACGGTCGCAGGCTTCATCATCCTGATATTCAGTGTTGCACGCCATATCCACCGGCTTCCTGTAAGTGGATTTGCCATAGTGGCCGGCGTCATTGCACTCGTCGCCGGGACAGGCGCGGCGCTGAACATCAGTCTGCCTTTGATTCCGATTGCAATGATCGTAGTCGGGGGTTGCATGTTTCTGGCATCAGAAGAAGAGCACCACTCAAACATGCCCAAAGGGCAAGGTCGGCCTTGCTGCTGACAGACGAGGCATGTCTGCAAGTTCGGACCAGCGACGTCTGCGGAATATGCGGAGGCGGGTTATCCCTTGCGGGGTTTTGGCTCACAGATGAACACGCCCCGATCATCGCGTCCGAATGCGCAGGCGTTGTTCAGGGCAGCTTTGAGTCGCTGACGCGCGCGATGCAGGCGCATCTTGACGGTAGTCAAAGGCACGCCCAGGAGCAGGACGATCTCTTCTGCTGTGAGTCCATCAGCATCGTGTAACAAAAGCACCGCCTTGTATTGATCAGAAAGATCGGCAATGTATCGATCCACGCACTCGCTCATCTCGCCTTGCTGGATCACGGTGAATGGCGATGGCTGGGCCCGGTCCACGATCGGTAATTCCTCGGCGGGAATATCCACATAGCGTCCCGATGTTCGTTTCTGCTGCCGCAGTCGATCAAGACTGATGCGGGTCGCAATGCGATAGAGCCAGGACTCTAACGCTGCCGGATCGCGAAGCGTGCTCTGCTGCCGATTTGCGCGAATGAAGGTTTCCTGCGTCAGATCTTCGGCTTCTGCCGCATCGTGCAGTAGATAACGGATATAGCGGGTAAGGCGCGCGCGATACTTCTCCGTGTCGATGACGGGAGGCGAGAGAGAGGGCGTAGGCATAGCTCCCTCCTGGTCAGGTGTAATATACGCCCAGGTCCATGGTATTTTCAGTGACGAGCAGGGATGGATCGGGATCTGCGAAGATGTTGATCATTGACGAGTTCCTCTAGCTCCGGGCAGCCATTTTCAGACCGGTTGTAGAGGGTGTTGAGGCCGCACAGAACATGGAATGCATCACTTAGAGGAAGATCCATGCTGTGGACCTTCCTCTGTTGATCGAGCCTATTGCACTTTTACGACGAGTGCCGCAAAGGGCGGCAGAACGATATTTGAAGGCGCGAGCGAGTCTGCCGCCGGCGTCGAACTATAGAGAGATAAGAATTTGCGGGAACCCGCGATTCCAATGTCGCCGGGCTTAAATGCGAATGCCTTTTGCTTCGCGCTCATGTTCAGCATCACGATGACGGCTTCAGTGTCGGTCTTGCGCAGGTATGCGAACACATCGGGATCGTTCCCGATGCTTATCTGGATGCCATCGCGTAACGCTGGTTCAGATTTGCGAAGCGCGATCAGCTTCTTGTAAGTGTTCAGGATTGAGTTGGGATCCTTGCTTTCAGCTTCGACGTTGTATTGGGCCGAGCTCGGCGGGATGGGAAGCCACGGTTTGGTAACCGTGGTGAATCCGGCCTGCGGAGTCGCGTCCCACTGCATTGGAGTGCGTTCGCCGTCGCGACCTTTTTCCTTGGGCCAGCCGAGCTTGCCGATGGGGTCATGGACGTCTTCGACGCGGGCCGGATCGGTGGTGCGCATGCCGAGTTCTTCGCCGTAGTACATCTGCGGCGTGCCGCGCGTGGTGAGCTCGAGGACGGCCATTAGCTTGGCGATCTGGTCGTTGTGCTCGCCGTCTCCGTAGCGATCCCATTGGCGCGGCTGATCGTGATTCGAGAAGAAGTACTCGGGCTGGCCGTGGGCGGAGTTGTTCTCAATTTCATTGAAGAGCTTACGGAAACGCGACGCCGAAAGCTCGTTGACGTCGGCGATCTGGAAGTCCATTGGGAGCTGCACTTCATCGCCGTTGCCGTACATCTTTGTCAACGCTTCGACGTTGGGCTCATCGGCTTCGGTGACGAGAACGGGATCGCCAGGATATTCGTTGACGACGCTGCGAACTTCTTTCAGCACGTCGTGCACCTGGGGTAGATCGTCGGTGTACTTGTGCTGAATGTTGCGATCGCCGTATGCATTGCGGCCCGGCAGGTAGGGATCGTCGCGCATTTCGGGATCTTCGTAAAGGCGCGAGACTGCATCGATGCGGAAACCGGCGACGCCACGCTTCATCCAGAAGTCGAGCACACCATCCATCGCTTTGTGAACTTCAGGATTGCGCCAGTTGAGGTCGGGCTGTTCGACATAGAAATAGTGGTAGTAGTACTGCCGCGTCTTCTCGTCCCACTCCCACGCCGAATGGCCGAACCACGATTGCCAATTGTTGGGCGGTTGGCCTTTGTCCGTCGCGGTCTGGCCTTTGCCGTCGCGCCAGACGTACCAGTCGCGTTTCGGATTGTCGCGCGAAGAGCGGGACTCGAGGAACCACTTGTTCTGGTCGGAGGTGTGGTTGATGACGTAGTCCATGATGATTCGAATGTCTCGCTTCTTCGCTTCGGCAACGAGGGTGTCGAAGTCGGCCATGCTGCCGTAGAGGGGATCGATCGCCGTGTAGTCAGAGATGTCGTATCCGTAGTCGATGCCCGGCGAGGGATACATCGGCGTGATCCAAATGGCGTCGATGCCGAGATCGTGGAGGTAGTCGAGGCGCGCGGTGATGCCTTTGATGTCTCCGACGCCGTCGCCGTTCGAGTCCTGAAAGCTGCGCGGATAAAGCTCGTAGATGACGGCGTGACGCCACCATTCAGAGCCGGTGGGCTGCGATTTGGGGGGAGGGAGTTGGTGCTTGTGCTGTTGCGGTGAGTGGCGGGCGCTCCAATGGATACACCGAGAGCGCATGTCGCGATAGCGGCTACAACAGATTTGGTCCAGTGCATTGCGGGTCCTCGTCGTGTCCGCTGCTCGTAAATTCGACAGCGGTGCGAACAGGTCAAATTATCACATCGGAATGCCTGTCCGGAGGAGCCGATCCAATCGCCCTAACGTGGAAACTGCGTACTACACCTGATCGGCGGGCTTCACAGGCTTCTCAGACTGCTCCTTCAATCGAATATTGAATGAAGGAGCGACATATTCACTGGGCAAATACTTGTCGGGAATCGTTGTCCGATTTCCATCACGAACGTTGGCGTAGTGAGATGACATGATCTCAACACCCGCCTCATTAAACTTGTCCTGAATCTTCTCGTGCATTTCTGAGTAGGTTGTCGCCATCTTCTGTGGCTGATCAGTATAAGCATTAATTTCGTAGTGAACGTAGAAATCATCAAGAGCAGTTTGCAGAACAAAAGGCTTCGGCTCTTTAAGAATGGTCTCGCATTCCAGTGCCGCATCTATGAGCAATTTGTGTACGGTGCGCCACGGCGCGTCGTAACCAATCGTGACTGATGTATTTAAAATCAGGCCTTCTTGTTTCGCGGACATGCTGAAGTTGATGACGTGGCTGCTTAGTACCATCGAGTTTGTAATCGTTACGTCCACATTTTTGATGGTCCGGACTCGTGTAACCAGGAGCGTCTTCTCCATGACATCTCCCTCGGTATCGGCAATCTTGACGCGATCTCCGATCCTGAACGCCCGCATGTAAGTGAGAATCACGCCCGACACCAGATTCGCCACTGCCGACGTGGAACCGAGCGAAAGCAGCACGCCGATAAAGATCGAGACCCCCCGAAACGCTGGTGATTTCGAACCGGGGACATAAGGAAAGATGATGATGACGGTCATGGCGATGACTAGTAAGCGAACGATCTTGTAAGTCGGCTCAGCCCACTCCGGATAGAAATCCGGAAGAGTAATTGTCTCCTTCCCGATTTCGGCAAAGATGATGCGGAACAACTTGATGACGTAAAACGATATGAAAACGATGACGGCAATAAAGAACGCGTTAGGCAGATAGTCAGCCAGTGCTCTGCCTAGAATCTTTAATGGCGCTACGACGTAGCCAAGCAGGACGTGCGCGTAACCTCGAGTCCACGGGAACAAACCAAGAACCAGGGACGTGTATGAGTAGAGCAGGACGAGGACGCCTACCAGGCGTACCGCCTTTGCAACTCCAATCGCGAAATCGGCAATTCGATCGGCGGGCAACAGTTCAAATTTCTGAATTCGCACGGAGCGAATGCGGGTTCCGCGCCAGGAGTCGATTGTCTTGTAGAGCTTGCGGAAGATGACGCCGATCAGACGCAGTGCGAGGATCAGGCCGACCGTGGAAAGAAGAACGTAGATACCGTCAATAATGAGGCTTTTGAGACTATAGTTGTGTCGATAGGCGATCAAGGCTGCATCGATTCTCTGCGCGTAATCCCTGGCCAGAGTCTGACGGTCTTTGCCGGCAGTCTTTGCATCCGGATCGGTGACGCTCATGACAATCAAATCACCAGCGGTGATATCTGAAGTCCCGTCCTGGTCGAAGACAGTGAGTTTTGCATCCGGATACACATTTTTTGAGAGGTCCTCAATCCGTTTCTCGATTGCAGAGGCCCTGGCCGCGGCAGAGAAAGAAAGTACACCCTGCACAGAGAAAAGCGTCTCGCCGTTCACAACAACCGGGGCCAGAGCTGGTTGGCTCGGAGTCGTGGTCTGGGCCACAAAGCCGGATTCCCGAAATCAGAAACGCCAGACTAAGAGCGCATGTCGCGATCGTGGCTGCAACAGATTTGGTCCAGTGCATTGCGGCTCCTCGTCGTTTTTCCGCTGCTTGTCAAAACGGCAACGGTAGGAACAGGTCAAAGTAACACAGTGGGGCTGTCGATAGGCGAAGGATTGGGCTTGATTGGGATTAGGATATCTGCGTGAGATGGAGTCTGCGTGGCGAGGAGCCCGAGATATTTCAGTTCAGAGCGGAGACTTGTAGCAATTTCACTCGGGGTAGACTTCGGACTTCGGCGGCAGCAACCAAATAACCGCAACGATTCCGATCAGGATAAGAGAAGCAGCAGGCCGGTAATAAGCAACCGGAATCGCAGCGAGATAGAGCGAAACGGAGGCGATCTGCTTGCCCCAGCTAACTTGCGGAGGCCTCCCGCTCTGCGCTTGTATCTGAGTCCACAACGCCATGTATCCGACCCCCGGGAAGATGCTTACCGAGGCGTAGAGCGCGGTGTTGAACGAAGACAGCCCCTTGACGCCAATCCAGTCCGTCGCAAACGGAAATAGAGAGAGGCAAAAGAGAAACATCAGGTTGGACCACAGAATGCCGTGGCTGACCGTCTCAACTTCGTCGACGAGATAGTGATGGTTCACCCAGTAGATTCCGATCTGCAGGAAGGTAAGCAGATAGACGAAGACGGTCGGCAGCACGGCGTGCAGACCGGCTAAGCCGTCCTGGACCGGGACCTTGAGTTCCAGCACCATGATGGTGATGATGACCGCGATGACGCCGTCAGAGAACGCCTCCAGACGTCCCGGACTAAGGCCTTTTCTGCTCACTCTGGCACCATCAGCGCGACATCACCGTCGAGTTCTGCGCGATCAGCATCGACTCGAGGATCTGGTCGGAGACTTCTTTCACCGCCGCGGGTGAGTGGGCCAGGAAAAGCGTATTCGTCTTGTCATTCTCGCCGATCGACTTCAGCGTGTCGAAGTATTGCGTGACCAACACCAGTTGCATGACGTCTTTCGGGGTTGCGCCTTCGACGGCCTTCTGGAACTGCTCGATGGAATCTGCAGGCCTTCGACGATTGCCTTGCGCTGGTTGGCGATTCCCTGCCCTTGCAGCGCTTTGCTTTCGGCCTCGGCTTCGGCTTTCTTGACGACAAGGATCTTGTCGGCCTCGCCACGCGCTGTGGCTGCAACCTGCTCGCGCTGAGCGGCGTTGATGTCGTTCATCGCCGATTTGACCTTCGTGTCGGGAACGATGTCGGTCACCAGCACGTTGACGATCTCGTAGCCAAAGGCGGCCATGTCTGAATCGAGTTCCTGCTTGACCGCGGCGGCGATGCTGGACTGCGACGCGAAGACTTCGTCGAGGGTCATCGAGGGAACGTGCCCGAGAATGACCTGCTCGACATAGGACTTGATCTGCGCCACGGGGTCGGAGAGCTTGTAGAAGGCGTCGTACACGCTGCTCGGGGCGGACACGGTTCTGCACCGAGATGGGAATGGTGACGAAGACGTTGTCTTTGGTCTTGGTCTCCATGGTCAACGCGATCTGGTTGACGCGGAGGCTCACAATTCCTGCGACGGAGTCGAGAAACGGCATCTTCCAGTTGAGCCCGGCTTCGGCTACGCGCAGAAACTTGCCGAAGCGCGTAAGGACGGCCACTTGAGCGGTGCTGACGGTGAAGAAGCTGCCCAGGATGAGCGAAAGAACAATGACCGCAAGAATGGCGAGCAGGACCAGTGAGACCACATCCATAGGAGCCTCCGCAATGCCGACAGTGAAATATGCGGAGAATTATACAGACAGGCTACGAAAACGGATGTAACACCGCGGTGGACTCGCGGAGGAACTGCCGAAGTTTGCAGATGGTGCGGCTATTGTGTGCCGGGGCGCTGGGGATGCGTGCTCCAGTTGTTTGCGGAGTTGTAGCCGAAATGCGGCTTCTCGCGTGTACCGGCAATATAGATGGGAATCTCGGTGCCGGCTCCATTCTTTTTGAAGAAGCGATCGGCGGGTTTGAGCAGAAGGCCCTTCCAGCCGCCCACCATCTGCGAAACCGTCGCCTGCATCTTCGCGGTTCCGGTGAAGTCCAGGGTGCCGCCTTTGGTGTAATAGGTGCCGTGCAGATGAATGTCGGCGCCTGGAACCGAGTAGAGAACCGAGGGAAGTGTAAGCACACCGGCATCGAGGGCGAAATCGCCCTCCACGTGCGACTTGATCTTTTCGTCTTCAGCGGACTTCAACTGATCGAGTCTCCCCTGCCCGCGCAAACTCAATTCGCGAATGCGCTTCTGTACCTGGAGGCTGGTGAACTCAGCCTGATCCAGAATGAAATGCCCTTTGATAGCGATTCGTTGGCTCACTGGCGTCTTACCGGGAGCGATGTGGAGTTGCGCCTTTACCCCGATTCCGCCGTCAAGAACGGGGTTTGGAGAATCGGTGGCAAGACGCAGGAAGTCTTCGATCCGCGCGCGGTCGACGTTCACGCTGAGCGCAATGTCGTGGCCGATGCTATGCAGCCGCCCGTCGTCGCCGGTCTTCAATACGCGCACAACCTGGCCCTTCGCCGTGAAGTGGGAGCCTCCAAGGGTGGCATCCACGGGCTCGAGCCACGTATCGCCGTTTGTTCCATCGACCCGCGCATGAAAGGTGGTATGCAGAGGCATAGTGTGGCCGAAGCGCGAGAGCTGGAAGTCAGGCGTGTCGGTTTGCCCGTCGACGGTGAGTTCGCGTAACGGTCCCTGGTAGCGGCCGGTCGAATTGAGAATGCCTCCAATGCCGGTGAAGACTGACAGATCGGCATGGTTAAAGGTGTAGTCGCCTCGAACCGGTGTGCTGCCGGGATCCGCAACAACCCATGGACCAAAACTGCCGGTGGTATGGATCGCGCCTGGCGGCTTGGGATTTTCAAGTTGCGCATCGAAGACGATGGGCGCACCCGAGCGGACATTCTTGACCCGGAATTGATGGATGATGAATTCCAGCGGCAGCTTGTTTGGCTTGTCGGTTTCGAGGGCGAAGCGTGCGTCTTTACACTCGACGGAGTCAATCACAAAGCTGACTTTCACGGCATTCGATGGCGTCGGAGTGGCATTCCCGGGTTGAGATTCGAGTGCCCTCTGCATGTGCGAGCGCGGAGGGAATCGAATGTCGAGGCCCTTGAGGCGAATCTGCGTGATGTGGATGGGCTGTCCGGAGGGATAACGCAGCGGCGCGTGAAAGTGAAATTCATCGAGCCGGATGAGGGGCTGCATCGGCGGATTTGGTTCAGGAACATGAACTCCCTCAACATCGGCCGGGGGCCAGATGCGCAGGCCTTTGCCCTTCGCCCCAGATGCCCCACTCGCCACGCAAGGTGTTTCCAAGCTTGAGATGGAAGCTATCAAGTTCCACGCGGGCGTGAAAGCGATCAGACAAGGCCTGGACTACCTGCTGGCGCACAAACGGCTCCGCCCGGTGTGCTGCGATGGCAATAAAGACGGCAACCGTCGCCAGAAGCGCAAGAATGACTCCCCCCGCCCAAAACGGCCAGCGGGGTATACGTCCGCGCGTAATCCTGGCTTCCGCAGTCTCCATCTGATGCGTTGGATGCCTTCCGTTCGAACTGCGCACCCATTTTCTGATTAGACGGGCGATGAACTAAACTGCTTGGCAGCGATGTTAGCCAACATTGAGAACCTGGTGAAGCTGCAAACCGTGGAAGTGGAACGGAGCCGACTGGTGCAAATTGCCAAGGCGCTGCCCGCCCAAATCAAGGAGGCCGAGTCCGCTCTGGCGGCGATGCAGGCGAAGACGGCTGCGACGTCTGACGCGCTGAATCGCGAGGATTCGCTGCGCACGAAGCTGGAGCGCGAGGTTGCAGCACACCGGCAAAAGGTCGACCGCTACAAGGCACAGCAGGACAGCGTGACCACCCCGGCACAGGCTTCAGCCATTGAGCACGAGGTGCAGTTTGCCCAGGCTGAGATTGACCGTCTGGACGATGAGGAATTTGCCAGCCTGGAGCGCACCGAAGCTCAGGAAGTGACACTCGCCACAGCCCGGGCGCAAGTGGAAGAGCTGGCAGCCGCCCTGGACAAGACGAAGGAACGCGTTGCCGCCAGCCAGACTGAACTGGCCGGCCAACAGGCCGCACTCGCTGCTGAGCGCGAGGCGCTTCGCGCCGAGATTCCGCCCGAGTTGCTGGCTCGCTTTGATCGGATCGCTTCGCAACGCGGCACCGGAATTGCCCGCGCCGAAAACCAGCAGTGCATGAGTTGCCGCATGGGAGTCCGCCCACAGGTGTGGAACCAGCTGCGTGAAGGCGAACTGCTGAACTGCGACAGTTGCGGCCGTCTGCTCTACTGGGATCCGGCAATGGCACCGGCACCGAAGACACCTCAACCGGAACCCGCAGCCGACGCTGGGCGAGCGATCCGCAAGCCGCGGCAGGCGGGCGCTTAACAGGCGCAAGGGTCCGACAACTCCGCAAAAGCAATCTCGGGGGCAGGAATTGAAGCGCGTCTGCGTCGACATGGACGAGGTGATGGCCGACACTCTGGCCGAGCATCTTCGCCGCTATAACCAGGCCTTTGAAGAGGACGTCACCGTCGATGACCTGGCTGGCAAGGGCTTGTGGGAGATTACGCCGCAGGATCGTCAGAAGGAACTGCGCGCCTTTCTGGATGCAGAGGACTTCTTCGAAGATCTCCCGCTGATGCCGGACTCGCAGGAGGTCTTGAAAAAGCTTTCGTCGCGATTTGAGCTCTTCATAGCGACGCAAGCGATGGCGGTGCCAAACTCACTGGGGCCGAAGTATCGATGGCTGCAGCGGCACTTCCCTTTTATTCCGCCCACGCACTATGTCTTCTGCGGAGACAAAAGCATTCTGCGCGCCGACTACCTGATCGACGACCTGCCGAAGAACCTGCTGCGCTTTGAAGGGCAGGGACTGCTTTACACGGCGCCGCACAACCTGACGGCTACGGGATTTGTGCGCGTGAACAACTGGCGCGAGGTAGCCGAGCACTTCGCTGCGATCAAAGACTGATCGTTCATTTCGCTGGCTGATGGTGAGATTGAGCTGACCATGTAGGTCCGATCAAGGAGATCGTGAGAGCTTCACCACCTTCGAAGAGGGGTCCGGTCTCGCGCAAGAAGGCCGGCAACTCGCCTCTGAATATCTCAATGAAGATGTTGGGTGGCTGCTTACCGATGACGGGCGCAATGATGCCGGCTACTCCGCCGAGCTCGATTTTGATTTCGTAGACCGTCGCCTTGCGGGGAATGCCCGTGAGATAGAAGGTTCCCGGCGCCTGCGGCATCATGTTCAGCGTCACTAAACGAGGCTTTGGCGCTGCGACGATCATGGAGACTTTGGTTTCGCGGGCGTCAGGTGAGATGTTCTTGATCACGGGTATGACAAGGCCGTTGTAGAGGTCGGCCGGCATCTTGATGCGGTCGGTGGCGATCTCATCTTTGCCGTCTTTGCCCGGTGATCGCGTCACAACGACGCCTTTCGCAACGTCAATCATCATGTCGAGCGGGTGCGGGAAATAAGGTCCGCGCTGAATATGGTGGTCGGAGATGAGGCGGAAGACACCATGCTGCGTATATACGGCGGTTTCATCGTCGAGCGAGCCGTCTTTGAAGTGAAAGGTCAGATGAGATGTTACTCGGTCGCCGCGCACGGTTTCGATAAGGTCGCCGGCAGCAAGAACCTGGCCCTGCTCGGTGGTCAGCGCCAGGAAGCCATGCAACGTCCCCTCGAGATAATGCACCCGAACTGGCTCCGCGGCGGCCAGTAGAGAAACCGCACAAACCAACGCGGCAACGTGTCGCCCGCATCGAACCGTTAATCCGGAGGTAGGTTTACGCTTCAAGTGCACTGCGTCTCTAGATGGCGTGGCGGCGGCAACCGTTGCCTTGCAATCGCGAACGATCGAAGTCAGGTAGCATGCTTCAACTTGTTCGATGGGAGAGGGATTGGCGATACTGAATGGACGACTTCGAGCCCGGCGAAGCGAACCGGACTTTCGAGCCGTCTATCCTAATGGCCTGCGCACGACCGCTATTCGTCAGGAAGGCAAATTCCCCATGAACATTTGTAAAGCCATCTTCGTCACCACCGTATTTTCGCCGATGTTTATTTGTGCCGCTCAGACGGCGGTCGGCGACCCGGCGGCGTCTGTAACCAGTCCAACGAGCAACGTTTTCACTCCTGTTCCGCCATCCGACATTCTGAAACCCGCCCTTCAGGAAGTGCTGCAAACCGTGGGTGCGGTGAACCTGGACAAGTGGAAGAAGGGCAGCGTGCGAGATGAAGCAGGAAAGAACATCGATGCGATTCAACGCTATATGCACGGAACCATGCCGCAATTGATTATCGAAGGAGACGCGGCGCCCGGGACGTTAACCAAGGTGCTTCCGATCTCGGTCAACGTGGACGCGCTGTATAACGTGCTGGTGCACGTGGTCGAAGCCTCCCGCGTTTCGGCTCCTGGAGATCAGGTGGGCCAGTTGCAGCGAGCGTTGGCGGATCTTGAAAAGGCGCGCGTCACATTTGGGAACCAGATTCAGCAGATCGCGACCGTGCAGGAGAAGCAAATGCTGGAGCTGCGTACCACGGTGCAGACGCAGGCGGCCTCACTGAAGGCTGCTTCCACGCCGCCACCTGCTCCCAAATGCCCCGCCCCGCCGGCGGCGCCGACAAAAAAGAAGAAGGCTCCGGCCAAAAGCACCACGACTCCGGGCACTGCATCCGGCACCACGACTCCGGGGAATACGGCGAAGCCTGCGGCGGGCACTCCCGCGAATCCGCCTGCAAAGCCACAGTAGCGGTGGCAGACAAAACGCGGCAGCCGAAGCTGCCGCGTTTTCGTTTGTGCATACCGAATTGCTGCTGTTTAAATCGGCCGACGTTATTAGAAGTCCAGCTTCACGCCCACCTGGATCTGGCGCTGGCTGTACACAAAGTTGGAGTCTGCGTTATTTGCAGTGCCAAAGCCAGAAGCGTTATAACCTGCGCCTGTGGCCGGCTGATAGACAAGAGTGCTTGCAGTGGAGTTGATGGAGTAGGCTGTCGAGTTCACGCCGGTCACATTCTGGTGATTAAGGACGTTAAATATCTCTCCGAGCAACTCGAAGTTGAGTCTCTCGCTGACGCGAATGTCCTTCTGAATCCGGCAATCGACAACCGTTGTGTTGGGCTGCTTGAAGGTGTTGCGTCCGAGCTGTAGCAGATAAGCCGAGCTGCCGGATCCGGTCATACCCGAAGCTGCTGCTTTTTGGTTGCTGGCTGTGCCGATGGAGAGCTGGGTGCCGCTGACGGCTGCTGAATAGGGCAATCCATTCTGCCACTGGAAGACCGGGTTCACATGCCAGCCATCGGTCATGAACCGTGTCCAGGTGTGAGATTTTCCGGGATACTGCCACATCACCCAGGAAACGAGTCTGTTCGGCACGTTGAAGTTTGAGTTGCCATAGTTGGCCTTTGAGTTGCCGAGCGGATCGTACCAGTTATTGGAGGTCGGAGAGGTGCTCTGGTTCTGGTTGTAATCGAGCGAATGCGACCAGGTGTAGTTCACATCGAACTGTAGGTTCTTGTTGCTGCGGTTCTGCAACTCGACAATCATTCCGTTGTAGCTGGAGTTGATGTTGCTCGCAACCTCGGTCACAAAGCCGTAATGCGAGTTGACGTAGCTTTGTGAATAGACGGTCGATGTAATTGCCGTTCCGCACGCCATTGGGCCGCAAGTTCCGCCGGCTGTTTTCGGTGCGACAGTCAGCGTGGTCTGATAGGTCGTGGCCGGGTTGAGATTGATGTTGAGGAAGTTCGGCAATTGCCTGCCCAGCGCTCCCATGTAGCTCAGTGAGAAGAAGGTGCGCCTCGGCAGCTCTTGCTGGAGCGAGAGATCGAATTCACTCACTTGCGGATTCTGGTAGTTCTTCGCGAAGAAGTCCAGACTCGGCGTCGGGAATGTGCCGGCACCGATGATGTTCGGGAACGTGGGCACTGTGCTGCTGGGCAAGGCGCCATGAACCGATGGAATAGTGTACTGGCCGAGCGGACTGCCGGCCGCTTCATAAGCGTTCAGCACGATGCCGTTAGGAATGCGCCCGTAGTAAAGACCGTAGCCGACGTGAACGACCGTCCTGCCAGTGCCTCGCGGATCCCACGACAAGCCGACGCGGGGTCCGAAGTTATTGTTGTCGGACGGCTGGTTGGTGATCTGTGCTGCATCGTTCGGGTAAGGTCCCTTGCCGTTGATTGCAACGTTCAACAAGGACGTTGCGACAAGCGCGTCGAATGGTGCGGGAATCGATTCCTTGTCGTACCGCAATCCCAGATTCATTGTGAGCCGGGGCGTCATCTTCCAGTCGTCCTGCACGAAGAAGCCGTAGTCCACCGTGGTGAGTTCGAACTTCGGCGTGCCGAAGCCCTGCGTGAATCCGTAGTAGCACGGATAGGAGGCGCCATTCGTCGAGATGCCTGTCTCGGCCTGCGTGTTATCGCAGCCGCCATTCGGGCTCAAGATATCGGAGAAGAAGTTGGCGAAGTACTGATAGGTGTAAACGCCGTTGCTCTGATAAAGGTTGTCAATCGTATCGACGTTGCGAAGAATATCGAGGCCGAACTTAACCGTGTGGCCATGATGCGACCACATCGCGGTGTCGCCTATCTGCGACTTCTTCTCATCTGGATACGCAGTACGGAATGAATAGTACGGCGATCCAGCCGTGAAACCATAGTTGCTCGATCCGCCCTGGATGGCGAGTTGAATCGGGATGCCGGTGGAGTTGGTGAGAGATTGCTTGGTGAAATCGCTGTAAGGCTGCTGGCCTTCCCAATCGAGTTCGTGGCCATACTGCACGCGAAGTTCGTTGGAAAGACTGTTGGTGAACATGCTATCGAGCTTCACCAGGCCATAGTCCAGCTTTACGTAGTCGGTTCCGAACGTATCAATGGCGTAGTTGTTCGAAGTCTGCGTCTGCACGCCGCCGGGCGAATCCCAGCGCAAGCGGTGGTAGAGCCCGCTCAAGTGCTCCGTCGGCGTGATCTGCCAGTCGACCTTCGGCGTGTTCAGCACTTCGTCGCCGGTACGGGGGACGGGACCAAGGTCATCGAGCAATCCGACGGTCTTCAGGCCTGTGACGGATGAAACCTGCGAACCATACAAAAGCTGGTCGTACTGCGCGGCTGCCGCTGCATAGTTGCCGCCGTAGGCGCGATATGCCAGGGTGCAAGCCTCGAGGTCACCAGGAGCGGTGCCGGTTCCGGTAAGCTTCGCGTTGACGGTAGTTACGCCGCTCTTGATTGTGGACACCTTGGTGCAAGTGGCTCCTGCGGGCAAGGTAAGGTCCGCCCACTGGTTAAAGAACGCCGACGGTGTTGCCGGTTTTGCGAGACCAGGGAAGTTCCGCTTGAACTGGTCGTATGCATAAAACCAGAACAGCTTGTTCTCGATCAGCTTTCCGCCCGCGCCAAATCCCCAGCGTTTGCGCCAGTCTTTTGGACCGTACGGACTGTTCGGAAATGTGGGTGTGCCGCCGCCCGGAGGAAGGTTGACCGTGGTGATGGTCGTGAACGGATTCAGGGCTCCCCAGTCATTGTCGCGATCGTAGAAATATGCCTGGCCATGAAGTTGGTTCGTTCCGCTCTTCGTGACGGCGTTCAATACGCCGCCGGCAGACCGGCCATACTCGGCGGAGTAGACGCCTGTGTTTACCTGGAACTCCGCGATCGAGATCTGCGAAGTGGAGTAGCCTGCGCGCGTGCGGCCGCGCTCTTCAGAGAAGAAGGCCTGGTTATTGTCGGCGCCATCGATCTCAACATTGTTGAGGATGGGGCTGATTCCACGGAAGGAGATCAGGCCGAAGCCATTCGAATCCGATGCCGCGCCCGGAGTGAGGAGGGCGAGGTTCGACCAGCGTCCACCGTTCAGCGGGAGGTTAACGATTTCCTGCGTCGTCAATGTCGATGAGACTTCTGGCGATTGAAACTGAATGACCGGGGCCACTCCGGAAACCTCCACGGTTTCCTGCGTAGATCCAGCCTTCAACTCCGGGTGCAATTGGGTCATCGATCCAACAGTGACCGGCACTGCTTTCGCGCTATATACGCCAAATCCCTTGGCGGAAATGGTCACGGTATATGTACCGGGTGGCACCAGCGGAACTTTAAAGTATCCGCTCGGGTCAGAGACCACGTTGAAGTCAGCACCTGTTCCATCGTTGTGCAGGGTGACTGCTGCATCGGCAACAACAGCGCCGGTGGCATCGACAATCGTACCCGCGATGGCACCTTGAGTCGTGCTCTGCGCAGCGGCAACAACAGAGAACAAGCAGAGACACAGCAGGCACACCGCGAGCATCGTGAAGCTCTTACGGATCAATTGAACAAACATGAGGAGGCTCTCCTACGGATAAGGAGAGTCGAGTACACCCGCAAGAATCTGTGCGCTGGAACACGCCTCGCGTGGCGAATGTGTAAATCGAGTAAGGAAATTCCTGTCAGTCGCCTGTCGAGGAACCAATCCTGGCGGAGACATCTTCAACAGTGGATATATAGATATTGCTATTAAGGATATAGAGCGGAAATCGAAAGAAAGCGCCCAAATACGTTAGAGCCTTGTGAATTAAGCGCCCGAATCGTGCAAAACCCGTCCGCTTATGGCTCGCGCTGGCCCAGCACGCCGCGACCTGCCACAGCCCTCTGCACTAATGATGCTCCGCTTCCAGAACGCAATAGAGTCACCGGCTGTGAAGCCGGCGGCTGGTGCATGGTCACGATCAGTGCATCCGCCGGTTTCTTACCCGCGCATACATAGGAGTGAGGCGTGCTCGAGTCGAAGTAGACCGCATCGCCAGGCGTCAACATGCAGTGGTGCTCGCCATGGTGCAGTTCAAGTTCGCCATCGAGGATATAAAGAAATTCGTAGCCCGGATGCATGTGCGCCCGCGGCTCCTTGGTTCGCTCCAGCGGTATGAACTCGGCAAAGTAGGGATCCATGTGCCGGTCAGGCACCATATAGCCGAGGCTCTCAAAGAAGTACGTAGGCTCGTCCACACCAGTCTGCGGCAAACGCACGCGCTCTTTGCGGCGGTGCACGCGAAACATCGACTGCGGTTCTGCTTCAAAGAAATAGGAAAGATCTTTCGAAAAGACCATCGCGATGCGGGCAAGATTTCGGAGCGTGGGAACCACACGCCCGGTTTCAAGCTGAGACAGAAAGCTCGCCGACAGACCGGTGTGTTTACCCAGTTCCACCAAACCCATCGACTTTTTCAGCCGCAACCTCTTGATGCGTTCGCCGATGTGTTTTTCAGCGATGAACTTTTCCGTGGTTTCGGTGTCAACTTGCGACTTTTGTGTTTCTTCGCTGCGAGCCGCTGCCTCTGTCATCACCCCTCCAGGGACCTTGGGGCGCAATTTTGCCCCAATCAAAACCTATTCCCATGGTACTAAACTCAAGTCCCCTGAGCAAACGCGTCAAATCCATCGCGCATTGGAGGAACGGCCATCCTGTGAATATGGATTCCAAAGCCCTTTCCGGCCGAATCATCCTGAGCGGCGCATCGGGGATGCTCGGCAGCACCCTGCAGCGGGCACTCGCCACGCGAGGGATTCCGACCCTTCAATTGGTGAGACGAGGGCCGGCCGCCGATGGACAGCTCCAATGGAATCCGGGCGCGGAGAGGATCATCGAGAATCCGGCACCGCTTGAGGGAGCTGTGGCCGCAATTCACCTTTCCGGCGCTAGCGTGGCCGCACATCGTTGGACCGACGCATATCGAAAGGAAATGAGCGCCAGCCGTGTGAATTCCACTCATAAGCTGTCTAAAGTGCTCGCTGCATTGCATACTCCGCCGAAGACGTTTGTGGTCGCCTCCGCGGTCGGGATCTACGGCGATCGCGGCGATGAGATTCTGGCGGAATCGTCGCAGCCTGGTTCGGGTTTTCTCGCCGATCTCTGCCGACAATGGGAGGCCGCAGCTGCGCCGGCGGTTCAGGCGGGGATACGCGTCGTACACACGCGATTCGGGGTCGTTCTGGGGCCGGGACACGGCGCATTGCAGCAGATGTTGCCGCCGTTTCGCCTCGGTCTGGGTGCTCGCCTTGGCAGCGGAAGGCAATGGATGAGCTGGGTTAGTTTGGCGGACGTGATCGCGGCGATCTTGTTTGCGCTGGAGCAAACAAAGCTGGCCGGACCTGTAAATGTGACTGCCCCGAATCCGGTGACGAATGCGGAGTTCACACGGGCGCTCGGACAGCAACTGCACAGGCCGGCGTTTTTGGCGGTGCCTGCCTTCGCGGTGCGCACGCTCTTCGGCCAGATGGGCGATGAGGCGCTACTGGCAAGCGCACGCGTGCAGCCGGAGAAACTGCTGGCCAGCGGATTCCGGTTTTCGATGCCTGAGCTTAACCGGGCTCTGAGGGCTGCGCTGGAGAATTAAGTCTTCGTGGTTTCCCACCCATGACCACCCCAGCGACGCACCCAGAGGGTACCCGCTGTCGCCGGGGACCCGGTTTTTGCGAAAAGCGAGCATGGATGGGGTACCCAGGAATCGTTCAGGTTTGGAACCATTTCTAACGCCGGCCCTGGATCACCTTCTGATTGACGTTTCCACCCTTGCCGGTACCCAGCTTCTTTGCGGCGCGGCGTGCGGCGATCTCATGCATTTCTTTGCCGATCTTGGACTGGTTGATCGCCACCTGCATGATCAGGTTAATGATGTTGCCGGTGATCCAGTAGAGCGCAAGGCCCGAGGCGAAATGCCACAGGGTGAATCCCATGATAGCGGGCATCATGATGGCCATCATGCGCCGCTGCGTCGGGTCCATGCCCGGCGACGGCGTGATGAACTGCACCAGGAACATGGTGCCGATGATGAGAATCGGCAGGAGGTGCAGCGGATCGGGCATCGACAGATCGGTGAGCCAGAACCAGTGTGCCTGGCGCAACTCCACGGCATTGAGCAGCACGCGATAGTAGGCGAAGAAGAGCGGCATCTGCAGCAGCAGCGGAAGGCAGCCACCGTACATGTTCACGCCTTCTTCCTTCATGATGGCCATCTGCTCGGCCTGCATCTCGGCGCGCTTGGGATCGTTGATCTTGAGGTTGGCGTACTTCTTCTTCAGTCCGTCAAGCCTGGGCTGAATACGCATCATCTTCAGCGAAGACTTCATGGTCCAGATACGCGTGGGCAAGAGCACCAGGTTGAAGATGACGGTGATGATGATGATGGCCCATCCCCAGTTATTGGCTCCGGGGCCCATCATGTTGTGCAGGGCACGCAGTGCGAGATACAGCGGCTTGGCGATAATGCCCCACCAGCCATACTGGATCATCGACGCCAGCGACTCGCCGGTGGGCTTTCCATCAGCGCCCATTGCGCGAATCGAATTGAGAATATCGGTCTCTTTGGGACCAGCGTAGATCCGCAGCTGGGTATCGCCGCTCTGGTCGCCCATGGCCATTCCGATCACATCAGCTGGCTTCTTGGCGCTGTTTGGATCGCTCAGGTCGGTGGGCAGGTCGATGCTGTGGTGAAGCGTGACCACAGTGGCACGCGCGGGAACGTCGGGCAGCATCGCCGCGGCAAAATACAAGTCCATGATCGCCGCATACTCGTATGGCTGATCGAATGTTGCGTTGCCGCTGACCTTTTTGGACTCCTCGGTGTCCTGTTTGCCGTCAATCGACCAGCCAAACATCGACTGGGTAGGCACGAGAAACGTAGTGCGCTTGCCGTTGGCGGTGAGAAACTCTTCCATGTCGCCGAGTCCAGCAGGCCAGGCCACAAGAGCGCGGACGGGCGTGCCGTTGCGCTTCACGCTGACGCGTGCGCCGATCGCATAGCTGGAATCGAAGGTGAAGGTCTTCTCAACCTCGAGCCCACCGGCTGCGTAGTGAAAGCTGACCGAATTCGGAGCCAACACCTGGCCCGTTGCCGACGCCTGGTAGAGAGCCGTGTTGAGCTGCGTGGTCAGTTCGCTCTCGTAAGTGTAGAGCGAGAGCGGAAACCCGAAGCGGCTCGCGGCATCCTGCTGCACCATATCTAACGGCTTGCCGCTGGAGTCGGTGTAGTGCTTCAGGATCCAGCGCTGGACCTGTGCGCCCTTGTTCGTAAAGGTGATCCGGAACTTCTCGTTCTCGATGGTCGTGGTGGTCTCAGCGCTGGCGCCCACTGAAGCGACTGGGCCAGGTACGCTCGCCGGGCTCGATGCTGCTCCGCTCGGATTTGGCGTTGAGACCGCTTGTGGCTGTGCCTGCTGCTGAGCCTGCTGGGCTTGGTTCGCCGGAGCATTTGCTGCCGGCTTCTGGAAATACTGATAAACCATCACAGCCGCGAGGGCCAAAAAGGTAAATAAGATCAGGCTGCGGAAGTCTCCGCCGCCGGTGCCGCCGCCGGGAGATCCCTGCGACTCAAGGTTGGGATTACGAATTTCGGGCAAGTGTGACTTCCTGTCGTTGAGGAATGGCGCGCTGGAGGCCCGCCACTCTTTCTATGTTAACGGTTCGTGCGGCAAATGAGCTGAAGCTCCTGTATTCGACCCCGGAGCTCCCGAAGAGCGGTCTTTGCTCTTCGTGGCGGTTGGAACCGGATCGAGCCCTCCGCGGCAAAACGGATGGCAGCGTAACAGGCGCCAGACTGCGAGTGATGTGCCGCGAAAAGGGCCGTGCGTTGCAATGGCGATCGAAGCATATTCGGAGCACGTTGGCACAAAACGGCATCCGCCGCCGACACCAAGCGAGTGCACCGCCGGCGACAGCCAGCGGCGGTAGAACTCGAGCATGACGAGAAGGATGCGTGTCATCGAGCAGGCTCTGCCTTGCCGGATTGCGTAGGGTGATTCGCGTTTGCACGGGCCTGCTCAGCATTTGCCTGCTGGAGAATACGCACAATCTCCGCATCAAGTTTCGTGAATTCGAGCGTCAGCACCGTTCGGTGCGGATGAAGGATCAGGTCGCAGCCGCCCGGCAACTGGTCGACATGCCGCCGCAGCACTTCGCGAAGCCGCCGCTTGATCCGATTGCGCTCGTGCGCTGGACCGAGGACCTTGCCGACAGTAAGTCCGACTCGCGGGCTAGCCGTCTCACTCTGCGCCGCCAAGAACCAGCTCATCGATGCAGAGCGGCGCTTCCGTCCTTCAGCGTATACGCGCTGAAAATCCGCGTGCCGGCGCAACCTCGCGCCAGCCAGAGAGGCGCGAACCTCGCGCGCAACTGGCGCAATGGTTTGCGTCTCAGGCTTTGAAGACTTAGTCATCGCGAAACTGGAAGGATTTCGGCCAGAGGATTCTGGGACCTGCTCCAGCCGAAACAAAACGGCGGGAACGACTTAGTCGCGGAAGCCGGCGCTGACTGAGACGCGCTTGCGGCCTGCGGCACGGCGACGGCTCAGCACAGCAGCTCCCGCCTTGGTCTTCATACGTGAGCGAAAGCCGTGCGTCTTTGAGCGATGACGCCGGTTGGGTTGAAATGTGCGCTTTGGCATAAAAATGCGCTCCTGTTTCCTGTCTGAAATCTTCGCCTAAGTGGCAAGTATTAAGTATATCGAAGGTTGGGCTTTGAAGCCAGCCGGGCCGGTTTGAGCCGGGATGCGGCCAGCCCGACGCGCTGAAGCCTATTCGGGAGGGACGGAACTAGAATGGTCAGACGCAGACGCCCGAAATTTCGGTGAACGCGGCGACGAAGTTCGGCGGTCGAATTTACAGAAGCTCGATGACAGCGATAACTGAGTAAAATTTCAGGATCGATGCGCGAAAATTTCGATCGCAAGTGATGTGTTTCACCGTACGTGGTGCAACCTTTCGCCTCTTCCCAAAAGTTATGTGAAAGAGGGATTGCAACGCACCTCAAATGTGCTACCATCGGGACCGTTCAAGAAAGTTTCCGAGCGTCCCACGGAGTGATTTTCAACCCGTGCCTCGCAGTGTTTTTCCGAGGCAGACCAACGGCCCTCAGGCAGTTCTCAGTCGGCAAATGTGGGTGAGCAATCGCTTCACCCGCAGCGTGAGCCATTGCCTCAACCGCGCGGTTTGAATTTCACACGGCAGTACACAGGTGGCGCCGGCAAGGATTAGCTCGATGGCATTCGCAATTTCGCCGGCTTCGGCTCTCAATCCCTGGCTGCAGATTCTCGCAGCCCTGGAAAAAAAGGTCATCCGCCAGTCGTTTGAAACCTGGCTCAAGCCGACTCGCTTCAGTCACGCCAGTGGCCGCATTCTTTTCGTTCGCGTTCCCTCCAAAGAGTTCCAACACATCGGTGACAAGTACGGCGACCTGATTCAGGAAGCCATCGACCTGCAGTCGCTGGAATTCGACGACGTGCAATTTGTCACCGTCGAAGAAGATCCCTCGATGCCGCCGCAGCGCAAGGATGGCGGTTTCGGTCCGCTGCCGGCGCATGCGCCCACGGCGCCTTCGTCGCGCTCGCCTGAGCAGACGCGCTTCGACTGGTCCACTGCTGCCCAGCTGAATCCGCGATACACCTTCGACGCCTTCGTCATTGGGAACGGCAATCAGTTTGCTCGCGCCGCTTCACTTGCCGTCGCCGAGCGCCCGTCGCGCGCCTACAATCCACTCTTCCTCTATGGCGGCGTGGGAATGGGCAAGACACACCTGATGCACGCCATCGGCCACGAGGTGAAGCGGCGTCAGCCCACGGCAAGCATCTGCTATGTCTCAGCGGAGAAATTCACTAACGAGATGATCACCTCGCTGCGCAACGATCGCATGACCAGCTTCCGCGATCGCTTCCGCACCGTCGACGTGCTGCTGATCGACGATATTCAGTTCATCGCGCAGAAGGAGCGGACGCAGGAAGAGTTCTTCCATACGTTCAACGCTTTGCACGAGAGCATGAAGCAGATCGTCATCGCGTCAGACCGTCCGCCGAAGGAGCTGGCCGAGATTGAAGACCGGCTGCGCTCGCGCTTCGAGTGGGGCCTGATCGCCGATATTCAGCCGCCCGATCTCGAAACCAAGGTCGCCATTCTGCAGAAGAAAGCCGAGAACGACCAGGTTCAGCTTCCCACCGACGTTGCTCTGTTCATCGCCTCCAACGTCCGCACCAACGTGCGCGAGCTTGAGGGAGCTTTGACGCGGCTCGTCGCCTGGTGCAACCTGAACCGCACCGAGATCACGCTGGTTACGACGCAGCAGTGCCTCAAGCAGTTCATCGACATGCAGGTTCGCAAGATCACCATCGAGTCGATCCAGCGCGCCGTGGCCGAGCAGTTCGGCATGAAGGTGAGCGACCTGAAGCAGAAGAACAACTCGCGCAACGTCGTTGTGCCACGGCAGATCGCGATGTACCTGGCCAAGCAGATGACCGAAGCCAGCCTGCCTGAAATCGGCCGCCAGTTCGGCAACAAGCACCACACCACCGTCATGCACTCCATCGGCAAAATCGACGAACAGCGCCGCACAGACAAGGATCTGCACCGCACCCTGAACAAGCTGCAGGAGATGCTGAACGGGTAAAAGCAGGAACAGGGACAAAAGGCCGCGCGATGCGCGGCCTTTTTGTTCTGGCCGTTTCGGCGCTTGTTAACTAACTTTATTGGACGTTCGGGGACGCTGACTCAGCCTTTGAACGGATCTCCTCTTTCGTTTGAAGTCTAGTTCCGCGAACGGGCAAAACAGGACAGCCTGATCCATCCACCCATGCCCTGCTCCGTTTTGATTCCGCCAATCGTCAGACGGAGCACGCCCTGATTGTCCGTCCAAAGAATTTCCGTTGCGGCATCGTCATCGAATCTTCAGGTCTTAGCACTTACCTGTGCTCGGCTGAGCCTCGAGAAGAATGACATTGATCCAGCTTACTGACTCCTGTGTGGCTGCCGGGTGCCCATCTCTCGATCCCGCGACTGGAAACCTCAAATTTACGCAGTCGAAAACTCCGTCACGCTCAGCACATTCCCGTCCGGATCCTTGAACCATGCCACCCGCGCACCGCTGGGCGAGTTCCAGATGCCACGCGGATCGGCGTCATTCATTCCCTTGTAGCGGTTGAATTCGACGCCAGCTGCGGCGAGCCGATCGACGGTCGCTTCGATATTTGCGACGTGCCAGCCCAGCACAGTGAACGGATGAGGATGCAGTTCGTGTACTGTGGTCACGCGCAGCATGGTTCCGTTGGCATCGAAGACCAGCGCGAAGGGTTTCTCATCGGCCACGAGACGCAGACCGAGTACGCCTTCATAGAACGCACGCGCTTTTGCGGGATCGGTAGTGGGAGCGAACGCGACCAGTTCGCTCCCACCGAGAGTGGATGCGCTTGCCATGGTTGACCTCTGCCGCATTGTTCCGCGACACTTCACTGCTGGCAAGCGGATTCTGAAGGGTCGAAGGGGCGCCTAGCCCTGCACGATGAGGTCTTCGGCCAGCTTGAAGTGCACGACCGTCTCCGCAGGGATGTCGAGGTCGCGATTGCCGGTCAGTCCTGCACCCGCCGCGCCCGCACCGCCGCCGGCGAGTCCGCCGATCAGCAGGCCAGTGCCGCCGGAAGCGATGCCGCCGATCAACATGCCAAGGCCGGCGCCGCCGCCAATCAGAGCTGCGGAGCGTTTGCCCTTACCCTTCTTGCGTTGCGTAAGGTCGGCAGTCCTCAGGTGATATTGCGTTCCGTTCAGCGTCATTGACGTCAGACGCAGTTCCAGCACCGACGCGCCTTTGAAGTGGCCACGCTTGTGCGCAGCATCGATAACACCGGCGACCTCAGTGCCCTTGGGCACAATAATGCTCCCATTGGGATCAGCGACCGGTTCCACCACCTCCCCCGTGAATGTGTCGCCCGCGTGGCTGGTCTTAACGCTGATTCGCTGGTCAACACGAATCGCCAGGCTGGTTCCGGCCTCGATAGTCACATGCACGGGCCCGGCAGGCGACGGCTTACTGCCATCTTCCGCGGTTGCCTGATTCGGATCGCCACCAACGGGGTAGACTTTCGGATCCTGCGGCGGCGGCACCGGCGCACCCGGAGTCGGAGGCGTAGTGGTCGTCGTCATTGCTTCCGTCGTCTGGCCTTTTGCAGGCGGCTGCACTACTGTCGTCGTCGTGGTTCCGGTCTTGTCGACGCTGACAACCTGTTGCGGCTGACCTGTCGCCACGGCCTGCTTCTTTGCCTGGTCAATTGCCTTATCCTGCTTTGATTCGCATCCTGCAAGCGCCACCGTCAGCAACAGCGCCAGCACCGGCGTGCGCCCTGTACGCGCAAAAAAGTTTGAAGAAAACATGATGGTCCTCTTTCCAAATGGGATTTGGCGCAACACAAGGCAATCAGGGAAGGTGGCGCAATCAATAATTTAGCGAGCTGCTTTCTTGATTAGATGCAGACTGGCCGAATTGCGCAAGAGTACGGAAGATCGCCTGAATTCAGGCCAGTTACAAACCTTTTCCGCTAGCGTGACATCCGTCTTGTTCGATCAGCACGAGCCGCTTCCGCGCAGAACATACCGATGGCGCGCACATCGTCAGAAAAGAAATTTCAGCCTTAATTGTTGGATAGTTTGGCAAAACAGCGTCGCGATGTTTCGGACCGCAACCAACGTTGTCGTCAAACTCTATCGGCGATCGCGTCTGGGTCCGCGTTCACGTCCTGATCCGCGATCAGGGCCAAATCCACGCGGCTTCATGGGCGGTGTCACCGGCAAATTTGTCTTGCCTTCAGGAAAAACCACGAGGAACCGGTCCTGCCCCTCGCCCGAACTGGCCGTCTCCACGCCGGGCAGGTCGCGGAATGCCATGTGCAGCAGACGGCGCTCGCGGCTGTTCTGCGGCGGAAACGCATACGGTATGCCCGACTTGCGCACCTTCTCCGCAGCCACCTCGGCCGACATGCGCAACTCCTGCGCGCGCAGTGCCTTGAAATTGCCCGCGTCGAAGCTGACGAGGTCGTGCTCGCGCTGCTCAAGCCGCAGCATTTGCGAGGCGATGGTTTCGAGGGCCCGGAGCAACTCCCCATTGTGCTGGGTAAGCAGCGGAACATCGGGGCCACCGAGTTCCACGTAGATCTCCCGCGCTTCAAGCCCTTGGGGATCGCGCGCGCCATCTCCCGCGACAATGCGATATTTCAAGCGCATTCCGCCAAGCTTGTTGAGGGAAGAAAGAAATCCAGCGATTTTCTGTGCAGCCTGCTGCAGGTCGGCAATTGGCATAACGGACTAGTATCGCAGAACGGACCGGGGTCGCGTTTGCGGAATTCTGCGCTGCAGGCACTTGACAGCCTCGCTCAAGCTTCGCGCACTTGCGGTGTCAAATACTCCGGCCCCACCGGATCCGTCACAGACTCCGCCACAATTCGATCGATCTCCGCCATTGTCCCGGCGTCCAGCTTCCATCCCATCACACCTGCAACGGCGTCCAGTTGATCGGGGCGTTTGGCTCCCCACAGGGCGACGGAGCAACCGGGCCTGTCCAGCACCCAGCGCACCGCCAACTGCGCCATCGATTTTCCAAAACGCCCGCGAGCCAGCGCCGCCAGGCGTTCGACCGCCGTCATGTATTGGCTGAACCGCGGTTCCTGAAACTTCGGGTCGACTGCGCGAATATCGCCTGCCTCAAACGTCATGCCTCGATGCACGCGGCCGCCCAGCAAGCTGCGGCACAGCGAACTGTAGGTCAGCACAGCCACGCCGTTCGCCGCGCACCAGGACAAGGTTTCACGATCAATCTCTCGCTCGAAGATGTTGTAGGGCGGCTGATCGGATGCCAGGGTTGCGACCCTGCGAAACTCTTCCATCTGCGCTGCGCTGAAGTTGCTTACACCAAGCGCCCTCACCTTCCCTTCGCGCTGGAATCCCGCGATCAGTTCCGCGACTTCCACGACCGGAATCAAAGTATCCGGCCAATGGATCTGGTAAAGATCGATATAGTCCGTGCTGAGTCTTCGCAGGCTGTCCTCAAGCTCTCGTCTCAGCCGGGCAGTCGTCGAGTTCGCAAATACACCGCGCTCGTTCCACTCAAGACCGGCCTTGGTTGCGATGTAGAAGGCGTCGCGCCGTCCATGAGCCCGCATCACCTTGCCGACAATCTCTTCAGCTCGTCCGCGCCCGTAGATCGGTGCAGTATCGATAAGATTGATGCCGCGTTCGACGGCACTCAGACACGTCGCAATCGCCGCGTCCTCGGCCACAGCGCCCCATTCTGAACCGCCGATGGCCCAGGTCCCGAGTCCCACCCGCGATACTTCAATGCCAGCAATTTTCGTGGTTTCCATGCAGAAACATCTTATGCGCGCCGGCGTACATCTAGCCCTCTACTCCAATAGCTTCATCTAAGCCTCAGGTGAAATTAAGGTTTACCCGATATTCTGTCTCCCTGTGCCGATGGAATCCAAACTCAATTCCCGCTCGATCCGCACTGCCTTGCCTGCGTTGCTAGGTGCATCTCTACTTGTCCCATTCGGATTAACCCCCGAACGCGTAAACGCGCAAGCCACGGCTCAAACTACAGTCCAGGCAGCACCGGCGGATTCAACGACTATCGCGCAACCCATCGTCATCACACTCGACGAAACTCTGAAACGCGCACAATCCAGCGAGCCTTCTTTCGCTGCTGCCGTGGCCAGCAGCAAGGTCGCTGGTCTTGATCGCGCCATTGCCCGAGCTGGCTTGCTGCCCAGCGTTGTCTATCACAACCAAGCCCTCTATACGCAGCCCAATGGAGTGATCACCGAAACGGGCCAGGGCGTCAGCGCGCAATCGCCGATTTTCATCGCGAACAATGCCGTGCACGAATACTTCAGCCAGGCTGTGGTCAACGAAGACATCGGCCTTGCCCAGATCTCCGGCGTTCGCCGCGCAGATGCGGCTGCGGCCGTTGCCGCCGCTGAGATGGAAATTGCCCGCCGCGGGCTGGTCTCCGCCGTCACCGGCCTCTACTACGGACTGGCCGCTGCCACTCAGAAACTCGCCATTGCCCAGCGCGCCAAGGCCGAAGCTGACGACTTCGTGAAGCTTACCGGCCAGCGCGAACAAGCCCGCGAGGCAGCGCACGCTGACACCGTAAAGGCGCAGTTGCAGCAGCAGCAGCGCGACCGCGAACTTCCGACGCAAAGATCAAGCCGACAAGGCGCGGCTCGAACTTGCCGTACTGCTCTTTCCCGATCCGCGCACGCCTTACAGCATCAGATGTGTCCGAGCAGTGCCGGCGCCTCTCGCTTCGCGCGACGAAGTTGAATCAGGCTCGCCGCAAAAAATAATGCCGAACTCAAGAGTGCACTGGCCACGCTCAGGGTAAGCGATGCTGACGTTCTCGCGGCCCGCGGCGCCTATCTTCCCGGCCTCGGCCTCAACTACACCTACGGCATCGACGCGCCACAATTTGCAGTCAACGGCCCCGATGGCGTGAAGAATCTCGGCTACTCCGCCATGCGTCACACTCGATATTCCGGTCTGGGATTGGCTCTCCACGGCGCACAACGTGTAAGCAAAGCGAAATCCGCCGCGATGCCGCCAAAGTGGCGCTTACCGCAACCCAGCGGCAACTCATTGCGCGACTCGACGAAGCCTATGCCGAAGCCCAGGCCGCTCGCGATCAGCTTGCCTCGCTTGAAGCAAGCGTTTCAACGGCCGCGGAAAGCCTGCGCCTCACCAAGCTCCGTTACATCGGCGGCGAAGGCACCGTACTTGAAGTGGTCGACGCACAATCAGCGCATTCATTACGGCCGAGAATGCGCGTTGGAAGACGGACGTGTGCGTTACGAAGCAGCACGCGCAGCATTGCAGACCCTCACCGGAACCATGTGAACCCATCGAAGGAGCAGGAGAGTTGAGCAAGATGACAGGTGAAAGACCGCACATTAAACGAAACTTCGAGGCTGATCGCGCTGGTATCTTCGCGCTGCCCTGTGCTTCCATCAGTGCTGTGCCGGGGCTGTAAAAAGGAAGGAACCTGTGCCACAGGTCACCGTTCAGGCCGAACATCCCGAGCTCGGCCCAATCTCCGATCACATAATCGCCGACGCCATACTTGCGCCTCTTGCGCAGGCTGCCATCGAGCCCAAAATCAGCGCGCCTGTGCAAAATTCTTCGTCCAGCGTGGACGCGAAAGTGAAAGCCGGTCGACTGCTCGCCGTGCTTGAAAACAGCGACCTCAGCCGCGCGCAGCGCAGGACAACAAGGGTTCTTACGAAGCTGCCCAGGCCGCTTATGAAACAGCAACCAAAGCGCAGGTTCCTGAAGACACGCAGAAGGCTGAACTCGGATTTACGCACAGGCCAAGGCAAATCTCGACCTGAACCAAGCATTGTGAACAGCCGCAAGCAGCTGTTTGCGGAGGGCGCGATTCCCGGCCGAGATCTGGATACAGCGCAGGCCGCGCTGGTGCAGGCTCAGGCCGCTTACGACGCCGCAGCGAAGCACCTCGAATCCATGAGAACGTCAGCCGCGAAGCCGCACTCAAGTCCGCAAAGGGCCAGTTCACATCGGCAGAAGGCAAATACAAGGGCGCTGAAGCGCAGGTCAACTACTCTGAGATTCGCAGCCCCATCGACGGCGTCGTTACCGATCGCCCGTTATATGCCGGTGAGACACGCAGACCCGCGGCGCGCCGCTGATTACCGTAATGGAAACTGCATCGCTCCTTGCCAAGACCCACATCGCGCAAAGTCTCGCGCAGCAAATGAAATCGGCGACAATGCAACCATCCTCGTTCCCGGCATCAAGATCCCGTGTGCGAAAGTGACTCTCATCAGTCCCGCGCTTGATCCCGGCAGCACCACGATCGAAATCTGGCTGAAGGCTCGACAACAAGAAGGCAAGCTGAAAGTCGGAACGCCGGTCAAGGTCTCCATCACCGGAGGACCTGGAGAAAGCGCTGAAGGTTCCCTATCTCATCGATCCTCACTGCGCAGGACGGCTCCAAATCCGTAATGGTCGTCGGCGCGATGGCGCGGCCCAAGAAAGCCGTCAGCTCGGCATTCAAGATGGAGACGACGTCGAGATCACCAACGGCCTCGAGACGACGACATGGTCATCACTTCCGGCTCCTATGGATCGATGAAGGCGCCAAGGTCAAGATCGGTCCAAAGCCGACGAAGAGGACTGAAGCCAAGCCCGCAGCCGGCAAGGGAGGCGACTAAGGACTGAATGTCGCATCGCCGCTTCCGCGACCGGTCGCGTCCACAAGGAATCGTTCTGGCTGACCGGACTTCACGCGGCCGATCTTTTTCTTCGCCGCGATACTCACCGTCGCGGGCATTTACCTCGCGTTTCAGGTGCCCATCTCGGTCTTTCCTGAAACGGCTTCCCACGCGTCATCATCGGCGTCGACAACGGCGTAATGCCCATCGAACAGATGGAAGTCACCATCACCAGCCCATCGAAGATGCGGTCAATTCCGTGCCCGGCCTCGTTACCGTTCGCTCCACCACCAGCCGCGGCCAGGCCGAAGTCAGCCTCTTCTTCACTGGAACATTGACATGTATCAGTCGCTCCAACTGGCGGATGCGGCGCTTGCCAAAGTCGAGCAGACCCTGCCGTCTACCGCGAAGCATCACGACAAACAGCCTTACCTTCGCCACTTTTCCGATCCTCGGCTACAGCCTCACATCCGACACCGTTCCGAAACTCAGCTATGGGAACTCGCGACCTACGATCTGAAGCCCCCTTGAACCGCGTACTCGGCGTCAGCACTGTACTGTGCAGGGCGGGCAAGGTGCCTGAGTTCCGCGTGATTCCTGATCTCGCTCAAATGCAGCTGCCGGCGTCACGTTCAGCGATCTCGTCAATGCGATCCAAGCTTCGAATATCGTCGATTCCCCGGCCTCTACGAAGCCAACCATCAATTGATTCTTGGGCTTGGTTGGTGCGCAGGTGCATGACATCGACGGGCTCCGCCAGCTTGTTGTGAAGACCACTGCCACTGGTGCCCCCGTCCGCATGGCCGACGTGGCGACAGTCAGCCGGCGAACATTGCCCATCTACACCACCGTAACTGCTAACGGCAAAAACGCCGTGCTGCATGACCATTGCCCGCCAGCCTTCGAGCAATACAGTCGCCGTTGCCGATGCGGTCTCCGCGCAGATCGCGAGCTTCGAAAAAAATTGCCGCAGGGGGTGAAGCTCGAACTCTTCTACGATCAGTCGCAACTTGTGCGCGATTCAATCTCCAGCGTGCGCGATGCCATCTTCATCGGACTCATTCTCGCTTGCATCATCCTTTTCCTTTTTCTGCGCGACTGGACTTCTTCGCTCATCGCCGGCCTCGTTATTCCCGTCACCATTGCCGCTACGGTCCTCGTGCTGTGGGCCATCGATCAAAGCTTCAATCTCATGACGCTCGGGGGACTGGCCGCGGCCATCGGCCTCGTCATCGACGATGCCATCGTCGTGGTCGAAAACATTGTCATGCACCGCGACCACGGCGAAAGCCGTGTCAAGCCGTGCGCAAGGCACTCAAAGAAATCACTACCCGCTGATCGGTTCCACCATTACGCCCGTGGTCGTATTTCTGCCGCTAGTCGCCGTAAGCGGCGTTACGGGCAGCTTCTTCCGCGCACTGGCCATTACCATGGCCGCCTCTCTGCTCACGTCACTTCTTCTCGCGCTCACCTGGACGCCCGGGACTCAGCATGGTTCTTCTCGCAGAGAACGAAAGCCGGACAACGAACACAAGGAGCCACCAGGCTGGCCGCTTCATGAGCCGCATCCTCGAGCCCATCAAGCGTGTGCTGGACTGGGCGCTGGCCAAGCCGACTGTTGTCGGCGGATCATGTCTCCTGCTTGTGATCGCGACGTGGTTCGGATATCAAGCTGCTCGGTTCCGATCTGCTGCCGAAATGGACGAGGGCGGCTTCATCCTCGACTACATCATGCCCGCCGGCAGTTCGCTCAACGAAACAAACAGCGTCCTCCATCACGTGGAGCGGATTCTGCGCGACAACACCTGAAGTCGACATCACATCGCGCCGCACCGGCCTGAAATGGGTTGGCCGCCGTACACGAGGCCAACACCGGGGATTTCACCGTCAAGCTCAAACAAAGCGCAGTCGTGCCATCGACGAAATCATGGCGGACGTGCGGCGCAGATCAGAACCAGAGAGCCCGAACTCGATGTGGAGTTCATCCAGGTATTGCAGGACATGATCAGTGATCTCTCGAACGCTCCTGAGCCGATCCAGATGAAGATCTTCTCGACATGATCCGGCTGTCCTGCAGGACTCGGACCCAGGATTGGAGACGCCTCGGCAAAATCGCCGGTGTCGCCGACGTGCAGAACGGAATTGAGAACACGATCAGCGGCCCAGCCACAAGTTTCCAGGTGAATCCCATCATTGCTGCGCGGCTCGGCTTCACGCCAGACGAAGTTTCCCAGGATGCCACATCGATTCTCGACGGCCTCCAGACCAAAGATCCATTGATAGCCAATGGCCGCCCGTACACGGTGCGAGTACGCCTCGGTAATGAAAGCCGCACCTCGCTCGAGGCCATCGAAGAACACGGTCTTCAACAGCAGTCCGGTCGTACTGCGACTCTTGGCTCGCTGGCCACCATCCAGCAGTTTCCGCCGCAAAATGAAATTCGTCGCGAGAACCTGCAGCGCATGGTAGTCGTCACGGCCGCAACTGGAAGGCTCGGACCTTGGCAGCGCGATGGCCAAAGTGCAAAAGACCGTCGCAGCTATGCACCTGCCCGCTTCGGTTCGCGTCGTCTACGGTGGCACGTACGAGGAGCAGCAAAAGTCCTTCCACGAATTGCTCCGCGTCCTGTTTCTTGCACTGGCGCTGGTGTTCGGTGTGCTGCTCACCGAGTTCCGCCATTTTCCGGCTCCCATACGATTCTCACTTCTTCGATCCTCTCGATTTCGGGTGTCATTCTCGCGCTCTTGATCACCAACACCACGTTCAATGTGGCCTCGTTCATGGGGCTTATCATGGTCATCGGAATTGTCGCCAAAAACGGTATTCTGCTGCTCGATGCCGACGAAAAATTCCGTGCCGAGGGCGCCTCTGCACCGAAGCAATGATGCACGCAGCTCAACGCCGTCTTCGCCCCATCGTTATGACCGCACTGGCTGCGGTCTGCGGAATGTTGCCACTGGCTTTCGCGCTCGGCGCCGGGTCGCAGATGCTGCAGCCCCTTGCAATCGCAGTTATCGGCGGCCTTTGCATTTCCATGGTGCTCAGCCTGGTGGTCACGCCGCTTGTCTATTTCCTGCTCACACGAAACACGACCTGCACACGGAAAACCGCGCCGCCTGATCTCCGGTGGCGAGATGTAAAAATAGACCCATGTCCGTCGGCGAGCCCATTGTGCTTACCCCCGTTGAAGCCCGCGTTCTCGGCGCGCTCGTCGAAAAAGAAATCACGACTCCCGATTACTACCCGCTTACGTTGAACGCGCTCATCAACGCATGCAATCAGCGCTCAAATCGCGAGCCGGTGATGGACGTCGACGAAGACGAAGCGCGCCAGGCCCTTCATGCCTTGAAAATATGGGCCTCGCAGGCCGCGCGCGATCCGCCGACGGCCGCGTGCCAAAATACGAGCACTGGCTTGGCGAAGCCTTCAATTTCAGCCGCGCTGAGGCCGCGCTAATGTGCGTATTGCTGCTGCGAGGACCGCAGACCCCGGGCGAACTACGCGGCCGGACCGAGCGAATGCACCGCTTCGAAGAATTGCCCGACGTGCTCGGCGGGCTGCAAAAGTTGATGGATCGCGAACCGTCGCTCGCGCCGTTCTTCCGCGCCAGCCCGGCACCAAGGAGGCACGCTACGCGCATCTGCTTTCCGGCCCAGTGGAATCGATTCAGATGCCGGCGAGTGCAGCACCTGCCCTGATGATTGCTGCGACGACGCCCGAGCAGGACGATCGCATTGCGAAGTTGGAATCGACGGTTGCTGAGTTGCAGCGCGAAGTCGCCGCGCTCCGCGAAAAGATCGATAATCTATTCGGCTAAAACTGGGCACCAATACAAGCGAGCGGCTTAGATCAGCTCATACCCAGCAAACCAATACCCGATCTCGAACGACGCCGTGTCTTCCGCATCCGACCCATGAATCGCATTCGCCTGGATCGACTCCGCGAACTTCTTTCGAATTGTTCCATCTTCGGCATTCGCTGGATTGGTCGCGCCCATTAGCTTGCGCAGATCGGAAATCGCGTTGTCCTTCTCAAGCACCATCAGAAAAATCGGACCCGACGACATGAACCCGCACAGATCATTGAAAAACGGCCGCGCAGCGTGAACGTGATAAAAACCCTGCGCCTGCTGCTTTGAAATCGTCTGCTTCCGAATCGAAACAAGCTTGAATCCGGCTTTCTCAATTTCGGCCAGAATGGCCCCCGCATATCCCTTGCTTACCGCATCTGGTTTGATAATGCTGAAAGTGCGCTGCGCCACTCGATAGCTCCTCAAAATGGGCTTTAGCCCAACCATCATTGTAACGGTCACAATTGGCGACCAACCCCACCCCAATCTGCTAGAGTTTCGCCATGTCCCGCGTAACTGCCGCACTCTCTCCCTCCGGCCTTGCCTTGATTGCACTCCTTGCCGCCGCACCCGCCTTCAGCCAGAACGCAACACCAGCCACGCCTGCCGCGCCCGAGTTGCGCGTCTTCGATACCTCGCTGATCGACAAGTCGGTCGACCCCTGCGAAAACTTCTATCACTACAGTTGCAACGGCTGGTTCAGACGCAATCCTCTGCCGCCAGACCAGACCGCGTACGGCCGCTTCACCGAGCTATATGAGTTGAACCGGCTCCATCTGAAACAGATTCTCGAAGACACCTCGAAGCCTGATCCCAATCGCACAGCCAACGAACAAAAAATTGGCGATGAATACGCAAGCTGCATGGACACGGCCAATGTGAATCAGCTCGGCATTACGCCGATCAAGCCGGAACTCGATCGCATCGCTGCGTTGCGCTCCACCGACGAGCTACCGGTGCTCCTTGCCCATCTACACACCATCGGCGTGAATGCATTTTTCGATTTCAGCGCCGATCAGGACTTTGCCGATGCCAACCAGGTCATCTCGTTCTATGGCGCAGGCGGCCTCGGCCTTCCGGAACGTGACTACTACTTCCGTACCGACGCCAAATCCGTCGAACAGCGCAAACAGTACGTCGACCATGTCCGCAAGATGTTCGTGCTGGCCGGCGAACCCGAGGCGCAGGCCGCCAAGGATGCGGAAACTGTGATGGCCATCGAGACGCGCCTTGCCAAAGCCTCTCTCACCATTACAGAGACGCGTGAACCGCAGAATCTGAATCACCCCACCGATGTTGCCGCGCTCGCAAAAATGCTCACGCATTTCAATCTGACCGATTACGTTGAGGCGGCTCATGCTCCCGCCAGCGGTAAGGCGAACGACGAGGAGCCGAAATTCCTCGCTGAGTTCAACGCACTCGTCGCCGACACGTCGCTCGACCAGATCAGGACCTACCTGCGTTGGCATTTGCTTCATGCTTATGCGGGAACCAGCATGCCTGAGGCCTTCGAGACCGAGTCGTGGAACTTCTACGCGCACATTCTCAACGGTGCGGAAAAGCAGCAGGAACGCTGGAAGCGCTGCACCACCCGCGTCGATCGCGAGATGGGCGAGGCCCTCGGCCAGGTCTACGTCGCCAAATATTTCCCGCCTTCTGAAAAGCAACAGGCCCTCGAAATGACACTCGCGATCGAGCAGGCTATGGACAAGGACATCGACTCGCTTGACTGGATGAGCCCTGCCACCAAGGTCCAAGCAAAAGAAAAGCTGAAGACCGTGATGAACAAGATCGGCTATCCCGACAAGTGGCGAGACTATTCGAAGCTCGTCATCGTGCGCGGCGATCCACTCGGCAACCAGCAACGTGTGCGCGTGTTCAACTTCAATCGCAACCTGGCCAAAATCGGCAAGCCCGTGGATAAGGGTGAGTGGTACATGTCCCCGCCGACCGTCAACGCCTATTACAGTTCGCAGCAGAATAACGTCAACTTCCCCGCTGGATATTTTCAGCCGCCTTTCTTCAGTGACAAGGAAGATGACGCCGCAAATTATGGCGACATGGGCTCGACCATTGGCCACGAACTTACGCATGGCTTCGACGACGAGGGCCGCCAATTTGATAAAGACGGCAATCTCAAAGAGTGGTGGACCAAAGAAGACGAAGCAAAGTTCACACAGAAGGCGCAGTGCATGGTCGATCAGTACGACGCCATTGAAGCTGTTCCCGGCGTTCACCTGAACGGCAAACTCACGCTCGGCGAAAATCTTGCCGATCTCGGCGGCCTGTGGCTCGCATGGATCGCGTGGCAAGACAAGGCCGAGGCCGCGCATGTCGACATGACTGCAAAGACCGATGGCTACACGCCCGACCAGCGCTTCTGGATCGCCTACGCACAGCAGTGGTGCACTCAGACACGCCCCGAGCAGTTGCGAAGCCAGGCGCAGGCCAATCCGCACGCACCCGATGAGTACCGGACCAACTCTATCCTCCAAAATCTTCCGGAATTTGCGAAGAGCTTCAGTTGCAAGCCAAGCGACAAGATGGTCAGCGCAAAACCATGCCGGATGTGGTGATGAGCTAGTTCCTGGGGCTTCGCGATCTACAGCAGTCGCGAAGCCTCCTCCCACAATTGAATTGCAACCTCGCCCGCCGGTTCACTCCGCGCCAGTTTCGCCGCCTGTCCTGCCCACATCTGCATCCGTTCCGTGTCGCCGGCCTTCGATGCCTCCGTGCGCATTGCAAGCGTCAGCCCGCGTTGTAAAGGATACGGCGCCGGTGGGGGTGCATCCGACGCAGCAGACATACGCACATATTTATTTGCCACACCACGCCCCGGTCGCCCAGAGAACGCGCGCGTGACCGTCGTCTCATCGGCCTCGGTCTTTGCCAGCGTATCCGCCCAGACGCGATTCAATTTCGCCTCAGGACAGCGCAGAAATCCCGTCCCGATAGTCGCCGCACTCGCCCCAAGAATCAACGCAGCGGCAACTCCGCGCGCATCGCCGATCCCTCCCGCAGCGATCACAGGGACCGAGACGGCATCCACTACTTGTGGCAACAGCGCAAACAAGCCCACCATCCGTCGATCCGCCTCGCTCGCATCAAATGCTCCGCGATGACCGCCGGCTTCCGCGCCCTGCGCGATGATGGCATCGGCTCCCGCGGCTTCCGCCGCTTTCGCCTCTGCTACCGTCGTCGCTGTCGCCCACCAGAGAATGCCGCGCGCCTTCATTTCCGCGACAAAAGACGGAGTGTACAAGCCCATAATTGACGAAATCGCTTTGGGCTTCGCGTCAAGCAGCGCCTGGCACTGCGCGTCGAAATCCGGCAGCACACCTTCTGCCGCACTCTCAGGCACCTCCGGCCCCCACTGAGCGAGATATTCGCGCTGCCGCCTCTCCAGTTCCGCATCGCGTTTCGGCGGCGGCCCCGGAATCCATAGGTTGATCTGAAACTCGCCTGAGCTGTGCTGACGGAACTCCCCGCACCACGCCGCAATCTCTTCCGGCTTCATCAGCAATGCACCGCACGCGCCCATTCCGCCCGCATTCGCAACAGCAATGGATAGCGACGGCGGACACGAACCTGCCATCGGCGCGAGCAATATCGGCATGCGAATGCCCAGCCGCGCAACGAATGCCTCTGCACGCGCAACCGGCTTATCGATGTTCTTCATGCGAGTCCCTCCGCGAAGTGATTTGTATCTTTCGGTTTTCAGACCACGAAGGCCCACCTCGCGGTGGGCCTTGCGTTTGAGTTAACAGCTAAGAGCTAAAAGCTGAGCTATTTCACTTTCCAATTACCTTCGCCAGCGTCGCGCCAATCTCTGCCGGCGATACCACTACATGAATTCCCGCATCGGTCATCGCCTTCATCTTGTCTTTTGCGGTTCCCTGTCCGCCGGAGATGATCGCGCCGGCATGGCCCATCCGGCGTCCGGGAGGCGCCGTCTGCCCGGCAATGAATCCCACCACCGGCTTCTTCACGTGCTGCTTGACGATACTCCGCTGCGGCTTCTTCTGCGCGTTCCGCCAATCTCGCCGATCATGATGATCGCTTCAGTATCCGGATCCTCGTTCAACAGCCGCAGAGCATCAATGTGCGTGGTGCCGATGATGGGATCGCCGCCAATGCCGATGGCCGTCGACTGTCCTATGCCGCGCTGCGTGAGCTGGTGCACGGCTTCGTAGGTCAGCGTTCCCGAGCGCGACACGATGCCGACCGAGCCTTCCTTGTGGATGCGACCCGGCATGATGCCGATCTTCGCTTTTCCCGGCGAAATCACGCCCGGGCAATTGGGTCCGATCAGCCGCGACTTCGAATCTTCAGTCTTGGCCCACACCTTCACCATGTCGAGCGTGGGAATGCCCTCGGTGATGCAGACGATCAGCGGAATGCCCGCGTCTTCGGCTTCGAGAATGGCGTCGGCAGCGAACGGCGGCGGCACAAAGATCATGGTGGCATTCGCGCCCGTTTCTTTCACTGCCTCCGCCACCGTGTTGAACACCGGCCAGCCTTCGTGCGTCGTTCCGCCCTTGCCCGGAGTTACACCGCCCACAACCTTGGTGCCATATTCGGCGCAGCCCTTGCGCGTGGAAGGTGCCTTCTTTGCCGGTGATTCCCTGAACGATCAAGCCGCGTATTGTTATCGACCAAAACTGCCATTACTTGCCCCCCTTTCGCCGCGGCCACGACCAATTCCGCCGCGTCTTTCATCGTTGCGCCGACCTGGAAGTTCAATCCTGAGTCCTTCAGAATCTTGCGGCCTTCTTCCACGTTCGTGCCTTCGAGCCGCAGCACGATCGGCACCTTCACGTTCAGGTTCTTCGCCGCTGCCACAACGCCGGTCGCCAGCCGATCGACGCGCAGAATGCCGCCAAAGATATTGATGAAGATCGCCTTCACATTCGCGTCTGACAACAGAATCTCGAACGCATGCTCGATCTGTTCCTGCGTTGCGCCGCCGCCTACATCAAGAAAGTTTGCGGGACTGCCGCCGGCGTATTGAATGATGTCCATCGTCGCCATCGCCAGGCCCGCGCCGTTCACCATGCAGGCAATGGTGCCGTCCAGCTTGATGTAGTTCAGCGAGTACTTGCTGAGCCTCCACTTCGAGCGGATCTTCTTCGGCCACATCGCGCAGCTCCTTGATGATCTGTGTGGCGGAAGAGCGCGTTGTCGTCAAAGTTGATTTTGCAGTCGAGCGCAAACAGCTTGTCGTCCTTCGTCGTGATGAACGGATTGATCTCGAGCAGCGACGCATCTGTATCCACAAATGCCTTGTAGAGGCTCTGCAAAAACCGACGGCCTGATTGATCTGCGTAGGCTTCAGTCCCAGAGCGAACGCCAGCTTGCGTGCCTGCCATGGCTGGAAGCCGACGGCTGGGATCGATGTACTCTTTGAAGATGGCCTCAGGAGTCTTTGGCGGCGACTTCTTCAATCTCCATGCCGCCCGCCTGCGATGCCATGAACACCAGCTTGCCGGTCGCACGATCGAGCACGATGCCGAGGTAGAGTTCGCGGTCGATGGCCGCGGTTTCTTCAACCAGCAGCCGCTGCACCTTCTGCCCCTGCGGGCCGGTCTGGTGCGTGATGAGCTGCATGCCGAGAATGTTCTTGACATGCGTCTCGGCTTCTTCGCGAATGCTTGCGACCTTCACGCCGCCGCCTTTGCCGCGGCCGCCGGCGTGAATCTGGGCCTTCACCACCACGCCCGTGGCGCCCTCGGCGAACAGTCTGCGGGCCACGTCGGCAACGCCTCTTCCGGCGTGTTGGCCACCTCGCCCCGCGGCACGGCAACGCCATACTTCGCCAGGATTTCCTTCGCCTGATACTCGTGAATTTTCATGTCGGTAGGAACCGCAACGTCCGCTGATATGTTCGGGAATCAGTTCTGGAAAAACAACAAAGGCCGGTCAGCGCGATCGTTCCCGCGGTACCCAAATACTATCTTGCTGCACGATAGCCCCGCAAACGCCGCCCCGGCCCGCGCGCTTCGGAGCGAAGCGGAACGGACCAACCACGCGTGCGCGCGGGCCGGGACGCGGCATGATCGACCAGAACGAAGCGCAGGGAGCACCGCGTATATGCCGGTGAGCTCGGTGTATAAAGGGTCTTTATTCTGTGGCGCGTCCTGGCTGGCGGAGCAAGTCGAGCAATTCTAGTTCAGCGATTTTTGCAGCCTTCGAATGGCCTGAATCAGCGTGAACTGAAATAGCAGATTTATGCTCGCTCCCACAACCCTCGGCAGTAAAGGACCGTCGCGAGTCTCCCAAAGTCCGTAAACGAGAACCAGCGCAAAGAAGGTCACAAAAAACTTCAGGCGGCGGATTTTTGCACGCAGTTTTCTGCGCATTCCATCGTCCACTGGCTCAGGCGTGGAGGCGGCGGGGACGTTGGCTCTGGCCCTTGCATTCAGCACGATGATGACGGCTGCGGACGAAGTGCAAACAGCGATAGCAACGACCACCAGTGCGAGAGGGATGTGCCAATACGCTCCTCCAAAATGGCTGCGATGGAGATCGGCAATCCGCACAGGAAGAGGAGGAGGACACGCGTGCGGATATACCGATCAGCTGCAAAGAAGGCGGAAGCGTTGATCATCCCGAGGCGACTTCCGACAATAGATTCTGGATCGATGAATGCACAGCAATATTACTGCGAACCGCGCGGATCACAGAAGGCCGCGGCGGTCGAGCGAGTCGGTGGCGGAGATGACGCTCGCTAGGTTTCCTTGGTGTCTTCGCAGTGCAATACCATATTGAGAGATATGGATTCGCTGAAGACCCTTCTCAAGCCTCTCGCCGAAGATGGCGCACAGCTCACGCGTGAGCAGGCCCGCGATGTGCTCCGCCAGATCCTCTCTGGCCAGGCACCCGAAGTCGAGACTGCCGCCCTGCTCACCGTTCTTGCGACGCGCGGCGAGCAGGCGCCCGAACTGGCGGGCTTCGTCGACGTCATGCGCGAGCAGTCGGTGCCTGTTCCGCTCACCGACGAAGAACGCGCCGAACTGGTCGATTGCGTCGGCACCGGCGGTGGTGGTCCGCTCACCTTCAATATCTCCTGCGGCGCTGCCCTTGTTGCCGCAGCTGCCGGAGCCAAGGTCGCGAAGCACGGCAATCGCGCGGTTACTTCGCTTTGCGGAGCGGCCGACGTCCTCGAAGCCCTCGGCGTTCCCATCGATCTCACGCCTGAACTCGCCGTCGAGTGCCTGCGCGAAACCGGCTTCGTCTTCCTCTACGCGCCGCTCTATCACCCCGCGATGAAGACGCTCGGCCCGTTGCGCCGCGCTCTCGGCTTCCGCACCATCCTCAATCTCTGCGGCCCGCTCACCAATCCCGCACATGCCCGCATCCAGGTCGTCGGCGTGCTCGCGCCCAGCCGCGTTCTTCTTGTAGGCCGCGCGCTGCAGGCCCTCGGTTCCAAGCGCGCATTTGTTGTCCACGGATCCGACGGTATTGATGAACTCACCACCACCGGCGAGTCAGTGGTCGCGCGCATTGAAGAGACAGAACCCGGTAAGGAGCCAACCATCAAGGCCGCCCGCATGACTCCGGAGATGGCCGGCCTGCCCCGCGCGACGCTCGCCGATTTCACCGGCGGCGACATCGCGACCAACAAGGCGCTGCTTTACGACGTGCTCACCGGCATCAAGGGCGCCCGCCGCGACATCGTCCTGCTCAACGCCGCCGCAACACTTGTTGCCGCAGACCTCGCCGGCGACTTGAAAGAAGGCGTTATCCTTGGCGCCGAAGCCATCGACTCCGGCGAAGCTGCCGCAACCCTGGCCAAGCTTCGCGCGTTCGGAGAAAAGCACGCAAGAAAGTAGTGCCGCCTCGTTCCTTAACCAGAGAGCGGAATTCATCCGCTCCGAGTCGATCAATGTAAGGAGCTAGAATATGAAAGTCTCCCTCCTCATTCCGGCAGTTCTCCTCGCAACTATCGCCGCAGCAGCACAGCAGCCAACCCAGCCGCAGCTCAAGGTCGACTCCAGCAATCGCACGCTCACAGTGAGCGCAACCGACAGCGTCACCGTCGAGCCAGATCTGGCAATTTTGCACATCGGCTTCGTCACGCAGCCGCAAGACGCCAAGTCCGCGTACGCCGATGGAACCCGCGCCTCCAACGCCATCATCGCCGCACTTAAGGAGGCAGGAGTCAAGGAGACGGCGATCCGAAGCGAGTCGCAATACCTCGATCGCGACTGGACCACCAAGCTGCGCAAATACACGCTGCACCAGCAGTGGACCGTCAAAGTTGCGCCCGCGCGCGCAGCCGAGGTTCTCGACGTTGCTATCAACGCCGGAGCCACCAGCAGCGGCCAGATCGACTGGACTGTGAAGGACGAAAAAGCCCTTGAAACTGAAGCCCTCGATAAGGCTGCTTCCCGCGCAAAGCAGAACGCGGAGGTCCTGGCCAAGGGAATGGGTGTGCGCCTCGGCTCGCTGATTTATGTGAGCAATCAAGTGAGTGCGCCGCAGTACCCGAGGCCGATGATGGCCATGGCGATGCGAAGTGCGGAGGCCGCTCCCCAGCCACTGGCAGTCGAACCTCACCAGGTAAGCCGCGAAGCCAGCGTCTACGCCGTGTTCGCCATCGAATAGGACAAAACCGCGCAGTGGGCTACAGCAGCCCGCCGCGCCCGATCATCCGCCGCGCCAGCAACCACGAAAGCAGCGACACCCCAAGCGCCGCTGCAACCCAGCCAGCGTCTTCCAGCGTTCCTGTCATGTTCGGCGGCATATGCACCTGCAGCACTCCCGGCATACGTAGATCCGGCACGCCTGCTCTCATCCCTTGCCGCACAGCCTCGACACCAATCCACGCGACGCCGCCGAGCGTCAGCACTGCACCCGGCACAACCCGCTTCCACGGGAATGGAATCGGCTTCGGAGCTGAAGCTTCTTCGCGCACGCGCTCCATCACCGCCGACACAAAGCCTGACGAAGGCGCCAGTTCCTCTTCAGCGCTTAGAATCCGGTCGACGTTCTCCAGCTTTTTGTTCGGCTCCATCGTCACGCCTCCTTCTCCGCCAATTCCATCGCCGCCTGCTCATCCTCGAGATGCGGAAATCGCTTCTTCAACAAAGCCCGCGCCCTCGCCAGCCGCGCCTTCACCGTTCCTTCCGGCATCCCCATGGTGCGCGCCGCGGCGCCCACATCCATCTCGTGAAAATAAAACAGAATCACCGGCTCGCGATAGCGCACCGGCAAGGCCAGCACCGCTCTGCGGACAGCATCCGAGCTTTGACGTTTCGCCATTTCGTTCAGCTGTGCCGCGGGACCGCCAGGCTCCGGCGCATCCTCAATTCGCACATCCAAAGTTGGAAACCGCTTCAGCTCCGAACGAAACACATTCGCCGCCAGCGCAAACAGCCATGTCGAAAAGCTTCCCTCGCGACGCCACTGCGCCAGCCCACGCCATGCGCGCACCAGTGCTTCCTGCGCCATCTCTTCGGCGCGCCCGCGATCGCGGCAGTAGCGCCAGGCCATATTCACCAGCGGACCCTGCCACCTGCGCACGATGCCCTCAAAAGCATTCACATCCCCGCCCAGCACGCGCTCGACATCGGCCAGATCGGCCTCTTGACCTCGCGCCGCACTCACGTTCCGGGCAGTCGTATTCAAATCCACCACTCTCGTAATCGTGGGACAAGGGTCCGCTGCGCCCGGTTGCAATTTCTCACGTCAGTGCCAGTTCTTCACCATCGGCCACATTTGCGGCAGGGGCGTCTTCAGTCCCCGGCAGTAGAACACATCGCCGTGCTCTCGCGGCATTGAATAGGGATGATCCACATGCCCACGCTTCTCGACAAAGGCATACAGCTTCTCGAGTTGCTCCTGTCGCCCCTGGATCACGATCATGCTCTCACCCGTATACCCGCGCGGCCCCCATAAAAAGTAGTTCTGGTGCCCGCTGATGGCGTCCGGAAGGCCATATTTCTTTCCGAACAGATCGATCGCCCCGGCCTGCCCGAAATTCTGCGCAAAGATTCCCGTCTTGCCGCGCTCCTCTGGCGGCACGGTCTCCCACACTCGCGCAACCTCCGCAGCCATCTCTTCCCAGCCAAATTGCGAGGCGTAGATCTGCGGAAGCGGACCGAGCTGCCACTTCTCAATCGCAGGCTGCTCCATATGGAGCACTTTTACATAGCGGAGATACGTCTCCACCGGCAGCACCGGCAACAACATGGGGGCAAACACCGCGCTCATCAGCACCATCAGCCCCACGTAGCCCCATCCAACCCAACGCCGCTTCGGCCCACTCAGCCATTGCTCCCACAGCACGCTCCCCGCTGCAAACAGGATCGGGAACGCCGGCCAAATGTAATACACACGCGGATTGAAGACGTAGATCACGGCGAACGTGATCAGGCACGCCCAGCCCAGCACTCGAAATGCCTTGCCCTTCTTTGCTGCAAAGAAAAACCACAGCCCGCCAAACCAGATCGGCAGTGACAGTGGGAGCATGGCGCGCGTCTCCTCCACGAAAAACATCCACGGCGCCAGTTGCACATTGCGCCCGTCGCGCTGGATATTGGCCTGCAACTCAAGAAACGGAAAGTGATTCTGGATATTCCAGATCAAATTTGGCAGAAAGATGAGAAACGCGATCAGCATCCCCAGCCAGAACCACCGCGAACGGAAGCAACGCCGCTCGCGCGTCAGAACCAGCCCAACCACCAGTCCAAATCCGAAGATCAGCATCGAGTGCTTGTTGAGCAGGCCGAGACCCGACAGCACTCCCACACCAGCCAGAGCTTTGGGCTCGCGCCGTTCACAATCCGAAGCACTAGATAGGCGCATCCCAGCCAGAACAGCGGCTCATACGCATTCATCGAGAGCAGGTTGTCGATGCCGAGAAATCCCGGCGCAAGCAAGACTGAAATCGCAGCCAGCCCCTGCGCAAAGCGCCCTCCGCCTAACTCGCGGGCGATCAGCCCGGTCAGCAGGATCTTCCCCACCCCGGCCAACGCCGGCAAAAACCGGATCGCAGGCAGTGATTCGCCCCAGAGCGCGGTGCCCAGCCACGTAATCGCTGCAATCAGCGGCGGCTGATCGACGTAGCCCCACGCCAGAGTGCCGCGCGCATGCCAGGTAGTACAGCTCGTCTGTGAAGTATCCGTAATGGCGGCTCGCATAAAGGTGAACCAGCAGTTTCGCCACGGCGGCAATCAGCACCACCACTCCACCCGTCAACAACCAATTGGTCTTCACGAATCGTGAAAGACGCGCGTCAAGTTCGGTTTTTCTCACAGGAATGCTCTGGACCGAGTTCATGCCTTACACATCTACCGCAATTTCCTGATTTTGGCTGTGACGGTCATTGCGGCCATCAAGACGGTCAAACTCCTTCACTTTTCTTTGTTCTCGCTCCGATCCACGCACCCACACTGCCGACAATCAGAGCCACCAGCGGCCCCATCCACAAGTGCGTGAATCCCGAATCGAGCGTATTGGCAATCCCGAACGCATGCGGATCCATCCACCCGCTGCGTTTGAACTCCGCCCACGTCGCCACGTAATCCGGCCGCGGCGGCGCAATAAATAACTGCATCGCGAACCCGGCCGTCACACCGATCACCATGCAGACGCCGGCGCTCATGACCGCGGCGATCACGCCCGGCCGGAACCGATTCAATTCTCTTGCCGTACGCGCGCCTGCAACGCCCCAAAGCGCAAAAACTATGAGCATCGCCACAATCTGCACCGCGGGCTCTTGCGCTGCGATCCCATTTTCCAGGGCCACATTGAACCCTTCCGTAAGACCCGTGATGGTGCCGAACAGGGCCGCGTTCCTCATCTCCGCATCCCAGTCGTCGCCCCGATGCGCAACAACCACGACAATCACGCCGGCATAGACCACCAGTGCCAGCACCACCTCGCGCAGGAACCACGCGGCGCCCGGGTTAAGAAACCATCCGGGACTTCGCTCCGCTGCTGCGACCGCCATCCCGATCGAGGCAACGATCATCAGGACCAAAACAAACGAGAATACAGCCCGCCATGTCATCGCCGTGCACCTCCTGCCTTACTCACAAGAAAATGCAACCGCCTGGCACGCCCTCCTGTCCCACCATACGAATGGGATCGAAACAACACCCGGTAAGCAGGAGGATTCTATGACACACCTGATACTTCAAACGATCTTTGGCAACAACGATGTTTTCGCGAACTATGGCCTCTGGCTCTTTCTCTCTGTGGGCGCAGTGGCTCTCTTCGGTATCTTCCTCCCGCTAAGCGTCTGGATGGATCACCGTCGCAAGGAACGGGAAGCCTTCTACAAGGCCGACACGATCCGCCGCATCGCCGAGGCACCGGGACAAGGCGGCAACGCCGCAGTCGAGCTAATGCGCGAACAAGCGCGCATGGCGAGCCTGAAGACGCGCGAAGGCCTGAAAATCGGCGGCATCATCAATATGGGTGTCGGCATCGGCGTGACAATATTTCTTTACGCCCTTCTGCACGGGTCACCGGTTTTTCTTTGCGGCCTCATTCCGGCCCTGATCGGCGTCGCCATGCTGGTCTATGTATATGTGCTGGCGGAGCCGGCATTCTAGCGACATTTGAATCTTGGCGTGCGTCCGCGCATCAGATAGTCGTTGTAACAGATAATTCCCGGTTAGCACTCCGGCCGGGAGCGCCGGAGCTTCGCAATGCCCATCAATGCTGCTGAACGTCAGCCAGTCATCTTCCTCCCGCACGGCGGAGGCCCATGCTTCTTCATGGATTGGACGTGGGGCCCAGCCGACACATGGCACGCCACAAAGCGATTTCTCGAGTCCGTGGCTTCTACATTGCCTGAAAAACCCAAAGCTTTGCTGGTCATCAGCGGCCACTGGGAAGAGCCGGCCTTCACAGTCAGCACCGCCGACAAGCCGCAACTTATCTTCGACTACTCCGGCTTCCCCGCGCACACCTACCAGATCACCTGGCCTGCTCCCGGCGATCCAGCGCTCGCTGTTCGCGTGGCAGAACTGCTTAGTAACGCTGCCCTCCCCTCCGCGGCCGATCCGACCCGCGGCTACGACCACGGCGTCTTCGTTCCGCTCAAGGTTGCGTTCCCGCACGCGGAGATCCCGGTTGTCACACTGTCCCTCGATCACTCGCTTGATCCAGCACGGCATATCGAAGCCGGTCGGGCACTGGCGCCTCTGCGTGACGAAGGTGTTCTCATCGTCGCCAGCGGCATGAGCTTCCATAATCTACGCGCCTACCTGCACCCCGAGACGCCCGACCGTGCCCGCGCATTCGACGCGTGGCTCACCAGCGCCGTAGAGTCGCCGGCCATGAAGCGCAACTCCCTGCTCTCCAAATGGAGCGAAGCCCCCTTCGCGGCCTACGCCCACCCGCGCGAAGAGCATTTGATTCCTTTGATGGTTGCTTCCGGCGCTGGGGGCGAAACCCCAGGCAAGCGCGTCTTCACGGATGAGCCGATGGGTGCGAGGATCAGTGCCTACCGCTTCGACGGCTGACCGCTTCTGATCCCCACCTGCCCCGACATCCGCAATCGGCTACTCTGCTTTAGCGTCCTCGCAATCGGAGATTCATCCCGCTGTCCAGCAGGATCGCCACCAGCGCAAACAGCATGCTCAGGTCCGTGCGGGCCTCATGGATAAAACTGAGCAGTCCATAGTGCTCCAACTTCGGCGCCGCAAATCCTGCCCAGCGTGTGCCCCAGCAGGATCGGCGCCTTGGTCGTAAAGATCGCGGTCAGAATTACGATCAGCAACAATAAGGCTGCATCGCCGGCATACAAATTCAAAATCAGGGCTCCTCCCGCTGCAATCTCCACCGCTCCCACAACCGGCGCGAGCACGTGCGGCAGGGGCAGCCCGATGTGCGCGAATCGTCCCCAGCCCAATTCGCCGGGATACACGAACTTCAGAATCCCCTCGGTCAAAAACACCACTCCCACAATCACGCGTATCAGAATCATCGGAAGATTCTTGCGCATCCTTCTCTCCCCGCCTGGCTATCTGCTCTCGAGCAGATTTTCAATATCCTTCGTCAGACTCTCCGGCTTGGTGGTGGATGCGTAGCGCGCCACCACTCTTCCGCTTCGATCGACCAGAAACTTCGTGAAGTTCCACTTGATCGCTCCGCCGCCCAGCGGCCCCAGCAGTCCCGGTTTTTCTTTTTTCAGAAACCGATACAGCGGGTGCGTTCTTTCGCCGTTCACATCGATCTTGGCGAACATGGGAAAGCTCACTCCATAGTTCTGCTCGCAAAAGGTGCCGATTTCCTCAGCCGTTCCTGGCTCCTGCGAGCCAAACTGGTTGCACGGAAAGCCCAGCACCTCTAACCCTCGCTCCTTATACGTCCGATATAGCAACTCCAGTCCCGCGTACTGAGGCGTGAATCCGCATTGGCTGGCCGTATTTACAATCAGCAGCGCCTTGCCCCTGAAATTCGAAAGGCTCGTTGCCGCCCGTCCAGCGTCTGCGCCGAAAAATCGTAGACGGCCCCGAAGTTTCTGCCATTTTCTCCTCAATCCTCGTCGCTTTTGAGGATGTCATGTCGACCGCGCCTGCGTCTAAGCATCGTGCATTCGCTCATATCCAGTCATTTAGGGCAAGGAATCTCCGCTTACAGGTATCAGTCCATGGAGCGTCGTTAGCTCCCGCCATTTCGGTCCGGTAAACTGATCTAGGACCCAAATGAGCAGGCGGTTGGCGACCAGGTTCAGCATTCGATGGTAGATCTGTTTTCGTCCATCCATGTTCTGTCACTCGTTTTGTGAAGTGCCCGGAGTCCCGAATGACGCGATAGGCGGTGCCCCTTCGGACAGGTTTTCGTCCGCAGGGTACTGATTGGCGCGGCAGAAAAATTGGGGAAGATTTTGGTTTCCGATCCGAGCGCTTCATCCGTGGTTCCAATGCGGTTGTTGTGCTCAGAAGACACCGTCTTCGAGATGATAAAATCAATCTTTCCTAAAGGCTGTAACAGAACTTAAGCAGTGAGGGTGTGCATATTCTTCCCGTGAAGCCTTACCTTGGACCGCACCAGTACTTGTGCTCGCCGCAGGATTCCAGCCCGGTGAAGATAGGTGGCCCCGACGGACAGGTCCGTGGGGTACTCATCAAGCACGACGTCATCGCCCGCAAATTGCGGATCTCTACCATTATTTCGCGGCTTTTTCTTTTGTTTCTGCTTGTCTTCTCAGCCGGTAGTGCGCTGGCCCAGCAAACGCAGACCATCGAGTCCATCCGGGTCATCGGCAACCGCCGTATCCCGAAGGAGACCATTCTCGCCCGCATGTTCACCCATCCTGGCGACACCTATGACTCCGTTTCGATCGAGCGCGACTTCAATTCCCTCTGGAACACGGGCTACTTCGAAGACCTCCGGATCGAGCGAGAAGATACCGAGAAGGGCATCATCCTTAACGTCTTCGTCCGCGAGACGTCCCACGATTCGCGAGATCAACTACAAGGGCAACAGCTCAGTCTCGACCTCCGACATTCTTGACCGCTTCAAGAAGGAGAAGGTCGGCCTATCGGTGGAAGGCCAGTACGATCCCACCAAGGTGATGCGCGCCAAGAACGTGATCGCGGAACTGCTGGCCGAACATGGGCACCAGTTCGCCACCATCAAGGCCGACGTCAAGACCATTCCTCCAGCCTCGGTGCAGATCAACTTCAGCATCAAGGAAGGTCCGACGGTCAAGGTCGGCCAGATCAAGTTCGTCGGCAACGAGCACATCAGCAGCCTTATCCTGCGTCGCTCCATGAAGAACCTGAAGCCTGATCGGCATACCGTATTCTCTGTTCCTTGAGAATCTTTTTGCCCGCACCTTCGACACATCCAAGCTCGACGAAGACACTGAGCGCGTTCGCTTCGCCTATCGCGACAAGGGCTACGCCAACGCCGCAGTCGAAACTCCCCGTACCCAGATTCGCGACGAAGGCGGACTGAGTTTCCTCACCTTCCGGCCCAAACGCGGCAAGCGCATCGATATCCTGATGCCCATTGAAGAGGGTGCATCGCTACAAGCTCGGTTCCATCACCTTCACCGGCAACGTCCACCTCAACAACACCAAGGCGCTCCGCGCAACGTTTGCGATCAAGGATGGCGACTGGTTCAATGCCACTCTCATCGGCAAGGGCCTCGAAAACCTGAAGAAGGCATACGGCACGCTCGGCTATATCAACTTTGGCGCCATTCCCAAGCCCGTCTATGACGACCAGAAGAAGACAGTCTCCTTTCAGATCGATATCGATGAAGGCAAGCAGTTCTACGTCTCGCGCATCGAGTTTCAAGGCAACGTCATCACCCGCGATCGCGTGATCCGCCGCGAGTTGCTTCTCGACGAAGGCCAGGTCTACAACTCCCAGCTTTGGGAGTACAGCCTGCTGCGCCTCAATCAGCTTGAATATTTTGAGGCTCTCAAGGTCGATCAGGACTCCGAGGCACACCAGAACGCCGAAGCCGGCACCGTCGACCTGCTCCTCAAGGTCAAGGAAAAGGGCAAGAACTCCATTGGTCTGAACGGCGGCGTCAGCGGACTCTCAGGCGCCTTTCTCGGCATCAATTACCAGACCAACAACTTCCTCGGCCTAGGCGAAACCCTCAGCGTTCAAGGCAACATCGGTAACGTGAGTCGACAGTTCCTCTTCGGCTTCACACAGCCCTATTTCCACAACCGTCCTCTTGGCCTCGGCTTCCAGATCTACAACAACAAGTCCGACTTTAACGCGGCCAAGTCCTACCAGACGAGCTCTGGCACCGCCCTCAACCTGAGCGCCGCGCAGCAGTCGCTCACGCAGAACTACAATCAGGCCTCCACCGGCTTGAACTTCTCAGTGAACTACCCCCTGCGCCGTCATGCATTCCAGCGCGTGGGCTTCACCTACTCGCTGTCTCGCGCCAACATCACTGCCTTCAGCACGGCCTCGCAGACCTACTTCCAGACCATCAGCTTCCGGTCCGGCATCCAGGGCTCGAATGCGCTGGAAGGCATTGTTACCAGCCTGGCTTCCTTCACCTATACCTACAACACCGTCAACAATCCCGTACGGCCGCGCACTGGCAAGGAGTTCACGGCGGCGTTTCAGGTGGCCGGCATCTGGGGCAATGTGCGCTACTTCTCGCCCCTGGTTTCGCTTCAGGACCTACCGCTCCATGCACTATCTCAAGTTCAATCCCAATGGCCATAACGTACTCGCCTTCAAGTCTCAGCTCGGCTATATCCAGGGATACGGCGGCGATGTGGCTCCTCCGAATAACCGTTTCTACGCTGGCGGCGAATCGGAACTGCGCGGCTTCGACGTTCGTAGTGCGACTCCATACGGTTACGTGCCAACACGCCAGACTGTCCAGCTAACCAATCCCGACAATTCCTGCGTGCCGCGCGATCCCAACAATCCTCAGTTGAACCAGTGCATCGCAGTTCCGATCCCGGTATACGGCATCGTCTCAATCGGAGGCGACACCAGCTTCCTCAGCAATCTTGAGTACCGCATTCCCATCGTTGGCTCCGCGATGTTCTCTTTCTTCGATGATTTCGGCCTCGACCTCGTCACCAACCACGGCCAGCTGAAGCAGAGCCCCGAGGGTTTTGCATCCCTCACCGCTCCCCTCTATGGATGCCCGGTTTATAACAATGGCTCCTGCCAGGGCGGTATACCCGGATCGCAGGTGGGTTTCCAGCGCGATATTCGCCCTGTCGCTGGCACAAACGTTGTACCGCGCATGTCGGTGGGCGGCGAGCTATCCATCATCATGCCAATCATCAACGCGCCTTTCCGCCTTTACTACGCGTACAACCCGCTTCGCCTCTACGAACGTCCCTATTGCAACGACGTAAACCTCGGAGCCAAGGTGCAGAGCTGCACGGCGCAGCTAATTACCCGCGATATGTTCCCCCCGGGTGGCGCAGGTGACTACACCTACGAGCAGACCATCCAGGCCTACGGTGCGCAGAATCTCTTTCGCGAACCGCGTAAGACCTTCCGCCTCAGCGTCTCCACTACTTTCTAATTCCAAACTCAACTACCATTTACGAAGGCCGCTCACTCGAGCGGCCTTCTCGTTTGCCGCTCCCTATTCGCTTATCCCTGATCCCTGTTCCCCGCTGTTTGACCCCCCTCTCCGCCCCTCATATAATCGTTGCAGTTCCTGCTGACGTCTCCGTCCGCGTCTTTTTGCCTCTGCTTCAACCGTCGTGGAGCCTCCAACGAAAAAAGACGAATGAAGGTTGCTCAGGAGGCACAGGCTCGTGATTGCGCCGCATGGTTGCAGGACCGCCTTCCAGGGATTTCAAGGAGTATTGGATTTAAATGAAACACACACTCATAACCGTAGCCGCGCTGGCGTCTTGCCTCGCGCTCAATGCCGCCGCTCAATCGAACGCCGTCTCCGCCGCTGCGCCGGCTGCGCAGGTACCTGCTGGACCGCCGAAGATCGCCGTGATCAGCTTCCAGGAAGCAGTTGCTCAAACCAACGACTTCCAGCGCCGCTTCGCCGACCTCCAGAAAAAGTATGACCCAAAGCGCCAGCAGATCAAGACGCTGAGCGACGAGATCGCCGGTCTGCAAAAGGATCTCCAGGCTCAGGCCGCGACCATGACCGATACTGACCGCGCAACCAAGGCCAAGCTTCTCGATAGCAAGCAGAAGGAACTGAAGCGTACCGGCGATGATGCGCAGGCCGACTTCCAGCAGGACATGCAGCAGACCTTCGGCGCTGTGGCCGGGAAGTTTGCCGAAACACTGGACGCCTACGCCGCGGAGCATGGGTTCACGGTCGTGCTCGACAACGGCAACCAGCAGCTCCCTCTCGTGATTTACAACAACCCCTCGGTCGATATCTCGAAGCCCGTCATCGAAGCCTACAACACCAAGTCTGGCATCCCGGCGCCTGAGCATCCGGCTGCGGCTCCCGGAGCAAGGGGAACGGCTCCTGCCAGGACGACCCCTGGGGCTCCAAAGCCAACCGGCGCTCACTAAGCTCTAACGCTGTTTTACAAAAGGCCCCGCGCGCGCGGGGCCTTTTTTCTGCGCAAAGCCTCTCTTCTAGTCCCTATTCCCTAGTTCCTATTCCCTCTTCTCAGTCACCAGTTACCTATTCCCTGATTCCCAGTTTCCTGCCGATTGACCCTCCCACCCAGCCCCCCTATAATCCATCTAGTTCCTGCTGATGTTTCCGTCTGCTTCTTTTCTCGGCTTTGCTTCCGTCTAATGGAAGTCCCTCGAGAAAATTTGTTGCGAGGTTTCTCAGAGGGCGCGCGCGGAGAAGGTGCCGTTCAAACTCCAAACTTGAATGCGCGGAGCCCCAGGAATTTCTAAGGAGTTTTCAAGTCGAATGAAGCGCTCTCTTGCATTAGCTCTCACGCTGGCCTCAGGCCTTGCCCTGACTGCCGCCGCCCAAACGCCGTCCGCTCCCGATGCCGCTGCTGCCGCCCCCGCGGGCCCAGCCAAAATCGCGGTCATCGCATTTCAGGTTGCCGTCGCGCAGACCAACGAGGGACAGCGCAGCTTTGCCGACCTGCAGCGCAAATACCAGCCAAAGCAGGTGCAGCTCAAAGCTCTGAACGATGAAATCGAAAGCTTGACCAAGCAGCTCCAGGCCCAGGGCGACAAGCTCAGTGAACCTGAACGCGCAGCCCGTGCCAAAACCATCGACGACAAAAAGAAGCAGCTCGATCGCTCCGCAGAAGATGCCCAGAACGATATGCAAAACGAGATGCAGGAGCTTTACGGTGCACTCGCTTCCAAGGTCTACGACGTTCTCAACGACTACGTGAAAAAGAACAGCTACACGCTGGTCCTCGACTTCTCGCAGCAGCAGAACCCCGTGCTCTACGCCGCCGATTCCACCAACATCACCAAGGCCATCATCGATGCCTACAATGTGAAGTCCGGCGTGCCCGCCCCGACGACGCCCGCTGCGGGAGTAACACCCGTGCCGTCCGCTCCCAGGCCTGCAGCTCCGAAGCCCACAACTCCGCAGTAGTTTCGAGCTTCGGCAGCTTCCGCAATATCGAAAAGAAGGCCCCGGATCTCGGGGCCTTTCTTCATGTGGTTTAAGCCGGATTCCACCGAATTACGGGCGATCAGCCCTGCCGAAAACGCCCTCGAACCGCCTGTGGAAAAATTTGTGGATATCGGAGCGCGCGATCCACACAAAAAAACGTATTTCCTCACTTGTCAATTTCTATGCGCTCTGATAAACCTAGAAAGCCCTTTATTTATCTATCAGAAACGCAGCCTGCACCAGCCATGCTGCGGATTTTCCGCGCGCACACCCCGCCCCTGTCTAGCAATGAGCTTTCCACAATTCCCCATGAACAGTTGATAAATGCGATGTAAGCTCGGTCACCATTTGAGGGTTACTTCTGCTGGTCTTCCCCTACCCGCAAGACCGCCAGAAAGGCCTCCTGTGGAATGTCCACTTTGCCAATCCGTTTCATCCGCTTTTTGCCTTCCTTCTGTTTCTCCAAAAGCTTGCGTTTTCTGGAGATATCGCCGCCGTAGCACTTGGCCAGGACGTTCTTTCTGAGGGGGCTCACCGTCTCACGCGCGACCACTTTGGCCCCGATTGCTGCCTGGATCGCTACCTCGAACTGCTGCCGCGGAATCAGCTCCCGCATCTTCGAAACCAGCGCCTTGCCACGCTCGTAGGCAAAGTCCCGATGCACGATGATCGACAGCGCATCCACCGGCTCGCCGGATACCAGAATATCCAGCTTCACCATCGGCGACTCCCACTCGCCCGCCAGCGAATAATCCAGCGAAGCATATCCGCGCGAGATCGACTTTAGTCTGTCGTAGAAATCCAGCACAATCTCGTTCAGCGGCAACTCGTACGTCAGCAAAACCCGTGTGGGCGTCACGTACTCAAAGTTCATCTGCTTGCCGCGCTTCTCCTCCACCAGCTTGAAAATCCCGCCGACATATTCCTCGTTGGTCAGGATCTTCGCCGTGATCACCGGCTCGCGAATCGCATCAATATTTGTCGGCTCTGGCCAACGCGAAGGATTGTCCACTTCCATCACCGACCCGTCTGTCATGGTGATGTGGTAGCGCACCCCCGGAGCCGTCGTAATCAGGTCCAGCTCGTACTCGCGCTCCAGGCGCTCTTGGATGATCTCCATGTGCAGCAGCCCCAGGAATCCGCAGCGAAACCCGAACCCCAGCGCTGCCGAGCTCTCCGGCTCGAAGAAGAATGACGAGTCATTCAGCCGCAACTTTTCCAGCGCATCGCGCAACAGCGTGTGTTCGTGCGAGTCCACCGTGTAGAGTCCCGCAAATACCATCGGCTTGATGTCTTCAAATCCCGGCAACTGCTCTGCCGCGGGACGGCTTTCTTCCGTAACCGTATCGCCGATACGCGTGTCGCTTACCGTCTTGATGGTTGCCGCGAAGAATCCAACCTCTCCCGCCGAAAGCTCGGCAATCTCCACTGGCTTCGGCATCAGCACGCCCATCGACTCAACCTCGAACGATTTCCCGTTCGACATCAGCCGAATCCGCTGCCCCTTGCGCATCGTTCCCTGCATCACGCGCACCAGTACAATCACGCCGCGATACGCATCGAACCACGAATCGAAAATCAGTGCCTGCAGCGGCGCATCAGGATCACCGGTCGGCGGAGGAAGCCGATGCACAATCGCCTCCAGCACTTCATCCACGCCCTGCCCAGTCTTCGCGCTCACCGGAATCGCATCGGTGGCGTCGAGACCCACCGCCATCTCGATCGCCTCCTGGGTCCGCACAATGTCGGCCGAGGGCAGATCGATCTTGTTGATCACCGGAATAATGTCAAGTCCGTGATTGATGGCCAGATAGGCATTCGCCAGCGTCTGCGCCTCCACGCCCTGGGTCGCATCCACCACCAGCAGCGCGCCTTCGCACGATGCCAGCGAACGGGAAACCTCGTAGCTGAAATCCACGTGCCCCGGTGTGTCAATCAGGTTCAGTTGATACGTCTGCCCGTCGCGCGCCTTGTACATCATTCGTACTGCATGAGCCTTGATGGTGATGCCCCGCTCGCGCTCCAGGTCCATGGCGTCAAGAATCTGCGCCTGCATCTCACGGCCGGTCACTGAGCCCGTCAGTTCAAGCAAGCGATCGCTGAGCGTCGACTTCCCATGGTCGATATGGGCAATAATTGCGAAATTGCGGAGGTATTTTACGTCCATCAGGGGTAGGTAATCGTTGGCGAAGAGGTACTAAAGTCAGCGATGTCTCTAGGTCATAGCTTATCATCGGCATAGTGCCTTGAATCGGTCTCATATAAACTGCAACGACGTGCAGGGAGAGAGATGAGCCCCGCCTCGATGGCGGGTCTCACAGTCGGCAAACGAAGCAATCGAGGCATTTATGAGACCGATTGTTCCGCGCTTTGGGGTATAACCGTCTCATCGCCAAATCGATACTCATTTCGACGACTACAGCCAGTCTCTTAAATGGCAACAAGCGATTTATGAGATGGGTTCAAGTGTTGTCACAGCAATTATCGTTGCGCATGATTTTGAATCGCCTGGATAAGCTTGGCTCCGCTGCACTGGCCCTCACGCTGGCCGTCTCGCTGTCGGGATGCGACCCACCCAAACCCGCGTCTGTTGCAACTCCTGCTTCTCAGGCCTTCGCTCCGGCACTCACGGCGCCCGCAAGACAACAGGCACCCGAGCCGCCTGTGCAGCCAACTCCCTCGCAGCAGCGCGTGCAGACGCTGATCAAGGAGGTTGAGAAAGCCTACTCTCTCGGAGAAGCCGCATACAAACGTGGCAACTTGCCCGAAGCCCGCTCCAACTTCGATAAAGCCGTCGACCTGATGCTCACGAGCGGAATCGACATCAAATCCACTCAACCGCTACAGGACGAATTCGACCGCATTATCGACCAAATCAACTCGCTCGAAATGGAAGCCCTGAAGCAAGGCAATGGCTTTACCCCCAAGACAGAAGACACTCCCGCCGAGGCCGCCAACGACGTCACCTTTGTCGTCGACCCCAACATCGTGGCCAAGGCCAACGCCGACCTCGCCACCACCAAGTCGGATCTGCCCCTCGTTGTTAACGACTACGTCGCGTCCTACATCAACTTCTTCGCCAACACCACCAAGGGCCACAACACCCTGCTTCACTCCTTCCAGCGCGCCGGGCGCTATCGGGCCATGATTCAACGCGTCATGAGCGAAGAGGGCGTTCCGCAGGATCTGATCTACCTAGCCGTTGCTGAGTCTGGATTTCAGCCCCGGGCAGTCAACCCTCGCTCGCGTGCCGGTGGCATGTGGCAGTTCATGCCCCATGGCAACTACGGCCTCACCCGCAACCAATACGTCGACGAGCGCTTCGATCCTGAAAAATCCACCCGCGCCTACGCCCGTTACATGAAGTACATCTACGCGCAGCTCGGCGACTGGTACCTTTCCATGGCCGGATACGACTGGGGTACCGGCAACGTCCAACGGGCCGTTCAGAAAACGGGTTACGCTGATTTTTGGGAACTCTACAGGCGCAACAACCTTCCCGGCGAAACCAAAAACTACGTACCCGAAATCCTCGCCGCCATCATCATCGCCAACCACCCCACTCAATACGGCTTCGACGAAATCACCCTCGACCCGCCCGTCCTCACAGATACGGTCACCATCAACTACTCCGCCGATCTGCGTCTGGTCTCTGACATTGTGGGTGCTCCGATCGACGAGCTCATCGCTCTCAATCCGAGCCTTCTGCGTCTCCTTACTCCGCCCGATACCGGGTTCGATCTGCACCTGCCCGCCGGCACCGCCGCTCTCTTCCAGGAAAAGATCGCTGCCATTCCCGAAAGCAAGCGCAACTCCTGGCGCTATCACAAGGTCACGCCGGATGACACGCTCGCTTCGATTGCTCACACCTACAGCGTTTCGGTTTCCGCACTTGCCCAAGCCAATCAGCTTGAACAGACTGGTAAGCTCGATGGCGTTGAGGCAATCGTCGTGCCGGTCGCGCCGGCTGCCGCCCCGTCCGCGCACACTGTCTACTACACCACCCGCCGCGGAGACACCCTGGTCTCCGTAGCCGACCGATTCGGCATCTCGCTCACCCAGCTCCGTCGCTGGAACAAGCTGCCCGCCAGCGGTATCAAGATCGCCGCGGGCCGCCGCCTCCACGTTGCCGAACCCGCCCTGGTCCGCACCAGCAGCAGCCACAGTCGCCACGGCAAGGGCAAGACCAGCACTTCCGCCGGTGTAGCCACCTCCGGTTCTCACAGTTCTCGATCGAAGACATCCTCATCCCATGCGAGCCACACTACGCAAACCTCAAAGGCCGCATCGTCGAAAAGCACGAAGAGCGCGGGTTCCACGAAGCATCCTTCGCATTCAAAAACATCCACGACCGCGCAAAAATAATCATCGACCCGTTTCTCTTCACCTGTTTTGATAGCTTTTCATTCGAGGTGTTGTTAGAATGACTCCGCATGCGGAGATGGTATTTCCGCACAGCAGAGATGCAAATCCCACTTGGGCAGCGGTGATCCGCTGGAGGCAATCGGATGGACGAAGTGATCAAGATGTACGCGATGAATGACGGCGATTCGAATTTGGAGCCGGCTGAGTTGAGCGCCGATCACGATGAACTGGAAGAGGACGACGAGGTTGAAACTTCCAGCGTGCTCACCTCCTCCGACGACGACGATATTGTTGTCGAAGAAGGCGTGATTGTCGTGGAGCCAGAGCCAGTGGCAAAACCGGCCCGCAAAAAGGCCGTGAAGAAAGCTCCTGCCAAGAAGGCAGCGGCGAAAAAAGCCCCGGCCAAGAAGGCAACGAAAAAGGCAGTTAAAAAGGTAGCCAAGAAGGCTGCCAAAAAAGCTCCGGCCAAAAAGGCCGCAAAGAAGTCCGCCAAGAAAACCGCTGGCGCTAAGGGCGGAAAGGCTGCGGCGAAAAAGTCCGTGGCGGGTAAGCGCGCTGGCAAAACCACAAAAAGAGGTAAGAAATTGGCAGTTAAGAAAGCAGCAAAAAAGGCTCCCGCCAAGAAGGCAGCGGCAAAGAAAGCTCCTGCAAAGAAGGCGGCTAAGAAGGCAGTCAAGAAGGCAACCAAGAAGACTGCAAAAAAGAAGTAACCAGGCAACCGCAATTTTCAAAGGCAAGCAAAAATGCCCGGCATCCCGCCGGGCATTTTTGCGTCCGCACATTTTGTTTACTCCCGCTTAGCAATGAACCCTCGCTACCCCATCCGCTCGAAGCATGGAGGGAAAGTTAGAAGCTAAGGACTAGAAGCTAGCAGTTGCTTTAGATGCCACCGCTGATGCGCCACATAATCCTCAATCAAAAACCGCAGCGCCACCGGAGCATCTGCATCGAGTACGCATTCCGCCTCAAACCGAGATTCGGGAATGCGGTCCACGACTGCCATCAGGATTTCGTGCTCCGCTTCCCACCAGTTCAGAAGCGTCTCCCACGTCTGTTCGGCATAGCCATGAGAAGCAACCCAGGCATCCTGGTCATAATTTCGACCGTTGAAGAATCCCTCGCTCGACGCCCGCACAAATCGTTGCCGGTTGTTCGTAGCTGAGTCGAGCAGATGGCCCACGATTTGCTTTCGCGTCCATCCACCTTCACGCCACGGCACATCCGCCAGCGCCATCGGAACCGACATCAGTTCCCGATGCACATCGTCCAACCCCGCGCGAAATGCCTGCGCCAGTTCTGTCATCTCGATCAACCTCGCAGTTCGCATGGCTTGCACCAAGCATGAAAAAACTGGGTGCTCCATCCATGCGAAGCATGGGTGAAAAGCTAAAAGCTGGGTGCCCCAGGTCTCGATTCTGAGACCTGGGAAAGCTAACTAACATCCAACAGCTAAAGGCTAGCTCTTCTGCGCTTCCGCCAGCGCCGCCAGCACCTCTTCCGAATGCACCTGCGGATTCACCTTCGTCCACACCTTCACAATCTTTCCCTTCGGGTCGATCAGGAACGTATTCCGAAGCGCAATCGTGTTGCCGTTGTAGTTGCCGACTGACCCGTATTCATCCACAACCTTGTGCGCAGGATCGGCCAGCAGCTTGAACGTCAGCCCTTCCTTGGTGCAAAACTGCTTGTGACTGTCCGGCGTATCCACGCTCACGCCCACAATCACCGCGTTCGCCGCATCATACTTCGCCTGGTCGCGCTGGAAGTTGTGCGCTTCAATCGTGCAGCCCTGAGTCATGTCCTTCGGGTAGAAGTACAGCACCACCCACTTGCCGCGAAAGCTATCCAGAGAAACCTGGCTACCATCCTGCGAAGGTAGTGTGAACGTGGGCGCCATCTGCCCTACCGAGGGCATCGGTTCATCCGCCGCCCGCACCGTTACTAGAGAAACCGACAGCGCAATCGCCGTGGCAAACACAATCAGAATCGTCTTTTTCATCTGTAACCTCCTGTTGATAAAAACGGGGATTAAACACCAGAGCCCAAGCCGACACAGGGGCGTGTTATTGAGACGCAGCGGGAAGAACCGGGGACGCCCCTGCTGCCCGTCAGTATAGTTCCAGCCCCCTGAACGAATTGTCATCAAAAGGTCTGCCCGGTCAGCCGGTGTTTGTTACTCCCTAATTCCTATTCCCTGATCCCTGCTTTTCGCGACGACCGCAATCCCCGCCGTCCGCCGCCCGTTTCAGCAGCGCCTCGCGATCAAACAGCAGCGTCCGACCCGCCTCTACCGATAAGCAACTGGCTCCGGCCTGGACCATCGTCTCAATCGTCTTCATCCCAATCACCGGCACATCAAACCGCATATCCTGATTCGGCTTCGCGACCTTGACCACCGTCAGACGACGTTCCAATGTTGATGCCGGCGAACCATCCTCTTCTTCCATCGATTTCATCAGACGACCCGCCCGCTCAATCGTCGCGTCCGTACCCTCCATGGCCTCTACCGCCACGCAGGCCTGCGCTGCCACCACCACCGTCTGCCCGATATCGAATCCAGCCAGCGCATTCGCAACGCCCAGGCCATACTCGATATTCTTCCGCTCGTCTTCGCTCGGCGCTCGACCACCCACACCCTCGGTCAATGCACCTTCCTCCGCCAGCAGCGGCTCCAGAAACTGCGTCGAACTCATCAGCTCGATGCCCTCATCGGCCAGCACCTTCGCCACGGCCCCCAGCAGCATATCGGTATTCGCGTGTCCGCAGATTCAGCAGCAGCTTCGCCAGCCGCCAGTCCGGCCGGATGCTACTGAAAATCTGCTTATGCTTCACCTGCCCCGCCATCACCGCGGCTTTCACGTCTTCCTTGTGAAACACCTCGATCAGCCGCGACAGCTCCCCCAGTGAAAGCCAGTGCACCTGTAATTTTTGCGTCGGCAGCGGCCCGATTGTTGATCTCCGGGTCCGTCTCCTCGCGAATCGCCGCGACAGTCACCGCTAACCCCTGCGCCCGCGCCGCATCCAGCAGCAAAAACGGAAACCGCCCATTGCCGGCAATCAGGCCGAGTTTCATGTCTACTTGATGACCCCGCGCTCGCTTTTTTCAATGAACTTCACCAGTAACGCCACGTCCTCGCCCTCAAGCTCTCGAATCCTCTCCAGAGCCTGCGTCGTGTTCAACTTCGACACCAGCAGAAGCCGGAATGCCTTCTGCAGCGCCTTGATCCGCTCCACGCTGAATCCCCGCCGCTCCAATCCAATGCTGTTCACGCCGAAGGCCTTGTTCTCGCGCCGCGCCGAAGTCTTTGAAAACGGCAGCACATCCTGCGTCACAATCGTCCCGCCACCGATAAACGCGTACTTCCCTACCGTGCAGAACTGGTGCACCGGGCTGAACGCGCCCACCGTCGCGAAATCCTCGATGATCACATGCCCCGCCAGCGTTGCCGCATTCGCCAGGATGCAGCCATTCCCCACAATGCAGTCGTGCCCGATGTGCACCGCGGTCATCAGCAGGTTCTTCGAACCGACCCGCGTGATACCGCCGCCTTTCACCGTGCCGCGGCTGATCGTCACGCTCTTCGCGAATGGTATTGTCGTCTCCGAGCTCGCACAGGGTCGGCTCGCCGCCGTACTTTAAATCCTGCGGCGCCATGCCTACCGCACAGAACGGATAAAACACATTCCGCGCTCCGATATGCGTCCGCCCATCCAGCACCACGTGCGAAATCAACCGGCAATCTTCGCCCAGCACTACATCCGGCCCGATGGTCGAAAACGGCCCCACCTCGCAGGAATCGGGAACCACGGCTCCCTCGGCCACCACCGCGCTGGGATGGATGCTCACTCCGCCACCGGCGCCGTCGGCGCTTTCACCTCATCTGGAGTTGTTTCCGCAGCGTCGCCGTGCGCCTTCCGCTCGCGTGGCACCACCGCGCACATCAGCGTGGCCTCGCAAGCCAGCTTGCCATCCACCGTCGCGCGGCCATGGATCTTGCCCGCCCGCGTCCTGAACGACAGAACGTCGACCTCGATTCGCAACTGGTCGCCCGGCGTTACCGGCCGACGAAACTTGGCGCGCTCGATCCCCGTAAACACCACCAGCTTCGAGTGCCGGTCTTCCATCTCGTGCATCATGATGATGCCGCCCGCCTGCGCCATCGCCTCCACCACCAGCACTCCCGGCATGATGGGATAGCCGGGGAAATGCCCCTGGAAAAACGGCTCGTTGATGGTCACATTTTTGATCGCCACCAGCCGTTTGGTCGGCTCGAATTCCGTGATCCTGTCGATCAGCAGAAAGGGGTAGCGATGCGGTAGGAATTCCAGGATCTCCTGGATGTCGAACGTCATTCTCTGGCTCCAAAAAGCGCGCGAAAACTTACCTGCGCTCCCTGCGGATTATAACGAACCAAGCCTGTCAACGATCGTTGACAGGCTTCAAAGCCTCTCATCCAGCTTCTGCTGCAGCCACGCGCGATCCGCATCGTTGATCGCATCACCGATATCAACCTGGTGCGCGCCCCTAGCAATCAATTCCTCAAACAACCGGTGCATCCGCAGCGGCTCCAGCGTAGACCACGGCTCCTCGACTGCGGGGGGGACCGCGGATGCGGTATAGAATGCTTCCGAAATCTTGGTGACCGTGATTGGCATCCTGTTAGGCCCTGCATCACCTGAACTAATAGCTGCGCCAGCTACTTCTTGATCTTCTGCGCCACCGCATTGATATCCCAAAAATCAGGGCCCAGATCCTGGTTGTAGTGCACCTTGTCGATAAATACCTGCCGCGCCATCTCGCCATTGTGCATGCGCGTGATAGAAAACGCTGTCGGCAGCCCTTCTATGTCGTGGTAATCCGCATAATCCTCCACGTCGGTGTTCATGTCCTTGTATAACGGATCGCGCCACTTGAAGCTGCGGGTCAGCGGTAGGTGGGTCTGCACGTCCATCTGGATGGTGATCGCCTCATTCTGGGGCGAGATCATCGTCACCTGGTCCGCCATATGCCTCTCGGCCATGCGCTGCCCTTCGTACACCAAGATCGTATTCGGATCCTTCATCCACACTTTCACCGCCAATTCAATCGAGTGGTCGCGCCGCCGCATAAAGTCATCCACCTGCTCTTGTGGCAGCGGCTTCGCGCCTCGGTAGGTCACCTCTATCCCTTTGCGTGCGATGTAGAACTGCACCACGTCGCGATGCTTCGTATATTCCACACGATCATGATCGGGCCACTGGTGGTAGTCGAAGAACAGCGTCGTACCTGGATCGGGATCACCGCGATGAAACGCCGCAATATGCCCCTCGCGCTCTACGTTCTTCTGATTCAGCCACGCATCGCCCCCGAGCGCCTTCACCATCGCGTCCAGCGCCGCACGTGCCTTCGCCGTGTTCTTCTCTCCGGTGTCATCCATTGGCGGCGACGCATGTTTCGCAACTGCATCGTCAGCCTGCGCGCTTAATCCAAGCGGCATCGCCAGAGCCACCCCAGCCAGCACCACCGCCCATCCCTTCCCCATTCTTCCTCCGCGCTTTTGTCTAATCCCTATTCCCTGTCTTTACCCCACCAGCACCGCTCCCCCATTCACATTTACCACCTCGCCGGAGATAAACCCCGCCAGAGGCGTACATAAGAACAGTACCGGTCCCGCAATCTCCCGCGTTGTGGCCACGCGTCCCACCGGAATTCCCGCCCTGATCCGCGCTCCCAGGGCCGGATCGCGCAGCGTCCCGGCCGACATATCCGTTGCCACCCACCCCGGAGCTACACAGTTCACCATGATTCCACGCGGAGCCAACTCAGTGGACAAGCTCTTTGTCAGACTGATCAGCGCTCCTTTCGTCACGGCATAGTCCGCGTGCATGGCCTCGCCTCTCTGCCCTGCGGTTGAGCTGATCAACACAATATGCCCCTTCGTCCCATCCTCGCCAGTCGCAGGAGGACCTTGCAGTTGCATCTGCGTTACCGCCGCCTGCACCAGCCCGAACACCGAGTCGAGATTCACAGCAATCGTGTTCCGCCACTGCTCCTCGGTCATTAGTTCAATCGGCGCATCCTCCGCCGGCCACACACCGTGGTTCACCACCAGCGCATCCAGCCGCCCAAATGCCTTCACAGCCGCTGCAACCAGTGCGCGCCCGTCTGACGGCGATCTCAAATCCTGTTCAATCGCCACGCAGCGCTTCGGGCCGCCGCATTCGTCCACCTGCGCATGCGCCTGTTCTTTCGCCTGCCGGTAGCTGAACGCTACATACGCGCCCGCTGCCGCAAACAGCCGCACTGTCTCCGCGCCAATTCCGCGCGATCCACCCGTGACTAGGGCAACCTTCCCGTCCATCACCAACGAAACACCAGCCATAGCGCCAAACTAAAGCATCCGCAAGCGATGTGTCGAGAGTATGCGCGATTCACGCGGGGGTGCCCGTTAGGACGCGCACGGGATCAGCGACCTGTTCGATCAACATTTCTGGACTCGGTAATCCCAGCGCACCTTCAGAAGCGGAAATACGCACCAATCATCGGTTCCGACGTGTGTGTAAATGCATCCGTAGACGTAAAGACCTTCGAAAGGTCCGGGGCCTTGTACAGGTTCCCGCGATACTGGAACCGCAGTCCGAGGTGCGGTATCAAGCCCAGGTCAAGCCCGGCCCCATACTGGAATACGGCCTGGGTGTCACTGGTCGTGGCAAACTGGTCGCCGGTCGGCTGATTGAAGAGCACACCCACGCCCGACGAGCGCGAACGGCCTCAGGTTCGCAAGGTGAAGCGAGGCCACCCAGTCTCCGGTGACCTGGTGCGCATTGGCCTCCACAGTAATCGGCGCTATCGTCGTGCAGGCAATTCCAGAACAGTCCGACCGATACCTCTGATTAGCGCGGTTATATGAGTACGTGACCTCATAGCCAACCAGCGGATTCTTGATGTGCCGCAGCTCAACCAGCCCGCCAGCTGAATTCGCGGGACTTTGTACTGTTCCGTTCGCGTTGGTCGTCCCGCTGAATGCGCCGTACAAACTCAGCGCCACATCGGTCTGCGCCTGCGCTATTCCAGCGCCGCACGTTACAACCAGCGCCACAATCAACAGAAATCTCTGCAACCTCAATCTACGCATGAAGCCTCCCATGAATTCGTTTGAATGGATAAACGGAGACGTATCGATAAACCTGTAAACAAGAATCGCTAAACAAGAATCGAGCCCGATCTTCCCTTGGACGCACCTTTCACACAATCGGTGGGTTGACCGCGGGTTACCGAGGTCTCTCCCTTCAAACCGAATCGCGATCCAGGAGTTGCGGTGAATTGTCTCTTTGTGAGAGGAATTTGCCTGTAACCCCAATTATGAGAAATGTTTGGGGGCGATCATGTTTCTCTACTCCATTGCGAGAGAGGAATTTAGCCGTCAAGCGCGCAAAACAAGTCGCGATGCGGCAAGGCGGAGAACCCTTGCTGGTCGCCGAACAACGCCTCAGATCGCCCGCACCATGCGCACTGGGAGAAAGATGATCGCGCTTACGAGCTCCAGTACCCCGCCCACGGCAATTCCGACAAGGCGGAACGGAAGCAGAAGAAGCCATACAAATGGATAGGCAATCACCGCCAGCAACGCCAGCGGCCAGCAGATAACCAGAAGAATGCACCACAAAAGAAATTTCGCCATAACGTCGCCCTCAAGCTGTGACAACGAAGATACGCGCGCTCCTCAATGATGGTTCCACGCAAACAAATCCACCCTGAGGCGTGCAGGAGGGTTTATCAATGAGGGATTTCCGGTTCGATGGTTAGCCGAAAAGAGCCTTCCAGAACACTCGGATTATGAAGCCACAACATCATCGGCATCCCTTTCTTTCTGCGTGGGGCGGGCACCCTACTTTCCAACCTTTTGCTCGCGCCTTCAGCACTTTCAAAACTATGACTCCGAAAAGGTACCCGCACACCTCAGGATGGTCCCACGCCGGGCAATGATCCAACCGGGGACTAGCCTTCTCGCATCTAGCCAGACTGGACTCGGAAGGCGCAGCCCTGCATGCTCAAAGTCGTTCTCGCGGTTGCCGCTCTTCTGCTGTGCGGAGATCCGGGTCTGGCGCACGCACAAAAACGCGTCGAAGCCGGATTCCTTCTCGATTATCTAAGCGTATCGCAGACACAAACCAACAACTTCGGAGTGGGTGGAAGGCTCGGAGTTCGCGTACATCACAACGTGATGGTGGAAGGAGAGTTCGCCTACGATTACGGGGTCAACTTCCAGGAGGCTTACAACAACATCGCCAGCGGCAATGTAAATGCGATTGAACAGACTTCGATAGGGGTCACTCAAGTTCTGTTCGGGCCAAAGCTCGAGCCTGCCCATGGTCATTTTCATCCATTTGTCACGCTGAAAGGCGGCTTCATCGACTTCCGGCTTAGCCCGAGCCTGATTCCATATAGCGGTGTCGTGAGTACCGTGCTTGGCATCCGTGACTCCAATCTGAACGCTGCACTTTATCCGGGTGGTGGCGCGGAGGCAACTCTGGGTCCCGTCGGATTGCGACTCGAGTTCGGCGACCTTGTTTATTTCAACGAGGGTGCGCACAACAACCTGCGGATTACATTCGGCCCAATCCTGCGATTCTGACATTTGCGGGTGTTCGGATCAGATGGTGGACCATTCGCGTCACTTACTTGTCTTTCTTTGCCCGGCCCAAGGTCTTGCTCTCAACCACTTTTGCTCGCGCCTTCAGCTCTTTCTTTCGTGCGCTGATGGCCTTTTTCCGCTCTTTTTCAGGCAGCGCCAGCACCGTCTTCGTCCGCTTTGGCAGCTTTTCGAAGATCAGGTCATGGGCCCTGCGCAGTTCCTCCTCAATCTCCCGCGGACGGCAGAGCATTCCACCGCTCCAGCGTCACCCAATATGCCTTGGCCAGGTACGGCGAGGCAACGATTCCATCAACCTCAAGCAGCTCGTGAAACCGTTCCGCTCCGCAATGGAACCACAGCACACCGGTCCCGGAGCCATCCAGGTCCGTCATGGCAAACATCTTGCCGCCAATATCCCGGTCTCCCGCCCAATAGACCAGGTGATGGCCCCAGTTCAGCGTCTCCGCCACATGCGGCAGCGCCATGCAGATCGCTCGGATACGTTCGTTATCCATCCTCGAAATTCTAGCCCCGCCAAACTGTGCAAAAAATCCTCAAGAACCTACTTGACGTCATACACTAGTTGTAATACAGTATGTGAAGTACAGTGTATGTCGCACAGCGATGAGGCAACAGCATGACAGTAGCTGAAAACCAATTTGAAAGCCTTCGCCTCGAACTCCGGCGCGGCAGCCTGACCCTGGCAGTCCTGGCCCAGCTCCGCGAGGAGCATTACGGCTACACGCTCCGCAAGGATCTGGCCGAGCGCGGCCTGGAGATCGACGAAAGCACGCTTTACCCGCTCCTCCGCCGACTTGAGACGCAGGGCTTGCTCGTGAGCCAGTGGCGCGAAGAAGACAAACGCAACAAGCGCTTCTACCGCCTCTCGCCCGATGGCGAGCAGATACTCGCCAAACTGCTGGAGGAGTGGCAGGCCATCAACACCTCCATCACAAGCATCTTCGAACACCCTGAATCCCAGAGCAGCAAGTAAGGAAACCGCCATGGAACTTCTCGAACGTTATCTCCAAGCCGTCAAGAAGTACTTGCCAGCCCGCCGGCAAGACGACATCATCGCCGAACTGCGTGCCAACATGGAGTCGCAGATCGAAGATCGGGAATCCGAACTTGGCCGCACACTGACCACCGGTGAGCTCGAAGACCTTCTGCGCAAGATGGGCCATCCCATGCTCGTGGCTTCGCGCTACCAGCCGCAGCAATACCTCATCGGACCCACGCTCTTCCCGATGTATCTCTATGTGCTGCGAATCACCATGTTGTGGGCGTTCGTTATTTGCATGATCGTCACGGTCGTCGTCACACCGCTCACCACCACAGGCGCCAGGGCCATCTTCGAGTCTCTCTTGCGCATGCCGGGCATCCTCATCCAGACTGCGGCATGGATCACCCTGGTCTTCGCAGCGCTCGACTTCTTCTGGGCGCGGTATCCAAACGCCTTTCCAACTTCCACCGGCATCTCCACCGGCGTCACCAAAAACTGGAATCCCAGTACGCTGCCGCCGCTCGAGAAAGACGCCAACCGGCCCGGCAAGCGGCGCTCGTTCGCTATTGCAGTCGCTGAGATCATCTTCAGTTCCCTGTTCCTGGTTTGGCTGCTGCTCATCCCGAGCCATCCATTCCTGATGCTCGGGCCCGGCGTTGTCTTTCTGAAGGTCGTTCCGTACCAGCTCTCGCCAGCGTGGTGGGCCTTCTTCTGGTGGATCGTTGCGCTCAATATCGTCCAGATCGTCTGGAAATGCATCGACCTTCTTCGCGGCAAATGGTCGCAGCCCAGCCGCATCCAGCAAGTCGCCTCCAAGACATTGGGGCTCATCCCGATCGTCATTCTGCTCACGGCTCCTGGGCGTATCTACCTCTCGCTCAAGAATCCCGCGCTCGATCAGGCCCGCTACGGCCAGAACCTCGACCAGATCAATAACGGAATTCACTACGCCTTCGTCGTGATCTGCGCCATCGTCGTACTGCAGCTCGTCATCGACCTAAGCAAGTGGGCCTGGGACACCCGCCGCGCTCGCCTCGCGGCGGAATAGCCCTCTCATGTTTTGGCTATCGCGCGGCCAACCGTCACTGGCCGAGCTCCATTGGATACCGTTTCAACACTCGCGGACGAGGGCGCCCGCATTGGAGGATTTATGCGCCGTCTCATCACTCACTTCAACGCTCTGTTCCTCGGCGTTATCCTCGGTATGATCTTCGTGGCGATCGCCCATGCACCTCTATCCCATCGGCAGGACATGGTCCGTGCTCACGGGATCACGATAGGCTACGAGATCGTCGGAGCGAAAGATCAGACAACCATTCTGCTGATTGCGGGAACGACGACGCAGCTCGTCCGCTTGCCTGCAGGGCTCTGCGCGCACCTTGCGAACCAGGGCTGCCACGCGTCGCCCTTTGTCACATCGGCCTCTCTCGTTAGACCTGCAACTCGTCAGCAGGTAAAGAAGTAGGTAGCGCGCCCTCCGTCTTACCGATTACTGCGGCTGCCATGCAATTGCCGACAACATTCATCATCGTCCGGCCCATGTCCATCAGCGTGTCCACCCCAAGAATCAGCAGAATGGGCGCAGTCGGCAGATGCACAGCACTCGCAGTAGCCAGCAACACAACCAGCGACGCGCGCGGAACTCCGGCGATTCCCTTACTCGCCGCCATCAACACCAGAACCACCGCGATCTGCCGTCCAAACGTGAGATGAATCCCTGCAGCCTGCGCGACGAACACCGCTGCCATCGAGAGATACACACTGCCGCCCGTCATGTTGAAGCTGTAGCCCGTGGGAATGACAAACGAAACGATCCAGCGAGGCACGCCGAACTCCTCCATACGCTCCATCGCCAGTGGAAGAGCAGCCTCTGAAGTCGTCGTCGCAAAGCCAATCGCCGCAGGCTCGCCCACAGCCCTGAAGAACTTGCCCAGTGGAACTCGAAAAGCCGCCATGACCGGAATCATGACGAGAACAGCGAAGGCCGTCAGCGCGACGTAGTAAGTCACGACCAGCTTAGCCAACGGAAGAAGCGTCGCCAGCCCCGTGTTGCCGACGGTATACGCGATGGCTGCTCCGGCCGCTAGCGGCGCGAGGTACATGATGAAGCGCGTCATCTGGAACATCACGTCAGCAAGCGACTGCAGCACCGAAACCAGGGGCGCGCGCTTCTGATCCGGCAGCATGGCCAATGCCGATCCGAAAAGAATCGAGAAGATCGCAACCTGAAGAATCTGGTTCTGCGCCACCGCCTCGGCAATGTTGTTCGGAAACAGGTTGAGGATGATCTGTTGCCACGTCTGCGGAGCCTGCGCAACAACCGGCGCTCCGCCTTCGAGGCCAGCGGGAATCACAATCCCCCATCCCGCTCCGGAAATATTCATGGCAGCAACGCCAATGACCAGGCCAAGCGTGGTGACCACTTCAAACAGTATTAATGCTTTGATCGCAACCCGGCCCACCGAGCGCAGTTCGTTGTGGCCCGCAATGCCCGTCGTAATCGTGGCAAACAACAGCGGCGCAACGATCATCCTGATTAATCGCAGAAACAGATCGCCGGGCAATCGCGCCTGCGCAGCCACATGGGGAGCATCAAGACCAAGCTCCACGCCGGCAATCATCGCGAGAAACGTCCAGGTCATCAACGATGGTTTTCGAACCGCGAAGACAACGAAGCATACGATCCCAATCCAGCGAAGCGTCTCGCCCCCACCGGGGAGATGCGCGAGTGAGAGAGCAGCGCCAGCGGTAACCAGTAGCGCACCTGCAACCGCAACTACTCGCGCGATGCGGTCCTCGCTGTTCGTGCGTGTTGTTGTGGAAGTCGCCATCGTGATCTATTGCGCCGCCGGACGCTTCAGCTTCATCGCCTCGGCAGTCACATCTGTATATTTCAGTCCCGCGCCAGTATTGAACAGCACCACCCGATCACTCGGCTTTAGGTATCCATTGGCCAGCAGCTTGTCGTATGCCGCGGTAACGCTGGCGCCCTCCGGTGAAAGAAAGATGCCTTCATTCCTTGCCCAGTCCAGTATCGACGCAAGAATCTCGTCATCGGTAACTGCCATCGCCAGCCCATCCGATGCCCGCACAATGTCCAGAATGATCGAATCGCCGTACGGCTTCGGCACGCGCAGTCCCGCGGCAAACGTTGCCGCATCCTGCCACATCGTGCTCGCCTTTGCGCCCTCGTCGAAAGCGCGCACCACCGGCGCGCAGCCTGATGACTGCACCGCAATCATCTTCGGCCGCTTGCCCGGTCGCACCCAACCCAATTCTTCCATCTCCTCGAATGCCTTCCACATCCCGATCAGGCCCACGCCTCCGCCGGTTGGATAGAAAACCGAGTCAGGATACTCCCAGCCAAGTTGCTCCACCAACTCGTAGCCCATCGTCTTCTTGCCCTCGACTCGAAACGGCTCCTTCAGCGTCGAGATGTCGAACCAACCCTCCTGCTGCTTCCGCTCCTGCACGATGCGCGCACAGTCTGAAATCAATCCGTCAACCAGTTCCACATGCGCGCCATAAGCGACTGCCTCAACATAGTTGGCGAACGGCACATCGAGCGGCATGAAGATATGCGCTTCGATCCCCGCGGCGGCTGCATAGGCCGCCAGGGCACCTGCCGCATTCCCGGCAGACGGCACAGCGAGCTTGCGCAAGCCATAGTGTTTCGCCATCGTTACTGCCATCGCCAACCCACGCGCCTTGAAAGTACCGGTAGGATTCGTACCCTCTTCCTTAACAAACGCACCCGGGTACCGCGCGCTTTTGAGCATCGGCGTCCATCCCTCGCCAAGCGTTACCGGCTCGACATCAGGAAGCACCGAACGATAGCGCCACATGCCGGCCCACGGCCCCTCCGCATCCCTAGCGATCACGTCGCGTGGATTGCTCCCTTTCAGATTGGAAAGGTCATATCGAACGAAAAGCGACCCGGCTGGCTGAGTCGTGCATCGCTGGCAGACTGTCTGCGGAGTTTCGGCAGAGGTGTGCGCATGGCAGCGCGAGCACTCAAGATAAGCAATTGGCGGCATCGATTTGGAAGGCTCCAGATACAGATTAGCGGTTCGAAGGCAAATTGGTGCTTCGCCTGGGTGAGTGAGATCGGCTAAAACTTCGCTTCGAATTCTCGAAATCGCCGCTCCAGTTCCCACTGCGCAGCCGCCTTCTCGTTCGAGTCAAGAAAGCTCTTGCAGGCGGCAGACGGCTTCGGGCCGCCGAGAATCTGTCCCTTGCATGCCGCTGCTGGAGCACTGAAGACATCAGCCGCAGCCCACAGGCTCTCTCCCGGCAGGAAATTGTGCTCCATCCCAGTTCGCGCCAACTGCTTCAGATCTGCGTAGCTCAGATGGTAGTCATTCGCCGCTCTCACATATTCATGAGTTAGTTCAATGCGGCTCACGCCCTGGTCATCCGTTGAGAGCGCTACCGGCACGTGTGCTGCGCGATAGTACTCGAATGGGTGCTTGTTGCCCGTGATTCCGAGAATTCCCTCATTCGAGCTCAGGTTGATCTCGACCATCACATGCTTCTTCGCCATCTCTTTCAATAGTCCGGCAGCATCGTTCTCATACATCGCATCCACACCGTGCCCAATGCGCTCCGCATGACCGATCTCCACTGCCTGGCGGACATGAAACTTCATGCCTTCCGGTGGAACCATGCCCGGTGCGAGTTCGCCCGCATGCAGCGTAATGTGCACCTTTGGATAAAGACCGTGCAGATACTCCACCATCTTCATGTGCAGCGAGTAGTCACGCATCGCGACCATGTAGTCTTCCGGCTGCACGAAGTTGATGCCGACCCAATCATCTGAACCTTGTTCGATCGCCTGCTGCACCGTCTCAAATCCCAGCAATGTCTGCGCGAATACCTGCTCGGGAGAAAACGCGCGCAGAACCTGGTAAATAAAACGCACCTGCACCCGGCATGCACTCGCAGCCTGCGCCGTTCCGCAATGCTGAATCTCATTGCGCGAATCAATCGCCGACTTAATTTCCTTGCGGTCCGTCGCGATTTCATCCCGCAGCCCATGATCCAGCAACGCCTGCCGCATCTGCGCAAGGTCTGGATTGAATCCCAATTCATGCGCAATCCGCGCCGCATGCCCGAAGCTCGGAGTTTCCATCAGCTCAAGGTATTGGTTGTTCTCGGCGTCGGAACGCCTGGTAATCTCATCGAGCCACAGGCCCGTATGGCTTTTGTCCAGCCCGCCAAAGCGATCAAACGTAGAAAAGAATTGATCGTGCCCGCTGTAGCTGGGCGTCGGCACGAAGTTGCGCATCGAGAACGCGTCGACCACACGGTCATACAAACTCTGTTGCGCCGGAGTCAGACTGCTTCCGTTTAATGAACTCGCCGGAATCAGAGGCGGTGCGCAGGGCTCTTTCACTACCTTTCCGGATTCGTTGCGCGCAAAATCCAGCTTCGCGGGATCGATGCATACCTTGTCCTCGGCAGCCACGCGGATCAGCGTCTCAGCGTATACGCCCGCTCCGAGGTGGAAGTGCAGATCGGCCCCTTTGGGAAAATCCGCTAAAAAGGCCTGCACCGCGAGAGGCCCCTGCTGAACCGCGGCCTGATACGCGCGTGCTGCACGTGCCTCGGACCCATTTGCCGCAACCCCAGAAGAAGGCGACGCCCCAACCGGGGTGGCAGCCGAAATGCCCGGAAACGGAGAACAGAGAAGCGTTGCACAGAGCGGGACCGTAGCCAGGCGGATGAAGATTGCTGTTGGATTGCGCATCGTTGCTCTCAAGTGTAAGGCGTCATCACCCCGCTCCGCACTCTCATTCTTGCAATCTCGTTTCGAGTAACTCTCTTCAAACCAACGCGGTTTCCGCATTCTGCAAATGAATGTCCGGCCGTAAGCGGCTCTCGTTGGGAACAGACACACTCCGTCCTTGAATCTGCATCAAAAAAAGAGAGCGCAATTGCGAGAATTGGTCGAGGATTTACCGACCTTTCAACGGGCCAGCGCAAAATGCCATAAGGTCGGTTAACAACGCATGGGGATATCTTCGGCCGCCTTCAACCAGCAGGTCTCAAGGCGTTCTTTCCTTGTAGGAGCACTATACGGCGCTGGCGGCCTTGCGCTGTATGCGGGCGAGGTAGAGCGGCATTGGCTCGAAGTCGTCCACAAGGACATCGGGATCAATCGCCTGCCGCCTGATTTTGACGGGTTGAAAGTTGCCCAACTAAGCGACATCCATCTGGACGAGTTCACCGAACCGTTTCTCTTGCGGGAAGCCATCGATGAAATCAACCGGGCTCGTCCCGACGTGGTCCTGCTTACGGGCGACTATGTCAGTTCAGAGGTGCTGCCACACCGCCTCACGGTCGAAGCGGCGTGGCAGTGCGGCAAGCTGCTGGGCCAGCTCGAATGCAAACAGCGATACGCCATCTTTGGAAATCATGATATTTGGGCAGGCGAACACCACGTTGGCGATGCGCTTCAATTCAACGGCATCATCCTCCTTCGAAACTCGTACCTTCCGTTAGAGCGTGGCGCAGGACGCATCTGGCTCGCCGGGCTCGATGATCCGGTTTGCGGGCAGCCGGACGCTAACCTGGCAATTCCGCCTTCCATTCGAAATATCGCCACCGAGCCAATCCTGCTGATGTGTCACGCACCAGATTATGTCGATGAGTTGCAGAGGCACCCGGCGGGTCAGGCTGTTTCTCTCATGCTGAGCGGCCACACACACGGCGGCCAGATTTGCCTTCCCTTCGTTGGTCCCCTCCGTCTTCCACCCCTAGGGCGCAAATACGTTGAGGGACTATTCCAGTTGGGGAAGACGAAGCTTTACGTGAATCGCGGCATTGGTAGCGTGGGAGTGCCTTTCCGCTTCGATTGCCGCCCTGAGATTACTGTCTTCACACTCCACTCGATTTGAACAACCGGAAGAGTCCTGGCTCATCGAAGTGACCCCCAGGTCAGTCCCTTTTGATTCTGATGGCCGGAACGAAGCATAAATATTCTGATGGCGTTCAAGGCTGCGTATGATAGACCGGAAGTGAGCTAAAGGAAGTACGCGAATTCCTCGCCTGAGTCGTGCCATCCATGAAGACCCTTTTGATCTCCGATCCCGTTCGCTATCCGCGCATGACAACTCAAGAGCTTCGTGAGTCATTTCTTATCAACGGCCTTTCGCGCCCCGGAGGAATTCATCTCACGTATGTCGATCTTGACAGGGCAGTAGTTGGAATCGCATCTCCATTGGATCGACCGATTGCGTTGGAGAGCAGTCCCGAGCTAAGGGCAGCATCCTTCACGGAACGGCGAGAGCTTGGGGCGCTGAATATCGGCGGCGAGGGCCTCGTTCATGTCGGAAACTCTTCGTACCCGCTCCAGAACCTTGATTTGATCTACATCGGGCGTAACAACCCCGAGATTCGTTTTGAATCGAAGTCGAAGGACACTCCGGCAGTCTTTTATCTCCTGAGCTATCCCGCGCACACGCCTTACCCTGTGACGGTCGTCAAGAAGGAAGATGCGCAGCCGACGGAAATCGGAAGCTCCGCGCAATCCAATCGGCGCACGATTTATAAGTACATTCACATGGCTGGCGTGAAGAGCTGTCAGCTCGTGATGGGTGTAACTCATCTGCATGAAGGCAGCACCTGGAACACGATGCCTGCGCACACTCACATGCGTCGGTCTGAGGTCTACTTTTACTTCGACGTCGCAGAAAGCGCGCGTGTCTTCCATTTGATGGGGCCGGCCGAAGAGACGCGACATATTGTGGTTGCCGACCGCGAGGCCTTGGTTTCACCAGGATGGTCTATTCATGCCGGTGTGGGTACCCAGGCTTACAAATTCTGCTGGGGTATGGGCGGGGAGAACCAGGACTATGCTGATATGGACCCGGTGAATCTCGCAGATATGCGTTAGGCAAGGTTGGCTCCTCTTCTGAATAGAATCCTGCTAACGATCATCGGGGCTTTCGCGGGCTTCGTGGCGAGGGCTTTTTCAACTGGTTTGAAATCTCACTCGGCGCTTCGCCGAGCCGTGATAGAAGGAGACATGCTCAAGATTCCCTTCCTGGCCCTGCTGCTCATCCCCCTTCTCACGTTGGCGCAAAGTGCGAAACCGGCAGCCGCACCGGGTGAGCCGACGGCTCCGCCAAGCATTCACGAAAAGACAGCCGGAATGAAGCACCTCGATGGCTTCATTCCGCTTGACTGGGACGCACGAACTGGGAAGCTTTACCTCGAGATTCGCCTCCCCGGAACGGATGGCAGGAGTTCCGATTTCATCTACGCGACTTCATTGCCCTTCGGTACGGGATCGAATGATCTGGGCCTCGACCGCGGGCAGGTAACAGAGGGACGCATTGTTCGATTTGAGCGCAGTGGACCCAAGGTGCTGCTGGTCCAACCGAATCTCGCATTTCGTTCGTCAAGCAACGATGCGAATGAACAACTGGCGGTCACGCAATCGTTCGCCCAGTCTGTATTGTGGGGATTTACAGTTGCCGCGGAGTCGTCAGATGGCTCAGTGCTGGTGGATGCCACAGATTTCTTCTTGCACGATGGACACGGTGTAGCAGATCGGCTGACGAATCTAAAGCAAGGCACGTATCGCGTTGACGCATCGCGGTCGGCAATTGCGCTCGACAACACGAAGGCATTCCCAAAGAACACTGAAGTCGAGGCTGAGCTCACGTTCACGACAGATGCTCCACCCAAAGGTGAGTTTGTCGCCGACGTTACGCCAGACCCGCACGCGATGACAGTGCGCGAACGAACGTCGTTTATCGAATTACCTCCCCCGGGCTTTGTGTCGCGTCGATTCAATCCACGCGCTGGCTATTTCCCGGCCAGCTATCGCGACTACACTGCCCCGCTGGGCGAGCCGCTCGATCAACTTTTCATCATTCGCCACCGCCTTATCAAGCAGGATCCCAATTGCGCCGCCGACTGCAAACCTGTTGCGCCTATCCAGTACTACGTGGATCGCGGCGCGCCGGAGCCGGTTCGTACCGCACTGGTTGAGGGCGCACGCTGGTGGGACCAGGCATTTGAGGCCGCAGGGTGGGCAAAGGGAACCTTTCGCGTGGACCTTCTTCCCGACGGCGCCGACCCCATGGATGTCCGCTACAACATCATCCAATGGGTGCACCGCTACACACGCGGGTGGAGTTATGGTGGGGCCATCGCAGATCCACGCACCGGTGAAATCATCAAGGGCAACGTGACGCTAGGGTCTTTGCGCGCTCGCCAGGACTATCTGATTGCGGAAGCACTCTTGTCTCCTTATGGGGACTCGACTTCAGGCGGGGCGACCAAACCCGCAGACAATCCGATGCTGCAGATGGTGCTGGCACGCATTCGGCAATTGTCGGCACACGAAACTGGGCACACCCTCGGGCTGGCGCACAACTTTGCGGCATCCACGGTAAAGCAGGGCGACAGCGTGATGGACTACCCGCACCCGTACATTACGCTCGATAGCAATGGGCATGTCGATGTGTCGCACGCATATGCAACCGGTATCGGTGATTGGGACAAGGTGGCCGTTAACTATGGCTATCGCGAATTCGGCGCGCACACGACCGCCGGCGAGCAGAGGACTGCGCTCGACAAGATTCTCACTGATGCCGATCATGCGGGTCAGGTTTTCATCACAGACGAGGACGCACGGCCATTCGGCTCTGCGCATCCCCGCGCACATTTGTGGGATAACGGCAACGATCCCGCGGCGGAGCTGGATCGTGTGCTTGCAGTGCGTGCGGCAGCGCTGAAGAATTTCGGTGAAAACGCGATCAAGCCGGGCACGCCGATGGCGCAACTGGAGCAGAGCCTGGTTCCGCTTTACCTGTTTCACCGTTACCAGACTGAGGCTGCGATCAAGGAAATCAGCGGGCTCGATTATCGCTACAACTTGCGTGGCGACGGTCTCGCAAATCCCACGGTCTTTGATCCTGCGCGGCAGAAGAAAGCAATTGACGCCGTGCTGAAGACGCTGAAACCCGAGACGCTGACGCTGCCGGAGTCGATTCTTCGGCTGTTGCCCCCGGTTCCACCGGGTTATCCGCGCACGCGAGAATCGTTTCCTTCACGTACGGGGCTGACTTTCGATCCGATCGCTGCCGCCGAATCGGCTGCGGACCTGACTCTCACGGTCCTGCTGGACCCAGCACGCGCCAGCCGAATCGTTGAATACCATATGCGGGTTCCGGCCTCGCCGTCGCTGCGGGTTATGCTTGAATCGATTTCGTCGACTGTCGCCGAGCGCCCCGAGTCCGGTCACAGCATGTCTTCAGAGGTGGAGCGCGCAGTGGAGTTTCGCGCGGTAGAAGCGATGCTGGCGCTGGCCGTCAATCCGTCAGCTTCAAGCCAGGTGCGAGCCATCGCGCACTGGCATATTCGCGACATTCTCAAGCAGTGGACCTCTACTCCGGCGCCGCAGGATTTGGCCGAGGCGATCCATCGTGCAGCGCTTATCGATCGGATTGAGAGGTTCGAGCGCGACCCGGACAAGTTCGTACCCGCGAAGCCCGTTGAAGCTCCTCCGGGAATGCCGATCGGGGATGACGAGTAGATTCCACTACTGGCCGCATCGATGAGATCACATCACAATTGCCAGGGCTGAACTGAGCACGGTCTTCCGGATGGTCTACGGTCCTGGCGAAATCTGATCCATCGGTAATTCCAATGCGAAAAGATTTGCATTTCCCTGATCTGCATGCGCCCAGATGCCGTGAAACGCCTGCTTCAATTCCGGGTGTTGTTGAACCAGCGCTGCCATTACGGAAGAAACCTGTGCCCGTGCTGAAGCGGGCGTTCGAAGCTGCGCCGCTTGCGTCGGGTTCGGTGTGTAATGAAGATCGAGGTCAAGCCCGCCAAACTCGGTTGTGGTATTGATCGCAGTGATATCGAAGGTCAAACCCTGCGCAGTAAGGATCATCGGAGTCGTTCCTGGAAAATCTCCAGGACGAGCTTTTTCGGCCTCCAACTGCAACTTCTGCAGATTTGGACTCGACAGAAAATCCAACGGGCTCAGCAATTCCTCGGCTATACGGTAATAGAGCCACGCAGCCCAATTCGACTTTGTCTCCGCGTACTTGCGTGCGGAGACCCAATACCAAAGTCCGTCGTGATCGCCCTCGACCATCGGCTTGGCATAGAAGCCCGCTAACTGCCACTGATTCCCAGCCGTGCTGGCAAGAATAATCGAAATCTGTTGCGGCTTCGGCACACCCGTCGCGTGCAGAATCGCCAGTGCGTACATGCCGGGGGGTATTCCGTTGAATGTAAGCACGACAATCGGAGAGCCACAGAAGAATTGGGTTCGCTCTGCTCCAGCCTGATCTTTTGAGGCATCGAGCGCGTACACGTTATCCACCGTTATGGTCGCGTTCTGCACCATGGGTCTAAGACTCGTTACTGACGAAGCAATGCCATCGAAGTCCGATGCAATTGCCGGGAGCGTTTTGGCGCGTAATCCCGCAACGTCTCCACTCTGCACGATTGCGATCATTGCCCGAGCTTGATTCGCAAGACTGTCTCGTTGCTGCGGGGGCATCTGCGACTGCGTAGAACAAGACGCTGCATTCACCTGGCTCGCCGAGAGAGCAAGAAAACCAAATGTGAGCACAATTAGCGGAAGACCCCGCTCCTTTTTCACAATCGCCTTTCGCATTACGCTTACCTCTTTCGCCTTCATTGGGAACATCAGCGATTCGCACTGCATACATAAGATGCGTCCACTGAGGCGATCGCCTTTTCGGGGCACGGAACTTTGTGAGAGATTTGGATGCTTACCAAGCCCCTTTTGGCCTTTTGCGAATATGAAGCAGCCGGGCCATCCCAAGATATGAACCAGAAATCGGTTGGAGGACCGAGTAATTGCGTAATTCTTACCGGATCTTAATGGCAAGCGGGTAGTAATTTCACGAATATTCAGGTCCCGAAACAGCCCTTAACTTTCGCTTTCAAAATAGGTTGTCGGAAGAAGTCAAACGTGAAATATTTTGTCTAACGATTTCCAGAATGGTTGCCTCACCGAGAAAGATTGTTTGGAATTGAGCTGTGGTTGAGCAATGCAACGGTATGACCTCTACAGTTCCAGGAAACGCCAAACCTTGCCGCTGATTGACTGCCAGCAGGCCGAGAACCCTGCAGGCTGCCTATGGTTGAACAAAGAGGTTGCTGGGTAGTACTCTCAGGCGATTGTCCGCCCTGTATCTCAGAACAGCCCATCACAATTTGACCTACCAGAACTCTTCCACAAGAGCGCGAAATGTTCTGTGCGAGAGAAGGCACGAAAGCGGGCGAAGATCGCTCTCGCTCGGAACTCAATCAAGCGAAAACCATTTCTCGACAGCAGAAGGTACTTATGAAGATCTTGAAGAAGCTGCTTATCGCCGTATTTATCTTCGGCTCAATCGCGATTCCCTCATTTGCAGGAGTTATCGTCAATGCTCCCGCAAACAACAGCCATGTTAGTTCTCCATTCAGTCTTTCCGCCTATACATCTCTTTGCTCGGGGCAGCAGGTGAGCGCCACCGGCTACTCGCTCGATAGCAGTACTTACACTGCGGTCTTCAATGCTCCTGCAATTACCACGACTGTATCCGCCGCTGCCGGAGGTCACATACTGCATGTGAAGGCATGGGGCGCCTCTGGGGCAGCATGCGTCACCGATGTCGCCATTACTGTTGGTGCGTCTTCTCTCGTTCCGTCTTACGCAAGAAGTGTGAGCAGCATTCAGAGTTTCGGCGGTTGGACATCAGTCCATGACTACGGGACTCCTGGAAGCTCGAGTGGTTGGTCGGCCACGACCAGTTCACCATCGCGCAGTGGAGCGGCGCGCAAGTTCTCAATGAGCTACTCGTACTACGGAGGCCAACGGTATAGCACTTCCTTCGGAGACGACGAATCAGCCTCGAACTTTATCTTTGACACCTGGGTCTTCATTCCCAGCCCGAATAGTGGCCTAGTCAACCTTGAGTTAGACCTGAACCAGGTTTTGTCCGGCGGTCAAACGGTGATCTACGGGATGCAATGCGATGGATGGACAAACACCTGGGATGTCAGCGTCAACAAAGGAACAACCTGGTCACCTAACGTCACTTGGGCGCATTCGTCGGTGCCATGCAATGTTCGCAGCTGGTCCACGAATACATGGCATCACATACAGCTCAGCTACTCCCGCAACGATACAGGTTGGATTACCTATAAATCAGTCACGCTCGATGGGGTCCAACATGGAATCAATATGACAGTCCTGGGTGCGTACAATCTGGGATGGGCGCCAACGCTTCTTGTAAATGTGCAGCTTGACGGCGCAACTAGCGGCAGCGGTTCCGCGAACGTGATCGTGGATGATTTGACGATTTACAGGTGGTAACGTCCAGTCGATCGCTACAAGATTGGCCCGCTGTGATTCGGCGGGCCTCCTACATCATCAAGTTTCACGAGAGCGCCGGCCCTGTGTGTGAGCCATCCGGTTGCGCTTTTTGGGTCAAGCCGAAACGGCTTCCCATTTCCTTCGACACAAAACTGCTTCGTGTCTTCATTTTCACTTCTTGATGTGCTTCGTCAATTCCCATCGGAGCAATGATCGTAAAGCCCCCGAACATTCGATTCAACTCCATATAAGCTCGACGATTCAGGTGGACGAATTCGATCGGATACTCCGGCTTTCTCGCACGGGCTGCTTCTGGATCCGCGTCCAGCACGAAGCTGATGTCGGGCCTCGGAATAAGAAGCATGATCATACTCGCATAGGCTCGAGTGAAGGGGTGGCTCAAGTCGAGATTTGCAAGTTCATCGTATGTGTATCGATCGAAGATGATGAAGTCAACCTCGCTCAGAAGGGCCTTCCTGAATACTCTTCGTAGAGAAATCGCATCGATCAAATACAGAAAGTAACGGAACCACGTCATTGGCCAGCCACCGACGTTCTTATCCTGCCGGTTGATTGGCGCCTCAGGGGTACCGATCCCCTTGTCGCCTTTGAAGATCTTATGCCCTGCTCCTTCACGAAACGTTTTCAACCGTGCGACATCATCCCAAAAGCGAAAGAGCCGAATCCGCAGACCTCGCTCCTTGAGATGTTCACAGAGGCGTTCGATCTGCGTACTCTTCCCAGCTCCATCAACCCCTGAAAAACTCACTACCCCCACTCGGCTGCTGTTACGCAAACCACGCATTTTTCTCTCCGCTAGTCCTGCGAAACTTCTGCTTACTAAGGCGAGCTGTGACTAGCTCGTGAAAGACCAACGACTGCGCCTACAGCAGCCCCAGCCGCGATGACGATCCCAACCCTGATAGCAATGGCGCGCACGCGTCGTTGCTTCGCCGGCGCGATGACCGCACCGGCGGGACTCGAACCTGGAACACCCGTAGGCTTCTCGTATGGGGCTGCAGCTGTGCCCACCGGCTCCTGCGGAGTCGCCTGCTGCTGCGCTGGCGCTTGTTGTTCCGTAGCCGGAGATTGTGGCGTCGGCGCGGATGGCAAGGAATTCAGATCCGTATCTGATGTTGTATCGGCAGGCATCATCGGAGGAGCGCTCATCGCCTGCTGTGTTGTCGGCGTTTGCGATTGCGATGATGGGACAGGAGCCTGTTGCTGACGTGTGGGCTCCTGCTGCGCGGCCGCAACTGTCCCTTGCAGCGTCAGGATCGTTATCAAACTGCACGCGACCCATCGAATGCAATAGGTCCATACGAACTCTCGTCCATCTCGAGAGGCGGTTCTACTTCCTGTCGTCATATTGATTCCTCTTACTAAGCTGCGTTGTCCCGAGCTGGACGCTGATTTGCAACGGACTGTTCTCGTTGCACGAGGCCAAGCATCGGCAGGCGAAAACTCTCGATCGCTTCAGCGACGCTGTCGAAGGCCTGAAAGAGATGATCGAGGCCGGTGGATCGGAAAACCTTGCTGGCTTCCGAGCGCAAGGCCGCAAGTCGAACGTCGCCATTTCGTTTGATGGCTTCTTCCAGGCAGCACAGAAGAAAGTGACTTGCACCGTCGTCTAGCCTGCAAAGCCTGGAGCAATCCAGTACAAGGGCAGGCCGATCAACATTAATGCAATTCTCAAGCTCGCGGTAGAGAGCCCTTTGGTGGCTTGCATCTAGTTGCTCCGGCAGCGTTCTGACCGCAATGGGTTGTCTGTGTTCCCTCATCGTTTCTAATCCCTCAATCTCTAAGATGTCCGATTCGTCTCAAACCGATCTTTCTAACAGGCACTGTCCAGACAAAAGAAGGAAAGTATTGCCTTTAAAGCATCCGGGCAAGTTCTGCCGCGGGGTTACGACTCGAATGAGTAAGAACGTTCCTCGCATAGCGAAAAAGCGTCATAAGGTTGGTTCGGTACCAGCAACACTCGGTCATGCGCGGAGAAAGCCCACAGATAAACCGAAGTCTGTGTGTGGCCCCATGCGACCTCAAAATTGCGGCCATCAAACGGTGGTTTCCGTCGAGAACGGTGAGCGGCTCCCCCTCGTTGACTCCGATCAGCAACACAGCGCCAAGTTCGGGTTCTTCAGCATCGAAGCGACGACCGATCGCCTGAATTTTTGCGACAAAGCCTGAATCGAGGCGGTCTTGCCCTTTGCGCATTCCTTCTGCGATATCCAGAGTTGAGAACCTTCCATTCGCCACCTTGCGCCATTGCGCTCGCGGGAACATCCGAACATTTGCGAGATCATCCGCTGTTATCTCGACTTCGAACCACTCTGTGTCGGTTGGGATTTCTCTCCACAGATACAGATGTCGGATGAAGAAGAGTGCCCGGCGCTTTGCGTTTTCGTCAGGGTTTTCGAGATTCGGCGACATGACGATTTCATTAAACGAGTTTTGATACGCGCGAAACGCGGGGCCGTGAAAGTCGCTTTTCAAGAATTCGGCAATTGCAGCATCTTCAGAGATTCGGCGAATGAGACGAATAGGACGATAGCTGCCAGATTGCAGAATATCTTTCGGGTCGGTCAGTGAATTGATCAGAAATGGAACAGCGATGAAGACAAACAGAATTCCCATCAGTACGAGCTGAACCAGCACCACCTCGCGCAGTGAAGAATGAAATTCGCAGATCGCTCCGATGAGAACGCCGCTGAACGCCAGCTGCACCCAACTGGTATTTGCAATTTTGTAAGACATCTCGAAAGTAATGACGACCGCGGCAAGAGAGTAAACAACCGTGGCAAGCGCGTAAAGCGCGAGCAAGTAAGGCAGGTTGTATCTCCCTGCGATCGAGAAGTCAGCCCCAAACAGATGCGTCCAAAGCTCTGCCGGGGCAATGCACAATCCAATTGAGATCGCAACGCCGACTCCGAATACCATGCCAAGCGACGTTGCAATAACCCGCAGATCCCTTCTCTCTTCATTGCTGGTTCCGGCAACAAGCGGGAACGTTGAATTCACAACTGCCTGCGAAAATGAAAAGATCACGCGCCCGACCATTGCGACGGCGGCATAAAATCCTGCCTCGCGAGCGAGAAAGAAGTGATTCACAAGCACGATGCCGCAGTTATTGATGACCATTTGGCCGGCGAAGAAGATTGTTGCCTGGAACATCTCGCGAGTAGCGTGCGAGAACCTCAGCGGGTTTTTTAGGTTACCGTAGAGCTTTACCCGAGCGGTGTAATAAGCGATCGCGATCGCTGCGGAATTCGCAGCGATTACTCCATAGAGGCCGAAACCAAGCGCTATCAGCGCAAGCGACCCACCCAGTCTGACCACCTGCTCGACCACAAGATTGATGGCCAGGTTCCGGAAGCCGCACGTTCCCTGTATAAATCCTCTGCGCGCTCCCAGGGGAACGTAAAACGCGGCACCAATAGCAATCAGGCTAACCAATCTCGGATCAGGCAAGTTCAGGTAATCCGAAATCCCCCCCTGAAACGCTACAAGCAACAGACCAACGAATACCCCACATCCCCACGAGAAACGGTGAAAGAGCCGATAGACGGCGGTCTTGTTTTCGCGCGATTCCTGTTGCGCGATGAATTTTGAGGCAATGATCTGGAAGGACAACGTGACGGCTGAAAGCAGGACGAGAATGGTGTAGATGACCGTAGCGTGTCCGAAGCCCTTCGGCCCCAGGTAACGCGCAACCGCGATGTTATACGCAAGGTTGATTCCAGTGTTCAGCCCCGATCCCGAAAGCAAAACGATACTTCCGGAAACAATGCGAGCCTGCAGAGTCTTCCTGGGCGGAACAACAGAAGTCACCACTATGAATGATTCTCCAATCGGTTTTACAAGAGGGCTGGCTATCCATGTGGTTTTTGCAGCTAAGTTCTTGAGGCAGCCTCTATTATTCGGATGCGCAAAACAACCTCATGGCTGCTCCGCGGGCATTCTGACAACCGGTGAGCGGATTACGGCTTCTAATTCCAATATCGATGCTGAATCGTTTAGCTATTTCAGTTCTTCTCTTTTTCTTCGCGCCACACGGGTGCTTGACTCCTGCGTCGGATGCACCGACCCGGTTGAAGTACCGTGCGATTGGGGCTTCGCCGCAGGTTATCGCGCTGTACGAGGCATGGTTTGGACACCCGAGGCACATCTCCGTCGGCTATTCCTCGCAAGATCCCGACGTCATCGATCACCAGATCAAAGCCGCAAAGGCAATGGGAATCACGGCTTTTGTCGTCGATTGGTATGGCGATCGTGAGCCATTCATCGATCGCAGCTACGCCGAAATGCAGAGTGCTGCCGCCAGGAACAACTTCAAGGTGGCCATGATGTACGACGAAACCAACCAGGAAGACGACGCGACTGACGTGGCGATTGCCGATTTCACCATGTTCCACGAGGCCTATTTGTCGGAAAAAGCAAAAGGTCGTCAAGCGTATCTAACGTTTGATGGACGGCCTTTGATCTTTATCTTTCCGAAAGGTGGCCATACTGACTGGGACAAAGTGCGGGCAGTCGTCAACCAATGGAATCCCGCTCCGCTTCTCATTCAGGAGAATCTTCCGGGCCAATACGCAAACGCCTTTGATGGTTTCTACGCCTGGATCAATCCGGGCGAAAAGGGTTGGACGCAGGACGGCAGTAATTGGGGCGAGCAATATCTGAGCGACTTCTACCAAAAGATGAGGACCAAATATCCAGATAAGCTAATTGTCGGCGGAGCCTGGTCCACTTTTGATGACAGCAAGGCGTCCTGGGGACTCAACCGACACATTGCCGCTCGGTGCGGTCAGACGTTTACCGAAACATTCAACTTCTGGCGGAAAGAATTCCCTCCGGATCAGCCGCCACCATTCGTCATGCTTGAGACATGGAATGACTATGAAGAGGGAACAGCGATTGAGCATGGCATCCCCACTTGCGGTACTGGAACACAGCCCATTCCGACAACCGCATCGACATTACCCCCAGCCCCTCCTGTCCGTTAGCCAGAGCCTCACCGCTTCCACACTGCCCATTTACACCGCCGCCGCGAATGCACTCAACAACAAAAATGAGACCCCATTGCAACGCAATGGGGTCCGCCAGCTTAGGCAAATACCTTAAGCAGCATCCTGCTCCTGATATTTGGCGGCCTGAATCGCGAGGCTTCCGTTCGCCACGCCATAACTGCCAACAGGCACTTCTATAGTTCCAGCGTCCGTCTCGATCGTAACCTGCGGTCGGTAAACCTGGCTGATGAGAGAGAGCGGCCGATTGCGCACTTCATCGTAGACTCGTCCGACATACTCCCCAAGAATCCCCACAGAGAGCAGTAGAAGACCTCCGACGAAGAACACTGCACTTGCCAGCCCAAATCCCGTTGTCGCTACCACGCTCGATGCGGGAATCATGCAGAAGGCCAGAAGCACTGACATAAGCGTCGTAAAGCCAAACAGGCCAAAGCTAAGCCGCAGTGGCTTGTAGCTGAAGCTGGTAATTGCATCCATCGCGTACTTGATCCGGCTAATGAAGGACAACTTCCCATCACCGCCCGCGCGGTCCTGTCTATCGTAGTAGACGATGGTGTTTTTGTAGCCGACCCATGCACGAAGACCAGGAAGATAACGATTCCTCTCACGCAGGGCCACAATTGAATCGACAGCTTTACGATCCATCAGGCTGAAAATTCCAGCATTCAAAGGAATCGGGTAATCGGAAAGCGTTCCAAGCACGCGATAGAACAAGGGGAAAAGCGCGGCCAGAAGCTTCCGGCTTTCCTGTCGGCTGCGCCTCACTCCCACCACAACCTCGGCGCCATTGCGCCAGGCGTCAATCATGCGCGGAAGCACCTGCGGCGGATCCTGGAAATCACCATCCATCAGGATTACGGCTCGGCCCCGAGCAGATTGAAGTCCGGCTGAAATTGCTCCCATGTGACCCCAGTTGCGCGATAGCTCAACTACGACCACATGCGAATCTACAGCTTGCAGACGCTTCAGCAGCTCGAGAGAGGAATCGGTTGAGCCATCGTTAACGTAGACAACCTCCCAATCATCCACAACCCCCTTCAAGGCAGTTGCGACTGCATCGTTCAGTCGTTCAATCAGTTCCTCTTCGTTATAGATCGGTATGACTATTGAGATCATATTAGCTCCTGGGAATTCGCATTCTGTGTTTCTCCTTTCACGTTCACGTTCCAATTCGAGCAATACAGCAGTAAAGCACCGCATTCTTAGATGCGCTGGATGTAGAACTCACTCCGACTGCGATTGGAAGATACGTACCCGCCAACGTGTTTCGGTTGGGGTCAGAACCACAATGTATCGGGTGCGAACTTGCTCGGTTCCGATTGACTTGTCGCGATCGAACACTTGCACATCGTATTCAACCGTATCGGCTAATTCGATCGAGAGCCCTTCGGGCGAGTAAAACAGAATCTGCAAGTCGTGCGAGCGATCGTGGTAGACAGCATGAACACCGGCGGCCGTTTGCTCTTTGATGGTGCTCGCAAGCTTGTCTTTGGCGGCGCCAATGAAGTCCCGGTCAAGCAATTCCGGCCGATTTTGTTGCAAAGCATTGCTCAAGCTGGTCCATGAATCTAGATAATCCTGGATTGCGGCTTTGGCGGTTTGCTCCTGCAACGGTCTCGGTCCCTGCAGATTCGGAGGCCTGACGCGGATGGCTGACTGCTCGCCTGCGAGGGCCGACATTGCTGTGCCAACGGCGGAGATCAGCACGAGTGACTTCAAGATGCTCATTGCTCCCACCGAATCTGGTTGCCGAGCACGACACCACTCGCGACAGAGATCGTCGCGCCGCGGTGCGCAGGCAGCTCCACCTTTGCTATACCCTGCTTCAGCGGCACATCCACCGTTGATTTTGTGTCATTGTACGATGCTGTGAAGGTCACAATCGTGCCGTCCGGTACAGCGTTCCCATTGCAATCGCGCACAGGATCCGTTTGCAATTGGACCTTGTTCCCTGCTGATCTGGCGTTCATTTTTAAGCTACAGGGATCACCGGGCACCTGGCCGACAACGCGAGTGCTCGAAACATCGCCAACGCGTGCAACAAACTGATCTTTTGCCTCGTGCGGTGTCGAATCCATCTGTGTCCAGGCTGCACCGTTACGCGTCTCCATCGTGCGCGTCTGCGTCTGAGACGACTTGCTCGATAGTTCAAACGACACCGGTAATGGCGCAGTAATTAGATTCTGATAGCTGTCAAAGACGTAGGCCGTTCCGGTGATGCCGCCTTGCAAAGCTACCGGAAGTCGCGATGGTTTTGCGATGAAAGTGATATCCGCCGGCTTTTTTGCCGGAAGCACATCGATTGAATCGGTCTGGCTTGAAGAGGCGGACGTGACAACTACCGTGTAGTGTCCGGCATTGTAAAGAGAACCCGCGGGAAACCATGCGGCTTCGCCCAACTGCACCTCACGCTTGATCACCTGGCCCGGTCCGACAATGTAGAGGGTGCCCTTTCCGCTTCCACTGGATTCAATGGAAAACGCAGAACCAGCCTCGAGCTTCTGCGGGAGTTTGAGACCACCGGTTTGTGCAAGGACCGCTGGCACGCTTAAAGCAAGACCACCCAACAGTAGCGAGAATGTCGCTCTCATTGGGCGCCTCCGAATGTGTAGGTTGAAACCACAGTTCGCTCGCTACTCACTCTTTTCGCGAGGTCTTGAGGAATGTGAATGTTGAAGGCGACCGGCGTCTGAGGCAAAAGCGCATGGTCAATATACTGATCGCCGACCCAAACCACCTGCCCTGATTTGTCATAGAACGTTCCAAGCACATGCGCCACATTTGCAATCTGGCCACTCTGGTTTGTGAGTTGGCCTGTAAGAGAAGCGTCCGGCGCCGGATTCAATTTCTCATTCTCGATTGCGATCACTGGATCGGCAGAAGCAGGCACCAGTGTCGAAAATGGATTCATGCGCACGCTTCCGACGTCAGCGAGCGACACGTTCGGGAAGCGAATGAGAAACGGCGTGACCTGCTTGGGAAGAAGTTGATGCGAGATCGCGTCAAAACTGCCTTCTGTCTCGATTGGCTTTTGATCCTTCGACAACAAAGTTGCCGTGACCGAGACATATGCTGGTACCACATCTTCATTGAGAAGTTCGCCTACAAGAACCAACCCTTCGGCTCTCTGCACAGGATGCATGTCGACGATTCGAACGCGAGGCGCTTCAACATCCTGGGCTCCCCAATCGTCGCCAACGGTGCGGTTAATTACGTCCCAGCGCAAATAGTTCACCGGGATCACCTGCGGTGGAACAACAGCTTGCTTTTGAATCGGCCATTCCACACGCCACTCGCTGCCGTTCCTCACTACGTGCAATTCGCGCTCGTTTAGAGAGGTTCCAACTACAGTTGACCAATGCATCTTCAGCCGGACATTCGCGTCCGAATCTGTCGCGTGAAGCGGCTGCACCTCGAAGCTGCTCAGTGTTGCATAGGTTCGCAGGTCTGGATAGTAGCTCGTTAAGTCACGTCTGAATTCGGATTCCGTAAACTCCGCCTTGTTTGCGAGGCTGGAGTAGGCCTTGTTCCAAGCTTGCGCGCGGATCTCCGCACCCAGGTTTTGAACCGCCGCTTCTGGGGTTGAGGAGGCCTGCACGAAACTCTCGCCGCCGGCATACGCGGCAGCCGAAGCATTCGGCCACAAGGTGCCGATCGCCACCAGGCCAACTGTTGCACCCGCAAGTGAAACCGCAAGTAGACGTCCATTACTCACGATGCCAACCTCCCCGATACCAGCTCTTCTTCCGCCGGGGAAGGGAAAGAGATGCGGCTCTCCAAAGGCTTTCTTTCCGGAATCAATAGCACCAGCAGCGCAAGGATACTGCTACCAATCGGTAAAAGACCCCACATCATTCCCTGCCAGTGCGGAGGAATCTGGGGAGCATTCAACGGAGTAGCCGGCGGCACGCCGTCCTTGCTCCAAACGGTAATTGTGCTGCTCTCCACGCTGTCCACCGGCCGCCAACCGGCAAACGACAACAAGGGATCGTAGTAATGATCGCGAACGAACACCCATTTCAACCCGTAGTGGTCTGCATGTTCCAGCATGGCGCGTAACGCATCAATGCCGCTCTTGCCAAAGTATTTCGAACTTGTGAGTGCGCCGGCGCCATTCTTGGTAAGTTCAGGTAACATACGGCCTGAATTCCATTCGCCATCGACGCTGCCGGCATCGGTCATCATTGCAAGTCGCGCAATCTTGTTACCGAAACCGAGTGTCACGTAACGATACTGATCGTGGCCGTCACGATTCAGCCACGCTGCCACCGAATCGACTTTGAAATCCTCGGCGTCAGCAGGACGATACGTAGCCCATCCCACGGCCAATGCACAAGAGAATGCAGCCAGAATACTGAGACCTACAATCGCCGGCGTTTTGAATCGGTCAACAAGTTCGGCGGCGAGCAGTCCCACAAAGGGCAATGCGAGCAAGGTCGCCCAGTAGCTGAAACGTTCCATGGTGAGCACATCAAACGCGCGCCCCAGCACGATGTGGCCCACCGGAGTCGTCCCCCCAAGTCCCACTAGAAAAGCAAGCCAGAACCCAAACATCAGGGGACGGAGCCTTGTCACCGCGGATCCGCGAAGGAAGATGAACGGAAGCACCAGCATAAGGGCGCCATACGGCACGACGAAATAGTTAACTCCCCACTGCGGACTCAGAATGTAATTCGCGCGGCTGGGATGAGGAATGGGAGCTTGCGTCACGGGATAGTGAATCAACGCAATCCAGAATGGGAGTAACACAGCTCCGATCAAGGCTCCAACCAGGATGGTTATGCTGAGCGTCCGAATGACAACGGCCGCCGTCGAAGACTGTTGCCCTTCGTCACGGTCCATCAGCGCAAGCGCGACGACTGGCAGGGCGAAAAAGAACGAGCCGAAGAGCAAAGTCGCGTGGTGTGCGGCAGCGGCGGCTGTAAAAAGTACCGTCGCTTTGATAAATGCCCGCCATCTCCCGAATCGGATCCATTCGAACAGGAACGGCAGAGCATTCAGGTAAATCGGCGCTGCAGCGGTCGTGCCCAATTGCCCGGCGGAATATACAAGGAAGCTTTCAGAACCAAGAAATACGCTGGCGAGAGCGGCAAACGAAGCCGCCCTTGGCGTGATCCACAGCAAAGAAAATCGATAAACTCCGACAGCGAGCAACAGGATGGCTACGAACTGCACCGCCATGTAAGCGTAGTCAAGCCCCAGAACATGCGATGCGACTGCGACCCACTGCTGAGGCAAGGGCGGATAGGTGGCCTGCGAAAACCCTGCGTACCACTTTGTATTCCACGGATCAAACCAGTGAGAAACATAATGCGAGGCGAACAAAATATGGAAATTCGTGTCGTACGACTTCAGCGGCAATTTCATCAACAGCAGCGGCAGATGAACCATCATCACCGCTAGCAGGATGAGCGTAAGCGGAATCGGCCGTCTGTATTGTGAGATAGCTTCAGACTTCTGCACAGGTACCTCTCAGGATTTGTCAGTTCGGAAACACCTGGCTGCGGTTTGCCCTCAAATGAACTACATGAACAAGATTTGGGTAACAAGATTCGGGTATCGTTCAATGGGCTTTGATTCACAAACACTAATCACTGGTTGCATTTGCTCACGAAAATCAACACACCTTTACAACACATTCTGGCAAGCTGTGTGCTAAACGCCGCGATCAGCCAACGTTGTGAACAATTCCTGAATCAAATGGATAACCGTGAGTTCGCGGCTGTGTGAACTCTTGCAGTTAACGAGCGGACTAGGTGAACCCTTGAAAGACATATATAGGTGTGTAAATATTGCTTGCCTCGCGGCAATCATCTCAGGGGCTTGCACGACGCCTGCGCAGACATATCAAGTTGGTCCCGAAACATCCAAGCCGACAGCACCTCAGCAAAGTAACGGTCAAAGTAATGGGCAATCTACCCTCGGCTGGGGATCAAACATCGAAAATGCCCGAATAGGGCGCGCCGCCCAGCAAGCGCTAGAAAGGGGTGATCGCGTACACGCGTTAGAGTATGCCCAGCGCGCGGCGCAATCAGCTCCAAATGATCCGCAGTTGTGGTTTCTGCTCGGCTACGCCGCGCGTCTCAACGCGAAGTATCAACTGTCGGAGGATGCGTATTCTCGCGGCTTGAAGCTTAGCCCCTCTTCGCTTGAAGGGCTCTCGGGACTCGCGCAGACGTACAGCGCAATGGGACGCAATGATGACGCAGTCCGACTGCTGAAGCAAGTGCTGGCCTCCGATCCCCGACGCGCCAATGATGCGTTGGTGCTCGGTGATCTGTACATGCGGGCCGGCGATTACACCTCCGCACTCGATGCGCTGAGCCGCGCAGAGCGCGCCCACCCCGATGCACGGTCAGAGCTTTTGATGGCCATCTGTTACGAACATCAAAAGAAGATGGATCTGGCAAACAAATATCTTGACGCCGCCAGAAAGCGAGCACCGGACAATCCCGAGGTTCAACGATCGCTAGCCGGATTCTTCAGGGCGGTAGGCAAATATCCTGAAGCGATTGCTGCTCTGAAATCGATTCGCAATCCGAAACCAGATGTCACGGCGGAACTTGCTTACACCTATCAACTCGACGGCAAGCCCGACGAATCAGCACGCTTGTATGGCAAAGCAGCAGACGAATTGCCGAAGGATATGAGCTTGCAGTTGTCGGCTGCACAGGCCCAGGTTGCTGCTGGAGAGATCGAGCGCGCTCAACCATTCCTGCAGCGCGCTGAAGGAATCGATTCCAACTATTACCGCCTGCACGCAATCCGCGGCGAGATTGCTCGCACGCAAGATCAGGATGCGGAGGCTGTGCAAGAGTACAACGCTGCAATTGCGAGCCTGCCTGCCGAAGCTGCAGAGGGACCCCTCATGGAATTCAGCTTCATATGGATCTCGCTGAACTTTATCGAGCTCAACGGGATGACTCAGCGGCGAAACACCAGGTGGAGATCGCCCAGGCGCAGATCAGCAAGATCAATGAACAGGGTTCCAGCCGCGCTCCGTTCTTACGTCTGCGCGCGCAAATCAAATTGGCATCCGGTGATTTCGACGGTGCACTTGCAGACGTGCAAGAAGCGCTCGTGATCGCAGCCCACGATCCAAACGGCCTCCAGCTGAGCGGCGATGTGCTGATGAAGCTCGGGCGCCCTGAAGAGGCGATCGCCACATACAAAAAAATTCTTGCGATTGACTCTAAGAACCGTTTCGCACTCATATCCCTTGGGTACGCCTCGCGAGCAGCAGGACATGATGGAGATGCTGAAAAATATTTCCAGCGTCTCGCGCAAGTCGATCCGAATCTCTACGTTCCGTACCTGGCACTCGGTGATTTGTATACCTCGCGCCGCCATTTCAAGCCAGCCGAGGCTTCTTACGCCAAGGCGTACGAGTTGGCTCCGAAAAATGCTCTCGTGATTGCCGGCGGAATGAACGCCGCGATTGAAGCTCATGATCTCCCCTTAGCAGGCAAATGGCTTGATCGGGCTACGCCTGATATGGCACACGAGCCCCTTTTGCTCCGTGAACAGGAGCGCTATCTGACCTTCAAGGGTGATTACCAGCAATCAGAGCAAATCGGCCGGCAGGCATTGAAAGCGATGCCGCACGATCGCGACGTTGTGGTTTATCTCGGCTACGATCTGCTGCACCTTGGAAAGTGGGACGAACTGCAGGCACTCGCACAGCAGTATGAGACCGTTCTTTCAAAAGAGCCGGATATTCCGCTTCTGTTGGGGTACGTCCACAAGCACCAGAATCAGTCCGAAAAGGCGGAACGGGACTTTACCGAGACGATTAACCGCGATCCCGACGTCGTCACGGCTTATGTAAATCGCGGCTACATGCTCAACGATCTGCACAGGCCCGCCGCAGCCGCGTCAGACTTTGAAGCGGCGTTGAAGAGAGACCCGAAGGATGGCGAGGCTCATCTCGGGCTCGCTTATGCCAGTCTGGACCTTCATAAACCTTCAGCAGCCATTCGCCATGCCGACCTGGCGGAACAGCTGATGGGCGATTCCAGGAATGTGCATGTCATTCGCGCAACGGCATTCGGACGCCAAGACATGCTTGCCAAAGCCGCTGCGGAATACAAGGCGGCCTTGAAGTTCACGCCCGACGACCCGGCACTTCACCTTGGACTCGCGAACACTCTGTTCTCTGCCCGACGCTACCATGAAGCGATCACAGAGCTACAAACAGCAGAACGCCATTCGCCTGAAGACCCCGGTATTTCCGCAATGCTTGCGCGTTCCTATGCCAACCTAGGAGAACGTGATCAGACTTTCCACTATGTCCAGCTCGCAGAAGCGCAGGCTCAGGCTGCCCCTCCGCCGCAAGGCCCTTTCGATGAATCCGTACAGAGCGCGACCTTTGTTTCGACCGGTGTGGCTCTGGGAACGCTCGGCGAGCAGAATGCGGCAATGGAACGCTTCCGGAAGGCTCTGGAGATTCCCCAGAGCAACCGCGTCACAGTTCGTCTGGCGATCGCGCAGACCATGGCACAGCAAGGTCGCGACGAAGATGCGCAGAGAGAAATTGCACTCGCATTGATGGAAGCCACCGCAGGCAGCTCGTTGCCACCAAGCAGCGGCCAGTATGTCGAGGCCGCGGATATCTTCCGCTCGATACATGATTATCGTTTGTCGCAGACTTACATTCAGCGTGCAAAAGCGGCGGGTGCTCCCGATATCAAAGTGCGCATCGGCATGGCAAACAACTATTTGGCCCTGGGAGAGACAGCAAAGGCAAATGCCGAACTTGCTGCGATCAAAGTCGAAGCGGACAGCGCCCCGGACTATCAGTATCTTCTGGCGCAGGCAAACGTCTATCGCCAGCAGCATCACAATGTGCAGGCTTTGACGGCGTTTGCACAAGCCGCTGATGCCGAGGGTGAAGATCAGGCTGCGGCGAACAGCCTGCTCCAGGCCGGTGCCAACGAAGGCCTGCGTATCACTCCCAAAGTAAGCGTGCTTTCCGAGTTCCTAATGAATCCTCTCTTTGAGGACACAACGGTTTATGTTCTGGATGCAAAGTTGGACGCTCCGTTTCCGGTTCCACCGTCGGATACTTCCCAGCTTCCTCCGCCACGCTCTTCGCTCCAGACTCAATTCACGACCGCCTTCCATCTTCACGTCGGGAAACTCCCCGAGCCGGGTGGTTTCTTTCAAGTCCGTAACCAGCGCGGTGAGATCTCCGTTCCGGCGACGAACTCGATCCAAAATCGCAATACGACCGATTACACTCTGAATTTTTCGCTCAACCCGACTGTGAATCTCGGAGCAAACGTCGTGGGCTTCAGTGGCGGCATCCAGACGACCATTCGCCGTGATTCCATCGTCCCGACCCAGATGGATCAGAATCTCTTTCGAATGTTTATCTACATGAACACCAGTTCCTTCTTCAACGCGATCTCTGCCACCGGGTTCCTCATCCGCGAGAGCGGCCCATTCACAGAGACCAATCAACATTCCCGTAGCTTGACCGGTGCGCTGGCTTTTCGCGTGGGAGCCCCTTGGGGGAAAACAGCCCTCATCACCGGCTGGGGAGCCAGCGACCAGCTCTTCACTCCAGAAAACACCGAAGACTACTACACGTCGTCATACATTGGTCTCGAGCACAGGTTTTCCGAGCGACTTCAGTTACGGGGAATGGTTGAATACCTTCGCGCGTGGCGCGTGGTGGGAGGAGCCGCTGGAACCGCGCAAAACCTCCGCCCTGCGGTTTCAGTCGATTACTCTCCATGGCGGAACTGGAATTTCCAGGCCTCAAGTGCATTCTCAGACACACGGAATTACCACGTTTACGACGCAACCCAAAACGGATTCTCAGTCTCATACGCGAGGCCGTTCCGACGTAAGTTTCATGACGACTCCGGGTCGGTTGTTTTGCAATACCCCATTCGCTTCTCCGCAGGTCTCCAGTCAGAGACGTTCTTCAATTTCAGCGGAGCCCAGAATCAGCAGTTGAGGCCTTATTTCCAGATAAGCATCTTTTAGGGGCAGTAATAAATGAAGATTTGCCTGGTAGCGACGTTTCCTCCGAGTGGGCGGCAGCTGAACGAATACGCCTTCCACATCGCGAAGGAACTCAACAGCAATCCTGACGTAGAGCTAACCATCCTTGGCGATGAGTTGACCAGCTATGACTTTGCAACCGACGAGAACGGCCAACCGCTAAAGGTCGACCCCAAGGCCGAACTGCCTGGGTTCAACGTCATTCGCTGCTGGAAATTCGGTTCGTTGTCGACGCCTTGGCGTCTTGTCAATACCATTCGGAAACTGAAGCCCGACGTCGTCTGGTTCAATCTCGTCTTTTCGAGCTTCGCGACGCCCGAGAATCCGTTTGCGGCATTTGCGGGCTTGTCTGCCCCAGCCTTGGTGCGCGCTGCGGGTTTTTACACGCACATTACACTGCATCACATTATCGAACATGTAGACTTTGCAGCCGCTGGCGTGCGCCTCGAGCGTCTTTATCGCGTCGGCACCGATGTAGCTACACGCGCTCTGCTCCGCGCCAACTCCGTTTCGGTGCTGCTTCCCGGATACCACCGAACGCTTGTGACAAAATATGCCGCGCAGAATGTTCTACTCGGCACCCACGGAACCTTCGCCTCTGCACCCGCGCCGCCGGATTTTACCAAGCGCGGCAATCCTCACCAGCGCATTCTTGCCATAGGCCACTGGGGGACCTACAAAAGACTCGAAACCCTCATGGAGGCGTTCCCGCTGGTGCTCGAAAAAGTGCCGAACGCAAAGCTCGTTGTGGCCGGCGCCAATCATCACACCAGGGCGGGATACTGGGAGTCCATCCGCGATGCTCAAGACCCTAGCCTGCCAATCGAGTTTCGCGGCTATGTCGCGGAAGATGAAATCCCGGAGCTGTTCCAATCCACGTCGGTCCTGGTTTTGCCTTACGACTCGGCAACGGGTTCCAGTGGCCCTGCCCATCAGGCGTGTGAATATGGCATACCAATCGTCTGCGCAGATATTGACGATTTCCGTGGTATGGCAACTGACGAAGGAATGGCCGTGCGTTTTTACGACGTGGGCAATGCCAATCATCTCGCAGAACAACTCATCCGGATTTTGCGATCCCCCGCACTGCAGCAACAAATGGCAGCCCAGAACTTTTCTGCTGGCGTTCAAATGACGATGACGAATGTCATTCAAAACTACCTACGCTGGTTCAGACTCCACCAGGCCAAGAGAGCGATCTTGAAAGATGGCGGATTCACACCGTCGCGCATCCCGTGGAGCATTCCAACTCATGTGAATGGTCAAACCAACGGATCAATCGCACAGTCGGCGTTCATTTCTCAACATCAACGCGAAGCAGTTCCTCATTTGCTTCCAGAGGAAATTGACGACTATCTCATGATCGACGAACACCCGGATTTGTAGGATGCGCCAGCGACGTAGATTCGTCTAAAACGTTGCGGAGAGGCTAATTGGCAACAAACGATCAGAGACCCCAGGCGTATTAACCGGGATGGGTTCCTGTCCCTGAATGAAGAAGGAGAGCACCCTTGTCAACGGAGCGCATGCGCAGCCAGATTTCTCGTCTACTTCTCGGCTCTTCATTCACAGCTCTCTGCTTTCTTCTTTCAGCATGCGAGTTATTCGTAGGCAGCAACGTTCTCAAGGCTCCGACGATCACCCTGACGGCGGATCCCACTTCAATAGCCTTGGGTCAAACAGCCACACTCACCGTGGTTGCAACCCAGGCAACGCAAGTGACAATCACTGGCAGCGACGGATTGACGTATAACCTTGGCACGACGGGCGGAACTCAATTAGTCAAGCCAGCGGCGACCACGACCTATACTGCGACTGCGACAAACAGCAAAGGCAGCGCCGCCGCAACCGCAATCGTCACGGTTTCGATCGTCCAGGCGACGGTGAACATCACAGCTACTCCTTCCACGATAACCAGCGGTTCCTCTTCGATGCTCACTGTGACCGCGACAAATGCTACCCAGCTTACAGTCACAGGGACAGATGGCAGTTCCTATACACTGCAGCCGACGGGAGGAACGCAGTCCGTCAGTCCAACCGCGACCACAACATACACCGCGACGGCGACTAACGCCGGGGGTAGTGAAACGGCGACCGCAACGGTCACCGTTGAACCGCCTGCTACGCTTCAATCGATCAAGCATGTCATCTTCATGCTCCAGGAGAATCACTCCTTTGACAATTACTTCGGTATGCTCAATCCGTATCGCAAAGCGAATAATTGGAACATCGGAGATGATGGCATCGACTACGAAGTCGACGGCATTGACGACAAGCTCGGCTCAATCAGCAACGTCAACGACGAAGGCACCTCATTCCCACTTTTCAAATTCACCAGCACGTGCGTTGACGATGAAAGCTCCGATTGGCTCGCGAGTTACGGCGATGTCAACCGATTTGATTTTCTGCCTTCTCGCCAAATTCTGATGGATGGCTTTGTTCATAACGCTGAGGGATACGCAAAGAGCTGCGCGGCATCTGGTGCAACATGCTCCGGCGACTTTACCGATCTCGCCGGCCAGCGCGCCATGGGCTATTACGATCAGGATTTTCTTAACTACTACTACTACATGGCTTCGCAGTTTGCGATCTCCGATCGCTGGTTCTCTCCCGTGTCAAGCAAGAGCATCACCAATCGGATTGCAACCTTCACAGGCGGCACAACACAAGGCCTGGTCAAGGATCCTGGTGGTAACGATCATCTTCCGCAACTGGATATACCAAACATTTTCCAGGAGCTTCAACAGGCTAATGTTTCCTGGAAGATCTACTACACAGTCACCCAGGGACTTTGTTTGGCTGGTAACGACGACTGTGATACTTCGGCATCTGCTGAATTCCCCGCCACCGATTTTGCCACGCTCAGCTATTCAACTCAATTCGTCTATGAAAACCCAACCGGCGCAGCGTGCACACCTCCAACCCAGCCTTCCAGCGTAGTTGGTGATTCCACCAATTCGTTCTGCATCGATACAAATCACATTGCGCCTCTCTCCACTTACTTCACTGATCTCACGAACGGAACGCTGCCGAGCTTCGCGTTCATCGAGGCGGGTTATGGTAACAACGATGAGCATCCCGGTTCAGGCCAATCCATTCTGGCGGGGCAGGCTCAAGTGGCGAATATCATCAACTCATTCATGTCGAGCCCTTCGTGGTCTGACTCCGTCTTCTTCCTCGGCTACGACGAAGGCGGCGGCCCCTACGATCACGTACCGCCGGTTCCAGGACACTCCAACGATTTCACCGACACGAATATCGGGTCAATCGCCGACATCTCGCAGATTGCAGTCAATCCGGATGGATTCAACCCGTGCTTGCCGGCCGGCGGCATCCCCACAATTCATTGCGATCTTTCCGCCATCGATCCCGGCGCCAACCCCGCAGATGCCGCGGCAGTTCAAGGTTTCGCAGCGCAGCTGGGTTTCCGGTCGCCGAACATCGTCATATCGCCATTCACGCGGCGGCACTACGTCTCACACGCGCCCATGGATCACACCGCGGTGATCAAGTTTGTCGAGAATCGCTTCATCGGGAACTCAGCTCATTTAACCGCCCGCGATGCTGCGCAGCCAAATCTGCTGGACTTCTTCGACTTCACCAAGGTTCCGTGGCAGACACCCCCGACACCGCCTGCGCCAGCTTCTGCCGGCGGGTTCGCCACCGACCCATGCAATCCGACGAGCTTTGCGCCGCCAACTGCCCCGGTAGGGCAAAGCTCGCGGTGAATCACGTGCAATTCCCAACTTCAGGTGGGTGCTAGTAGGCCGACACCTCGTGCGCCAAGTAGTGGGTTCCATCGTATTCGGTAACCACCCGCACGCGCTGTCCCGGATGGACATTTGGGAAAGTAGCCATGGTGCCGGAATTGAACTGAATCTGATAGCTCTGATTGTCTTTGGGATCGAGAACGACCATGGTACCGGCATGCATATCGAGCGCGATCAGATTCCCGCTGAATACGAACTGGGATCCCGGTGTTGCCAGAACTGTAACGTTGGTTGCCGATCCGCGGCCTTTTCCATCGGGTTCGAATTGAATCGACACCAATGAGCCTCTTTGCAGGTCGGAGGGCCCCGACTGCGCAGATGTGAAACTTCCCTGCCCCTTGCGCGAGAACTTGGTATCGCTTGAAACCGTTACCCGGATTGGCTCCCCTCCGTGACCACCGACGAGTTGCAGATCTCCCGTCGATGGGTCGTAACTGAGAACCTCGCCGCGATATTCCCCTTGTTGTGCCTGTGACAGAATATGCACGCTGATAGCGAAGATCGAGGTTCCGTCAAGCGTCGTCTGGATGGATGCATGGTCACTCGCCCGCAGATCGCGCAGCGGAATCTTCTTGCCATCTACGAAAACCTGCGTTCGCTCATCAAAGAGAATTTTCAAAGGCTTTTCGCCGATGATCCTCAGTGTGAAACGATCCAGCACCGGATCAACATCACGTATAGCCCCGCCCAGAATCGTGCTCTTTCCAGGCGGCAAAGGCGGTATTGCAGATAGATTGTGGACGGTGCTCGTGTCAGCCAAATCCGGGTCGACTGCAACCTTCTCCTTCCCCTGCGCGTGGATTGCCATTTGAGCCGAGAGGACAATTGTGGCGGCCAGAGCGACTCCAAGAACTCGTTTCATATTCCACACCTGTAATTTGCGGTTTATCAGACAACCAATTAGATGAGCTTTTTGTGGAATTCGATGGTCGCTTCCGGATCGTTTTCCAGACAGGGCAACACGGATGACGATTGAGCATCTAAACAAAAGTGCGAGTATGCCCTGTCGTATCGCGGGCTCGAACTCAACAGAAGGCTAGGAGAGCGGGTTGGCACATCGATATTTCACGCTGCTTGCATGCGCTGGGATCCTGGCCGGTCCCACCCTTTCGCCTGCGGCGGGCGGCGACGTAAAGGTCATCAAAATACCACGGAGGAGCGAGTTAACTCCAGTTCAGCGCCTTAATCGCAAGGGCGTAGAAGCTGTTAAGAAACATGACTACCGTGGTGCTGAGTCGCTTTTCTACAAAGCTTATCTCTATGACCCCGCGGACCCCTTTACGCTGAATAATCTTGGTTATGTATCAGAGCTTGAGGGGGACCTTGAGCGCGCCAATAAATTCTACGCATTGGCGGCCGAGCAGGGCTCGAACGCAAGCATCGATCTCAGCAATGTTGAACACCTGGAAGGCAAGCCGATGCGCGATGCCTTGATCAACTTGCAGGACGTGCCGATCCGTGTGAACCGGACGAACATCCAGGCAATGCGATTGCTTGCGCAGAATCGTGGTTTCGAAGCCGTTGCACTCCTCAAGCAGATTCTTCCGCTTGCCCCACAAAATGCATTCACACTCAACAATCTTGGTGTCGCCAGCGAAGCAACAGGCGATATCGACAGCGCCCTTCGCTATTACCGTGCTGCTGCCGCCTCCAACTCCTCCGAGCCGGCGGCGGTAACGCTGGACCAGGCGTGGCGCGGAAAATCTGTGAGCGAGATGGCGGCTGCGAGTGGGAATCGGCTTGCACGCCGTATCCGCAACGCCGGACCCGCGGAAGCTCAGGCAGTCATGTTGACGATCCGCGGTGTGTTCGCGGTCAACCAGAACGACTGGGCTTCTGCACGCGAAGACTTCCTTCGCGCATATTCACTTGACCCAACCAGTGCCTTCACTCTCAATAACCGCGGCGTATGTAGCGGAAAGAGACGGCGACTTGGAGACTGCGCAGTTCTACTACGGAAAAGCGCAGAAGGCCAACAACGCAGGTTCCCGGGTTGGATTCGCGACCCAGCTTTCAGCCGAAGGTCAGAGCCTGGGCGTGGTCGCAACCGACAGCAATGAGAAAGTCGACAACGCAATTGATGCCTACAGCCAGCAGAGGCGTCGCCAGACGGGCCCTGTCGAGCTGACGCCTCGCGGTGGTTCAATCTCTCCCAGCCAACCGAATGAGCCGCAGAAACCACCGGCGACGACGCCTCCTGACCAACTGCAAGCGCCTCAACCGTAATCGAGAATATTCGCAAATGTCAGAACTGCTTATCGCCCACAAATCGCTGAATCGCCTCTCTCGCCTTCTTCTTCCCCCCGAGGCGGTGAAGACCTCCACGGGAGGATCCTACGCAGAGTTGGAGCGGGACCTCGGGCAGCTGACACGACCGGAATTTGACAGCCTCGCGGCCCTGGCTGAAACCAACCACGTTCTGATGCGGGGGATTGGAGTCTTCAAAGAGCTTGCTCGCAAGGCGGGCGACGATGTTCGCTTAGCGTGGGCAGATGTCTGCCTTTCGGCGGAGGAAACTCGCATCGATACGGCGCTCACACATCTTTCATGCATATGCACCGCTTTCGCGCAGCATCAGCTTCCGGTGGCCGTAATCAAATCTCTCGATCACCTGCCTGATCTCGGAAGTGATCTAGACCTGTACACTTCTGCCAAGCCGGACGATGTGATCCGTCTGATGGAAGCGGAGTTTGATGCACGCGTTGCATCTCGCAGCTGGGGCGACCGGCTTGCCTGCAAGTGGAATTTCATTGTTCCGGGATTGCCGGAGCTTGTCGAAATCCATATTGGACGCCTTGGGCAGACAGGCGAACAGTTTGCTATTGCTTCTTCGCTCATCGAGCGATCGCGTTGCGTCACCGTTGGCGAGCTGCAGTTTCGTGTGCCCTCCATCTCCGACCGGCTTATGATCTCGACGCTGCAGCGCATGTATCGGCACTTCTATTTTCGTCTTTGCGACATCATCGACAGTTCGCTTCTTGTCGAGAGCGGAAGCATCGATTACAGACGACTTGCAGGCTGCCGCAACCAGGGCAGGCATCTGGGAAGGCGTGGCAACATATCTTGCAATTGTTTCTGATTACGCTTGTCGCTATCGAGGCATCCCCCTGGAAATTCCAGAGTGGGTGATATTGTCAGCGCGTTTCAACGGGAAGGAAGTCTACTTTGCGAAAGATTTCCTGCGGGTCCCGATTTTGCCGCAGTCGGCAATGCTCTACGGGTCGCAATTGGCCGGCGTGATTCGGCGACGGCAACTCCATAGCGGCGCGCGCCTGAGCCTTTTGCCGTGGCTTGCTACTGCGGCGCTCGTGGGACAGAAGATCACCGGAAGCGATAAGGGAATTTGGTGAATCATTTAGCACTTCGGGCCATTGGGTAAGAGAGCCGAAGCAGTGAGGTCGTTTCAATCTGGAAGCCAATTTTGGTTCGACTGACCAAGAAAAGGGGGGGGCCGATTGCCTCATATTCGGCGCAATAAACTATGGGAGACTTTGAACCGAGAACGCGAAAATCGAGCTCTAAAATAAGGCCGTTCGCAGTTCGCCAATCGTATTCCTACAACTCTTCATCACTGGCCATTGATCTGCTCGACAGTGATGCTGAAGAAGCTGACGCACTTTACCTGGTGCCCTCGCGCCCGATTCCCATGCCCTCTTCGGTGCCGACATTTGGGAATCTCGATGCGGCTCTCAAGCAGCGAAGTCCGAAATCGCGCATTATCTCGGCCATTGTCCATGCAGGTTTGATCAGTCTTGTGCTCTGGCTGGGTATGCAGATTCACACTGTTGTTGCGCCTGTCACGACGACGGCACATGTCGATTTCAAACTCTTCGCTCCCGCCCCTCCGCCACCAAAGATTTTGCCGGTGGCCGCGAAGACAGGTGGTGGTGGCGGCGGTGGCGCGCATCAAATCGTTGAACCAACAAAGGGCCGTGCTCCGGAGGTTGCGAAGGTGCAGATGAATGCACCTCAACTGGCGAGGCTCGAACACCCGAAACTCGCTGTCGAACCGACCACGCCGGTTAAAATTCCAGACGATCCGAAGATGCTGGACCTTGGCGCGCCCGATTCGCCCCAGATCAAGCTCGCTTCACAAGGCAGCGGCAGCGGTTCGGGATTCGGCCATGGATTGGGCGGCGGGCTCGGTGCCGGTCGCGGCATCGGCTCCGGCCCAGGAAGCGGTGGCGGATATGGCGGCGGTCTGATGAACGTCGGTGGCGGAGTCAGCGCGCCCGTGGTCATTCATTCGGTTCAACCTGAGTTTTCAGACCAAGCGCGCCAGTCCAATTTTCAAGGAAGTGTGGCCCTGCAACTGATTGTCGATGCCAACGGCAATCCGCAGAACATCCACATCACACGGCATCTGGGCATGGGTCTCGATGAAAAAGCCATTGAGGCAGTCCAGCAGTACAAGTTCAAGCCTGCCACGTATCAGGGGCATCCCGTAGCTGTGCAGATCATTGTAAATGTTGACTTCCACCTGCACTAAGGCGAGCTAATTCAGCGCAATTGAGCATAGGAAGCAGACAAGGCAGTTCCTCATTATGAGTTTCTGATTCAGAAAATCCCTTGAATGCAAAGAATTTGGGTTCTCATTTTTACGTTCGCGCTTGCGGGCGCATCTAATTGTGAGATGTGTTGCTGCGATCCGAGTCGACCTATGTCCAGATTCAGACTGATGTCTGCGAGGCTACCCCGATGGGAAAGCCTCCTCGACATTGGCGGTCCGGTTTCCTCCCGCATCGTTTTTGGTCGCTCAAGTTAATGCACCAGCGCAGCCGTCCGCGCCGCGTCTTCAATACGACAATTCCGTCCGTCACAACCGATCCGCGGCGGCCAGAGATCCAGCCCAACCTTTCGTTGGATCGCGATCCGGTCCCTTCGCCAGATGCCGAGGTTCCGGAATCCGCTTCGGCAACTGTCGATACTCCATCCAAGTCGGTAGAACTGCAAAAGGGACAGGATGGGATTTACACCCTGCATCAGGATGTTGACGAAGTTCTTCTCAACATCACTGTCGTCGACGAGAAGGGCCACCCCGTTGAAGACCTCACGCGCGACGATTTCCGCGTGTGGGAAGATAACGTTCCCCAGCGTACCAGTTCGTTCAGACACCAGGATCAGCCCGTCTCCATGGGCATTCTCATCGATAATTCCGGTTCCATGCGCGACAAACGCACCGCCGTGAATGCGGCTGCAATGAATCTACTGAAAGATTCCAATCGCCAGGATGCTGCATTCATCGTGAACTTCAATGAGCACGCGTATCTCGACCAGGGCTTTACGACCGATCTCGTCGCCCTCAATCGCGGACTGGCGCACTTCGATACGCGTGGAACAACGGCGCTCTATGACGCCGTCGCCGCCTCGGCGGATGAGTTGGCAAAGAATACGAAGCTTCCGAAGCAGGTGCTCCTTATCGTGTCGGACGGAGCAGACAACGCATCGAGACTGAGCCAACAGCAGGCAATCCAGCGTGTACAGAACCTCGGCGGCCCGGTCGTCTATTCGATTGGCTTGCTTTACGACGCCGATGCACGTGAATACCAGCAGGCCCACCAGGCGTTGCAGACTCTCTCCGATGACACGGGCGGCCTTGCATATTTCCCGCGCTCGCTCGCCGAAGTTAACGAGATCGCTTCTGACGTCGCCAGGGATATTCGCAATCAATACACAGTCGGCTACCGCTCTACCCGGTCAGCAAGCCTCGGCGGATATCGCGTCGTCCACGTTGAGGCGATTGCTCCACGGCATGGCAAACTCACGGTAAGAACTCGCCGCGGCTATTACGCTCAACCCGGCCACGTCAATCAAACCGCGCAGAGCAACGTCCCTCAGGCGAATCAATAGTTGCAAATTCACATGCAACTAGAACTTGCGCCCTTCGCATTTACGGCAAGCTAGAACACATGACCTAGAGAGAAGAACCACGTGGCGTGTCCGGTGTCTCCTACGCTTCCGCCAATGAATACGGGCCCAAACGCAGTGCGCACAATCATACCGCCAGCGCCGTCCATTGGGGAGTTTGCTCACGCCCGGTGCGTTTTACATCTTCCCGACCTCATAAAGTGCCACGCCATAAACGCCGCCGCCCAAGAACGGCGGAAGGCTCAACAAGCGGTGCATGTAGCCCGGCCGAAAATAGGAAGTACTGATCCCCGCGCACCTCATTCGTGCCATAGGCAAGCAGTCCCGGTATTCCGCCGAGGAAATACTGCGGAATGCCGGTCTGTTCGAAGCCCATGGTAGTCCCACCCTTTGCCAACCAGGAAGAGGGAACCCCTGGCAGAGATCGGCTTGAAGAATTCGACCTTTCATCTCCAGACTTGGAAATGCATTGGGCGCTCCCGGGCTCTTATCCATCCAGTGAAAATTGCGTCTGCGCAAAATAGCCTGAGGACGGAACGATCGGCTCGTCCAGGTGATCGTTGATGATAGCGAAACCGCGTAGCGCCCACTTCGCCCTTTACCGAGGAGAACTGCGGAGTACCCAGCTTCAACGTTGCATCCAGATAGCCGATTTCATATCCGGCTCGTACTTCGCTGAATCGGTCGATAGCATATCCAACATCAATCCCGCCCCCCGCTCTTCCGATACGATAGTCAGCCTGCGGATTGGTATAGGAATAGATCCATTGACCCGAATTGCTCGCGTGCACCTGCGGAGAGAAGAACCACTTAGAGGTTTGAGTAAATCTCTTGTAGAGTTCCGAAGAAATTCCGTAAGTATTTCCAACAGCAAAATCCGTGCGCCATTCCGAGCCGTATCCTAGGACATCGAGAAACGTCAGTCGACCTCCCAACGTGTAGGTGACGTTCTCAGGCTGCGTGCCATCCACACTCAAAGGCAATCTGCAAAACCGGCGGCGCGTTGTTCCTCTCACGGACATCGACCAGCAGGCCAGTTTCCTGGCCAATCTCGGTCATGCCATAGGATGCGCTTGAGAATACTTCCCACGCCGGTCAACAGGGTGAGATTCTTATCGAGCTTTACCGTGTCAATCGGCTTGTTGACCATCGGCTCAAGAAGTGTCTCGATCTTCTTGTTCACACGAGGTGTACTGCCTTCCACTTTTATAAATTGCGGCGCACCTACCGGACCTCTCTTGCGCGCGTCGCGACGGGCCACGTATTCGTCCCACTCCGCCTGATCGAGAGCATAGGGCTGCAGCACTTTGGATTTCTCTTCCGCAGCTTCCATGCCTTTTTGAATGAGTGCGTCCGCCTGATTGAAGTCGAGGGCTGTAAATTTCTGAACATCTACTTTGACAACGATGTCCGCAGCTTCCATGCCTCGAACTTCCGAGGCTGCGGAACTGATTTGGATTGACCGTCCGAGAACGCCGAAGAGAGATTGAATGTCATCCGCCGTTGTCGGAGAAACCTGGAGATGAATCGCGATGACGATGTCCGGACCCATCGACCGCGCCAGATCGGTCGGAAGGTTGTCTACTAACTCGCCATCCACGTAGAGATTGTCTCCGTCACGGACCGGAGCGAAGATTGCCGGCAGCGACATGGTCGACCGCATCGCCAGACCAATCGGACCGGTGGAGAACACATGCGCCTTTCCTGAAACCAGGTCGGTGGCAACGCAGCGGAAAGGGATCGGCAGGTCATCAAATGACTTCACGTCAGAGTAAGGCAGCGTTTCCCGGTCAATGAGGAGGCTGATCTGATGTCCGGCATTCAATCCGGATGGGAGCGATGCCCCTTTTTTGAAACCGATGGCCAGAGTGCTTTGAACTTCGCGTGCATCTTCTTTGCGGCGGAAAGACAGATCTTCATACGGGGTTGCGCCTCCTAGCAGCAGCGGCCAGTCCATTTTTTTGACGGTTCGTTCGATTTGTCGGGACTGTGGCCAGTTGCATACAAGCCTCCCACCAAGTCCGCCCATGCTGTTTCCGGAGAGATAGTCAATGGGAATGTGGTGCTGCTCAAACCACCTGAGCACACCGATGTGGGCCAGTCCCAGCGCGCCACCGCCTTCGAGCGCAATTCCGACTGTCATTCTCTTTGGAGGAGCCGCCGGTCCGCTCTGAGCAATAGCCCCAGGGAGAAAGCACGATTACAGCGAACAGAGTGAGTGCCGATCCTCGACCAATCGAAAGCAAGAGTGAAAGCCAGAGACTGCAAATGGACGAACGCGATTCATGGCGAACTCCGGTTTCTTGAATCTCGAATCCGATCATTGCTCAGAATCCGATCCGTCCCGGCTCGAATCAGCGCGGAAAAATCAGGAGACTGGTTCGCCGATTGCGCCACTGCATTGATATGTTCGCGTTGCTTCAACTCTGCGAAATGGAAGCCCACCGCTGACCAGACGTCCCCGGTCATACAGCAACTCATCCAGTGAGCCATTCAACAGGAACTGGTAGCTCCAGGGCTGAGGGTTGTCAGCGACAGCGGCCAGCTGCTTGTCGAGCGTGGTGGTGCAGTTTCTTGTCACTTCGTTGTACCACTCGGGATTGCTCGTTCAGATTATTGAGATAGTCGACATAGGTCAGGAACATCTCTCGCGCGGTTTTTGCTTCTGCTCGGAGGCGGTACATGTATACTTCCTCGTCTTTGCGGTAATTCGTGCGCAAGCGAATCAGGTCGCGCTCATCCGCCACAATGAAGATCAGCCCGAATTGCCGAAAGAATCCTAGAATTGTTGAGTATTTCTGGCCAGGTCTATACCGCGCCTCAATGGAGAACGCGATATGCTCATTGTCTCCAAATTGAAAGCTGACAATTGGGTGGCTCGCAAAGCTCAGTCCCCAGTTCGTCAAGAAGAAGTCAGCGGCCTTGATTTGTGAAAGATTGACGTGTGCGATCGCTCCAGCAATTGGAGTACTCAGTTTCGGTGCGGTAGTCGCAGTTGCGCAGGTTGTGAATCGTGACCTGGTCTCCGGTGAATTTCGGCCCATGCGGTTCGATCGGCGTCTGGTTGCCAATTCCCGCTGTTCGTCGGCTTAAGAGTGAGCCACCATTGCAGAACGCAAAAAAAGCTCACGAGACATAAGATCGCCGCCCAGCGGGATCCTCTTGAATTTGATGAGGATCGCGATGATTCCGAGGACGTAAATCAACGTCAATGGGACACGCAATGACTCAATCCGAAAGTCTATGTAGATAGCGGCTGTTGCCCAAAGGATGAGCAGCGCAAGAACAAACCATCCCGTCGCAATTCCAACTCCCCGCAGGAATCGCAATGGCTTCGTCGACGGCATAGAGGGTTGGACTGGTGGAGTTTCATCTCTCTTGGCCTTAAGGACCATCTCACTTCTCTTTCGGCATTTCCGGTTTCCGTCGCGACGATCCCCCGCCGATGATTTTCGACTGTCGCCAATCGTGGATTACGCTAGTATGCCAAGTCCGCTACCCGACCGAGAACTGTCAGTTCTGCCAGTCCGCAGTTCCGATTCCGTCAGTTTGCGCTTAACTCCATGGCCAGCTGTCCTGGCTTTCGATCATTTCAGACCGTACGACCAGCTAAGCCCTGAGAGTCGTTCCGTAATCGCTTCCTGAGAGACCCGTCGGCGGTCGATTGTCCCAGTTTCCATAGAAAGAGGCATTCCATTTCAGGTCGCCGAAAATTTTCACGTAATAGGATGCGTTCGTATTGAAGTAAAGGCGGCCAGGTTCTGAGAGCGCAGGCATAAGTACGCCGGTGACGTCGAAATTTGTTTTGCTGAATCGGAAGACTTTGAGGTTTCCATAGATCAGTGCTCCAGTAACGTTTTGAGTGTTCGAAGTGACGCCTGGCTGGTTATAAGTTGTGCTCTGCCAAACCACCCCACCGAGCACGGCGAGGCTCGTCCGGTTGGTGTTTTTCAAAAATCTGCCCACGCCGCCCCCGACGCCGCTCTGATGTGAGATCCCTTGTTCAGAGCTCTGCAGAAGATTTGCCACGCCCGCGTAATACCAGTTGTTTCGTGGCATCAACCGGAGTTAAATTCCCGTTCAGCGAGTTTCGAGTAGAGGCCTCGGTACCGGTACTGGAGGCAAGGTTGGAGTCGAAGTTGACGCCGGCGCTCCAACGCTCCCGGACGTAATCCGTTTGCGAGCCAAAAGAGAACTGAGTGGATTGATTGCCTTTGGAATAGTTGATTCCGAAGTTAACGTCGCCGTTGAAGCGCTCCCAGAACTTGTCGGAGATTCCGGCCATGGAGATGATCTTTCGATCGTTCAAGAACTACCTCATGCGCTTCGTCCGCGATTACCTCGATTTTTACAGGCCGCCCGGCAACTGTCTCAGCAGTCCGAATCAATCCTGAATAGACTGTGCCATCCTCTGTTTTCACGATGAACGACTGCTTGCTTTCCAAACGGGCCACTTTTGACCAATCCAATGAGGTTGTGCCATCGATGTAATCGAAACTGACATATAGGACGCCGCTATCAAGACCCTTGACCTCACATGTCATGTGGTCGCCGTTCTTCATGACGAGCACGTCGGTCTTGTCGCGACCAAAAAGAGGAGTGGTAAGAAAAAGGCCGATGAAACCCAGAATTATAGTGCGATTATTCATGGCGGTACCTCATTGCGTTGATCTCATGGCGCACCCGCCCCTGCTGCGTTGTCGCTGCACAATGGCATGCATTTCTTGGTGAATGTTGAAAGGTATCCGGCGAGACTGCTAAACGCGCGTGCGACGTTCCGGGAACTTGCGTGGTCAAAGTAATAGCCTTCCAATGGTGCTCCTACCCATGGGCAAGACTCCACTGTTAGTAATGACAGTTGTCAGTCGTGTCGCTTCCGCGAAGGATAGTAGATGTGGATTCCTCTGAGGATGCGGCGGACGCGGCCGCGAAAATCAACAAACATTGAAAGTTATTCGCTAGTGGACCTTGCGAAGTTTGCAATGAATGCGAACCCCCGACAGCCTTCGCGATTGCCTTACTCGTCTGTCAAGGCGAAGGGACTTCCCGTGCGATCTGCGGCTTGCGTGCTGTGCGCGGCATTTTTGCTCTGCCTGCCGGTTTTGAGCCAGGCCCCCACGGTTTCCACACCAACTACTCCCCAAGCCGAAATTCCCACAGACTCTCTGGGCCGCACCACCCCGCGAGGAACGGTCCTGGGGTTTCTGCTTGCCGCTCGCAGCGGAGACGACGAAGCCGCCGCCCGTTATCTGAACACTCGCCTTCGCGGCAAGGCCGCTGCAGATCTTGCCCACCAACTCTTCGTCGTGCTCGACCGCCGTCTGCCCGCTCGGCTTCACGCGCTAAGCGATAAGCCTGAGGGCACGCTCTCGAATTCGACCAAGCCTGACCAGGAACTCGTGGGTACGATCAGCACAGAAGACGGCAATGTAGACATCACCCTCGAACATGTCATTCGCGGTCACGGAGAGCCCGGACCCATCTGGTTGTTCTCCAGCGAGACCCTCACCGCCATTCCGGCTCTGTATGAAGAAGTCGATGTCATATCCGTAGAGAAGGTCCTCCCCGCATTCCTGGTCAACAACCGGTTCTTCGGTGTCGTACTGTTTGAGTGGCTCGCCGTATTGGTGGGTATTCCGCTGTTCTTTATCGTCACCGAATTGCTAGACCGTGTTTCTCGTCCTTTAATCGGTTCATGGCGCCGACGACTGCGCAATCGACCCGACATGAAGGATCTCGGCATCCTGCCCATACCTATCCGATTCCTGCTGTTGGCGGGCACTATTCAATGGCTGCTCACCAAAGTAAGCCTCCCCCTGTTGGCTCGGCAATTCTGGTCCAGCGTCGCCAGCATCCTTACTATCGCAGGCTGCGTTTGGCTTGTGATTCTTGTAAATGGTCAACTCGAGAAATACGTCAGTAGATTTCTGCCCTGGCGCAATTTCTCGGGAGCCACGTTGATGCTTCGACTTGTCCGCCGCCTGGTGGACGTATTAGTTATCTTCGTGGGCCTGCTCGTTGCCCTCTACCATTTCGGCGTGAATCCAACCGCCGCTCTTGCCGGGCTGGGGGTCGGCGGCATAGCCGTGGCGCTCGCCGCGCAAAAGACGCTGGAAAACGTGATCGGTGGCATGTCTCTCATCTTCGATCGGGCCATGAGCGTGGGCGATATGATAAAGGTCGGTGAAACACAGGGCACCGTTGACGATATCGGTTTCCGGTCCACCCGACTCAGAACTCTCGATCGAACCGTGGTCAGCGTTCCCAATGGACAGATCGCCAATTTGAGCCTCGAGAACTTCTCCGTGCGCGACAAGTTTTGGCTTCACCCTATCCTCACTCTGCGTCAGACGACGACCTCTGTGCAGATGCACACCGTCCTGGAAAGCATTCGCAGCATGCTTGAGGAGAATAGATCAGTCGAAACCAACTCGATTCGCGTGCGTTTCCTTCGATTCGGATCCTATTCCTTTGATGTCGAGGTTTACGCTTACGTCAGGGCTCGTGACTGGAACCAATTCCTCGAACTCCAGGAAGGTCTTTTTCTCGGAATCATGAAATGTATCGAGGCGGCAGGAGTTGAAATTGCGCTTCCCTCGCAGTCCTTGTTCCTGACGAACACCTCGACATCGGCTCAGCCCGAAAGCAATGGGGCTTTCAAGACATCCACTCCGGAAGACAAGACAACTGACCTTACGATCAAATCTGTCTGAAGCAAAGCGTCCTCTGTAAGACGGGAAGAAATCTCTTAATGCCCATCCCCTCGTAGGGGACACGTACGGCTTCAGGGGCCACTCCAGTAAATCGAATCAGCCAAATGGAGGATAACGTGAGCCAGAATCCAGAATCGCTAAGACTCGAAGAGGCAGGTACACTCGAGACCATCAGATTTCTAAAGGTTGGCCCCGGCAAAAAGCCCTGGAGGAAGTGGGGACCCTACCTTAGCGAGCGGCAATGGGGAACAGTTCGCGAGGACTACAGCCAGGACGGAAACGCGTGGGACTACTTCACCCACGATCAGGCCCGATCGCGCGCCTATCACTGGGGCGAAGATGGTCTTGCCGGCATCAGCGACTACATGCAGTTGTTGTGCTTCAGCGTCGCCCTCTGGAATGGCAAAGACCCAATTCTCAAAGAACGTCTGTTCGGGCTGACAAACAGCGAAGGCAACCACGGGGAAGACGTGAAGGAATACTACTTCTACCTCGACAGCACGCCGACGCATTCCTATATGAAGTATCTGTACAAGTATCCGCAGGCGGCGTATCCCTACGATGACTTGGTCGAGACAAACAAACACCGCACCCGCGCTGACATGGAATATGAGCTGCTCGATACCGGGATCTTCAATGAAGATCGTTACTTCGACGTTTTTGTCGAATATGCCAAGCAGTCGCCTGACGACATCTTGATCCAGATCAGTGTGAGTAACCGCGGACCTGAACCAGCCACCTTACACGTCTTGCCGACGCTATGGTTTCGCAACACCTGGACATGGTGGCCAGGTACACCGAAGCCGTCGATGAAGCAGATCTCCGGAGCGAAGGGCGGTCCAGTCGTATCGGCGGTATATGCCGATCTGAAAGAGCGCTTTCTGTACTGCGATGGCGACGCCCCGCTGCTGTTTACCGAAAACAACACGAATAACAAGCGCATCTTCGGCACTCCCAACGATTCTCGCTACGTCAAAGATGGAATCAACGACTATGTGGTCCAGGGAAATCGTGACGCCGTCAATCCCGAATAAAACGGGCACCAAAGCGGCCCCACACTATCAGCTGACCGTTGGCGCAAAGACTACGGCTACCATCCGTTTGCGGCTGAGTGATGTCGCACCTGCTGCGATGGGCGATGCTTCAAGGACTTCACGGCGATCATGCAGACACGCAAGCAAGAGGCCGACGAATTCTACAAGTCCATAACGCCGCCCATGTCAGCGCGGATGCTGCCCTTGTTATGCGCCAGGCGCTGGCCGGAATGCTCTGGTCCAAGCAATTCTTCTACTTCGATGTAGACAAATGGCTCAAAGAGCATGGCGATCGATCCGATGAAGCGCGGCGGCCGCCCAACGCGGAACAGCGAGTGGTTCCATATGGTGAACCAGCACGTCATCTCGATGCCCGACAAGTGGGAGTATCCCTGGTATGCCGCATGGGACCTCGCGTTCCATGCCATCGCTCTTTCCACGGTCGATCCGGACTTCGCCAAACAGCAACTCGACCTGATGCTGCAGGCATTTTTCATCCATCCCTCAGGTCAGATCCCCGCCTACGAGTGGAACTTCGGAGACGTCAATCCGCCAGTTCACGGTTGGGCGACAATTTTCCTCTACCGCACCGAGCAGGCCCTTAAAGGAAAAGGGGACATCGATTTCCTGAAGCGCTCATTCGCCAAGCTGATGCTGAATTTCAGTTGGTGGGTGAATCGCAAAGACCGATTCGGCAACAACCTGTTCCAGGGCGGGTTTCTCGGATTAGACAACATCGGCGTTTTCGACCGCAGTGCGCCGCTTCCCACCGGTGGCTGCCTTGAACAGGCAGACGGCACGGCGTGGGTGTCGATGTTCTGCCAGAACATGCTCGAGATCGCCGTCGAGTTGGCTGCCCACGACCCTTTCTACGAAGATATGGCGTTGAAGTTTGCGGATCATTTCCTTTGGATCGCACACGCCTTGAATCAGGTGGGCCCGGAAGGAATGTGGGATGAGGAAGACGGTTTCTACTACGACGTTCTGCGCCTTCCCGACGGATCCGCAAGAAGGCTCAAGGTTCGTTCCATGGTGGGCCTTCTGCCCTTGTGTGCCACCGTCGTAATCGAACCGTGGCAGCGAGAGCGTGTGCCGACTGTAACAACCATCCTGAAAGAACGCTTGGAACAAATGCCCGAGCTGCGCGCAAGCATTCATCCCACTGGGCACGGCCACCTGGGGTACGCGGAGCGGGGCATTGCCGCACTCGTCAATCCAGAGAGGTTGCGCCGGATTCTTACGCGCATGCTCGATGAGAACGAATTTTTCGGCCCGCACGGAATCCGCGCCCTTTCCCGCTACCATGACGACCATCCTTACGTCGTCAACGTCAACGGTCAGGAATTCCGGGTGAACTATCTTCCGGCCGAATCTGACACCGGCATGTTCGGTGGCAACTCGAACTGGCGCGGGCCCGTTTGGATGCCGGTCAATGCGATGCTGATCCGCGCGCTGCTGTCGTTTTATCTGTACTACGGCGACAGCTTCAAGATCGAGTGTCCCACCGGATCAGGCAAATTGATGAACCTCTTCGAGGTGGCGCGCGAAATCGGCGACCGCCTGACTGGCATCTTCCTGCGGGACAAGTCAGGTCGGCGACCAGTGTACGGAGGTACAGAGAAGTTTCAGACCGATCCCGAATGGAAGGATTACATTCTGTTCTATGAGTACTTCCATGGCGATAACGGCGCAGGTCTCGGCGCCAGCCATCAAACCGGCTGGACCGGAATAATCGCGAAGCTGATCGAGATGTTTGGTCACCTTGAGGGAGAAGCATTTTTGAATGAGGGAAAAACAGCTGCCTTTACCCGGGAGGAGGTCAAGGCGTAGGCTTCTAGCCGATATTTGAAAGAAGAACGACTATGAAGATCTGGCCTCGATACCCTTCACTCTACGAGGTGAATACCTGGGTCTGGCTATCCGAGCTCAGCCTGAAAATTGGAAGGGCTGTTGACCTTGGTTCGGTGCCTCAAGCTGAATGGAATGCAATCGCCAAATTTGGATTCGATGCCGTCTGGTTCATGGGTGTTTGGGAACGAAGTCCTGCGGGCATTGCAATTGCCAATCAGAACAAGAACCTGCTTGCTGATTTTCATCGGGCTCTACCGGACTTCAAGCCGGAAGACAACGTTGGATCTCCGTACTGCATAAGACGCTACGTCGTTGACCCACATCTCGGCGGCCCTGATGGCTTGGCCATCGCCCGCAAAGAGCTCGCAAAACGAGGAATGAATCTGCTCCTCGACTTCGTGCCGAACCATGTAGCGCCCGATCACCCGTGGGTCGCGTCGCATCCCGAATACTTCATTCGAGGCACTGCCGAGGATGTCACGCGCGATCCGAGCTCATACCTTTTAATCGAAGGTAATGTCTGCGCTTGTGGGCGGGATCCGTATTTTCCTGCGTGGCCAGATGTATTGCAGCTCAATGCATTCGAGCCGGGCCTCCGCCAGGCTGTAATCGAAACCCTGACCAGCATTGCCACCCAGTGTGATGGCGTCCGTTGTGACATGGCCATGCTTCTGCTCAACCAGGTCTTCGAACGCACCTGGGGAGATCGTGCTGGGCAACGTCCGTCAGCCGAGTACTGGGAAGACGTGATTCCTCCAGTAAAAAGAGCTCATCCGAACTTTCAGTTTATGGCTGAGGCATACTGGAACCTCGAGTGGGAGCTCCAGCAGAAAGGGTTCGACTTCTGCTATGACAAGAGGCTCTATGATCGCCTGGAGCACGAAAGCGCGGAAAGCGTGCGGCTTCATCTCTGTGCGGATCTTGCTTATCAGGAGAAGCTGCTCCGCTTCATCGAGAATCATGATGAGCCGCGAGCCGCAGCCACTTTTTCTCCTGCAAAAGAGCGGGCTGCCGCTGTCACAATCGCCACCCAACCCGGAGCACGGCTCTTCTACGAAGGACAATTCGAAGGTCAAAAAGTGAAGCTGCCCGTCTTTTTGGGCAGACGCCCGGCCGAGCCTGTCGACAATGACCTGCAGTCTTTCTACGAGAAACTCCTGACAGCGATCAATGCCCCGATATTCCGCGACGGCAAATGGAATCTCTGCGAACGCAGCGGATGGCCCGACAATCAAAGCTGTCAGAACCTCGTGGCTTGGAGTTGGATCAAGGACGACGATCGGCGTCTCGTTATTGTTAATCTCAGCGATCAGCCAGCCCAAGCCCGCGTAAAAATACCGTGGGACGAGTTGCGCGGATCATCCTGGCGCTTGACCGACACGCTTTCCGAAACAACCTACGAACGCGACGGGAATGAGATGACAAATTCAGGCCTGTATGTCGAATTGGAACCGTGGGGCCACTGCGCCTTCCAGTATCGGCGCACCTAGCGACGCAACACCTGAATTAAGGGGAATCCAGAAGGGCTGGAAGGGATAATGGTGGCCAGGGACGGGATTGAACCGCCGACGCCGGCCTTTTCAGGGCCGCGCTCTACCACTGAGCTACCTGGCCTCAGTGAAGACTTTCAGTTGCATTTCCTGCGCGGAATCCGGCGCTGCCGGAGGTGGGTGGGCGGCTCCACGGTCAGTGTGTTGCAACGACTTGTCCAGTATATCAACTGACAATCGCCCGCGCCAAACCCCAAAGATTGACGCGGATGAAAACCCGAACCAGCTACTTGCTCGCGACGCTGTCCTTGACCGAACTCAGGGGAATTTCCAGCGTTCCCACCTTGTGCGACCCCTCGTCGTACACACCCGTGCGAAGCCAGTACTGGCCTCTTGGCACCATGACCTGGCCATGCATTTGCAAGCCTGTCTTCTTGAAGACCGAATAAGCGTCCGGCTTGATTTCGAGGTGCACCAGGTGGTCTTCTTTATTCGCAACCTGGCCGTACTTGTCATAAACAATCATCGACAGATTCAACGTGCCCTTATGTAATCCGTCGGGACCGAGAGTCAGATGCAAGTCATCCAGATCCACGGCAAAGTCTACGGAGTAGCGATCCGTCGGGCCCTTCAATGAGGGCTTTGCTTGCGCTGTTGCGGAATCCGTCGAATCCTTGCGCTGTACCAGAGTCTTGTACAAAATCTGCTCGGACTGTGGCATTCCGAAAGCCATGAAAGGTTCGAGGGGATCGAATTTCGTCGGGTCTTGCGCTGCACTCTTGGCGGCCTCTGCCTGCCGTGCTTGCGAAGCTCCCGGTAGATCCTCGTCGCGCGCAAAGTATCCTCTGCGATACGACAGCGTATAGTGCTCGCCGTCTCCAACCTTCACTTCGATCTTGCGGTAAACGCCGTCCATCTCCGTATCAGTGGGTGAATACGAAAGAGTATAGAAATCACTGCTTTGATCGGTGACCTTGCCGATAATTCCCGACAGATCATTCTGGTTGTAGAACGCCTTGCCGCCGGTTTGGCTGGCCAGCATGTCCATGGTCGTATCGCTTGAATTCTTCTTTTCGCTCTCGTCCTGCAGCATTTGGGAGAGCCCGCCTTGCCCGGCGCTCGGATTTTCCGCGGTCACGGCCGGCGGGGGCCCCAACAACTGCGGCGCCCCCGTGATAGTGGGATCAAACGTATTCTCTGCGGTGTATAAGACTGGAACATTGGCTCCGCGCACATCCACCGGATAGATAGCGACGCGCGCTGCCGACAGCAGGTTTACCGTTTTCTCAATTGAACCCTCAAAGCGCATCGCCGTCTGTCCGAACAACTCCACAGGAAACGATCCAGACATCCAGATCACATTCTTGCGGCCCGGAAACGAGCCGAGAAAAGCCGCGAGTTCGTTCAGATTTTGCAGCGTCCGATATTCGCGGTCGCTATCCTGCGCGTAACGCGTCTCCTGCAGAAATTGCTGAAAAGCTGCGATCGAGTAGGGGGAGACGCTGAAGATAAGGCTATTCCCTCCTCCCGCTTCCATCGCAACCATCATTTCGATGGTTTTGCCCTGCGCATAAGTCTCCGCTTGTGACTGCAGCAATACCGCCGGCTCCGACCTGTCATTCTTTCGATATCCCAATGCCGTGGCCAGCACGACGGGGTCATCGGAGAATCCTTGGATAAAGCTGAGTTTCATCGACATCGTGAAGATCGCAATCCGCGACCCCGGCTTCAGAGTCTTCAGATAATGCTGTGCCGCTTTCTTCAGGTACATCTGATCGCTCATCGGGCTATTAAGAGCATCCAGCAGCAGGATGTTGACAGCCGGAGGCGTCGCGAGTGGAGAAAAATTCGAAAACACGTTCGGCGGCATCTGCGGAAATGCCCTATCTTGTCCACGTCTGGCGAGCAAATCAGCCGTGTGTTCTTCGAAATAGGAGATCGATTGCTTCTTGCCCTGTTCCAGCACCCTGAAGTCTCTCTGCTTCAGGCCTTTCACTGCATTCCCGTTTTTATCGGTAACAATCACGTCCACCAGCACCGCGCGACTGCTTACCTTCAGCGTGTTTTCGGGTGCACTGCTTGTTGTGTCGGTGCTCTGACCTATCAGAGCTGTCGCAAACACGGCCGTCAATGCAGTGATTCCCAAGTTGAAGAGCTTCATGCGGGGCCTCCAGGGCACGAAAAAGACTAGCACTTCGTTGATACTTCGGTCGCGATAAAAGCTGCGATCAGGGCCGCATATTCGGACCGCTCACTGCCGGAGCGACCGGATAAACCTTCTCTCCGCGCGCCCCCGGCCGCCTTTCCTGCGAGCCTTCAGGCGCGGTGCGGCCGTTTTGTGCTTCATCAAAAAAGATCGTCGCGCTTGAACCAAACCGGTGGTAATTGGAAAAGATCGTCTGGTTGATCATCGCAATCGGTTTCGGCAATTTGTGGTTTCCTCGGCCACAGCCGTTCGCTTCTTCCACCATGAATGTGAGGCTCCGCAGAGGACAGATTGAGCGATGATGGCCCAGCACCACCGGCCCATATTCAATCACGCTCGCCACGTGCGATACCGGGTCGCCCGCCTTTGATTCCGCCACAAGAGTCATGCGAAATATGGCGCCAGACTTGGGGTCCAGCGCGAGTTCGCCATTGTAACCGGGAGTGTCGTGAAACGAAACATGGTCCTGACAAACATTGGTGACCTCGTAATGCGACGATTCCCTGGGTACGGAGTATCGATAGACGGTTGCCGGACCAGCCATCGATAGCTCCCAGTGGTCGAATACGATGGTTCCCTTCTCCACATCCATCAGAACGACCGCTGCTTCGGTTCCGAACTCGCCGCGACTCTCCAGGCCATTGTCCTTTCGCTTCGCGACGTTCGCGCCAGGCGTTCCGTCCGTGACTTCTTTGCCGTCCTGAAACGTGATCTTGCGTTGCGCGATTCCAACGCGATGAAATCCCGCATGATCGGTCGTCGTCTGAAAATACTTGAGAGTCGTGGGAGTGGTGTCGAACCGTGTGGTGGTCTGGGTGGCTACAAAGTTCGGCAGATGTGACAGTTCACCCAGAACGTAAGCTCGCGACCGCTTCAGTATCTCCTGTTGCGCCTCAGCATCTGGCTGGGGCTTGCTGAGGTGTTCACTGGGCGGCAGTTTCAGCAACGCCGAACGATCGGCCAACTGCTCCAGAGCTTGCTGGGCATGCGCGCCGAGATTGTATTTCCCAACCAGGTGATACATGGTGAGTGTGCTTAGGCGTTCGGTCAATTCAGTTCCGGCGATCCGCGGAACGAGTTCGTCGTCCTGGTCCAGTTGCTGTAGTAAGTCCCCGTCGCTGATGTCGATAATTTCATCAGAAGCGGCGTTTTGCTTTTTTGCGGGTTCGCGAGGTCGCGTAGCATGCTGTGCGACCATCTGCTCAAGCTGAGCCACCGTCATCTTCTCGGCGGCATAGCCGGGCTCCGCCAGCGCCACCAAAACCCCGACGAGTACCAGCCATCGCATCAAAGATGCCCTCTTCGCTCCACCGGGAGCGCGATCGAAGAATCACAGGACCCGGCCTCTCCTGTGAACCGTTGTCAGCCCTCGATTCTAGCGCAGTTCCGGTTCGCAATTGTCTCGGAATCATCTCGGAACGGCGGCCTATCTCCGGCCGGTGTTACCCTTTCCACAGCTTCAGTTGCAAGGTGCTATGTCTTTCAAAAGGCCAACTCGCCGCGAATTCCTCGTAGCGGGTTCAACCGCTGCTCTGGCTGCTGCGGTTCCCGCTACTAATTCCGATGCTGTCTCCCCGGCAAACGCGGCCTCAACGGAGGCCGTTGAGCGCGCCGCGCTGCCTTTCTCCGCCGCCGAGCTATTCCAGCCGAATGCGCAGCGAACTTTCAGCGGAGACAGGGCCACCCAGGTTTCGCTGCCCGTTGGCGGTCTCGGCGCCGGTTGCATCTGCGTCAACGGCTCCGGCGGTCTGCAGGATTTCTCCATCCGGACCCGGCCTGAAACGACGGCACTCCCCGTAGGCTTTACCTCCAACTCGCCTGAAGCCGCCTTCGCCATACTCCATATAAAAGGCGCGACACCTGTAACGAAGCTAATTGAGGGTCCATTTCCGGCTTTCAAGATCTTCGATCAGGGCTTGCAGGGTCAGGGTTTGCGCCGCAGTGGGTCGGAAGGATTTCCGCGCTTCGAGAAGTGCAACTTCCGCGGTGAATTTCCGTTCGCCGAGGTTCGCTTTGCCGACCAGGCCATTCCCCTCGATGTGTCCCTCGTGCGCATGGAACCCCTTCATTCCTCTCGATGACAAGAACTCCGGCATCCCCTGCGCGATCCTCGAGTACACCCTGCACAACACCTCGTCCCGAGCGGTCGACTACGAGTTCTCCTACCATCTTTCGCATCTGGCGCCGGGTTGCCGTCCAGATCAGGCGGCCAGTGCCAATGCGGTCATTGCCGGCAAAGGTGCCTTCCTTTTCAATCGCGAGGCGCCCAATGCCGAGGGTTATGGCAGCGCGTCGCTGACCGTGATTGGCGGCAAACCGAAGATCAAAGCCATGTGGCTGCGCAGCCCCGGCTGGGAGTTCGATTCCCTCTCAGCCCTCTGGCGCGAAGTCTCCTCCGGCACTTTCACCACAAATGACGGCTCAAATACGGTCGACAATGCCGGCCGCAACGGCGCTTCCATTCTGATGGAGGGGCATCTCGGCACCGGTGAGGCGCATACCTACCCCATCCTTATTACATGGCACTTCCCCAACTGCTATTTGCGCGAGGGCGGAATCGCATCCGCGCAGAACGCAAATGTCATCGAAGGCGCACCCGGATGCCGTACAGTTCCGGCCGATGCCCCGCCGCCATGGCATCCTTACTACTCTACGCAATGGAAAGATGCCCGCGAGTGTCTCTGGGTACGTCGAGCAAAACTACTCTAGCCTCCGCTCCAGGACCGTTCAATTCAAGAACGCGGTCTTCACTTCAACTTTGCCGCCGTACGTGCTCGATGCCGTATCCGCCAATCTGGCCATCGTGAAGTCCCCACCGATCCTGCGCGAGGAAAACGGCAACCTGTGGGGATGGGAAGGCTGTTTCCCTGATGCCGGCTGTTGCCACGGCTCGTGCACACACGTGTGGAACTACGCGCAGGCATTGCCGCATCTTTATCCCCAACTCGAGCGAACGCTTCGCGATCTGGAACTCAGCCGCTCCATGGATGAGCACGGACACGTCAAATTCCGCGGCGCGATTCCCGACGGCCCAGTCGATCATGATTGTCACGCGGCCTCGGACGGCCAGCTTGGGCGGAATCATGAAAGTCTTTCGCGACTGGCAGATCTCCGGCGACACGGCTTGGCTGAAGCGAATATATCCGCTCGCCAAGCGCACGTATGGATTACTGCATCGCGACGTGGGATCCAGAACATCAGGGGCGCGCTCTTCGAGCCCCACCACAACACCTACGACATCGAGTTCTGGGGGCCCGATGGCATGTGCACCAGCATTTATCTCGGCGCGCTCTCGCGCAATGGCCCAGATGGCACGGCTGTTGGTGCATCTGCAGATGCGACATTCTATGCCGATCTGGCACAAAGCTGTGCGAAGTTCATGGATGAGACGCTGTTCAACGGCGACTACTACCAGCAGAAAGTGGAGTACCAGGGATCTCCGCGACAAATCGTTCGCCGCAATCGGTCGCCCAGGTCGACGAAAAGAGCAGCGAAATGCAGCAACTGCTGAAACGCGAAGGTCCCAAATATCAATACGGTGCAGGCTGCCTGTCAGATGGGGTCATCGGCGCGTGGATGGCCGGCCTCTACGGAATCGACACACCGCTGCCGCAGAAGAACGTCAAGTCCACGCTGCAGGCGATCTTCCGCAACAACTTCAAAACTGACCTGAGCCAGCATGCCAATGCACAGCGTCCCGGCTATGCAATGGGCCACGAGCCCGGCCTCCTGCTTTGCAGTTGGCCGCGCGGCGGCAAGCCCACTTTGCCCTTCGTCTACTCCGATGAAGTCTGGACCGGAATCGAATACCAGGTCGCTTCGCATCTCATCCGCGAAGGTTATGTCGACGAAGGTCTCACCATCGTGAAGGCCCTGCGCAGCCGCTACGACGGCCGCACCCGCAATCCTTGGAACGAATATGAATGCGGTAACTATTACGCCCGCGCCATGTCGAGCTTATGCCTTGCTCGGCGCACTCTCCGGTTTCCGCTACTCCGCAGTCGAGCAGACCCTGCATTTCGGACCGAAGCTGAAAGTGCATCCATTTTCCAGCTTCTTCTCCACCGCGTCGGGCTACGGAACGATTACCCTCGACGGTCACACCGTTACCGTAACCATGATCGAAGGCGAACTCGCGATTCAAAAGCTGCAGTTCACTGACGCAGACGGCACCCGCTCGCTGGAGTGGAAGGCTACGGCCCGGCCAAACGCCGCCGCCACCAAATCTCTCTAGCTCGCTAAATCAATCCCGTCACTGACGAGCGACATCACACGCCATTATCATGACGGCGTGCACAGCCAATATCGCCTCGGTGACATTCTGGCCAACTCCATCACCCACGGTCTCGGCGCGGCGTTCGCAATCGCCGGAGCCATATACCTGATCCTTGTGAGCACACGCGGATCGGCGTGGGTGGTAGTGAGCTGTTCGATTTTTGCCGTCACGCTGGTGCTGGTGTACATCTGCTCAACGCTATACCACTCGTTGGTGCGGACCCGAGCCCGGCACGTCTTTCATGTGCTCGATCACAGCGCGATTTACCTGCTGATTGCCGGAACGTACACGCCCTTCACGCTTGTCTCACTCCGCGGACCTGTTGGGTGGATTCTCTTCAGCATCGTCTGGACACTCGCCATCGCCGGTGTCGTCTTCAAGAGCTTCGCTGTTGGCCGCTTTGCGGTGGCATCCGCGATTGTCTACCTCTTCCAGGGCTGGGTCGTGATCTTCGCGGTGCGCCCTCTGATCCATGCCATCAGCCCGCAGGGCCTGATCTGGCTAGGCGCGGGAGGCTTGGCTTACACCTTCGGGATCGTCTTCTTTGCCCTTGACCGCATCCCCTACTTCCATGCCGCCTGGCACGTTTTCGTTCTGGCCGGCAGCGTTGCGCACTACGTCGCCATCCTTTTATATGTAGTGCCCGGAGCGTAGGGTCCGGAGTTGGCAACCTTTTGTTCCACAACGAAGCAGCTCACATTACTTTTGGGTCGGATCGCGCATTAGACTTTCGATTTATGCAAGATGACCGATGCTACACTTCGCGTGGAGTGAACAAGAGCATGACACCCGATCCCTATCGCAGTGCATACGAAAAGGCCCTTGAAGATCTGTCCATCATCTCCGACAGGTTCGAGACGTTAAACACCCGCAAGAGACACGTGGAGAATCTCATCTCTGCGCTTCAACCCGTCTTTGCCTCGGATCATCAATTCGCGCTTGAGAACCCCACGGGCACGGCTTCAATGGTTCCGACGAGTCACCAGGAAACCTCCGCGGAAACACAAGAATCCACTTCCGAGGCCGAAGAGAACTACACGTTCCTCGATGTTCCAGCTCCCCTGCCCGCATCGGACGGCGATCCGTTCGAGCGCCGCGTGAAAGCAAGCTTCCGCTTCAGAGGGCTCTCGGCACAGCGCTCGTTCTAAGCGGATCGAAGCTCCTGATCGAAATCCATTACACCCATCCCCACAGACAAGCTCGCAGTTCGCAGACTAAGGCCGGCACCGACTACAATCGCGTGTCGGCCAAACTGTTTGCACGAAGAGGGCGGTAAATGGAAGCAACACGCAGGGAATTCTTGTTCGGGACTTTGGGAGTAGCACTCGCCAGCAAGCTTGAAGGCGCAGAAATCTGGCAAGCGCCAAACGCAACGCAGGCGGCCAATTCCGGACGACAAGCTCCTTATGGATCAAGCAACTTTGGAATCTGGATTGACGATGAGTTTGGACTACCCGCTTTCCAATACACCTGCAATCAAACCACCGATCCCCGCGCCGTAACCCGGCTTCAGCCGGGAATCCTTGCTCCCACCGAGCACATTCACCAGGTAGGCAACGATCGAATCACCGCGCTCGCCTCCAACTTCGGACATGTGCGCGTTCGTCAGGATGAGGGCTCTCCGAAATTTCTGAATGACGTAGATCCGGAGATGAGCCAGTTCGGCGGCGGCCTCGGCTATCTCACCGACGGCCACGAATCGCTGTCTACCTTCTATGACGGCAGCAACGATCAATTCGAGCGGATTTTTGGCGTGGGCTACTTCCGCAAGCGCGTCAAAGGGAAAAGCTTCTCCGTTGAACAGACAATCAGCGCGCCCTTTGGCGACGACCCCGTTCTGATTTCGCAGGCAACAATAACCAACCACAGGGACGAAGCCGCAACCGTGCGCTGGGTGGAGTACTGGGGATGCCAGCCCTATCAATTCTCCTTTCGCGCAGCCATCGAGGCGATGGCCGGGATCAGCACGCAAACGAAACTGCGCCGCGACATGGGCCGCCGGTTCAGCCATCGAGTCTCCATGATCGACGGAACCAGAGGCCTGCTCGAATCCAAGCACTTCGAAGGCCGATCGCCCGAGGAGGAAGCAGCATGGCAACGTGCAAAAGCCATGTTGCGGGCGAACCCAAACGGTTTCATCGCCCCGGTTGCAGACCTCCGGCCTGGCACTGATTTCGAGAGCCTCGACCTTCCGCAGACATTTCTCGTTTCGCTGGATGGTTCGGCGAACGCATTCAGCGCAGACGCGGGAGCATTCTTCGGCGCCGGTGGCCCTTCAAATCCCGCCGGCCTAAACAACTCCCTCGACAACAAAATCGACGCTAGCGGATCGCACACAGGCCTTCTGCTTGAGCGCACGCTGCAGTTGGCTCCAAAAGAAAGCCGAACGATTCGTTTTCTCTACGGTTATCTTCCCAGAGAGTTTCGCGCTCGATGTCCTGATCGCGAAGTATGAGAAGACCGCAAGTACAGTCTTGCAGGATTCGAGCAGAATGTGGAAGCAGAAGGGCATGCGCTTCGACGTTCCAGCAGAGCCGTGGGTAAAACGCGAAGCGACATGGAACCACTACTACCTCAGAAGCAGCCAGACCTTCGACGATTTCTTTGGCGAACACATTTTGAATCAGAACGGCTTTTATCAATACACGATGGGATTCCAGGGCGCGCCACGCGATCCGCTGCAGCACAGCCTCCCGTTCCTGTTCAGCGATCCGGAGATTGTGAAAGGCGTTGTGCGGTACACGCTGAAAGAGGTACGCGATGATGGTTCGCTTCCCTACGGAATCGTAGGACACGGCGTGGTTGCGCCAATGGCCTCTGACAACGCCAGCGATCTGCCGCTGTGGCTGATGTGGACGGTTAGTGAGTATGTGCTGGCCACGCGCGATGTCGATTTCCTGAACGAAAAAATTCCAGGGCGATTATCTGCAACCGCAGGCCGAACAGACACCGTCCGCAATCTGCTCGAGCGCTGCTACCGGCACCAGGTGAATGATGTGGGCGTCGGCCAACACGGCATCATGCGCATGAGAGTTGACGACTGGAACGACGGGCTCATCTACACCTGGGCGCAAAAGGATTTTAAGGAATGCGTTGAAACCAGCGAGAGCGTATTGAACTCCGCTATGGCGGCGTGGGTCTATGACGAGTACGCCCGCTTGCTCGACTACGCCGACCCGAATTCAGCGCTTGCAAAAGAGGTGCGTGCAAGCGCAGATCACCACCGCGATGCCACGCGCGCACAATGGAATGGCAAGTGGTTCAAACGCGCGTGGCTCGGCCTGAAACTGGGCTGGCTTGGGGATACGACGTTATGGATCGAGCCGCAGCCATGGGCCATTCTGGCAGGCGCAACCACAGACACCCAGACCCGCGAACTCGTCAGGACTATGAATGATCTGCTTCGGCGAGGGCCGCTCGGCGCCACCCAGATGAGTGATGGCCCCGACATGAGAAGCGTTGGCGGCACGAATGTTGGCACGTTGGAGTTGGGCGCCATCTGGCCGTCCCTAAACCAGACCCTGATCTGGGCACTCGTTGGCGTCGATCCCGCCATGGCGTGGGACGAGTGGAAAAGAAATTCGTTTGCTTCCCACGCGGTTGCCTACCCCGACATCTGGTACGGCGTCTGGAGCGGGAATGATTCGTATAACTCCCCGCTAAATAAGCATCCCGGAGGAGCGGCCAATGAGCCCTTTTTTCACGGCACCGACTTTCCAGTCTTGAATCTCCATTCACACGCCTGCTCACTCTACGGAGCCACCAAACTCCTCGGCTTGCAATTTACCGCAGAGGGCCTGAACCTGAATCTCGGATTGCCATTGGATTCGTACCGCCTCGACTCGCCGCTTGTAGGCGTGGCGAAGACCCAGGCTGGATTTGAAGGCTGGTACGCTCCTTCGAGAATCGGAAGGTGGACCGTCCGGATCACTTTGCCTGAGGATGCGACCGAGAAGTTATCCCATGCCAAGGTGAACGGGAAACGCATTCCATTGAAGCAACTGCCAAACCGGATGATCGAAATCGCCGGTGAAGGTTCTGCGCAAAAGCCGATGCGCTGGACCCTCGACAAGGCGTAGCTTTTACCGACGACAGACAAGTTCAAGCGCGCATCTAAGCTCCTGATGTGCAATGACATAACCGAACGCCACAGCGCTCATTCCCTTTGATATGCACTGGAATGCATCTTGGCCTTTGCCGCATGACGTCCAAACATGCTTCCAAGGGGCCGCCGAGTACCGCTCACATTGACCCTGCCCCCCAAACCCGGTAAACTACTCTAGTTTGGCGATTCCTGCCTGTCGCCACGGAGCCAACCGCTCGCCCAGGTGATTTATTGGCGCTCGAGCGTACCGTGGCCATGGAAGTTTTGCCCGAGCAATTCAAGATTGGGAGCATGCACCCGCAGTTGCGCGTGCGTTTGCCCTGGAGGGTTTATGTACGCGGTCATTCGTACCGGTGGCAAGCAGTATCGTGTCGCGCCAGGCGATGTAGTCAAGATTGAGTCCGTGGCTTCAGACAACAAGACGGTCGAGTTCAGCGACGTTCTCGCCCTCAGCGGCGAAGAGGGCAGCATGACCAAGCCGTCGAGCGCCAAGGTCACAGCGGAAGTCGTCGGCGAGGGCCGTGGCGACAAGATCCTTGTCTTCCATCTGAAGCGCAAGAAGCAATACAAGAAGATGCAGGGACACCGTCAAAACTTTACCGAGGTGCGCATCAAGGCTATTGAGGCCGATGGCGTGACCTACACCGCTGAGACGAAGTAAGCGGACCAAAGATCTAGAAGGGGATCAAGGCAATGGCACATAAAAAGGGTGGAGGCAGCTCCACAAACGGACGCGATTCAAATGCACAGCGGCTGGGCGTGAAGGCCTCTGCCGGACAGCTCATCACGGGCGGGTCAATCATCATCCGCCAGCGCGGCACCAAGATCAAGCCGGGCGCCAATGTCGGCATCGGATCGGATGACACGCTCTTCGCCAAGGTTACAGGCCGCGTCAAGTTCAGCGACCACGGCAACCGCGGCCGCTATGCCTCCATCGAGCCAGTCACGGCCGAATAACAAGTTCCAGAAGCAAAAAAGGCCACGGTTCGCCGTGGCCTTTTGTGCGTCGAAGTCGCGATGTCTCAGCAGCAATAAAAAGGCCGAACCCTGACAGGTTCGGCCTTTCGCACTTCAATTCTCGTAGTGCCTACGATTTCGATTCGTTGCCCTGCAGATTGCGCGTCAACACCTTCTCAACAACCCGCTCCACATCGGTAAGAAAGAAGCCATTTGCCGGCTGCTGCACGGCAACCTTCGTACCGTGTCCCAGCGCGGAGGCAATCTCATTCCAGCGGTAGATAGTGGAGTTGGCCGGCATCACAACGGGCTTGCGCGCTCGCTCGGGCATCCATACATACGTGACCCAGATTCCGAGAGTCAGCAAAATCATCGATTCGTATACATACTGCATCGGAGCGACCAATGAAGAATTTCCGACAATCATCGCGGCCTGTACAAAATCATTTGCCGACATCAAGCCAAAACCAAGTCCAAGTCCGAAAGCAATGTCCCGGTACGAAAGCTGAAGTGCATTGATGCACAGGCAGAGAAAGCCCAGCAGGCAGAGTTCCAGGATGCTCACCGAGCGCATAAGCGCAATGGCGATATTCGGGATGATCATGACGTTGAGGTGCGAATAAGAAACAGTACTCAAACTAGCGATCACTGAAACCAATGCCGCCCAACGAAACACGACGACACCGAGCCGCGACAATCCTGTAAAGGCTGAGAGCACAGAGCGGAAGATTTCCATCGTGACAAAGAACAGCGAGACCGCGCTGGCCACGAAGACCGTCCAGTAAGAATAGAAATATAAGGGAAAGTACACGTCCTGATGTCCGGTGGGTTGGGCTTGAAGGTAAAGGAGAGCAAGCAACACTGGCATCGAACCAACCCGCAGTAGCAGGTACACGCTCATCGCCGGGAATCTACGCTGAAGCCCTTTTGACCAGAAGATGAACCCGAGAGTCGACCACAGCAGGAATTCGGCCCCGCTCATCAGAGACATCTGCAAAACTCAGAGGCATAAAGGCCCTTTCCATTCTGAGGGTTCTCTCAGAATAGACTGTGCCGCCTCTGGATTCAAATGAAAACTAGATCCCTGCGTGTAGCACTTTGGTGCTACGTAGCCAATCGTTTTACCTGGTTGTGGTGGTGCAACCCATGCCTGGTCCACAGGTCGGCATGGGCAATCCAGCGGTGGCCGACTGATGGCTCGAGAAGGTGCTTTTGGGGTCGAAGAAACCGAAGCAGCGGCGGCACCGGCGACGACAACGGACAGAACAAAAACGCGGAAAGCGAGTTTCATACTTGGTTACCCCTCACAGAAAATTCTGTACAAGATATTGGACTAATGTCACTTTTATGGTAGTGCAATTCCACCACTAAGTCCAGCTTTTTCAAGTACATCGAAAGTATTGCACATGAAGGTGACAAAAGTAATGTTATTCTTCGGTAATCTACCCTGAAGTACTCAATTTAGTTACCTGCCCCGCGCACTCGTAACGGAGGGCTGCCTCCCTCTTTTCCGAGAGTTCCGCATGGTAAAATAGACCTTGGCAGAGCTCACACAAAACCCTCGCGTTTCAGGCGGTTAATCCCCGAATTTGTGCCCGGATTTATGCTCGGGTCTGGCCTAAGGATGTGACCGCCAAAGGCGAAGATTCTGCGAATGGAAAAATATGGCGACTGAACCCCGCGATTTGACCCCCTCCAATGACGGCAACGGAAAATACACCGGCGAGGACATCACCGTCCTGGAGGGCATGGAGCACGTAAGACTGCGCCCGGCGATGTACATTGGCTCGACCGGTGAGATGGGACTTCACCATCTTGTTTACGAAGTAGTAGACAACTCCGTAGACGAAGCGCTCGCTGGTTATGCAAAAAAAATCGACGTCACCATCCACGTCGACAACTCGATCACCGTCGTCGACGATGGCCGAGGTATTCCCGTCGACATGATGACGCTGGCCAACGGCGAGCAGATGCCCGCTGTTCAAGTTGTGCTCACCAAGCTCAACGCGGGAGGAAAGTTCGATTCCTCGAACTACAAGGTCTCCGGTGGGCTGCATGGCGTCGGCGTGAGCTGCGTGAACGCTCTCAGCCAGGAATTGAATGTCGAGATTTGGCGCGATGACCATACCTGGGAAATGGATTTCAGCTGCGGCGTTGCCACTAGCGAGCTGCGCATGGCCGGTACATCTAAGCGGCTTGGTACCAAGATTCACTTCCTGCCCGACAAAAGCATTTTTACCGCAACGGAATATAACTACGACACCCTCGCGCAGCGTCTGCGCGAACTCGCCTTCCTCAACAAGGGCCTCGAAATCACGCTCACGGATGAGCGCACGTCCGATCCCAAAACTGGCGAGGCTCGCCGCGCCGAATTCCGTTACGCCGGCGGCATTGCAGAATTCGTCAAGCATCTCAATCGCGGCAAGTCCGTTCTGCACGAAAAGCCGATTGTGATGGAAGCGCAGCGCGACAACGTTGAGATCGAAATCGCGCTGCAGTACAACGACAGCTACTCTGAGACGGTCTTCAGCTTCGCCAACAACATCAACACCGTTGATGGCGGCACGCACCTCTCCGGATTCCGGACTTCGCTTACGCGCACCATCAACGCCATCGGCCAGCAACTCGGGGCTGTTCAAAGACGTAAAAGAAAACCTGAGCGGCGATGACGTGCGCGAAGGTCTTGTCGCAGTGGTAAGCGTAAAGCTGTCACAGCCGCAGTTTGAAGGCCAGACCAAAGGCAAACTCAACTCCGATATCGCCGGAACGGTGCAGGCCTTTGTCAACGAGCGCCTTGGTATGTTCCTCGAGCAGAATCCCCCCGTGGCCCGCAAGATCATCAACAAGGCGATTGAGGCTGCACGCGCCCGTGAAGCAGCGCGCAAAGCTCGCGACCTTACACGCCGCAAGGGAGCGTTAGACGGCGGCGGCCTGCCCGGCAAGCTTGCTGACTGTTCTGAACGCAATCCAGATCGCTGCGAACTCTACCTTGTCGAGGGTGAAAGCGCAGGCGGCACGGCCAAGCAGGGGCGCGATCGCCGCTTCCAGGCGATTCTTCCCCTCAAGGGTAAGATCCTCAACGTGGAAAAGGCGCGCTACGACAAAATGCTGGGCCACGAAGAAATCCGCGCCATGATCACCGCGCTCGGCTGCGGCATCGGCAAAGACGACTTCGATCCAGCGAAGATTCGCTACGGCAAAATCATCCTCATGACCGACGCCGACGTCGACGGCTCGCACATCCGCACACTGCTTCTCACGTTCTTCTTCCGCCATATGACGGAGTTGATCAAGCGCGGCAACATCTACATCGCCCAGCCGCCACTGTTTCAAGATTAAGAAGGGCCGATCGGAACAGTACGTCAAAGATGAACGCGAATTAAACCGCGTCGCCATCAAGCGTGCCTCCGAGGGCATGATCGTGCGCCACGGCGAGAATGCCAGCCACATCGAGGGCAGCGAGCTCACGCGCTTCATGGGCTACCTCAATGAGTACCTCGCCTTCGTCGAGAAAGTCGACAAGCGCATTCGCAACGAGCAGCTCACGGAATTAATTGCCCGCGCAGAGCTGACTCATCGCGCTGACTTCACTTCAAAGAGTGGCAATGAAGTACCCGCCAAGCTGGCGCAACTCCATGAGCAACTCGTCAGACGTTGCCGATGACTATGGAATCAAAGTCAGCAAGCCGGTTGAAGACGATGAGCATCACACCTGGTCGGTCTGCTACAGCGACTCCCAGGGAGCCTCCCGCTGCATCGACTACGCCCTTGCTTCGAGCCCCGAGTTCCGTCAGATGATGTCGAAGTACTCGCAGATCAGCCAGTATCTTGAGCCGCCGTTTCTCATCGAGTACGCCGCAAAAACAACCCAGGAATCCGCGGCGGACGAGCTTGAAGGAACGGAGTTCGAAGAAGGCCAGACCCCGCCCAAGGTGAAAGCAGAAGCCAAGGCGGCACGCCGCGGATCGCGCATCGCGCACGAACCGGTTGAAAAGCAGACCGCTCGGGAACTGTTTGCCTACATCGTCGAACAGGGCAAAAAGGAATACGATGTGCAGCGTTACAAGGGCCTGGGTGAAATGACCGCGCCGCAACTCTGGGAAACCACAATGGATCCCGATCGACGTACGTTGCTTCAGGTTAAGCTCGAAGATATCGCCGAGACCGAGGCCATCTTCACCACGCCTGATGGGCGAGGATGTTGAATCACGCCGCAAGTTCATTGAAGACAATGCGCTCGACGTGAAGAATCTCGACATCTAAAAGCGCCACACAACACCACATAATAGTAGTGCCGCGTAAGACAGGCGCATTCGTCATGAACCTGGAAATTTGCGTCGATTCCGTTGAATCGGCGATCGCTGCAGCCAAAGGCGGAGCGAAGCGCATAGAGCTGTGCAGTGCGCTCAGCGAAGGCGGTATCACGCCGAGCGCGGGCCTCGTCAGCGCGGTTCGCGCCGCGGTCAATATCGATCTCTTCGTAATCATTCGCCCGAGGGGCGGCGATTTTGTGTACTCCGACCATGAACTCGCCGTCATGTGCAACGACATTCTTGAGGCAAAGGCGCGTAAGGTCGACGGCGTGGTCCTGGGTGTTTTGACCGAAGCAGGCTCGGTTGACGTCGCGCGCACGCGCAATCTTATTGAAGTGGCGCGGCCGCTTCAGGTCACGTTTCATCGTGCATTCGATGTCTCCAATGATCTCGATCAAGCACTGGAAGATGTGATCGCCTGCGGAGCAGACCGCATCCTCACCTCCGGCGGCAAGCCCGATGCTCTGCAAGGCGCGGACCGGATTTCGCATTTGCTGAAGAGAGCCGAAGATCGCATTGGGATCATGGCGGGCGGCGGAATCCGCGCTTCGAATGTGACAGCCATTCTTCTCAAGACCGGCGTTGGTGAGATTCACACTTCACTGAGTGAAGCCCAGCCTCCCGAGGACGGCACAGGGCTTGAAACGTGGCAAAGCGGCCGCAAGAATTTCGTTGTGCTCGAGCACGACGTGCGCATCTTTAAATCCGCGCTAGGTGCAATTACCCAGAAAGCCTAGTCGGATGGCCCGTACAAACCTGCTGCGGGTGCTAACGGCTCCAGTCATATAGCTGAAACTCTCGGATGTACGCTTCCGACGTGCTCGAAAGAATATTCAGGCGAACACGCTGCGCCGTCACAGAAGGAAACTGATCGATTTTCTTGTGGCCGATGGCCTGCCCTTCCGCAATTCGTTTCCAGGCTTTGTCCGATTCGCTCCAAATCTCGAGCGCGTATTTCTGAACGTGCTGTCCGTCGCTTAACCACTCCATCGTAACGGCATGATCGAACGTCACAGGCTTTTCGAAATCTACCTCCACCTCCGCGTGACGTGAACCCGCGGGTGCCGACCAAAACGTATCCGGATCGCCATCGAGCGCGGCCTCAAATCCGGCCTTGATTCGACCTTGATGAAGAACCAAATTGTTCTCGGCTCGCTTCCGAAGAGCAGCCCCGAACTCCTCCAGTCGCCTCACGTCAGAATCAGGCAGTAGCCCGCGCTTATCCGGCGCTACTCCCAGCATCAGTTGTGCGCCGCGGCCCACTGTCTTGTCGTATGTATCGAGAAGCGCATCGAGACTTTTCAGCGAAGCTTCATCATCGGGATGCCAGAACCAATGCTTGTTGCGCAGCGGCGTATCCGCCTCAACGGGACGCCAGCGCCGATAGCCGTGCCGATCAATTACGTTCCAGTTCTCGTAGTCGACAATGCCGGCCTCGTTGCCCACCCAACGCGCATCACCGTACTCAAACAGTCCCGTATCGGCAAACACAACGGTATTAGGCTGGTAAGTTCTGAGGGTCTCAATGATCTTCTTGAAGTCGTAGACATGCCCGGCGCTCCCCGCACCATCGAGCCAGAACTCCACAAGGTCACCGTAATTCTGCGACAGTTCCTCTAACTCTGCGTTGTAGTACTTGTCGTATTCCGCTGAATCCTTGTAGCGCGGATCGTGCCGGTCCCATGGAGAAAGGTAGACACCAAACTGGAGTCCATATTTCCGCGCCGCACGTGCCACTTCGCCAACAACATCCCCCTTCCCGTCTTTCCAGGGACTGCTTTTCACGCTGTAGTTCGTCTGTCCGGTTGGCCAGAGGCAGAAGCCATCGTGGTGTTTTGCGACGAGCACAACATATCTCGCGCCCGAATCGTGAATCGCCTTCATCCACTGGTCCGCGTCAAATTGCGTGGGATTGAAAACCGAGGGACTGGCGGTACCATCGCCCCATTCGCGATCAAGAAATGTGTTCGTGGAAAAATGCAGGATGACGCCGAACTCCAGGTCTTGCCACGCAACCTGGTACGGAGCAGGTCGAATGTCTCCCACTGAGTCCTGGGCTGTCGAGGTCAGAGCGAAGCAACCACCAAAGTAAAGAGAAAAGCCCCCATCTTCCAGTTCCATGCTCTGCTTCCCATGTAAGATGCCCTCGCTTCACCAAGGAATCATGGTAATTTACGCGATTAACCCCTGAGCAAATGTTCCGATAGTTCAAGTGAGGATATGTCGTGTTACGATATAATATATACATGAGACTCGAAACGGAGCAGTCCGATCATCTGCTCACCACGCTGGCCGAGTTCAGATTTGAACTGCGTCGGTTTTTGCAGTTCAGTGAAAACGCGTCGCTCGAGGCCGGTTTACAGCCGCAGCAACATCAACTTCTGCTTCAGATTGCCGGCGCTCCCGACGGAACAGCCGTCACCATCGCCTATGCGGCAGGCCGCCTCGGCCTCAAGCACAACAGCACGTTGAACTGGTCGACCGTCTGGAGCGTGAAGAGCTGATCGCCAGAACTTCTGACAAGGAAGACAAGCGCCGCGCCTTCCTACACCTCACGCGTAAAGGCCGACAGGTTCTCCATAAACTTTCTGGCGATCACGCGTGCGAACTGAACGAAATGGCTCCAAGATTGGTCCGAGCCCTGATGCGTGTGCGGCGTCATTCCAGGCGTCTCTCTCCCGGCGGAGGTCCTGTGAGATCGCGTCCATCAGCTCTGCGTGACTTCACCGTCGATCGGCGCACATGGTTCCTCTGCGGAGTTTCGCTCGTGATCGGCACCGGGGGAGCCGCCCTTGCAGTGCTGCTGCTCCGCGCCATCGCGCTGTCGACAAACATCTTCTTCTATCACCGCATAAGCCTCGCCATGGTCGGCCCAGCCGGCTCGAATGAGCCGCACGCAGCTGTGCTGATCATTCCCGTAATTGGTGGCATCATTGTCGGCCTCATCGCGCGCTACGGTTCCGACAAGATTCGCGGCCACGGAATACCTGAAGCCATCGAGGCCATCCTTTTGCGCGGTGCGCGCGTCGAACCGCGCATCGCCGTGCTTAAGCCCATCTCCGCGGCAATCGCCATCGGATCCGGCGGTCCATTCGGCGCCGAGGGGCCAATCATCATGACCGGCGGAGCGTTCGGCTCCCTCGTTGCGCAGTGGCTGCGACTATCCGATGCAGAGCGCACCACGTTGCTGGTGGCCGGCGCTGCCGCCGGAATGTCCGCCACCTTTGCCGCACCAATCGCCGCCATACTCATCGCCGTTGAACTGCTGCTTTTCGAGTGGCGACCGCGTTCGCTAGTTCCTGTTGCGGTAGCAAGCGTCACGGCTGGCGCACTGCGCATCTGGTGGCTCGGTGCCGGTCCCCTCTTTCCCGTCGATCTGCCCGCGAACATTCACCTCGACCAGTCACTTCTGATTGCGGTTCCCCTCGGGATTCTTGTCGGCCTCGCAGCTGCAGGCCTCAGCCGCTTGATGTACGGGCTCGAAGATGCTTTCGAGCACTTCTGTGGGCGAATGCGCATTCACTGGATGTGGTGGCCTGCAATCGGCGGCATCGGAATCGGCATTGGCGGATACTTTTTTCCGCGTGGTCTCGGTGTGGGGTACGACAACATTGCGGAATTGCTCCGGGGCAATGCACCCGTCTCACTTCTGCTGGGTCTGGTGATCGTGAAGTCGCTGATGTGGGCCTTCTCGCTAAGTTCCGGAACTTCAGGCGGAGTGCTGGCCCCATTGCTGATGATCGGCGCAGCCATCGGCGCATCTGCTGCACACCTCGCGCATCTTCCAGGACCTACACAGGCATTGTGGGCGCTTCTGGGGATGGGTGCCATGCTTGCGGGCGCGCTCGGCGTGCCGCTCACAGCAGTACTCTTCTCGCTGGAACTCACGCATGCGCTCCCCGCCATCCTGCCACTTTTGCTCGCCTGCACTGCCTCCTACCTTGTCACCTCGCTAATCATGCCGCGGTCGATCCTCACAGAGAAGCTGAGTCGCCGCGGTTATCATCTTTCGCGCGAGTACGGTGTCGATCCGCTCGAATTGGTGACAGCGGCAGAGGTGATGACGGAGCTTCCTGCTGGCGACGAGGTGAAAATCGGCAAGCATGATCATCTGCCCGAAGCCTATGTCTTCTCTGACGAGACTTGCCGCGCCGTCGCCGAAGAGATGGCCACAACAGGATTACTAAATCTGCTCGTCGTCGACCGCGAGACAAACACCCTGCTGGGAAGCGTGGGCGCTGCAGAACTGCTCGCCGGCCGTCGACGCGCCGTAAAGCGCGAGTCCGAACGCAGCGTTGCATTCCAGTTCGAGGTGCCGGGGTCCTGATTGTAGAACGTTACACAGCTCGCAACGCGTCAACCGGATCGGCAGAAGCTGCACGAGCGGCTGGCAACGCCGAAGCCAGCAACGCCACTGCGATCATCACCAGAACGCTTCCCGCGTAAATCGCCGGGTCGGTGGCGCTGACTTCGAAGAGGAATGCACTGACCAACCGCGAAACGGCGAAAGACCCAGCAGTCTCCATCTGACGCATCACGTTTCTCGCCCTGCAGTGATAGCCTTCCCATGGACTAAAAACAAAGGAGAAATACGTGCGTACTTCTTTGCTTCATTTTGCCGCAATCGCAATGGTAACCGGATCAATCATTGGACTCTCAGCGCAGGAGCCTCGGCAGCTGGCTTTATCGCGTTCACTTGACCCGCCGCTGGCACAGACCTCACCAGCACCAGTCACACCGCGCATAACCAAAGAAGCCACCAACAATCCCATTGCCGATCCCAAAGCCGTAGTCGTCAGGGGCAACGCAAGGTTCACCGTCCTTACCCCCGAACTCATTCGTATGGAGTGGGCCGCGGACCGCAAATTTGAAGATCACGCATCCTTCGTCTTCATCAATCGCCGTCTGCCCGTGCCGAAGTTCGAAGCAACTGAATCGGGCGCCGGCGATGCGCAGGCTGTGACCATCAAGACAAGTGCCCTGACGCTTCATTACTCCGCCTCAGGCGATGGCAAATTCACAGCTGATGATCTCTCCATCGAACTTACCGTCGACGGCAAGCCAGTCACATGGCACCCAGGCACTACCGACACCGAAAACCTGCAAGGCACAACACGCACACTCGACGGCGCCATCGGATCCAAGACGCGCGAGCCGATCGAACAGGGTCTGGTATCCCGCTCAGGATGGGCGCTGGTCGACGACTCAACGCGCCCGCTCTTCGATTCTGCAAACTTCACTTTTCCTGAGGGCGAGAAAAGCCCGTGGCCATGGGTCGTCGAACGGCCTGCCGGCGAACGTCAGGACCTATACTTCTTCGGCTACGGCCACGACTATCGCAAGGCGCTGAGCGACTACATCCGCGTGGCCGGTCGCATTCCATTGCCGCCGCGTTTCGCTTTCGGCACTTGGTGGTCGCGCTACTGGGACTACAGCGACCAGGAGATCGAGGAAATCATTCATGACTTCCACCAGAACTCAACCCCGCTCGATGTCTTCGTAATCGACATGGGCTGGCACAAGAGCCGGGAGCAACTCCAGGCCATGGGAGAAGGCGACAAAAACAACATGGATCAGTCGCGCCATTCTCTCGGCTGGAGCGGCTACACCTGGAACGATGTCCTCTTCCCTTACCCGCAGCTGTTTCTTGATCGCCTGCACGGCGAGCATTTGAAAACGAGCTTGAACCTCCACCCTGCATCCGGCATTCAGCCGTGGGAGGCAGCCTATCCGGCGATGGCCAAAGCCATGGGCATCGATCCAGCCACAAAGCAGTACGTTCCCTACGACATCACCAACAAGAAGTTCGCCGAGAACTACTTTAACCTCGTTCTTCATCCGCTTGAGAAACAAGGCATCGATTTCTGGTGGCTCGACTGGCAGCAGGAACAGAACACAAAAATGGCCGGCGTAACTCCCACTTGGTGGATCAATTACGTGCACTTCACTGACCAGGAGCGCGAGGGTCGCCGTCCCATTCTCTTCCATCGCTGGGGTGGCCTCGGCAATCATCGCTATCAGATCGGCTTCTCCGGCGACACCGTCTCCGTATGGGATTCATTGGCCTTCCAACCGTGGTTCACTGCGACGGCGGCCAATGTCGGTTATGCTTACTGGAGCCACGACATCGGCGGACACATGCCGGGCGCAGTCGATCCGGAGCTCTTCACACGCTGGGTAGAGTTCGGCGCATTCAGCCCCATCCTGCGCACCCACACCACCAAGAATCCTGAATCAGAGCGGCGCATCTGGGCCTATCCAGAGCCGTTCTCTTCCATCCTCCGTGCAACCTTCCAGTTGCGCTATGCTATGCAGCCATATATCTACACTGAGGCTCGCCGAACCTACGACACAGGTATCGCGTTTCTACGCCCGCTCTACTACGACTGGCCCGAAGCCAATGAAGCCTACGACAACAAAAATGAGTACCTGTTCGGAGACGAGATGGTCGTCGCTCCCGTTATAACGCCGGGAGACAAAGTGTCTGGCCTGGCAACGGAGAAGGTCTGGCTCCCCAAGGGTGAATGGATCGAGTGGCCCACGGGCAAGCACTTCACCGGGCCAATTTCGGCCGATCGCAGCTTCTCTGTCGAGCAGACACCCGTCTACCTGAAAGCAGGCTCGATCGTACCGATGCAACCCGAGATGAGCTACACAGGTGAGAAGCCCGTGGATCCGCTGATCGTAAATGTGTGGCCGCTCGCGCAGGGCACAAGCACCAACTACACGCTCTACGAGGATTCCGGCGTGGCCGAGCAGTATCAGCACAGCGCTTTTACTCGCACACCCATCAAGGCCACACAGAGCGGCGACACGCTTCGCGTTGAGATCGGTCCTGTGGAAGGCAGCTTCCCGGGCATGCTCAAGGCGCGTGGTTACACGCTCAAACTTCCCGCGGACTGGCCGCCCTCATCGGTCACAGTCAATGGAGTCGCGATCAAGCAGGCAGGACCAACAGGCAAGGGCGGTTGGAGTTTCGAAGGCAACTCGCTCACCACCATCGTTCCCATTGCCAGCCTCAGCACCGCATCGAAGGTGGCCATCGAAGTCCGTCGCGCTGCAGGCCTGACCGCACGCCGTGACGAGCTCGACGGCTTCAACGGCGCGATGGCACGCCTGCGCGAAACCTACAACGCGCTGAACACCACTCCGCCGCTCGCCGCCCCGCCTGACATCCTCATCGATGCGATGCAGACCGGCAATCGCATCGGTTATTACCCCGAACTCGCGCAGAAGGAAATCGCGCACTTCCACGATGTGCTTCCCAAAGCGAAGGACGCAGTGAACAAGCTCGTCGTGGACGGCCAAAAGCGCCTCGACCAGTTTGCTCCCCGGCATGAGGCAGGACCGATCGACATGCAAGCCGAGAAGCAGAAACGCGCTGACGCACTCAATCGGGCTGAAAAGCTCGTGGCTGAAACAGGAAAATAGGCAACAACGGAGGAAAACAGCGGGACCATCGACTAGACAATCGTCGATGGTCCCGCGGCACGCACGCTATCCTTGGTGTTCGCCCGAGCAACAAGACCCTTGCGCGCTTGCCTTCGGCTCCTCATATTTCGCCGTCGGATCGACGAAATAGCCACCGTCATACTTGTCGTGGTGACGAACCCACGCCATCGAGTGCGCCAATCCATCTTCATCCCGTCCCTTCGGCACAAGGTCAAGGAAGTTGTATGCGCCGACCAGTATGTCGAGTCCCCGCGCATAAGTTGAATACGTGTGGTAGATCTCACCTGTCGCATCTTTGAAGAAGACGCTGGCTCCGGGCCGCTCTTCGCTCGGAAACTGCGTCACCGTGTAGTTGTAATCAACAGTCCCCGTCGCACGCTCGGCCGGCGTTGCAGAAACATGATAGTCGTAGTTGAAATCCGACCCCGACGACGAGACCCAGTGGAATTTCCAGTCCATCCGCTTTTGGAATGCATCGATCTCCGGATACGGGGCGCGTGAAACCACCGCTAACGTCACATCGCGATGCGCAAGGTGAATTGTCATTCCATCGAATTGATCGGAAATGTAAGAGCAGCTTGGACAGCCCGCCGCCCAGCCGGGACCAAGCATGAAGTGATAAACAACGAGCTGACTGCGCCCGTCAAACAGATCTGCGAGCGTCTCTTTGCCGCGCGCCCCGTCGAACACATAGTTCTTCTCAATCTTCTCCCACGGCAATTCCCGCCGCTGCTGGCTCAGTTCATCGCGCAGCCGGGTAAATTCTTTTTCTTTCGCGAGAAATTGCTTGCGGGCTTCAATCCACTCGCTGTGCGACACCACTTTCGACAGCTTGGGACCCATTGTCATCGTAGCCATGTTCAACCTCCTTCGTGTCGGTATCCTGGATGAAATGTTTTCGCGCTGCTTTGCGCGTCAGCTTGACGCCAACAAGCGCTGCAAGACCGCCGCTGCCGGCTACACTCGCCGCTACAACTGCGGCAGTCGCAAGACAGAATGGGCACATAGGCTTCTCCTCTGCGCTGTCGATCAAGCTCTCTGCATGAATAACGGAGGCTCATCAGCGCTCGGTCCCCAGCTTGCGGGCACAGGCACATTCAAAATCCGAAGATAAACGCTGAACTGTCCGCGATGCTGGTACACGTGGCTGAACATCACGTCGCGAAGAAACAACCCGCGCGGCTGCGCTAGCACTTCCTTTTCGCCTGCCATCAAGTGCCAGGTTTCGGCCATCTCCGCATCGTCAATTGTGGGCAGAATCTCGCGGACAACGGCGGCGCTTTCATCAAAGGCCTGCAGAATCTCCTTGCCGCTCGCCGGTTGCGGAAACTTGGCGAACTCCGGAACCTGCGCGCTATTGGTTTGCGCGAAGCGGACCACGCCGCCAGGTGTAGAGGCAATGTGATATGCCAGCTGGCCCGCGGTCATCGATTTCTCGTGCGGCTTCCAGGTGAGTTTGTCTTCAGGAAGCCGTTCCAGGAACCGTCGTGTGACGGGCGCCTGCGTTTCGAATTCGTCAAGAAATGCCTGTGCAATGGACTCTGCGATCAGTGGTTGTGCAATCGACATACTAACCTCCTTGTTTTCCGTGGAGAATTTGAATCTTTGACCAGTCGCGCTTACTTTTTATGCGCCCCTTCCGCCTGCTTGCGAATCTTTTCGTTGATGTGTCCCCAGCCGCCGGACACTCCCTTGCGATGCTCATCCTGAACCAGGCCGAATCCAGAGTGGCGGAACTTGATGAGCGTTCCACCCGGCTCCTCGCTGAGCCTGTATTGCACATTGTTGGCGACAGGGTGCGACATGAAGAGCGGGCCGGACAACTCAAGCAGGCTCGGCCGTTTGATGGCCTGCACATGGGCCCAGAGATGACCATTGTCGTTGGCCAAGTCACGATACCAGCGGCCTCCGGGCCACGCTTCGAGTATCATCGGCATCGGCCTTCCTTCGCCGCCCTCATTCCCGGGGCCAAGTTGTTCCAGCAACGCGGCGAAAGTATCCTCCAGCGATGCATGCACATGAATCTCCTGCTCCACGAGCAACGTGAGATCCTCAATTCCTGCGGTTGCATTTGCGATCATTCTTCCTCCTCGGGGTTCACGGTGTTGTTTGACGCAGACGCCTTGTCTGCAGCGACCTTCTCCGCCCGCTCTTTCACGCGATTGAGCTGGTGCCTCCAATAACGCTCGAATTCTGAAGTCCACGCGTGCAGCGGCCGGATGCCATCCGCATTCGTCTGGTAGAGCTTCTGGCGCCCGCTGCAGCGCATCCGCACGAGCCCCACATCGCGCAGCACGCGCAGGTGCTTCGACACCGAAGGCTGGTCGACGCGAAGGCTGGCAACGATCTCATTCACTGAGTACTCACGGGCCGCAAGCAGCAGCAGGATCTCCCGCCGCCGCGGCTCCGCTACTGCATTGAACGCATCCGAGGTTGTTGCCGCTCGAGCCATGATGAAGTCAAATATATTCCTATATAGGAATATGTCAAGATCTCTCCTGAAAAATAGTTGATCCGCGAAATGAAAGCGTTTGCAGGGCTCTTCCCAATCAATTACGATTCCCGCGTATGAAAACTCGCTATCTTCTTGCACCTGCATTTCTTTCCGTGGCCTTCCCTCTTCTCTTTGCCCAGGCTCCGCCGCAAAATTCGGGTCCTCTCGCGCCAACCCAGGACGTCAAATCCGCGGAGCAGATCGATCGCGAGTGGCAGCAGTCCGTCGGCAAGTACGACGCCGAACGCAAACGCCTTCTAGCCGAGGCAGACCGGCAGGCAAACGACGGCCCTTATCGCCCCGACTGGGCAACGCTCATCAAGTACCAGCAGCCGCAGTGGTACAAGGACGCAAAGTTCGGCATCTTCATCCACTGGGGGGTATATTCCGTCGCCGCCGCTGAAAACGAGTGGTATCCCCGCAACATGTATCGACCCCAAGAACGGCGCCTACAAGAATTTCAAAGAGCACTTTGCGAAGGGTCGATGATGCACAAGGCTACAAGGATCTGATCCCGCTTTTCCGCGCCGAAAAATTCAACGCCGACGAATGGGCTCAACTCTTCAAGTCTTCCGGCGCGCAGTACGTCGTGCCGGTCGCCGAGCATCACGACGGCTTCTCCATGTACGACTCCCGCCTGTCCGACTGGACGGTCGTAAAGATGGGCCCGAAGCGCGACACACTGATGGAATTGGCGACTGCGGTGCGTGCGGAAGGCCTTCACTTCGGCCTCAGCTCGCATCGCGCCGAACACAACTTCTTCTTCTCGTATGGCCGCGCGATCCGCTCCGACGTGAACGATCCGAAGTACGCCTCGCTCTACGGCCCCGCGCCACCAGTGGTTCGACGCACGCAGGCGATGCGCACGGTCTCGACGACGACTGGACCTGGGTCAGCGAGGCCTGGACCCGCGACTGGCTTGCCCGCGACACCGAGATTGGTCGAGAAGTACAAGCCCGAGATTGTCTACTTCGACTGGTGGATCGGCCATCCAACCTTCCGCCAAGCCGTCACGGAATTCGCCGCCTTCTACTACAACTTCGCGGCGGCCAACGGCTACACCGGCGTCATCGATTTTAAGGACTACTCGCTCAACTGGAAGTCAGGCACGCGCGACTTCGAGCGCGGCCAGCAGGATCGACATCATCGCCTGACCACTGGCAGACCGACACCTCCATCAGCAATGCATCGTGGGGCTACATTGAGCACGATACCTTCAAGTCGCCCGAGTTCCTCGTTCACCAACTCATCGACATCGTCAGCAAGAACGGCAACCTGCTGCTCAACTTCGGCCCCGCTCCGACGGCACCATCCCCGATGAGGTCCGCAGCCGCTCTGCTCGAGATGGGCGCATGGCTCAAGATCAATGGCGAGGCGATCTACGCAACCACGCCCTGGAAGACCTTCGGCGAGGGGCCCACACAGGTCAACGGCGGCGCGTTTCACGACACGGACATAAAGCCGTACACCGCCGCAGATTTTCGCTTCACCGCGAAAGGAAGCACGGTTTACGCAATCGGGATGGCCTGCCCTGCAGATGGCAAGGCGACCATCCACGCGCTCGGCACGGCGCACGAAGGCTCATCGATCTCCATCGGCAACGTGCGAGTTGCTTGGCTCCGCAGACAAGGTCACCTGGACCCAGACCGCCGACGCGCTCGACATAACCCTCCCATCGAACGCCGCGTGCAAGTATGCGTACACACTGAAGCTGACCGGCGCTGCAAAGTAGAGCGACCGATATGCGATTCGCCCGCGGCGTTATAGTTGCATGGGAGTTCTGTCCTGCGCATGAAGCGTGATCGTCGAGTTTTCCTGAAGTCGCTCGGCTGTGGAGCAGCGGGCGGTCTGATTCTGCGGTCAATCGTGGCTGCCGTGGAGTCTCGCACCTTCAGGCCAGATTGCAGACAGTCGCCCGCGACCCGCTTCGCCCTGAGTGCCATCTCTTGCCGCAGCACAACTGGATGAACGACCCCAACGGCCCCATCTGGTGGAAGGGACAGTACCACCTCTTCTATCAGCTCAATCCGCACGCAGCCGTCTGGGGCGACATGCATTGGGGCCACGCCATCAGCCCCGACATGGTGCACTGGCATCATCAGCCCATCGCCCTCGCGCCCACGCCCGGCGGCGCAGACAGCGAAGGCTGCTTCAGTGGGTCGGCAGTTGTTTTCGATGGCAAGCCCACATTCATCTACACAGGAGTACAGGATGCGCCGCCGGCAGAGACGACACTGCACGACGGCAACGACAAGCTTCGCGAAACCCAGCTGCTGGCCGTCGCCGAAGACGATAACCTGTTTCACTGGAAGAAACTCGCGACGCCGATCATTGCAGCTCCACCAGCAGGGCATATACGTTACCGGCTTCCGCGACCCGTGCCTCTGGCAGGAAGGCGACGATTGGTATCTCGGAATCGGCTCCGGCGAGCGCACCATCGGCGGATGCGTGTTGCTCTACCGCTCCCGTGATCTGCGCCACTGGGAGTATCTGCACAAGCTAGTCCAGGGCAAGCCAAACGGCAAGGTCGCCGTCAATCCCTGCGACAGCGGCGAAATGTGGGAGTGCCCCGACTTCTTCGCCGTGAGCGGCCGCCACTGCCTCTTCTATTCCACCGAGGACAAGGTTATCTGGACCACCGGCGAATACGATGCGCTCCACCATCGCTACGTCCCCATGCGCACCGGCGTTCTCGATCACGGCTCCTCCTATTACGCACCGAAAAGTTTCCTCGCTCCCGACGGCCGCCGCATCCTTTGGGGATGGATCCGCGAGACGCGTCCGGAAGCTCAATACGCGGCCGCCGGATGGGCCGGCGTCATGTCACTTCCTCGGGTTTTCACGGTCAATCAATACGGCGAGCTCGAAATGAATCCTGCAATTGAAGTTGAAAAGCTGCGCGGCGCTGAAAACACTTCGACGCTGCAGGTCGGCACTCAACACAAGCAAACGCTGACCTCACTCCGCCGAGAATTCTACATCTCTCTTGGCGACGCCCAGTCCAGAATTCTCCGTGCTTCTCCTCACAGAGAACAAAACTGTCTGGGAGCTCGTTGTTGACGTTCCCGCCAGGCTTGTCACCTGCTCCAACATCACCGTCGCACTGCGCGACTCAACTCAAACCCGATGACGCCATTCGCATCTTCATCGATGGATCGGTAATCGAGTGCGTTCATCGCCGGCCGTGAAGCGCTCACCAGCCGCGTATACAACCTCTCGCCGGATTCAACTAAACTGCAGATCGAATTGGTGAAAGGGCAGAATCTCAAGCTCTAGCCAGTGGCCGCTCGACAGCCATCTCGCTCGACCGCCTGACGACTTAGCTGCACTCGCCCATGACGCCGCAGACGCAAGAGTCGCATCCGCTCAGATCACTCTTCGGATTCCTGTTCGTGTCTTCGCCATTCCTCGCACGTCGACCCATGTACCATTTCTCCATGGCGCTGGTTCAAGTCGACGTGGTCTCCAAGAGCTATCCTCGTCGCGCGGGTCTTCGCACGGAGCTGCGCACGGTCGTCGACACTGTCTCGTTTGAGATCGTGGCAGGCGAGACTCTCGGCCTCGTCGGCGAATCCGGCTCAGGCAAAACCACCGTCGCGCGCATGATTCTCGGCCTCGTTCCACCGAGCAGCGGGTCTATTTGCATCCAGGGAATCGACGTCGCCCAGGCCTCGCGGCCAAAGTTGAAAGCCTCCGCCGCGCAGATGCAACCAGTTTTTCAGGATCCCTATGCCGCGCCTCAATCCGCGCATGAAGGTCTTCGACATCGTCACTGAGCCCTGGAAAATTCATCAACGATATCGACATCGTAAACACAGCCCATCATCATCACAATCGCAACACTCTCTTGCGTATCGCGCCACCGAATTCCTCCGCGAAGTCGGTCTCGATGATTCAGCGCTGGGTCGTCATCCGCATGAGTTCTCCGGTGGCCAGCGCCAGCGCATCAACATCGCACGCGCTCTGGCGTTGCGGCCGAAGCTGCTGATTCTCGATGAGCCCGTCTCCGCGCTCGACGTCAGCGTTGGCGCGCAAATCATCAATCTGTTGCGCTCGCTGCAACGCGATTACGGCCTCACGTATCTGTTCATTTCTCACTCGATGCCGCTGGTGCGCTATCTCAGCACGCGTATCGCGGTAATGGAACAAGGCCGCCTTGTCGAGATTGGCGAAGCTGAATGCTGTGTGCGCATCCCCGCGAGGCTTACACGCAAAAGCTGCTCGCGGCCACGCCGGAACTACCCACCAGCGCAGCCTGACCCGTCAAGTAGATTGTCCCCTCAGTTCGATTGCGGCTTGTCAGCCGGCGGTGGAGTTGTCGGCGTACCAGCCGGCGGAGTCGCTGGAGTGCCCGCGGCGGCGGCGTTCCAGCCGGAGGTGCCGAAGGATTTGCCGGGGATCCCGGCGCACCCTCAGTCGGCGGATGCGGCATCGCATCGGCTGCCCGTTCGGCGCGGTTCCCATTCCGGGGTGCCCCTGTGGCATCTGCATCTCGCTCATGTCGACCAGTTCAATGTCGAAGATCAAGTCTGCCTTCGGCGGGATGCCCGGATTGGCAGCGTTCGGCCCCGGGCGTCCACGAGCGCCATACGCGAGCTGCCACGGAATAAACAGACGGCGCTTGCCGCCTATCTTCATGCCCACAAAGCCCTGGTCGAAGCCAGGTATCACGCGCCCAAAGCCCTGCGGAAAACTGATCGGCTCTCCTTCGTTCATCTTCGGCTTGCCATCAGCATCAAGTTCAGGCTTGCCGTCTTTGTCAACAACCGGTGTCCGGTGATCGTACGACGAGTCGAACTTGTGGCCATCTGCCGCCAGCCATCCCGTGTAATGGACCTGGTACATCTTGCCGGGCTCGGCATCCGCTCCCGTGCCAATGCGAATGTCCTGATAACGCAGACTGAAAGCAGTCTTGACAACTCCACGACCTGGCGGCACGCCGGGCGGCAACTTTACACCGCTCGCCGGCACAGCCGGCTTGGCAGCAGCTGTCTTTGGAGGCGCGGGTTTGGCAGGGGTTTGGGCGAGACAAGCGACAGCGGTTGCAGCCACAAAAAGACTTAATACAAATTGTTTCATTGCAAAAGGAAGCTCCAATTTGTTCTCATCGGGAGTGTAACAGCCCTTCGTTCCCCGCCTTGCGGTTTGAAATCCCGAAATCTTATGGGGGCTTTATGCCCCTCTCGCTAGAGTGACTCATGGCCGAAACGTTATTTCGACTTCTTTATGCTTCCTGGCTCCCCGCCGGCTCCTTTCTTGCCGGTATTTTGAATTCAATCGCCGGCGGCGGATCGTTTCTCTCGCTTCCTCCTCTTTTTGATTGCTCAGCCGCCATCGGCGTCGGCGCTGTCGCCGTGCAGGCCACCAACACCGTAGCGTTGTGGCCCGGCCAGTTGACCGGGCTCATTGCCTTCCGCAAGGAACTCCGTGAGTACCGCTGGGAACTGCTTCCTCTCGCCATTTCATCGGGACTCGGTGGATGGCTCGGCGGTTTCCTTCTACTCCGAACCGGAAACCATATGTTTCGCCAATTGCTGCCATGGCTGCTGCTTTTTGCCGCCGTCATGTTTGTGCTGCAGCTTTCCCTTGGGCCGATGGCTGCAGATCTCTCTCCGGAGGCACACGCCACGGCAAACTGCTGATCGTGGGCATGGTCATTGTCAGCGTCTACGTTGGCTACTTCGGCGCCGGTGGCGGCTTCCTCGTCATGGCGCTGTTTGGCATCTGCGGCGTTCACGATATCCACGAGATGAATGCGCTGAAGGTGCTCACCGCTGCGATTCCATCGGCATTCCTGCGGTTTCCTTCATCCTCGCAGGACGCGTGGAGTGGCGCTTTTGCCTCGAGATGGCTTTTCTGGCTGCCTTGGGCGGATACATCGGCGCGCACTATAGCCGCCTCATCAATCAGGCCATCATGCGCAGAACCGTTGCCGCCATTGGTTTCATGACCGCAGCCTACTTCTTCGTCCAAAACTACGCAGTACACCCCGTCCGCTGACTTCCGCAGAGGCTCTGTCAGCCTACTTTGCAACCCTCGTCTCCGAACCCCGCGCCATCGTATTCCAGTGCACGTTGTCGTTCGAGAACTCCTGTGCGTAGTCGATGCGATCCGTTCCCGTGAAGACATTCACCACGTGGAAGTACATGGTGCTTTCACCCATGGTTACCTGCCACGGAAATGTCCAGATGTTACCGACAATCTGGAGCTTGCCTGAACCCGCTGCCGCGCCGCCCTGCGGAATCTGATAGGTGGTGTACATTTTGTCCTTGTCGTTATACGTAAAACCAACAGAACCTTCGATTCCCCATCCACAAACTGGTTGCAGGCGTAGTAAGCGCCGCTCTTCCAGCAGTCATTGCGCAGCGTTCTATCTTCCTTACCCGCTTGGCTGTAAGCGGTGGCAAACCGCTCACCCTGCACCTTCCACGTACCGGCGTATGCCGTAATCGCGTCAATGCCTGCCGGTCCTTGCTGCGTGCCCTGAGCCGGAGCCTGCTGCGCAGCCTGCGCCGGCGGTTGCTGCGGAGCCTGCGTTGGCTGCGGTGGCCTGCGCCGCGGCTCCGACCGCACATAGCGCAATAATTCCTATCCAGATCGAAGAAGCATAACGACACATTGAAATCAAACCTCCGCTTCCGATGCCATGGTAATGCGGGATTGAATCCGGCGTAAGTGCTCAACTTGATTGCACCAGCATGCCCGCCAGCAGAGCGGTCCGGGGCGCGAGGTGCTCCAGCACAATCGACTCATGACTTGCGTGTGCGCCTTCGCCCACAGCGCCCATGCCATCGAGTGTCGGTACGCCAAGTGCCGAAGTGAAGTTGCCGTCCGACGCCCCCCCGGTAGAGGCCTCATCGAGAACGAAACCGAGTTCAGCTGCAAGCGTTCGCGCCTGCGTAAACAACCTCACAGTTCCGCGCGTCCGCTCCATCGGCGGCCGGTTGATCCCGCCCGTGACCTCCAGAGCGCACCGTTTGTCTGCCGCCTTGAGAGAAGCGAACCGCCGCTCGATACGCGGCCCATCTGCGATCTTCGCGATGCGAACATCCACTTCAGCAAATGCCTCCGCCGGAATCACGTTGGTTTTGCTGCCCCCGCCCGCCACGCCCACACTGACCGTCAGCCCGCGCTTCAATTCAGTCCATTCGCTTACAGTCTCGATCACACGCCCAAGCTCTCGCAGAGCACTGGCGCCCTTTTCAAAATCGACGCCCGCATGCGCTGCCACTCCGCGAATATCGATGCGCCAGTTGCCCGTGCCTTTGCGCGCGGTCTTGTAGGCGAGGCCCTGTGCGGGCTCCAGGACAAAGACAGCGGAGCACTCACGCGCCAGGTTTTCTGTGATCGGCCGCGACACGGGGCTGCCGATCTCCTCATCGCTGTTCAGCAGCAGCACGATCTCGCGATTCAGCAAGTCCGCTTCTGCAAGCATCTCGACTGCAGTAAGGGCCATCGCAACCCCGACCTTCATATCGAGCGTGCCTGGACCGCAGAGTCGGCCATCGCCGATGCGACACGGCATATGCTTCAACGTGCCTACCGGCCACACGGTGTCCAGGTGCCCAAGCAACATTACCGGTTTCTGCCCATCGCGCTTACGCGGTCTGAATCGCATTTCAAGAACATCGCCATAGCTGCGCTGCCGGTGGCGCTTGATGCGTCCACCAAGCTCGCGCCCGGTTTCCGCCGCGATCGAAACGCAGTGCATCCACCGCGGCTTTCGAGTCCGAGGGCGATTCTGCAAGCACCAGCTTGCGCGCAAGCTCGAGCAGGCTGATTCTTTTCGACGCGCACCAGCCAGCAGCGCGCGCATGGGAACAGCAGTATCGAAAACTTCGAATGATTGTGCCTTCACGACTTCTAAGTTTAGCGGTCGGCTGTCGCTTTCGCAGTCGAAAGTTCGTAATTCACGTCTGAGCATTAAGCCTGATAGTTCATACGCGGAGATTTCCCAGGGAACCAGGGAAGCTGGGCACCGCCGAGTGCGATATCATCGAGCAATCTTTTCGGTTCCCAGCTGCGACCGAAACGACCGATGCCCTGATGCGCCTCCGCACCCAACTTCGCCAGTTCGTGTTTGTCGCATTGTTCGCCTTGGCATCTTTGCGGCTCCACGCGCAGACGTCGGCCAACGCCGCCCGCGCCGTGACCGTGCATGCGAAAAACGGCATTGAATTGAAAGCCACAATCAATGGCCAGGGACCATTTGACGCAGTCTTCGACACTGGCTCTGGAAACCTGATGACGGCCGGCCTGGCAAATCGCCTCGGCCTCAAACCCGAAACCTCAACCACACTCAAAGCGGGCGGAGGTCTGGTCGCGGCGAAGGTCGTGAAAGTCGCAACCGTAAACATCGGCGAACTTACTTTGTCCGATCAGGTATTCGTCGTAGTCGACACGCCCGGTGACGGAGGTGCCACGAATGCATCTTCACCGGCGATCTCCTGCTTCAGAATCTGCCCATCCGGATTGACTTTGAGAAGCAGGAGATAACCTTCTACTCCAAACAGGGATTTGAATACTCGGGTAAAGGGATCAGCGGTACCGATTCACTCCAAAGACGGCACACTGCTTGCGGAAGCCACCGTCGATGGGCTCGACGGCCTTTTCGGAATCGATACAGGCAACATGTACTCTCTTTCGCTCAATGCCCCGTTCGTAATCCGGCACAAACTCGTGCAGCACTATGCCGCGAAAATTCAAGGCTATGCCGGCGACGGATTCGGCGGAGCGGATCGTGGCTTCTTTACGCGCGCAGACACCCTGCTGCTGGGCCACGCGGAGGTGGTCCGGCCCATCACCGTTCTCTCCACCGACACGGTGGGCGCAGAGTCCTCCACCACCGTTGCAGGCAACATCGGCCTCCACATCCTGCGGCAGTTCAACGTCGTCTTCGATGGCCCCCACGGCAAAATGTATCTCGAGAAAAACGCCAACTATGGCAAGCCCGACATCTTCAACCGCGCCGGACTCATGTTGAACCACAATTCCGACAATCTGAAAATCATGACCGTTGTTCCCGGCGGTCCGGGAGCGAAGGCCGGCTTGAAATCGGACGACGTGATTACGCAGATCAACGGAAAATCGCCGACGGGCGACACGATGCAAAGCGCTTTCACCCGGCCCGTCGGCACCGTCCTTCATCTGACCATCCGCCGCGACGCAAAGACGCGCACCGTCGCTCTAGTCCTCAAAAACATTCTTTGAAACCACGGATGTATCCCCGCGCCTGTTATGGCGTGCTTGCTTGCCGAAAGTGACTTGAACGGATGACAATGACACCGGAAGGGGGTCGAACCTCCAATGCATTACATGCTGTTCTACGAAGTCGTGGATGACTATGTCGCCCGTCGCACGGAATTCCGCAACATCCACCTCAAGCTGGGTTGGGAAGCCGCCGAGCGCGGCGAACTCGTCCTCGGTGGCGCTCTGGCCAATCCCGTCGATGGCGCCATGCTCCTGTTCAAGGGCGATTCGCCTGAAGTGGCGGAGAAATTCGCAAAAGCCGATCCCTATGTCACCAGCGGCGCCGTGAAGCGATGGTACGTGCGGGAGTGGACCACGGTAGTCGGCGATCTTGCATCCAATCCAAAGCGGTAGGGCACAAATATGCTGGACGAGCCTCCTGCCTCCATTTGTGACCAGCGTAAATACGAGCCGCAAATTCCAGTAAATTCAGCGAACGCCGGACTCGAAGATCAAAACAATCGCTATGAGCTCAAATGCGCCGCGGAAGAACGATGTCCCGTCCAACACAGCCGTAGCTAGCCGGCCATGCGAGATCTTTGGATCCGGGGAGATGGCCGACTTAACGCGCGCTTTTCCTTGGAGCGACACGTCCGTCGGGCCCGTTGATCAGTGGCCTGACGCTCTCCTCATCACGGTTAACACGATTTTGACATCCAGGCATCCGATGTTTCTCTGGTGGGGCGATGACCTCATCCAGTTTTACAACGATGCCTACCGCCCCAGCATCCGCGAAGACAAGCATCCCAGCGCGCTCGGTCAACCGGGAAGAGAGTGCTGGCAGGAGATCTGGCACATCATCGGGCCACAGATCGACGCCGTGATGACCCGCGGCGAGGCCAGCTGGCATGAAAATCAACTCGTCCCGATCTTCCGCAATGGCCGCCTCGAAGACGTCTACTGGACCTACGGCTACAGCCCGGTTCGCGACACAACCGGAAGAATTCGCGGCACGCTCGTAGTCTGTACTGAAACTACAGAAAGCGTACTGGCCAAGCAGCAACTGGAACGTGAGAGCCAACGGCTCGCGGAGTTATTCCAGCAGGCCCCAGCCTTCTTTGCAGTCCTCGGCGGACCCGAGCATCGATTTGAATTGGTGAATCCGCTCTACCACGAACTGATTGGCCGACCCGACGTGGTTGGCAAAACCGTACAAGGTGCCGTGCCCGAAGCAGCGGAGCAAGGCTTTGTGGAACTGCTTGACCGGGTGTATCAGACCGGTGAGCCGTTTGTCGGCCGCGGCATGCCCATCGAGTTGGCACGCAACAAATCGCAGGCTCTCGACTTGCGCTACCTGGATTTCGTGTATCAGCCGCGGCGCGATGCGGATGGAAACATCTCAGGCATCATCGTGCTTGGTATCGATGTCACGGAAAACAGGCGCGCCGAGCAACTGCTGCTTCAATCAGAAAAGCTGAACGCCGTCGGCCGTCTCGCCAGTTCCATCGCGCACGAAATCAACAACCCTCTCGCAGCGGTCACGAACCTCATCTATCTTGCGCAGCAATCCGCGGTTGACCCCGAAGCGAAGCGCTATCTGGCTAGCGCAGAGGTCGAACTCCGTCGCGTCTCCGCCATCGCCAACCAGACCCTGCGCTTCCACCGGCAATCCACCAATCCCAAACAAGTCACAGGCGCGGAGTTGATTGATGCCACGGTCCCGCTTTATCAGGGTCGATTGCTCAATGCCCATGTGACGGTGCAGAGGCGTGATCGCGAAAGCCCCGCCATCACCTGCTTTGAGGGCGAGATACTGCAGGTCTTAAGCAACCTCATTGGCAATGCCATCGACGCAATGGCTCCCAGGGGCGGTCGTCTCTTCATTCGCAGCCGCGAAGGAACGGAGTGGAAGACCGGGAGAAAAGGAATTGTCCTCACAGTTGCCGACACGGGTTGCGGCATGTCCCCGCACACGCTGAGCAGGATGTTTGAGCCTTTCTTCACCACCAAAGGCCACAAAGGCAACGGCATCGGACTCTGGATCAGCCGCGGAATCGTAGACCGGCATCACGGCGTACTCACCGTCCGATCGCGCCGTGCGCCACAACATTCAGGCACGGTATTTGCGCTCTTCCTGCCGTTCAACGCCACGTCCCGTGACTGACTGCGCTTGAGCCTACTCTTCTTCCGGCAGCACGACAAATGGGTTGAGGCCCTGCGCAAAATCAATTCCACGCTGTGGGCCGGCTGCTGCCGCGGTATGCCACGCCGGCGATTGCAGTTCCGGCATGGGTTTGGCCTGGAATAGCTTTTTGCATTGCCGCGCCGTCCATCGCGCCCAAGTCTTCGACTTCTTTCTGCGCGCGCTGTCGGTCGAAATTCCTGTGCCCGCGTACATCTGCCGGTAGAGCTTTGAAAGAAAGATGAACCCAAGCCGCGCCCGTAGAGTGGGCGTGCAGGAGGACCGCTCCCAAATGGATTTCCAGTTATAGAACCTGTCCCAAACCCTCTGCGTGCGCTCGCGGATTTCATCGGAACTCATCGAAGGATGCGGCGTGAACATCTTGGGCCGCACTTCAATGGGAATGAGCCAATAGCGCGTGATCGGTACATCGCCCACCAGCGTGGGATGCGTGGACTGCTCTTTTTCCCAGCGGCCAAAGTCGACCGTACCCGGAAACGGCGTCATCATCACAAACTGGGCAAACGTCACTCCCGCCTTCAACGCCATCTCCACCGTCGCGTCGAAGGTCGCCGGCTTGTCCGTCGGCAATCCGAAGATGAACGAACCAAGCACGTGAACGCCGTGCTTTTTAAACGTCTGCAACTGTTTCGCCAGCGCCTCGCCGGAGTAGTTCCAATCCTTGAAGACCGCCTTGAGGCCCTCGGGCGTTACCGCTTCCACACCCACCAGCGCGCCCTTGATGTTGGCTCTGCGCATGGCGTCGAGATAGTCGCCGTCTTCGCCTGCTTCCATCGTGATCTGGGTAAAGAACACCATGTCCTTCGGCAGCTTGGCGAGCTCTTCCATCAACTGGAAACGCTCATTGCGAATCGTCGTCAGCTCTTCGACCTTGGCGAAGTTCTTCTGCTCCCGTGCGAGCCGCAGATCGGTCAGCGTAACCGGATAAAAGTTGTCATCGGCCAGCGCAATAAATCGGAAGCCAAGTCGCCGCAGGCTCACGATCTCGTCAACCACCTTCTGGAACGAGCGCTGCCGCGGTTTTTGTCCATCCGTGCGCCAAACACTGCAGAAGGAGCAGTGCTTCGGGCATCCGCGAATGGTTTGTACTGATGCCCACATGTACTTATCGGGCCGCATCAGATCCCAGCGCGCTTCAAGGAACTGCGTGCCTTCAATCCGTCCACCCTCATATATCTCCTTGGGCGCTCCTGCAAGGCAATCCACCACTGCCTTGCCCCAGGCAATATCGCCATCGCCCTTCACCACCGCATGGGCTTCGCCGCGGTCCAGCGCTTCTTCAGGGAATAGCGTAGCGTGAATGCCGCCATACACCACCCATGCGCCGCGCGCTCGCGCCATGCGCCCAACCTGGTATCCGCGCAAGGCATTGCCAGTGTGCACACTGATGCCGACAATATCTCCCGGTTGAATGCTTTCGGGCACAATCTGCTCGAGCGATTCATCTACCAGGATCGGATCTCCGACCGATGCGGGTGTTGCCGCGGCAAGCACAAACAGCCAACGCGGCGTAATGACAGCCGTGCCAAAGGAATTGTCGCTGGGATTGACCAGATGAACGCTCGTAGACCCCGCCTTTCGCGGTACATGTTCCATTGCTTCAGGGAAGATCAGGCGAAGAGCAAGGGCATCGCCTATGCGGAAACTGCACCCTGGCAGGGAACGGAAGCGTCAGTGGCCTGCTGTGTCGTCTATCATACACAACTCACGGCACTCCGGCGAAACCCTATTAGTCCCCCTCCCTAAGAATCGACCACCCAAGACGGAAGCGAAGGCCTGAAGTACAGCCGAAGTGCCTCAATCGAAAGTCCTTTGTACGAACTTTCCCCGAACGCAAATTATTTAGCGACCAACTCTCCTGTACACTGAAATGTTCACCTGTCATGCAAAACAAATATCCAATTGGCATCCTCGGCGCGACCGGAATGGTCGGCCAGCGTTTCATCCAACTGCTCGAAGACCATCCGTGGTTTGAGATCACCTGGCTCGCCGCCAGCGACCGTTCCAGCGGCAAGCTTTACGGGGAAGCCGCCAAGTGGCGGCTCGACACTCCGCTGCCCGAGCGCATTGCGCGCATGACCGTCTCGCCGGCCGAGCCCGAAGGGCGCGCCGAAGGTCATCTTCGCCGCGCTCGACGCCGCCATTGCCCGCGAGATGGAGCCGAAGTTCGCCGACGCCGGGTTGCGCGGTGGTCTCGAACTCCAGCGCCTTCCGCATGGCACCCAATGTGCCGCTGGTCATTCCCGAGGTCAACGCCGACCACCTGCACCTGATCGAAGAGCAGCCCTCGCGCAAGCGAATCCGGCGGCTACATGGTCACCAATCCCAACTGCTCCGGCGATCGGACTGGTGATGGCGCTCAAGCCCATCGAAGAACGTTTCGGCATCGAGCAGATTTTCGTCACCACCATGCAGGCCGTCTCCGGCGCGGGCTATCCCGGCGTGCCGTCGATGGACATCCTCGGCAACGTCATTCCCTACATCAGCAGCGAAGAAGAGAAGATGGAAGCCGAGACGCTGAAGCTGCTCGGACATCTTGACGGGCACGCCGTCAACCCGCTGGCCGCGAAGATGAGCGCCCACTGCAATCGCGTTGCCGGTCGAAGACGGCCACACTGAGAGCGTCTCCATCAAGCTCGGCAACAAGCTCGGCCGCCCCGTCACGCACGAAGACATTCTCGCCGCATGGGCGGAGTTCCAGCCGCTGGCTGGCCAGAATCTGCCCATGGCGCCCGAGCAGCCAATCGAATGGTGCGCCGCAGCCCGACCGTCCTCAGCCCCGCCTCGACCGCAACCGCGGCCGCGGCATGGCCGTCACGGTCGGCCGCCTGCGCCCCTGCTACTTGCTTGACTGGAAGTTCACCGTGCTTTCGCACAACACCATTCGCGGCGCGGCCGGCGCCGCCATCCTCAACGCAGAGCTGCTCGCAAGTTTAGGCAAGCTTGGAACCAGCTGGCCGAAACCGCCACCACGTTGCAATACGGCGCTTTAGTCGCCCCGAGGTCGAAACAAGGAGACGCATGAGCCTGGTCGTGATGAAATTCGGCGGCACTTCGGTTGAGGATCCGACCGCCATCGATCGTACCGCCGCCATTGTCGCGGGCCGCGTCGCCGCCGGCAAACAGACTGTCGTCGTCGTCAGCGCCATGGCCAAGGTCACTGATCAGTTCTGCGCGCGGCCGCCGCCGCCGCCAAGGGCGACCGCACCGGCGCTCTCGCCATCAGCTCCCGCCTCCGTGCCCGCCATCGCGACACCGCCTGCGCACTCATCAAGACACCCGGCGACGTCTCCGCGCTCGGCAACCTCGATTGAGCAGAAGTTCGATGCGCTCGACGAAATTCTGCGCGGCCTGGCCGCCATCCTCGAGCTCACTCCGCGCATCTCCGATCTCGTCGTCAGCTACGGCGAGGACCTTTCCAGCCGCATCATCGCCGCCGCATTTCGCGAGCGCGGCATCAACGCCGCTCACGTTGACGCGCGCGAAGTCATCATCACCGATTCGCAATTTCGGCAAAGCCGTTCCGCATCGACGTGCTCATCGAGAAACGCGCCGCCGAGCAGCTGCGCCCACTCCTCAATGACGGCAAGGTGCCGGTGATGGGCGGCTTCATCGCTTCCAACGAAGCAGGCATCACCACCACGCTGGGCCGCGGCGGCTCCGATTTCACCGCCGCCCTGCTCGGCGGGGCGCTTGCCGCCGAAGCCATCGAAATCTGGACCGACGTCGACGGCATCATGACCACCGATCCGCGCGTCTGCCCCGATGCGCTGCGCGTCAAGGTCATCAGCTTTGAAGAAGCCGCCGAACTCGCCTACTTCGGCGCCAAGGTGCTGCACCCCGCCACCATCTTGCCCGCCGTCAGCAAGAACATTCCGGTGCTGGTGCTCAACAGCAAGCAATCCGACGAACGAAGGCACGCGCATCATCTCCCTCGCGCCGCACTGCAGCAGCCCGTTCAAATCCATCGCGGTCAAAAAGAAGCTCTCGCATCATCGACGTCGTCGCCAGCCGCATGCTGATGACGCATGGCTATCTCAAGGCCATCTTCGACATCTTCGACAAGCACCAGTGCCCGGTCGACATGGTCTCAACGAGCGAAGTGTCGGTGTCGCTGACGGTCGACTCCAACGACAAGCTGCCGCTCATCGCAGCCGACCTCAGCCAGCTCGCCGACGTGAAGTACGAAGGCAAGAAGGCGCTCATCTGTCTGGTCGGCGAAGACATTCGCGGACAAAACGGCATGGCCGCGCAGGTCTTCACGGCCGTCAGCACATCAACGTGCGCATGATCTCGCAGGGCGCCAGCGAAATCAACATGAGCTTCATGATCGACGAAGAAGACGCCGACGAAGCTGTGCGATCCCTCCACGCCGCTTTCTTCAAAGAGCCCGACCCCACGATCTTCGACACTGAAGCCCGCAAAGCCGCCGTCAACTCTTAGCTTGCTGAGTCTGAAATTCTTCCCACGACTGCGGTGTCATAATTGCGCTCAGCGAATTAACGAGCGGTGTCATTCTGAGTGAACGGGGCCCCAAACGTAGTTCAGTTTGGGGGTGGTGAGCGAAGAACCTGCTTTTCGGCGCTCCTGTGCCGCGTCTCCCCATTGCAATTTTCCCGGCACACGCCATACACTCACTTCCATTCAAAAACTTCCCTGATCGAAAGTTCGGAACCGCATCGTGAAAGACAAATCCCCGATCCTGCTGTTCCTGTGCGCCATCGCTGGCATCTTCGCGGGCTGCTACCACATTCAATCCCCCTGGGATGGCCAGTGGACATTGAACCCGGCCAAAAGCCATTACGCCGCACCAACATTCTCCGTCGCACTTTCTCCTTCCGGGGAATACCGCGTAGACAATGGCGCATTCAGCTACTCATTCCTCTGCGACGGCAAAGAATACCCCGCAGTTTCCGGGTAACACGACCTCCTGCACGCAGATCAGTCCGCGTGCGATCGCATTGAAGGGGCTCGCGGACGCAGTATCAACGAATGCCCGATGGGAATTGTCAGCCGACGGCAAAACCCTCACCGTCACGGCCGACAGGATTCAAATCGATGGGTCCGGCGAGGCGACGCGGGACGCGGCGTCGTCAAGCATCAGAGAAAGTCTTCGAGCGCATCTCCGGGTCGAGCGGGTTCGCTGGACAGTGGAGAGAGACGAAGCCGCTCGAATCCCTGTCCAAGACAGTGGTGTTGATTCTGAATTACAGCGCTTTCCATTTTGAAAATGCTGAAACAGGCCAATTCTCCGATTCTCGCGCGAACGATGCACCCTCCCCGATCCGAGGCGCCAACCAGCCTGACGGATTCACTCGTTCCGTCCAGATAGTTGGCCCGCGACAGCTTCAAACTGAAGACACGTTCGAGGGTCGGGTCATCGGCCGCACCACCTGGAAGGTCAGTGACGACGGCCATACTCTGTACGAGGAATCGTGGATACCGGAAAGTCCCGCCCAGAAAGATCTGCTGGTATACCAGAGGCCCTGACTGAGTCGCGAAACCCAACGCTCCCTTGTCATGCTGTGCGAAGCCGAATCATCAGCGATCGCCTTTCTCAGACTTCCGAGCCACAAAAATAACTTCCGGTTAGGCAGTAATCCAGGCTTCACCTGGGCTGAGGGACAGTGCTCCTCATTTCAATCCGGCCGCCGCATCGCGAACGCTCATTTCAACCACGCTGAGAATCCGATGAATACGGCTCCATCTGGGACGTTCCGAGAGCACTCTCACCCGTTCGCTTTGCGCCCATGATTGTGAGTCCCGCTCCCACTGCTCCGAAGAACATCAGCATCCACGCACCAGCGTGAACGGCGACATGTGGGTAGCCACTGAAGAGAAAACGAAAATCACCCGCTCCGCCCAACACCGTGTCCGCAGCGTAGTTGGTACCAACATCGAACAGGGGACGGAGAAAGGTCAGCGTCAGAATGAGAGCCCCAACAAAGGGGGAAAAGGCAGTTCGCGACCGAACCCAGAAGAACCCGAACAGAATCGCCAAGCCGTCGATCACATAGGGAGCCTGCGAAGATACGAGAATCTGCCATAGTTCGCCCCCTTCCCAAGAAATGAAGCCGTGGGTAAAGTCTCCACTCCAGAAGTGCTGGATGAGTTGGTAGTCCCTGGCGTGCAGACCGACGAGGCGACCGCCAAGAAAATGCGAGATCTCATGGATCGGGGCATGAACCAGGTTCCAGAGGATCCAAATCACGAGGATGGATAACACCAGCCGCTTGTCTGTCTCCCCTCGCCTCTTCAAATACCAGACAGCCGGCAGGACGATCAGCAGGAAGAATCCAATACCACCGAGAGCGAATCGCCCCAAATCGGTCATGCTTGACACGCTGTCGTCGAGACTTTGATGTAGTTCGCCGGCGAACCGCGCCGCATGGCGAAGGGAAGACTGCAGAGCGTGTAGTTCGCTTTCATCTCCATTGTGTTCAACCCTCGCACACGACCGAAGCGACGGTCGTGAAATAGCGGGTTGATTCGCGACATGGCCATAGCCTCCGCGCTCAAAGATGGATTTCACGGCAGCGCAGGCTTGCGCCTCCGTGATAGCCCATTTTGCTGGCGGAAGTTTATCACTGGTTGTGAAGATGAGCCTGTGACGCCCTCCGTAGATCGCTGCTTCCGGGTTCCTGGTGAGTGGTGGACTAGCCGGAAAGTTATCCTTTTCCAACATCACCACACTCGCTAGCCACTTTCCACCCGCGCCTTAATATGCGAGTACGCCGCATCGATCAGCTTGTGAAGCGCAGCATCGTTTACGACCGTTCCCGGTTTCAGCTTCACGTGGCGCATGTACTTGCCGCTGCCTTGCAGCAAGCCAGCCGGATCGGGCAGGGATGCACCCTGAAAGAATCCCATGTTGACGTGCGAGGTGAAGACGTTCACATAGCCGAACGGCACATCTCCCAGGCACGCAACCGGACAGCCGTCGTGCATGAGCTCGCGGACCTCGTCTCCGCATTTGCGCATCACCTCAAACCACCGATGCGCGATGGATCCCAGTACCCCGGCATGTTCCTTCATCCACGCATCGATTGCGGGATCGCGCTCAACAGCGCCGTCGAATCGCAGCAACTCCGTCGTCTTCACGGAAACAAACTTATCATCCAAAAGATTGCTTTCGTCGATGTTTGAGGAAATGTCTGCCTGTAATTTCTGCTCGACCCTTCCTCGTTCACAAAGAATGGTGTCTGGACAATATCCCGGATTTGGGCGCGGATTGCTGTCTGCCCGAGGGCTGCGCCGTTCGCTTCCTCACCTGGCATTTGTTTGGCGCGTCAACGCCGGGGAGTGTACCCACCCATACTCTGTGATAAAGTTCCTGCTGCTCAACAAGGTTACAAGCGGTCAATCGCCACAAAACCTCTGCCAATTGAACTTAGCCGCAGAGTCATCACAAATGAGATACGGACCTTTTTGAGGGCCGGATTCTGCAAGTTATTCCAGAATGTGAAGTGGAAAGGCTCCCCAGAACAACGTGCTCGCCTGGCTGGGAAACATTTTTAACAATCGTTTCAGTCGATCAAGCTTATTTCCGTTTGAGAATGCCCTCGAATTCCGAATATAGATATTCGCGAGAAATAGCCTGCAAAGTTCAGGAGATTTTTTAGCGTGTGTTTCGAGGGAGCTAGCCGCAGCCGACGAAGCCCGGCATTGACAGCTGTCGAATTTTGGACGACACGCCGACACGCTGTAAGCTGTAAATCGAATTCAACTTCATGGAGCGCCAATGCTCGTACTGGTTCTAGGCAAAGGAAAAACCGGCTCACTGGTTGCCGAGGTAGCGCGCGAACGCGGCCACGGCGTGCGCGCACTCGACATCACCGAAAATCAGCACGCCTCGGCACTCACCGCACCCAACCTTGCCGGCGTCGACGTAGTCATCGACTTCACCACTCCCGATGCCGCCGTTGAAAACATCCGCGCCGTCCTCGCGCTCGGCTGCCGCATCGTGGTCGGCACCACCGGCTGGTACGCGCACCTGCCCGAGTTGAAAGCCATCGCCGAACGCCGCAATGGCGGCCTGCTTTACGGCACCAACTTCTCCATCGGAGTGCAAAAACTCTTTCGCCTCACCGCCGAGCTCGCCCGCATCGAAGGCTACAAGTTCGCCATCAGCGAGACGCACCACACGTCCAAGCTCGATGCGCCTTCCGGCACCGCGATCACACTCAAGCAGATCATCCACTCCATACAGCCCGGCATCGACGTGCCCATTGAGTCGCATCGCGTCGGCGACGCCAACGGCGAACACATCGTCACTGCGAAGAGCGAATATGACGAGCTGGTACTGCGTCACGACGCGCATTCGCGGCGTGGTTTCGCCGTCGGCGCAGTCCGCGCTGCAGAATGGCTCAATGGCAAATCCGGCGTCTGGGAATTCCGCGAGATATTCGACCAGCTCTAGTCCCATCCGAGTTACCATGCTCGGTTCACCGTTTCAAGTAAGAGCCAGCCGTGCATCCGTCCTTTGCTGTCGTCGCAGTCTGCTTCGCACTCGCCGGCAGACGTTCCCAAACGCTTTCGCAGCTACCCGAACATTCTCCTGCCGGCCCGCCGGCGCCTCTCACCTGGGACGTAGTTTCCGTCGAGCCCCATCGCGCCCTCGACAACAGCGCTATGACGCGCATTCTTCCCGACGGATTCGAGATGCAAAACATGACAATCCACTCCCTATTCGGAAACGCTTTCCCGATCAGGTCGGGAGACGAGATTGTCGGCTGGCCGGGGTGGACCAACTCCGAGCGCTTTGATATTCGCGCCAAAATGGATGCCGAAACTGCCGACGCCTTTCACAAGCTGCGAGGCAATGATGGCAGGAGATATGTGGCGATTGATGATGCGCCAGCTTCTCGAGGACAGCTTCGCCCTGAAGTATCACATCGAGAAGCGCGAGCTTCCGGTTTACGAACTCGTCATCGGAAAGCACGGCCCGAAGATGAAGACGTCCGCTCCGGACGAATCCAGCTCATCGATGATGAGTCCCGGCAAGCTGACTGCGCATCAGTGCCTGGCATAGCAGTCTGGCGGGCACGCTTTCGGGAGTGGTCGGGCGTGGGCGTCATCGATAAGACAGGCCTGACCGGTCTATATAACATTGACCTCACGTGGGCGTGGAACGATGAACCCGGCTCTGGCGACAACGGCCCGTCCATCTTCACCGCGCTGCAGGAGCAACTCGGCCTCAAGCTTGAACCTGCAAAGGCGCCCGTTGATGTGGTCGTGATCGACCACATCGAGCGCCCTTCAGAGAATTGAATTGTCTCGATCTTTGGAAGACTATTTGCCGCCGGCACCAAATACGACAGTGATGTTCGTCTCCACCGCTACCGGCTGGTTGTCGAGCATATAGGGCTTGTACTTCCAGGTCCTCACTGCATCCACCGCGGATGGCGCCAGAATCTTGGGGCCGCTGAGCACCTGCACGCCTTCAATCGTCCCTTGCTTCGTGATTGTCGCCTTCAGAATTACTCTTCCGGTGATGTGGGCATCCTGAGCAAACTTGGGATACACAGGCGGTGTCTTGTGGATGATCATGCCATCAGCGACACCGGCGGAAATCGCCGAGACATGAGGCATAACCTTCTCCTTGTTCGCATTGCCGAACACAGAGCCCGGAACCACGTTGTTATCCTCGAGAGAAACCGGCCCCGGAGCAGCCGGAGGTGGCTCGTCTGCCGATGCAGTTTTCTTGATCTGGCCGGCGATCCGCGTCGGCGCAACAAGCTGCGCTGCCATTGCGTCAGGAGAGACCGGCTGCGAAGGATTGGAATATTCCGTCGTATCGGCAGAAGTTTGCGCAGCGTTTGCGACGGCAGTTCCCGCGGCCGGCTTTGGAACAGGCTTTGTGGCGGGCGCTGCGGCCGCAATGGGCTCCGGTTGGCTTTGTCCCGGTGCCTGCGTCCCCTTCACGGATGCAGCCGCTGGTTTTGGCGCCGAAGGACGGGTAAAGACCACCAGCAGTACAAGCGCAAGCACCAGCGGACCGGCGGCGATGAGAATCCACTTCACCCAGTTGGCGCCCTGTTTCTCAGCGGCCTCGTCGGGTTCAGACTCGGAACGTACATAGGAGGAACGGAAGAGATCTACCGCAACCGGGGGCCGCTCAATCGCGGGGGCCGGCGCTGCTTCAAGGCTCGGTATCGGGCGAGGCGCGGCAGCTTCCGTCTTTCTGCGCTCGGGTACAAGGGCAGGCCGCGGACGCGATTCCGGCAGCTTGGCAGGCTGCGGCGGAGCTACCGGGGGGCGACGGAGATTGGCAGCGTCCCATTCAGCAAATTCAGACATCGGCTTCTCATGAGCAGGAGCCTCCGGCGCCGCGCTGACCGTGATCTCTTCGATCACCTGGGCAATCTCAGGATCTTTCTGATCTTCGTTGAATCGCGCAGGCCACTGTTCCTCGGCCGGCTCGACAAGCTTTTCCGGAACAATCGGCGTGACGCTAGCACGTGCAGCGGGTGCCGGTGGCTTCGGGGCCGGCTTCGGCTCAACCGGTCTCGGAGCAACCTGTGGTGCAGCAACTTGTTGAACAGCTGGTGCAGCAATCTGCGGCGCGCCTGCAGCGGCAGGCCTCGCCACTGATTGTGAGGAGGGCTGGCTCTGTTCCTGACCCGTCTCTGTGGGTAACGGCAAGAAATCGCGAGCGCCCGCACGCATGCAGCTCATCAGCAATTCCTGGTCGCTGCGCGCGGAATACGCCATCACAGGCTGGCCGATCTCCGCCAGCTTCTCGATAATCTGAAGTGCGTAGCTCTCGTCGGTGTCCACATCGACAAGCACTACGTCGAAGTTCTGCTCGACCATGCCTGGCAAATCGTTCAACGCGGCGGGATAGTCAATGAATTCGTGGACTTTGCGGCCCTGGCTGGATGCAAGGGCTCTTGCCACAATCTGGCGATGCGCGTCATTCGGGCCGATCAGGGCAACAGCCATGCCCTTCGAAGCGCTCTTTTCGGCTTGCGGGCTCTGCGCGTTGTTCGATATCTCAGCTCTGGCGCTCATGATCCTCGATCCTCTACTTCGTCGATGTCGATGCCTTAGGTCGCTGCAATTGCCATCGTGCTGCAGCACTAAAATCGACATGGTGCAAGACCGTAACTGTCGCGATGGGGCATGGATTGCCCATCCGAACGATCGGTTTGCAAACGGATCTGGGAAGAAAAGCGACATCGCCTGCGAATCGACTTGCGCCCCTCGCAGAACAAGATCCTTGGATTCAGCTGAATGCGCTTCGTTGTTCCGGTCGTTGCCGAAGACGATTGCGCAGGCTGGATTCCGGTCCTGTAACGGTGATGGTATACGGGTTCATATCCCCTTTGGAACTATTAGGTACTAGGGGATACATGCCTTTCGTCACGTATCGCAACCAGACATCCGTGTCCCTTTGCGGCAAACAATGGCCAACTGCGTTCGAACTTCCCTTCAGCCGGGCAGAAATCACCGGGCAACCATATATATGAGCAGTCGGCTCGAACCTTCCCGCTCCACTACTACAATGAACTCGAACCCGATGATTCTCCGCCTAGCTACACCAGTCGATATCCCTTCCATTCTCGCCATTGAACGCGCTCCATTTGCCCGTGAGTTCGTTGGTCAGTGGAGCGAAGAGCGCCACCGTGCCACTCTCACAGCCGGAGACGCCCGCTATTACGTCAGCGAAACCGAGTGGGGCGAGGTTCATGGATACGTCATCCTGCGCGGCATCAACGAGGACTCCCGCGCCATCGAGCTCAAGCGTATCGTTGTCGCCACGCCCGAACGCGGGCTTGGCCGCAGCATGCTCAAAGAACTCATGCGCATCGCCTTTCGTGAACTCGGCGCGCACCGGCTTTTCCTCGACGTCTTCGAAGACAATGCACGCGCGCGTCACGTTTATGAGAGCGTCGGATTCCAGTACGAGGGCGTCATGCGAGAAGCGGCCCATCGCGACGGCCACTGGTGCAATCTACGCCTCATGTCGATTCTGGAGTCCGAATACCGGTAGTCCCATTCCGATTCCAAACTCCGTTTCCTGTATCTTTCCGCGGCATGGGTTCCATCACACGCAGGAGTCGCCCCGCGATATACACTTTTCAGTGATGGAAACTACAGGTTGTGGTACGGCAATCGTCACGCCTTTCCGGGCGGACGGATCGATCGACGAATCGGCGCTGTGGGCGCTGGTGAACTGGCAAATTGACGCGGGCATCGACTTCATTGTGGCGTGCGGTTCAACCGGAGAAGCCGCCACGCTCGAAGAAGAGGAATGGCTGCGCACGGTTCGAATCGTCATCGAGGCCGCGGCAGGCCGCGTTCCGGTTTGGGCCGGCTGCACACACAACTCCACCCGCACCCTGCTTCGACTGGCAACAATGCTGCGCCAGGTTCCCGGCGTCGATGCCGTGCTTTCCGCCAATCCTTACTACAACAAGCCCACGCAGGAAGGCCAGTTCCAGCACTTCCTTGCCCTGGCAAAAGTAGTTGATCCCATCCCCGTTTGCCTTTACAACGTGCCGGGCCGCACCGGCGTGAACCTTGACCCGCAGACTGTCGTTCGCCTTGCCGAAGCTGCGCCCAATATCCAGGCCATCAAGGAAGCCAGCGGCAAGCTACCCCAGATCGCTGAACTCGTGCACACGCTTCCATCGACCTTCAAGATCTTCTCGGGCGACGACAACCTTGCCCTCGCTGCCATCGGCGTAGGCGCTCAGGGATTGATTAGCGTGGCCTCCAACGAGATTCCCGGCGAGATGGCGCGCATGATCGGAGCGGCTCTGCACGATGAGTGGGCCGACGCTCGGGAACTTGAACGCCGCTATGGACGTCTTTTCGAGGCAAATTTCTGGGAGTCGAATCCGGGGCCGGTAAAGACCGTCCTCAACTTGATGGGTCGCGCGTCCGACACTGTGCGTCTGCCGCTAGTAACGCCCATGCCGGCCACGCGTGCCAGGCTCGAGCGTCTCGCCGGCGAGCTGGGCCTGCTGAAGTTGGCGCCCGCCGGCGATACGCGGATGTCCTAAACAGCCACCTTTCGAGCGAAAACGCAAAGCTCTCATATCGTCATTGCACGGTAACGACAGTTGGCCTCTTCACGTATTGACGAGTTCGAGTTTCTCTCTCACCAACGATACACAGTCATGTTGTCCACGAATACATGTGACCCGCCGCTTCCGCTGCTCGAACCATCGACCTGCACATTCGCCACCAATGAAGGACCCCATCCAAGCGCATAAGCACTGTACGCAGTGATCCAGACGTTGAATACTTTTCCATCAAGCGTCACCGTCTTGTATGTAACCCAGCCCGAATCATTCCGCGAATAGAGTATCTGGACGTGGTGCCATTGGTTCGCTCCCCAGCTGTGTGGGTTGCAGTAGGATGATGTCTTTACCCATTGCGGATTCGGACTGGTTGCGGATCCCCGATTGGTCGAAAAATCCCATGTGCTTGACCAGCCGCTGCATTGGAACCCATAGAGGATAGTCTGCCCGTTGGACAAAACCTGGTTCAGATCCAGCTCCAGAACCTGTACGCCGTCTGAGGGATATTGGAGATATACCCACGTATCCAGCTGGAAGTTCTGGGCTGACTCGTCGTCGCTGAAGGCTACGCTATACCGTTCGCCACCGTAATACGTGTAGCTCGTGGCCAGCTGCCGCGCGGCGCCGCTCATCGACGGAGAACTGACGATGTTCATCCACCCGCTGGACGTCCCCGGTGTCCCAGTATCGTGCACCGCTGTCCAGCTGGTCAGCGCCTGAAGAGCGCTGACGCTGCTGGCACCCGACGGAATGTTCGATGAAGTACTCACATTGATTGCCACATCGGTAACACAAACACTTCCAGTATTTCCCCAAGCCTTCACGTGCAAGGTGTGGCCGCCCGCCGATGTTGAGACTGAGGTGTTTATCGTTTGGCTCTTAAAGGTTGTTGTACTCGTACTGCTATCGAGCGAATAGCCCGTCGACACGACGCTCTGCGACCCGCACCAATTGGCCCAGGCCGAGAGATTGAATGGCGAGCTAACGGTAGCGGTGTTGCCGGGACTGTAGACGATCACGCCCGCCACTGCGGGCGCTGAGGAGGCGAGTGCAAAAAAGAGGAAGAGAGCGAGTTTTCTGGTCACGTCGATTAATTCCTTCAGGCATGAGGCAAATTGTTCGGTCGAGCTTCCGCTCGACAACTGTTGTGTTCGCGGGTACCGGCGAGAAGTTCAAACGATTCTTGAGATCGATCCTCGCTCCTGCTTGAAATCGAGCCCGGACGGGCGCTTTTCCGACAACGTGGCCTTTCGGGCGCGCATCCATGGAACTGGAGATGAACCGGCCCAAAGAGACATTCATGGCGAGTTCACCTCAAGAAGGACACCGGAACCCGTACATGCTAGATTCGCGCACAGCACCCCTCGCGTCCTTGCAGACAAGGAGTAACCCGGATCCTGGACTTGTAGGAATGGGCTGTTTCGAGCCAAAGGCGCGCAGCGCCTGAGCGCACTACTCAACAACCTCTTTAATCTGCATTTGCCTTCCGCCGCAACAATCTAGAACGTGTGCAGCGAAATGGCTTCTCCGGTTAATGCTCCGGTGTTGGAGCTGGATTCATGATGCGGCTTGCTATCTTTCTTGTGGCCCGCTCAACATCTCCACGACTCGAAACTTTAACCGGCAGGCAACCAGTCTGAGAGTTTTTCTTTCAGGTATCCTTACATCTTTGACCGAAATCTGACAACCCCCTTTTTATGAGAATGCAAGGGGGTGCTGGCCTCGCATCAGCCATCAGCCTCGTCAATTACAAGGAGAATTCTCGGACCTTTTTTTCGGGGCCAATGTCGAAATCGCGTTTTGTTCCGCGTCATCGTGGTGACGGCGCTTTCAACCATCGCCGTAAAATCACAACGGAGGATTTCCCCATGCAGTATTTGTTAGCCATCTATTCCAACGAAGCCGGTTTTCAAAACCTGACTCCGGAACAACAGAAGCAAGGTCTGGCTGCGTACATGGCCTATACTGAGGCGCTCAAGCAGGCAGGCGCATTCAAAGGCTCAAATCGACTCCAGCCTGTCGCGACCGCAACCACTGTACGCACGGTAGACGGCAAAACGCAGGTGCTCGACGGCCCCTTCGCCGATAGCAAAGAACAGCTCGGGGGCTATTTCCTGATCGACGTGGCCGACCTCGATGCTGCTCTTTCGTGGGCCGCGCGTTGCCCCGGTTCGCAACACGGAACCATCGAAGTCCGCCCAATCTGGACAATGTAAACCATGGGCGGATGCGAAGAGTCTGGAGCGCGCGATCTGGCCGAGCAGGTTGCGCGCCGCAGTTATGGCAAACTCGTCGCATTCCTCGCCGCTCGCACTCGCGACGTGGCCGCCGCTGAAGACGCGCTTTCTGAAGCTTTCACAGCGGCGCTTGCCAACTGGCCGCGCAACGGCTGCCCACAAAATCCTGAAGCCTGGCTGATCACCGTGGCGCGCCGCAAATTTCTCGACGCCAGCCGTTCCACGCAGCGCGAAACCACATCGGATGAAATCGAAGCAATCGCGCTACCAATTCCGTTCGACGAAGATGCGGCGGAGATTCCCGATCGGCGACTCGGGCTGATGTTTGCATGCGCCCACCCCGCCATCGATCGCGCCATCCGCGCTCCACTCATGTTGCAGGCCATCCTCGGGCTCGATGCCGCCCGCATCGCATCGGCATTTCTGATCTCGCCCGCCACGATGAGCCAGCGGCTCGTGCGCGCGAAGAACAAGATTCGCCAGGCGGGGATTCCGCTCGACATACCCGGTCGCGACGAGCTACGCAACCGCCTAGACACTGTGCTCGACGCCATTTACGCCGCATTCGCTGAGGGCTGGATCGACGCTGCCGGCACGGATGTCGCCCGTCGCGACCTCGCGGAAGAAGCAATCTACCTCGGACGCCTCGTCACCGAACTGCTGCCCAATGAGCCCGAAGGTCTCGGCCTTCTCGCGCTGATGCTCCACGCTGAAGCGCGTCGTCGCGCGCGTCGAACCAGGGAAGGCGACTACGTTCCGCTTGCCCAGCAGGACTCCTCACTCTGGAATGCGGAGATGATCGCCGAAGCCGAATCGCTACTGCATCGCGCTGGTGCAATGAAGCAAGTCGGCAGGTATCAACTCGAGGCAGCTATTCAGTCCGCACATGCAGTTCGCGCACGCACCGGCCAGTCCGATTGGTCCGCCATTGTGCAACTCTATGACGCGCATCTGGCCCTCAGCGGATCACCTGTCGCAGCTATCAATCGCGCACTCGCAGTCGCAGAACAGTTTGGCCCGCGTCAGGCGCTGAAAGAATTGGATCGCGTTGCCGGCGATCCGCGCCTCGTCGAGTATCAGCCATATTGGGCCGCGCGTGCAGACCTGCTTGCCCGCATCGATGCCCGCGAGGAAGCTCGCCACGCTTATTCAATTGCAATCGGCATGGAACGAGACCCCGCGGTACGCCGTTTCCTCGAACAGAGGCGAATGTTAGTAGACGAATAAGCAACGCGCATCTAATCTACGTTGGTCTCAGCTGCAGGTGGTCATCATGAGTCCGAATGACATCTCGAAGATTGTGGATGACCCATTTTCCCTGTTCATCATCGCGTGCATCCTCGTGGCGCTCATTATCACGATCCGCATGTGCGCGAAAGACGCCATACGCCGCGGCAAATCGCCATGGCTGGTCACGTTGATGATTATCGTGTTGTTCCCGTTCGGACTTCTGGTATGGCTCGTGTTCCGGCCAAAGATCGTCAGCCCCGAACGCCAGGAGAAGTTCAAGCTCGACAACTTCCGCGTGCAATAGACGTTCGACTATCCTGCCAGCGCCTGCTTTACCATGTCGCTCACCACGCGACCCTCGGCGCGCACTCCCGCCTGTTGCAACCTGGCCTGCACCGCCTTGATTACCGGTCCCATGTCCTTCGGCGTCGGCGCGTGTCCGCTCGCATTCGCATGTTCGGCAATCACCTCAATTACCATCGCGCGCAGCCCGCCTTCATCCAGTGCCTTGGGCAGAAACTCCTCGATCACACCGATCTCCGCCGCTTCCTTCGCTGCCAGCTCCGGCCGATTCCCTTTCGTGAACTGCTCGATCGAATCTCGCCTCTGCTTGATCATTGTTGCCAGCGCCTGCTGTTCTTCGGCCGGCGTCAACGGCGCGCGCTTCTCGATCGCCTTGTTCTTTAGCGCGTTCTTGATCAGCCGCAGCGTCTGTGTACGTTCCGCGTCGTGCAGCTTCAATGCGGTAATCACCTGCTGGCTAATCTGGGCTTCCAATGCGCCTGCGTCCATTGATTCCTCGCAATCAAATCTCTTTTCGACTAGACAACTCATTAAGTCTATCGCCTGCAGAATCTTTGACTCTAGCCTGGTCATCGATCCATTCGAGCCGGAATGAATCTCGGCTTTTGCACAGATCCAATTTCACAAATATCACATATGTGTGTATTCTGTGATTTCTATGGGTAGCGCTGTTTGGCAGCCCCAAATCAATTTCGGAGGCTAAGTCTATGATTCGCAAGACTCGTCTTTTTACCCCAGGCCCTACACCGCTGCTGCCCGCCGCCCAGTTCGCCATGGCCGCTGCTGACATGCACCATCGCACGCCCGAGTTCCGCGCCCTCTTCCAGAAGGTGCTTGCCCAGCTCAAGGTCTTCGTCGGAACGAAGAACGACGTCCTCCTGCTCTCGTCCTCCGGCACCGGCGCCATGGAAGCCTCCGTTTCGAATCTCACCTCCCCCGGCGATCGCGTTCTGGTCCTTACCGCCGGAAAATTCGGCGAGCGCTGGACGGGGCTTGCCAAAGCCTTCGGCTGCGAGCCCGACGTGGTCACCGCTCCGTACGGCGAGACCTTTGACCTCGCTCAGATTCGTGCGGCCCTCAAGCCAGAACATCGCGCTGTTTACATGCAGGCGACCGAGACTTCGACGGCCGTCAGCCATGATGTTGAAGCGATCGCCAAGCTCATCCATGAAGTCGCACCCGAGGCGATCCTGGTAGTCGACGGCATCACCGGCCTAGGCACCACGCACTTCGATGTGGACGCCTGGGGCATCGACATCCTCATCGGCGGCTCGCAAAAAGCCGTCATGATTCCGCCCGGCCTCGCCTATCTCAGCGTCAGCGAAAAGGCCTGGGCCGCGATGGAAAAGTCGAAGAACCCGCGCTACTACTTCGACCTCCGCAAGGAGCGCAAGAACGCCGTCAAGGGCGAAAGCGCCTACACGCCCGCAGTTGCTCTTGTTGCGGGCCTTGGCGCTGCGCTTGACTACATCGCCGGGCAGGCCGGTGGCGATCTTGAAAAAGGCCGCATCGCTCTCATCGACAACGCGATCACGAATGCCGCAGCCACGCGCGCCGGCCTCGTCGCTCTCGGCTTCACGCTCTTTGCGCCCACAGCGCCCGCAGCTGCCGCAACCGCAGTCGCAGTTCCTGAGGGCATGGATTCAGGTGCAGTCGTCAAAGCCCTGAAGGCCAAGTTCGCGCTGGTCACAGCCAACGGACAGGGCGAGATGCAGGGCAAGATCTTCCGCGTCGCGCACCTCGGCTTCTTCGATTACCTCGACACCGTGGCCTTTCTCGGCGCCATGGAACACATCGCGAAAGACACGCTGGGTCTCAAGGTCGAATACGGGCAGGCGATAGCGGCGGCGCAGAAGGTCTTTGCTGAAGCGTCGAAGGGCAAGCGGAGTTAGCCGCGCTTCGCGCGTGGTAGCGGAGTTTAGCAAAGCAACCCGGCGTCAGCACTAACTCCGCTAACCCCGGAACGGCGCTAACACCGCTAAGTCCGCTGTCACTAAAGGAATCAACATGACGGAACTGAGTTTTGGCGAAAAACTTCTCATCGCGCGCAAGCAACTCGACCTCTACTCCTACCAGATGGCCGAGTTGCTTGGCGTGCATCCAAATTCAATAACCAAGTACGAGCGCGGCGAAGGCAAGCCGCACGCGGCCGTAGTGCGCATGTTCGACCTGCTCTGCGAGAAGCACAGCATCCGTTTCGACGAGTTTGAAACCGAGTCCGCGACCGCGGCCAAGGGAGACAAGATGAAGATCGTTCTGGCGGAAAAAGTATCGCCCGCAACCCTCGCCGTTTTTGCAGCCGAACCCGGATGGGAAGTTCTCACACACGATCAGTTACCTGACGGCTTGCCCGCCGCGCTCGCCGATGCCGACGCCCTCGTTGTCCGAAGCGCCGTCCAGGTCGACGACGCACTGATGGAGCACGCACCGAAGCTGCGCGTCATCGGCCGCGCCGGCGTGGGTGTCGACAACATCGACGCCGAAGCCGCCACGCGTCGCGGCGTAGTCGTCATGAATACACCCGGCGCCAACGCCGTCGCTGTCGCCGAGCTCACAATTGGCCTCATGCTCGCGCTCGCCCGCAAGCTCCCCACAGCAAACAACACCATGCACGCTGGCAAGTGGGAGAAGAAGAGCCTGCAGGGCGCGGAACTCCGCGGCAAAACTCTTGGCATCCTCGGCCTCGGCCGGATCGGGCTTGAAGTGGCTCGCCGTGCCCGTGGCTTCGGTCTTGAAATCATCGGAAGCGATCCGTTTGTTTCTGCCGCCATCGCCCGCGAAAATGGCATCCGCCTGGTTGCACTCGACGAAGTCATCGCCGGCTCTGACTACATCACGCTCCACGTCGGCCTGACACCGCAGACCGCCGGCGTCATCAACGCGAAATCGCTCGCACTGATGAAGAAGGGTGTGCGCATTATCAACTGCGCGCGCGGCGAACTGGTGGACGAAGCGGCACTCGTCGCAGCGTTAAAATCGGCCACGTCGGCGGCGCTGCACTCGATGTGTTTACCGTCGAGCCACCAAAAGACTCGCCCTACGCTGAGTTCGACAACGTCATTCTCACTCCGCACATTGCCGGATCCACTGCCGAAGCTCAGGAGGCCGTCGGCATACAGATCGCCATGCAGGTGCGCGAGTATCTCAAGCTCGGCGTCGTGCAGAATGCCGTGAACCTGCCTTCGCTGAGCCACGAAGAGTATGTACAGCTCGCGCCCTACATCGATCTCGCTGGCCGCCTCGGTTCGTTCCTTGCTCAGGCGTGCAAATGCGGAATTGAGGCCATCGATCTCACCTACGGCGGCGCACTCGCCGAAGCCAAAACCGACCTTGTCCGCAACGCCGCGATTGAAGGCCTGCTGCAAGGCTCAGAGAATGTGAATCGCATCAACGCCGCCGCAATCGCGCAGGAACGCGGCATCCGCGTACACGAAGAAAAAGAAGAGAGCCATCGCGGCGGAGCGGCAACCGTCCTCACAATCCATCTGCACACGTCCGCAGGTACCAGCCATGCCACGGCAACTGTGATTCATGGCGAACAGCCGCGCCTGCTTGAGTTCGACGGCATCGACATCGAAGCGCCGCTCGAAGGCAATCTCCTTGTCTGCCGCAACCTCGACGTCCCCGGCGTAATCGGAAAGATCGGAACCATCCTCGGCGAACAGGGGGTCAACATTGCCAACTTCGCCCTCGGCCGCGAACGGACTGGCGATAAACCCGTCAAAGCTCTCGCCGTCGTTCAGGTGGACGCGCCGGTCTCCAGCGCAGTTCTCGACGCCCTCATGACGATTGAAGCCCTGCTCGAAGCCAGACTGGTTCAACTGCAATAAGCAACCATATGGTTGCACATCAGCCCATCGCGCCGGCATACCCCAGAAACGAGCGCACATATGCCACCTGCCCCACGTGATAGGTCTCGTGCAGCGCCATGAAATTGATCGTTCCGGAGAGCTTCCCGTCTGCGCTTGGCGGTCCTGGCCTCGATGCTGGAGTATCCAGCAATTCCTCTGAAGCCGCCTCCAAAGCCGCGTTGAGCCTCCCGCACGTCTCGTCCCAGGCATCTATCAATGCCTGCGACGTCGGAGCATCGGGCGATTCGACACACTTTGTCCCCCGCGCATACAACGGCAGAAAGGGCGTGGTCCATTCGGCGCCCAGGCGTTTCAATATCATGGTGCGCGACCACGCGACATGACCCACGAGCCAGCACAGGTTGTTGCAGTGATCGTTGGGGCGCTTACACCAGTCGTCGACGCTCAATCCGGCAAGGGATTGCTTCAGAAAACTGGCGTTCAAATTGAAGCTCTGCGATGCGATGGCGAGACGTGGCGAAAGGGGCATTCTCGTCTTCCTCCTGACAGCCCCATCAGGTTACACGCACACCTCGCCGCGTCGATACGCTCTTCTCGCAAAATTCAACTTCCGCTGAGTCCCAGTGCTGTTGCATGACGCGCCTGGTACAGGCCCAGTCCGCCCCCACCCGGCAAGCGAATTGTCGTAGTAGTGCCCCAGCCTGCCTGGACGATTTCGGTAGTCTGAGCGCCCTTCTGCTTCAAGGCAGCGATCGTCGCGGGCAGATCATCGCACATTAAATAAATCACACTGCCCGAGAGCTCGTGATCTGCGTGATGCTCAGCAAACTTGCCGTCTCCGGGATGAATGCCGAGTTCCGCCGGAGGCAACGCGAAAATTAGCCAGCCCTCGCCTGCGTCTACGGATTGGAATCCGAGCACTTCGCGAAAAAAAGCGCGATCCGCTTCCGGATCGCGACTATACAGGAGAAGATGAACGCCGTTGATCATGATGGGCGGGATTCTAGCGCTTTTCTGCGGTCCCGCCCATCGAATTCCTCAGTTACTGTACCGGGTGTGCTTTCCCATTCTGCAGGCTCTCATTGATGATCGACTTCACCTTCTGGTCCGCTTCCGCAGCAATTCGCCCCTGCTCCGCTCCCAGGCGGCCCTGCTTGGCGCCGAGTTCCCCCTGCATCGCGCCCAGCTTGCCCATCTTGTCGCCGAATTCGCCTTGCTTGGACCGATTTGGCCTTGCGATCTCGCCAAGTTTACCCTGCAATTGCCAAGTTTTCTTTCGATGTCTGCCCACTGCTTCGGTGCTCATGGCTTTTGCCTTGTTGGCCTTCAACTTCGCCATCGCCGCATCGATCTCGGCCAGCTCTTTCTTCATATCCGGAGTGGGTACGCTAACGGCTTCCATCTGCCGGCCCATCGCTTCCTGCTGTTTGCCGAGTTCCTCCTGCTGTTTGCCAAGAGCTTCCTGCTGTTTGCCCAATTCTTCCATCGGCTTGTACATCGCTTCGATCTGATTCAGGATTGCGGGATCGTCGACAAAGTAAGCTTTGCCATCGCGCGTGAACCACAGAAAATCGCCGTGCGCCTGTTTGCGCGCTTTGGCGATCTCTTCGCGCCGTCCTTCCATCCAGTCGCCTGAGAAGGTCATATGCGCCGTGTCACCGCCGCGAATCACCGCATACGACTGCCCGTCGGAGGAATAGTAGTAGTGATAGCCGGAGTGCTTTCCGTTTTCGCTATGCGATGAGCTGCCGCTCTCAGTAGTAGCGCTCTGCCCCACCCCGTATCCATATCCGGCGCCGAAGCCACCATGCGGCGCGATGATCGCCATCGTAGGCGCCAGCGGCGCAACCATCATGATTTTCTTCCGTGCGAGCTCGCTGTCTTTGAGCGCTTTCATCATCAATTCGCGACGCGCGGGGGTCAGTGGCACGATCGCCAGCACAGGCGGAGCATTTGGCGCACGCGGTGTAATCGTGAGCACTGAAGGGCTTCCCGGAGCTGCTGGCGCAGCCAAGGCGGCCGGTGCACCAACCTTCGCAGGTGGCTCGGGTGCAAGTGCAGCCGCAGGTGTTGTCGGCTCGTCGAGAATCTGCAAAGGCTGCGACACTCCGCTCTCCGGTGCAACCGGCGCAACCGCAGCAGGTGGTGCAGACGCTTGGCTCGGCGCAACAGCTGGAGCAGGCGGCTCAGGCGCCTGTTGTCCCGCGGCCTGCACGCGCACCAGCGCCGTTGCTGCAAACAGCGCAACCGGCACCACCAGCACCGCCACCAGGGCGCGGCGAGTACCTGCAAACGCCTGCCGGAAAGAAACATCGTTCAATAGCCGCTCGATGCGGCGCGAGAGAGATCCACTGTTGGCCATAGCCACTCCTGTCAAAATTGGGCGCGGCGCTGCCGCGAATTCAAGCAAAATCTGTGCATACGAAGTCCGATCGGCCGCCTCTTCCAGTCCTGCGCGGTCGCTGATCGCTTCGGCCAGATCTGAAAGTTTGCGTTTGAGCCACCAACCCAGCGGGCTCGGCCAGAACGCAGCAGCGTAGACGCCTGCCAGCAACTGCAGATAGAAGTCCCTCTGCCGGATGTGCGAACGCTCATGCGCCAGCACCACGCGCAGCTTCTCGCTATCCCAGGCAGCATAGTCCGCCGGCAACACGATCGCCGAGAAAATGGTGACCGGCGATGCAACCTCAGTGCTGCAGCGAAGGTCGACAGACGGAGCAGGAGCGGCCAGCAAATCGCCGGAGATCGGCTCCGCACGTCGATACAGTCGAAGCGCCGATATCAATCCGAATGCAAGGCGAATAAGGAATACACTTGCAACGGCAAGATAAACCACAAGAACGATCTTCGATAGAGAAAACGCAGCACGCAGAGGCGTGGCTGCACGCGGCGGTGCCACTGTGCGTGGCGTTGTAGATTCGGCCTGCGCCCTGGGCCGAGGCTGCAGATCTTCGATCACATTCGCAGAGGTGGATTCAGGCTCAGTCGACGCGGGTGCGCGGCTTCCGTCTGGCCCGCCTGCCGATAGCCCCGACTGCTGATCAATCTGCTGCTCGCCGGCGTCAGTCGCGGCCGCTTCCGCTGCTGCGGGCTGCTCGGGCGATGTCTTGGCTTGAATCCTCGCCTGCAATTCCTCAAGAAGCGATTGCGGGTCAGCTGGAAGCACTACTCTCACGTTGGCCGGCAACACAGTCCAGTGCGACGCCATCGGCAGCACCATCGGCATCGAGAGCGCCCCGGCCAGCACCAGTCCCCATGCGCACTTCTGCGCCAGCACGTTACGCACGCCAAAAATCTGCAACCCAATCCAGACCGCAACAGCTAGAAATGCGGAACGAACCGTCGCTTCAACCAGAATTGAGGAGATCATTGCTTGGCCTCCTTTTTCATTTCGACAGGAGTAATTGGACCGGCGGCCCGTTTCTGCGCTTCAAAGATACGTGTGGCGAGGCGCTGCAGTTCGGCCTGGTCTAGAACTTTGGAGTCCACCATGCCCACCAGCAGAGCTTCCACCGATCCTTCGCAAAACCAGTCGACAATGCGCTTTGCCGCCCGCCCCGCCACGCGCTGCCGCGATTCCGCAGGACGATACAGAAAAGTGCGGTCTTCGACACTGTGCGCCAGGTAGCCCTTTTCTTCAAGACGCCGCAGCACCGTGCGGATCGTTGAATCCTTCAGGGGCCGGTTCAGTTCTTCGCGCGCCTGCTCAGCCGTCACCGTCCCCAGCCGCCAGACAATCGAAAGAAGGTCCCGCTCCAGTTCTCCAAGTTCAGCCGGATCGTGAGTGTTACTCGCCATAATGTTACAGACTGTAACACATAAAAGAGGTGAGCGTGCAAGAGGATTTTTTTCTCAGGGTCGGTTCGAATTCAGTGCCCCGTCGCTCAAATCACCAAACTGCCTCGCCATGTCCTTGGAAATGCGGCCCAAATGAAAGCCCAGGGAGGGGGTCAATTCCACTTGATCGCGCTGAGAAGATTGGAATAGTCGTCGGTCCACAATCTTGAAGCCGAGTGAGCCGGGATCGGAACCCAGGTCGCTCCTGCGTCATGCTCAGAATGAAGCAATGTAAGGTCAGCTTGATCCCGTGCCATCACCACCCAGATCGAGGGAAACTTCCCCGCATCGATTTGTGCCTGCGGGACGTCAATATCATTTTCGATCAGAGAGGCCAGGTGCGCATCCATTGCCAGGGTATCCAACGTGGGGCCTAGATTCATGTAAATGTTCGAAATGTGAAAAGCGATGATGCCGTGCGGTGCAAGTTTGCGCAGATACAGCGCCAGGGCCTCTCGTGTAACAAGGTGCATCGGGATCGAGTCGCCGCTGAAGGCATCCAGAACGATGAGCCCGTAATGAGCGTCAGGCGCATCGCGAAGTTTTAGCCGTGCATCGCCGAGCACGATCTCTGACTCCGGCGCGCATTGGCGCAAAAAGTTGAAATGGCGCGCGTCCTCGGCAATGCCCGCAACGTGCGGATCAATCTCGTAATAGGTAAGCGTCTGTCCCGGTCGAAGGTAGCAGGCCATTGTTCCGGCACCGAGGCCCACAATCGCCCAGTTTCCCTGCGGCATACTCATCTGCACAGCCCGGGATATCTGCCCCGCGGGACCGCTCCGCGTGTAATAGATAAGAGGTTCTCTGCTGAGAGCGGAATCGAGATGCTGCATCCCATGAATTGTTCCGCCGTGAATCAGCATGTGGAATTTGCCGTCTGAATCGCCCGTCACGCGAGAGATGCCGAAGAAACTGCGCTCCGTGTGGAGGACGTGTCCGAGAGGACCAGAATAGAAGAAGCTCGCCAACACCACCGCCGTTAGACCCCAGACAAAGCGCACACGCCGCTTGGCGAAACTAAGACACCACAGCAGCGAATAGCCGAAGATCAGAATGTTTGAAGTGCGACTTGGCCGGATGCCCGCACGCTCAAGCCCCACGATGACGGCGACCATACACAGGCCAAGCGCGATTGGAAGCAACCAGTCTTTGCGCTTCTGCCCACACGGCCGCCGACGCGGTCAGCACTTTTGATTCGACGGTGGGACGCAACAGCGCTGCAAGGATCAGTGCGAGCGGCAATTCGAAAACGGTTCGGAAAATCAGCGGGGCCAGGAGCGCGTTAAACAAACCGCCAAGCACTCCGCCGATCGAAATGCAAAGGTAGAACTCCGTCAGTCGGCGAACGGCTGGCCTCGTCTGCGGCGAGTTCTCCATGGCACACCATCGCTACGCCAAACAGCACCGCGAGATAGAGGGCCAACAGAATCGGAAAGGACGAGCTTGGATTGCGCGACAGTAGGAATCAGTCCCGCGAGAATGAGAAATGGCTCTCTTCGAACCATCCATGCGTGCGAGATGGGCGGCCGCTTGGCAAACACCAGGATGAAGCTGATCAGGTAAATCGCAAGCGACAAGACCCAAAGCAGCGGAATAGCGGGCACGTCAGTGGTGAGGGCCGTGGTAACGCCAAGCATCAGGCTGGAAGGAACAAACGCCAGCGCAATCCAGTGAAATCGCTCCTTCCACATATCTCCGGTGGCAGGTTGCTCGATTTCAGCACTTGTCCGGGCTCGCTCACAGCAGGAGATCTCCACACGATCACTGCGCAAATCCCAATCGCAAGCACGTAAAACAGGTAGCCGTAGCTCCATAAAACCGCGTGGGTGTGAAGGCGTAACAGGGGCTCCAGCAACACCGGATACGCCAGCAGGCCGCAAAGGCTGCCGGCATTACCGGCAGCATACAAAAAGTAGGGGTCGCTTGCCCCTTTGTGTGCCGATTCAGCGAACCATCGCTGCATCAGAGGCGCAGTCGACGAGAGTATGAAGAACGGCAGCCCAACCGACACCAGCAACAGCCCAAATATCCAGAAAACCGGGTTGCTTTGGGTCGGCGGAGCCCAGCCCGACGGAAGATGCAACGGAAGAAGCCCAACAATCGCTAGCGGCGTCAAGACAAGCGCCATGTGCAGAGCGATCTGGGTTCTGCGTCTCAGCCAGCGTTCAATGGCGTAGGCATAGAAATAGCCGCCCAGAAGCATAGCTTGAAAGAAAACCAGGCAAGTGTTCCAAACGCCCGCACTGCCCCCGAGCATCGGCAGCATCATTTTGGCGATCATCGGCTCCACTAGGAAAGAGCAGAGCCGCGCCCAGGAACATGGGAAGAACAAATGCCAATACGAGCATAAGGGAGCAGATTGTCTCCGGTAGATTGGTCAATCATAGCGGTGGGGATGGAGACTACGAGGAAAAATCCCGACGGGAGAGTTCTCTTTCGTACCCTATGCAACAGGAGTAGACCGGATCACATCACAACTACATGTCGCACCCGCGGAATGGCCACGGATCGCGCTAACTATCGCAATAGAAAGAAGAGGGCTAAATCTTATGGCATCAGGCTTGATGGAAAAGCAGGCTTCGGTTGAAGATGTTCTTCGCGAAGTCTCCAGGCTCAAATCGGTAGTCACAGAAGCAGTGGAAGACGGCGTTCAAGCTGCAGTAAAGGCGCTGAAGCAGGGGCGTACCGCTGCAGAAGATGTCATCTACGATGCGCGGCACACGGTCAAGCAAAAGCCTTTGCAGGCTGTCGGAGTTGTCTTTGCCGCCGGCGTCCTGGCAGGCAGCCTTCTGGCCTGGTTCAGCACCCGTCGCAGTTAACCCGGAAACATTCCGGAGGAACGAGTGCCAACGCAAAACGCCGGGACGATAGGCCCCGGCGCTGAACTGAATACCCTTGCCTCAAACAGGCTAGGCGCGGCTCATGTAAGCGCCTTCGCTCGTGTCGACGCGAATCTTCTCACCTTCGTTGATGAACGGCGGCACCTGCACCACAAGGCCGGTCTCGGTCTTGGCCGGCTTGGTCACGGATGAAGCGGTCGCCGATTTGAGCCCGGGTTCCGTCTCAACCACCGTAAGTTCAACGAACGTAGGCAGTTCGATACCCACGGCTTGTCCGTCGTGGTAGCTGACCTTGATCTGCAGATTCGGCGTCAGGTATTCAACCGCATCGCCCAGGGTCGAGCCCTTCAGCACCGTCTGCTCGTAGTCCACGGGGTTCATGAAATAGTAGTCGTCGCCGTCGGCGTACAGAAACTCCATCGAGACCTCGTCGACCACGACCTTTTCAATGGCGTCGCCGGAGCGGAAGCGGTGTTCGAACATGGCGCCGGACTTCAGATTGCGAAGTTTTGCCTGGATGAAGGCACGCAGGTTGCCCGGGGTGCGATGCTCCACCTTGAACACAAGGTGAAGATTGTCGTTGTGCTTGATGATCATGCCCGGACGCATTTGGGTGGCGGGAATCGCCATAAACGTGAAACTCCTTGCTCTACTTGAAAAATTCGGCCTCGGCCCAACCTCCATTGTAACTTAGCTGCACATCTGCATCCCTACTCGGCCGCTATCCCGGCACAGGAGCGCCACTGTGTTCTGATCGAAGACAGAAAGGACCGAATCTGCCCGGACTGAAGACGAAGATCGGCGCCGCATCCTGATTCTCCTGCTCGTTTGTCTGCTCCGGGCTTCGCCTCCCTGCGCTCTGATCTACTGCCCGGCCTGGCCCCCGGTGGGAGTTCCTCTTCACTGGTGATCCAGGCAATACCTCTGGCACTCTTAGCCGGAATTTCGGCGGTCGCAGCATTCGTTCGCAAAGCACCATGGCCGCGCGGAAGTGTGCTCTGTTCAACCGTCCTCGCCGGCATCGGACTTCTTCGCCGCGCCCTCGCTACTGATCGAGATTGCAAAAGGAAATATCGACGACATTACGCGCGTGGCGCTCTTCTCACTCACGCCAGTCTTCGCTGTGGTCTTCGAGCCTTACCTCGGTTCAGGATCGACGTCGCAACAACGCAGCGGCCTGGCGGCCTCGCTGATTGCAGTTTGCGGCACCTTGCTCGTCTTTCCGTTCAGTTTCCCCCAATCCGGCGCGGCGGCTCTTGCCTTCAGCGGAATTTTGGCAGCCGCCGCTTCCGTCGCCGCGGCCAACTGCCTTTCCGTTCGCCTCGTGTGCGATCAAACCCCTCGATCATCACTCAGCTTCGCAGCGGTCGCAGCTGGATCCGCCGCAGTCGCCCTCGGCGCGTGGAGCGCCGTCTTTGAGCGGCGCACTTGGTCTTCTCCGCGCATCAATCCCTGGACAGCGCTCGATCTTCTGGCTCTCGTACTGCTCTTCTGGCTCATGCGTCGCATGACAGCAGTGCGCATGACTACACGGTTCCTGCTTGCACCACTGCTGGCGAACCTCGTTGGGCTTGCCTTTCTGCATCCAGGAGTGCAAGCGCGCGGCTGGCTGGGCCTTTCGTTAATTGCAGCGGGATCAGGTTGGTTGCTGCTCGGGCCTGAAGACGCCCCGGAAGAAGCCAGTTCGCCCCTGCGCATCAATCAACCCTGACCCGGAATTTACGGCCGCACTTCATACACCAGGTTGAAAGGCGTCTCTGCCGCTCTACGGAAACGCTTGAACCCCGCTGCCGTCACCACGTCTCGAATGCGCTCCTCGCCGGCCTGTGCGCCGAGCGCTGCTCCCACTTCCTGCGCCAACGAAGCAGGCGTGCAGATCATAGTTGACGCAGAGTAATAAATCCGCCCGACCGGGTTGTGATTCTGCTCTGGAGTGTCATTCGCAAACGGTTCCACGATCATCCAGGTTCCATCGGGCTTCAACGACGACAGCACGTGTCGCGCTGCTCCTGTTGGATCGCCCATATCATGCAGGCAATCGAAAAACGTAACGAGATCGTAGCCTCCATTCACCGGATAGCTCTTCGAACTCGCAACCTCGAAGTTGATCTGGTCGAGAAGCCCATCACGGCCTGCAACATGGCGCGCGTACTCGATCGACCCACTGTGATAATCGAATCCGATGAATCGCGACTTCGGAAACGCCTTGGCCATCAGCATCGTCGAAGCGCCATGTCCGCAACCAACATCGGCAACCGAGGCGCCTTTGGCAAGCTTGTCACCAACCCCTTCCAAAGAAGGTATCCAGCCACTCAGGAGATTCTGCTCGTAGTTGGGCCGGAAGAACCGCTCCGTGCCGAAAAACAGGTTGGCGTCATGCTCATGCCACCCAACGCCGTCCCCGGTTCGGAAGGCCTGCGTGATCTTCGGCTCATCTTTAAAACAGGCTGAAATGATGTGAAACGCGCCGGGTAAATCGACGGTGGTGAGGGCGAATGCCTGCTCGGGTGGCAATTCGAATTTCTTTGAGGCCGCGTCATAAGTGACGTAACCGCTGGCAGCGTTGGCATTCAGCCATTCGCGCACGTAGCGCTCGGTTGTTTTGGTCTTTGCGGCTAGTTCTGCCGGTGTTAACGGCCCAGCCCCAGCCATTGCTTTGTACAGTCCCAGCTTGTCGCCGATGACCACCAGCGCCGCATGCATTGCAGCGCCCATATCCATAACAGCCTTCCCCATGAAGGCATCGAACTTCGACTGCTCAAAAGTGGGTGTCGCTGTAGTGGTTCCCATTGCTGACCTCCAGATTTTCCGTAAGGGGCCGATTCTGCGGCATGATGCTACGCCGCTTGAAAAAGCGCTGTCAAAGACTTTTCGGTCGTTCCGCGCATGCAAACGACGGCGCCGGCATTTGTTTGGACCGACCATCATCCGCTACTATTGCCGCAACTTTAGGGCGGGTCTCCTCCCGCCACAGGAGTCCCAGTCCATGCGCTGCGCCGTCCGTTCGTCCTTATCGTTGCTGCTTTCCATTGCAGCGCTCAATGTCTCCTTTCTTTGTGCACAAAGCCCCGCGCCCGCAGCGACGCAGGCCGGTCCGCCATATAAGAACACCGCACTTCCCATCGACCAGCGCGTGCAGGACTTAGCTGAAGCGGATGACGCTGGAAGAGAAGGCGACCATGCTTGCGGGCTCCGGCTGGATGGAATCGGCTCCGATCCAGCGCCTCGGCATTCCATCTATAAAGATGGCCGACGGTCCCATGGGCGTGCGCTCATGGGCGGGTAGTTCAGCGATCACCAATTCGGCCACCAACACCGTTAAGGTGGAAACGACTTCGTTCCCGTCAGGCGTGGCGATGGCGGCTACCTGGGACACAGCACTCGTGCAGCGGGAAGGCCAAGCCATTGCGCAGGAGGTCAAAGCGCTCGGCCGCGATATGATCCTCGGCCCCACTGTCAATATCAATCGCGTCCCGCTCTGGGGCCGCAACTTCGAGGGCTACGGCGAAGACCCGTACCTCTCCGGCCAGCTCGGCGTCGCCTATATCCGTGGAGTCCAGGGCGAGGGCGTGATTCCATCTGTGAAGCACTTCGCCGCAAACAACGAAGAATTCGAGCGCCACCGCCTAGACGAGCAAATCGATGAACGCACGCTCCACGAAATCTACCTGCCCGCGTTCAAAGCCGCGGTTCAGCAGGCAGACGTCTGGACCGTGATGTCGGCCTATCAAAAAGTCAATGGCAAATACTGCGCCGAGAACGACTATCTCCTTACCGACATTCTGAAAAAAGAGTTCGGTTTCAAGGGCTTCGTGATATCCGACTGGGGTAGCACCTACTCCACCGCACCAACCGTCAATGCCGGAATGGATCTCGAAATGCCGGGTGGACCGCCCGCCAAGGCCATGTTGACGAGCCCGCGAACCATCATGAGCGGCAACAGCGGACTTTGGCTCGAGGCCGACAAAGTGCTGGCCGATGTGAAGGCCGGCAAAATCACCGAGACGACAATCGATGACAACGTGAGCCGCATCCTGCGCGTAATCCTGCTCAGCGGCATCATGGATTTCCCCCACACCGCGCTCGGCGAAGTAGATACGCCGGAGCAGCAGAAGCTGGCCCGAGACGGCGAAACGGAAGGCATTGTCCTCCTGAAGAATCAGAACTCGTTGCTGCCACTCGATCCTGCAAGGATTCATTCCATCGCAGTCATCGGTCCCAACGCCCTGGTTGCGCGCACCGGCGGTGGAGGCAGTTCGCTCGTGCGACCCAAGTACACCGTCACGCCGCTCCAGGGTATTCAAAAACGTGCAGGCGCAGGAATTCAGATCACGTCTGCTCTCGGCGTCGGCATGGAGGGCGAAGATCCCGCCCACGACACTCCCGAAGCACGCGCAAATGATCTGAAAGCCGCAACAGAGGCAGCCGCGAAAGCCGACGTTGCGGTGGTTGTCGTCGGACGCTACAACAAGAACGAATCCGAAGGATTCGACGTCAAGACGATGGACCTGCCCGCGGGCCAGGACGAGCTGATCGCTGCCGTCGAAAAGGCAAATCCCCACACCATCGTCGTACTCAACACCGGCGATCCGGTAACGATGACGAAATGGATCGACACCACACCAGCGCTCTTGGATATGTGGTTCGGCGGTCAGGAAGGCGGCAATGCGCTTGCCTCCATCCTCTTCGGCGACGCCAATCCGTCCGGCAAGCTTCCGGTTTCATTGCCGAAAAAATTCGAAGACTCGCCGGCTGCAAAAACTTACCCTGGCCAGAATCTTCACACCGATTACGCCGAAGGCATCTATGTCGGCTACCGCTACTACGACACCAAGAATGTAGAACCGCAATTCCCGTTCGGTTTCGGCCTGAGCTACACCACATTCGAATACAGCGATCTGAAGCCAGGCCAAACTTCAAACGCCGGCAAGAGTGGTCAATGGGAGTTCAGCGTCAAGGTGAAGAACACCGGTACGCGCGCAGGAGCCGAAGTCGTTCAGCTCTACGTCCACGACGGTCACGCAAAGATCGATCGCCCCGCACACGAACTCAAGGCCTTCAATCGTGTCGAACTGAAACCCGGCGAGAGCCAGACCGTCAAATTCAAACTCAACAATTCAGCCTTCGAATACTGGAGCCCGCAGACCAAAGCGTGGACCCTCGATCCGGGCACCTTCGAGATCCAGGTCGGCGCATCCTCGCGCGACATCCGCCTCAAGCTGCCGGTAGAAATTGGCCGCTGATGCCGCATTTCAGGGAGAGCTATAAACAAAAGGCATTGAGTTAAAGTCGGCGCGACCAACACGAAGCGCCGGCTCTCTCCGAAGTCAAAACGTCAGTTCATTTCCTGAAATGCCGTAAACTCGGGAGAGATGCCCAGGCAGGTCCACTACAACGCGGCAGAAAACATCCCGGTTGAAAGCGCCGCAGATCCTTACCTGCGGCCGGCCTTCTCATTCGGGAACCGCATGCGGCGACTCATGTGGAATCTCTGCTGGGCTGTCTTTTTTCGCTTTTCGCCGCGCCCGCTTTTTGCATGGAGGGCGATGCTGCTCCGCCTATTCGGCGCAAAGCTGGGACCCACTTGCAAGTTCTATCCATCGTCGCGGGTGTGGGCGCCGTGGAATCTAATCTGCTCTGATCTGGTGGCTGTGGGTGACGGCGCGGAAATCTACAATCCCGCACCGGTCAGGCTTGGTTCGCACGCGATTCTCTCGCAGAACTCTTACCTCTGCGGCGCAACGCACGACTTTGACGATCCGGGCTTTCCGCTGCTGGCTTACACCATGAATGTGGGCGCTTATGCTTGGGTCGCCGCGCGAGCTTGTGTTGCACCCGGAGTAAACGTCGGCGAAGGCGCGATCCTCGGACTGGCGTCCGTGGCAACGCGCAACCTTGAACCGTGGAGCGTCTACGCCGGATCGCCGGCGGTGAAAATAAAACAGCGCAACCAGATCATCCCTTAGAACAAACCTCCAAAAACAACAAAGCCCGCCACAGCATCCGCTCGACGGGCAAAACCGTTTTCCATTACAGGTCATTGGCGCGGTGGCGCGTACGGCTCAACCTGCAGCATGTCAGACAAGATTCCACGCTCTTCCGGGCTGAACTGTCCTTGATAGCGGCTTGAATTCAAAACGATCGATCGCTGATCGGGCGGAACCGCCTTCAAATCGCGGAAAGCATTGCGCATCATCGCCTGCCGGTCCTGGGGCATCGCGGTCCAGCGGCGTGCCGATTGTGAAACCCGCGCACGATCTTCCGGCGACAGCTTTTCAAGGTTCTCTGCTCGTGCCAGACGGCGTTCTCGTTGCCCGTCGGGCAACTGGTTCACCTGGTTGAGCTGGTTCATCACGCGCTGCTGTTCACCCTGCGGCAATTGACGGAAGCTGGGATCGCTGCGCAACATCTGCTCCTGTTGCGGCACCGGAACATTGCGATGCGTGTTGAGCCACGCACCAAGGTGGCCCGGAGGTGCGTAGGTCTGCCGGGCAGTGCCCGGATACGGCTGTCGACCGTAGGTGTTGTAGTTTGAATTCGGGTAAACACCACGCGCACCCGCCTGCGGCGTGTATGGATTCTGCGTAGGACGCTGCGGCTGTGTTCCAACCGGTGGCCGATAAGGCTGGTACTGCGGCGCCTGCCGATTCTGGTACTGCGGTGCCGGCCGATTTTGATACTGCTGCGGCGCACGATTCTGATATTGCGGCGCGCTCCGTCCCTGGTTCTGATACTGCTGCTGCGGAGATTGCGGGTGCGTAGACTGTGGCCGGCTCTGTTGCTGAGAACCAGAGGAATGCGAAGGAGGCGCCGGGCGCGAATTATTTGGATGCTGCGCGATCAGAGGAGCAGCAGGCACGCAAAGACAGAGCATCGCCACGGCGGCCATCACCGCCAGGCGTGTCCCCTTCACAGTCCCTCTGTCTCTTGCCCCATTCATGATCCTGCCCCATTCATGATCTGGCCCCGGCCATCTCTCTTGTACATTCTCAGCTATTGCAATTGAGGATCATCCGAGTTCGGATCATCCGAGATCGCGTCGTCCGGATTGTCAGAGATCGCCTCCAGCTGATCGAGCACTTGCGCATTGCTGTCGAGCGTCTGCAAATCGCGCACTACAGCAGCGTCATGGTCCGGCACCTGTGGATGCTCAATGTTGGTGACGCCCAGGTATGCGCCGCCACCCACCAGCAGCATTACCGTCAGCGCCATCGCAGCCAGCGGACGAGCGTGCAGTGGAGGGCCATAAGTAAAGCGGGCGCGGATGCGCTGCAACCAGGATTGTGGAGGAGCTTCCCGTTCTTCGCGCATCCGCGCACCAAGCCGGGTCATGAAGTAAGGGCTGGGCTCGGGCGCCGTCCAGGCATCCATCGCTGCCATGGTCGCGCGCACCTCATCAAGCTCCTTGCGGCAGCTTTCACACGCAGCAACATGAGCCTTAACCTCGGCAGGCGCCGCTTGAGGATCGAGCAGCAGTTCAGCCAGCTTCTCTTCCATCGCGGTGCATTTGTTCATCGTTTTCATCGCTACCCCCACTCCCCGCCGGTGTCGCCCGGCTTTCAATCCCTAAATGAAATCTTTCAACTTATCCCGCAGTGTCTGGTATGCCCTGAAGAGCAGCGACTTGGTCGCCGACTCGCTCAGTTTCAGTACGTCCCCGATCTGCCGATAATCCATCCCTTGATACTTGTGCATCAACACTGCCATGCGCTGTCGTTCCGGCAATGCCATTACATGCGCTCGAATCGCCGCCATCCGCTCATCGCGCAAAATGCTCTGCTCCACTGAAGGAGTATCGTCGGCCACATCCGGCGTCGTGCCCGATTCCTCGTCCGGCGCGTCCAGATAAATCGTCGACGCAGAGCGTTCGTGCCGGGTGTCGCGTGCATGATTTACCGCAAGATTCGTGGCGATGCGGTAGAGCCACGTCGTGAATTTTGCTTCCGCCCGATAGCTCTCACGCGAACGATACACCCGCAGGAAAACTTCCTGCGCTAATTCTTCGGCAACCGCCTGGTTATGCACCATCCGAAAAAGGAAACTGATCATTGCCCGGTGGTACTTGCCCACGAGGTAATTGAAACCGGCCTCATCGCCTGCTGCCACCCGCAGCATAACCGCCGCATCACTTGACTCGTCCATCGCATAATTGATGGGCTTTTGCGTCTCGGCTGGGTTATGCGGTCTGCCCTGTCCCAGCGCCGGATTGTCCAGTACCAGGGTTGCCATATCTTCTGGAACCCCGTCTTCCTCGGAAGGTTGCGCAGATTCGTCGGTTTCAGGCTCTGAATTCGCACCTTTTACCGGCTTCTTACCCCCGGAATGCCGCCCGGAACTGCCCGAATCGGTGTCGATCTTTCGAACTGGCTCGTCTTCCCCCGACCGGCTCGACATAACCACCAGATGACTACCCGGCAGGCCGCCTACGGCAGCAAGCTCAAAAACCGGCAAACCCATGCCCTCGTCCAAAGGCCATGGAGAAACCAATGGCTGGTCCCCGGGAGCGGATTCGCGTGCCACTCGGATTGATCGTACTCGCCAGCGCATCAGTAACTTGGAGCGATTTCAGCTGCCTCCCCGGCGGCCGTCCAGCAGGGTTGGCCGAGGAGTGTCGCTGGTGATACTCTAACCTACAGCGAGCCCCTCTGGCGCACCCTGCGCCCATCCGGGGCGCCCCTCCCGTCCGGGCGCTTAACTCAGCGGTAGAGTGCCACCTTCACACGGTGGAAGTCGCAGGTTCGAATCCTGCAGCGCCCACCATAAACTTCCCCAAATTCTGCCAACCAAGAGCGTTCGCCCTCACGGGTCGCGGCTGAACCTCAAGGGCGGTACGTCTCAACCTCCAATCCGGAAATGCCACTACATTTGTGCATGCCAGATGCGCAAACACCTATGCTTCAATGGTTCCGCTCGCGCCTCCCGCACTGCTTGTATCATGGCTGCCATGTCGAAGAAGCTTCGCTGGGGCGTTCTCAGTACCGCAAACATCGGAATCAAAAAAGTCCTCCCAGCCATGCAACACGGCCAATACACGACCGTAGATGCAATCGCTTCACGCGATCTAGCCAAAGCACAAGCAGCGGCCGCGAAGCTCGGCATTCCCAAAGCCTACGGATCGTACGAAGAGCTGCTCGCCGACCCGGACATTGATGCCATCTACAATCCTCTGCCCAACCAGATGCACGTGCCCTGGACCACCAAAGCGGCCGAAGCCGGTAAACACGTCCTCTGTGAAAAACCCATCAGCATCACCGTCGCCGAAGCCAAAGCGCTCCTCGCCGTCCGCGCCCGCACCGGCGTAAAGATCGGTGAAGCCTTCATGATCCGCAGCTACACGCAATGGCTGCGCGTCGGCGAACTGCTGCGCGCAGGCCGCATCGGTCAATTGCGTTCCGTAGCCGGATTCTTCAGCTACTTCAACAACGATCCCGCCAACATTCGCAATCACATCGAGTCCGGCGGCGGAGCCCTGCTCGACATCGGCTGCTACTGCATCCAGGCCGCGCGTTACGGATTCGGCCAGGAGCCGCGCCGCGTTGTCGGCCTCATCGACCGCGATCCCACAATGAAGATCGACCGCCTGACTTCTGCGCTATTGGATTTCGAAGGCGGCCAGGCCATCTTCACCTGCAGCACGCAGTTGGTGGCTTACCAGAAGGTCTTGTTCTTCGGCACCAAGGGGCGGATCGAAATCCAGATCCCCTTCAACGCACCCAAAGACCGACCCACCCGCATCCTCATCGACGAAACCGGCGAACTCTTCGGCAGCGGAATCAAGGTCGAGGAATTCCCGATCGCCGACCAGTACACCATGCAGGGCGATGCCTTCTCCCGCGCCGTCCTCGAAGGCGGCGAAGTCCCCGTTCCATTAGAAGAAGCCATCGCAAATATGGCCGTCATCGAAGCCATTTTCAAATCTGCCGAAACCGGCCAGTGGGAGGAGCCACGGGCCTAGAAGCAAAGAATGTAGCCGAGAGTCAAACGAACCATGAGCCCATATGGTGTGCTGGATCACACTTCAGCTAAGTTCCTGCGCGTTAAACTGCCCATTTGGAAATGCGAGCCTGCACCATGCCTGTTGACGACGACCAAACGGAACTGAGTTACACCCGCGGAGAAGATCGCCCCCTCCTCAACCTCACCATCGGCGAGCTTCTTCATCGCACCGCCAGCCGCTATCCGGATCGTCTTGCCGTAGCATCGCGTCATCAATCCCAGCGCATGACCTGGGCCCAGCTTAGCGATGCTGCCGATCGCGTTGCCCGCGGTCTCTGGTCGCTTGGCGTCCGTAGAGGCGACCGTGTCGGTCTCTGGTCCACCAACTGCATTGAGTGGGTCATGTTGCACATGGGCTGCGCGCGAGCGGGTGCGGCTCTCGTCAACGTCAACCCCGCCTATCGTTCCCACGAATTGCAATACACGCTCACCCGTTCGCGGATGAAAGCGCTCTTCCTCTGGCACCAGGACAAGCGTGCCGACTACGCAGAGATCCTCGAACGCGCACGCCATGGCCTCACGCTCGATCTCGAGCACACAATTTACTTTGATTCGCCCGAGTGGTCCGCGCTCCTCGACGCTCCCGGCCAACTACCCGACCAGGTAGCAGTTGAAGACACCGCCAACATCCAGTACACCAGCGGTACAACCGGCCTACCCAAAGGCGTAATGCTCACCCACCACAACGTGGTGAACAACGGTCAGTTCCTCGCTCAGGGTTTTCACTACAGCGAGATGGACAGCATCGTCGTTCCGGTTCCGCTCTTTCACTGCTACGGATGCGTCATCGGAACCATGAGCGCGCTGAACTCTGGCGCCGCCCTTATCTTCCCTAACTGGACATTCGACCCGCGCGCCACCCTGCAGGCGGTTCACGACGAGACGCGCCACATCGCTCTACGGCGTCCCGGCCATGTATGTCGCCGAATTCGGCCTGCCCGAATTCTCTACCTACGACTTCACCAGCCTGCGCACCGGCATGATGAGCGGCGCACCGTGCCCCGTTGAGCTGATGAAGCGCGTGCTCAACGAGATGCACATCGGTGAGCTCGTCATCGCCTACGGCCAAACCGAGACCTCGCCCGTCGTCACCATGAGCGACGCCGGTGACACGCTCGAAATCCGCGTCAACACGGTGGGCCGCGCCATGCCGCAAACCGAGATCCAGGTCATCTCCACCACCGATGCCGCCCGTCAACCCGTCGGCATCCAGGGCGAAATCTGCGTGCGCGGTTATGCCGTGATGAAGGGCTACGACGGCGATCCCGTCGGCACAGCAGACGTGGTCAAGCCCGATGGCTGGCTGCACACCGGCGACCTCGGCGTGATGCGCGCAGACGGCTGCCTCCACATCACCGGCCGCTCCCGCGACGTCATCATTCGCGGCGGCGAAAATATCTATCCCCGCGAAGTCGAGGAGTTCCTCTATACGCATCCCAAGGTCGGCGAGGTACAGGTCGTCGGAATCCCCAACGAGCGCCTTGGCGAAATTGTTGTCGCCTGGGTCCGTCTGCGCCCCGGCGTCGAAGCCACCGAAACCGAAATCCGCGATTGGTGCAAAGCGCAGATCGCGTACTACAAAATCCCCGAGCACGTGCGCTTTGTCGATGAATTTCCGGCTACGCTCTCAGGCAAAATCCAGAAATACAAAATCCGTGAATTCGAGATCGAAGCCCGCAGCCTGCAGACCATCGCGAAGACAACCACTGCCTGATCGCCTGGCAGGCGGCTCGCTCGTCGCATACTTGTTTTTGGGATTTGCAGGAAATCGTGCCCGGTTCATCGCGGCTCTATCGCGATGAGCGGTCCTCGGACCCGTCGTTAGAACTAGCGGGTTTCCCCCGTGCGAAGAATCGCCTCAGTCGGTTTGCTGTACCGTCCGGTCAGCGCGTTCCACCGGACGATGGCAAGTTCCTTCAGCATCTGCAGGCCGTCCCGCAGGTAGCTCATCCGGGAGCGCTCGTCGTGTGCCCAGCTTACCGGCACCTCGACCACACGAAACCCCCGCTTGATGGCAATAAACAGAATTTCGGGGTCGAAACCCCAGCGCTCGATGGTCTGAAGCTGGAACACCGTTTGCGCCGCAGCCCGGGTAAAGGCCTTGAATCCACACTGAGTATCGGCGAACGGCAACTGCATCACCATCCGGCAAACCGCGTTGAAGCATCGGCCGAAAACTTGCCGGTATAAGGGCTGGCGGTGAGTCTGCCGCCCGCTCTCCAACCACCGCGATCCGATGGCGATATCGGCCCCATTTGCGATCGCGGCAAACAGCCGGCCCGCCTCGTCCATAGGAGCCGAAAGATCGGCATCCGTGAACATCACAATGTCGCCCTGCGAATCTAGGATACCCGCGCGCACACTATAGCCTTTGCCGCGATTTCCGGGGTTTTCAAGCAGGCGGACTTCGGGAGCTTGCGAGGCAACATCACGTACAAGCCGGGCCGTCGAGTCGGTCGAACCATCGTTGACCACGATGACCTCGGCCCTCCATTGGTTGGCACGGATTGCGGCCACTACGGATTCAAGCGTCGCGGGGATGCGGGCACTCTCGTTGTAGGCCGGAATGACGATGCTGTACTTGGGATACTCCACCAACGGCTTGCTCCTTCCCTTCTCGATGACTCAGCTGTGGGGGAAGACTCAGGACATCATACCGCCTCACGGTCAGCACGGCATCGATCGGGAGAAACAAATACCTGGCCGGCGCCCACGATCCGCGATCCAGGAACGTCAATTCCACAGAAGATTCGTTTTTTCTTAACCTCCTGTGCTGAATGCGTTTATCCTGTGGTACGGAGGCCAGAGGACATGACTAAGGCAGATCTGGTGGAAAAGGTCACCCGCTTGGGCGATCTGACACGACGCGATGGCGAGGTCATCGTGGAGACGGTTTTCGATTCGGTGATTTCCGCTTTGCAGAGTGGTGACAAGATCGAGATTCGCGGTTTTGGCTCCTTCCGTATTCGCCAGCGCAATCCTCGCATTGGCCGCAACCCCAAGACAGGAGAGCGCGTGGAGGTCCCTGCCAAGCGTGTTCCCTACTTCAAACCCTCAAAGGAACTGCGCGACCTGGTCAATCCAGGCGAAGCCGCTCCGGCAGCCTGATCTCGAGTCACGATAGAGTAAACGCGCTGTGCGGTCTTGCTTCCTGGGACAAACCAACAGGAATACTACGAATCTGCGTGACCCTTCGCGGTCAATCCAATCGTTAAAGCTGCGACCATTGTGCCGCAGCTTTTCGGCTTTACGCAGTTCATTCATTCAGATCGTGCGTTATGGGAGGCTGCAAAAACTAATGGGATGGGCGTAATACGACTCGAAGCAAATCTTCGAACGTTTAATTCTGGCCAGGAATTCTCCGAGCCGCTATGGAGTGATGGTCACCACCACGCTTGCCGTGCGCTGAAGTTGGGTGCTCTTACTATTCGCGATGATCTTGATGTTGTATGTACCCGGAGGCGTGGACGGCGGAGACGGAGTACCGCCCCCACCCCCGCCACTCCCCCCGCTCCCTCCGCCGCCACACCCTTCGGCTGCCGTCAGCACCAGGCATGCAATGACGAGCAGCAGGCCGACGCGGATGCGCCGCCGCAGCACCAGGACTAATCCGGGCAAGGACAAAAGCAAGGGACATCGGCAAGTAGCCGGTCGCAACGCGGTTCTGAGCAGTGGCGCCAGCGGAAGTAGCGATTGTGATCTGAGCGTCGATGGTCTGGCCAGATGAAATGCCTGGCGCCGAGTTGGTGAAAGTGCAAGTGGCGTACACGGGCAGATTTCCGCATGACAGGCCTAGCGTGTCAGCGAAGCCGTTGATTGAGTTGATGTGGATTGCGATTGATCCCTGGTGTCCAGTCCGGATGCTGACGCTCGAGTCAGCTGTGAGCGTGTAGTCCATGATGTGCTGAACTGCGCTGACGCTTACAGGAGCGAAATTGTCATCGCCAGCCCAAGTGGCGGTGATTTGATGATCGCCGCCGGTGAGGCTCGCGGATACGGTCTGGGTCGCCACGTTATTCGCAAGGCTCGCCGGAGCGAACGGGACGCCATCGACGGTAAAGCTCAGGGTTCCGGTGATCGTCTGAAGCTGCGACCGAAACGGAAAGAGCGTGGCTGTGACGGTGTACGGCGTGCCGGCAAGGGAGGGTTGTGGGCTGGTGGTGAGCGTTCCCTTCACTACGTCGGGCCGGTTGAGGAGGACTGCAAAAGAATTTGCCCCTTCCGAGGCCGTGATCCACCACGAGCCATTGGAGGCGAACAAATCGAGTTTGCCATCGTGATTGAAGTCGGCGAGTTGAATGGAATCGATGGCCTCTCCACCGAGGAAATACCGTGGTGGCCCGAAGGTCCCCTGGATCTAGAGGTTAGGAGCGCCAGCAACGAGGCCCTCGGATCGGCGAACGCGCCGACGCCAGAGTTGCTAAGTGCGACCAGTTCGGTTGGGCCGCCCGAATGGAAAGCTGCGGCGGTGATGCTCAGGGGAGGGGAGTCATAGAAGACTCCCGCGGACACGGCCGGGGAGAAGGTTGTGTCCCCGTTACCGTAGTAGACCCAGACGGCCTCGCTGTAGCGGGTCGTATTCCCACCAAGATAAAGACTGGGCGTGGAGTTAGTGTAGTTGCCAACCAGCGCAACGTCCTGTTTTCCATCGCCGTCAAAGTCTCCAACGGCCGTTATGCTGGGGACATTCGTGCTCAACGTGATTCCGTCGATAGAAGGAATGTTCATGCCCGGGTTAATCCCTGTGCTGGTAAAAGGAGCCGTCGCCATTACCGGTGAGAACGATGGCGTGATCGCCGAAAAAGATGAGTGCGTCGACGATGCCGTCTCCATTCAGATCCGCGTATGCACCTCCGGGGTTTTGATTTCCGCTGTTCGTAAAGGCTGAGTTGACCACGCGGAACGTTCCATCTCCCTGTGACAGGTAGGTGTCGATGCTCGTTTGTGCCAGCTGCACGATATCGTCTTTGCCGTCGTGATTCATGTCGCGAACGACGGCGCCGCCACTGGAAAGCGAAGTATTGGGCAGGATTTGCGGCGGAACTACGAGCGCAGGGGCGAAAGTGCCATCACCGTTTCCGAGAAACAGCAGACTGTCAGAGAAGATGCCGATGGGAACCAGGAGGTCTTTCTTACCGTCTCCGTTGAAATCTCCGAGCAAAAGGTCGTTTGTCGATGAGGCGCTGGATGTGTTGGTGTAGCCGGCGGGCAGCGCCACGGATACCGGACTTGCGAACGTACCATCCCCTTTTCCGTGGAGGAAGCTGATGCCAGGGGGACCAATGGTCACGACGTCGGGAAATCCGTCACCATCGAAGTCAGCGGCTTTGGCAGTGTAGAGGTTGGCACCGGACTGGGTGAGAATTGGGGCATCGAAAGAGCCGGCGGCCGTACCGTAGCTTATGTACACAGCGTTGGGGCCAGTGGCGACAAAGTCGGAATGGCCGTCGCCATCCATGTCCGCGAAGAAGTGGGTTACAGCGTAAAGCGATATCGTGCTGCCGGCCGCGTAGGGGGTGGGGGCGCCAAGGTGAGCCCGGGCTTGCCGAGCATCACCTGAAGCCCGTCGGCCGAACTGAGGGCGAGATCGAGGATGCCGTCGCCGTTGAGATCGATGGCTTCCAATGGCCTGATAAACTCCGCCCAACCTGAAAACGAGACCGACGCGATAGGAGAGCCGGTATCAAACGAGCCGTCATCACTTTCGCGAAAAAACTGCAACGGGCCGCCTTGATTTCCGCATGCGGCCGAGAGCTTCCCGGTTTTTTCAAAGTCAGCGAAGATACAGTTTCCAGATCAGAATACTGAAACCGTGTGGAGAAGCTTCCGTTTCCATCGCCGATGAAGACGGTCGGTCCTGTAGACATAAGCAGATCGAGCTTACCGTCGCCATTTACGTCCGTCACCGTGGCGCTGCCCCAAGACAAGTTGCCAAAAAGGGTCTTCACTGTGAAGTGTCCGGCTCCGTCGCCAAGCAGAGTGAAGTTGTAACTGGCAAAGGCACCGGCAGGGCCGCTTGTGACGATCAGGTCAGGATGTCCATCGTTGTTAAAGTCGCCAACAGCGATCACATCGAACAGCGCGTCGGGCGCGCCGACGTAGCCAAGACTGTTGGAGACGGGAGCCTGAAGCGTGCCGTCGCCATTCCCCAGATAAACGCTGAGATTCGCCACGCCGCCGCCGGGCGTAGCCGAGGCGCAGACCAGATCCATCTTGTTGTCCCCATTCAAGTCAGCGGGAACGCAAGGGAACGGGAAAAAAACAGATGAGTTGATCTGACCAGTCGTCGCGTAATTTCCGGCAGCATCAGCCAGACGAATGGTGATCATGCTCGGTGTAACGGTGTCGCCGGTCTGCACAATCAGATCTGGCAGACCATCGTTGTTCATGTCCGCAACCGAGGCGATTGCGGCCGGTCCATCAATGTGAATTGCCCGAGGATTTTGAAAAGACTGAGCAGAGGCAACTGCAACATACAGAGAACAGAAAAACAGCAAGACGTAACGATTCAAATCAGCCACCAGCAAAAGATCGAATCGGGAAGTGCCCCTATTCTACAGCAGACGGGGTCGGCCACTCAGGATTGGTGCGAACCCCGCTCTCAGGAAATCAGTCATCATACGCGCGCGAGTCGCCAGAGACAGTTCCTTCGGGCTTAACCGCGGATCCCGATCACGCTCATCAGGCGTCCCGCATGGCCATGCGATGCGCGATGCGAGAAGAACAGATCCGTATGGCAACTGGTGCAACCGCCCGTAACACTGATCGATGAAGCCTTCAATCCAGCATCGAGCAACTGCCTCCGATTCGCTTCGATCAGATCGAGATGCATCGCGGGGCCAATCGGCGAGTGTCCCGGAGCCCGCTGCGTTAGAAACAGCATCGGATACTTCTTGCGAACAGGATCAGAGTCGTAAACCTCGCGAAACAGCTCGCGCGCATAGCTGAATTGCGATTCGAACTCAGAGAGCACTTCTTCTCCAACGGCATAACAGCACTGGCCGACTCCCGGTCCAATGGCTGCAATCATGTCTTCGGGGCGGCAACCGAACTCGAGCCTCATCTTCCCGATACCCAGTTCCACGATCCGCTTTACTGTCCCTCGCCAACCAGCATGAAACGCCCCCACAACCCGCCGCCGTTTATCCGCCACCAGAACTGGAATGCAATCCGCCGTCTGAATCGCAATCAGGAACCCCGACTCAGCCGTCATCACTCCGTCAGCCTTCCGCGGACGATCGCGGTCAGCATCGCCGGCGCCGACCCTCACCACAAGGTTCGAATGAAATTGCCGCACCGTCACAATCGGCGTCGTCTTGTCGCCTGTTGCAGCTTCCGCCAGAAGCTGGCGATTCTTCACGACAGCTTCGCGATCATCCGCTGCGGTAAAGCCCAGATTCAATTCGCCTGGAGACTCTTCGGCACAATACGCCCGGCTCATACCGCCCACCCGCGTGCTGAATCCATGCCAGAGCCACTTGCCAATTGTCTTCCGATCGCGCCAGTCCGGAATCTGAAGCAACCCGACTCCGTTTTTCAACAACCTCGGCAGCGGAGCAGGCCCGGCCAGTTCCTGCTTCGTCGCCGCATCCTGCCGCATTCTTCGCAGCTGGCTCGTAATTCCCGGCGGAGATTTGCGTCGGTTGCGCACCAAACCCGCGACCTCCAGCAGGTCGTCGATGGGCTTCAGGTTCTGATCCGATTCGACTTGGGGGGAAGTTGGAAACCGCTTCACAAATCCGATTGTAGCGGCGTGAGCACTCACTCAGCGAAAAGCAGATGGGCTCACCTTCCGGTGAGCCCGCTCGAGAGGCATTTTTGTTGGGAGGGAGGTCCTGAAGGGGTCGAGAGAAGGGGTCTAAAAACAGACCCTCAAAAGGGAGTAGATACCTTTCTTGGAAGGGTCAAATTCGAGGAAGCCTCTGCTAATTACCTAGTCAGATGCGCGACAAGGCAAAACGTTGCCCTCACCTCAGAAAATTATCGAATTGCCCTCATTTATCTGTGGAAATCTTTAATACGACCTCTAAGTGCGTCCGTTTGAACCCAAAATGGTGCAACTCAACAATCTGGAATGACCTGAAGCTCACCGGACCCAAACCATTTATTGGCTCGGCGGTTTCGGAGCCTCCTCCTGTTTCACCTCGGGCCCTTCCCCCGGAAACGGCCAGTTCTTGTCCAGCAGGAGTTCCTTTTCCCTCTGTTCCTTCGGAACCTTGTTGACCTGCAGATTTTCAAGGAAGTGCACGCCGGTCTTCCCGGCTACCACGATATCGATGTCGCCGTCCTTATCCATATCCTCAGTCACGAATTGAGTTCCGGCTCCCGCAGTCCCATTCACACTGACGGGATAACGGTTGAACGCCCCCGTCTTGCGATCGATTTTGTAGTAGTAAATGACCAGCGGATCGTACGAACCTGGATCCTTCCCGTTGTGTCCGCGATACCGCTTTCCTGCCAGCAATTCCGGCTCGCCATCGCCATCAATATCCACGAGCTTGAGCGCATGCACCTGCGAAAAGGACTCGTCGATCGCACGCCGTACCCAGTGGCGATTATCTCCTTCGCCAATCTGTTCGAGCCAGTAGAGGCCGTAGCTGTGCCCCTCCCCGTAGATCACGTCCATCTTGCCGTCGTTGTTCACGTCGTAGCCAATGATTGGAAATCCCGCATCGCCCATCTGCCAGTCCGGATGCCACTCCCAGTCATTTTTGTTGGCATCGACCTGCTTCAGCCAACCGTTCGGCGTGAGTATGTCAGCCAGACCGTCGCCATCAATGTCGGCGACGCCTACACCGTGCCCATCCTGCTCTGCTCCGCCCGCATGATGAACCTTGGGCTCGGGACCGGCAAAATCAATCCAGATCATTCCGGAGTGGTTGTAGTGGGCGAAGACCACGTCAGGTACACCATCTCCATTGATGTCGCCCATCACCCCGCCCTCGGTGTCGAAGCTGTCGGTAATTAAATGCTTCTTCCACACGGCGCCGGGCTGCTTCGGATTCTCGTACCACCAGATGCCATTGCTCTGCCATCCCGCCGTCACAACGTCGGGCGCTCCATCGTGATTCACGTCGATGGCCCACTCGCCGCAGTCAGCGACAAACTCGCCGACTGTGCCAGCCTCGCGATATTGGTTGCGCTTCCATTCGCCTCCGTTGGGCCCGGGATTCTGGTACCAGTACGCGCCGCTCAAAATATCGAGGTAGCCATCTCCATCCATATCCAGCGTCGTCACGCCTTCCGCATGATCCGTTCCCAGCCGGTGCGCGAGAAATGTAACCTGTGGCAACCCGCCGGGACCGGCGCCCGGCGTGGTCTTTTTTTCCGACTGGGACAGTGCTTGCGCAAGTACGACGACAGGCGAAAACACGAGAACTGCGAAGTGCGCTCTCGATCTCATGACATGAACCTCTCGATTCCGTGAACCGACTTCATTGCCTGGTAGAAGAGGATGTGTATCTCGATGGCAATTGTCATGCACCGACGCTCTCGATGCAAGGTGTCAACGTCGGAGTTGACCCGAAACGATTCATTACACTTATTCCGTGGACAGCCTCGAACACCTTCGTGAGGACCTTTGGACCCGTTGGCGGAGCGCATTCGACAGGATTGGGGAACTTCAAGCAGCTAAGATAAACCGCGATGATCGCAAGCTCTACGCGAACAGCGCTCGCTTCGACCTCAAGGACTACCGTCCTGGTAGTTTCCCAGCCGGTGGCCGCGTACTGAATGAGCCGCCGAAAGGAGCCAACTTCTACTACCTGTACCGACTGGACGAGGGCGGCCGCCCAGTCCAGATGAGTGCGCGTCACATCGTCAATAACATCGACTGGGAAGGGATTTACTTCTATTCAGATACTGAAGTTGAATATGTCGAATTCTGCCTGCAGACAAATGTCGTCAACCACTACACGCGCATTGCGTTCCATAACGCATCGCCTATAGCGATGCAGCACTTCAAGGTCAATGGCGGCGGATCTCACCTTGCAGGCCGCACCGGAAAGAAGGCTATCGAATTCATCGCTTCATCCCCTTTCAACTACTTCCTTGAAGTTGAGGAATACGATTCCTCAATTAGTCGAATCAACTCGGGTCGAGCCCTATCGGAAGGGCTGGGAATGCCCCGGATGCGATCCGTTCTTGAGTACTCCTACTCCGATACCGGGAAACTGCTGCAAGTCACTCGCACGCATGACACCGGATGGAAGACAACGGATTATGCAGCCCAAACGGCAACAAGCACCGGCGACCTGGCAGACCGGCTCTCGGAGAAGATTGCCGCTAAGGTAATTGAATCTTTGGCGAAGATGGACTTCACCTCACCGTTACTGTGCGTGGAACTCTTCTACCGTCAGGTAACGAACTATGTGCCTTACATAAGTCCTGTCAACGAACGAGATTTCTTCGCGAGTCCCGGTCCAGTCGCAACCCTTGACCACAAGCACTGGATCGAGCTGACCGCTCAGGATTTCGAGCCGGAAATGGCTGAGTTCACAGAACGACTCAATGCTGATGAGGACTGGGATCCCGGAACCAGCATGATCCGGAAGGCGGCTCTCCTCGTCCAGCAACGACTTCCCCGAGTCCTTCCTACTGCCGATTGCTTCGTCGCCTTCGCTATCGATTGGGAATTCGAGGGTCACGATTTGGAAGCAATTCTCAAAGAGTGCGGAGCGTCCAACGAAGCCCTCGCAAAGCTGAAGAGCATTGGATATCTCGACTGAGTTCAGACCGCATTTACCCGCAATCCCATCATGCTGGACACACAGGACATGACTCCAGCAGAAGACGCAAATAATTCCCATCTTGAAAGCGGCCTTGTGATCGATCGAGTCTCACACTAACGCCCTTCGTCACATCCTTCTTGCCAAATCGCCGTGACAGGCGTATTCGTTCCCATAGATCATCTTCTGGTACTCCAGTCGATGATCTTGGGGAAACCAATCCATGCCAAAGCGCGGCGCACCGCCACTCGAGGCCGATCTTTTGCAGGGCACGCTCGATCTGCTCATCCTGCAGATCCTGCTGCTTGGCCCTGCCCACGGTCACACCATTGCCCACGTCATCGAGCACCGCTCCGACGAAATCCTGCAGGTCGAGCACGGATCGCTGTACCCTGCCCTGCACCGCCTTCAGAGTCGCGGCTGGATCAGTTCGGAATGGGGTCCCTCCGAAAACAACCGCAAAGCCCGCTTCTACAAGCTCACCGCCGCGGGGCGAAAACAGCTCCTCCGGCAGACAAGTCGCTGGGAGCAGCTCGTCCGCGCCGTCAACCGTGTCCTGAAGCCCGCAGTGGAGTAGACCATGAGTTGGAACCGTTTCTTTCAGCGCCGCGCCCGCCGCGAAGAGTCCACCCGCGAACTCGAAGCCTACCTGCAAACTGAGACAGAAGAAAATATCCAGCGAGGTATGTCTCCTCAGGAAGCGCGCCGCGCCGCTCACATCAAGCTGGGCAACGTCACCAACATCCTCGGCGACATTCGGCAGCAGGACAGCCTCGGCCTGCTCGAAACGCTCTGGCACGATGTACGGTACGGCATGCGCGTGCTCGTCAAGCATCGCGGATTTGCGCTGGTCTCACTGCTCACCCTCGCGCTCGGCATTGGCGCCAATACCGCCATCTTCACCGTCGTCGATGCCACATTGATCAGGCCCCTCCCTTTTCCCAATGCGAACCGACTTGTCATGGTCTGGGAACGTCGCATGCCCGACGGTGAGCCGCAGAACGTCACTTCGCCCGCAACATTCCTCAATTGGCAACAGGACAACACCGTATTCGATCAGATGGCGGCCATCTTCAATGACTCGTCCATCCTCTCCGGTGGAGACACGCCGGAGCAGATCGCAACTGCCTCTGTTTCGCCCAACTTCTTCTCGCTGCTCGGAGTCAACGCCGCTGTCGGCAGGGTCTTTGTTCCCGCACAGGACGGAAATGCTTCATCCAATCGCGTTGCCGTTCTGAGCTTCGACGTATGGCAGCGCCGCTTCGGATCCAGCCCGAACATACTCGGCAACCAAATCACGCTCGACGACAAGCCGTACACCGTCGTTGGAATTCTGCCGCGCGATTTTCAGTTCTTCATCAAGCAGCAATCGTTCTCACAGAAAAAGCCAGAGATCTGGGTTGCGATGAATTTTTCCCCTGCTGATCGTGCGCGTCACGGCAGATGGCTTCAGGCAATCGGGCTTCTTCGAACAGGTGTCACGCTTCCGCAGGCGCAAAGCTCCATGCTTGCTCTCGCCACGCGGCTCGAGGCGCAGGATCCCGCTTCCATGAAGAACTGGAGCGTCAATCTTGTTCCCCTTCGCGCGCAGCTCACCGGCGAAGTTTCCCAGGGACTGCGCCTTCTGCTTGCCGCAGTCGCGATGGTGCTGCTCATCGCGTGCGCCAATGTGGCCACGCTGAGCCTCGCACGAGCTTCGTCGCGCCGCCACGAGATCGCCATTCGCATGGCCCTCGGCGCCAGCGCAAAACGAGTCGTCCGCCAGGTTCTCACCGAGAGTTGCATGCTTGCCCTGATGGGGGGAGTGGCCGGATTCTGTCTCGGCTATCTCTGCCTGTCTCTTCTGAAAACCATCGCTCCAGCCAACCTCATTCCACTCGAAGCCTTGCAACTTGACTTCCGCGTCTTTGCTTTCGCCACCGTGGTCTCCCTTCTCGCGGGCCTGCTCTTCGGCGCCATGCCCGCCATCGACGCCGCGCGCACCGCCCCTCGTGAGCCATTGCAGGAGGGATCGGCGACAGCGCGTGGCGGTGAACGTAGCGGAATCGCGCGTCGCATCCTCGTCGTTACCGAGGTTGCCCTGGCCCTCGTTCTGCTTATCGGCGCAACCTTGCTGATTCGGAGCTTCCAGCGGCTGATCGTCGTCGATCCGGGATTCCGCGCCCAGAACGTTCTCACCGCATGGATTCAGTTTCCCAACGCGCGATACGAGAAAGACGAACAGAAGAATCAGTTCTTCGCAAATCTGCTCGACTCCGTTCGCGCTATTCCAGGTGTGCGCTCAGCCAGCGCCGATGGCTTTCTTCCCTTCGCCGGCATCATTGCCGCGACTGGCGTACAGGTCGAGGACCAGCCCAGGCTTCCTGAATCTCAATTGCCCGTCGTCAATGTGTCACTCGTAGAGCCGGACTTTTTCGAAACGCTTGGCATTCCACTCATCAGCGGCCGAACCTTCAATCGCAGTGAGGCCTTTGCCGCGGCCGGAAATGTCGTCATCAGCCAATCCATGGCGCAAACGCTCTGGCCAAATGAGAACCCTATCGGCAAACGCGTCACCATTCACATGAAGCGCAACAACACGCCCAGCACCGTAATCGGTGTTGTCGGCGACGTCAAACATTCCGGCCTCGCAACGGCCATACGGCCCACAGCGTACTGGTCCTACCCCGAGCTCGGCTTTCAATTCATGACCCTCGTCATCCGCACGGATGGCGATCCTCGCTCCTTGATTCCCGCCCTTCGCGAGGCAGTACTCCGCATCGATAAGAATCAGCCCATCACCGATGTCGTGCCCCTTGAAACCCTTCTCTCGATATCGGTGGCGCGCACCCGCTTTGCCACACAGGTCATGACCGCGTTTGCGTTCCTGGCATTTCTGCTGGCCGTCACCGGAATCTACGGAATCATTTCTTATGACGTCGATCAGCGGACTCGTGAGATTGGCATTCGCATGGCGCTCGGAGCCGAGCGCGCAAGCATAATTCGTCTCATGCTGAATCGAGGAATGGCGCTTACCGGCATTGGAATTGTTTTTGGGATCGGCGCATCACTTGCCCTCACGCGATTGCTCGCCAGCATCCTCTATGAAACACGCCCCAATGATCCAGGAGTCTTCGTGCTCGTCGGCATCACGCTTGCGATGGTGGCCCTTTGCACAGGCTTTTTCGCAGTTCGCCGCATCAGCCAGATCGAGCCAATGACCGTGCTGCGCCGCGATTAATTTCCACTCTGAATCGGCTCAGTCGTTCAGTCCGTAACGTCTCTTCACACTCTCCAACATCTCGGGAGTCGTGAGACGTGCGCGGATCTCCGCCTTGCGGCGCTTGTCCATCAGAATCATTTCGGGGTTTTTAGTGGCGGCCTCGCTGCGCCTTTTCGCCGCATTCAACGCTCCCTGGCGGGCGTTCTGATTCTTCTCAATGCGAAGTTTCCAGGCACAACGCAACGCCCCGGCCAGAACGTCCTCGTTGACGGTGGCAAGACGCACATGCGTTGCGCCATTGATTCCCCACGTGCCCGCCACCGGAAGAAAAATGTCTGGTTGTTCGGCGATGAATTCAGCCTGGCGCTCAGGATTCAGCATCAGGTTCCCGTACCCATGCCTTTCCGCAGCCAGTGTCGCAAAGATTCGTCCACCTACGCGAAAATCCGCCGCCCCCATGTGTGAACCCTCTTCCGCACCTTCAAAACTGAGAGCGATACGGCGAAAATCGGATACAGTCACAGTCACAATTCCTCTAAGGTTCTCTCGATCGATTTGTCGCGGGGCCTTTCGGAGGATGACGCCGTCTTGCATCATGGAGTTCTCAAGCGCTCCAGCAGCGCCGAGGAACTTCAAAAGATCTTTATCTTCGCCAAATTTCGATTCCCACTCATGCCCTTTTCCGGCATATTGGGTTCGATGCGCAATTTTGGCTTCCGGAAGCCCGGCGGAATCCAAATTCAATCGCTTTTGTAATGGACTTGTAAATTCCGCGCTCTGCTACTCACAACGCGGGACAGGGCCGGAACGACGCCCAATCAATCCCGTTCTGGAAATCTTCGCTTGCGGGGACAATCGTTTGAAACGTGAATGCAAACTCCGTCGGCCCATGCGCCTCAAGATGCTCCAGCCGTCTCTTCGCCTCATCAACACTCGGAATGTGACCTGTCCGGCACCCACCACAGCGCCGTGTAAACACCCGCAAGCTTTTCAAACCACGCATGCCGCTCGCGAAGCAATTCGACATGCAGCTGTCTTGTAAACGAAGTGATGGAGTTGTTCGGCCGTCTCCCATACCGACATGTTCAGCAGCAATCGGGGATCTCCAAACGGCCGCAGATACGTCGCATTTCCGTCTTCCACAATCAGCCGCCACACAAATCCCGGGCTCGCATCGGCGAGCGCATTGATCTCATCCAGCCGATTCACAAATCCCGCCATCACGGGATCATCCAGATCCGCAAGAATGCGCCCAATGTTCACTTGCGCAATGTGGTATCTGTTCATCTCGGGCCTCCCTCCGCGCGGATCCTCTATTCCCTAGTCTCTAGCCCCTCGACCCTAGTCCCTGTTTCCTCAAACTCCTCATTCAGCCATTCGTGAATGCGGAAAACTCTTCATCCCGGCCCAGGAAATCCCTCACCATCTGCCGCCCGGGCTTCGATCCGCCCTGCTCCAGAACCAGCTTGCGGTAGCGCGCCCCCGCATCGCAGCCCAGCGGATCAGCAGGGTCGAACTGTCCAAAGAAATCCAGCGCAATCACCTTGTCGAATGCGTATGTGTAGTAGTTCGACGAATAGCCGGTAAGATGCCCGAAGCTCGTGTACATGCGATTGCCATCGAGCCACGTCCACGGCACCAGCGACGTATAGAGCCGCTTCGTAATCTCATCGAAGTCAATCTGCGCCGGATCCTGGTCGTGCAAATCAAGCGAAAGCGTCGTGTAATAGAGCTGCGTGCGTGTCCAGTCCGCGCGGCCAAACGCGCCAGCCGTTTTCATCTTGCGAATAATCTCCGCCGGAAGCACCTCTCCCGTCTCATAGTGCTTCGCAAAATTCTGCAGCAGCTTTTCGTCGCGGAAGAACTCCTCCAGCATCTGCGACGGCACTTCAATAAAGTCTCCCTCGGTAGAGAAACCCGAAACTCCTGCCCACTCCGTCTGCCCTCCGAGAATCGCGTGCATCAAATGCCCGAACTCGTGGAAGTACGTCACCACATCGCTGTATTGCAAAAGGCCCGGATCATCCGGATCGGCTCCGGGGAAGTTACAGATCAGCGCGGCCTCCGGCATATAGCGTCCCCGAACACCAGCCACGATCGGCGCCGCGGAAAACCACTTGTCCTTTCCTTCGCGCGGATGCATGTCGAGATAAAACCGCCCTACCTGGATGCCCTCTTCGAGCACATCGAACACGCTTACCGCCGGATGCCATGCCGGCGCCGTCGAATTGCGGAACTCAATCTTGAACAGCTTTGCCGCTGTCTCCAGAACGCCAGCTTCCACCTGCTTGTACGGGAAGTATGGCCGCACCGACTGCGAATCGAAATCAAATGCCGCACCGCCGGAACTGCTCGTACCAGTAGCCGCGGCTCGTGATATCGATGGCCTTCAAATCCGGCTGTTTCGTCCGCACGAATTCCATCACTTGCTCGAACTCACGGACTGCCCCATCGCGGCTTGCCTCTTCCAGCTTCCTCAGAAAGGTGCGCACGTTTGCCGCCGAGCCCATCATCTGATCTGCAGTTGCCAGATCGGCCCAACTGCGAAAACCCAGCACCGAAGCAATCTCCTGCCGCGTCGACAACAGATCAAGCAAAATTTGCTTGTTCGCTGGATAAGCGCGCGTGTTGTACGCCAGAAACATCCGCTCGCGCAGATCGCCAGTTCGAGGCAAACGTCATCACCGGCTGCATGTCCGGCTGATCCGTCGTCAGAGTAATCTGCCCGCTCTGCATCCGGCTGGTGCCGCCCCAGGTAATCCGGCGGCAGACCATCGAGTTCCGCCTGCGTCGCGACAATGGTCTTTCCGCCTTCCTGGATATTGCGGCTGAATTCAAGCGACGCCATGGTGGCCTTCTCGTGCAGCGCCTGAATGCGATCGCGCGTCTCCTTGTCCTTGTCGACACCCGCCAACCGATAGCCCAGAAGCGTGCGCTCCACAAAGTGACGAGTCGCCGGGCTCGCGTCCGTCAGGTCCATCGCCACCATCGCGTCGTACACCCCGCGATTCAGGCTCAATGCGCTTCCTGCCATCGCCACGCGCTGTGCTTCCATCTGCGCCTGGTCGCGAACAGCCTTGTCGGCGGCAACAGAGTTCAGCACGCCCGCCTGCGCCCCAGCCAGTGCCAGATGTTCAATCGCCGCATCGTAGAGCCGCAGCGTGTTCTCCACGGTACGCGGACCCTCCACCGCGAGCAGCGCAGCGAGAGCAGCCTCATGCGCCGCAAGCCGCGCACCTACCCAGGCCGCAAGCGCTTCAGGAGACGAAGCTCCGCCTGCCTCCCAGGCATGAATATCGTTGGTCACTTGAGCGGCAGCTACGGATTCAACAGGCATGATGAAGACAACCTCCAGATCTAGGTTGCCACATCGAAGTCAGTTGAAGCTTCCAGTTCCGCTTTGCCTATGCGACGGCTTCTTCCATCACGGGGGCAGTCCGGGTCACAGAGATGACGCTGATGTCGTCGGCTTGGCCGAATCGTTGCGCGGCGCCGGCGACCTCGGCGGCGCTGCCTGCGGTGCGGAGCAACTCCTCCACACGTTCGAAGCCGAAGAGATGTCCATCAGCATCCGTAGCTTCTGCAACACCGTCGGAAAGCAGAACAAGACGATCGCGTTCTTTCAAATCGAAACGCATTACTGAGATTTCGGCACCATCTTTCATCCCCAGCGGCAGCGTGCCTTCCACTGCCAATGGTCTGCCGTTCAAGTAGGGCGGCATGTGCCCTGCATTGGCCAGCGTCACATCGTCCATCCGCATCAATGCGCAGCGCAAGACACGTTGCCTGCGCATCACCGCGGCCCATCAGCCGGCGATTCAAGGCGCGCAGCACAAAATCCGGCTGGGCGTTCAACTCCGCGGTGCTCCGGATCGCCCCCACCAGCAGCGCAACCAGCATTCCCGCTTTCAGACCTTTGCCGGTTACATCTCCAGCCACGATCAGCAGACTGCCATCTGTCGAGTGCGGAATGATCTGGAAGAAGTCGCCGCCCACTTCGCGCGCCGGCAGATACTCGCTCTCGATCACCAGGCCCGGCAACGTGGTGCGGCCTTCCGGCAGAATTACCTGCTGCACTTCCTGCGCCTGCCGCACATCCAGCGCCATCTGGCGTTGTATGTTCAGCGACGTCAGCAAGCGGCGCAGCAACAAGATTGCCACCGTAGCCACCAGCAGCAGGCTCGCTAACTGAGTCAGGGTGATCTCCGTGCCAAAAATGAGCCAGTTCAGTTGAATGTTCATCAGCGACAACTCCGAGCGAAGTCCTCCAACCGCCGCAAAGAGCGTTGGGGGCAGAACCAGCCAGCCTTCCAATCCCTGCTCGCGAATTCCCAGGAAAACATTCGTGAGCATCAGAAATGCCAGAACGACTCTGACTGCCGATTGCGATTAGATGAAATACATGGCTAACAGGCTGCGAGACGAAGTTATAGAAGATGTTGTCGCCTAGCGCGTTTGAAATCATCAGCAGCAGCTACGAGAGCCGCGAGCAGCCACGGCATCCAGGTGGGCCTTCGCAAGCGAAACCAAACCCGCCACACCATGACCCATCCCGCATAGGTGAGTGGAACGATGATGACGTCTGTGAAAATGGTTCAGGGGTAGCGCTCCTATCCACTCGGTCCACGAGCCGACGGCCTGCACCGTATAGCTGACCGAAGACGTGAGAAGGATCATTCCAATCCAGAGATAAACCCGATCCGATCGATCGAAGAGCATCAAGCTGCAGGCGACCACGCCAAGCAGACCAAACACAAACGCCTGGATGGGCGACAGAATGTACGAGCGAATAAGTTCAAGCCAGCGCATCTGATGTCGAGCCATGACTGCACCGGCCTGTCCCAGCAGGGGCGCGACGTGCATTCCGCCCACTTCGTTCCCCTTGAAAAAGTGTGTTCGCTTCCATCCAAAACCGGAAAGCGATCACCTGCCCGTCTCCGTTCGCTGAGTTCTGCCCGGCGCACTGTTCGCCGAAGTGTCAGGCAACATCAGCATGACCGGCTGCGTGTAATAGATCATCGGCCTGGCGCTCGAAAAATCTCCGAAACTCCCCAGCAGCGATCCATTGAAAAATGCCTGGTAGGCGTCATCCACATTCGAGGGGCCCGCAATTGCCAGCTTGACACCGGGCTTGGTCTCCAGTGTACGTGAATCCGATACCATGCGTAGCCCCAATAGCCGCGATGACCTCTTCCTGTCCATCCCGGTACGAAATCCGACAATCCAGAGATCGGGTCGACAGCTCCGCTCGGCGTCAGATCGACAGTCTCCCAACGCGAATCATCAAATCCCGGCTCTGCCCAAAACGGCTTGCCTGTTGCGGGATTAATCAGCGAATCGCCGATCGTAAACTTCCATGGCCCGTTCAGTGCCACCACGCTGTCGCCCAGATGAACCTGTTCGATGGGTGCCGCGGCAGGCTGGGCTTGAGACAGAATGCCGAACGCCGAAACTGCCATCAACAGGACGAAGCCACGAAAACATCGCGCCATTGTCGAACCTCTTGTATTGCAGGGAAAGCCGCTGCTCGCACTATACGCAACAAATACTTTGCTTTGGAAGCATTTATCGATCGCACTCGATCAACGGTTGCCGTCCTGGCAAAGCGGAATCGGAGAATACTCTCGTCCAGGCATTTCAAGCGGTCACCCCAAAGTCACTTGCTTAAGCAACCTGTTATTCGCAAAATAGATTCACAAAAACAAGGCAACTGGCCTGGAGGGACACTTCCCATTCCTCTTGTAACCATAAAGACGGGCATCAAGGCCCAGGACGGTCGTGAAGAGATTCTCAGTGAATACCTCTGTGATCATCCAGGCTGTCCCAACGTTGCTACACACATTCTCGGTTGCGTCGTAGAGATTTCCGCCGTCGCCATGGTTTGCGAAGAACACGCCGGCCAGAAACCGCGGTAGCATTCCCCTGGTCGGCAGCAGTCTGCTCCGCCAACCCGTCCACTACTCTGGAACTGCGGCAGCCGTGCAGACGTAGCTACCTGTGTTCGGATTTGTTCGTAACCGGACAGTGCGACTCGGTCAGAATAGTCCTCGGCGAACATCAATCTCACAATCCATTCCTGTTATGCGAACCTTGTTTTGGCATTGAGAGTGCTTCAGAATTCTCTTACCGTTCCCCCCGTCGTTCTCAAAACTGGAGGCCTGACCGATGACTTCTCTAGGACAGAATCTTCGCTTCGCCGTGCGGCAGTTGGGCCGCAACCGCGCTTTCACGTTCACCGTCGTCGTCACGCTGGCCCTTTCCATCGGCGCCAACACTGCGATCTTTTCGGTTGTGAACGCGCTGATGCTGAAGAGCCTGCCTTATCCGCAGCCCGACCGCATGGGCACCATCTTCCAACGGACACAGGGTCCCAATCCTTCCGACGAACTCCGCTGGATTGACGGAGCGCAATGGGAGCAATTGCGCGACAATGTCCCCTCGCTGACCTCAGCCGTATTCAGTCCGTTGTCCAGCGGCGTCAACCTGAAGGCCGGTGCTCATGTGGGCTACGTTCACGCCGGCCGCGTTTCGGCGCACTACTTCGACGTGCTTGCAATTCGTCCCGCCCTTGGGCGCAACTTCTCGGAGGATGAGGATCGCCCCAAGGGTCCGAAGGCGGCAATCCTCGGTTACAACCTGTGGCAAAGCACGTTCGCCGGAGATCGCGATCTCATCGGCCAGACAATTCACTTGATGGGCGAGCCTTTTATCGTCGTCGGAATACTGCCGCAAGGTTCAATGACGCCCCTGAACGCGGACCTGTACACACCGTTGCAGCCGAGTCGCAACGGCGAAGGTCAAGGTACGAACTTTGAAGTCATCGCGCGTCTGCACAACGGCTCAACCTGGCAGCAGGCCGACGCGGAGCTGAACCGCGCCTGGACAGCGCGTATCTCTCAAATCGTCAACAAAAATCCGGGCGCGAACGTGCACTTCTACACCGTGCCTTTGCAGAAGGGCAAGACCGCCGAACTGCGCCCTCGCGCAATTGCCCTCATGCTGGCCGCCGGTTTCATCCTCCTCATCGCGTGTGCCAACCTCGCCGGACTCACGCTCGTTCGCATGTCTCGCCGCCTGCCTGAGATTGCCACTCGCCTGGCTCTCGGCGCCTCGCGCTGGCAAATTCAAAAACAGCTTTGGCTTGAGAATCTGCTGCTCGCCTGCCTCGGCGGTGCAGCCGGAGTAGGCGTTGGCTTTCTGGCCCTGCGAGGATTGCTTTCGCTACTTCCCGTAGGCTTCCTCCCCGTCGCGAGCGTTCCGCTCGACGGACGCGTCCTCGCGTTCACAACCTGCGTCTCCCTGCTCACAAGCGTGCTCTTCGGCATGCTGCCCGCTCTCGTGATGAGCAAGGTCGATCTGCGTGCATCGATGACCAATCGCGGTGCCTCCATTGGCCAGTCCACGCTCCTGCGCCAGACCCTCATCGCTGGAGAGGTCGCTCTCACGGTTGTGTTGCTCGCCGGCTCGGGCTTGCTGATTCGAAGCCTGATTCATCTCCAAACCCTGCCCCCAGGGTTTAATCCCTCGGGTGTCATGACGGCCAAAGCCTCGCTCAATGACGCGCGCTACCATGAGCCCGCAGCATTTCGCCGCCTGATGGCAACCAGCATCGACGCCATGCAGCGCATTCCCGGCGTCAAAGTTGCCGCCGTTGGATTGAGCTTGCCCTTCGAACGAACCCTGAACGGAGGCGTCGTCCTCCACGATGGACCTCAGGCCACAAAAGAAGTCGGAACCGACCTGGTTTATGTGACGCCCGGCTTCTTCGAAACTCTCGAGATGCCCCTGATTGCCGGTCGAACCTTTACCGCTGCCGACGGTCCGGATACTCAGCGGGTGGCTATCATCAATTCATCCTTCGCGCGCAAGTTCTTTCCCGGGGCCAATCCTGTGGGACTCACTGTCGATAAAGGCACAATCATCGTTGGTGTGGTCTCCGATGTTCAAATCGCGTCCGGCTTGAATCCGATTGCTCCGCTGCAGAGCGAGGAAACCATGTACGTTCCCACCGCACAACTGGACCCGCCGATGCTGTTCGTCCACGTGTGGTTCCAGCCGAGCTGGATCGTGCGCACCGAAGGTCACGTCGAGGGCCTGACCGAACAGATGCAGCGCGCCCTTGCCAGCGCTGATCCGGGCCTACCCTTCTCCGGCTTCTATCGCATGAGTGATCTTCAGGCTGAAACGCTCGCCATGCAGCGGATCGAAGTTGCCCTGCTGACCACCATGGCAGGGTTGGCCCTATTGCTCAGCGCGGTGGGCATCTTTGCCCTGGTCGCAAACCTCGTGATGCAGAGAACCCGGGAAATCGGCATCCGCATCGCTCTGGGCTCCACCATCCGGCAGGCGATGGCTCACGTATCCGGCTCCGGAGTGCGAGCGGCGGCGGCCGGACTGGCTCTCGGCCTGGTGCTGTGCATCGGCACCTTGCGAGCCATGCGCAGTCTGCTCTACGGAGTCGGGGCGTTTGATCTGCCGAGCATGCTCGCCGTGCTGGGCACCCTGGCAGCGGTTACGCTCCTGGCGGCGACCATTCCGGCCTTGAAAATCGCTAGAATCGACCCCGCCACCACGCTGCGCGAAGAGTAGGAAAGAGCCTCATCCGAGTTACCCATTCAGTGGCGATAAACGCGGAGAACTGATAGCTGAAGGCTGACGGCTCGTGCGGAAGAAAGTTACGAAAGGGCTTATCTTGCTGTTGCATACGAAACCCAAGCCATCTAAGATGCGTCAATTAAACGAAAATGCCGCACGCCGCCACCATATCGCCGCCCGCCCCTGCGCCGCCTCGGCTGCGACTCGGGAAATTGTGCGTGGCCATCCAGGGGAGTTCGCCGGCTGAGTTGTTCGACCGCGCCGAATCGGTAGTTAAAGATTTTAAATTCATTGAGTTGCGAATCGACTCCCTGTCAAAGCCAGCCAACGCACTGTCCTATCTGAAGCAGTTTCTCGGCGAGCACCGCGACGTAACCGTGATCGCCACCTGCCGCCGAAAGTCGCATGGCGGAGGATTCGACGGTCCTCTCGCAACCCAGCTCGAAATCCTCACCAAGGCTGCGCAGGCGGGGTGCCATATCCTCGATCTGGAAGTGGAATCGGCGGAAGAAGCCAAAGCAGCCCAGGTCAACAAGCTCCGGACTGCCGGTGCGGCCTTACTAATTAGTTTTCATGACTTTAGCCGAACAAAGGGCCTCGAGCAGGCAGCAGATCGCATTGAGGTTTTCAAGCCGGATTTCGTGAAAGTAGTCTCCACTGCCCGAACCCTCGCGGACAATCTGGCGGTGCTCCGGCTGATTGAGGACCGCTCGCTTGCGTCGCACATCGTGGGCATCGCTATGGGCGAAGAAGGCCTGGTGAGTCGCGTGCTCGGACCGAGAGCCGGAGCAGCGTTCACCTTCGCCTCCTGGTGCGATGGCGGCGAGACAGCTCCGGGCCAGGTGAAGGCCGAGACTCTGCGCGACGTGTATCGCTTGGAGCATCTTGATCAGGCGACCCGCATCTTTGGCGTTGCAGGCAATCCTATCGCCCACTCGCTCTCGCCGTTGCTGCAAAATGCGGCCTTCCGCCGGGAAATCGTGAATGCCGTCCTGCTTCCGCTGAAGACGAAGTCCGTGCAGGACCTGCTCACGCTCGCGCTGGAGCTTCCGCTGGCGGGCTGCGCTATTACGATGCCGCTCAAGACTGAAGTCCTGCCGCACCTCGCGAACATGGACCCGCTCACGGCTCGCATCGGTGCCTGCAATACACTCCGCATGGGAGCCGACGGAAAACTCTACGGCTTCAACACGGATGTTGCCGGAGTCGTTCGCCCCCTGGAACGCCGCATGAAGCTCAAGGGTGCGCGCGTAGTTGTGCTTGGAGCCGGAGGAGCCGCACGAGCGGCTGTCTTCGGGTTGGTGGAGCAAGGCGCAGAAGTGCTCGTGGTCAATCGCACTCACGAACACGCGGTCACTCTGGCTCGCCAGGCGAAAGCAAAGTCGCTGAAGCACGAGTTGCTGGCCAAGCAACGCTTTGACGTGATGATTAATGCAACGCCCTGTGGCATGGCCGGAACAAAGCAGGCGCTCCCCATCGCGGAAAACGAGTTGAACGCCGGCCTCGTCTTTGACATGGTCTATAACCCGCTCGAAACGCCTCTTCTCAAGCTTGCGAAGTCGCGCGGCATCCCCGTCGTCAGCGGGCTCGAGATGTTCGTGCAGCAGGGAGCGCGTCAGTTCGAAATCTGGACCGGCAAGCCCGCTCCCGAATCGGAGATGATGCGCGTTGTCGAACATGAACTGCGCAAGCGCGGATGAACCAAGCCCTCATTCCAAACAATGCATTCTGAGTCCGCAAAAAAGCTGAGCCTCAGAAGCAGCCTTCTTCACGTCCTGCCCGTCAATAGCTTCAGCGCTCTTCCCGTTGTATTTTGCTTAGAATCCTGTGCGTGTTTAGCTTGAGAGAGGCTGATGCGAACTTCCCCCGAGGTCGACCGCAATCCCCTGCGCAGTCGGATAGTGCGTTTACTTTGCCGCTTTGAGATTCGCTGCGCGCATCTTCTTCTCCTGGCCCTCGCGGTTTTCTTATCGGGCTGCGGATACTTCATCAACCCGAATGCAATCGTTCCCAGCGGGCCCGGCACTCCCTCTCAGAGCGGTTCCATCACCATTTCACCAACCTACGTTGCGCTCTCACAGGGCCAGAAGTTCCAGTTCACCGCGACGTCCGCAACGGGAGGAAAAATTGAGTGGCTAGTGAACGGCGTCGTCGGAGGAAAACCGCAGACAGGCCAGGTGGACACCGCGGGCAACTACACCGCGCCGGCCGTGATCACGCAAACCGAGAACATCTCAGTTACGGCCGCGCTGGTTTCTTCTCCGCAACAGGATTATGCGACAGCCGTGGCAGCCATCGTTCCCGGCGCGCAGGTGTCGTGCCCCGACGCAACGGGAAGCCCGCTGGTGGCCGCGTATTCGCTGAGTCTTCCTTCATCCGGGAGGATGATGATCGAATTTGGAAAGACCACAGATTACGGCCTGAACACGTGGGAGGTTCCGAGCGGTGCGAAAGGCGGCCCGGTAAAAGTGCTGGTCGCCGGCATGATGGGCAAGACGCTTTACCACATGCGCGCAAGAGTCACGCTCGACAACGGCACTACCTACACCGATGCGGACCACACCTGCACCACTGGAACTCCGCCGCCAACACCGGCGATACAGATCTCCGCGATGAATGGAGGCACGCCTCAGCGAGGCATCGAGATCTGGAACACAGTGATACCGTCAAACGTGATCCAGGCGTATGCCACCGACCTTCAGGGCAACGTGATCTGGTCGTATCTCTACCACGGTTCGATCGTCGATTTGATCCAGGGAATCCAACTCATGCCGAACGGAGACATGTTGATGTTGATTTCCTACCTTTCCTCGACCACGGTAAACGGAACGCTGGGCCTGGTGAATGACGTTCGCGAAGTCGACCTTGCTGGAAATATGGTCCGCGAGATCACCATGGACACGCTGAATCAGAAACTGGCAGCATCAGGCCTTCGCGATGCGAGTGGGAATGTGTACGCGTTCAAGAGCTTTCATCATGGTGTAATTGCGTTGCCCAATGGCCACTGGGTGATGCTCGCGGCCTATAACAAGAGCTACACCAATCTGCCGGGTTATCCGGGAACCACATCGGTGATCGGCGACGCGATTATCGATGTAGACGCAAACGACAATCCAGACTGGGTCTGGAACACCTTCGATCATTTCGACATCAACCGTCATCCGATGAACTTCCCAGACTGGACGCATTCGAACGACATGGTGTATTCGAGCGACGACCACAATCTGCTTCTCTCGATACGTCACCAGAACTGGATCGTCAAGATCAATTTCCTCGACGGCACCGGCTCTGGCAATGTGATGTGGAAGCTGGGTGAGGGTGGTGACTTCAGGCTGGTGGGTGGCACTGATCCCACCGATTGGTTTTATGCGCAACACGGATTGAGCTTCTTTTCACCGAATACCACTGGCGTGTTTCGGCTGGGTCTGATGGACAATGGCAATGATCGGATCTTTCCAACCGGGCCGGTGTTGTGCCAGCCACTCAAGCCGCCCATTCCAACTTGCTACTCAACAGTTCCCGTACTTGAACTGAACGAAGGAGCCATGACCGCCACCCTGGTAAAGCACTATGGGCCGCCTCCGAGCTATTTCTCGTTCTTTGGAGGCAACGCAGAGCTCCTGCCGAATGGCAACATCCATGCAAACTTCAGTGGCGCTGTGAGTGGCGCAATCGTGCAGGAACTGAATCCGCAAGCAACCCAGGTAGTCTGGCAAGGGACAACCCCAAATGCCTACCAGTTTCACGCGTACCGGTGGCCGAGCCTCTATCCCGGCGTGCAGTGGTAGTTTGACCCAGAAGATGTTTACGTCCTGAAAAGGCTTGTGAGCGTCGGATGATCTACTGAAATTGACGTTACATTTGGATGACACTTCCGGGCTCCGAGAATCTAACAATGTCTAAAGCACGCTTTCACCGAGGTAAACCGTGACAACTGCCTACATCAATCGGATCGCGACATCGGTGCCGCCGCACGATGTGCACCGTCCATTCATCGCCTTTGCCGAAGGCATGTTGCCGGAAGGAACCACGCGATCGCTCTTCAAGCGCATGGTCCGCATGTCTGCAATTGAGCACCGCTACTCCTTTCTGCAGCCGATCGCAAGCGACAACGGAATGTGGCGAGATGCCGAGGATCTTTACGCCACGGGGAACTTTCCAGGGACCGCCCGACGCATGCAGGCCTTTGAGAAATTCGCGCCGCAGTTGGCCGTGTGTGCCCTGAACAAGCTGGGATTGGCACCCGAGGATCGTCGAAGCGTTACGCACGTGATTGTGACTTCGTGTACTGGGCTCTACGCGCCGGGCCTCGACTACGACATTGTGAATCATCTCGGATTGAATCCTTCGGTTGAACGAACAATGATCGGGTTCATGGGCTGCTATGCGGCGATCAATGCGTTGAAATCTGCCCATCACATCGTGCGATCCGAACCGGAATCGGTCGTGCTGATCCTCAACCTCGAACTTTGTACGCTGCACCTGCAGGAGACGGTCGAACTGGAGCAGATGCTATCGTTCCTTCTTTTCGCCGATGGCTGTGCAGCCTGCCTCGTGAGCGGCAATCCAGTGGGACTGGGTATCGACAGCTTTCTTGCTCTGCGGATTCCAGAGACGAGTCATCTCATCACATGGAAGATTCGCGAAATGGGATTGACATGCATCTCTCCGGGCAAGTGCCCGCCGAGATTTCGAAGGCCATGCGAGAAGCAGGAGGCCAGATCACTCCCGGTAAAAACCCGTTGGAGATTGACCTCTGGGCCGTGCACCCCGGAGGAAAAACAGTGCTCGATGCCGTCGAAAAAGGACTGGGGTTGCATCAGGATTCTCTCCGTCCATCGCGCGAGGTTCTCGCGCAATTCGGAAACATGTCTTCAGCGACGGTGATGTTTGTGCTGCAAAGCATCATGCGCGCGGCGCGTTCGGGTCAGCAGGGTTGCGCCATGTCGTTCGGCCCCGGAGTAACCGCGGAGACCATGCTCTTCCATGCCGCCTAGTACGCTCGATTTCAGTAAGCGCGCCGATCTGACTGAAATGATGGACCAGCCGTGCAGCCGCGACGAACTGCGAGCGTGCCTGCAAGATTTAGAAAAACTGAATCGCTGGTTCCTGGGTTATAGGCCCACCCTTCGCTGGCTTGATTCTCTTCAATTGCACAAACTCGGCAACGCCGGTCCATATCGTCGATGTCGGTTCCGGCTACGGCGACACCCTACGCCGCATCGAAAAATGGGCGCAAGAGCGCAAGGTTCGCGTGAAACTCACGGGATGCGATCTGAATCCGGACGCGGCCACGATTGCAGCCGAGGCCAGCACAAACGCAAGCCAAATCGAATGGGTGGCCACGGATGTTTTTCACTTCCAAAGCAGCGAACCCATCGACATCGTCATCAGTTCGCTGTTCACACATCATCTGGTGAAAAGCGACGTTGTGCGTTTCCTTAGGTGGATGGAAGACCGTGCAAGCGTGGGTTGGTTTATCAACGATCTCTCCCGAGCGCGCATTCCTTACCATCTCCTCAACGCATTTTCAAAGCTCGCTGGTCTGCATGCTTTTGTGCAGCATGATGGCCCCGTCTCCATCGAACGTGCCTTTGTGCCGGGGGATTGGCGCCAAATGTGCGCTGCGGCGGGATTGAGTGAAGCAGACGTGACGATCGAGGGATTCACACCAGCACGTCTGTGTGTGGGACGAAACAAATACTGGAAGTAACGATGCCGTTTCGCAATCCCGCGGCGATCATCTGTGAAGGGCGCTATTAGCGCTTTTTCTTCTCAGCTTTCCCAGACTTTGGCTTTTCTCCCGGCAAATGCGATGTTGGAATGGGAGCCATATCGGGACCAACGCGTCGCACCTGCGTGTCGCGCATCGCGTATATGATCGTCCGCGGATTCACAGGCTTGGTGATTCCGGTTTCCGGATCGATGGCGACATCGCGAGAACTAGAAATCTGAAAGCTGAAGACAGGCTCGGTTCCGTTTTGCCCGGGCTGCGTCCAAACGCGAACCGGCAGAAATCCCTGGATGGGACGAATCCGGAAAGCTGTCTCGTACCGGTGCCGCTTCACGCTCCAGGTAAAACGCGAATCTGGTCGAAATCGAAGGGAAGCCCCGATTTCGGCGGACTCAGGGCTGTCACGAATTCCGGAACCTGGTGATTGGGAACATTCGCTTCAGAATCGGCGACGTGTGTAAGCACATAGGCGCCCACGATGCGTTGACCCTCGGCATATTGCCCTACCTCGTCAGGCACATCAACGTCGATGCGACCGCCGAGCAGCCATCCGGTACGACCCTGGCCGTCGCGGACCAGCCACCAGTCCTCCATAGGGACTTCCGGTTGGTCCGGTTTCTCAGACGGCTCTGAGGTCGGCAACTCTGTGGATGTCGGCTTAGAGGGCTGGGCGCCAGATGCCTTGGTCGTTTGCGGAGCGGATTTAGAAGCAGTAGCAGGCGCCTCTACGGGACGCTTTGCCGGCCGCACCGCAGAGCCAGGCGCTACCTTCGGCACTGAGGCGCGCACCAGCATCTGGATCTTGTCACTCTCAAGAAGCAGATAAAAGCGGTCGGTCTTGCGACCCGGACTAATGTGCAGATAAACGTCGTCGCGCACTGCGCCCGTCGCGACAACCGGATCCTGCTTATGCTCCGTTCCAAGATGCGCAAAGCCGTCGTAAGTTTGGGAATCGATGACGGCTCGCTCTTCGATCCAGCCGATTTCATTCTTTTCGGTCTTTACCCTCAGAAACCGGCGTCCGTGTTCGAGGACTTCGAGTGGTTGCCCATTCGCAACTTCGCCGACGCGGTTGGATACGGCTGCAATGCGATCTTTAAGGTAAGTTTGCCGAGCGGAGACATAGACGGTCTCATGCTTTTCGTGCTGTAAGCGGCTGCATCCTGTGCCAAGGAAAAGAACGCCCGCTACAAGCAGAGCCGGAAATCCAGCCACACTGCGAGAGATAGATGAGACGAAATGATTTGGCAATCGTGTGGACACAGCCAGGAGGATCTAATTGAGGATAGCAGCAATGCGCTGCCCGGCAACAGCGCGCCGGCTCAATGAAGCGCAGCCATGGCCCCGGCCTGGGTCGGAGCGGTCCCTGTAGCGTTGGAGGTCACCTGGTCCAGATAGCCGGCTTTCGTTGTGTCGATCACATAACCAGTCAGGTCAGGACTGCCGCCGAAGTTTACCGCAAAAACGAACTGGTGCGTGTTGTCTTCGACGATCGCCTGCGGATTGAGGCCCGCGGTGAAAGTGCTTCCCAGTTCCGTAAGAGTGTAGGTGCTATTCGCTGCAGCGATTGAGAAGCCCGCGATTACACCGGTTTGGCCGCTGCTCGTCTGCCGGCTCACCACGTACACGAAATTCCCGGTTGAGAACGGCAGGATGGAGTACGGCGCCAGCCCGCCAATCCCGAACGGCGAACCTGAGATTTCCTTCAGCGTGCCGTAGTTGAAGGCGCGCAGGCCACCGGTGTTCGATCCGGTGGTAGCAACCGTTTCGCCGATATAAAACAGCCGGGACGCCGTTGAACCCGTAACTATTGGATCGAAGGCTACGGATAGCGCCGCGCCCGTAGCGTTCTTCACGGGGATGTTTCCCACCGTGCCGAAGGGATTTGCGTTGTTGGGATTGAAGGGAATGATGGCCGTCCCCTGGGACCCCATGGCGGCCAGAACGAATGCATCGTTAGGTGAAATTGCAACTTGCTGGAAAGTCGTTGACGGCAATACCACATTTTCGACCTGGTTGGAGGCAAGCGACCCGTCCGTTGCGTTCACATGGATCGCATTCAGATACTGGGTCGCTGAAACCCCTTCCACAAGCCAGGTGTTGGTCGCATCCACCTGCATGTTTGTGGCAGGGTCCGACGAAATGGGCTGGCCGGAGTTTCCTAAAGTAAGTTGTCCTGTTGATGTATTCACCGTGTAAAGGAAAATACCACCTACAGTGCTGACATAAAGGAACGCGTTGTTGGGCGCGACTGCGATAGCGATCGGAGCAGCGGAGAGTGCGTAAGGGCTTCCCGGCAGAGCAGTCATCGTACCCGCGTTGACATACAGGCCAACCATCTGGCTCGTCGCGTTGTTCAAGACATAAATATCGCCGCTAGTCAGGGTCGTCTTGCCGCCCCCGCCTCCCGAGTCTGGCGCATCCCAGAATCCCGAACAGCCCGCGAGGCACAGAGCCGCAATCGCCAAACACGCCCAATAACGAGTCCTCATGGCCGCTCCTTCGTCCATCCGGGTTCGCCCTAATCCGCCGAACCAGTCCGCTCTAAGACTAACGCCTCCGAGCGTATCTGCCCAATTCAGCTTTGGACAAGGGTCTCCTGTTTTTCCAATCTGGCAGAAAGGACGCGCGAAGAAGATGATTCGCTCAACCAGTGCCGCGACTTTGAAAGACCAGTGCCTTTTTTGGAATTCTTGCCGCGCTCGAAATCAGCGCGATTTTGAATTGATCGATTACGATGAGACTCCACCTAAGGATTGAGTTACCTACCCATCGACCGATCCAAGACAGCGCATCGACTGACCTACTACCGTTCTTCCGTGCAGCCCTCCTCGCGATTTCTTCCCCTGAACTTGGGCGGAGCCCTGCTCCTGGTGATCGCTGCCAGCATTCTCTAACTCATGGAGCCTTTGATTATGCCCACGTTTTGTGGCGCATATGTCATGGCCATCGATGTCGACAGGTTCCACGCAAACCACGACGTCACTCTGTGTTTGTAGTGCTAAGTCTTCTGGGAGAGGCCAAAAACAACATGAATATGCGTTCGCAATGTGCTGGCATTTATAGTACTTTCTTGCATCAGTTTGTCTGCTCAGCAGATCACGGGAAACATTCGCGGAACCGTTACAGACCCAAGTGGCGCCGTCATTCGTGGCGCTGCGGTTACTGCCCTGCAGGCGGAAACGGGCCTGTCGCGCGAGACGACCACCGATCGCGACGGTAACTACGTTCTTCTGGAACTACCGATCGGACACTATCGCCTGCAGGTCGCTGCGAAAGGATTCCAGGAACACGTGCAGAATGGCATCACTCTCAACGTGAACGAGACGGCTTCGGTCTCAACACGTCTCGCGGTCGGATCGGAGAAGGAGCAAGTATTGGTAAGCGCCGATGCCGAGCTGATTGAGCCCACCGTCACCAGCATGGGCAAGGTAGTGCAACAGCAGGAGCTGGAGGATCTGCCGCTGAACGGACGCAACTTTGCGCAACTTGGCCTGTTGCAGCCTGGGGTCGTTCCCTTGACGCCCGGAATAGCAGAGGCGGGGGGGAGGGCTGCGCAACGGACAGGCTTATGCGGTCAATGGCCAGCGACCTGAATCAAACAACTTTCTTATCGACGGCGCGAACAACTTCAACGGCGTTGATGGCGGATTCGTCCTTAAGCCGCCGGTGGACGCGATCAGCGAGTTCCGCATCATCACGCACAGCGCGAATGCCGAGTTCGGAGGCTCGCTGGGATCGACGACGAACATCGTTACTCGGTCGGGCACGAACCAGCTTCACGGGACATTATGGGAGTTCCTCCGCAACGACGCATTCGATGCGAACAACTATTTCGCGCAGACACAGGAGCCACTGAAACAAAACCAGTTCGGCGCAATCGTAGGTGCGCCGATCAAAAAGGACAAGACGTTCATTTTTGGCTTCTATGAAGGCTTTCGCAATCGCCAGGGTATTTCGGCGCTCACTACAGTGCCATCGGTGAAGCAGCGTGCCGGCGACTTCTCCGAACTTTGCCCGGAGGGCTTCACGGAAGGGTTCTGCAACAATCCGCAAAACCAGCTTTTCAACGTCTTTGCCAATGCACCTTACCCGAATAACCAGGTGCCGTCGAGCCAGTTCAACCCGGTTTCACAAAATTTGCTGCCGTTCTTCCCGCTTCCGAACGCCGGTACGAATCTGTTCTCCACAACGCAAATCTTGACCAATGATACCGATCAGTTCGGCATCAAGGTCGACCAATATCTCGGCACCCATGACACCCTGAACTTCCGTTACATGTTTTACCAGCTCTCTCAGCTTGATCCGTTATCGCCGGGCGGCGCCAGCGTGCCGGGCTTCCCGGTGGGCGTAGACCAGCGCGCACAGAACTTTGTCGCACGAAGATACACACACGTTTTCACCAACGCTCATCGCTGTGGGCCGATTCTCATTTCTGCGCAACAAGTTCCTCTATGGCGAGCGGGAGAATCATCAGCCGCCCTCAGACTTTGGATTCCAATACCAGCCGAGTCTCGAGGTCGCCGATTGGACCGCCGTTCATCCAGGTGAATGGCTATACCCTCATTGGTGATCCGATCACCGGCCCGCGCAATACTTACGAAAACGTCTTCGATTACTCCGGATCGCTGAGTTGGGTGCGTGGCAAGCACGCGCTGAAATTTGGCGGCGGATATCAATATCAGCAAATCAACGTGCTGCAGGGGATCGCGACCAACGGCTTTTTCGTATTCGTGCCGTTCCCGGTAACGGACGCGTTCGCCAGTTTCCTCACCGGGCAGCCGGTCGTCTTCCTGCAAGGTATCGGCGATTTCTCGCGCAACATTCGCGGCAACAATGCGAATGGTTACGTGCAGGATACGTACAAGGTCACCTCGCGATTCACAATCAATGCCGGACTGCGCTACGAGTTGCCCGTGCCGTACACCGAAGATTCACAATCGGGTCACATTGTTTGAGCCGGGGAAGCAGTCCACGGTCATGCCGGATGCTCCAGTGGGACTGCTGTATCCGGGCGATAAGGGGGTTCCCGCGGGCCTGATCCCTACCGACTATAAGGCGTTCGCGCCTCGCTTTGGCATCGCGTGGGATCCAACCGGCGATGGCAAAACGCTCATTACTTCGGCGTACGGAATCTTCTATGAACCTTATTACACCGGACAGGGTGGACCCTTGCAGGCGCCGATCAGTGCGCCTCCGTACCTGGGCACGCCGCAGGTGAGCCTGCCGAACTTCGCGGATCCGTTCAACGGCAATCCTCCGGCTCCGGGGACATTCTCCAAGCCACTCACGAACCTGACTTTGTCGCCGAAGTTGAAGCTTCCTTATACGCAGGATTGGGACTTGAACTTGCAGCAGTCGTTCGCGAAAGATTGGCTGTTCGAGGTCGGATACGTCGGTACCAAGGGCACACGGCTGCCGCGCTTTATCGAAGCGAACCCAGCCGTTTTCGTTCCTGGGTACGTGGACGGTCAGCCTATTTCGAATTCCAGCAATGCCGATCAACGGCGGCTTTATTCCGGCTGCACGCTCGCCGATGCGCCGAGCAGCTGCCAGTATTCATCTACAGGCGAGATCGCGGGCATCGCCAATTCGTCGTACAACGCGTTGGAAGCGTCGCTGCGCAAGCGGTTCAGCCATGGGCTGTCGATTTCTCGTGTCGTACACATGGTCAAAGGCGATCGACGATGTATCGTCATTCAACATAACCGGATCAGCGGCAAAGCCAGTCGCAGGCGAAAACGATCTCGCCCAGAATCCGTTCGATCTCGAAGCAGAGCGTGGGCTGTCGCTCTTCGACGCGCGCCACCGATTCGTTGGGAGCTATGAATGGGTGCTCCCGTTCTGGAACCATCCTCAGAACTGGTACCAGTCAGCGCTTGGCGGATGGCAGTTGGTTGGCATTGCCACCTTGATGAGCGGCACGCCGTTCACCGTCTTCGACTCGAACGATGTGGCGGCGCAAGGCAGCGCGCCGGAGATCACCGGATTTTCCGCCCAGCGACCCAATCTTGTCGGCAACCCCAATAAAGGGCCCCGCACGGTTAACGAGTGGCTTAACCCCAGTGCTTTACAGCGACTCGATCCCACCGTCCAACGCGGGACAGTTTGGCACGGAAGGCCGCAACGTGAATATCGGTCCGGCATATGCCAACTGGGATTTCGGCAACACTTAAGAATTTCAAAGTGACCGAATCGAAACAGTTCCAGTTCCGCGCGGAGTTGTTTAACGCCCTTAATCGCACGAACTTCCATTTGCCCGACTGCGACATCAGTTCGCCAACATTCAACCATATCCTTGCGGCGTCGGCTCCGCGCCAGGTGCAGTTTGCGTTGAAGTTCATGTTTTAGCGGTGATCCAGGGCGTACACGAGCAGAGATTTGGGATATGAGTTCAGAATTGTCTTCCGATGTGCCACGGTTGGAGGCTCTCGAACGGCGCCGAGTGGCGCCGTCCTCCACCAATCTGCCTCTGGTGGATGAACACACGGCGAATGAGGAGGTCCGTGTATTGTTCGCGCGGTACCACGAGCGTTTCGCTCGAACCGACGTTCCCGGGATTGTACTGTGCTTTGCCACCAACCCGGCGCTTCTCAAAGGCATGTTGGAAATCGCCGAGAACATGCTCTTCGGCGATAGCCTGCTGAGCCGACGACACAAGGAAATGATCGCCACCTTTGTATCGCGGCAGAACGCATGCCCATACTGCGCCGATAGTCACGCCGTCTTGCTCGGAGCGCAGGGTGGATCACCGGAAATAGTTTGCGCTCTGCAGCACGGTGATCTCAATGCTCAACTGTTCACAAGCGCGGAACTGGCGCTGCTGAAGTTCGCTGAAAAGGTAAACGCAAATTCATCTGCCGTCATCCGCGCCGATGTGGAAACCACAATGCTCGCGGGCTGGACGGAGGCGCAAGTGCAGGAAACCGTACATATCGCAGCCCTCTTCGCCGCCTTCAACCGCATTGCCAACGGCTTTGGACTACCTTCGCCCTATCAGGTTGGCTTGCCAGGCCAGATGTGACTGAACCTCCGAATCCGCGCCGCACGCGGCACGTGGACGCGCCCGTCGGTACGGCCAAAGCTTCTCACCTCAATGACTCGACAAATTGGTAATCAATGAAGACGAATCCCCATCGTTTAGATGAAGAAATCACGATTCAATATCCCGGCTGGCGTGTACTTGCGGCCGCATTTACGGGGGTAATGGTAAGCTTTGCACCAATCGTTCCGTACACGTTTAGCTTGTTTCTCGATCCATTGCACGCAGCCTTTGGCTGGAAGCGGGAAGCGATGGGCGGTGCATTCGCGCTAGCCGCCATTACGGTTGCACTTGTCTCGCCTCTGATCGGTCTTTTGCTGGATCGATTTCCACCGCGCCGCATCATCCTTCCCGGAATTCTGGTTTTCGCCTTCGGGCTAGCCACGCTCAGCCGGTTGACCCCGCATATCGTTCAGTTCTACCTCACATTTTTCGTAATCGGGCTTGTTGCAAACGCCACCGCACAATTTGCGTATACACGCACGGTCCTTACATGGTTCACAACCCACCGAGGCTTTGCGCTGGCCCTGCTGCTTAGCGGAAGCGGCATTGGCTCCATGCTGATTCCGCCTCTCACTGAGTGGATGATCGAGCGTCACGGGTGGCGCAGCGCTTTTCTGCTTTTAGGTGGCATCGCACTTCTGGGTTTTCCACTCACCGCTATGCTCGTGCGCAATCGCCCCGAGGCGTCAATCGTTCGTTCAGATCATCGCGCCGACACCGGCATGACAGTTGCGGCTGCACTGCGTACTACCGCCTTCTGGATACTGGCCTTTATCACTATCCTCTCAGCATTCAGCGAAAACGGTCTGGTGACCAACCTTACTTCCATCCTGACTCAGCACGGTGTGCTTGCTGCCACTGCAGCTCTGGCTTTGTCGGTCCGCGGAGGAGCAGGCATCATTGGGCGGCTAGGGATCGGGTTCGCAATCGATCGCTTCTCTCCAGAACGTATCCAGTCTCTCGTTCTCGCTTTATCGGCTGCGGGCATGCTGATCCTTGCTTTCGCCGATAGCTCATGGACAAGTCTGTTGGGTGCGGCAATCCTTGGCGTGGGACTGGGAAGCGAAGCCGATGTGGGACCCTATCTGCTCGCGCGCTACTTCGGCCGCAGGCATTTCTCCGTGTTGTATGGCCTTACCTGGACGGCCTATGCCATCGGCGGTGCCACTGGACCGCTTTGGATTGGACACATGTATGACCGTGCCGGAGCTTATCTGCCGCGGATTGTCGTCAGTCTAGCGGGAGTGGCATTTGGAGCAGTGATTCTCAGCTTCTTCCTCCGATCCGACCAGGAAAGCATCACTGCTGAGCAGGAAGTGACCGCAAACGCGGGCGTCCGGTTAGAAGGCTAACCTCCCTTGCATAATGTCGCGATTAGTGAATCGCACCCGGCTGAATCGACTGCCACACGAGCCGCGCGGCGGTGACATCTTCAATTGCCATTCCAACTGTCTTGAAAACCACGCGTTGACCGCGCGGTATCTTCGCAGTGGTCGGAGCAGCCAGGATGTCTCCGATTTCGGCCTGCACCTTCGCCCCCGAAAGAATCACATCGCCCGATTCGCGCTCGACACACGATCTTCCTTCCGCAACAACGTAGCTGGAGAGCATCGCTTCATCATCAAGCTCGCGCAAACTCGCGCCGCTCGCACCGACGGCGATGACGAGTGCATTCGACTTGAGCCACCTTCCCTGCAGCACGGGAACCGGAGACGTCGTGGCCGTAAGCACCACGTCGGCGGCAGCGGCCTCTTCCGCGGTAACGGCACGCGCATTCGTCTCATCGGCAAGACGAGCCGCATTTGCCGCATTGCGACTTGAAATGCGAATATCCCGCATCTCGGGCCACACATGTTTCAGCGCTTCGATATGCGCCCGGGCCTGTACGCCTGAACCGATGATGCCAAAGCTCGTGGGTGCGGTCTCGAAATGAAGCGGCGCGATCCCGGAGAAGGCTGTGGCGGAAACCGCCGCCGTGCGCATCTCGGTAATCAGGCGTCCATCCATCAACGCCAGCGGCTCTCCCGTCGCGCGGTTGATGAGTTCAATGATCGCCATGTGCGTGTGCAGGCCGAGTTCATCGTTGCCTGCGTAGAACGTAACGGTCTTCACGCCCATCACATCGCCGGCAACAACCGGCATCACACCGAACCATCCGTTGCGATGATCGTCTGCATTGTCTGCGCGAAGGATCATGCGCGGCGGCTGATTCACACGGCCCGAAGAGTAATCGATTAGCGCCTGGCGAATGGCAGGAATCAGAGCTTCGTAGGTGAGGACTGCGCGAACCTCTTGCTCGGAAATGTACATAGAGGTTGCCAGTTTACAGCGACGGGGCAGGGGTCAGTTGGGCCGATTGCTCGAGTTCGAACGACGCCGGAACCGCTCATCCACGGGCTTGCGGCCTTTGAAGCCGTCCTCGATGGTATGCCAGTGCTCGATGGTGGTCTCGCCCATGCGCCAGCAGAGCAAGACGACCTGGTCATCGACACGGCAGGGAAAATCCAGAAGACCTGTATCGACATCCTTCACCTGCACGCCGATCGCATCGATCTCTGCAACGCTCTCGCGAACCGTCTCCAGGTGGGCTTGAATCTCCGTGCGCTGGCGGCCCACCTCTGCGACATTCACTCGCATGCCCCCGGACAGGTAGATCTGCCTGCCCAGCTCGGCGAGCTGCGACTCGATCTCCTGCGCCGCCCGCTTGCCTTCAACGGCACGCTTCAACAGCGACTCGAGCAATGGAAGTAGCGATTGTGCTTCGTCAATGGTGAACGTCTTCATTCTGATTTCTACGACTAGCATACGACGGATGCGGTCAGTCCACCAGCAACTTGAGTGACCGGGGTAACAGAGCTTGATGCTTCATCAAAAAAGATAGACCGGCAAGTTTTCGGGCTGATACTCTTCGAATCTCTCATTGGAGTGGGAGTGACATGGCCACGATTGCACGCATCGCTCCGGAACTGCCATGTGACGACCTGAACAAGGCCGTTCAAAACTACGAACAAAAGCTTGGATTCAAAGTTGTTCTGCGGTTGCCTGATAACAAGTACGCGATTGTTGAGCGTGATGGCGTAGCCATTCACCTGTTCGCCGTTGCAGGCCCGCAACCCTCAGCCGTTGGCGTCCACATCTTCACATCGGACCTCGACCAGCTCTATTCCGAATTGGAGCGTTCCGGAGCCACAATTACGCAGGGAATCGAACGAAAGCCTTGGGGCAACCGCGATTTTCGCGTACGCGACGAGTTCGGCAACGAACTGAAGTTCACCGAACCCCTCGCGGATGAAGCCGAATAAACTGACGCGACCATCAGGACTCGACCAGGTGACCTTGAGTTCAAGACTGGTCGCGCCAATTGTGACTGGTCACCCGATCTCGAGCATGCGGTCGAGCGCGACGCGTGCCCAGTGTTTCACGCTCGACGCACCTTGATCTGGTTGACCACGCGGCCTTCCACCAGGTTCTCGAGCGCCCACGCCAGGTGCTGCGGGCAGATGCGATACATGGTGGTGCAAAGGCACCGGTGTCGTCGAGGGTGAGATGCGCTTGCCCTGTGCGGCGAACTGATGCGCCATGCGGTTCACCAGGTGAATCTCAGTACCGACGGCGAAGATTGTCTCCGGCGGAGCGTCGTTCACCAGTCTTGATAAGCCGTTCGGTGGAGCCCAGAGCGTCCGCCTTCTGGCAGACCTCCCAGCGGCATTCGGGATGCACGATGACCTGGATGCCGGGATATTTCGCGCGAACCGCATCCACATGATTCGGCAGAAAACGCTGGTGAACGGAGCAATGCCCCTTCCAGAGCAGAATCTGGCCGCGGCAAGCGTCGGGCGAGATGCCGCCTTGATCTGCCTAGGGATCCCACACCACCATCTCGTTCAGAGGGATTCCCATCCCATAGCCGGTGTTGCGGCCCAGATGCTGGTCAGGCAGAAAAAGAATTTGCTCTGCCGCGCGCAAAAGCCCACTGGAACGCGGCCTGCCATTGGAAGAAGTGCAGACCAGGCCGCCCCGCTCGCCGCAGAAAGCCTTGATGGAAGCCGCCGAATTCATGTACGTCAGCGGAATCATGCGGTCGTCAGATCCGAGCTCGCTCGAGAGACTCCCAGCAGTCTTCCACCTGGCAGATCTCCGCCATATCCGCCATTGAGCAGCCGGCGTTCAGGTCCGGCAGGATGACGTTCTGACCCTCGCGGCCGAGCACAGTCGGCACTCTCCGCCATGAAGTGAACGCCGCAGAAGACGATATACTTGGCTTCTGTTTCGGCGGCAATCTTCGAGAGTTTGTAGGAGTCGCCTGTGAAGTCGGCGAAACGGATAACCTCGTCGCGCTGATAGTGGTGGCCCAGCAAAATGGTTTTGCCCCAGGCGTTCGCGAGCTGTCGCGATGCGTTCGTCCATGCTGTGGTCGGGAAGGGCCAGGTAGTTTTCGAGGCTGCGGGCAATGCCGGTCTCCGGCGAGACCGCCGTTTCTTCGTCGATAATCAAGTTCAAATTGTCCGCCTTCAGTCCGCCCAGTCATCAAAAAAAGCGGCAGAACGGGGATGTTGAAAGCAATGAATGGTTGCAGTGGATTCGCTGATGCCTACTGGCGACCCAACCCACGGGGATGTTGCAACCCTCTACAAAATGGATGCGATAGACTTGAATCGGACTCAGCAAATCAAGTCCGCAAATATCGCTTCCACTGGCTTTATTTTATCAAAAAGCTTGCGCAACCCTCCATTGCATTGTGTTCATGGAGTGAGGCTTCATAAGCCGACGTTTGTGAGTGCGGCGCACGGGCAGTTATCATTAGCCTTCATGGGCGCACACCCGCCAATCCTGCTGGGCACGTTGGGGATGACCGATACCCTCATCCTGATGGTGATGGCGCTCGTGGTCTTCGGCCCGAGGCGCCTGCCCCAGATCGGCCGCCAGATCGGCAAGCTGATGTACGAGTTCCGCAAAGCCTCCAACGACTTCAAGTTCCAGATGGAAGAGGAGTTACGCCTCTCGGAAGAGGCAGACCGCCGCAAAAAGGAAGAGGAGCGCCAGCGCTCCCTGGCAGCCTTGGCCGCACCGAACAAGCATCAGTCTCCGCCGATCCGCCGGCGCCGGCACAAGCCGTCGCATCGCCCTATCCAGGCGAAGGCACTTATCCGGCCCAGTACCCGCCTGAAACTCCTGCGACGACAACCGAGGAGACTGTTCCACGCATCATGCCGCCCTCGATCGGCGAGACCGTCGCAGCCCCGCGGCCGGGACATACTTCAGAACCAAATTTGGAAACTCCGGCAGAGACTGCTGAAACAGCGCCGATTCAAACCGATACGAATGCCGTTGAATCCGCACCAAACGGGAGCCGCTCCCCTGATCCCGCGGAGGCCCTGAACCACCATGGTTGATGCCGTCGAAGCAATCGGCAAGGCGCGAGCGGCGGTATCAGAACGCGCGGAACTCCCAGGCATGAGCCTGATGGAGCATCTGGACGAGCTGCGCAAGCGCATCGTGCACTCGGCAATTTATCTTTCGATCGGCTTTTTTGTCTCCTGGTTCTTCCGCGACCGGTTGGTCGGCTTCATTCAGGCGCCCTTGAATCGCATTGGCAAATCCATGGTCTTCACTCACCCCATGGACCCGTTGAATCTTGACCTGCAGGTTGCGCTCGTCGCCGGCGCGATTCTCTCTTCACCGTTCATTCTTTATCAGGTTTGGTTGTTCATCGCCCCGGGCCTTTATCAGCGCGAACGCCGCTTCGTGGTGCCGTTTATGGCGGCTACTGTCGGCCTGTTCCTGGGTGGTGCAGCGTTCGGGTACTTCTACGTGCTGCCGGGCGCGCTCAAGATCCTGATCGTTGACTTTGGCCACAATTTCACTTCGATGGTTACGATCGAGGATTACACCGGGTTCTTCCGATCCATCATCCTCGGCCTCGGTATCAGCTTCGAACTGCCCATCCTCATCTTCTTCCTCGCCATGTTCGGCATCGTCAGTCCGAAGTTCCTCTGGAAGAACATCCGCTACGCTATTCTCGCCGTCTTCATCATTGCTGCGATCATCTGCCCCAGCCCCGATCCATGGACCATGTGCATCTACGCGGTCCCCATGCTTGCGCTCTATTTAATTGGAATCGGAGTTGCATGGTGGGTTCATCCCTCGCGCAAAAAGGCCAAAGAGGCCGCTGTATGATCCGCGCGTCATGCGCGAGCATGACGACTGACCCTCGGTCCCCATTCAGCCCGTGTCATCCTGAGCGGAGCAGCTTGGGGCCCCACAGAGTGGGGTAAGCGGAGCGAAGGATCTGCTTTCGTCTTTCAGCATCACTGGAAAGCACGAATCTGGCGAATGATCGCTGCTCTGTCTGTCCTGCTCATTCCTCTCGTTCTACCCGCCCAACAACACTTCAATGGCGGCAAAGCCTATGAATACGCGCGCGCATTCGCCGCGATTGGTCCGCGCTGGCCGACCGGCCCGGGCCATGTGAAGGCGGAGGAATTCATCCGCAACCAGTTCAAGCACGATCAGCTTGAAGAAGACACGTTCACCGCAAATACCGCCATCGGCCCGGTCACTCTGCACAACTTCATCGTGCGCTTTCCAGGCAAAAAGGATGGCGTGATCGTTCTGGGCACTCACTACGAGACGAACTATCCGCTGCGTAACATCAACTTCGTAGGCGCCAACGACGGCGCCGCCACAACAGGCCTGCTGATGGCGATTGCGGACCAGTTGCGCGGCAAGAAGACTCGACGGCTACTCCGTGTGGCTGGTGTTTTTTGACGGCGAAGAAGCTTTTCAGAAGTGGTCCGCGTCTGACTCGACCTACGGAAGCCGCCACCTGGCCGCAAAATGGGGCGGCGACGGTACACTGGGCCGCATCAAGGCCTTCATTCTCGCCGACATGATCGGCGACAAGGACCTGAACATTCAGCGCGAAACGCGCTCTACAGGATGGCTTGTGGACGTGGTACGCAAGGCCGCAAAGAAGTTCGGCTACGAGCACTACTTCTTCCAGAACGAGGAGCCGGTCGACGACGACCATCTCCCCTTCGTGCAGCGTAATGTGCCCGCCATCGACATCATCGATCTCGACTACGGACCAAACAACAGCTACCACCACACCGCGCAGGACACCATGGACAAGGTCAGCGCCCACAGCCTCGCAGTCGACGGCGACGTGTTCATGGAAACTATCAAGCAGATCGATCTAGCGCTGATCGATCTGCGCTGATCTCCGACGCTCTATCCCTAACGAAAGGCTGTAGTAGCACTTACACAATGATCGCTGGCGCGTCCTGGGGATGGTGGCTTGGATTCCACGGTGCAGTCCTTACGCTGCTTCTGGTGGATGCTCTCCTGCCTGCAAATCGTCGAGAACAACCACGCACCCAGGCAACAGCGTGGCTATGGACGGCGGTTCTTGTTTTAGCCACGGCTGTATTCGCAATCTGGATGGCAGTCGGGCAGAGCCGGCACAATGCACTCGAATTCGTGGCAGGCTATGCCATCGAGACCTCGCTAAGTATCGATAATCTCTTCGTATTCATGGTTCTCTTTGAAGGCTTCCGCATTAGCCAGAAGCGCCAGCACACGGCCCTCCTGTGGGGGATTGGAGGCGCAGTCATTCTGCGCGCGCTGTTTATCGCGATGGGCGTCTCATTAATCGACCGATTCGACTGGATCAGCTGGATCTTCGGCCTCTTCCTGCTCTACGCGGCATATAGGCTTTTCCGGGGCGGCTCCGCGCGTGCAGTCATACCCGCATGGATTCGCCGTCTGCAGCCCGCAAAGGGTTCTCTGCTCCCAGTTATCCTCGCCGTCGAAGTCACAGACGTCTTGTTCGCCGTGGATTCCATTCCCGCCGTGCTGGCTGTCTCCCGCGACCCTTTCGTCGTCTACACATCAAACATCGCGGCAATTCTTGGGTTGCGCTCGCTCTATTTTGCGCTCGCTGCATTGCTCGATCGCCTGCGCTACCTGCACTACGGCCTCGGCGCCATGCTGATGTTTATTGCCTTCAAGATGCTTGCCTCTCGCTGGCTCGAAGTGCCCATTACGATCTCGTTGGCGATCATGGGTGCGATTCTTGCGATATGCGCAGTCGTTTCGTATATCGCGGGCAACAAACCCGCCCGCACAGCGACCGGAAAGCATTCCTCAGTCCTGATTTCGCTTCACCAGGATTCGAACGCAATGCTCCCGTCACTCCTGTAGATTGAGTGCTTCAGAAAGCGCTCATCATTGCGGTGCGGAAAGTCGCTGCGAAAGTGCGCGCCACGACTCTCTTCCCGCGCAACAGCCGAGCATAAGATCGCACGAGCAACACGCGCCATGCATTGCGCTTCGAAAAGTTGACGGCTTCTCTGGCCCCGCTTCAGAAATGGCGCCAGTCTGTCTTCGCATTCCGCCTGCGCGCGGAGTCCGCGATCCAAGGTCGTTGCGGAACGGAGCAGTCCGCCATCCGCCCACATCGCACGCCGCAAAGCTCGGACATGCACCGCAACGAGCGCTGCATCGCTGACTCCAGCGGTAAGCTCGCGGGAAGTTCGAATTCAACCGGCAAAAGCGCCACATGATCGTCCGCCATCGCCTGCGCGGCTCGCGCGCCAAAGACCAATCCCTCAAGCAGGGAATTGGAGGCCAATCGATTGGCGCCATGCACGCCCGTGCAAGCCACTTCGCCAGCCGCATAAAGCCCTCGCACCGTCGTCCGACCCATCAGGTCCGTACGAACACCGCCCATTAGATAATGCGCGGCCGGCCGCACAGGAATCAGGTCTCTCCCAAGTTCAAGCGAGTAGTTCGCCAAAAAACGGCTGATGCCAGGAAATCTCTGCTTCAGATCGATTCCCTTCACATGCCGCATGTCGAGATAGACCGCACGCGCCTCTCCCGTTTCGCTTAACCCCTCGCGGGTGATCGCACGTGCAACCACGTCGCGCGGAGCCAATTCGAGAAGCGGATGATAACGCTCCATGAAGCGTTCCCCGCGGTCGTTGCGGAGATAGGCTCCTTCGCCGCGCAGCGCCTCAGAGATCAGAAAGCGGGGCGCGCCCGCCAGCGAAAACGCAGTGGGATGGAACTGGTAAAACTCCATGTCGGCGAGTTCGGCACCCGCATCGAGAGCCAGTGCGATCCCGTCTCCCGTGGCAACGTCGGGGTTCGTCGTGTCGCTATACACCTGGCCCGCGCCGCCCGATGCGATGAGGACAGCGCCAGCGCCGATCCGCTTCCGATCCTCGATTTTACCGCCAGGCGTCTTTGCCGAAGCTAGTTCCGCACCAATCACGCGGTCATCTGCCATCAGCAGCTTCGTGACCATCGTCCACTCGGCAAACTTTATACGTGGATGCGCATATGCATGGGCCACAAGCGATCGACTTATCTCCGCACCGGTTGCATCGCCATTGGCGTGGAGGATGCGCGGCCGCGAATGCGCGCCTTCACGCGTTCTCAACAGCCGCCGGAAGCGCTATCAAAGCGGGTTCCCCACTCGATAAGTTCAGCTACGCGTTCCGGTCCTTCGGCCACCAGCACCTGCGCGGCAGGTCGAAACACGAGACCATCACCGGCAGAAATGGTGTCTTCAAAATGTAGCTTGAGGTCGTCCTGATCCTCAACTTCAGCGACAGCGATGCCGCCCTGTGCATAGTGGGTGTTCGATTCGCCGAGCGACTCTTTCGTAATAACAAGAACTTCCCCGTGATCGGCCAGTTCAATAGCTGCGCGCAGCCCAGCTACGCCAGCACCCATCACCAGGTAGTCCACAGAAGATGCGAAAGCCATCGAATCCGAGCCTATCATCTAGAGCGAATTTGAAGAATAGCGCCGGCTTCACCACGCGCAGCCCAACGCGAGGTCGGAAGATTGCAAACTTCACAAGCCGAGTTCACTGCGAGGCCAACTGGCCAATGTCATATGCGCGCGTATTTCCTGACGGAAGCGCAGAAATCGTCACTCGCAGGTTGCCGCTCGCGTCGCACGTATATTCCTCGCGGGCAAGCAATCCATTCTCGGCTGTCATGGGCTCTACAGAAACCGTCGACAGGTCTGCGCAATTTGAGAGCCGGGAATCAAACGGAAATTGAATCTGCTCCCAGTTGGTGATTTCCCCAATGGGCTGCCCGTCTTCATCCAGCCTGGAACACTCGAGATAACGGAAATGGCCAACGTTGTGGGCGGGCCGATAGGTGCGCTCGAGCCGCAAAGCGGGCTGGTCCGGCTCGGGCAAATGCATGCCGCGTGGAAAGATCAGGTCGAAGACAATCGCGCGGCCCGATTCTGCTTCGCGCCAGATCCCAAAGTTCTGATTGAACTGCTCATGGAGCCGCTCGGATCCCGAAGCCGCCCGAATCGCGAGGCCCACCGCGCTGGCTGAGCGCATGTACGCGGAGCGGCGCACTTTGCGTCCGAAGCTTTCTTCAGAACGCGAGCTACCGGCGGAAGCTCCGACCCTCCACCCGTCACGTATAACGTATCGAGTTGAGCGTCGGGGTGGGCTGCGAGCAGCTTTTCAACAATCTCCCGCGTTGACTCAATGATGGGCCGGCAGCGCTCGTAATACGCGTCCACGGGGAACGTCGTCTGCTCTAATTCAGGGCGCACCCTCTCCAGGTCGACGCTGATCTTTCGCGTGTTCGGACTGAGAGCTTCCTTTTTCTCGCGGCACTCATCCAGCAGCACGCGGCGTTCTGACGTCGTGAGCGACGAAGGCAACTTCGCGTGTTCCAGCGCGAGGTCCGCGAGTATCTCATCGAAGTCATCCCCACCCACCTGGGGCAATCCATCAGAAGCCTCGACCGTGTGTTCCGTCGCGCCAAGCGTCAGGAGCGAAACATCAAATGTGCCGCCGCCTAAGTCATAAACCAGCAGGCTTCCACCGGCCCGGTGTTTCCGCTCCGCGCTATTGCGATAAGCGTATTCAATCGCGGCAGCGGATGGCTCATTCATCAACCCGAGCACAATGAAACCGCCGGCATTTGCGGCCGCCTCCGTCAGAAAACGCTGATTGCTGTTGGCATTGGCCGGAACCCCTAGCATCACTTCGAGTTCTTCGTTTGCCTCCGCACCGAGGTTGGAGTGCTCCAGCAGCTGAACCCTCAACGAAGCCATCATCTCTGCCATCAACTGCTGCAGCAGGGATAGTCTGATCGCCGACCTTTACCTTCGTCTTCGGTCCGGCCGTCCTTAATAAACGCTTGGGTGAGCGAAGCAGGGTCCAGTCCTTTTCGTCCTGCACCGCAATGGCTTCCCAGCCATAAACACGTTCATTTCCCTTCGCCGCAACAACCGGCGGAAACCAGTCACGCATTTGTCCATCGGGATTTTCAAAATAAACCAGCGGATAATTGCCACGATCCACAGCCGCGACTACAACGCGGGTCGTTCCAAAATCAACACCAATACGCATGTTTACCAGTTTACCAACAGGCATACTCGATCTTGAAGCCGGAAGGCATGCGCTTGATTCCGTTAGGATGGAAGCAACGTGCAAACCATACGAGTCGATACACCTTCGGCAAAATACGACGTAATAACTGGCAGCGGACTCATCGGCTCGCTCGCATCGCGCATTCAACGTGTGGCTGGAAAATTGCCGCCCCGCGTATTTGTGCTGACTTCGCCTGAGATCTGGGCTCTGTGGGGCGATCTTTTCCTTAAGTCATTTTCCGAGCCTCCAGTAACCCTGTTCCTTTCCCCCGGCGAAAAGCACAAGACAATGCAGAGCGTCGATCGCCTGTTGCGCCAGATGGTCGCGGCCGGTGGCGATCGCGGATCGCTGCTGATCGCCTTTGGTGGCGGAATCGTAGGCGATGTGGGCGGATTCCTGGCCGCAATCTTCATGCGCGGAATCCGCTATGTGCAGGTTCCCACAACATTCCTCGCCCAGGTCGATTCGTCGGTGGGCGGCAAGACCGGCGTGAATCTTCCCGAGGGCAAAAACCTCGTGGGCAGCTTTCATCATCCGGCCGCAGTCTTCGCAGATATCGATGTGCTCGGGACACTTCCCGATCGCGAACTGCACGCGGGCCTGATGGAAAGCGTCAAGGCCGGCATCATCCGCGATCGTTCGCTGGTGCGCTTCATGGAAGAGCACGCCGACGAAGTGCTCGGCCGCGATCCTAAGGCGCTGGAGAAAGTAATCGCTGCCTCGATCCGTATGAAAGCTGGAGTCGTAAATCGCGATGAGCGCGAAAACGGTCTCGCGCATGATTCTGAATCTCGGCCACACCGTTGGCCACGCAATCGAGCAGGCGACGCGCTACAAGGCCTTGCTCCATGGCGAAGCGGTGGGATGGGGCATGATTGCAGCCTTGTATGTCGCGCATCGCCGCCGTAGCATCACCGGCGCACAAGCGGCCCGTCTTGAGAACCTCATTCATCTGTACGGTCCCCTGCCTGCGCTCAAACTGCGCGTACCCAAACTGATTGCGGCGACCGGCAGCGACAAGAAGAACGTAGGCGGTGTGCGGCGATTTGTACTTCCGATCGGCATCGGCGATGCCGGTGTGATCGAAGACCTGGCGACTTCAGAGCTTCAGGCCGCAGTACCTACATGCTTTCGCAAGCCAAAGAGCCGCGCGCGTGAGGCCGATGCCAACGACAGGCGCCAAGCCGATCGGTGCTCAGGACGAGTCCCATGCTGCCGAAGCCGTGCAGCAGATGTTCAATGCCATCGCTCCGCGTTACGACCTGCTCAATCACATCCTCTCTGCGAATATCGACCGCCTGTGGTGGCGGCGCACCGCATCGCGCTTTCAAACCGTGCTGGCCAATCCGAATGCCGCCGTGCTCGACATCTGCTGCGGCACCGGCGACTTGACCATGGCCCTGTTGAAGCACCGCCCCTCGGCCGCGCGCCCCATCCTCGCAGCCGATTTTGCGCACGGCATGTTGCTTCGAGGTGCGCATAAGTTCGGCGCGACCAAACCGAACCGCTCAGTGGCAATCGCTCTCGAGGCCGACGCGCTGCATCTCCCGCTCCGCTCACAATCGCTCGATCTGATTGTCACTTCGTTCGGCTTTCGAAATCTGGCCAACTACGAAGCTGGCCTGCGCGAGTTCCATCGCGTACTGAAACCGGGCGGCCAACTCGGCATCCTCGAGTTCAGCGAGCCCGGCGGTCTCATCGGCAAGATTTACGCGCTTTACTTTCGCCGCATCCTGCCGGCAATCGGACGCATCATCTGCGGCACAGACGGTCCGTATAGCTACCTGCCCGCGTCCGTCGGCGCGTTTCCCACCCCGCCCAGAGTTACTCGCGATGATGAAGACAGCCGGCTATTCCGACTGCAACTGGCAGCCCTACACATTTGGAATCGCCGGGTTGTACACGGCCGTACGCTCGCCTGTACTCTAGGAGTCGCAATGAACTCCGCCGTACCAAGCCGCGCCGTAGCAACCACGATCGACAACTCGGCGTTGAAGCGGCGTGTCGCGCTGCAGTCGATGCTCGCAGCCACTTGTATGACTGCTCTGAAGCTCGCGGCGGGCCTCATTTCCGGATCGTTGGGAGTCCTGTCGGACGCGGCACACTCAGGGCTGGACCTGGCGGGAGCAGGGATCACCTTTTTCTCCGTTCGCGTTTCGGATAAACCAGCCGACGATGACCATACCTACGGCCACGGAAAAGTCGAAAACCTCTCTGCCTTTTTCGAAGCCGGTCTCATGGCCATCTCCTGCGTCTGGATCATCTGGGAGGCGATTCAAAGGATCAGGCACAACACCTTCGAACTCCGATTCTCCGTCTGGCCCGTGCTCGTCTTGCTGACTTCGATCGCCGTTGACTTCTGGCGTTCGCGGGAATTGCGCCGCGTGGCCGAGCAAACTGGTTCGCCGGCGCTCGCCACCGACGCATTCCACTTCGCGTCGGATATATGGGCTACGCTCGCGGTCCTGTTGGGGTTGCTGGTTACGTGGGCAGGAGCTTTTTTCCACATTGACTGGCTGCGCTATGCCGACCCGGTCGCCGCCATCTTTGTGTCCCTCATGATTATTCGCATCACGGCGCAGCTTACGCGCGAAGCGATCGGCGTCCTCATGGACCAGATTCCGGCAGAAACCCGATTGCGGGTCATTCACGAAGCCGAACAGGTGCCCGGTGTACTGGCGGTCGAACAGGCACGAGTCCGTCGCGCCGGACCTAACTATTTTGCCGACCTCACCCTCGCACTACCACGCAGCTACACCTTTGAGCACACAGACGAACTGGTTCGCGCTGCCACCGAAGCCGTGCATCGCGCGATTCCAACGGCAGATGTCGTCATTCATACGGTTCCCCGCAAGGCAAGGGCTGAAAACATCTTCGATCGCGTGCGCGCAGTGGCCTCAAGAAACAATGTTGCCGTGCACGATCTCAGCGTGCAATCGCTCCACGGCAAATTGCATGTAGAGCTTCACGTTGAGTTGGACGAAAACCTGCCGCTGATTGAGGCACACAACTTCGTGAGCGGCCTCGAAGCCGAGATCCTGCGCGAAACTCCGGAAATCGATTCGGTCCTCACACACATCGAAAGCGAACCAGCCACCATCGAGCAACCCGAAGAAATGGTCGAAGAAGATCGCAGGATCGAGAAGGCTCTTCGAGATGCAGCCGCCCAATATGACGAGATCGTCGACGTGCACCAGATCCTTGTGGGGCGCACTGCGGAACATATCAGCTTGTCCTGCCACTGCACCCTCCCTGATGACCTGTCGATGCATCGCGTACACGAAGTGATCACCTCGCTCGAAGATCGTTTCAAGCTCGATTGCCCTGAAGTCCACCGCGTTACGATTCATCCCGAACCCGTTACAGACAACACGCGCTGACCGCGTTCGAGTCCAGTGCAAGCGCAACCGGCCCCCCAGCTTCCCCGTCTATAGAAGCATCACTGGAGGGATTGGCGGATGCGCAGGTATCTTCCGGTCAGAACCAGACCGGCTTTCGAACTGTCGACGACCCTTTTTGTTGCTTCCTTGCTGTGCATGTTTCTCGCTGAGGCGTTCATGATCCGGGGCCTATGGTTTCGCACCGCTCCGGTCATCCATCGCACACGGGCATTTGATCTTCCCTTTCTTGTCTGGATTCCGGCCTTCGGGGCATTCCTTTTCCTGCTTGTCATTCGAAAGCAAACCAGAGAAGGCCGCATCAGCCCGGTGATTGCAGGCAGTCTCAGCACCGGCCTGGCGCTCCTGTTGCTTGTAGCGTATTTGCTGATTACACGTTGTGCCCAGATCGCCTTCCGTTAGAGCCTGCCCCTGACACCCGGAATGCCGGATAATGGGTTGGGGAGGGACGGATTCTTGATCGCCCATAGTGATTGGAAGGAAGACGAGGTCTTCGAGGCAGTCGCAGAGAACGGCAACACCATTACCCTTGACGGGGACTGCGCTCACGAGCACGGCCCTAGCCCCATGGAAGCGGTTCTGATGGCATTGTGCAGTTGCACTTCGGTCGACGTAGTCAGCATCCTCAAAAAGAAGCGCCAGCCGCTCACCGGCCTTCGCGTATCTGCAAACGCCACGCAGGCTCCTGCACCACCTCGCGTCTTCACCCACATTATGCTCACCTACGCCGTCCGCGGAAAGCTCAGCCGCAAAGCCGTCGAAGATGCGGTCTCACTCTCCAAGAATAAATATTGCTCCGTCTCAAAAATGCTGGAGAAGGCTGCAACCATCGAGTACGAAATTGTCTACCCCGACGGAGAACCAGAGCCATGAGCCGAGGATTCTTTATCCGCTTCTTCCGCATGGCATCCGTCGTGATGCTGCTCATTGCCGGCCGCGCTTCTCTCCGCCATCACCACGATGCACTTCGCCATCCACGGCGCCGAAGTCAAAATCCCCGTACTGAAAGGGATGACCGTAGCCGAAGCGCGCAGTCAGGCCGCCGGCATGGGCTTGAACCTCGATGTGGACAACCGTTACTACTCCGCGGATGTCGCCGCAGGACACATTCTTTCGCAATCGCCCGCACCGGGCTCGGTGGTGCGTCGCGAATGGCATCTGCGCGTCGCCGAAAGCCTCGGCCCGCAGAAAGTCGACGTCCCCGACACCGTTGGCACTGAAGCCCGGGTGGCCGCACTGCGCCTGCGCCGCGCAGGTCTTGCCGTCGGTGTCACCGCGAAGTTGCCCGATGCCGCTGCTGAAGACGGCATTGTTCTCGCGCAGGATCCGCCCGCACACTCCCAGGGAATCGCACAGCCGAGCGTGAACATCCTTGTGGCCGCGCCAGACGACGCCGCGCCCGACGGATATGTCATGCCCGACTTGACGGGTATTCCCATAATCACCGCGCAAGCCCTCCTCAGCAGGATTGGCCTGAAGGTGGATACGCCAGCCTATGCCGATGTGTTTGTGCCCTCAGTGAGCACGGGACCCGAGCAGCCTGAATCACCCATCGCCCCCGGCACCGTGATTTCGCAGCAGCCTATGGCGGGGGCGCGCGTAGACCAGACAACCATGATCAAACTCACAGCAGCGAAATAGATCGGTCCGACGACTTCAAACGTACATCTAAAACAGAGTCGCATGACTCCCGACCAGAACAGCGCCCAGCAGGAACAACCTTCCTCGCCCGTCCCGCGCGACTATTCGCATGCATGGCGAGCCTTGCGCCATCGCAACTTCCGCCTATTCTTTGGCGGCCAGAGCATCTCGCTCATCGGCACATGGATGACACGTATTGCGACGTCCTGGCTTATCTACCGCCTTACGAAGTCGGCACTCCTGTTGGGCACCGTTGGCTTCGCAGGCCAGATACCTACGTTTCTGCTAGCGCCGATTGCCGGCGTCATTGTCGATCGCATCGACCGCCGCAAGGTGCTGGTGTGGACTCAGACTCTTGCCATGGTGCAGTCGCTGGCGCTTGCATGGCTCACGCTCTCGCGCCGCATCAACGTCGCCGAGGTACTGGCGCTCAGCGCCATGCAGGGTGTCATCAACGCCTTCGATATGCCCGGCCGGCAATCCTTCATGGTCAAAATGGTGGAGGATCGCGCCGATCTATCGAATGCCATCGCCATCAATTCCTCGATGGTGAATACGGCGAGATTGATCGGCCCGTCGCTGGCTGGGTTGCTGATCGCCGCCACCAACGAAGGCTGGTGCTTTCTTGTGGATGGCGTCAGCTACATCGCCGTGATCGCTTCGCTGATAATGATGCGCATTCCGCCGGATGACCTCCAGCACGCAACAACTTCGATGTTTGCTCAACTCAAGGAGGGCTGGACCTACGTTACGGGATCCGTTCCAATCCGCTCGATTCTCGGCCTGTTTGCGCTGCTGAGTCTCATGGGTTGGCCCTTCATGGTGTTGATGCCCGTCTTTGCCGGTCAAATTCTTCACGGCGGCGCGCACACTCTCGGCTTTCTGATGGGTGCCGTCGGTGTTGGCTCACTTGTATCGGCGCTCTCGATGGTGATGCGCCGTTCGGTACGGGGACTTTCAAAGATGATTCCGATCGCCGCCTCAGTCTTCGGCATTGGCTTGATCTGCTTCGGATTTTCGCATGTCCTCTGGCTCTCGATGCTGATGATGCTCGTGACCGGCTTCGGCATGATGCAGGGGCTGACCGGAAGCAACACAATCATCCAAACGCTCGTTGACGAGAATATGCGCGGACGCGTGATGAGCTACTACACCATGGCCTTCATCGGTATGGCTCCGTTCGGTAGTCTGCTCGCCGGCGCGCTGGCGCATGCCATCGGCGCGCCACGCACGGTAATCGTTAGCGGAGTCGCCTGCATCCTCGGTTCCATCTGGTTCACGTCACGACTGCCCGCCATTCGCAACGATATGCGGCCAATCTACGAACGTCTGGGCATTGTGCCGCAACGGAATCCCGTGGAGGAAGTCGCCGAAAGCTGAGTCGACCGGATTATGATGACAGGGCAGAAGGGGCTCGACCGATGGGGTTAAGCGAAGACCTGGAGAAAATCGCGTTACAGGAAAGCGAACTCGTTTTGCCGCAGCTGGATGCAGAGACTGCGTGGCAATTGGGATCGCTGCTGCGCACGATGTGTGTCGAGCGTAGCCTCGCCGTCGTGATTGATGTGCGAAGATTCGGTCAGCCCCTCTTCTACGCTGCTATGGAAGGGACGACTCCCGACAATGTCGAGTGGGTTCGCCGAAAAAGCAACGTTGTGGCTCGCTTTCATCGCAGCTCTTACGCTGTCGGTCTGCGCGAAAAACAAAAGGGACAGACGATCTACGAGAATCAGGGACTTTCCCTCTCTGACTACGCAACCCACGGCGGGTCGTTTCCTTTGAGGGTGGCAGGCGCAGGAATCGTCGGCAGCGTAACAGTGTCTGGACTGCCCATGCGCGAGGATCACGAACTGGTAATCGAAGCGCTGTGCGCGCTACTTAATCGATCGTACTTGGAACTCCGACTGTCGCCCGAATAAAGCGACAACCGGGGCCTTCAGACAATCTTCTCAATCATCGCCACGAAAAAGCCGTCGCTTTCGAACATGCCCGGCAGAAGCCGCAAACTACCCTCCGCGGTGATGCCGTGAAGCAGCTTCTCCGCGCCCGAAGCAGAGAGAATACCCTCGCGACAAAGCTCCTCAATCCTTGACTTCAGTGAGACGAGCCGCGCGGCATGGTTCTCGGAGAGCACGGCCGCGACCACTTGCTCATTCTCTTCCGGTTCAAGCGAGCAGGTAGAGTAAACGACATGCCCGCCTGGCCGGACAGCACGCAGCGCTGCACGAAGAATCGCGCGCTGCCGTTCTGCCTGCCGCTCCAGATCATCCGATGCCTGCAGCCGATGCCGAATCTCAGGATTGCGACCCAGTGTACCGGTGCCGCTGCAAGGCACATCTGCCAGCACTACATCGTACGTCGCATCATCTTCAAGCGCGGCGGCATCTGCGAGCCGGCACTCCACTCGATCGCCGAGTGCCGCAACCCGCTCCCGCAATTGGGCAAGGCGCTGCGGGTTCGACTCGTAAGCCACAATCCGCGCTTCAGGATTCCGCTCCGCAAGAATCAGCGTCTTTCCCCCGGGAGCAGCGCAACAATCCAGAATCGCACCGCCACGAGGCGCCAGCTCCGCCACCAGTTGCGATCCTTCATCCTGAAGACGAACGCGGCCCGCGCGAAATGCCTCGCTTCCGGTCACATCGCCTGAGATAACCTGGCGAGCCGAGGTCAGCAATTGTCCAGGAGACAAACTCACGCCTTCGGCCGCAAGTTCCGATTCGATATCGCCATTAACCGCGCGGATCGTAAGGTGCGGCTCGCACTGCCCATACCGACATATCCCGCACGCAGCCTCTTCGCCGTAGTTCGCACTCCAGCGCTCGACAATCCACGCGGGAAATCCGCGCCGCCAGTCTCTCTCATCCGAAGTTTGAGCTTCCTGCTCTGTGCGCGACGCAGCCAGCTTGCGCAGCACCGCATTCACCATGCCCGACGCAAAGCGGTGACCGGCCTGCTTCGTAATCTCGACGCTCTCATCGATCGCCGCGTGCGCGGGAATGCGATTCATATGCAGCAATTGAAATGCGCCCAGCCGTAACGCAATCAGGACCTCTGCATCGAGCTTCGCGTTTGGATGCTTGAGCAGTTGGCGAATGCGCCCGTCGAGGTCGATCTGCCAGCGCAGAACTCCGAGCACCAGGGCCGTCGTCAGGTGGCGGTCTGCCTCAGAGAGAGCAGAGACATTTTTGCCGCGCAGCAGATCGTCAGAATGCCCCTTACCCTTCTCGATGTTTTTCAAGATCGCGAAGGCAACCCGTCGCGCCGGTGAGACAGCACTCATGGCCTTAACCAAGCCGAACTCCGGGACGCAGTCCCGCGCCTCGCAAAAAGTCGGAAGCGGTCATGCGCTTCTTGCCTTCCAGTTGCAGCTCGACGATCTCAATCCACGTATTCTGCCCGCACGCAACCTGCAATCGGTGATCCGTGAGGTCAACCATGCCCGGCTCACCATCAGCTTTCTTCGCGGACACGAGCATTTGATGCGCGATGAGCTTCTTGCCTTCGAGGGTTGTGTACGCTCCTGGCCACGGCTGAAAACCTCGCCATCGATTCCAGATTTCCGTCGCCGTGCGGGCCGCGAAGTCCATGCGCCCATCTTCTCTATCGAGAATCGGGGCAAGCGTCGCGCGTGTATGATCCTGCGGCTTCGGCTTGATCGTACCGGCGTTCAGGCCTGCCAGGGTCTCAACCACAAGCGGAGCACCATCCTGCGCCAGAACGTCGAAGAGATCCGCCGCTGTTTGTTCCGGGCTTATCGGAATCTCGCGCTGCAGCAGAATCGGCCCCGTGTCGAGACCTTCTTCAAGCAGCATTGTCGTGTTTCCCGTGACGGTTTCGCCCATCGCCACCGCCCATTGGATCGGCGCCGCCCCGCGATACTTCGGCAGCAGGGACGCATGCAGATTGATGCAACCGAGCCGCGGCAGCTCCAGCATCCACGGCGGAATAATGCGCCCGTACGCCACCACCACAATCGCGTCCGGCGCAATCGCTTTCCAGCCGCTCGCGAAACTCCGTCGTTGTTTTTGATCTTCTCGGGTTGGGTAATTTCGAGCCCGGCTGCCAGCGCCATTTCCTTCACGGGCGGAGGAGTGAGTTGTTGCGTGCGGCCCACCGGACGATCGGGCTGCGAGACAACTAGTGCAATCTCATGTCCCGCCGCGATCAGCGCCTCCAGCGTTGGTACCGCGAAGCGCGGAGTCCCGCAAAATACCAGCTTCACGCTCTTACCACGTGCCTTCGCGCTGCATCTTGCGGATCTTGCGCAGCACCAGGTCGCGCTTCAGCGAGCTCATGCGGAAGATAAACAGCATGCCGTCGAGATGGTCAATCTCGTGCTGGAACGCGCGCGACAACAATTCCTCGCCATCCATCTCGAACCACTTGCCCTTCAAATCCTGTGCGCGGATGCGAACCTTCGCGGCACGCTGCACCTTCTCACGAATCTCGGGAAAGCTAAGGCAGCCTTCCTCTTCGTATTGCTTCCCTTCGCGAAAAATAACTTCGGGGTTCACGAGCACAAGTTTCTGCGCCGGATCCTTTCCCATGCTGAGGTCGACCACCGTCACGCGCTTCGCCACCGCCACCTGCGGCGCCGCCAGGCCAATACCCTGCGAGGCATACATCGTCTCGAACATGTCGTCGACCAGCTTCTTCAGCTCCGCATCGAATTCCGTTACCGGTTCACCTGGCTGCGACAGCACCGGCTCCGGATATTTCACAATCTTCAAAATCATGTCTGCTACTAATAGCTCCGTATCTGTTCGATGTATCCCTGAAAATTTCGTTTCATCTCGACGGCGGAATCGCCCCCAAACTTCTGCTGGGCAAGCCCTGCTACCGTAATCGCGACCATGGCCTCAGCTGCGACTCCCGCCGCGGGCACCACGCAAATATCGCTGCGCTCATAACTTGCGCTCGTAGCCTCGCGGGTGTCAAAGCGAACCGATTCCAGCGGCCGCCGCAGCGTCGAAATCGGCTTTAAATATCCGCGCACAACAATGTCTTCGCCGTTGGAAACGCCGCCCTCCACGCCTCCCGCATTATTTCGCTCTCGAGTAAACCGTGTCGGCTTGCCAGTGTCTTCTTTAGCGTAGTGAATGGCGTCATGTACCGTCGATCCGAATGATTCAGCCGCCGTAACCCCGCGCCCGATCTCCACGGCCTTCACCGCCTGCAAGCTCATCACCGACCACGCCAGCAGCCCATCGAGCCGTTCATCCCAATTGGCATAGGTCCCCAGACCCGCAGGCGCGCCATGTACCACAACCTCGAATACGCCGCCCACCGTGTCACCTGTCCGGGATGCGTGCTCAACCTCTTCCTTCATCCGAGCCTCCGTGGCTGCATCCACGCAACTAAGCACGATCTCCTGCCGCTCCGCCACCGCCGCTATCTCATCCCAGGTTGCTGTGCGTTCCAGCTCGACACGCCCCACCCGGATCACGTGACTGCTGACTTCGATCCCCAGGTGCCGCAGCAATAGCTTGGCAAAGGCCCCTCCGGCCACACGCGCGGTCGACTCACGCGCCGAAGCGCGTTCCAGCACATACCGCGCGTCGGGAAAGTCATACTTCAATGCGCCGGCAAGGTCCGCATGCCCCGGCCGTGGCGACTCAACGGGTTGATGCTTCCCGGGGTCACCTGTTTCCACCGGCAGCTTCTCTTCCCAGTTCTTCCAATCGCGATTTGCGATCTCGATCGCAACCGGCGAACCGATGGTCTTCCCATGCCGGACGCCGGAGAGGATATGCGCCTTGTCGGTTTCGATTTTCATGCGTCCACCACGGCCGTAGCCCTGCTGACGACGCCAAAGCTCGCGGTTAATGAAATCGAGGTCGACCGGCAACCCTGCAGGCAGGCCCGATACGAGCGCAATCAGGGCTTCTCCATGCGACTCGCCCGCTGTTGAAAATCGGATCATGTTCTTTTGATTGTAATGGAACGAACGCCGGACCATCAGGGCCGATGACAGCCTATAAGCAACCGATAAATCAGGTTAATCGGCGCTGAGTAATCCGATCCGTCTGCCCGACTCCGATACCCCCGCTTCAATGCCGGTCAGTTCGTAAAGATCCCTGGCCTCCCGCCACAGGCTGAGGGCTTGCGTGCGGTCCCCGACATCTTCCTTGAGCAGCGCAAATCCGCGAATCGCATTCGCAAGATCGAGCGGCGGCGTGTCTTTATGCTTGCGATAGATTTCAAGCGCCTCGCTATACAGCGGAGCGGCCTCGTCCGTTCTCTTTTGTTCGCATAGGACATCCGCCGCATGCCGCAAAGTATGGGCTGTCTTCAAGGGATCGCCCAGATCGCGATAGACTCTGCTCGCCTGGCGGTAGAGCTTCAGAGATGTGTTCAGGTCCTGCAGGTTGCGCTCAACGTACGCCAACTCCTCGTAGAGCGTCGCACACAGCGCGGGACTGTCGCTCGGTACGCACTCAGTGAGAGCCTTCCGGAATAGCTCCGCCGCTTCCTCCAGCCGACGTTCCTTCTTCGCCCTGCGGGCCTGTTCAAGCAGCGATTCTGGACGACCAGAAACCATGCGGAGAGGCTAGCATATTCGCCGCAATCCGATTCCCCGTTCCCATATCCCCTCCCCCTCGCTTACGATGAAGCGCATGGCCTACTTCCTCTTCAAAACAGAGCCCGGCGTCTACTCCTTCGACGACTTCCTGCGCGACAAGGAGACAAACTGGGATGGCGTCACCAACCCGACCGCCGTCAAGAATCTCCGCGAGATGAAGCCCGGAACAAAGTGGATCTTCTACCACACCGGCGATGAGCGCACCGCAGTTGGAACCGGCACCGTCGTCAGCGTCGACGCCAAGGACCCGAAAGTTCCTATCGTGCGCGTCAAGGTCGGCCAGCGGCTCAAGCATCCTAAAACGCTGGACGAGATCAAAGCCGACCCTGTCTTCGCCGATTCCCCGCTAGTCAAAATCGGGCGGCTCTCCGTCGTGCCGCTCACCGAAAAGCAATGGAATTGGTTTTTAGAATAGCTTGCCCGGTTCCGGTTTCACGTCAGCCTTCAGCCACTCGCGCGTGTTCAGCATCTGCCTCTGATCCAGCGCCCATATTCTGCCGGTCAGCTCGTCGGCACCCTTGCCCTCGCGCGTCGACTTTTCAAATTCGCTGGCGACCGCCTGCATCTTGGCATCGAGATCGTCAATAAAGTTCAGCACCAGCGCCTCGGGAATCATCGGAAGCTTGGGCGAACCAAACTCCAACTTCCCGTGATGCGACAGAATCATGTGCAGTACCAGCGTCTTCAGCCGCGGCGGGAAATCAGGCAACTTGTCGATGGTGTTCTCCACAAGTTCTATTCCCATCTGGATGTGGCCCAGCAAAGTGCCTTCCACCGTGTATTCGAAACCCACGTCCCACGCCAGTTCGCGCACTTTGCCAATATCGTGCAGCACGACGCCGGTAAGCAATAAGTCTCGCTGCAAGGCCGGATAGTGCGGTGCCACGCGATCGGCCAGCGTCAGCAGGCTGACGACATGCTCCAGCAGGCCGCCAAGCCACGCATGATGAAGTTGCTTTGCAGCCGGAGCCTCGCGGTAGGCCTGTGCCAGACCGGAGTCTGCCAGCAACGTGCTCAACAACTGCTTCAAGTGCAAATCAGTAAAGCTTTCTACGAACCCCAGAAGCTTCTGCCAAAGCTCGTCCACGTCGCAGGTGGTGCACGGCAGCATCTCGCCCTTATCCACTTCACCGGCCGCCGATTTCCGCAGATGCTCAACCTTCATCTGCAGCCGATCGTCAAAGCGCGCGACGGAGCCGCGAACTTTAACAATGTCTCCCCGTTCAAAATCCTTCGCGACACGCGAATCACCCGGATCCCATACCCGCGCCTCAACCTGCCCTGTCTTATCCCCCAGGATCAAGTTCAAATACGGCTTGTTGGTCCGGGTAGTTCGCTGCTGCTTGTGCAACACCAGGAAAAACGCATCGAAGATCCTGCTCTCCTCGAAGGCAGAGAGATCGGCAATATAGATGTCCTTCATTCTGCGGGAAGCATACAGCAATCAGCAGGGCGCATCAAAAATCCGCCCACCTGCGTGAGAATCCGGATGCGTGAGAATATGGTGGCGTGATCGATCTCGAAGATGCAGTAAATCCCCATCTCCTCATCCGCCCCATCGAGCCGCGCGATGCCGCAGAAGTCTGCCTTCTCGTTCAGCAACTCGGCTATGAACGCGCGCAGGATCAAATATCAATTTGGATTGAATCACTCCCGAACCGTGCCGAACAGCAATCCGCATTTGTCGCGTGCGTTGCCGGCGAAGTGGTTGGATGGATCGAAATCTCAATCGAACAACGCCTGCAATCGTCCCCGTGCACACTGATCGGCGGACTGGTTGTGAAAGAAGGATTTCGCGGTCAGCAGATTGGACTCAAGCTCTGCGAACGGGCCGAAGCCTGGAGTTGGGAACATGGCGTTTCCAGGGTTCGCGTGACTTCACGCAGCACGCGAACCGGTGCGCATCGCTTCTATCTGCGCAATGGCTATCGTCCAACCAAGGTTTCGCAGGTCTTCGAGAAAACACGCCCCGCATAGCCCAACATAATCATCGGCTTTGCAAACCCACAGAATATTTCAGCCCCAAAATATCGGGCCTGAGAACTCGTCTCAGGCCCGATCGCTATTCCCTGCAAGTTCCAGCTTACTGCGGCGGGGTTGTAGGTACACCCGGCTGCGGCGGCGCAGGCGCAGTTCCGTTCGGAGCCTGCTGTTGCGGAGCATTCCCCAATGGCTTCTCGCCTGTGTCCTCAGGCTCATCCGTCTTCTTCTTGTCGCTTAAACGCGTCTTGTCGCCGGTGGTGGTGGCCTTCTTCTTCTTCTTGTTGGTCTCATTCCCACCCAGGCCCAGCGGGCCAGCCTGCGCCTGTCGATCCGCTACTTCTGCTGCATCCGCCGGCGCGGGCGTTTCGGGATCCAGTTGCGGTCCCTTCGGTTTCGGCTGCTTGGGCTGCTTGGCACGATCGCTGTATCGCGTCTTCTTCTCCGGCGGCGTATTGTTCTCGAGTGGATTGACCGGCTCATTCGCGTTAGCGGAAACCTGGTCTCCCGCACCCGCATCCTCGGTTTGGCTCGAAGGAGCCGGCGGCAGGGTCTCCTGTGGAGCCTTGCCGTAGCGGATTTTTTCCTTCTTGCCGGGCTTCATGGAAGCAGTCTGATCAGTCTTGCTCGTCGTTGCTGGCTTTGCCGGCGCCGCTGTTGCAGTCGATTGGTCGGCGGCAGCAGCAGGTGCCGCACCCGACTTCTGACGGAAAGTGTGGGTGGTCTCTCGAACCGGGTCCGCTCGACTTTCCGCTTCTTCTTGGTCGTGGGCGGCGTGTACGCGCTGAAAGTGATGCTCGGATGCTTCTCGGCCGCCGTCGCCGCGCTGTCCTCGTACCCCGGCTTGATGTAGATAGCCGCCTCGTCCCTCAACTGCGCGAGATACTGGCGCATCGCCGGGCCGGCTTTGGCTTCGAAATAGTTCTGCTCAACTTCGTTTTCCACATCCTTGAACTGCGGGACGCCCCCAGGGGTATGTTGAATGACCTTCAGAATCACAAACCCCTGCTTGGTCCGAATTGGCTCGGTCACCTCGCCGACTTTGAGCCCAAAGGTCTTCTGTTCGAATAGTGGATCCAGCTGACCCTTCTTGTACTGCCCCAGGTCGCCACCTTGAGCCGCCGTCGTGCCATCGCTGAAGCTGCGCGCCAGTTGGCTGAAGTCGCCCCCGGCGTGCAAGCGCGCTTCGATATCGTCGGCTTTCGTCTTAGCTTCTGCAAGCTTCTGTGCATCATCGGGTTGCGTGCCGGTTGAGATCAGTATCTCGCCCAGTTTCACGCTCTCCGGCTGCACATAATCCTGCTGGTGCGCCTCGAAATACCGCTGAACCTCGCCCGGAGTCGGCGCAATCTTGCGGCCTACCTGGTCGCGCATTACGCTTTGGGTAATGATCTGGTTGCGGATATTCGCTTTGAAGTCCTCAAACGATACCCCTTGCTCCTTGGCAGCCTTCTCCAGGTCTTCCATCGTGGCAAGGTTGTATTGTTTGCGGATCTCGTTGAGCCGATTGACCAACTCGGTCTCGCCCGTGATTCCCAGTTCCTTGCCTTTGGCCAGCCAAAGCTGCTGATCGATCAGGTTGCGCAGCAATTCCTTGTGTGACTCGGAAATCTGCTGCATCGTCGCGCCCCGCTGGCGCATTTCCTGGTCAGACTCGGCCTGGGCACGGTTGTAGTCGGACCTGGTGATGATCTGGTCATTAACCCGCGCGACAATCTCCTCTACGGTGGTGCCACCGTAAGGACTTTCGGGAGTTGAAGGTCGCGCTTGTGCTAGGGCAAAGCCGGTAAGCAGGAGGGCGGTGAGCGAAACCGCTCCGGGGATTCTAAGAATTTTTGGATTCATAATTTCGCACACAAATGATGGTCAGCGCGCTCCATCATAGGCATAGACGTCATTGTAAATCCCTGGGCAGCAAATCCGCCTCAAGACGTCCGAATCCTCTGAAATTCCTCGGGGCGAAAAGCAAAAACGGGCTACCCGAAGCGAGCAAGAGATCGTCAAATCACCCAGTGCTATACTTTAGCCCAGGTCTGGCCTGCGAGGTCCCTCGGAGGCGCCTGGTGCAGTTGCACTCCGGAGGTTCCTTCCGCATATGACTCCCCCCGCCCGCAGGGCAGTTTTCAGCCTGATTGTTTTCTTTGCCGTGTGCGCGGTTGTTGGCACGTTTTTGCAGCGCGGCGTGGGAGCCCAGTCGTCGCAGGATGAGAGCCAGATTCGCGACAATCTGAAGTCGTTCACCGATGTTTACGCCATCGTGGAGCAGAACTACGCCGAGCCCATCAAGGGCGACAAGGCCGATTCAGCCATCTATGACGGTGCAATTCCCGGCATGTTGCGGGTGCTCGACCCGCACTCGAACTTCTACGATCCCAAGGCGTACGCCAAGATGCGCGAAGACCAGCGCGGCCACTACTACGGCGTCGGCATGGTGATCCAGCAGCAGGACAAAAAGGTCTACGTCATTACGCCCTATGAAGGAACGCCCTCGTTCCGCGCTGGCCTTCGCCCGGGAGACATCATCTCCGCCATCGACGGCAAATCGACGGAAGGCATGACCTCTGACACGGTCGCCAAGAATCTCAAGGGACCTAAAGGGACCCATGTCCAGGTTTCGGTGATCCGCGAAGGACAGTCAAAGCCGCTTACCTTCGACCTGATCCGCGATGAGATTCCGCACCCCTCCGTCGATCTGAAATACGAGATCCGCCCCGGCATCGGCTACATTCACCTCACCCAGTTCCAGGAAACCACCGCCCAGGAAGTCAACCAGGCCATCGACAGCTTCCCCAACTTGAAGGGTCTGGTGTTTGATCTTCGCGGCAATCCCGGCGGCCTGCTCAGTCAGGCAGTTGAGGTGTGCGACCATCTGCTGACCAAGGGCCAGACCATCGTCTCCCAGCGCGGACGCGCTTATCCCGATCAGAACTACACAGCCACGCACGGCAACGACGGCAAGGCATTCCCAATCGTGGTTCTCGTGAACCGCAACACCGCCTCCGCTGCAGAGATCGTCTCCGGTGCACTGCAGGATCACGACCGCGCACTCATCGTCGGCGAGACCACCTTCGGCAAAGGCCTGGTGCAAACGGTTTACAACCTGAGCGAGAATACCGGTCTCGCTCTCACCACGTATCACTACTACACGCCGTCCGGCCGCCTCATCCAGCGCAACTACTCCGGCATTTCGCTCTACGACTACTACTACAACCACGCAGGAGCAAGCGCGCCTAACGCGAGCAACCGAGAAGTAAAGATGACCGATTCAGGCCGTACCGTCTACGGCGGCGGCGGCATCACCCCCGACGAGAAAATCGACAGCCCCAAGAGCAACAAATTCCAGGAGGAACTCGGCCCCTACGAGAAGAACGCCTTCTTCCACTTCGCTCCGCACTATCTTTCCAACCGCACAGTCGATAGGAATTTTCAGGTCGACGATACAGTCATGAGCGATTTCAAACAGTACCTCACCAGCCAGGACATCCCGTTCACGGAGAAGGACCTGAACGACAACATGGACTGGGTGAAGATCAATATCAAGGAAGAAATCGTGAAGAGCCAGTTCGGTCAGATCCAGGGTCTGCGCATCATGGCCGACTGGGATCCGATGATTCAGAAAGCGCTAACCTTCCTGCCCGAGGCACAGGCCCTGGAAGACACAGCTCACAAGGTGCTCGCCCAGAAAGCCGAGGCCCGTGGGGTCGCAGTCACCCAGTAAGTCGCTGGCAACTCAGCTTACAAAGACCATCCCTCGGGATGGTCTTTCCGTTGATAGCCGCCGTCGTTGCTCCCCGTTTCAATCCGCGGGGCCGGCAAAGAGTATGAGATTCCCGTCAGGATCCCTGACAACGAAGGTTATGGCGCCCCATGGCTCTGTCCTGGGCGTCTGATGAAACGGCACGCCCGCAGCCTGATAGGTGAGAAAGAGTTTCCTGATTCCGTCCGCGGAGTCGAGCGTGATGGTGGCAGACAGCAGATCCTCACGCTCGCGAACATCCCCAGCGAACACCGGTTCGTCAAACTGCCGCAACGAAAGCCTCGCGTTGTCGCGACTTACCTGCCCATAGAACGGAGGATCGCCATAAACAAAATCAGCGACAAATCCGAGCTTGCCGGTAAAAAAATCGCACGACGCTTTGATGTCCGCAACGAACAGTTGTGGGGAGATCGATGTGAGAATCGGACGCACGGTAGTTTGTACAGCTTCATTGGTCACGGTATGAGCTCCTGCTTTGAGCGCTTGCAATCGTTCGAGGTGATTCACAAAGAACGTGCCTACCGCTGACTCGCCTCGCCCGCCGACACCTTGCGGTTAAACTCCGCCGACTTGTTCCGCGCCACGCTCAGCGTCTGCCAGCGCTCCCCAGCGAAGTGCTTAGCAAGCATCACGATCTGTCCCACGTGCTGCGGATAGTGCGCCAGTTGCCGGTTGATCGCTTGCATCACTGAGTGGGCTTCGCCGCGAATCGTCACCACGCGCCCCATATCCGCATCGGTCAGCGGTTCGATCGCGCCGAAGACACAGGCCCAGCCGTCTTCCCATTCGCGCATCAACGCCTCGCGCGTTGCTGGCGGATCGACAAATTCGCCGTCGCGGTTGCGGGTCGCCTTCTCGCCGTCCGTGGTCAGAAAATCCGTCCATCGCGATCGCATATTGCCCGCAATGTGCTTCACGATGATCGCTATCGAATTCGATTCCTCATCAAGCGAAGCGAAGAGTTGGAGATCAGACACCTGCAGCATGGCGCGCTCGCCCAGCAGCTTGTACTGCCGAAAAACCGCCAGCGCATCTTCGATATACGAGGTGGTGAATTTCAATGCCATGCGAAAAGTCTAGTTGAGGCGGGGCTCAACCGGCCACCCGCCTTTTTGGAATCGAAACTCGTATTCAGCTCCGTGAGAAAGTCCGCCGATCAAGGCTCGTCGCGATAAATTCCCATCTGCACCAGCCCGCCTTCCGCCAGCCGCGCACGGAACATTCCCGGCGTATTGAAACTCCACGCCAGCTGCCCATCCGGTGTAATCGCAATCACGCCGCCGTCGCCGTGCAGATCTTCCAGTTCCTTGTGGATCACCTGGTCCACCGCATCCTGCAGTTTCATGCCCTTGAAGAACACCAGATTGCACACCTCCCGCGCCACGCCGAGCCGAATGAAGTACTCCCCCGTGCCCGTACCCGACACCGCACACGACTGGTTCGACGCATACGTGCCTGCCCCGATAATCGGTGAATCGCCAATGCGGCCCGGCATCTTGGCCTGCATTCCTCCGGTGGAGGTGCCAGCCGCGATGTTGCCTTGCCTGTCCAGCGCCACCACGCCCGTCGTTCCGTAGCGGTGCATGTCCGGCGCCTCGTCAAAGGACGCGACCGGCACCGTGCTGCCCTCAGGCGGCACTCCGGCGGGCCGCGGCGGAATCGGCTTGCCTTCCCGCTTGAGTTGCTTCACCAACGCCTCCCACCGGCTCTCCGTAAAGAAGTAGCTCGGCGGCTCCATCTCCAGGCCGACGCTCTCCGCAAATACATCTGCCCCCGGCCCGGCGATCATTACGTGCTGCGACTTCTCCATCACCGCCCGTGCCGCGCTGATAGGATGGCGCGGGCGCGTAACTCCGGCAACCGCGCCGGCCTTGAGGTTGGAGCCGTCCATGATGGACGCGTCCATCTCATTCTTTCCTTCACGAGTAAAGACCGCGCCCTTGCCGGCATTAAACAACGGATCATCCTCGAAGACATGAATCGCAGCTTCAACCGCGTCCATCGCTGAACCGCCCTTGTCGAGCACCGCCGCCCCCGCCTGAATCGCCCGATCAAGTCCCGCTCGATACGCCTTGTCGCCATTCGGGCCCAGCGCAGACTTCTCGATAACACCCGCGCCCCCGTGCACCACGATCGCCCAATGGCGCGCCGGTTGCTGCGCAACGCAAACACTCACTGCACTCAACAAACCCATCGCTACAACAGAGACCGATCTCTGCATTCTCCTCACCTCATCGACGTCCGGGTCTTGGTTTCTGTTTCAGTCTGCAAAGCCATCCTATTCTGCCTGGCTTTCTCCACCAAAGAAAAAGGGCACAGCGGAATCCGCCATGCCCTCGTCTTTCTTCAGCGCGATTAGAAGAACAGTTTCGCTGAAACCTGCAATTGACGCGGTCCATACAGCAGGCTGCTTGTCCCTGTCATCACGCCAAAAGCTTGGGCTGGCGTCGATGCCACGAACGGCACAATGCATCCGGCAAACTGCGATCCGGTCGGCACTCCCACTGTCTGGCAGGCGCCGCTCGTTCCTGTGGGAGCGAGTTGCGTTGAGTAGGATGAATTCACACTGGAGATGATCGTGTGATTCATCAGGTTGAACGCCTCCCCAACGAACTGCATGTACACCTTCTCGTGAATCGGGACATCGCGCGTGACACGAAAATCGATGTTTCGCACGCCCGGTCCCGGCTGGCTGTTGCGCTGAATCTGCGGAGGCCGGCCCGTAGTCGCCGCACCTGAGGACGAACTCATCGCGCCTCCGTAGATGTTGCCATCCGCGGCGGCTGGAGTGCTCTTGATCACTGAGGCGGGACTAGTCATCGAAGCCACGATGGGGAAACCGGTGGCTTCCGTCGCAGTTCCTGAGAACGTGAAGCCATTGACCACATGCCTCATGAAGCTGTTCTCCATCTTGATCGTTGGTTTGTAAAGAAGCGTCCCCACAAACCGCTCACGCATGTCGATATCCGAACGGCCATACTCGCCCCTCAGGTTGTTCGGATCGAGCACAGGATTGCCGCCGTAGAACGTGCCGAAAGCGCCCTGCACCTGGTCATCGTCCAAAGCCTTCGCCCACGTGTAGTTCACCAGCACTTCAAGCCCGTTCTGGAACGGACGCCGCAGAGTAACCGCCATGCTGTTGTACCAGGAGTTGGCAACGCTGAATCCGGCATTGATGGATGTCAGCGTCGGATCAATGCGATCGGTCGCCAGGTAGTAGGGTACCGTGGTCAGCTTCTTCGAACCATCTGGCTGGGTGATATTGAACGAGCGCACGCCATGCGGCGTTTGCCCAACCAGGTTCGCATCGAGGAAGACCGGCAGTCGCAGCGCGCGCGTTCCTACATATCCCACCGACAGCGACATCTTGCCGGGTAGCTCCTGTTCGATCGCCAGGTTGAACTCATGCACTATCGGCGGAACAAAATCGGGGGAGAGCCCGTGGAAACTCGGCGAGACCGCCGCGTTCACACCAGTAACCGTGGGCGCAGTACCGCCCTCCGGAAAGAGCGCTTCAGAGAGCGGCGGTCCCGGCGGCAAGAACGGCACATTTGGGAATTGAAGCGCCGCCGGCTTCGTACAGGTTGCATTGCAACCGCTGTAGTTGTAGTTGATCTGGTATACGCCGTTCTCAACCCTCATTGCGTAATACGTGCTTCCCTGGTTCAACCCGGTGAAGATTCCGTATCCTCCGCGAAGCACAGTACCGGGATTTGGGTTCCACGCGAAGCCTATACGCGGCTGTACGCGATCCAAGACATTCTTGATGGTCGTGTTGTACTTCGCTGCCAGCGCGGACGACGTGTTGGGAATGCCAGGGTCGGGAGTCAATTGCAGATCGTAGCGCACTCCGAGGTTGAGTGTGAGCTTCTGGTTCACCTTCCACGAGTCCTCGGCGAAACCGTCATACATCTGCATCCAGAAATCGTCAGCGCCGGCCTTACTGACCGGATTCACTTGATCGATGGTCTGCACAAAGGTGTTGTAGCGCGATCCCGCGAACGGATCGGTATCTCCTGGCTGGCCCGCAAAGGCATCCACGATCCAGTTCTGAAACTGCTGGGTCACATTTCCGGAGTAGCCGTAAACGCCGCCACCCTGGAAGAGGTTAATCATGACCTCGTGGACAAGATTGACGTCACCACCGAACTTAACCGTATGGCGGCCATAGACCTTATTGAATACATCGGTGATCTGGAAGCGATGCTCATCCGGCTCGGCCGTGCGTGGAAGGGCGTTCGGCATCCCGTAAACCTCAACACCCATACTGATGCTCGGACCAGAGGCATATGCGCCCGCGGTCTCGAGATCGCGGCCCCATTGGAAGCGAAGGTCATTCACCGCAGTGTTGGTGAGCGTTGATGTCCAGTGCGCGATTAGGAACCGCTCGTGGTAGCTAGTGGGAGCGTTTGTGCTGGGCGAGGTGTTGGAGTAGGTTGCATTCGGCGCATATCCGTAGCTTTGGTCGAAATCAGCCCAGTTGAAGTTGGCATAGACCAGGTTCTTCGGATTGATCTGATAGTCGATGCGAGGGAATATCAGCGTTTCCTTGGCGAAACGGCTAGGCGCGGCCTGGAGTCCGAGCAGGAAGTTAATACCCGACGTGCATTGCGCGCTGGTGATTGTTGCCGGACACTGAGTAGGCGAGACAATCGTGGTGGATTAAAGGCACCCGTCGGCGTCTGGGTCACAGTGTTCGTCTCATAGTAGAGAGCGCGACCCGCGCGGCGGAAATTATCCGAGGTGACGAAGAAGAAGAGCTTCTCCTTGATAATCGGCCCTCCCACGCTGCCACCGAATCCCTGTTGCTGGTGAACCGGCTGGGTAAGCAGAAATGGGTTGCCGTGGTTGTAGAGCGCCGACCACTTGCTGATCGGATCCAGCGCGTTCAAGTCAGGATAGCGAAGAGAGTAGAACAAATCGCCGTGATAGCTGTTTGTCCCGTTCTTCGTGATGGCGTTCACCTGCCCGCCAGCCGCCTGTCCAAATTCAGCAGAGTAGTTTGCAGCTTCAGTCTGGAATTCCTTGATCGAGTCGAGACTGTAAACAAACGGCGCGCCGGAAGCGCGGCCGCGCGCCTCGCTGAACAGCATCTGGTTGTTATTGGCGCCATCGACATAGTTTTGGTTGTAGAGACCGCTGATGCCGTGGAAGCTGACCAGGCCGCTGCCTCCATCCGGCACCACATTCGGGGTCAACAGAACAAAGTTGCTCCAGTTGCGTCCGTTCACCGGCAGGTTCTGAATAATCGACTGGTCAACGACTTGAGAAACCTCTGTCTGTTGGACATTGAGTAGCGGAGTCTCGCCTGAAACCTCAACAGTTGTCGTGCTCGACTGAACTTTCAAACTCAGATCGATCGTTAGCGTTTGACCGACAAGCAGCGTCAGGTTATTGGCACCCACAGAGCCGAAGTTGCTTGCGGTTGCAGTCACCTTATAGTGCCCCGGCTGCAGGAACGGAGCGACGTAAAAGCCGGAGTCGTTCGTCTTGTAGATGTGAGCTACACCCGTGTCAATATTTGTGACCGTAACCGACACCTCGGGAACCACGGCCTGGCTGGGGTCGGTGATGGTACCCGTTATGGTTCCCGCGCCAGCCGTCTGCGCGTTTGACGGCAGGGTAGTTGCCAACAACAAAATACTCATCAGGATGCCGAAGAATAGTCCGCGGCCCCTTCCGAAGAATGGGTATCTGAAATTCATCACTGCTGGTCCTCCAAGAAGTGGTAGTGGTGCCGTTGCAGAGGCTAAAGTCTGCCTGCACATTCGTGGGTGTCTGATTGCGAATACAGCTTGGTTCAAGAAAGAGCCGAGCGAAGAAGAAATGCCGTTGAAGGCTTCGCGGGAAATCGGCTTCTTTCCAAGCTTGTTAGCCCGAAAAGAAAATGGTTAGTTGAAGAATACTCGTTAATCCAGTCTATCCAAACCGGGGCGCAAACTTTCTTGAATACTGTGTAAATCCCGCAAAGCGGGACTGGTCAGGCTCGCTTTCACCGTTGCTAATATCGAATCATGCCCTCACGATCTAGCCGCCTCACAACTGCCTTTTTCGCCATGCTTTTGGCCTTCGCGCTGCCCCTCAGCGCCGCTCCGAATCCCATCGCAGTCAAGGTAGTTGTCGTCGCCATGTTCGAAATCGGACAGGACACCGGCGATCAACCCGGCGAACTTCAATATTGGGTCGAACGTGATCATCTCGATCAGGTTTATCCCCTGCCCGCTGGCTATCATGCCGCCCGCATGAATTCGAATGGCGAGATGGCGATCCTCACCGGGCCGGGCACCGCACACGCGGCAGCCACCATCATGGCGCTCGGCCTTGATCCTCGCTTCGACTTGAGCCACGCGTACTGGCTCGTCGCAGGAATTGCCGGCGGCAGTCCCGATCACATCTCGCTCGGTTCAGCCGCCTGGGCGCGCTGGGTCGTCGATGGAGACCTCGGCTACGAAATCGATTCGCGCGAAATCCCACCCGACTGGTCCACGGGCTATTTGCCGCTGCGCAAGACGCGCCCCTTTGAGCCTCCCGCCACCCCGCTCGATGGACAGGTCTACGAACTCAATGCCGCCCTTGCGCAATGGGCCTACAACCTCACGCGCAAGACGCCGCTCGCAGATCCCGACACGCTCAAGGAGATTCGTCCTCACTTCGATGGCGATGCCGCCCAGCGTCCGCCTTTCGTTACCTTGGGCGACACGATCTCCTCATCCACTTTCTGGCATGGCAAACTCTCCGACGCCTGGGCCAGCGAGTGGGTCAGCTACTTCACCGGCGGCAAGGGCCAGTTCGCAACCACGGCGATGGAGGACACTGGCACGATGCAATCCCTGACCTACCTAGCCCAGGCTGGCCGTGTCGATCGCCAGCGCATCCTCGTTTTGCGAACCGTCAGCAACTTCGATCGGCAACCCCGCGGAATGTCCGCCGCCGAAAGCCTCTCCCGCCAGCGCATCGGAACCTATAGCGCCTACCTGCCGGCGCTCGAAGCCGCCTACGTGGTAGGGCACACGGTTGTGAATGAGTTGCTGACCAACTGGTCAAAGTACGGAGTCGCAGACTTTCAATCCAACGGGAACAGCTCGGTCGCAAAATAGCGTGTATCGGCATGCTCGCTTCTCTCCGACACACTAAAATCACCCACCATCTTGGCGCGGATAGGTCCGGCAGTGCACAATGCTTGCGATCCGCAATTTCCGAATTTGCCGTTGACCTGCGTCGGACGCTGGATGTCTGACCAGTGCAACGGTTACGAAAGAAGATGATGCATTCAGCTTGGTTCGGCGAATTTATCGGCACACTCGTTCTCGTCCTGCTCGGCAACGGAGTCAACGCCGGCGTAACCCTCCGCAAATCCTACGCAGCAGACGCCGGATGGATGGTCGTCACAACCGGCTGGGCCATCGCCGTGCTCTGTGGGGTTCTGACCGCCCAGGCATTCGGCAGCCCCGGCGCGAATCTCAATCCCGCGATCACGCTGTCCACCGCAATCTCCAGCGGCGACTACTCGCACTTGCTCTCGCTCTGGTCCGCGCAGATGCTTGGGGCCATCTTTGGCGCTGCCCTCATGGCACTGCACTATGCTCCTCACTGGTCAATCACGCCTGATCCCGCAGCCAAGCTCGGTGTCTTCTGCACCAATGGCGCCGTCCATCATCCCATCTCCAATTTCGTCGGCGAAGTCATCGGCACCATGGTACTGATCGTCGTAGCGGGCGCTATCTTCTCTCATGGCGTTTCGAACAACGGTCCCGCAGCCGGAATGGGCCAGTGGCTCGTCGGCAGCCTCGTGTGGGGCATCGGCCTTTCGCTAGGAGGCACCACCGGCTATGCCATCAACCCCGCACGCGACCTCGGCCCGCGCCTCGCTCACGCTTTGCTGCCCATCCCCGGCAAAGGCGGCTCCAATTGGAGCTATGCCGCTATCCCAGTGCTCGGTCCGCTGACCGGTGGCATACTCGCGGGCGTGCTCCTGCACTTTGCCAAGCTCTAAGCCGACTCGAGTTTGCCTTGGGCATTAGCTGTCTTGAAAGAGCACGCATTCACAGCTTGCTGAAAACTTGACGAACCCCACTGTTTTGTAACAAGGGCATGGCTTCAGCCAGGCCGCACATGCAACAAAATGGGTGTCGGGCTTTAGCCCCTGCGCGATGCGTCGTTCAAGATTTTAACTTTTTCAACAAGCTCTTCAGTCGTGCCGAAAAAGCCTCAATAAAACCGAGCGGCTTTAGCCCGGAGGGAGCCCTTGCACTTCGGCCGCGCTCAACTCACCTCAATCATGATCTTGGTAAATTGCCCCGGCTCGCGACTCCACGCGTCCAGGATTGCCGGTGTCTCATCGAACGCCACCATGTGCGTCACCGCAGCCTCCACAGGAAAGCGCTTCGCCTCCAGCATCTGGATCACCGCGCGAAAATCTTCCGGCACAGCATTGCGCGATCCCAGAATGTCGAGTTCCTTGTGCACAAACGGCCGGGTCTCGTAGGCAACCTCTTCCTTCGCCCATCCGATGTAAACCACGCGCCCTGCGTACGCCACTTCTTCCACCGCTGCGCGATACGTCGCTGGCAAACCGATCGCCTCAATCACCACATCCGGGCCACGCCCGTCCGTCAACTCCATCAGCCGCTCATGCACGTCACTGGTCTTCGAGTTGATGCCCTCCGCCCCGCCCGCTTTCCGCGCTGTCTCCAGCTTGTGGTCGTCAACATCAATCCCGATCACGCGCGCTCCTCGAAATGCCGCCCCCGCCACCACGCCCAGCCCCACGCCGCCACATCCAAACACAGCCACTGTGTCCTCTGCTGTCACGCGCCCTCGCCCCACCGCATGAAAGCCCACCGTCAGCGGCTCAACCAGGCACAACTCCTTCAGCGTGAGATTCGCCTTATACAGCTTCGCCACCGGAACTGCAATCAGCTCCGTCAGCGCACCATCCCGCTGCACACCCAGCGTCTGGTTATCCCGGCAGGCATTCGGCCGGCCGCGCTTGCATGCAGCGCAGTGTCCACAAGCGGCGTAGGGTAACACCGTGACCGCCGTCCCTGCCTCCCACTCGCCGTGCTTCCCGGAATTCACTACCGTTGCGGAAATCTCATGCCCAGGAATGCGTGGATAGCTCACCAGCGGGTTTCTGCCGCGATACGAATTCAAGTCGCTTCCGCACAAACCGACCCTGCGCACCTGCAGCAGAACTTCGTCCTCCCCAACTTGCGGCACTTGAACGTCCTTCACCACTGCGCATCCCGGTTCTTCCAGCACAATCGCCTTCATATCAACATCCTCTCACCGAATTTCCTGCGAACCCTCGATGATATCCGAGAGCTATCCAGCCATTCGGCCATAAGCGATATCCTTTCCAAAGACAATTTGTTCGCTCGTCCGCCATCGAGGAACCGCCCACATGCCCGAAACCGCTCTTCAAATCGATCCCCGCGACAACGTCCTCGTAGCCCTGGTTCCGCTCGCAGCGGGAACTGCCGTCAACATCGGGCAAAATTCCTGTCATGTCACAGAGAACATTCCTGCGAAGCACAAACTCGCTCTCGTAGACTTGAAGACGGGCGACCTCGTCACGATGTACGGCATGGTTGTCGGTGAAGCAACCCAGCCCATCGCTCGCGGCGGACTTCTTTCAACGCGCAACGTCCGTCACCGCACCGGCGGATACACTGCGCAGCGTCATCCGGTCACCTTCGCACTTCCCGACGCGGCATCCTGGTCCGGTCGCACCTTCATGGGATACCACCGGGGCGACGGCCAGGTTGGCACACGCAACTACTGGCTCGTGCTCCCGCTCGTCTTCTGCGAAAACCGCAACGTCGATCGCATGCGCGAAGCCCTCGAAGAAGAACTCGGCTATGGCAACTCGCATAACAGCTATCGCCCCCTGGTCCGCCAGATGATCACAAAGCAGGCATCCGGCGGCAACGGCATCGCACACGAGTCGTCCAACACAAGCCGACCGACATCTTCCCCAACATTGATGGCGTCCGCTTCCTCACTCACCAGGGGGGCTGCGGTGGCACGCGCCAGGACGCGCAGGCGCTCTGCGGCTTGCTCGCCGGCTATATCCATCATCCCAACGTTGCCGGCGCAACTGTGCTCAGCCTCGGCTGTCAAAATGCACAGTCCAGTATGCTCATGGACGAACTTCGCGCCCGCGATCCCAAGCTGACCAAGCCCGTCCTCTTCTTCGATCAGCAGCGCTCCGGCCGCGAAACCGTTCTCATGACCGGAGCGCTCGAGCAGACATTTGCCGGCCTCGTCGAAGCTAATCGCGTCACGCGCGCACCGGCTCCGCTCTCTGCGCTTACCGTCGGACTGAAGTGCGGTGGCTCCGACGGCTTCAGCGGCATCTCCGCGAACCCCACCCTCGGCTACATCTCCGATCTCCTCGGCGAACTCGGAGGCAAATCCATCCTCAGCGAATTCCCCGAACTGCACGGCGTTGAGCAGGAACTGATCAATCGCTGCGCCACCGACGAACTCGCCCAGAGGTTCTTCGATCTCATGCAGGCCTACTCTGCACGCGCCAAGGCTGTGCACTCCGGCTTCGAGATGAATCCCTCACCCGGCAATATTGAAGACGGCCTCATCACCGACGCCATCAAGTCAGCGGGTGCCGCGCGCAAGGGTGGAGTGGCTCCCGTACGCGACGTGCTCGACTTCCCGCAATACGCCACCACGCCCGGCCTCTCCCTGCTCTGTACACCAGGCAACGATGTCGAGTGCGTGACGGCTCAAGCCGGTGCCGGCGCGAACCTCGTTCTCTTCACCACCGGACTCGGCACTCCAACTGGCAATCCAGTCGCTCCCGTCGTCAAGATCTCCACGAACGCGCAACTCGCCAATCGCATGGGCGACATCATCGACTTCGATGCAGGCGGCATCGTCACCGGAGAATCGACGATCCCGCAATGCGCAGATCAGCTTCTCGATCTGTGTCTTGATGTGGCCAGCGGCAAGCGGTTCACCAAAGCCGAGGAGTTCGGCCAGAACGACTTCATTCCCTGGAAGCGCGGCGTGTCGCTCTAGCGCTTATATCCATCACCCTGTCATCCTGAGCGGAGCAGCTGGGGGCCTGCGGACGATTCTTCGGCCGCGGGGTAAGCGGAGCGAAGGACCTGCTTTTCAAAGCTTCACTCGAAACATCGCAGGGATTAAATCGAAGGGTTTCACTTCTGAGACCCGGGATGCGAACGCTACTCCAGCATCGAAGCCACCACCGCCAGCGCTGCAATCGCCGCCGTCTCCGCACGCAGAATGCGCGGACCCAACGACACGGCCTGCCACCCATTCGCATCGAACAGAGCTTCTTCCTCTGGCGCCCATCCGCCCTCTGGCCCTATCGCGATTTCCAGTTCCGGCATCTCGGCACCAGCGGCGACCATGGCTTCCTCAAGAGCACCGCGCAACGTCGCAGATCGTTCCTGCTCCGCCAGCACGATTCGCTTCAACTTGGGATCAGCCTTCACGCGATCTGCTAGTTTCACCGGATCGTGAACCACCGGCACATCCGACCTGCGCGACTGCTGCGCGGCCTCATGCACGATCCGTCTCCATCGCTCCACACGCTTCATCGCGGCCAGTGCGAGATGCTTCTCAGTGCGTCGCGCGATCACCGGTACAATCGCAGCGACTCCCAATTCCGTCGCTTTCTCGATCGCCCACTCCATGTGGTCAAACTTGAAAATCGACATTACCAGCGTAACGGGCATCCCGGGTTCAGACTCGACCTCAGCGACCAGGTTGAACCTCACCTCCGGCGCTTCATCCTGGCCTCCGTCGGTGATCGAAGCGACCACGGAGTGGAACACCCTGCCCCCCGCAACCACGTCTGCTTCCTCTCCCGGCTGTGCGCGAAGCACGCGAATCATGTGCTCCGCTTGCGCTCCCACCAGAGTCGCTGTAGCTTCATCCCAATTTTCTGCAATCCATCTGCGTCGCGTCATCGCCTGTATTCATGCACCTTTCCGCATATGCGCAAAAACACTTCGGGGGACGCTATTGCGTCCCCCGAGGTGTTGCCTTTTTGGTTGGATTACCCGTTACTTCTTTTTCGCGGTTTTCTTCGCGGCCTTCTTCGCGGGTGCCTTCTTGGCTGCTTTCTTAGTTGCCATTTGCCTATTCTCCCTTTTCGATGGTTTGCATCGAGGTCTGCAACATTTGTTGCAGTTGAGGAATGTATAGATTCATGCGTCGTAAGTGTCAAGAAAAAAACGACAATGAGGTGGAAAAAGTGGCAACAATTTCTTCAGACCTCAATTGCCCTCTCGTCCTCTTCGATCACAAAACGTGACGCGAGTGGAGAAACGCGACCGTCAATCCGGCAATGGCATCATGCCAGCTGTGAGCAAAAATTCCCGCGCGCAGGTTTCGTCGAAACAGGGCAAGAAGACTGAAGAGCGCACCGAACACAGTTAGCAGAAACATCGCTCGCGCTCCTTCATATCCATGCGCCGCACCAAACATCACTGCTGAAAACACCACGCCGCCAGCCGCCGCTCCACGAGTCCACGCAGTGAACTGCTGTTGCAAATAGCCGCGAAACACAAGCTCTTCCGCAACACCCACCAACATACACAGCAGCAGCCAGCACGCAATCTCCTTGCCGTTCGCAGGTGCCAGTTGCGTCACCGCGCGTGCTGCCTGGTCCTCAGGCAAACGCGGCGTCGTCGTCTTTCCACTCGGCCCAGTCGGAATCGGAATGGGACGATGAGTGATGGCTGCCTCGATGCTCATCCACATCAACGCAAGCGTTGCAAGCGCCATCAACGATCCCATCCAGAACAAGATCGCGATGCCCGCATCCACCACGATCGAACCCAAACCGCCAGACATCTTCCCAAAGAGAGATCTAAGCGAAATTCCCCTGAGGCGCACCCCGAAGGCGACCCAACCGATCAACACCAGTTCGAGCCCCGCGGTCACGCCATAAGTGCGAAGCCGATTCACCGCAGTCACGCCCGCTCCGCCCGGATGCCGGTATACGCCCAGCAGCGACACTGCGAGAATCGCAAGAATGAGCACCACCGTGTGCCACACCGGTGCGATTGATGTCGGCTCGGTCGAAGCATCTCGGCGATCGGCGCTACAGATTCGCGCGCTTCTAAGTCTGCTTGTTCGCTTGGCTCGTTGGTAGGTTCCATTGATATGGATGTTAGTCGAGACAGTTCTCACTCAAAAGGAGAATTCCGAAGCTCAGCATTCGATCACATTCAAGGCAAGCCCCGCCAGGCTCGTCTCCTTGTAGCGCGATTGCATATCGAGCCCCGTCAGGTACATTGTGCGGATCACCTGGTCGAGCGAAACCTTGTGCTCCTCCAAATCGCTTTGCGCAATCCTCGAGGCGTGCACCGCTTTCACCGCGCCCATCGCATTGCGCTCGATGCATGGAATCTGCACCAGCCCTCCGATCGGATCGCAGGTCATCCCCAGGTTGTGCTCCATGGCAATCTCCGCCGCGTGTTCCACCTGTCCATTCGTGCCGCCCATCGCTGCAATCAGTCCGCCGGCCGCCATTGAGCAAGCCACCCCAACCTCACCCTGGCATCCAACCTCGGCTCCACTGATCGACGCGTTCTCCTTGTAGAGAATTCCAATTGCCGCCGAAGTCAGAAAGAATCGAATGATCCCTTCGTGATCGGCCCCGGGCACAAAGCGCTCGTAGTACTGCGCCACTGCCGGCACCACCCCAGCGGCCCCGTTCGTCGGCGCAGTCACCACGCGCCCACCCGCCGCATTTTCTTCGTTCACCGCCATCGCGTACACCGTCACCCAGTCCAGCGGAGCTAGCGGATCACCCGGCAGTCCAGACGCTTCCTTCTCCTGAAGCCGCTCCGCCAGCCGATGCGCTCTTCGGCGAACATTCAGCCCACCCGGCAAAATTCCTTCCGTCGAAATGCCGCGCTCGATGCAGCCCTTCATCGTCTCCCAGATCGCATCGATCCCCGCGCGTACACGAACCGCAAGTTTCTCATCGCTCGCGTTTGCATCAGCCATGCGCAACCGGGCACATTCATTCGCCATCATCACCTGGTCGATCGGTCAGCCCATGTGTCTGCGCAACCTCCAGCAACTCCGCCGCACTGCGGAACCGATATGGAAGCTGACGCCAACTCACCCCCTGAAGCCGCCTCCGCGCCATCCTCCACAATGAACCCGCCGCCAATGGAGAAGTATGTCCGCTCTTCGACTCGATTCCCAATGCCGTCAAGCGCAACTAGTCTCAGTCCGTTCGGATGCCGCGTTCGCGCTCCAGGAGGAAACATGGTCTCGCGTTCGAAGAGCAGGTCACGCGGCTCGTCAAACGCAATGTTGCGCCTCCCCGCAAGTTTCAGCGTCTTCGTCGCGCGAATCTCCGCGACCGTCGCATCGATCACTGCCGGATCAATCGTCGCCGGTTCGTTTCCCGACAAACCCAGCAGCACGGCGCGATCTGTGCCGTGTCCCATGCCTGTCAAAGCAAGCGAACCATACAGGTTCACCTGCACCCGGTCCACCTTCTCGAGTTCGCTATGCGACTCTAGCTCACGCGCAAAGCGGCAGGCTGCGCGCATCGGACCCATGGTGTGCGAACTCGAAGGCCCAACGCCAAGCTTGTAAAGATCGAAAAGACTCGTAGTCACGCAGAAGATTGTATTCCCTGCGAGGAGTGGCAGTCAGATTGCCTTGCTGAAGGAGGCAAATACCCACTCCTCGCAACGAACTTGCTTCACCGTTGCGCGCATCTAACCCGCCTTCGAGAGTTGATCTCGAATCGGAGGAATGGATGTATCACCACGTGAAGAAACTCATGTACACGGTCGACGTTGGAACTCCGGACGTGGCCTTTGGCAATATGCTTCTCGAACAATTCGGCGGAGCCAATGGAGAATTGGCAGCCGCAATGCAATACACCATCCAGGGCTGGAACTGCGTCGACGATCTGGCCCGTCGGGACCTTTTGCTTGATATTGGCACTGAAGAACTTAGCCATCTTGAAATCGTCGGCGCACTCATTCGCATGCACTTGAAACCGATGAAGGAGAAACGTGAAGCCGCGGAAGCTGATCCGCTGGTGTGTATCGCAGGTGGTGGCGGCCTCGCTCTCATCAACTCCATGGGCAACGCCTGGACCGGTGACTACCTCAAGATCACCGGCGAGCTCGACGTCGATCTCCGCAGCAACATCGCTGCAGAAGCTCGCGCCAAGATCGTCTACGAACGCCTCATCAACCACACAGACGATCCGGGCACCGTCGATGCTCTCCAGTTCCTCATGACGCGCGAAATAACCCACATGAAAGCATTCTCGGCCGCGCTCGAAAGCCTGGAGAAGCCTCCGTTCTCCATCGGCCGCCTCGCCGTCACGTCCAAGCTTGTGGACGAGTACTTCAACGCCTCCACCGGCGAAGGCGATGAGGGCGACACCGACATGCATGGTCCCTGGCAAACTTCCTTTGGCCTTCAGCCTGTCGAATCGCAAATGAACGGCGGCAAGGGCCTTTCCATCGGCTCAGTCGACGGAGTCGCGGGATACGAAGCGCGCGGTAAGCAGGACTCCGGCCAGAAAGCTACGACCGCAACCAAGGTAAAAACGGTCGACAGCAAATCCGTGCCTGATAACAAAGATGTTGCTCAAACCGGACGCCAGGCCACCATGGCCGAGGGGCCAGTCACTTCGCGCTAAGTCAATATCAGTTACGCCAACCAATAAGCCAGGGCTGCTCCCACACCTGTGACGAGCAGCCCATCCTTACCCGCATGGCGTCTGCTAAACTCACGCAAAATTACCGCCATGCTATTTAAAGCCCTTAGTGCAGCCGTATATGGAATCGACGCTAACTTAATCGACGTAGAAGTTGATTACAGCGGCGTTGTTGCTGAGAAAGACGTCTTTCACACCGTAGGCCTGCCCGATGCGGCGGTACGGGAAAGTCGCGATCGCGTGCGAGCCGCCATCAAGAACTCCGGCTACACCATTCCGCCCACTTTCATCACCATCAATCTCGCTCCCGCCGACTTGAAAAAGGAAGGCTCCGGATTTGATCTTCCGATCGCCGTTGGAATCCTCGGCGCTTACGGCGCGCTGCGCGTCGACAACGTTGATCGCTTCCTGCTCGTCGGCGAATTGGGACTCGACGGCAGTGTGCGCGCAATCCCCGGCATGTTGCCTGTCGCCATCCTCGCGCGAGAGAAAAACATTCCCAACCTCATCCTTCCTGCCGCTAACGCTGCCGAAGCCGCCGTCGTCGAAGGCGTCAACGTCTACCCGGTTGCCTCTCTGCTCGATGTGATCGATCTGCTCAACTCCACTGTCGTCGGTCAGGTGCAGCGCGAACCCTTTCGGGTAAAGACTGAAGAGCTTCTCGGCGAACTCCAACATTTCTCCGTCGACTTCAAAGACGTCCGCGGTCAGCAGACCGCCAAGCGTGCTCTCGAAGTCGCCGCCGCCGGCAGCCACAACATCCTCATGATCGGCCCTCCCGGTTCCGGCAAGACCATGCTGGCCAAGCGCCTGCCCTCCATCCTCACTCCGCTCACCTTCGAAGAAGCGTTGGAGACCACCAAGATCCACTCCGTCGCCGGAGTCCTCGATGCCTCGGCCGGGCTCGTTACCCAGCGCCCCTTCCGCTCGCCGCATCACACCATCTCCGACGCCGGTCTCATCGGCGGCGGCATCGTCCCGCGTCCCGGCGAAGTCTCCCTCGCCCACAACGGCCTCCTCTTTCTCGACGAACTGCCCGAGTTCCCCCGGAACGTGCTCGAAGTCATGCGCCAGCCGCTCGAGGACCACACCGTCACCATCGCCCGCGCCTCCATGTCCCTCAGCTTTCCGGCGCGCTTCATGCTCGCGGCCGCCATGAACCCGTGCCCCTGTGGATATTTCAACGACAAATCGCGCGAGTGCCTCTGCACCCCGCCGATGATCCAGCGCTACGTCGCAAAGATCTCCGGCCCGCTCCTCGACCGTATCGATATACATATCGAGGTTCCAGCCGTTCAATATAAGGAGCTCCGCGGCGGGGCAGCCGCCGAAGGTTCTGCCGAGATTCGCACCCGCGTCATGGCAGCCCGCGATCGGCAGCGAACCCGGTTCAAGAAGTCCGGCGACAAGGTCTTCTCCAACGCCCAGATGTCCACCCGCCAGATCCGCGCTCACTGCGAACTCGGGCCCGATGCCGAACGCCTTCTCGAGCGCGCTATGCAACAGCAGGGCCTCACCGCTCGCGCGCACGATCGCATCCTTAAAGTTGCGCGCACCATTGCAGACCTCGAAGGTGCTGATCGGCTCGCAGTCTCCCACCTCGCTGAGGCAATTCAGTACCGCACTCTGGACCGCAGTTATTGGGCTTGAAGGTGCGAGTGGCAACTCGAGTGATGCCCGTCACACATCGTCTGTAACTCCAATGGTTCGTTAATTTGAGAAAGAGGATTCGGGCGCACTCTTCTGATCCACTCCCGCCCCAATATTGACTTAAACATCACATAAATAAACATTTAATGACCTCGGGAAAACTCGGCAACCTTGCCATTCCTCTCCGTCAAAATCACAAAAAACATGTTGACCCTAAAACAGCCTCGTTATACATTCATGAGTGCCATCCATAGGGGAAGATTGCATAGCGCGATCGAGCGTTTTTCCGCTTTTTCCGCCTCCAACTTCGGGCCTGAAGACATCCACAGGTGGCAGGGTGTGTACGGGGTTCCGCAGAGGCTGAAAACTGCCAGGCGCAAAGCTCGTCGCTGCAATCACTTCTATCCGTTACAGGGCAAGCTGCCTGTTCCCAAAGAACACTGCTTTGCGGCAAAAGTTTTTTCAACTTGATGCCCAATTCGTGCGTCTAAAGGGGAGGACAGGCTGTTTGGGGCAGCAGCTCGATCTTATATCTATCAAACGACTGTACCGAGAGCACCAAAGCAGTGCCAATCGGACAGATCCGGAAGGAGATTCAATTCATGCGTTCTGATTTAGTATTTGGTGCACTGTCTCACGTGACCAATCGTTACCAGCTCTGCCAGCTTGCCAGCAAAGCTACCCGGATGCTCCACAAGCCAAGCACTCGCTTGCAGGACACCACAAACGAAGTCCTCGTCCGCTTCCATTCCACCAACCCCGGCACCCTCGCGCAGGTCAGCGTTCCCGCGGCTCGGCCCGTTGAAACCCGTCGTGCAGCGTAACGGCATCTCCTGTATGATTGAGTAAGTTAAGCCAGACATTTCTTGGGCGGCCATTCCGCAAACCTGATTGGCCGCTTCCATCCTGTGTTAAAGCCCATCCTTATTTAGGTTTTTTGCTTTAGCGCAGAGCTGCAACACAACCGCAACTCTTAAACCCCGCCTATTTTTTTCTGGAGTACTTCCTCCTCTCGGGTCTCCCACTTACCCCCTTCCGCAGGTGAACATGACGATCGCCGAACTCAAAGAAAAAAACATTACTGAACTGAGCCGCATTGCGCGCACCCTGGAGATCCCGGGCGCCAGCGGCCTCCGCAAGCAGGACCTGATCTTCAAAATTCTTCAGGCCCAGAGCGAAAAAGAAGGCCACATCTTTGCCGATGGTGTGCTTGAAATCCTGCCCGACGGCTACGGGTTCCTCCGCTCTCCCGACTACAACTATCTGCCCGGCCCCGACGACATCTATGTCTCTCCATCGCAGATTCGCAAGTTCGACCTCAAAACCGGCGATTCCATCAGCGGCAACGTCAGGCCTCCCCATGAAGGCGAGAAATACTTCGCCCTGGTGAAGATCGAGGCCATCAACTTCGAGTCGCCTGAAGAGACGCGCAACAAGATCCTCTTCGACAATCTGACGCCGCTCTACCCGCAGGAGCGCATCAAGCTTGAGACCGTGCGCGAAGCCGTCAGCGGTCGCGTGATGGATCTGCTTACTCCGGTTGGCAAAGGTCAGCGCGGTCTAATCGTCGCTCCGCCTCGTACCGGCAAGACGATGCTGCTGCAGTCGCTCGCAAACTCCATCACGGCCAATCAGCCTGAAGTCGTCCTCATCGTCCTGCTCATCGACGAGCGTCCCGAAGAAGTCACCGACATGCAGCGCTCCGTCAAAGGCGAAGTCATCAGTTCCACGTTCGACGAGCCCGCAGCCCGCCACGTGCAGGTTGCCGAAATGGTCATCGAAAAGGCCAAGCGCCTCGTCGAGCACAAACGCGACGTCGTCATCCTGCTCGACTCAATCACTCGTCTCGCCCGCGCCTACAACACCATCGTGCCTCCATCGGGCAAGGTACTGTCAGGCGGCGTCGACTCCAATGCTCTCCAGCGCCCGAAGCGCTTCTTTGGTGCGGCCCGCAACATTGAAGAAGGCGGATCGCTCACCATCATCGCCACCGCGCTCGTCGATACAGGTTCCCGTATGGACGAAGTCATCTTCGAAGAATTCAAGGGCACCGGCAATATGGAAATCATCCTTGACCGCAAGCTCGTCGACAAGCGCGTCTTCCCGGCCATCGATATCCAGCGCTCCGGTACTCGTAAGGAAGAACTGCTCATCCCCAAGGAAGATCTGCAGCGCATCTGGATTCTGCGCAAGGTCCTCAACCCGTTGTCGCCCGTCGAAGCGATGGAGTTGCTCATCAGCCGCCTCGAGAAAGTCCGCAACAACGCCGAGTTCCTCGCCAATATGAATCAGCTTTAGTCAAACATTCCAGCTCTGGGGTCTAGGTGGTACTGGTTTCCAGCAGCTGGCAAAAGGCCGGGGCATAGCCCCCGGCCTTTGTGTTTTGATCAAAACAGAACTTCGTCATTCCGACCGGAGCGAAGCGAAGCGGAGGAACGTGCAGTTGCTCTTCTAACCGGCGCACGCCCTTGCTTTCTTTACCCCCTCTGGTGCATTGTGGACAGCAACCACGATGCCCACCTCCGCCAAGCCCTGGAATGGCGTCTCCTGCGCCCTCATCGCGCTTCTTTGCTTCCTCGGCATTCATTCCGACGCACTCCCGCATCCCCAAGGCCGTCTCTCCGCGTTTCCGCGAATCACCCTCTGGGCATGGGAGCGCCGCGAAGACCTGCACGCCATCGACACGCACCGCTTCGCCGTTGCCTACCTCGACCAGACTCTGACCATCGGTCTCACTGTCCATTCGCAACCCCGCCGCAATGCCCTCGTCTTTCCTGCATCCGCGACGCGCATCGCCGTCGTCCGCATCGAAGCGCCATCAACAGCAATCCTCAACGATGAAAATCGCAACGATGCGATTCAATCGATCCTTATCTCTGCGCGCGAGTCCGGCATCGCCGCCCTCCAGATCGACTTCGACGCAACCCGGTCACAGCGTTCCTTCTATCGTGATCTCCTCTTCGATCTCCGCCGTCAGATGCCTGCCGATCTTCCCCTCTCCATCACTGCCCTCGCCTCATGGTGCAGTTGGGATAGCTGGATCCGCGACCTTCCCGTAGATGAAGCCGTCCCCATGATGTTTCGCATGGAGCCCGACCATAGCCGCGCTCCGCCATCCGTCGACGACTTCCAGATCCACGAACCGCTCTGCCGTACCTCAACCGGCGTTTCCACCGACGAACCGTGGCCATCCAACCTCGCCGGCAAGCGCATCTACGTCTTCCCCGATCACGGCTGGCGCAACAACCCGCCCGACGATCTTGCTCGGAGACTTCCATGAGAACTCGCTTTTTCGCCATTGCTGCGCTCGTAGTGGTTGTGCTCTTGTCCCCCATCGGCAACGTCGAGGCCTGCGGTCCGTGGTTTGAAGACGACGTCTTTGTCAGTACCACAAGCCCCGACGACCTCGCGTCTTTCGCCAAGGGGCAGCTCGGCATTCTGCAGGCCGGATACGACTCGAATGAATACGCCGTCGCCTATCGCTATCTGAACGGCGGAAAACTCTCCGACGCAGAACGTAGCGCTTACGAACCGACCACCAGTCAACCCCACGCTGTCGTGGATTACCGGAATCTCACACCGGAACAGATCGCCGCAGCGCAAAAAGCCAGAAAGGAAGCGGAGGAAAACGCCCAACCCTTCGGCCAATGGCTCAGAGAGCGCGCAAAGTATATTCCGGACGGCACACCCGGAGAACAGAAACCTCCTTCCTCACCGATTATGACGGCACCCTGTCCCTCGACGAGGGCTATCTCAATTGCCCCGGCCCTGCATTTCAAAATGCAACGCTCACGTTGACGAAGCGCGCCGACACATGGGGCAAGCAAAGCCCGTCTCTGGTCAATTGGATCCACGGCCAGGACGCAGTCTTCTCGAATTGCACTGGCAAGACCGCCGTGATCCCCGCGCCTGTCGCATCCGACAGCCCCTCCCTGCTCAAAGCTGATCGCGCATATCAGATCGCCTCCGCCACCTTCTATGCAAAGCAATTCGATGAAGCCGTCCGCCAATTCGCAGCCATCGCCGCCGACGGCAGTTCACCCTGGGCCGCGTGGGGTCCCTATCTCGCCGCCCGCGCCATGGTGCGCAAAGCCTTCGCCATGGGCAAGGCAACCAATCCGTACAGTGGCGATCTCGCCAGCTGACGATGCCGACACAATGCAGCGTTGCTCAACAAATGCTGGAGTCGATTCTGCAGCGCCATACCCCACCAAGCCATCGCGCGCCATCATCCAGGACGAGCTCAACTTCATCCGCATACGCACCGAGCCCAAACAGCGCGCAAAGGAGATCGGTGTCGCACTTGCCGGACCGGAGTCCGATCCGAACTTTGCGAACGACATCAGGGATCTCAACTGGCTTCTTGTAAAGCGGGTCGAGACCTCCAATCCGCCACCACTGCTCGCGTGGATCGCAGCCTGGCGCGGAGGAGCAACAGGAGCCACAGCCTACGCCGCATGGCAGCAAAGCCACGCACTTCCTTGGCTCGTGGTCGCTCTCGACAAGGCTGGCCCGTCCGACGCATTCGCACCCGACCTCATCAACGAAGCCGCGAAGATCCGCCCGGCTCACCCGCGTACGACACCGCCTTCTTCCATCGTGTTCGCCTGCTCACCGCCCTCAAGCGCACCGATGAAGCACGCACTTTGCTCGACGCCGCCCTGCCCTCATTGCAGCGTCAGAAACCCAGCTCCACCCTGAACGCGCTCCTCGGCGAACGCATGGCCGTAGCGCGCAACTTCAGCGAGTTCCTTGTCTACGCGCCCCGGTCTCCGCTTAAAACCGAATCGCAAGGAGCCTAGGATCTGCATGGCCAATGCAACGAGAGAGCGCGCGCTGTGAACAGAGAAGCAGATTGTCCAGAACTCAAGATGCCGCAGCTCAACGAAGATGCCGATTGGTGCTGAACCAGAAAACGCCGATCGATCTCCTCATCGAAGCCGCCAGCTTCAACCAAGCCTTCCCGCCAACCTCCGCCAAAACATTGCCGTCGCCGCATGGACCCGGACCATCCTCCTGCAGGACTCAGCAAACGCCGCAAAGCTTTCGCCGTCCCTGCCCAAAGCGATCCGCGATACCGCCGGTTCCAGCATCGGCTTCCCGGCCAATTTCGCCATCCTTCGCAACCCCGGCATTCGGCCTTACCTTGAAACCGGAATTCCGCGCGTGGCCAGCTACAGCTACTTCGATGAGCTTGCGAAACAACTGGTGGTGCAAACCATGGGGCCAAAGCCAGTATTCTCGGCGAGGCAAAGCCAACGCCGGATCCAGCCGACTCGGGTTCATGCCAGCAGATGCTCTCTCCCGTGCCGGCTCCGAATACCAGCAACTCCAGCAGCTTCCTGACTCTGTCGTCGTCATCGGCCAGCGAGTCCTCGACTACGCAAAAGCCCACCCCGACGACTCCAACATTCCCGAGGCTCTCGCCCTCGTGGTCCGCGCGGCCACTACGCCTGCCAGACTTATTCAGGATCTGACAAATCCGAGTACACGCCCGTCAGCAAAGCCGCCTTCGAACTCCTCCACCGCCGCTACCCCAAGTCGCCGTGGGCCCTCAAAACGCCCTATTACTATTAGATTTGACCGCGCCTTCTTGCCCGGGCCATCCAATCTCATCCAAAGCGTGAAAGCGCGGAGCGCCGCTTTGCCGATTGCCCGCTCGCTGGTAAACTAAATAAGTCGTGGGGCTGTAGCTCAGCTGGGAGAGCGCCTCGTTCGCAACGAGGAGGCCAGCGGTTCGATCCCGCTCAGCTCCACCAACCCCTCTTCCAAACAGATTAAGAAGATTTGCTGCCGGACTTACGGCTGCACCCAGTCGAGCGCATAAATATCCTGTGTCCCTCGATCGCGCAGCAGAAGCGGCGAACCATCCGGCGCCACCGACACAGCGCCACCGCCAAGCCCCGTCAGCACGAAATCCTTCAGGTCCACGAGCCGGTCCACTTTTCCGTCCGGAACACGAACCCGCTCCACCGAACCCTTGTCCGAGAGATCCTTCACGTAAACATACTGCCCATCGCGTGACCAGTTCAGCCAGCTCAGCGTCCCGCTCGCTATGTGCTTCCAACTCCGTGTCTGGAAATCAAACAGCATCAGCTTGCTTGAGTCGGCGGTCATCGCGACAATGTAGCGTCCATCCGGAGACCAACGCGGCGAGAACATCCCTTGCGAACCAGGCAACACTGAGGTCTTTGCTGTCTCCACATTCAGCACTTTGATCGCCGAACCGCTGCTCCCGACGATCGCATCGTTCGCGTCGCCTGCGTACGCAATCTGCTTCCCATCTGCCGACCAGGTTGCGTCCTGCTCATTCTGCCTGTCGTCCGGGATCAATTCCCGCGGAGTGCCCCCGGCCGCCGGCATCTCGTACATCTTTCCCGGCTTGTTCGGACCACCCGGAAAATCGAAGAAAAGTATCGTCAGTCCATCAGGAGACCAACGCGGCAGCACCGGCTTCACCGGAGCGAACGTGGACTCCGATTCGCTCCATCCGCATTGCTCTTCCACAAGTCTCCCTGCGGATAAGAAACATAGACAACCTGCTTGCCATCCCGCGATGCGTCCACCCAGTCGGCTGAAATTCCACCAAGGAAGAGTGAAGGCTTGCCCGTCTTCACATCGAATGAAGTCAACTCGCCACGAAAAGTCATTCCAACGACAAACAGCTTTTTCCCATCCTTGCTCGGCAGCGGCGACTGCAGTTGCATCGGGCTCGACGTCAATTGGATCGGTTTTGCTCTTTTCTGCAGGAATCGCCTCTCACCCGGCAGCGTCCAGATCTGCCCCTCCGATTGAAAGACGAAGTACCTTCCGTCCGCAGTCCATCTGCCGCAACATTCGTTCGTGTTTTGCCATTCTGGAATTAGCGCCGTCCGCTCCAACCCATTGGTTGGCACTTCCCAGATCGATCTCTCTCCAACCACAAGGCTCGTTCCACTTTGCGATATCTCCTCTGTTTCCACCTGCACCCGCGAACCATCTGGCGAAATCGCCAACCCGGAGACGAGGTTCTTCATTGTCGCCAGCTTTCGCGTCTCGGTCCCGTCCCCTTTGGCCAGGTAGACGTCTACTCCTTTTCCGAACGCCAGGAGTTTCCCGTCTTCCGACCATGCTGCAACATGTCCTGCCGCATCTCCCAGGCGCCTGGGAGAATCCCCCAGCACAGGCAAGCTCCACAAAGGTCCTGTCGCGGGATACCCGCTTCCTTCCACCACAAGGAAAGAAGAACCGTCTGGCGAAAGATCCACCGGAAACATCGTCGGCCCTGGCAACGCGATTCGTGTCGCCTCGCCACCGGTAATCGGAACGGCCGCCGTCTCCTCCACGCCGGAATCGAGGATTGTCAGAAACAGCCTCGATCCATCCGAACCGATCAGCGACTTCTGCAATCCATCGTGCGTCAGTTGAACATAGTTGGCGACCTGCGGTTCTGGCACTGGCCGTAACCACGTGTACGCGACCACTGCAAGCATTACCAGTACAGCTGCGCCAATCGTGAGAAGAAACCTGCGCGACATCGCCGGCCGCTTACTTTCTATCCGGTAGTTCGACGTGTACACCGACTGCAGGGGGCCCGCTGCCGCCTCCAGCGCAAAACCCAGGTCCGAGGCCGACTGGAACCGCTGCTCCGGGTTCTTCTCCAGGCCACGCTGCAACACTCTCTCAAGTCCGGGAGGTGCATTCGGCATGAGCTGCACGAGAGGCGTTGGCTCCTCATTCAAAATCGCAGTCATAGCGTCGATTGACGTTGCTTTCTGAAATGCCCGTTGTCCCGTCAGCATCTCGTAAAGCACTGCGGCGAAAGTGAAGATATCGGATCTCTGATCCGCTGGCTGTCCACGCACTTGCTCCGGAGACATGTATCCCATCGAGCCCATCAGCATGCCTGCCACGGTCTGCACTTCCTGCGTGGATTGCCCCAGTTCCGATTCCTTTGGCTGCGTCAATCGCGCCAGACCGAAATCCAATATCTTGGCGTGGCCATCCTTTGTCAGGAACAGGTTCTCCGGCTTCAGGTCGCGATGAACGATTCCCTTCTCGTGCGCCGCCGCCAGTCCCTTCGCAATTTGTATTCCGTAATCGACAACCTTCCGAACAGGCAGTGAGCCGCGCTTCAATCTGTCGCGCAACGTTTCGCCTTCCAGCAACTCCGATACCAGGTAAGGAGTTCCCTCGTGCGACCCCATCTGGTAAACCGCCAGAATATTGGGATGGTTCAACGCGGCCGCCGCCCGTGCTTCCTGCTCGAACCTTCGCAGCCGGTCCGAATCGGCGGTCGACAATCCCGGCAGTATTTTGATCGCTACATCGCGATTCAAGCGTGTATCGCGTGCGCGATACACCTCACCCATGCCTCCCGACCCAATAAGCGCAATGATCTCGTAGTGATCGATAACTGATGTGGGTTGAGCGGCATCTGGGCGATTATAGCGCTGCCCGTGCCCTTTGCGCCCGCAACAGATTGACGGAACAGGCGATTACTCGTTCGTCATTCGCTGCTCCGTCGTGGCTGTATACTTGAGCCGTTCCGGGGAGTGTCGCACTCGTGAATCCTCGCTTTGTCGTGGCAGTCGGAAATAAGCAACAGGATCACGATTGCCAGGCTCTCTTCGTCAATTGCACACGAGGTAACGGTTGCCGCAAATCCTGTCTCGGCCGGATCCCACAACTACAGATCTCAAGCCTCTTTGCGTCGATCTCGATGGCACTCTGGTCAAGTCGGATACCCTGATCGACTCCCTCCTGGTGCTTGCCCGCACCCACCCCCTCCTGCTGCTGCGCCTCCCCGCGCACGTCCTGCGCGGCAAGGCCGCGTTCAAAGCCTTCGTCACCGAACATGTTGCCCTCGACGTCGCGCACCTGCCCTATAACCGAAAGTTGCTGCAGTTTCTCCAGAAGGAACAGGCGCGGGGCCGCGAGATCTATTTGGCAACCGGCGCAGACGTTCGTCTCGCCCGGCGCATTGCCGATCACCTTGAGGTTTTTCAGGATGTTCTGGCCAGCGATGGCACTCAAAACCTGACCGGCAGCACAAAACTCGACAGCCTGCGCCGTCGGTTCCGAAACAGCGGCTTCATCTACGTCGGCAACGACACTCTCGATCTGCCGGTGATGGCTGGAGCCGCCGAATCCATGGTCGCAAATCCAAGCCGAAGTCTGCGCGCCAAGCTTCGCGCACAGGGAATTTCTCCTTCCCATGCGTTTGAGGAACGAAGCCAGTTTTTGCTGTCACTCGTTAATGCGCTTCGACCCCATCAGTGGGCCAAAAACCTGCTCGTTCTCCTTCCGCCGCTCCTCGCTCACAATCACTCCGCCCGCCTGCTTGGGTCAGCCCTCCTGGCGTTCGTCTGTTTTTGCTGCACGGCATCCGGAACGTACATTCTCAACGATCTCCTCGATATCGAAACCGACCGGCGCAGCCCCAAAAAGCGTCTGCGTCCCTTTGCCTCTGGCGACCTTGCACCTGCCAGTGGTCTCGTTGCGATTGTCCTGCTGCTCACGATAGGCTTTGCCGCAGCACAATTCCTTCCAGCTGCATTTTCCTTCTGGCTGCTTCTTTATCTGGGTTCGACGCTTTTCTATTCCCTCTATTTGAAGAGCATTGCTCTCGTAGACGTGGTAGTTCTTTCCGGCCTCTACACTCTGCGCCTCCTCGCCGGGGGCGCGGCAACAGATACTCTCATCTCTCATTGGCTCGCCGGTTTTGCCATCTTCCTGTTTCTCTCGCTTGCCATTGTCAAGCGCTTTGCTGAGTTGGAGAATTTCCAGCTGAGCGGTGCGCAACTCAAAAATGGTCGCGGGTATCTGATGAGCGACATAGAACAGATCCGAGCCTTTGGAACTGCCAGTGCGTTCGCGGCCGTCGTCGTTTTTGCCAACTACATCAGCAGCCAGGATGTCACGGCCCTCTATCACCATCCGCAGCGGCTATGGCTGATTGTGCCTTTTATGGTTCTCTGGCTGTGCCGGGTATGGCTGCTGGCGTCGCGCGGCAAACTCGACGAAGATCCGGTCGCGTTCGCTCTTACTGACGCCGCAAGCCTGGTAATGGGTGTCGCCGTTGCTTTGATCGTGCTGCTTGCAACATGAATCTTGCCGAGTATTATGGGAGTCCGATGCCAACGCTCTCGATCGCACAGAACGAGATTGCGCCGCACGCACGAATTCCGAAGATCAAAACGCCCTAGCTGAAAAGATCCTTCATCTTATCCAGAATTCCCGGCGACGTCGGCTTGTTCTCCACTGCCATGGACTTGCCCAATTCGCCAATCAGATCTCGCTGTGCCTTGCTCAACTTCTTCGGAATCTGCACTACGACCTTCACGATCAAATCGCCGCGTCCCTTTTCGTTCAGATACGGCACACCTTTGCCGCGAATGCGCAGTTCCTTTCCGCTTTGTGTGCCCTCGGGAACCTTCAGCATCACCGCTCCATCAACGCCGGCAATCTCAATATCCGCTCCCAGCGCCGCCTGCGGAAAGCTGATCGGAATAACGCAGTGCAGGTTTTGCCCTTCGCGCTCGAAGAAGTCATGCTCCGAATCGCCAGCACCACGTACAGATCGCCGCTCTGCGATCCACCGCGGCCCACATCGCCTTCACCGGTATAGCGAATGCGCGTTCCCTCTTCCACGCCCGGCGGCACCTTGACGGTAAGCTTGATCTCCTTCGTCAACCGCGTTTCCCCGCGGCAAATCTGGCAGGGATCGCTGATAATCGACCCTCTACCCGCGCACGCGCTGCAGGTCCGGGCCACTGAAAAGAATCCCTGCTGGTAGCGAATCTGTCCGCGGCCATGGCATTGCGAACAAACAGACGGTCCGCGCCCCGAAGCGCTGCCTGTTCCTTTGCAGGTCTCGCAAGCCTCAAGTCGGCGGATCTTGATTTCCTTCTCGGTTCCGAAGATCGCATCTTCGAAATCGATCGCCAGGTCAAAGCGCAGATCGTCGCCGCGCTGTTGCCGTGCATTACGCTGCTGCCCGCCCGCGTTGAACATCTCGCCGAACAAGTCGCCGAAAATATCACCCAGGTCCACCGCGCCCAGAACCCACCGAATCCACCGGGCCCGCCATTGTTCACACCCGCGTGACCATAGCGATCGTAGGCGGCGCGCTTGTCGCCGTCGCTAAGTACCTGGTAGGCTTCGCTGGCTTCTTTGAACTTCTCTTCCGCAGCGTGATTCCCCGGATTGCGATCCGGATGAAATTTGAGCGCGAGTTTGCGATATGCGCTCTTCAATTCCTGGTCGCTGGCGCCCCGCGATACTCCGAGCACCTCGTAATAATCTGCTTTACTCACTCTGGTATTCAAACCCTTCGCAACCTTTTCTCGATGTAGGCACAGGTCCCAACCCGCGCTCTCTCTGTTTGCCGCGCCCGCTCACTAGCCCGGAAACGTCGGCAGATTGATCGCCACTTGCGTTCACTCGCTCGTCTGTTTTGGGTTGGATACTACGCGCACCAGCGCTGGCCGCAACAACTTCTCGCGCAGCCGATACCCACGGCGAATCTCCTCCGCCACGTGTTGATCCGGCAGATCTTCGCGCTCCACCGAGCCCATCGCTTCATGATGCCGCGGATCGAACTCTTCACCTACGGTCGCGACTGGCTGCACCTGCAACCCGCGCAAAACCTCTTCCATCTGCTTCACAATCAATTCGACGCCCGCACGCAACTGATCCAGCGAGCCTGTCGATTTCAGCGCCAGTTCAAAGTTATCCAACACAGGCAGAAACTGCTCTACCACCGAGCCGAGCGCGAAGTCTCTGAAATCGGCTTTCTCTTTTTCCGCTCGCTTGCGCGCGTTCTCAAACTCCGCCTGAAGCCGCGCTAGGCGGTCCTTCAGTTGGTCGCGTTCCTTCTTCAGCTCGTCATTCTCCGCCTGAAGCTGTCCGAACTCCGCTCCGCCGACAGTCGTCTCTTCGGCCTGCAACTCACCCGCAGCCGCATCTTCCGCACCTTCTTCAGGCACCATTGCTTCTACATTCTCCAACGCCGACAACTCTGCTTCCTTCTCTGGCATATCTCTACGTATTCCCCAAATGTTTCTCTTCTTGCTCAATGATAAATTCCTCGACACCCGCCGGTCTTTTTCAGCTATCTTCGGCAGCGCAAAGCTCCACTGCGTGCGGAGCCGCCTCCGCGCTACATCCTCGTCGATCCTTCAGTCTTCTACTGAGATGGAATCTCCAGCAGGCGCTCCGAGAGTCTTGCCACGTATCGCACTGCCTGGATCATCTCCTGGTATTGGATGCGGGTCGGCGCAATCACTGCTACCGTTCCCAGGCTGCTCCCACCCAGCCGGGCCGGCGACCCGATCAGAACCAGGTCCTGCATCGCCGGGGAAGCCTCATCCAGTCCAACCACAACCCGTACTTCCTGCTGGCTGCCGCTCACGTACGCGGTCAGCAAATCCACCAGCCGCTGCTTGGCCTCCAGCGCCAGCAGCATCTGCTTCAGTCGCTCTCGGTCCACCTCTGCCGCGATCAGATTCGCCCTGCCCTCCACGTAGAGCACCGACGTCGCATCTTCCAGCGTCAACGCACCCTTGCGGCAAAGTTCCTCAACCGAAGCCAGCAACTGGTCGTACGCCACCCGTTCCGCTTCCATACGGCGCGCAATTTCGGTCCGTATCCGGTCAATCGGCCAATTGTGAAACGTCTCGTTCAAATACCGTGCCGCGGTCTCTAGTTCTAGATGCGTCAGCTCCCGGTCTAGAACCAAAACTCTGTCTAGCACCGCCCCAGCCCTAGTTACCAGAACCGCAAGAACCCGCCCAGCCGACAACCGCGAAAAATGAATATGTTCCAGCACTTGCTCTGCCGGACTGCTGGCCAGCGCTACGCCCAGGCCGCTCGAAATCAGCGCCAGCACATGCGATGTTCGTTCCAGGTACTCATTCGAACTCGAGACTCCCGAGAAGCCTTCCTCGATCTGCCCCCGGCGTTCCTCGCTTAGCGGGATCCCGCTCTGGGGCAGGTGCGCAAATGAAGCTCCAACCACTCCCATGCGCCCCATCGGAGCCTCCGGCCGCGTGATCTGCTCCACGTAGTAGCGAAACGCCGCCGCGGTCGGCACTCTTCCTGCCGAAGTGTGCGGCTGCTCCAGCAGACCGCCGTCACTCAGCGACACCATCACGTTGCGGATAGTCGCCGAACTCAATCCTTCTTTGTGCGCAAAATGGTCAGCCACAGCCTGAGAGGCCACCGGCTCACCGGTAGCGATATAGAGCTCGATAATCGCCGTAAGAACCAGCCGCTCCCGCGGACTCACGCGCGTCTCAGGCATCTGATCAACTACCTCATCAGGACCCGCCAACCCGTTATACAGGTCAGCTAATCCTCCCATAATGAGATGCTTAGAGCCGTAAATGGGTAGGATTGTCCTTCTTAATCTTAGAAATCTCACTGCAACACTGTCAAGTTCCGGAACAGGTTCCCAACGGCCCCGAGTTGCATACCTGCCCCTTAGGGCAACCGAATCAATCCCCTGGCTCTCTCAGTCACTGTTAACAAATTCGTGAACCGATGGAGCATGCAATGGCCAAGAAGCCAGCCAAAAGCCTTAAAAATCCAACCCTTCTGAAACCTGTGAACAAATCCGACGGAACCATCCAGGTCATCATTGAGACCCCGAAAGGCAGTCGCAACAAGTTCGCCTACGATGAAAAGCAGAACATCTTCACCGTCAAAAAGGTTCTACCTGCTGGAATGGCCTTCCCCTACGACTTTGGCTTCCTTCCCCGCACCCTCGCTCCAGACGGCGACCCCATCGACGTTCTCCTTCTCATGGACGAGCCGGCCTTTCCCGGCATCGCCGTTCGTGCCCGCCTCATCGGCATTATTGAGGGGGAGCAGGCCGACGGAAAAAAGACCATTCGCAACGACCGCCTTCTCGCCATTGCCGAAGTGAATCACGAATTCGCCTACATCAAGCGTCTGTCCGACCTGCCCAAAAAATTCCTCCGCGAACTCGAAGAGTTTTTCGTCAACTACCACCGTCTCGAGGGCAAGAAATACAAGCTGCTCGGCTGCAAAAAAGTCGACGCCGCAATGCGCATGATCCACAAAGCGCAGCGAGCCGCCTGAGGTTCGCCTGCCCATGCACCTTTCCGAACTCATCGTGCGTTTTCTGATCGGCGGCGTTATCGTCAGCTTCTTCGCCGTCCTCGCCGAGATCTATCGCCCCAAGAGCTTCGCCGGTCTCTTCGGCGCTGCTCCCTCTATCGCGCTCGCAACCATCGGCATCACCATCTCGGCCCACGGCAAAACCTACGCGGCCATCGAGGCGCGCTCCATGATCTACGGCGCGATTGCATTCCTGCTCTATGCCTCATGCGTATGCATCGTGCTGATTCGTCTCAAACCGCCAGCTCTCGCGGCAACCGTATTTCTCATGCCTGTCTGGTTTGCCGTTTCGTTCGCATTCTGGCTCATCGTGAGGTAGCCACCATGATCGTCCATGCCAGGCTCGCCGCGGTCAAAGGCATCAATCTCCACGAATGGATTCTCCGCTTCGCGTTCGGCGGTTCAGTATGCGTAATCGCCGGATTGATCGCGCATCGATTCGGCCCGGTGATCGGCGGCTTCTTCCTTGCCTTTCCCGCCATCTTCCCCGCCAGTGCGAGCCTCGTCGAGGCGCACGAAAAGCTGCACAAAGCCCGTGCCGGCTTCAACGGAACAAATCGCGGACGCATTGTCGCCGCCATTGACGCCCTCGGCACCGCGATGGGCTGCATCGGCTTGGCAGGTTTCGCGTTTGTCTTTTGGAAATGGCTGCCGCGCACCGGCCTCTTCGTGGTCTTCGCGCTCGCCACTCTCGTCTGGCTCACGCTCGCCGTAGGAGTCTGGCTGCTACGTAAGAAGCATTTCCTGCGCAGATAGACCGATCGCAGTCGGTCTTCATCGGCCCTCTTCGGCAGCGCGCACTCACATACCAGATTTAGTTTCCAGCCGGCTCAATGTAGTACCCGGAATTTGTCCGCACTATAGCGCCCGGCTTGTTCACGACAATCTTCAACTCGTGATACTCATCCAGGTGCTCCGCTGCGGGCGGGTCAATCGAAATCTGATAAAACGCGCTCGCATCTTCGACACAGCGGTTGATCTGTGCCACCAGATCGTTGTCCGGCCCAAGTATTCGTCCGCCAGTTTGCGTCACCAGTACCTTCAGCGCCAGCTTCCCAAAATCCGCGTCCCTGTAAGTTCTCACGGGATTTAAGAATGTCCTGTAAAAAAGCGCGTTCGGAGTTGCACCCGTGCCTGGCGCCACGCTGTACGCCGTAATGCGCGCTTGCCGCAAAGCCGTCGACAACTCGATGATGTTGGCAAAATTTCGCCGCTGTTCCTTCTCGGAGTAGCCATCCGCGGGCCGGCTTAGCATCGGCCAGCCCGGCCCCACCCAGATCAACAACTTCCTTCCTGGTTTCCTCGCTTCGTTCTGCGCGATATTGTCCATTGCTTTCGCCGAGCGTTGAAAGCGCTCCACGTAACCGCCCCCACCCATCGCGGGGTTGATCGTGCTTACGCTTCCCTTGATCCCCTCAACTACGCTCGCAATCGCATTCCCGTCCGTCGATGGCCGAGGTTGAAACCTGATACCGGCATCGCTCAATACAACCAGCGTCATCGGCTGCTTCAGCTTTCCCCCGTTCTGGCGAAGAAACTCTCCTATTTCTCCGCGTACGAAGGCAACCTGCTGAAAAGGCAGGCTCAGCATATCCATCACGAGGATCACCTCGACAGGTGGATCCGCCCTGACTCTGGAATCGCTGAATGCGCTGAACGACATCACCTTGCGCGGATCGTTATTATCGAGAATCTTGAAGTCCCATGGCTGCAACCCCAGCACCGGCTTTCCCGCGCTGTCATCGACCACAACATCCAGCTTGATCTTGCCCTCGGGAATCACGAGGCTCTTCGGCTTGGGTGCCGGTCGCTGCGTTAGCACCGGATCGTCGCCCCCTTGCTGCTGACCCGCCCGCGCGTCAATCGGCTGACTGGTCTGCGCTACCGCGCCCAGATTACCGCCCGCCAGCGAGACCAGGAACGCGATCACAACCACACTTAAACACGACGGCTTGAACCTCACTGAATCTCCGTGGCCCATGAACCTCCAGCGCGACTGTCCCGATTCTGATGCTTCACTCTAACTCTAAGACTGTTCCAGATAGGTGACAGGCTGCACACAATCGTGTTCGCCATCGGCAAACTACGTCGGATCGCTTACCATGAATTGGTTTAGAGGAGCCGTCCGCATGGTCACCCTGGAACTCACCAAGCAGCAACGCATCGACGCCATCGCTTCCATGCAGCGTTACTTCGAAGAGAACCTCGATCCCATCGGCGATATGCCCGCCGGCCTTCTGCTCAATTTCCTCCTCGAAGAAATCGGCCCGGTCATCTACAACCAGGCCATCGCCGACGCACAAACCCGCATGTCGCAGCGCGTCGCCGACCTCAACGGCGAACTCTACGCCGACGAGTTCCAATACTGGCCCCGCGCCGACGCCAAACGTAAATCCCGCCGCTAACACCAACAGCGCTGTCATTCCGACCGACCGAACCCTGAGCGAAGCCAAAGGGGCAGGGAGCGGAGGAACCTGCAGATGTTCTTCCGCCTGATGCGCAGGCCCGCGCGTCACAAAACTGATAAATTCTAAGAAAGACCGCTATTTCATTTCCCTGCTTCGCATCGCGCACAATATAGAAAGAACCCATGAATCAAGGCATTGAAGACGTTCGCATCCAGTGGACCAAGGTGGTCCTCCCCCCGGTCTTCCTCGAAGAGGAACGCCCCATCACCGAGGAGGCCATCGCCACCATCTTCAATGCGCGTCTCGCCATCTCCCGCATCCTCGCCCATCGCGACCCGCGCCTTCTCGTCCTCGTCGGCCCCTGCTCCATCCACGACACCACCGCCGCCGTCGAATACGCGTCCCTGCTCAAATCCGCCATCGCCGAATTCTCCGCCGACCTCCACATCGTCATGCGCGTCTACTTTGAGAAGCCCCGCACCACCGTCGGCTGGAAGGGCCTCATCAACGATCCGCATCTCGACGGCTCCTACAAAATCAACGACGGCCTTCGTCTAGCGCGCCATCTTCTCCTCGACCTCGCCGAGATGGGCGTCCCCTCCGGCACCGAATTCCTCGACATGATCTCGCCGCAGTACATCGCCGGCCTCGTCAGCTGGGGAGCCATCGGCGCGCGCACCACAGAGAGCCAGGTCCATCGCCAGCTCGTCTCCGGAGTCTCCTGCCCCGTCGGATTCAAGAACGCCACTTCGGGAGACATCCAGATTGCCATCGACGCCATCCTCTCCGCGTCAAACTCCCACACCTTCCTCGGCCACACCAAGTACGGCCAATCGGCAATCTTCGTCACCACGGGCAATCGCGGACGCCACATCATCCTTCGCGGCGGCCGCAAGATGGTCAACTACACCGCCGCATGCGTTGCCGAGACTGCTGTCCAAATGGAAAACGCCGGCCTCCAGCCCCGCATCATGATCGACTGCAGCCACGCCAACAGCAACAAGGACCAACTGCGCCAGCCGATCGTCTGCCGCGATGTCGCGGCACAGATCGCCGCGCGGCAACCGCGACATCATCGGCGTCATGATCGAAAGCAATCTGGTTGCCGGCGCGCAAAAGCTCGTCCCCGGCAAGCCTCTTGTTCACGGCCAGAGCATCACCGACGCCTGCATCGACTGGCAGCAGACCTATCCACTGCTCAAAGAGCTAGCTGCTGCCGCCCGCTCCCGCCGCCCAATCGCTTAAGGTCACATTCGATCGATTCACTCTTTTGCCTCTCTTTAGGCCTCACTTTTCCGTTCTCCGACATCCTATGTTTCATAGCGGACATAGCGGGTTTCGTGTTCACGTCGAAACCGCCTATGCCGAAGCTTTAGAAACTGGCCCGCGGAGGCGCTTCCCTCCAAGCAGCAGATGCTCACGAAATGGCATCCTCCCCAGTTGAGCACGGAGGAATCCATGAGTACGCTTGCAACAGATGACGAGCCCTCCCGCAGGCAGGAAATCCAGGACATCCTCCGCCACAACCAGGAGCTCGTCGTAGCCGGCCAGTTTGCCGCTATGGTGATGCACGAGATCAACGGCCCCCTCGAGGCCGTCCATAATCTCAACTATCTCATTCAGCAGGAAGCAGATAATGTCTCCCAGGTCCGTTTGTACAGCGGGATGCTCGAGGAGCAGTTGGCCACTCTCACCAAGCTTTCCCGGCAGACACTCAGTCTCTACCGATCACCCGAAACCCGCGAGTCGGTTGCCATCGCCTCACTGGCTGAAGCGGCCCTGCGCGTTCACCAGAGGAAGATCTCGACGAAACGAATCATCCTCCGCAAACAACTCAGGGCCGATGTCACCGCTGAAATCCACGCGGGTGACCTCCTGCAGGTGTTCTCCAACCTGATCGCCAACGCCGTCGACGCACTGCCCGAAAAGGGAATCTTGTGCGTTCGGGTAAACCAGTGCGCCGAAGAAGCGCGCGTCACCGTTGCCGATAACGGACCCGGAATTCCCGCCCCGATCTTGCCCAGGATCTTTGAGCCTTTCTTCACCACTAAAAAGGAGAACGGCACCGGCCTCGGCCTCTCTATCTCCAAATCCATCATAGAGAAGCACCATGGCCGCATCCGGAGCCGCTCCACCACTCGCCCCTCCCGCAACGGTACAACCTTCCGCATTTGCATCCCTCTCTCTGCCAAGGCCGGCTAAAACCCACAATTCTGTAGGCTATGTGCGGTATTGAACATTCTTATGTCGGGTGAGAAGCATATAGTCATGCGCAGATAGCGATAGATCTTACCGAGCGCAATCCTTCTCGCCCAATCCGGCGGAATCCCTTGCGACTGTCGCAAAGGATATTCCCAAATGGCCGCCGAACGATCAAATCTAATCATCAATGCCCTTCCTCCTGAACTGAAATCGTCTCTGCTCACCCGCTTGCAGCCAGTCGATTTGCCCGTCGGAGCAGTACTCTCCAACCCTGGCCAGGCACCTCCGTTTGCGCACTTCATGACCTCCGGCATTGCCTCCGTAGTCACCTTCATGTCCGACGGCCTCGGAGCCGAAGTTGGCGTGATCGGCCGTGAAGGCCTCGTTGAAGCTATCAACCTCCTGGGACCGGCCACCGCCCCGACCACGTCCTTCATCCAAAGCGAAGGTACCGCACTGCGCATGCCTTTCGTTGAGTTGCAGCAGCTCTTCCTGCTGCACGCGCCGCTCACTCAACGCATCATGGAGTGTGTACAGAGCCAGGGCTTCATGCTCAGCCAGCTCGCAGCGTGCCATGGCCTCCACGAGATCGAAGAACGCCTCGCCCGCTGGTTGCTGATGGTCCGCGACCGGCTCGAATCAGATCACTTTGAGTTGACTCAGGAGTTCCTCGCTGAAATGCTGGGCGCCCGCCGCACCAGTGTCACCCTGGCCGCGGGAACGCTGCAGCGCAGCGGCCTTATCCGATACAGCCGGGGACGCATTCAGGTTGTCGATCGCATAGGGCTTGAAAGCGCTGCCTGCGAGTGCTACCCCATCGTTCGCGATCTGGTTTCACGCCTCTACGTAGACTAGCAAAATGCGCAACCATCAGGTTGCGCATCAAGCCACCACCGCCGATTAATCTCGGCTCAGGCATTCCCCATCACAATCGTGTGCGGACTCATCGGAATCGGGTGCGCCTTCACGCCCTTGAATCCCGCCTCGTCATACATCGCGTTCAACTCGCTGAATGTGTACGCATCTCCCGACGCCGTCGTTGTCAGCATCGTCATCGCAAAACCCGCAGGCATCGGCGGCGAAACGCGATCTTCGTTCGGCACAAACTCCAGCGTTGCCGCACGTCCCCCCGGCTTTAGTGACGAATGCACCTTCTTCAACAATCCCACGCAAGTCGGCTTGTCGAAGTGATGCAGAAAGTTCGTCAGCAGCACCGCATCGTACGGCCCGCCAAAATCCACATCGAACGCGCTTCCCGGCAGCATGTTGTAGCGATCGTGTACACCCGCCTTCTCCGCGTTCTTCAGCGCCACGCGCAGCACCGGAGCCCAGTCCAGCCCCGTCACCTGCGCCTGCTTGTTCTGTTTCGCAATCTCGATCCCGAAAAGCCCATGCCCCGCCGCAATATCCAGCACGTGCATCGGCCCCTCGTGCCCTTCCAGCACCACCGCGCCAAGCGGTCCCGCCATCGGACCCATCATCGGCGCCATCTTCTCCGCGAACTCCACCCACAGCGGATTCTCCGGCTCCACACTGCCTTCGCCAGGCAGATGTGTCCGCCCCGCGCGCACCACATCCGCCAGACCAGTCAGCCCACTTATGAGCTCAGGCCTCGCCATAAAGTGCGCCACGCTTGCCATGCACGCAGGCGACGCGGGATCCAGAAACGCCGCGCTGTTCGGTGTGTGCTTGTAGCGATTGCCCTTCCTTCGCCAGCACTCCGTTGATCACCAGGAAATCGCACAGAATCCGTATTCCGCGCTCCGACGCCTGCGCATGCTTCGCGATTGAAGCCACATCGCCCGGCCCTTGGCCTACAGCTCTGAAAATGTCCAGGTCAATAGCAGCTTTCAGCGCAGCGGTCTTCTGCACCGCCTGCACCATTTCAAATACCAGCCCCGGATTCAAAGGAGCTTCCGCGTGATTTCCGTTTTGCATAACCGACCTCTCTCTTGCCCGATATGAACGCGCAATGTACACGCAGCTTGGTGGGAAATTTCAGATGGGGCTGGCGCAGTCTACCAAATCAGCCGGCACAACGCGCAGCATCTTTCCGCGTGCGCTACCCTCATCGCCACAGAATCATCTGTTCACGCTCGCTCTCGTTTGCTATCCTTCCGCGCACGGAGGTTCCCCATGTCTGAACAGAACAAGGAGTTGGTCCGCCGCTGGTTTGACGAGGTCTGGAACAAGCAGGACACGGACGCCATCGACCGCATGTTTGCCCCCCACGGCAAGGCGTACGGATTCCCCGAACCGGCCTCCGTGCTCGTCGGTCCTGAAAGCTTCAAGGCCATCCATCAATCCTTTCTGGGAGCCTTCCCGGATATGCAGATCACGGTGAACGACATCGTGGCGGAAGACGATCGCGTCGCCGTCACCTGGTCCGCCGTGATGACTCACCTTGGCGATCACCTTGGTTTCTCGCCCACCCTGCAGAAGGTCACGCTCGAAGGCGCCTCCTTCATGACCATTGCCGGCAATCAAATTGTTGACGGCAGGAACTACATGGAAATCGAGGCGCTGGTTCAGCGCCTGAAGATGATCGCGCAGTCAGAGGCAACAGCCGAAACCGCCCCTCTCTGATTTTCATTGCATCTGATCGCCGGACCATTGCCTGATCAGGGTAAATCTCTCCATCCCCAACCCGTTATCATGGTTCCATTGAGGGACAAGGCATTCGTATGTCCGATCCCACCATCTTCATATCGGCGGGCGAAGCCAGCGGCGAACACTATGGCGCCATGCTGATTGAAGAGCTGCGCAACCAGCTTTCCGAGCAGGGCGTGCAGGCCACCTTCGTCGGAATGGGTGGACAGCGCATGGTCGAGGCGGGCCTGCAACGCGTCGTCAGCTCTGAAGATATGGCCGTCATGGGCATCACCGAAGTCGTTCGCCACCTGCCCCGCATCTATCGCGAATACCGGAAACTCAAAGGCGCGGCCCAGGCCCATCAACCCGACATCGCTATCCTCATCGATTTTCCCGACATCCATTTCCGCCTCGCCGAAGAATTCCACCGCCTCGACATCCCCGTCATCTTTTTCGTAAGCCCCCAGCTCTGGGCCTGGAAAAAGCAGCGCATCAAGCTCGTGCGCAAATACGTCGACAAGATGCTCGTGATCTTCCCCTTCGAAGAGCCTTTCTATCGCGAGCGCGGCGTAGAAGCCGAATTTGTCGGCCATCCGCTCGCTGATCTGCCGCAGCCGGAAATCTCCCGCGAACAATTTGCCCGCGAAAGCGGACTGAATTCTTCGCGCTCTTGGATCGGCCTCTTACCCGGCAGCCGCGCCAAGGAGATAGGCGACAACCTTCCCCAAATGCTCGCCGCCGCCCGCATCCTCACTCTGCGCGGACCTCGCGCTGCCGGCTCCCGCAAGGAATTCGAGTTCATCATTCCTCTCGCACCCACCCTCAACACCTCGCAGCGCAAGATGCTTGCCGGTCTGGTCAAACACCACGGCGACGGCCTTCCCGTGAAAATGGTCGAAGATGCACGCGCCGCCTTGATGCATGCGCGCGCCTCCGTAGTTGCCAGCGGAACAGCCACTGTCGAAGCCGCTCTCATCGGCAACCCATTCGTTGTGGTCTACCGCGTCTCGCCCCTCACCTACGAAATCGCTCGCCGCGTGGTCAAAGTCCCGTTCGTCGCCATGGCCAACCTGATCGCCGGCAAACTAGTAGTTCCGGAACTCATTCAAACTGAGTTCACTGCAGCCAATATCGTCCGCCAAATTGAGCCCCTGCTACCCGATGGCCCACTTCGCCAGTCCATGATGCAGGAGCTCGCCCGCATTCGGGGCCTGCTCTCCCCCCACCCGACCGCCGGCGTCGGGGACGAAGTAGAAACAGCCATCAGCCGGGTGGCAGGTATCACGATCAGAGAGCTAGGCGCCGCAATGCAGGTCTCCGAATCCGTGCGATCCTGAGCATGCGTTTGTAGCGAAAATGACATCGAAAGCCTTGTTGCGATTGGAAGATAATGCGTCTAACACTCGGAATACAGAAAATGAACTCAGCTATCTGCAAGCCCTTGGCGACCTCCGCTTTTAAGTCGCAGGCCTCAATCGGAACCTTGGCAGCAATCCTGATTCTTGTCGCCAGCCTTTTGGCGCCGAATCCTCTCGCCGCGCAGCGACCGGAACGCCCCACCCTCGAAATCACCGGCTACGTGATCGACGCCGAAATCGAGACCACCACTCATCATCTCGCCGCCAAAACGACCGTCACCTTCAAGGCGCCCGACAACTCAGAGATGGTCAGCTTCGGTTTCCATCCTGCTTTGAAGGTCAACAAGATCACCGACGCATCCGGCAAGGTGCTCACGGGTGAGCGCTCTGCCGACGGCACCATCCGCATCACGCCGGCTTCCCCACTCGTCTCCAGCCAGCCCACTCGTTGGACATTCGAATACGAAGGCACCCTCACCGGTAACGAAGACGGCCCGATTGAAGGCCTGAAGCTCGCCGCCATCCAGGAGCCCATCACATACCTGCTCTATGCCGCGCGCTGGTTTCCCACCACCGGCTACTTGACCAATCGCTTCACCGCCGAAATCCACATCCGGGTTCCTCAAGGGATGAAGGTCCTCTCGAGCGGAGCACAAGGCGCATCCCGCTCAGTCAAGCTCGCCGACGGCAAGCCCGGAGACCAATACGATTTCAACTGGACCAAGCCCGGCTTTCCCGGCACCATTATCGCCGGCCGTTTCGTCGGCCCCGCGTCAGCCGGCGCGGGCAGTCCTAACGTTTATCTCACCGTTGCTCATCAGGCGGCTGGCCCACAGCTCGCTCAGACCGCAAGCCGTGAATTTGCCTTCTTCACCGACAACTTCGGCGCGCTCGAAAGCGGCCGCCTCAATATCGTCGAACTTCCTGACGATACCCTCCCTGCCGTCTGGGCTCCGGAACTCGCCGGCATCATGGGCTCCCGCACTGCCGATAAGTCGGGCATCCGCCTCCTCGCCAACACCATCGCCCACCAGTGGTGGGGATCGGAAGTAAGCCCGAAGACCCTAAACGATGCGTGGATCACCAACGGTATGTCACGCTACGGCGAACTGATGTTTGTCGAAGAAGAGAACGGCAAAAGTGCCCTGAAGGCCGCTCTGCAGGATGTCTCCGCCGGAGCCCTCGCCTACGACACCATCCCGCTCTCCAGTTCCGCCCGCCTCAACCCCTTCTCGCCGGAATTCCAGTCCATGACCCTCGAGAAAGGAGCGATGATCTTCCACATGCTGCGCTGGCAAATCGGCGACAAGGCATTCCAGGCCACAATGAAAGGCACCCTCAGCGAGTTTACTGACAAGTCGATCCGCATGACCGACCTCGTCAAAGTAGCCGAAGCTCAGAGCCAGGAGCAGCTCACGCCATTCTTCTCGCAGTGGGTCGATGGCACCGGCGCTCCCACCTTCACCAACAAATACGCCGTCTACCGCCTCGGCAATGGCAAAGGCTTCCGCACCATCGGCCAGATCAACCAGGACCTCGACCTCTTCCGCATGCCCGTGGACCTGCGCGTTGAAACCGACGGCAAAACCGAGGATCAGAAGGTCGACGTCGTCGGCACTGACTCGCAATACGTTGTCGACACCTTCGGCCGCCCGCGCCACATCACCATCGATCCCGGCGACTGGGTGCTCAAGTCCTCGCCCGACCTCCAGGTCCGCATCGCCATCCTCAAAGGCCAGCAACTCGTCGCGCAGAACGACCTCACCGGCGCCCTCGCCGAATATCAGAAGGCTCTCGAAGCCAATTCCCAAAGCTCATTGGCCGACTACAGAATCGCCGAAGTGCTCTTCACCCAGCGCAACTTCCAGTCGTCCGTCAACTACTACCGCGACGCCCTGCGCGGCGATGGCGAGCCTCGCTGGACCGAGTGCTGGAGCCATATCGCGCTCGGCAAAATCTTCGACATCACCGGCCAGCGCGACCGCGCCGTCAACGAATACCGCCTCGCCGTCCAGACCAACGACAACACCCAGGGCTGCGTGAACGAAGGCCGCCAGTGGCTCTCCAAACCCTACAAACTCCCCGAAACCGGCCAATAGCGACGGCGTGTCATCCTGAACGGAGCGCTTTGGGGCCCCGTGGACGAAAGTCCGTGAGGTAGGCGGAGTGAAGGACCTGCTTCTCTTTCCTTTACGCCCGTCATCCTGAGCGAAGCGCAGTGAAGTCGAAGTCGAAAGACCTGCTGCTCCTCTGCACTGTGTCATCCTGAACGGAGCGGCTTGCGGGCCCCACGAACGATCCATCGTTCGTCGGGTAAGCGGAGCGAAGGATCTGCTTCTCCTCCACACGCCCACCACCCTGAACGAAACGCAGCGAAGTCGAAGGATCGCTTCTTCCGCAACCCAAATAAATCGGGCCAGCCCAAGGCTGGCCCTTCTCGTCTCAAGCAGATTTCAATCTAGCCAGCCGGATGTCCGTCGACAACACCTCTACGGAGACTCTGCCAAGCCCGCCTGCGTCATATGCAGCTTTTCCGCTGCGGCATACGACAGATCGATGATCCGCCCATTGTTGCTACCCAGGTCGCCGCGATCCGTAATCCGCACCACCACCGACTTCCGGTTCCTCAGGTTCACCACTCGAACCACGCTCCCGAAGGGCAGCGTCGGATGGCACGCCGTCATGTCATACATGTTGAAAGTCTCACCGCTGGCCGTCTTGCGTCCGTTGAAAACCGATCCATACCAGGACGCGATGCCGCGATAGGTTTTGCCATGAGTCTTCGCAGCGGATTGCGCCGCCGCCTTCATCGCCGGAGTCGCACTCACAACCACCGACGGAGAAACTGCCGTAGGCCTTTGCACTCCAGCATCCGCTTGCACTGTCCGGGTGGAAATCGTTCCCAACAACCCGGCCATTGCCAAGCAGGAAATCCCCACAAGCAGCCAGAATGGAAGCGGCTTTTTGGAGTTCATGTTGGTTGCTTCTGGTCGAATAAGCATCCTGTGATTTTACCAGCCGGAAAGCCGGTATCCTCCAATAAATTCAACTAGATGCAGGCAAAAATACTTCAAAATCGACTCACGTTGCGGTACGCCCCGTAAGCCTCTGAATCAACGCAGCTTGGAACTGCAACAATCCCGGTGAAAGATCGTCCTTTTTGCCCTTTTTTTGACCACACGCAGCGGCGGTAAACCTCTCCTTGCACGCTCCGGGAATCCATGGAAATCCCCGAGGTCGCAAAGACTATCACGCTAAACCGGCCTGCGGAAAGTAACTTTCGACCAGTACATCTCCGGCCCCGCGCAGGCACGTTCAAACCGTCAATAGAATGCTGACTCCTGCCGGAATTCGCAGACCGCACTCCAGAGCAATAACCGCTCATATTTTCAACAACTTGACGGATTCCCCCGACCCCAAATTTTCTACCTCCAATTTGCAGCCTATTTCGCGAATTCTGCTAGCCTCGAAGAATAGTCCACAAACTGGCCGGCGGAAACCCGAGGCTTCTCCCCGCAATGACCGTCCGAGAAATGAATGGGCCTGCATTGCTGCGTGAGAGCCTTTGACCGCTAACTTGCCAACTCGCTTGATCGCGAAGCGATCGCTAAGCATAACTTTCACAGCTCTGCTGAAGAACCCAATGAACCCACTGTTTTGTAACAAGGGCATGGCTTTAGCCAGGCCGCAAATGCAACAAAATGAGTATTGGGCTTTAGTCCCTGAGGGATGCTGGTTCGCCACAATTTCGCCACAATTTCGTTGTTGTTGAGGAACCATTCTCAGTCCTTCACCTGCTTCCGCAGCCCTAAAAGACAATTCGAGCAACATCACCGCAAAGGCCGCGAAAGCGGCCTTCTCTTTTAAAGGAGCAACCATGCACCTGAGTTCCGCAGGACTCGAATTATTGAAAAAATCCGAAGGATTCCGCGATCGCGTCTACACCGACGTCGCCGGATTCCGCACCATCGGCTTCGGCCATCGCCTCACCTCGTCTGAGACATATCCAGCTGGCATCACCCTGCCGCAAGGCGAATCAATCCTTGTCCGGGACATTGCCATCGCCGAAGCCGCCGTCGACCGGCTGGTCAAAGTGCCGCTGACGCAGGGCCAGTTCGATGCCCTGGTCGATTTCGTGTTCAACCTCGGCGCGGGCCGTCTCGCCTCATCGACGCTTCTGACCTACCTCAACGGCGGCAACACCGATGCGGCCGCATGGCAGTTGCTCGCCTGGGATCACGCCGGCTCCAAGGAAATCGCCGGCCTCAAAGCCCGCCGTGAAGCCGAGTTTCGCCTCTGGAATCCGCAATGCAAATCCCGTCCAGCCGCCGCTTAGCGGGTGCCCGATAGCCCGCTTCATCGTCCAAAAGCAATTTGCTAATAGGCAATCTGACGTTAAGTATTTATGCGAGACGAATTTGCGATTGCCTATCGAGCTCCGTCACTTCCACCCTCTCATCGGCTTTGATGTATCCCTTGCGTCGGAACCACTCCTCCATCGCGGGCTGCAGCCGATCAAGCGGCACGCGATGTCCGGCCTCCAACAATCCATCGGCGCTCGGAAGCGTATCGTCGAAGATCGCATCATTCGTAAAGTTGCGCATCGCGAAATTGTCGATCCAGTGCAGTGGACAGGCATGGCGGCTGCCCGCTGCATCGACCCGCTCAACCGAGAGCTTGCGAATGAACATGACCTCAGCCTATAGCAGCATGCCTCAGGGTTTTCCGGCAGGCGCGAACTTCGCATCTTTCGTCTGCTGCTGCGTCTCCACCTTGAATCGCTGATAGTCGTAGTCCCGCTCGCGAAAGTGCTGGCGAAGGTTCTTGAACAGTAGAAGACGAGCCTGCACCGTTCCCTCCGCCCCGGTAGGCAGCCAGATTTCGCCGTTCACCTTCGACTGGTCGAAGCGAAAGCTCGACCCCTTCTGTACCGTCGCCAGGATTCCGCCCACCATCCGGAAGTTGTCGTTGAACCTGACTTCGAGGTGCGCAACCTGCCGATCCGCTTCGTTGATCCAGACAGTTCCCTGAAGCTTCTTTGAAGCATCCTCGGCCATTCCGTGCGTCTTCGCATCCTTGCGGCCCACGAAGTCAAACACGATTGTCGGATCGTTGCGATAGAGTTCGCGGCGCTCGTTACTCACGTCCATGATTTCGAGCACGCGGCCGATGCTGATGCTGGGTCCCTCGAGCGACTGCCCGCGCGGAGTCTTCTGCGCCTTCTCTGCAAGTTTCGTGACCCGCTCGGTCTCTTTCTGCTGGTCGTGCTCACTGAGAGGCTTATCGTTCGACTTCACCTTGCGCTCAATCACATGGCCGCTCACAAAGAAAGCCTCGTACTCTGACGACTCCGTCTTCTTCACCTGGCCGTCGGCATCGATGTCCTGAACCACCTGGTAGGAGGTGTATGTATAGTTCTCCCGAATCTGATCGAGATGCTTCTGATGCTCTTGCACCTCGCGCATTAGCTGGCGAATGTCAGGCAGAGGCGCCTGCGCCGGCTGTTGACCGGCGGCGACAAGCAACGAAATCGAAAACAGTGCACAACCAGACAAAACCAGATGATTACGAATGTACATGCAAGAAGTTGACCGTTGGTGCCGCGCATTTTGTCGAAGAGCGTGGAAGAGTAACGTCGCAGGAGTTCGTTACTAGAATGGTCGCACAAATTGCGCGTCAATGCCCCCGTGCCGCGATATCATTGCATACCAATACGGCACCAGTTCCCAGACATCCAAACAGCAACCCCGGTTTCGGAGAAAGATTCAGCATGTTTCGAGCACTGATTCACTGGATTCTCAGTGGGATTGCGGTCATGGTCGTGGCCAATCTTATTCCCGGGTTTTATGTGAACGACTTGCAGTCGGCCCTCTTGGCGGCGCTCGTGATCGGTGTTTTGAACGCCACACTCGGCTTCGCACTCAAGGTCATCACTTTCCCGTTCGCCATCGTCACATTCGGAATCTTCCTGCTCTTCATCAACGCAGCCATGCTCATGCTCGCCGCAAAAATCGTTCCCGGCTTCATTGTGTATGGATGGGTTCCGGCCTTCTGGGCAGCGGCGATCCTGGCCGTCCTCGGTATGCTGATCAACGCGCTGATGAAGGATCAATAGACCCGAACCGACCGCCCAATTTGAACCAACCGCTTCGCTATCGCTGAGCTGCCTGCGATGCTCTGCTCTTCTCGGCCGCAGAGCCTGCACGATGACCATGCGGAAGCAAGTTCGTTTTGCCTTCAGCCGTTCTTTGCTTCGTACTCGCCTTAGGCGCTACCACCGGTCCATCAAGCGTTTTTGGTGTGCGCCTTGCTGCTGCGGCAGACATGCCCGTGCCGCCCCCACCCGCACCAACTTCGCCCCGCTGCGGCGCAGCAACCGCAGTAGGAACAGGCGCCAGCCGGATATGCGAATACACTCCCCAACCACCGCCCGCAACAACAAATACAATCGCAGCAGCGGCAGCCGCGCGAATCCCGGAAACCTGCGTCCAGCGCGCCTTTTCTGAGGGTCGAGGCCAGGACATCACCCGGGCCTGGCGATCGGCAGCGCGAACGCCGGCCTTCACGCGGTCTTCAATGCCTTCAGGAGCCGGCAGCGACGCAACAAGTCGCAGCGTCTCTTCGGCCGCAATGGCACCGGCGCTTCTGCCCAAATCATTTTGGCTTGAAAAACTCATCGGATACTCCTCGGATGCTGGAGCAGCTCGGCCAGCAGGTTGCGCGCGCGAAACAGACGCGAGCGAACGCTCGACTCCGTAACGTCCAGCACCGCCGCAATCTCTACGCTTGAAAGCTCCTCGAACGCGGAGAGCATCATCACCTCGCGCTCGCGCGCCGGTAACTTCTCTACGCAAGCCATCACATGCGTGTGGTGTTGCACAGCAGCAGCGCGCTCCTCCGCCGTCAGTCCAGAAGCGGGCAGCACGCGCGCCAGTTCGGCAATATCATCGGTTTCAGGACGGGTCTTCGTGCGACGCTTGCGGTCCAGCACAATGTTCCACACAATGCGAATGAGCCATACGCGATGGTCGCGAATCTCTCCGAGCGTCTCTCGATGGCGCAATACGCGCAGAAACGCTTCCTGCACTGCGTCTTCAGCGTCCGATTGATTGCGAAGGACGGAGAAAGCTACTCGAAAGAGAGTGGTCGCATACTGGTCGACCAACGCCTCCAGTGCTTCCTCCTGGGCGCGCTGGCGGGCTTCGTCATGCACGGCGCTCTCGACGATCTCCATCCAACCTGGGACTAAGGTCTGGCTCGCGCTCATACCAAAACCAGACGCAGATACCCGGCAAAACGCTCAAACGCCGATCCACCTCGGACCTCGGCCGACCCTGCCTTGCCGTCGAGCGCATCGAGATTCTACTGTTTGCCAGAAAGCTTCTGCGCGGCGATCGAACCCGCTGCGCCGTCCTTATCCGAATCCTTGAGCTTGGCCCAAAGGGCCCGCGCCTGCTCCTGCTTGCCCGTCGCGGCATAAAGGTCCGCCAGGTCCAACTGGGCAGTCCCCGCCGTAACGGTATCGGAAGGCTTGGCAATGATTTCGTTATAGAGATCGATGGCCTGCTGATCGCGATTGGTCTGGTGATAGATCGACGCCAGGGCGATCTTGGCAAGATTAGCCAGATTGCGGTTCCACGAACCCGTGACCTTCTTCAGTTCGGCTTCGGCAGCTCCGGTCTGGCCCAATTCCTGGGCCGTCACACCCGTAAAATACCGCGCCTTGCCGCCTTCCGGCAGCCAGCCATATTTATCGGCAACCGCCTGAAACTGCTGATTCGCCGCCTTCGACCGCTCTGTCGATGTGGCGTATTCGCCCTTTTGGACCGGGCCGCCGGGCAGCGCCAGCGGCGCTGAGTACGTATCCAGCGCAGCGCCCAGGGCGGTTTCCGCAGCCGTTTCCCGCATGTTCCAGAAAACGAGCAGTCCAACACCCAAAACCAGAACCGCCGTAGCCGATATGGCCCACGGCATTACGTTGCTGCGATGTCCGCTGAGCCAGGTAACGCTGGTTTTCGTGGCCTGGGCAAATTTATCGCCCTTCAGGGCGTGACGAGTCTGTGTATCCACTGGGTGTTTTGTCCTTCGCTTCGATCAACTTGCAGGCGGGTCCGTACAGGTGGGGGCACAGCCACTGCAACCCTATTAGTTTAACAGTGGGGAAAGAACAGCGCCACCACCCGTGACCTGCATCCTTGCCCTACCTGGGCGGGAACGATAGGCTAGTTCCATGTACGAAGATTTCCATGTGACTGACCGCTGGAGCGGTGAAGACCTGCACTGCTCGTGGAAGGCCAACATCGTGGCGATCGCCACCCGCCACGCCGATGCCGTTGACGTGCGATTTGAAGTAAACGGGCGCCCCATGTGGATCGCCCTGCCCTGCACCGCCTGGCTCGAACAGAAGAAGCGCTCCGGCAAAGTCATCACCGATCAGCTTGCCGCTCAGATCGCCGGCCGTCACCTCAAGCAGTTAATCGAAGAAGGCTACGACGCCGGCCGCGAAGTCTACGCCGTCTCGGTTCCCGAAGTTCTCGCGCACCTCGACGCCATCATCGCCGAAGCCAAACAGCAGCGCGGTCTCCCGCTCCTGCCCGTCGGCGTCTAAGACCGCAATTCCCGCAGGACATAAAGTGCCAGATCGACATCTCAGGAACGGAAGGCGTTCTCCGCATCACCAACCCACTTGCGTTTCAGAACAAAAATGACAACGCCATTGAAGGCATGAACGGCGACGCGCGGACCTTCTCACCGCTGCATATTCCCGGCAAGTACGAAACGCTTGCCAAGTCTGGTCTGGATGTTAGCGTCCAAGACCTGGCGTACCTTTATGCCGCATACGCCCGTGACAAAGTGAACGGCACATCAGAAGCTAGCAACTTTAGAGATGCTGTTCGGCAACACCACCTGATCGATGAGATTTACAGGACGTCAGCAGACTTCTTCGGATAGATCCTATAGACGTCGCAGGGTCCGAAATAAGATGCGCCCAGATGTGGGCAAACCGGACCTTACCAAAAATGCCGAGATTGTGCCTTGGACAAACCCACCCTAAGATAATGACAGACAAGAATAGGGAGAATCTAATGCCGGAATTCATCCCGCGCCACTACGACATCCATGCATGGACCTTGGCTGAAGCCAGAAGGTATCTAGACGCGAAGCATCAACTAGGGTGGCGAGTAGCGATGATGGTCCCCCAAGCCGGAACCCGAAAAGTTGTCTTCCTTTTCGAAAAGACCATTCCTCGCAAAGAACCATCGCCGCAGAGCTAAGTGAGCAAAATTGCACAGACAGCATTGTGTGAAGAGGCGTTACTCTGCCGCTAGACACCCCCCAGGCAGAGGAAGGCGGTGCAACGATGCTCACATTGTTAAGACCAACCTTTCCGCATCGACACAATGCCGATGGAAGCTACGATTCAATCTGCTCCGTCTGCTATGCGACTGTAGCTTCGGTTGAGAAAGAATGCCAGCTAGCGGCCCCTGAATCGATGCACAAGTGCGATCCGGCGATTCTCTATCAAGTGAGTCAATACCGCATCCCTGCGGGATATCCTCAACTTAGAAGGGTTCTGAAGCTACTTTAGGTGCTTCACTTTCCTTCATACGCACAGAGACGCGACATGATCTTTTAAATCGCAGGGCCTTCGAAGCACGACTCGTCACTGAGATAACGGCGCTGAGCGTTTTGTCGTCGGTTCGCGCTTGGACTGCGAGTCGTTCCGTGGCGCGTCGGAGGGAAAGCTGTAATTCGCTCAGTGAAGGGTCGTGCTTGCTGTAGCCGTAATGTTCCAGGAGAAAAGAGGTGCTGCGAAGCACGCTAATCAGAATCTCCGACGAGTTGTAACTACCCATTTGAGGACCTGCTTCTGTTCGAATCGAATCAATTGTCCCGTCCTGGTTTAGCCTGCGGGCTGGATTCGCGAGACATGATTTGCTCTTTCATACAAAGCGAGATTGATGAGTCAAACGTACCCGCATTGGGAACGGTCGGCTGTTCAATTGTGCTCACCCGTTTCACCTTATTGTGCGGCATCATTAAGTGAGCAAGAAGGTACAGATTCACTGACTATGGTTGCGGTAGAGTGTTTCTCATGCGCGAACAAATTCAAATACTGACGGTTGAAAAAGACGACGGAGATGGGTTGATTACGACGTTTTCGGATGGAACAACGGCGGGATATGTTGCGGAAGAACTGCTGGAACTAAGGCCAAAGCGTGAACTGACCGAGGTCGGCCATGAGAAGGTCACCAAATTGCAAAAAGCCAAAATAGAAAATATCGCAGGAGCAAACAATATGGGTCGAACAATAAAGACGAGGGGTTAAAGGTGTCAGGCTGCGAGAACCGTGTGTCCCGTACACAGTCACAAACCCCGGAAGCATTTCTGAATCCCTAACTACTTGGCCGCTTCGATTGGCTGGAAAAGTGGCAACTAAGCAAAACGAGAAATTCTGAAAGCCCGCACCACAATTAGTGCGATGCACCTTTTCTGTAGCATTCCAGTCAACTCGCAGACGAATACAGGGCGCTCAGTTTCTCCGCGCAGCAACCCCGGCGTAAACAGGTTCACTCGTGCCGCAGCGCCTCCATCGGCTGAACGCCCGCAGCGCGCCGCGCAGGAATCCACGTAGCCGCCAGCGCGACAGCCAGCAGCAATGCGACCCCGGCCGCAAGCGTAACTGGATCATTGGCCGTGACTCCAAACAGCATCGACTTCACCAGCCGCGTAAGTCCGAGCGCGGCGCCAACGCCAACAACAACTCCAACCGCGGTGAGCCATGTACTCTCGCGCAGAATCATGCTCCGCACCTGTCCAGGCTGCGCACCAAGCGCCAGTCGAATACCTATTTCATTCGTCCGCTGCGCCACCGAGTACGCCATAATCCCGTAGATCCCCACACATGCCAGCGACAGGGCAAGCACGCCGAAGCCCGCGGTTAGAGCGGCAAACGCACGCTCCATTTGCATGGTCGCATTGATCTGCTCCCGCTGCGTGCGCAGATTTACGACCGGCAAATCAGTATCGACCGATTGCACCACGCGACGCAGTACCGGTGCGATCGTGGATGGATCAGTCATCGTGCGAACTTCGTACACCATTGTTCCGGCATGCGGTTGCTGTCGATACGGTAGAAAGAACTGCGCCGGGGGTTCATCGCGAAGGTCCAGGTAGTGAGTGTTGGCGCAAATTCCGACGATCTGGATCCAGTCGCTTAGAGACTCGGCGTCCATTCTGAATCGCCGCCCAATCGGATTGACTCCAGGAAACCGCTTTTGCGCCAGTGCCTGGTTGATGACAGCTACCTTGGCAGACGTCGCGGTGTCGCGCGCATCGAAGCTGCGACCAGCCAGGATGGGAATCTCCATCGTATGAAAAAAGGAGTTACCCACCACATTCACATCTTCGGCGCTGTTCCTGTGCTGCCGCTTGTAGTCGGCTGCGTTTTCCCCTTCGGGCAGGAAGCCGGAGTTGTTCAGATTGTCGGCAATGTAGGGAGTGTTGGCCGTGGTCACGCTCTCGACTCCGGGTAGCGCAGCGATGCGCTGTTCGATTTGTGCGTGGACGGCAACATCCTTTTCGCCCGGGTAGCGCACTTCCGGCGGAGCGATTTCGAACAGCAGCAGGTGATCGGTGTTAAAGCCAACGTCCACTGAGTTAAGCGCGATAAGAGTACGGCAAAACAGGCCCGCGCCAATTACGAGCAGCGTGGAAAGCGCGATCTGGAAGGCGACGATGGATTTTCCGGTGAGACCCTTGCGCCTGCGGGTCGTGCTTTGCGCAGTGTCTTTGAGCGTGCCGCTTAATTGCGTCCGCGAGGCCAGCACCGCGGGGGCAAGGCCGAAAAGAATACCAGTGACAAGCGTGACGGCAGCGGTGAAGGCAAACACAGTCCAGTTGAATGGCGTATTGATGTCCTGCCGTTCCCACGCATTGGTAAGGAGATTGGGAAGGATGCTTCGTCCGAAGTACCCGAAGATAAGTCCGGCGCCGCCGCCGAGCGATGCGAGCAGCAGGCTCTCGGTAAGCAATTGGCGGAGGATTCGCGCCCTGCCTGCACCCATGGCGAGGCGCACACTCAATTCGCGTTGGCGTTGCGCGCCGCGTGCGAGCAGAAGATTGGCAATGTTGGCGCATGCCAGCAGAATCACGAATCCGGTAAGCGCCAGAAGCACATAGATCGGCTTCCTGAGCATGCGGTCGGAGTAGTGCAGTCCACGGCTGCCATCCACAAGCGCGAAGCGCGGTATGGTTTCTCCGGGTCCCACCGAAGTAGTGACTTTTACAGCGGCGCGCAACTGCACATCCAGCGCAGCCTGGGCGGTCAGATCATCGATACCAGTCTTGCTCCGCGCCATGATATTTACCCACCACAAGCCGGGACCGGAGAGAAGCGATGATTTCCCCTTGGGGTCGATCACCGGCTGCAGACAGAGCGGAACATAGACGTCCGGCCCGTCCATGACCCCCTTGGCGCCAGTGAAGCCGCGCGGGGTAACGCCGACAATGGTGAATGTGATCTGGTTGATTGTGATGGTCTGGCCAAGCACCGATGTGACGCGGCCGAACTCTCGTTGCCAAACGGCATCGCTAATCAACGCAACATTTGTGGACCGCGCAACATCGTCAGAAGCCTGAAGTGCCCGGCCCAGTTGCGGCTGCACTTCAAGGGCAGCAAAGTAATTTCCCGAGACCATGGCTGCGTTAACGCGTTGCGCATCGCCATGAATCGTGGCATTCATGCTGTCTTCTTTGTAGGCGAACAGATCTCCAAGCACCTGATTATGCGCGCGGAGTTGCTGATAAACCGGGTAAGAAAAGACCGAACTGGTGGTTCCGGAGTTTGGCGCGGAATCGAAGTCGCCCCACATGCCGTGAACCACTTCCTTGCCGTCGCCGTTCCAGCGCAGCAGTCGAAGCTGTTCCGCACGAGGCACAGCGAGCCGCTGATAAAGCATTTGCCGTGCGAGCGAGAAGATAGTTGTGTTGGCGCCAATAGCGAGCGCCAGAGATACAGCTGCAATGGCAGTGAGACCCCGGGCTCTTGGCAAGAATGCGCACACTGTAACGCAAGTCAGCGCGCAGCTCATCGAACCATCGCAGACCAAGCGAAGCGCGCATGCCCTCCCGGTGGACAACGGAGGAGCCAAGCGCGATGCGGGCCTGGCGAGCGGCTTCGACGGGCGAATGACCAGAACGTATAAGATCGGCAGTAAGCAGTTCAACATGCGCCGCCAACTCAGCTTCCATCTCGGATTCAAGGCGACGTCTATGCCATACGGCTCGCAACCACGAACGCATCTGGCTAAACATGCGGAAAACAGAATGACCTTGTCTCATCGTGTCCTACCTAGTCACTATTCCCTAATCCCGGTTCCCTGCCGTTCACACATTCTCCGGCGTGGTGCGAAGAATTCCAGCGATGACACCAGCCATCCGATTCCACTTCTCGGTTTCGGCCTCGAGCCGACGGCGGCCTGCGGCAGTTAGTCTGTAATATTTGGCGCGGCGATTGTTCTCGCTGTCGCCCCACTCGCTCGCAATCACGCCCTGATGCTCAAGGCGATAGAGCGCCGGGTAGAGAGATCCCTGCTGAATGATGAGTTCTTCGCCCGAGATCTGCTGTATGCGCAGCAGCACGCCGTAACCATGCAGCGGGCCCAGCGAAACGGCCTTCAGAATGAGCAGATCGAGCGTGCCCTGCAGCAACTCCATCTGCTTGTCTTGTGATTTTTCAACCAATCCGGCACTCTCCTTGATGCTCTAGGAGAGAGATTACGACGACTCTCCTAGTCTGTCAAGGAGAGTCGTTCAAATCGCCGGATGTGCTTTCTCATCAATGCTTGGCGTTTTGCTCCTGTAGCCACTTGTACAACGGCGCAAAGTACTCGAGCATGGGGCCCGCATCCAGGTGATCGCTGCCTGTCATCTCTTTCAAGGTCTCCTGCCAGGGACGCGACTGCCCTGCCTCCAGCATCTTTGCAAGCTTCTCGCCCGCTGCCTTCGAGCCGTAAAAGCTGCACCGATTCAACGGGCCTTTGTAGCCGCTGGCGTCGCACATCGCTTTATAAAACTGGAATTGATAAATCCGCGCCAGAAAGTATCGTGCATAGGGCACGTTGGCGGGAATGTGATTCTTCGCGCCTGCATCGAAATCAGCTTCCGTTCGCTCAACGGGTGGGGCCACGCCCTGGTACTTCTCGCGAAGCGCCCACCACTCCTTGTTGTAATCCGCCGGCTTGATCTGTCCCGAGAAAACCTCCCAACGCCACTTGTCGAGCGCCAGTGCAAATGGCAGGAAGGCCACCTTGTCCAGAGCCGTCCGCAACTGCAGCGGTACATCGGCTTCGGCCGGCGGTTCCGTGTTCGTCAGTCCCAACGTCTTCAGATAAGCCGGCGTAATCGACAAGGCGATAGCGTCTCCAATCGCTTCGTGGAATCCATCGTTTGCTCCACCGCGAAAAAGATACGGCTGCTTGTTGTAGGCGCGCTGGTAGAAGTTGTGACCCAGCTCGTGATGCACCGTGGTGAAATAATCCGCGTTTACCTCGATGCACATTTTCACGCGAAGGTCCTCAACTGCATCCACGTCCCACGCCGATGCATGGCACACGACATCGCGATCGCGCGGATGGACAAACTGCGATCGTTGCCAGAAGGTCGCTGGCAGCGGCGCGAATCCAAGCGACTTGAAGAAGCTCTCTCCATAACGGACCATGTCCCGGCCAGCAGCGAGCTTCGCCGCATGTCCGGCGTCCGATGAAAGATCCGTGCCGGAAGCGAAGGCCGGCGCCGCGGCCGGATCTTTCGCTGCGATCTGCTGCTTCAGCGCAGATTCAAGATCGACAGGCTTGAACTGCGAAAGCGTTGGATCGGTCGGCGCAACGATGTCGTAAATATTGCCCCACTCCTGCGCCCACATATTCCCCAACAGCTGCGCCGGGATCAATCCATCCGATCGCTCCGCGGCCTTGCCATACTTGGCGATCAGCCTGCCGCGAACGTATTCATGCAACGCCCGATACAGCGGCTCGAGCTGCGTCCAGGCGCGATCGAGTTCGGCCGAAAACTGCGCCGGGGTCATGTCGTATCCCGCACGCCAAAGCTCGCCCGTATCGTGATATCCCAATTCTTTCGCGCCAATATTTTGGAGCTCGATCAACCGCGCGTACTTCTCGCGCATAGGCGCTCCAACGGCGTGCCATCCCACCCAGAGCTTCGTCAACTCCTCGGGATTGCGCGAATTCGCCATAATGTTCGAAATCTCGTCGATGCCCATGCATTTCGCATCTGAGGCCGGTTCCTGGCCAGCAGGAGTACCCGGGCAATACTTCCCTCTGCCATACATCCCCAGGAGTTGAGCTGCGAGCCGCGTCTCTTCGGCCAGCAACTTCGGATCTTTCGGCGCCGCGGGAGCATTCAGTTGCAGCAGCAACATCTCCCTGCGCAGTTCCGGGGTCAGCGCAACTTTGTCCCAGCGATGACTTTCCTCCACGAACCGCAAACCTCGCGCCGTCACCTGCTCATTAATCAGCGCCGTGGTTGCTTCCGTATCATCCGTAATGTAGGTTTCCGCGGCCCATCCGGCACGCGACGCCTGTGCCGCCGACTTGAGCCCCTCGCTGTTTACCCTCTCGATAAATACACTCGCTTCATCCGCAGAGGGAAGCGTCGATTCCTTCGGTTGTTCAATGGTCTGGGCAGAAATGCATGAAAGCGTCACGGCAAAAAACAGCGAAGTCGAAATCACAAATGAACGCATGGCCGAAAGTATAGTGCCCCCAGCCTGCAGAAGGCTGTATCGAGGCGCGTATACCAAAACTCTCACTGCACGCGTTGGCAACATCGTCCTCTCCCAGCGTCTGTTCGTCCCAAAGGCCGCCGCGTTTGCCAACTCCGTGTGAGAAACTAACCCAGCAAAGGGGCAAAAACAGCCCTCGAATCCCCAAGTCAGAGACAAAGGTGAGGTGACCTTGAGCCTGGTCAGAGACCTGCAATTCTCATTGCGTCAACTGCGCAAAAGCATGGTGTTCACCGTCGTTGCGGTGGTGACGCTGGCATTAGGCATCGGGTGCAATACCGCGATCTTCAGCGTGTTCTATAGTGTGCTGCTGCGCCCGCTTCCCTTCCCTGATCCTGACCGCGTCGTGATGGTCTCAGAGCGCGCCACCCAATTTCCCATTCTTTCCGTCTCGTGGCAAAACCTGAGAGATTGGAAAGCGCAGAGCACCTCGTTCGAAGAATTCGGATCTGCGCGCGTCTTCACCTCCGCGCTCACCGGCAACGGCGAACCAGAGCAGATCCCCAGCCTGATGATCAGCGGAAACCTTCTGCATCTGCTCGGCGTGAATATAATTTCCGGCCGCTCCATTCAGGCAGCGGACGACCAGCCCTCATCCCCCGCGGTCGTCCTGCTCGGCTACGGTCTGTGGCAACGCAAATACGGCGGCTCGCAAGACATCATCGGGCACGCCATCAATCTAGATAGTCAGAGCTACACGGTGATTGGCGTTTTACCTAAGGGATTCGAATTGCTCCAGCAGTCACCGGATGTCGTCATTGCCATGGGTCCTTGGGCCAGCAAGCTGCCCGACGATCGCTCCTGGCACCCCGGCATTATCGCTATTGCGCGGCTCAAGCAAGGGGTATCGCTTCAGCAGGCGCGCGCGGAGATGAGCACCATTGCAAAGCGGCTCTACGAAAAGTATTCCGCTGACAACATTGCGCTCGACGCCGTCGTCAACCCAATGCATGAGCAACTCGTAAGCCAGGCTAAGCCTGCACTCATCACGTTACTCGGGGCCGTCATCTTCGTATTGTTGATCGCATGCGGAAACATCGCGAACCTCATGTTGACCCGCGCAACCGCACGCCGCCGCGAAATCTCAATCCGCATTTCGCTCGGTGCATCCGACTGGCAGATCATCAAGCAGCTTGTGATCGAGGGTCTGCTGTTGTCTCTCATGGGAGCGGCAGCAGGAGTGGCTTTGGCCTATGCGCTTATGCCCTCGTTGCTGCACTTGGCCGCGGGTTCTCTGCCGCCCGGGACGGACGTCCATATCGATATTCATGTTCTGCTGTTCACCGCTGTTCTATCGATCTGCGCAGGCGTCTTCTTCGGCGTGGCGCCGGCTGGCCACGTCCGGCTCACCGATCTGCGTTCGATTTTGAATGAAAGCGAGCGCGGCGCCGTCGGCAAACAGGCAAAGGCCCTTCGCAACACCCTTGTAATTTCGGAGATTTCACTGGCGCTCCTGCTGCTGATGGGTGCCGGCTTATTTGTGCGCAGCTTGAATCAACTTGCAGCCGTAAGCCTTGGCTTCTCTGGCGACCACATCCTTGTGGCCGACCTCCCGGTTCCCCCTGCGGGATCCGCTCCGGCAGATGCCCACCGCAACATGGATTTTTACGAGAACACGCTCCGCCAACTGCATTCCCTGCCCGGTGTTCGATCGGTTGCTGCCTCATCCTTCCTGCCTGTGAGCGGACAAGGCGCTGTGATTCACTTCAACATCCAGGGCCATCCGCCGCGCAACGCCTCGGAATACATCATGGCGAATTACCGCACCGTGAGCTCCGAGTACTTCCAGGCGCTTCGCATTCCTCTGCTTCAAGGACGCTGGATCGAAGACTCCGACCGGGAAGGTATGCCGCCAATCGTGGTGATCAACCAGGCAATGGCCAAAACTTATTTCGGAGATCAGTCGCCCATCGGCAAAAAGATGCAGATTGGCGCGACCCCTGATAACAGCGTTCCCTGGATGATGGTGGTAGGCGTCGTGGGCAACATCAAGCAAACCCTGGTCTCCGACATGCCCACGGAGATGTACGTGCCATATCGCCAGGCCAACGAAGTTCTCCCGGTGCGCAACATGTCGTTCGTGATGCGAACCGAGGTCGACCCGCGCTCCCTCATTCCTCAACTGCGTGACACGGTAAGCAAAATCAATCCGAATCAACCGGTAGTGCGAATCCGCACAATGGAAGAAAACGTCGCCAAGAACTTCGCGCAGCCACGTTTTCGCACTCTGCTGTTGGTGGTCTTCGCAGGAATCGCGCTGCTGATCGCAGCGGTCGGTGTCTATGGCGTAATGGCCTACGCCACTGTTCAACGGTCAGGAGAGATGGCAATCCGCCTGGCGCTCGGCTGTAGCGTGGACCGCATCTTCATGCTCGTAGTGACCGACGGCCTCCGCCTGACGCTTATCGGCGTCGCCATCGGAACGGTACTCGGCCTAGCACTCGGCCGCTGGCTGAAGTCCTTGCTCTTCGGAGTTTCCTCCGCCGACGCGTTAACGCTGGCAGGCTCGATCGCAGTAGTTGTCATAGCCGGCCTGGCAGCAACCATCATTCCCGCCCGCCGAGCCTCGCGCATAGAAATCGCCACAATGATGCGCGAAAACTGAGCAACCCGCGGATTTCTGCAATTCTGCTGTGTCCTCTGTTTTTTCCTAAGTGTCGCAGAGCCGTGCCCCGTTCATCGCAGTTCCATCGCGATGAGCGGGTTTGGTATATTTTCGGGAATGCCGCGCGAGCTAAAAACGCCTCAAGAGAAGAAACGCCTTCAATTGGAGAAGGACCACTTCACCTTTTCAAATGCTCCCCACGCATTCCGCAAAAACTGGAAAAAGAAGAAATCGAATTTGAATCGGCAGTATCCTCGAAAAGCCGATCGGCTTCTAGCGGAGGCGAAACCCGAAATCTCTGCTGACGATGCCGAAAATGTTGCGGGTGACGTAACTGCAGTTCATCTGAAAGAATCGGTCCTGACCAAACGCCTGAGGAAATCGAGTACAGTCTCACTTGGCGAGAAAGTACAGACCAAGCTTCAGAAACGTACAGAGGCGATTGGAAGAAAGGTCAATCACAAACGTCACTACGATGAGATCGTCCAAGCAGCGATGAAGACGCTTCTTCAGTTGGAAGGCGATCAGTTCAAAGATGCAGTCGATCGAATCGCCCGTTTGCTGCAAGGCGGAGATCCAATCGAATGGTTGCGCCTTTATCAATCGAAGGATCGGCTGGATCGGGCTATCTTCTTCGTTGAAGAGATATCCAGAGGAAATGCTTCTTATCTGGATGCACTCCGCAGAGACCAGGAACTCTGTCTATCTTTTCAGTCCTGGAAGAAGAAAGTAAATCGAATCCTCGCGAGAACGAGACGTCCCGCAATGAGGAAACTCGAACAGAAGATTGCAACAGAAAAGAAGTTGAAAGCTGTGGTCAGAGAGAGCCGGACGCGTTGAGAAATATGCAGATATCAAAAAGAAAAGCCATGCCCGGAGGCATGGCTTTTTCTTCTAAATTTATTGCC
>CAWALE010000009.1:0-181386 GCA_963782775.1 uncultured Acidobacteriaceae bacterium
CCAATTGCTCACGCCTCGATAACGCCTCAACTTGGTAGCGCCTGGCGGGTGGTTGCCCGCAGCTTACTGCACCCGGATTGTTTGCCCCGGGGCGGGTCGATACAGCGTGCCAGCGCTAAAAATTTGCTCAGCTCAGTAGCTGATTGACACGAAATTGATTGGTCGTACAAGGCTTGTAAGAAGAACGTTCCGCGAATAACTTACTGCGCGGAGTTAATTCTATGGACAAGCCGAACGGGCGATTAGTACTGGTAAGCTACACGCATTGCTGCGCTTCTACCTCCAGCCTATCAACCAGATGGTCTTTCTGGGCCCTTCAGGGAGATCTCATCTTGGAGCGTGCTTCCCGCTTATATGCATTCAGCGGTTATCACAACCGAACTTCGCTACCCAGCCGTGCCCTTGGCAGGACAACTGGAACACAAGAGGTTCGTCCATCCCGGTCCTCTCGTACTAAGGACAGCCCTCCTCAAATCTCCTACGCCCACAGCAGATAGGGACCGAACTGTCTCGCGACGTTCTGAACCCAGCTCACGTACCGCTTTAATAGGCGAACAGCCTAACCCTTGGAACCTTCTACAGCTCCAGGATGCGATGAGCCGACATCGAGGTGCCAAACCAAAGCGTCGATATGAACTCTTGGCTTTGATCAGCCTGTTATCCCCGGCGTACCTTTTATCCGTTGAGCGATGGCCCTTCCATACAGAACCACCGGATCACTAAGGCCTGCTTTCGCACCTGCTCGACTTGTAGGTCTCACAGTTAACCACTCTTATGCCTTTACACTCGACGACTGATTTCCAAACAGTCTGAGAGTAGCTTCGCGCGCCTCCGTTACAATTTAGGAGGCGACCGCCCCAGTCAAACTACCCGCCTAACTATGTCCCTCTCCCGGATCACGGGAGGAGGTTAGAATCACAGCACTCGCAGGGTGGTATCTCACCATTGGCTCCACCAAGTCCGAGAACCTGGTCTCAAAGCCTCCCACCTATCCTGCGCAGCAAGAACCATAACTCATAGTTAAGGTGTAGTAAAGGTGCACGGGGTCTTTCCGTCTAGCTGCGGGTAACCGGCATCTTCACCGGTACTACAAGTTCGCCGAGCAACTCGTTAAGACAGTCGTACGATCGTTACGCCATTCGTGCAGGTCGGAACTTACCCGACAAGGAATTTCGCTACCTTAGGACCGTTATAGTTACGGCCGCCGTTCACCGGGGCTTCAATTCAAAGCTTCGCTTGCGCTAACCTCTCCTTTTAACCTTCCGGCACCGGGCAGGCGTCAGCCCCTATACGTCGTTTTCGACTTAGCAGAGACCTGTGTTTTTGTTAAACAGTCGCCGTACGCGCTTCACTGCGGCCCACTTGCGTGGGCGCTCCTTCTCCCGAAGTTACGGAGCCAATTTGCCGAGTTCCTTAACGAGCTTTCACTCGAGCGCCTTTGGATATTCTCCTCGTCTACCTGTGTCGGTTTGGGGTACGGTTCCCTTTGTTCTCCTTAGAGGTTTTTCTCGGCAGCGTGGAATCAGAATCGTAAGCCCCATACGGGACTGTGTCGCACCTCACTGTTAATGACCCAACGGATTTGCCTATCGGATCCAGCTTACGTACAACAACCGCAATAGCCATAGTGCGGCATTCTTATCCTTCTGCGTCACCCCATCGTAATAACGAACATTGGGAGGGACGGAATATTAACCGTCAGTCCATCAGCTACGCCTTTCGGCCTCACCTTAGGGACCGCCTAACCCTGAGCGGATTAACCTTCCTCAGGAAACCTTAGACTTTCGGCGCGGAGGGTTCTCACCTCCGTTATCGCTACTTATGCCGGCAGGGTCTCTTCGCAACGCTCCACCAGTCTTCTCAGTCTGGCTTCACTGCTGTTGAGAATGCTCTCCTACCACGCACACCTAAAAGATGTGCATTCGCTGCTTCGGTGTACAGTTTTAGCCCCGTTGTATTGTCGGCACCGGACCGCTTGACCAGTGAGCTATTACGCTTTCTTTAAAGGATGGCTGCTTCTAAGCCAACCTCCTGGCTGTCTGAGCGTTCCGACTTCCTTTCCCACTTAACTGTAACTTTGGGACCTTAGCAGGCGATCTGGGCTGTTTCCCTCTCGACGATGAGGCTTAGCCCCCACCGTCTGACTCCCGGATATGTTGTCACTGGCATTCGCAGTTTGGTTGGATTCAGTAAGCCGGAAAGCCCCCTAGTCCATCCATCTCTCTACCACCAGTGCAATTCGTCCGAGGCTAGCCCTAAAGCTATTTCGGAGAGAACGAGCTATCACGGAATTTGATTAGCCTTTCACCCCTACCCACAGCTCATCCGAGCTTTTTTCAACAAACACCGGTTCGGTCCTCCAGTGGGTGTTACCCCACCTTCAACCTGGCCATGGGTAGATCATCCCGCTTCGCGTCTATTCCTGCCAACTGAACGCCCTGTTCAGACTCGCTTTCGCTTCGGCTCGCTTACGCTTAACCTTGCTGACAAGAATAACTAGCCGGCTCATTATGCAATAGGCACGCGGTCAGACATTCCCTTGCGGGCATAGTCCTCCCACTGCTTGTAGGCACACGGTTTCAGGTACTTTGCACTCCCCTCGACGGGGTTCTTTTCGCCTTTCCCTCACGGTACTGGTTCACTATCGGTCAGAGACTAGTATTTAGCCTTACGGGATGGTCCCCGTGGATTCAAGCAGGGTTTCACGTGCCCCGCCTTACTCAGGTATCCGCTTCGAGTCTGGACTACTTTCGCTTACGCGCCTGTCACGCTCTATGGATCCACTTTCCAGAGGATTCAGCTAGCAGCCAGATTGGTAACTCTACTGTTGCGGACCCTACAACCCCCGAAACACCGAAATGCTACGGGTTTGGGCTATTCCGAGTTCGCTCGCCACTACTATCGGAATCGAGGTTTCTTTCTTTTCCTTCAGGTACTGAGATGGTTCACTTCCCTGAGTTCGCTCTATCCCACCTATGTATTCAGTGGGTAGTTCCCGGGGTTTGCTCGGGAGGGTTTCCCCATTCGGAAATCTCCGGTTATAACGCCTGTGTGCGGCTTACCGAAGCTTATCGCAGCTTGCCACGTCCTTCTTCGCCTGTCTCTGCCAAGGCATCCACCGTGCGCCCTTAGTAGCTTGACCATAGAATTAACTCCAGCGCAGGGAGCCGAATCACTTCGGTCCTGTCTGCTTGTTATTCCAAGTTATTCGCCTTGAGAGTAACTCAACTACGCTCACGCGTATTCAAGTTACAACTCCTAAAGACACTCTTCTTACTTTGAACACTTGCCTGAGTTATCACTAACTCATTGCTTGTGCTCGGCCTTGTATGTATACGCTCCTCGGATACTTTCACCACCATTGCGCGCCTCGCGGCGGACATGGGGCTATCCGATTTGCGTTACCCAATCAATTTCGTTGTCAAACATCAGATCCCCCTCTATCGAGGAGGACCAGCCCTGAGGCTGTTGAAACCTGCGCGAATCCAACCTGTGCAAATGCACAGATCAGATCCTAGCCTGCTTCCAGGTCGAAGCCCTCAATCAAGAAGGCACCGAACTGGACGCAGTGAATGAGGTTGGTGGAGCTGACCGGGATCGAACCGGTGACCCCCTGCTTGCAAAGCAGGTGCTCTCCCAGCTGAGCTACAGCCCCTTAAGGGTTGCGTGGCTAAGATGGTGGGCCTGGGTAGAGTCGAACTACCGACCTCACCCTTATCAGGGGTGCGCTCTAACCAACTGAGCTACAGGCCCGCGTTGCGCGCTCCCCCGCCGATAAGTTGCCGGCGGCTCGCCCAAATCTCATTCAATGCTAATGGGTTTCGAGGACAAAGGTTGAACATGCTGCGTAGCTACGCTACACATGACGATCGTAAGAATTTTCGGCCAGGAAAAGAAGGCTCGTATCGAATTTCCTGCATCATCCGTAAACGGCGGATACAGGATTTGCATGGACACCTATCCGATCGCCGAAGCGACTCCGCCATCGCGGAAGGAATAAGTGTGCCATGTGTTCTCTTTTAGAAAGGAGGTGATCCAGCCGCAGGTTCTCCTACGGCTACCTTGTTACGACTTCACCCCAATCATGAATTACACCTTGGGCGGCTGCCTCCTTGCGGTTGGCTTACCGACTTCTAGTGCAACCCACTTTCGTGATGTGACGGGCGGTGTGTACAAGGCCCGGGAACGTATTCACCGCGGCATTCTGATCCGCGATTACTAGCGATTCCAGCTTCACGTAGTCGAGTTGCAGACTACGATCCGAACTGAGGCCGGCTTTTTCCGATTAGCTCCCCCTCACGGGTTTGCGACGGTTTGTACCGGCCATTGTAGCACGTGTGTAGCCCTGGACATAAAGGCCATGAGGACTTGACGTCATCCCCACCTTCCTCCCCGTTATCCGAGGCGGTTTCGTCAGAGTGCTCAACTAAATGGTAGCAACTGAAGATAAGGGTTGCGCTCGTTGCGGGACTTAACCCAACATCTCACGACACGAGCTGACGACAGCCATGCAGCACCTATATTACGGCCCCTTGCGGGGAAGGAATGTTTCCACTCCGGTCCATAACATTTCGAGCCCAGGTAAGGTTCTTCGCGTTGCGTCGAATTAAACCACATGCTCCACCGCTTGTGCGGGCCCCCGTCAATTCCTTTGAGTTTCAGCCTTGCGACCGTACTCCCCAGGCGGACTGCTTAACGCGTTAGCTACGGCACGGCGGGATTGGGTACCCGTCACACCAAGCAGTCATCGTTTAGGGCTAGGACTACCAGGGTATCTAATCCTGTTTGCTCCCCTAGCTTTCGTGCATCAGCGTCAGTTATGGTCCAGTGAGCCGCTTTCGCCACAGGTGTTCCTCCTGATATCTACGCATTTCACCGCTACACCAGGAATTCCACTCACCTCTCCCATACTCAAGCCCTGCAGTTTCTCATGCAGTCTATGAGTTGAGCCCATAGATTTCACATAAGACTTACAAAACCGCCTACGCACCCTTTACGCCCAATAATTCCGAACAACGCTCGCCCCCCTCGTATTACCGCGGCTGCTGGCACGAAGTTAGCCGGGGCTTCTTCTTCCGGTACCGTCATAATCGTCCCGATCGAAAGGAGTTTACGTCCCGAAGGACTTCATCCTCCACGCGGCGTTGCTGCGTCAGGGTTTCCCCCATTGCGCAAAATTCCCCACTGCTGCCTCCCGTAGGAGTCTGGACCGTGTTTCAGTTCCAGTGTGTCCGTGCGCCCTCTCAGGCCGGATACCGATCACTGTCTTGGTGGGCCATTACCCCGCCAACTAACTAATCGGCCGCGACCCCCTCCTGAAGCGAATTGCTCCTTTGACCCGTAGGTATTATGCGGTATTAGCTAAGGTTTCCCTCAGTTATCCCCCACTCCAGGGTAGGTTAGTCACGTGTTACTCACCCGTGCGCCACTTTACTCATGGATTGCTCCACTTTCTCGTTCGACTTGCATGTGTTAGGCACGCCGCCAGCGTTGATTCTGAGCCAGGATCAAACTCTCGTTTGAAACCTAGTTGTCTAGCTACCCGACGGAGGTCGGAATAGTTTCGACTCGTCTGCGCATCACTGCGCGAGACGTGTTACTTACCTTGTGAGAAGATCAAGCCAAACCTGATCGTTTCTCACGACTGGCACGTTCAACCTTATTGTCAAAGATCCGTAAGAGCGGTCCGCCTGAGCGGTGCCCCTTTTGGATCGAGGCCCAGGCTGTTACGCCAAGGTGTCCTCGAACTTATTGCGCCTTGCCAATTTCTCGCTTCCTAGCGGTCATCGGCATTTTTGCGCGAACCTTCTAAACCTATCGAAGTTCCGATGTCGTGTCAAGCTACGATTCTGTGGGAATCAAGCTTGCAACTCTTTTCATCTTCGGCAGGCAGTTTTACCTGCCTATTCGATCGACATAGCGGCGAGGTTAGTCGTCCGCAGAAGGTCGCACTGCGCAAAATATCAAAGAGCGACCGGCAACAAATGCCTAGCGCCACAAAGGCGCACGAAAGGATTTTCCTCTCGGGTCATGCAATGGGTTTGTTCTCTGCGGGATTCCCTACAGGGGCTGGATGAGCTTACGCTTCCTATCCGCCCTACGAACCGGCTTCCCACTTCCCCACTCGGGGCAGGCCCAAAGGCCACCGGGAGGCTCCACTGCTACATCTGCAACTTTTCAAGAGTAGCACAGGCCACTCTTCAATGCAAATCGCGAATCGACTGATTTCACGCGCCGTTTCGCGACTTCCTGAGAATAACAACGCCCCATGAATCACGCAACCCGCACGCAACTGTGGAAAGAACCCGGATTCTGTGGGAAACAACATCACATGCCCATGGAATCAGCGCTAAAACACCTCGCTGATTACAATCTTTTACCCGGGAGCGGCCAAGAATCAACTGCGCCCAACGTCTCGGAATTGTTCCAACGGCGCTTATTGCCTCGAAATAACGCCCAAATCCGTCAGCCCATTCACAAAAAACTGCATAGCCAGCGCCACCAGCAACAACCCCATGATCCTCACCAGGATCCGGATACCAGTCTCCCCCAACACCGCCCTCACCCGCCCCGCCCCAGCCAGTACCAGATAGCTGATAACACAGGTGATAGCGATGGAAGCCAGAACCGCACCCATCTCCCACCGCCACAAGCCTGCAGCTTGCCCCACCAGCACCATGACGGATGAGATTGCCCCCGGCCCGGCCAGCATCGGAATCCCCAGCGGCACGATGCCCGCATCCTCTTTGGCCGCGCCTTCTTCCGTGTCCCCATGCGCTTCCTGCGTAGGCGAGCGCTTCGCTTCCAACATGTCCAGGCCAATCAAGAGCAGGATCAGCCCGCCTGCAATTTCGAACGCAGGCAGCGTGATCCCGAACATCCTGAAGATCAGCTGCCCAGCAAGGGCAAAACTGGTGAGCACGATGAAGCACGTCAGCGCCGCTTTCGCGTGCCATCCGCTTCCGCCGCGCCGGATCGACACTCTGCGTGATCGCCAGAAATGATGGAATCGCCGCGAAAGGATCAACAAGAAAGAAGATCGAACTAAGCGCCAGCACTGAAAACCGCACCAGCGGCGCAGTGCGGATCTCATTCAGGGCAGCGGTTGCCGGATTCGTCCACTCGAGCATTGGTTCTGATTCCTGACTGGTCGCGCATACTCCATAAGGCTGATTTTCTTAAGGGTCTAGAGAACGTTGAAACTCTTGATGCGTCGGTGGCCGTGCGCATCATCCACCGGAGCATTTCCTTCGCGCATCACCAGACGCGTATGGCAGCCGGCTTCCCGCGCCGGATCGAGTTCGCGCACCGCGTCGGAGAAAAACATGATCTCCCGCGGCTCACAACCCATCGCAGAGCCAATTGATTCATAACTTGTCTTGGCTGTCTTCGGACCGGTCCGCGTATCAAAGTAGCCCGCGATCAAATGAGTCAGGTCGCCATAATTGGAATGCCGAAATAACAAGAGCTGGGCCGCAACAGACCCCGAAGAATAGATAGCCACATGGGCAGCAGTCGACCAGCGCTCCAGGGCCGTCGGAACATCCTCGAAGAGCGTACCCTGCAGCTCATCCCGCTCGAATCCACCCTTCCAGATGCGGCCCTGCAGGCTCTTGAGTGCCGTCGATTTGCGGTCGCGATCCATCAGCCAGTTCAGGTACGGAATCGCCTCATCCCAATACTCCGGCGCGGCGAATCTGGGCACAGTCTCGTCGGTCTCCGCAGCATTTTCTTCCGCAAGCATCGTGAGATCACTAACGACCGCCGCATCGGCCGCATGCTGTTGCAGGTACCTCTCAAAGTGAGCGCGCGCATAAGGGAAGAGTTGCTCGTAGACCAGAGACAGTGGCGCGATCGTGCCCTCCACATCCAGCAAGAACAACTTCGGCGGCTTGGGCTTCGTCATACGCGGACGCCAGTGGCCGCGCGCGGCCCGAAGTACGCAGGTCCAAAACACAAGGGCTGGTAGCCCTGGTCGACGCCGGAGCCGGTGTAATGCGGCGTCCAACCGGCCGTGTCCTGAAACCAGCGTATGGCGCGGATGCGGCGATCCTCGCAGAGCGTAAACCAGTGCGTAGTCCCGCGTGGCACGCGCAACATATCGCCGGGACCGACTTCGACCGAAGCGACCCGACCCGCGATATTCAGAAAGAAGATTCCGCGGCCGGCGAGGACAAAGCGCACCTCGTCTTCGTCGTGCGTATGTTCTTTGTCGAACTTCGCCAGCATCGCTTCAAGATTGGGCGTACCCGAATTCACATCGATCACATCGGCCGTGACATATCCGCCGCGCTGCTTCATCTCTGCGATTTCGACTTCGTACGCTGAGAGAACTTCCTCAGCCGATGCGTCCGCACCAACCCGATCGAGACTCCACCGCTCGTAATCAATCCCCAGCGCCGCAAGTTCATTGCGAATCGCGGGCTCATCTTCAATCTTCCGATCCTCTTGGGGGAAGCGAAGAACTGCCATCGTCAGCTCCTTGCATGAGAAAGCAAGTGCAGAGATCTCGCCCGCTGACTTGCCAACTCGCTACGCCGCAAAGCGGCGCTAACTTGCTGCTTTTGTCCTTGAAACTCGCTACCAATCGTTGCATCGGCTGCAATCACGTTGACTCAAGCCTGCGCAAATAGCCGCCGCCCCTCCACCTCGAACAGAAATTCGAGTGCCTCCAGGTGACGGCGCGCCTCAGCCACCGATTCACCCCAAGTATAAAGCCCGTGTCGACTCAACAAAACCCCGTGCGCATCAACATTCTCGTGCAGCACGCGCCTCAACTTCTCCGCCAACGACGCATAATCCTGCGTGTTCTCGATAATCGGTACGCACTCCGCGTGTTCATGCGTCGCAACACCCGAGAGGCCTTTGAGAAGTTCGTAACCTTCAAGAGGAACGTTCCCCGCTGAAGCGAACTTGCCGGACAACAGCGTGTTCCAAACACTGTGCACATGCAGAATCGCCCGTGCATTCACCCGTTCCCGATAGATCACCGTATGCAGGCTCGTCTCCGCCGAAGGGCGGCCGTTTCCTCCCAGCACTGCTCCGTCCATGTCGATCTCCAGCAGGTCATCGGGCGTCAGCATGCCCTTGTCCAGTCCTGTCGGCGTAATGTAGATTCGGCTGCCCCAGCGCACGCTGAAGTTCCCACTCGTCGCCGGAACCCATCCGCGCGCATAGCAACCGCGCGCAGTCACACAAAGCTCATCAATCTCATGCTCTAGGGAAGGTGTATCGGGGACCATACGTCCTTCGAGTGTAGCAATCTCGCGAAGCGGGCCATTCACCGCCGCTCTACAATCGTTCTTTGCTCCCGAATCCCAACGCGAACGCATCTCCGTCATCCTCGTCTCCCCGCGGAATCCCCTGAACATCGGCGCGGTGGCCCGTGCCATGGCCAACTTCGGCTTCTCGCGGCTCACTGTCGTGGCCCCGTACGAGCCGCACTGGCGCGAAGCACGCTCCGCGATTGGCGCACCCGATCTGCTCAACAATGCACGCGAGACAGCATCTCTCGCCGAAGCCGTCCGTGACTGCACGCTCGTGCTCGGTACCGGCACGCTTACCTACCGCAAACCAGAACAGCCCGTCGTGCGTCTGGATGAACTCGCGCCTTTCGTTGAACGCGAGCTCCATGGCGGCGGACTGATCGCGCTTGTCTTCGGGCCGGAGAAGCATGGCCTGACTCGCGAAGATCTTTCTTATTGCCACGCGCTGGTTGAGATCCCGACCGATCCACATCAGCCCTCAATGAACCTCGGCCAGGCAGCAGCGGTTTGTCTGTACGAACTGGCGACGCGCGTTGGTCCATCGAATCCCGGATCGGAAATTGCAACGGCCCAGATCGCACCAGACGCCAGAAACCCGAGCGCACCAAACGCGCCGGGAGCCGCGCCAACCTCCGGCAACCTCGACATCCTCGCCGGTCTGATCGAACAGGTTATGAAAGCCGCAAACTACTCGCCAAAATTAATGCAGCAAGCGAACCGGCACGATATACGACTGATGCTGAGACGCTTGCATTTGAATGCGGCCGACGGGCGAAGGGCTTTGGGTCTCTTCCGGCGGATTCTCTGGCGCCTTAAACTCCCACCTCCGTAACGTTACATTTTGAAGGCTGAATAATTCACGAATCGCGCGCAATCCCTCTCACGCGAATCGCAAGTTGCTAGATTGAAGACGAAAGGTGAGCCGATGCGCACGATCATCGATAGTCTTCGGGGATTGCCAGCTTATTTAAAGCAACTCCGTCTAGTGTTTATGGCGTGTTGCGTTGCAACGCTGGGAGCCGCCGTACTTGGCCAGGCGCCAGTTTCTTCGCCGGACTCATCCTCAACCGAGCCCTCTGCCGCAACCCTGCAGGCTCCAACGACGGAGAGTGAGCCTGTCGTCCCGTCAGCCCACCACGTCAGCCACAACCCGCCCGAGAAAGATCCCACCCTGAGCCAGGGTCCTTTTTCCATCCACACCGTCGGTGGAGAGATCAAAGAAGATCAACTGAAAGATATCCTCGCAGGCAGGCCGCTGTATCTGCGATCCGGTTACCAGGACAACAACCTGGAGTTTGATGAACAAGGCCGACTGGTGGGACATTCGCCGCAGGGCTCCTACACACTCAGCCAGATCCAGATCAACAAGGTGAAATTATCGAAGCACAAGCTGGAACTCGAAGGCGACCGCTACGCGCTGCACTTTTTGGGCGCCGCACCGTTCGAAGACGCAACCACCGCAACCAACCGGGTAAAGATCACGCCGAAAAAGAAGACGGTCCGGATCTCTTTCGATCGCGAACAGGTTGAAATTCCAAAAAAGAAGAAAGAGAAGAAGAAGCACAGGGATCAGGATCAAGCGAAGGCTGGCGCCGCACCCTCAACCACTCCAGTTGACTCGGTCGCTGCTCAAGAGACTGCGTCCGCGAATTCCGCCTCAGCTCAGACAGTCGCGGACAATCACCACGCCGACGATAAAAAGGTGACCACCACAACTTCACCGGCGCATGCCTCTCAATTGCTGTTGAACGCGTTGGACACTGTATTTTCGAACGGAATTGACGAACGGATGATCGCCGCAATGCCGGATTTCTGGAAGCTTTACTACCAGGCTGCCGAGGCGAAGGCGGACTATAAGCCGACCGATCCCGGCATATTCCGACCAGAGCGCGGTTGATCAGAAGGCAAAGTTGTCTTCGGTGATTGATCCACCGTCGAACGAATTCGCGCAGTCCAATGGCGTTGCGGGAATGGCTCTTTATCACGCAGTCATCGGCAGCGACGGCAAGGTCGAAGAGGTAATTGCCGGCAGGCCCATCGGCTTCGGACTCGACGAGAGCGCCGAGCAGACAATCCGCAAAGCATCCTTTCAACCAGCGATGAAAGATGGCAAGCCCGTTGCGGTGACGCTGGACGTCGTCGTGTCATTTCGGATCTATTCGAAGAGAACGTCACAGGTAAGCAAGCAGGCAGCGACAGAGGTTGCGCCGCCCGCACTGCCCGGCCCTTACACCGCCAAAGCTCAGTCAGCGCCTCAAACTCCGGCCGCCCAGTAACGAGTACTTCCCGATCGCAACCACCTGGCTGGCGCCGGCCGTGTGCCGTCCTTAGCGAGGCGGCTGCCACAGCTCAATGCGATTGCCCTCCGGGTCCCAGATCCATGCGAATTTTCCATACGCGTAATCTTCGCGATTCGGATCGATGCGGACATTGGCGGCCGCAAGCGCTTGAAGCAACTCATCGAGATTATCGACGCGAAAGTTGATCATGGCCTGCTGCGAGCCCTCGCCGAAGTATTTTGTACTCTCGGGAAAATGCGCAAAGACAGTCATCCCCATGGAATCCGGCCCGTCGAATGCCAGCGATCCGCCATCCTGCAAAGGAATCCCCAGGTGCTCCGCATACCAGGCAGATAGCTTCTCCGGGGCGCTCGCCTTTAGAAAAACCCCGCCGACTCCCACCGCTTTGGCCATGATTTACTCCTCCTGCTGAATCACCTGCTCCAGCTTTGGCTTGTGCTTGGCCTGGCGGCCGGTCCGGGGCTTGTCTTCGACAACGCGAGCGGCCTTCGGCTGCCCCACACGCGCGCGTGCGTTAGCCTTCACCGCCTTCGTAGCCGAAAATGTGCCTGCCTTGCGTTTCGTCATTGCAGAATTAAGGACACACGACAATCTTTCGATCCATCATTTGGGGTCCGCTTGAACATTCAGACAGTAGCATAATAGCTGTATGCTTGCTGTCATTTGTGCTCCAGTTTCGCACAGTACAGACGTGGCCGTTACTGATGAAAATCAGGGCCGCCCGGAACGAGCAGGAGCAAGCCTCGGCATTGAGCGGGCGTGGATTTGCGCTTCTTTTCATCGACTTGGGCTAGTGTAAGCGTGCAACCGAGACGTCAAATCAACCTTTGCTGTCCCGCGTGGTTTCGCGAGCGATGCGTATCATCGACACGATCAGCAGAACAACCGTGATCAAAATCAAGCCGTCGCGAACGTAGTTTCCTGTTCCCCATTCTGTAGCAACCCGATCGTAGAATGCCGACGTATTCGTCAGCGGAGCAGAAAACAGGATGCGATTCCGGGGATAGTGAAAACGGAATGTGATCACGTCGGCCAAAATCAGAAGCGCCAACCCACCAGCCAACCTCCATCGCGTGATGGGAGTTGGCTTCCAATTGCACGCGATCGCTACCAGGAGGAGAAGTTGCGAAGCGGGTGCTAGTGTCCTGAAAAACACTCCGGGATTCACCGCATGATAAAAGCCGCGAGCATGTTCCAAAGCGGCCGTACCACCGTGGTAATTCGGCGCGTCCACAACGCTTTGATAAACGCTGGCTCCGAGTAACATTGCCGACAAAACCAGCGCGATAGCCACGGATGCGAGGCGAAGGTTCATTTAAGACCTTTCAGTCAGAATTTCCATTTTGCAGTCTTGGGCAGTTTCGATTGTACGGCCAAACCATTGAAACGTTCTGTGGCAGGAATTAACAGAGCCAACCATCGCAAAAGCTCTCTCAAAGTCGAGCATGCGCGCGTTGCGGGCGTCGCTTCGGACTGTCGAGGGTTCCCACTGAACAGAAGAGGATTAGTATGGAATAGTTCGGTCCAGAGCGAAAGTCTCTGGATGCTTATTCCCGAGGCCCTGTGAGTGAAAAGGATTCTACAACGGAGCTTTTCGGTGACGTGGAGAAGCGAAGAACATGGACGAGCGGGACTTTTTTAACGAAACGACAGAGACGCGGACGCACAGCCTCACCTGTCCGAAATGCGGCCAGGCTGGCGAGTACAAGGTCACCTGGGTTGTTCGGCGGAAGCGGCCGCAGTTGCCGCGCAACGCTGACGAACGCGACCGGGCCAAATTCGCCAAGGCGCAGTCTTACATGGTGCGGCGGGACGACAAGCTCAGCTGCGCGAATATCCGCTGCCGCAAACCCTTTGAAATTACGTCGCTGCAATCGCTGGCATTCCTGAACGAATAGTCGATAGGATGAAAACCCCGGGCACGCACCGGTGGCGCACGACGGGCGGCATGTGATTGAATCGAAACATTGAGCAGCCCAAGGCCCGGAGGCCGAACAGGGCCTACAGGAGACGAGTCAGATGGCGAATTCCCTTCTTCCCCCCGAAGAGCGCAACCTATCCCCCGACCAGGTTGAGGCGCTGGATAAACGGCGCGAGTGGGGGCACACCCTACTGGTAATTGCCTGCCAGTTCGCCGTGATTGCGACAGTGCTTCTTCTTTGGGTGGGACAGGATTTGACGTATTCGCCCGGTTGGGTCCATCCCATGGCGTACTACTTCGCGATCGCGATAGGTTTAGTTGTCGTCCTGGGCGTTACGGGCCTGTTTCTCCGTTCCGGAACACCTCGAATCGACTGAATCCGCCTATAACCAAGAGCGTTTAGCCAATGGAGCCGGCCTTCGAGCCGGCTCTCAGTGTTCTGGCCCCTGCAAAGCTCGCAAAAACGGTATAGCCTGAGGTTGGATCGATGGCCGCCATTTCCCCAGTAGCTCCTTCCGCCGAAACCTCCGCTCGCCGCCTGATCGACAGTCATGGCCGCGTGATCCACGATCTGCGCGTCTCCATCACGGACCGCTGCAATTACAAATGCGTCTACTGCCGGACTGGCGAGTATGGCGCCCAGTATCCCGAACTGGGGATCGAGGAATATCTGCGGCTTATCAAGCTGTTTGTGAACCTGGGCATAGAGAAGGTTCGCATCACCGGCGGCGAGCCTCTGCTGCGCCAGGGCCTGATCGAACTGATAGAAGAGCTTGCGCGCTTGCGAACCCCGAAAGGCGAACCGCTCGATCTGGCGCTCACCACCAACGGCCATCTGCTCGACAAACTCGCCCAGCCGTTAAAGACCGCCGGGTTGAACCGCGTCACCGTCAGCATGGACGCCGTCGATGCGCCCACCTTCGAACGCATTACTCGCGTTCCCGGCAGCTTCAACAAAGTGATCGCCGGAGTTCGCGCGGCACGCGACGCTGGTTTGACTCCGCTGAAAATCAACTGCGTTCTCCTCCGCGGATTCAACGACAACGAAATCGAAGGATTCGCCCGTTTCGCCCGCGAAGAAAATGTCGTGGTCCGCTTTATCGAATTCATGCCGCTTGAAGAAGGCCGTTTGTGGACGCCCGAGATCGTCGTCCCCCTCAAAGAAATCGTCGACCGCATCGGCCGCGAAATGCCGCTCGTGCCCATGCCGCCGCGCGAAGCCAGCGAGACCGCGCGTCGCTATACCTTTGCCGACGGCGTCGGTGAAATCGGAATCATTGCGCCGGTCAGCCAGGCATTCTGCGGGGCCTGCAGCCGCGTTCGTCTCACCTCCGACGGCAAAATCCGCACCTGCCTTTTTTCCCAGGTCGAACACGATCTTTACGGAAGGATGCGCGCCGGCGAAGACGAGAAGGAACTGTCTGACTACATCACGAAGACGATCTATGGCAAAGAGGCACGCCACCACATCGGCGAGCCCGGATTCCTGAAGCCATCCCGCTCCATGGTCCACATCGGCGGCTAAAACGAACTCGCTCCCTAAACTTCTTCTAACCTCACAACCGATTCAGCAGACAGCGGCTAAGATGTGCGAAGGAGGACTCTCTGCATGGAGGTTTCGACGTGCGGTGACGAAAAATCCGTCCGACGTAACTTTGGTACATATGGGTATGGACTAAAGACACTACCGATTCGCGATTTGAACAAGCGCGTATGACAGAATTCACATCAGAACAGATCACGCCCTTCGTGTAGAGATGACCCAGTTGACTGAAAATCGCATTCCGCTCGACGACCTGATGGTCTTTCACCAGCTGGCAAGGTCGCTCAATTCCAGCCTCGATCTCGACACGATTCTTCGCACAATCCTGGACCAGATGGAGCGCATCATCCCGGCGGATATGTGGACGCTGCTGATGCTGGATGAGAAACGCGGCGAACTCTACTACGCCATCGCTTCGGGAAACAATGCAGGTGCGCTGGGCGACCTCCGCGTAAAGTTGGGCGAGGGCGTGGCAGGCTGGGTGGCAGAGCACGGCGAGACGCTGATCGTTCCCGAGTCGGAAGATAACGATCCCCGATTGCAGCAGACCGTAGTCGCAGAAACGCGCGCCGTGCGTTCCATGATTGCGATGCCGCTGCGAGGGCGCAAGGGCGTGCAGGGCGTAATCGAGATTCTGAATCCCCGCGCCAGCCAGATGAGCGATTACACCATCGCCTTTCTCCACATCCTGTGCGATCACGCGGCCATCGCGATCGAGAATGCACAGGACGTGGCGCGAATCCAGCAACTCACCATTACCGACGACGCAACCGGTCTCTACAACGTGCGTCATCTCTATAAAATGCTGGAGCAGGAACTGGAACGCTGCCGGCGGTTAAGGCAGCCAATCAGCCTCGCGTTTATCGATCTCGATCGGTTCAAGCTGGTGAACGACGTTCACGGACATCTGATCGGAAGCGAATTGCTGATGCGTGTCGGAGGCCGGTTGAAACAGCTGAGCCGCGAAAAAGATTTGTGCTTTCGCTACGGCGGCGATGAATTCGTGATCCTGATGCCCGAGACGTCCACAATGGACGCTTTCATGCAGGCAACAAAGTTGCACGAGCAGCTGATGAATACGCGCTTCCACATGAGCAACGGGCTGGACCTTTCAGCCAGCGCCAGCGTGGGCCTGGCCACCTGCCCGCCAGAGAACGACGCGGTCCACGCAATCATCGGCGCCGCCGACGCCCGCATGTACGAAGTCAAGAGCAATGGCCGCGGCAAAGTTCGCGGCGCATAAGACAAAGCCCGCAGAAAGTGCCCGCGTCCTGCAGTGCCAATAGCGGCTAAGTTTTGCACGGCTTTAGCTCGTACGTTAAGCGGCATCAGTTTTGAAGGGTACGGGCTTTAGCCCGTACGTTAAACCTGATACGTTGAGCCGCGCTTTAGCCCCTGAGGTGGTGTTTTTCCGCTGACGCCCCTTGACTTCTTTGCGATGAATTATTTGTCGATTTGCTTCTCTGCCAGCTTCTCCAGCTGATTCCGCCAGTCCAGCGAATCAACAAACGGCCGCGACTCGCGCCAGTTCGCCTCGACGATCACGTGCAGCTCGAGATAGACCCGCGTGCCCAGCAACGACTCGATCTGTTTCCGCGCCCCCGTGCCGATCTCCTTCAGCTTCGCTCCGCCCTTGCCGATCAAGATCGCCTTCTGCCCGTCACGCTCGCAGTAAATTGCGGCAGCGATGCGGGTCAGCGGCAGCCGGGCCGGTGGCTGGCCTTTCTTGCGTGGCGGAGCAGGCGGCTCGGCCTCTTCGAACTGCTCGATGACAACCGCCGCAGCATACGGGACCTCTTCACCCGTCTCCACAAGAATGCGTTCGCGAATCAGTTCCGCGACCATGAAGCGCATAGGCTGATCGGTGTACTGATCCTTGGGGTAGTAACGTTCGCCGACAGGCAGAGCATCGACGATCTTCCTGACCAGAAGATCAAGCCCATCCTTCTTGCGCGCGCTAACCGGAATGATCTCGGCAAATTTGTACTGCTTCATCAACGTTTCGATCAACGGCAGTAAAACGTCCTTCGCAACAAGATCGATCTTGGTGAGTACAAGAAAAACCGGGCAATCCAACCCGCGAATCAGCGAGAAGAGAAACTCGTCCTCGCTGGCCCAGTTGGGCTTGCCGATGCTGATGCGCTTCGGCCGGCTCACCCGAAGATTCCAGTTGCACGCGCCGGCTCGCGTCCATCAACACCAGCACAACGTCACGCGTCTCAAGCGCTTCGTGCACTTCCTGCAGCATCCGGCGATCCAACTGAGATGCCGGCTTGTGTACTCCCGGCGTATCGACAAAAACAACCTGCGCCGCGGGATGGACCTTCTTCCGCGCCTCAACCTCAAGCACGCCGATAATACGGTTGCGCGTGGTCTGCGGCTTGGCCGTGACAATGGCCACCTTTTCGCCGGTTAGGGCGTTCATCAACGTGCTTTTGCCGGCATTCGGCCGGCCGAGAATCGCAACAAATCCTGACTTCAAATCGAATCACTCCTAATCCCTAGTCCCTGGTCCCTATTCCCTGTCCTTCACAGGCAGCGCCGTCGCTTCTTCCTTCGCAGGCGGGAAAATGCGCAACCGGTCCACGCGCCGATCGGTAGAGGCAACAACTTGGATGCGCAACCCGCTGTCTTCGAGCAGCACCACTTCTCCCGGCAGCGGAATCCGCCCCTCGATCTCACTGACCAGCCCACCGAGAGTGGTGGCTTCGTATTCTCCGTCAACTCCAACTTCTTCGCCAAACAGCCGTGGCAGTTCATCCACCGGATAATCCCCCGGCACTACCCATACACCGCCTGGCTCTCGCTGCGGATCTCCAGTATGCGCATCCTTCTCATGCTCGTCGCGAATGTCGCCGACAATTTCTTCAAGCAGATCTTCGATCGTCACCAGGCCCGAGACGCCCCCGTACTCGTCGATCACAACGCGCATATGTTGTTTCTCGCGCTGCATCTCGCGCAGCAATTCGTAGCCCCGTTTCGTCTCCGGAACAAAAACCGCGGGATGCTGGATGCTCGCGACAGTTCTGATCCCTGCTTCCTCATCGGTAATCTGCAGCAGATCGTGCGCAAATGCGATCCCCGTAACGGAGTCGAGCGTTCGCTCGTAGACGGGCACTCGCGAAAAGTTATGCTCTTTCAGCAGTTCGAGAAAGCGCTCGATCGTGATCGACTGCGGAACCGCAAACACCTGCGGACGCGGCGTCATGACCTCGCGCACCAACTTGTCTCCGAACTCGACAGCGGAACGCACCAGATCCCGGTCGCTCTCTTTGAGAATGCCCTCTTCTTCGCCCGCCTCGAGTAGCGACTCAACATCAGGCGCGGGCTCATCTTCTTCGGCCACAGGCTTTTCGGCAAGCGCCGCAAGGGAGAAGAAGAAGCGGATGATAGCCGTGATGGGGGTCATGAGCCACAGCAACAGGCGAATTGGCCACACCAGGCGCGCTGCCCAGCGGCCCTTGGTATGTGTGAATAGCAGCGACGGCAGAAGTTGATTGCAGAAGACAACAGCCAGCACGACGACCAGCACCGCCTGGGCAATTTCGGCATACGTGGGCCGTGCTGCGTGCGGAGCGCGATCAAACAGCACTGCGCCGATCGCAAGCGCGAAGACCGCTAGCGTAAGCTGCTGCAGCACCGCGGCGCACAGAGCGGCATGCTCGCGCGTAAGCCCCATCAACGGCTCAATCTTTTCCTCCCACTCGTCGAGATTGTCCTGCACCTCGCGAGGAAGGATCTTGCCAAACTCCGAATACACGCGGCTGATATACGCCGCAAAGGTGTCAACCAGGGCCGCAACAACCAGAAGCGTGATGGTGAGCCAACTCATCGGTCGCGCGCCTTTCTCTGTTCGCTCGATGAGACCATGCGGCAGGCGCAGTTTAGCGCGAAGTTTCTGCTCCCGCCGCGCCATTTCGCCCTCATCAGCTTCATGATCGTACCCCGCCAGATGGAGCAATCCATGAAGCATCAGCACTTTGATTTCAATTGCCACTGAGTGGCCGCGTTCCTCGGCCTGGCGTTGCGCGGTGTTGACGCTGATCGCCAGGTCGCCGGCAATCTTCATCGGACCTGGGCGCATTGGCTGGAAACGAGAGCACGTCCGTGGCCTTGTTCTTTCCGCGAAACTGCCGATTCAGGCGCCGGATCGCTGCATCGGTGGTCAGCAGCACTGTCACCTGGCCGCGCAATTTCACGGCAGACTGCGCCTCACGCAAAAAACGGGCGAGCGCCCGCGCATTCGGAATGCGCTGTTTCCGGGGAGAATCGTTTCGGGCGGAGCTCCTGGGCGTCTTCTGCAGCTTTTCCTGCGGGGGAAGGCCGGAGTCCAAATCTGGGTCGAGAAGGATCATCGTGCGCGAGGCCGCTACTGTCGGCGGCCCCGTGTCTTCTATATTTTACGCGAACCACGCATTTACTGCGGTTTGGCAGGATGCGCGCCTTGCTGCGGCGCCTGCTGGTCGGCCGGCGGTTGGATAGTTTCGCCAAGATTCAGCGGCAGTTCCTGCTGCTGAGGCTTGGTCGCCTCGTAGGCGCGCACGATCCGCTGCACCAGCGCATGCCGCACCACGTCCCCATCGGCGAAGTGGCAGAAACTAATGCCCTCCACGCCATCCAGAATATTAATCGCATCCAGCAAACCCGACTTCCGCGGATTGGGCAGATCGATCTGCGTAATATCGCCCGTGATCACCGCCTTCGAGTTGTTGCCCATGCGCGTGAGGAACATCTTCATCTGCTCAATCGTCGTGTTCTGCGCCTCGTCCATGATGATGAAGGCGTCGTTGAGCGTGCGGCCGCGCATAAAGGCCAGCGGCGCAACCTCGATCACGTTTTTCTCGAGCATCTTGTCGACCTTCTCGGGATCGAGCAGGTCATAAAGCGCATCGTAGAGCGGACGAAGATAGGGATCGACCTTCTCCTGCAGCGTCCCCGGCAAAAAGCCAAGCCGCTCGCCGGCTTCCACTGCCGGACGCACCAACACAATCCGGCTCACCTTCTTCGCGTTCATCGCCGCTACAGCCATGGCCACGGCAAGATAAGTCTTACCCGTGCCCGCCGGCCCCACGCCGAACACCATATCGTTCTGCTCAATAGCCTCGATGTACTTCCGCTGATTGAGCGAGCGCGGCTGCACCGTGCGCTTCACACCTGCAGACCGCGCTTTGCCAGCATCCGCAAGCGAGCGCAGCGTAGTCGCCGGATCGGCCACCACCAGTCGCAGCATTCCATTCAGTTCGCCATTGTGCGGGTTGATGCCCTGCCGCCGGAGAGCCTCAAAGTCCTCGAAAATTCGCCGGACCCTGCCGACCGCTTCGTCTGGCCCTTCCACGTGTACGGCGTCAGATCGAAGGTCGATCCTGACTCCAAGTGAATCCTCCATCAGTCTGAGGTTTTCATCGCGGGTCCCGAATAGGGGCTCAAGATTTGGCGTGATCTCCAGAGCAGCGTTCAGATGGCCTCCCATGGCCCTGCCTCAAGGGCAGAAATCGGCTGTTGATTTGATGAGTGTGTGTGTGGAATGGGTGAAGTTCGCGAGTAATTATTTGCGAGTTGCAGAGAGAAGCGCACCGGGCCGTGGCCGTTGTGAACAATTTCCGTATTGGCGATGGCAACCAAGTGGCTGTGTATGGGGAGAGAGTAGCGCCGGAGTCAAAATCCGTCAATCCCACCCCGCATTAAGATTGATGCAATTAGTCACCATTTCGATACGTGCCCATTCACAAACCGGCACTTGCCCGGCGGGACTATGATTGCGTGTGACTTCCCCCACTGGTGAGCTGTGGGACATATGCGCCTTCGTCGATTCGTAGAGTCTGCCGCAACTTTAATTGCTTTAGCGGCTTTAGCCGGTGCCATCAGTTCCTGCGGAGGCAGTTCCGCTTCCACCCCGTCTCCATCGCCATCACCGACGCCCACTCCAACTCCCACAACATCTGATGGAAAAGCCGACGCACTGCTCGCGCAGATGACGCAGGCCGAGAAACTGCAGATGGTGCAGGGCGGCGTCACGTCCAATCTCACCTACGGCTACACTGTGCCGCGCGGTGCTGCGGGTTGGGTACCGGGCAATTCTCGATTGAATATTCCGACCCTCTATTTAACCGATGGCAGCGTGGGCGTGGGCAACGGCGTTGGTCAAGCGACGGCACTTCCTTCTGCTATCTCAAGTGCCGCAACTTGGGATCTGAGCGAAGCTGCGAAATACGGCAACGTGATCGGCACCGAATCGGCAGCCTACGGCATCAACGTCAATCTTGGTGGAAATGTAAACCTCATAGGCCGCGACCCGCGCGACGGTCGCACGTTTGAAACCAAGGGCGAGGATCCAATTCTCGCGGGCAAGATCACCGCAGCACACATCAACGCGATCCAGGCACAGCACGTGATAGGCGGCATCAAGCACTTCAGCTTCAACGATCAGGAGTCAGGCCGCACCACGGCGAACGTCATCATCGACGAGCGTAGTGCGCGCGAGAGCGATCTGCTGGCATTCGAAATCGGGATCAAGGATTCGAACGTGCAATCGGTGATGTGCTCCTACAACCTGACCAACGGCCAGTATGGCTGCGAGAACGATCACCTGCTCAACGACGTGCTGAAAGGCGATTGGAAATTCCCCGGCTTCGTGATGTCTGATTGGTGGGCCACGCACAGCACAGCAAAAGCAGCCAACAACGGACTCGATCAGGAGCAGCCGAATCAACAGTATTTCTCGGGCCTCGGAACGTCCGTCACTAATGGCCAGGTTTCGCAGTCACGACTCGACAACATGGTGCACCGCATTCTGCGCGCCATGTACGAAGTCGGCATCTTCGACAATCCTCAAAATGTTCATCCCATCCCAGCCGCAGCCGACGCGGCCATTGCACAAGAGATCGAAGAGCAGGGCGCGGTGCTCCTGAAAAATATCGCCAACCAGTTGCCGTTGAGCACTTCCACTCAGTCCATCGCAATCATCGGATCGAAGGCGGACACGGCAGTACTCTCCGGCGGCGGCTCGGCGCAGGTGCAGCCCGTGGGTGGAGCGATTCCGGGGCCGCAATCCCCTTGCCCGCCGTGCTGGGCGCCGGTCGTGTGGGATCCGTCGTCGCCGCTGAAAGCAATCCAGGCAAAAGCGCCGAATGCCAAAGTGCAATTTGCCGACGGATCAGATGCGACCGCCGCGGCGACGCTTGCAGCTGCTTCTCAGGTCGCGATCGTCTTCGTCAATCAGTGGGACAGCGAGGGTATGGACCAGCCGAGTCTCGCTCTTAGCGATTTGGCGGACACGATACCCATCAATCAGGACGCTCTCGTCTCGGCAGTAGCAGCGGCCAACCCACACACCATCGTTGTCGTCGAAAGTGGCGGCCCCGTCCTGATGCCCTGGCTCGCGCAGGTCAATGCAGTTCTGGAAGCGTGGTATCCAGGCCAGAACGGCGGCCCCGCCATTGCCAACCTGCTCTTCGGCACAGCCAATCCCTCCGGCAAGCTGCCCGTCACCTTCCCTGCCAGCGACGCCCAGTTGCCGCGACCTGTCACACCGCAGCCGCCCGACAGCGTCACGCCCTTCACCGTCAACTTCTCCGAGGGCTACAACGTCGGTTACAAGTGGTTCGACGCAAACGCGCTGACTCCACTTTTCCCCTTCGGCTTCGGTATCTCCTACACCACTTTCTCCATGACGAATCCCGTGGTCGTGAACAACCTCAGTTCCGCCTCCAAGCCGAACTTTCAGGTTACGTTCAACCTCGCCAACACCGGCACGGTCTCCGGCGCCGAGGTCGCGCAAGTCTATCTCGGAATGCCTGCCGCCCTGAATGAGCCGCCCAGGCGTCTGGTCGCCTGGCAGAAAGTAAAGCTGGACCCCGGTGCATCGCAGAACGTAACCATTGAGGTCGACCAGAGCGACTCATCGCATCCCATGTCCTACTGGGACACGACCTCGAACGCGTGGAAGATAGCCTCCGGCACTTACACCGTCTACCTCGGCAACTCCTCGGCAACGTCAAGTCTCGTAACGGCGGGAACGATCACGGTGCAGTGAATCAGGTCGCCCTTTCGAGATTGCTGAATCAGCGGAATGGAAAGCGTTCTGAGCGAAGAGTGAGAGACGTGTACCGTGAGCGTAATCAAGCAGACCTTCTTACAAGAGGACCACTTCATTTCGGAACGCACGCGTATCCGAAGCCAACCCCACCACCGCTAGGGTTCCGAAGCATTATTTATCGTCGAATCCGAAGCAACGTGATGCTCGCGCAGCACAGTTCCCGGCAACCTATCGATGGCGCAATGAGCGCATCCCCCGGCTCGAACGCCCACTCCCCTGCCGTGACGCGGGAGAATTCTTTCCCGGACCCCTTGGACCCGAATCTTGTCTTCGATTCTGGTATTTAAACCGCTAGGCCATAAGGATCAAATAAGGTTCTCCCGAGAGCGGCAAATATATAAGGAAACGCTCGCCGGCCACACTCCCGCGCCTTGCCCCTCTTTTAGGATCTCGCGGCCCGCTCGCACCATTCCGCCCGAGAACAATCACGGGGCAGTGAACCTCCTCAACGTGCTCAGGCTCGGCCCTATTTCGAGAAGATGCCGCCTCTTGCCAAATTCCCCAGATGCCTTGTGCGCAGCCTTCTTGAGAATTCGATTCAGTCTCTTGCTGTTAATTGGCGGAGACTCGGGCTCTTTGTACTGAGCGTCGGGATCGCTGGGAAGATTGTCGGCCGCGGCTTTCTCGCTATCGCTGCGGAGATTTAGCTGAATCATGTTTTCCATGGCTGAATCCTCCGCCCATATTGTGACCCCAAACGCCCGAAAGAAGCAAAAGCAAATTCCTCACTCACGCCTCGTCTTTGGCAGGGCAGTTGCTCACGGCGGTCAGCATCTTGTAACCCTACGACATCTCAAACACTTGCGGGTCAGGATCGGTGAGGCCCACGATCGTGAATATCTGATGACCGGCTCGTTTGGTGCAGTCACAATTTGACGCCCTAAGGATCATTGCGCAGCAACCCGCGCAGCTGCCGGCGCATGCGGTTGCCATGCGGGCCCCCCTTCTTCCCACTGGTCATCAGTCAACTGCTCCACATGCGTTCCGACAGCGTCCATCACAAATATCTCCCCGTAGGGCTGAGGCGATCCAGTAAACAGCGCCTCGTCTTTAAATCCCATTCGCGAACTGGTGAAGAGAATTCTCTCTCCATCGGGCGACCAGGCCAGGTGCGCTTCATTGCCATGCGTGTGGGTCAACTGCTTCACGTCGCTCCCATCGGGACGCATGGTCATCACTTCAAAATCGCCGGAAACGTTGCGCACGAACGCGATGAGGTCGCCGCGCGGCGACCAGAGCGGAAAGTTATCGTACTCGCGAGTGAGAGTCGTGATCTTGTGATCGTCGAGATTCATGATGCGCAAGCCCTCACCGTCCGGTCCAGCGGTGCGGTACACAATGCGCCTGCCATCCGGCGAGAAGGAGGCAAAGGCATTGTTGCTTGAGCCGGATGTGACGACGTGAAAATCCGAGCCATCAGCATTGAGGATGGCCACCTGCGCTCCGCCGTTGATGCGATCGATCGGCGTCTTGTCTCCTGACGCGAAGTTGAGAAAGGCAGTGAATTCGCCCACGCCGACAACAATCCGCTTACCATCGGGCGACCACTGCGGGCCAAGAATCAGGTCCTTTCGCTCGAGGATCGAGCGAGCTGGCTTCCCCTCTTCCACAATCATCAGGCTCGTCACACCGCCCGGAACCACATGCGAAACGGCCATTCGATCTCCTGCAGGATCGTATGAAGGCAGTGTCGTCGTTGCATAGAGATCGAATTTGGGATCGCGGCTGAATTGCTTCACCGGCTCCGATGTGCGGTTGTATCTGCTGCGGCTGTAAACCATACGAGCGCCGTCAGGCGACCAGGCGGCCGGATGTGGCGACAGGTTATTGCCCAAGGGACCGAGTCTGCCGCCTGTGTACACAACTTCGATACCCGACTCCTTGCCGCGCACGTAGGCAATCTCACCCGAATTGAGAACGACGGGCGACAATTTCACGCCGGGACCGCTCGTGACGGGAGCCGCGGCGCCGGACGCGATGTCGATTTTGAAGAGCTGGTTCTCACTGCCGGCAGGATAGGCCACCAGAATCTTCGAGCGGAAGGTCCATGTATCCTGCGCCGACATGCAATATGCAATCACACTTTTACTGTCTGCCGTCCACCGTGGCCCTCCGCAGAAGTTGCCATGTTGCGAGATGCGCCTGAGACCCGATCCGTCGGGATGAACGACGTAGACATCGACAAGATGCAGCCGCTCCCACCGACCTTTCGCCGTGGGAAGGTCGCTGTCGCGATCAGACGAGAATGCGATCCACTTCCCGTCCGGCGACCACGAAGGACGGAAGTCGCCGCCCTGCCCCGACGTAAGAGGCACTGCCTTGTGCGTGGCGACATCGAGGATCCAGAGGTTCGCATACCCTGCGGCGCGCGTCGATACAAACACCATCTTTTTCTCATCCGGAGAAAACGCTGCCTGATCGTCGAAGGCCGGACTGTCAGTCAGCGCGTTCCAGCCCCGTCCCGTCAGGATGCACGCGAAAAATGTCGGCCGAGCCCTCCCGCTCGGAGGTGAAAGCGATCCAGTCGCCTTTCGCAGACCAGGAAGGGTTGTAGTCCAGACGTCCCGGCCGGCAGCAGTGGACGTTCTCCCGAACCATCCGCCTTCGCGATGTACAGGGTCGACTCCGTGGGTGCAATGCGCAGGAACACAACGCGGTCGGCTGCAAAGCAGGGGAGCGAGATCGCAGCGAGAGCAAGCGCGCAAACGGGTAGATTGCGGACACGTGGCATCGAATACTCCGAAGAGGATGGGTTGGGGATATGCACGAGAGCATAGCACCCCGTGGTTTGGGCAGGCCAGTAGATTCAAACCCCTGATTTCAAAGCATCAACATCGACGTTTGGCTGGCGATTCATAGTCAACCGAAGCGCAAAACCGCAAGAAAGTCGCTCCGGAGCTTCACAGCGTCCGATTGACCCCTTGCCCGCTTTCCCGTAGACTAGGAACTTGCGAGGGGTGCGGTGTGTCTGCATTCTGACCCGCATCCGGGCCCGTAAAGCGCCCGCATCAATTTCCCTGAAAAATCAGGGCTTTAGATCAAGGAAGCATAATGGCAAACCACGTATCGTCGCTGAAGCGCGCCCGCCAGACCGAAACCAAGACCGCAGTGAACCGCAACAACCGCACCCGGGTCCGCAACAGCCTCCGCGCCCTGCGCGAAGCCATCGCCAAGGGCGATGTGAAGGCTGCCCAGGCGCAGTTTCGCGACACGGTTTCCGCCCTCGACAAGAGCGTCCAGAAAGGCGTTCTGCACTCGAACACCGTTTCCCGCTACAAGAGCCGCCTGAATGCCCGTTTGAAGGCTCTCTCGACGGCAAAAGCTTAATTTTCATGGGGTGGCCGACTGCCTGGGTCCCCAAGGGGTTGGGTGAATCCGGATCTTAGCGACAGGTCTTCGTTGCCAGGGTGGTAAAGGCCATATGAGCAGGTAGCGGCCGGGAGAAATCCCGGCCGTTTCCTTTTCCCAAAAGCCGTCAAGTCATTGTCCACTTCCGACTGCCCACCGTTTCACTGCAGCAGCTCAAAAATCCCCGCCGCCCCCTGCCCCCCGCCCACGCACATCGTCACCATGCCGTAGCGCGCCTTCCGGCGCTTCATCTCGCTCAACAGGGTTGCGGTCAGCTTGGCCCCAGTGCATCCCAGCGGATGCCCCAGTGCAATCGCACCGCCGTTCACGTTGACCTTCTCCGGATCGAAACCCAGCTCCCGCATCACGGCCAGCGCTTGTGCCGCAAACGCTTCGTTGAACTCGATCAGTTCGATGTCCGCAAGTTTGAGTCCGGCTTTTTTCAGCGCCTTCGGAACCGCATACACCGGCCCCATGCCCATCTCTTCAGGCAGGCATCCAGCCACCGCGTATGCCACGAGGCGAGCCAGCGGCTGAATACCGAGTTCCATCGCGCGCGCCTCATCCATCAGCACCGCCGCCGCCGCTCCGTCCGAAGTCTGCGACGAATTCCCGGCTGTCACTGTTCCCTGCGCGTGAAACACCGGTTTCAGCGCGGCGAGCGCCTTGGCAGTCGTATCGGCGCGCGGCCCCTCGTCTGCCGAAAAAACAGAATCCGACGACACCGGCTTGCCTGCCTTCGCGCCTGGGGCCGCACTCGTGATACTCACGGGCACAAGTTCTTCATCAAATCGCCCCGCAGCCTGCGCTGCAACTGCCTTCTGGTGGCTCGCGAGGGAAAACGCATCAGCGTCTTCCCGCGAAATGTTGTAGTGCTTCGCGACGCGCTCCGCTGTCAGTCCCATCGTCAGCAGCGCTGCCGGATAGTTCTCGGCCAGCCACGGATTAGGCCTGGGCTTGATGCCGCCCATCGGCAGCATGCTCATCGTCTCGGCGCCGCCGGCAATCACAACGCGCTGCACGCCGCCGCGAATCCGCATATCGGCCTGCGCGATCGCTTCAAGCCCCGAAGCACATAACCGGTTCACCGTCATGCCAGGCACATCGATGGGAAGTTGCGCGCGCAGCGCCGTCATGCGCGCCATGTTCCAGCCTGACTCGCCCTCCTGCTGCGCGCAGCCGAGAATCACGTCTTCGACTTCGCCTCTCTCCAAGGCAGGTACCCTATCCAAAGCCTTGTTCAACGCAAGTGCCGCAAGATCGTCGGGACGCGTGGTGGATAAGGCGCCCTTGGGCGCACGCCCAACGGGCGTACGTACAGCGCTGACAAGTACGGCTTCGGGCATCGAGGACTCCAGGGAATAGAAACGGTTCCCGCTGGCTCATTGTTAGACGGCGGGGGTCACCGCGGTCAACCAGACTGCCGCTACTGCGTCGTCTCAACCACGGTCCATGCGTTGCGTGCGTAGAAGTGGTAGACGGTCTTCTGGTTGAGCACGGTTTCCGCAAGCGCATCGTGATCGAGCGGCGGCGGATGATGCGCCATCCCAGCCTGAGCCTCGCGAATCTGCTGAGGCGAAGCGGGATCGATACCCCAGTTGAATCCAAGAACACCGGAAGAATCATGCCTCTGCAGTCGCTGTAACTCCGGCGCCGTAGCCAGCGTCATCGGCTTGCGTGGCGTTCGAGCAAAAAAAACCAGCAAATCGACATTGCCATGCGTAGAACAGAGCACGGCCCAGTCCGACGATCCCACATGGTCCAAGCTGGCGTTGATCACATTCTCCGGCCGATGAGCCTGGTAAGTCTGCGGAATCATGCACCCTCGCTGGTCGAGAACTTCGGCAACAACGTCCGGCAAGTCTGGAAACGAACTGGCTGGCAACCGGCGGATGAGGTAAGACACAGTACGCCCGTCAACGCTGGTCTTACCGGACTCGTTGAATTGCTGCGGACTGGCTGTTGGGGCAGGAGTGGAGTCCTGTGCATCTGAGCCTGCACATGCAAGCGCAAACGATGTTGCCGATAACACGATGAGTGCTGCGAACTTCATTTCAATTGCGCAGTGGCTTTCCGGTCTTAAGTGTATACGCGATCCGCTCCTGCGTCTTGCGCTCGCCGCACAACGAGAGAAACGCCTCACGTTCCAAATCAAGCAAGTACTGCTCGTTCACCAGCGAACCTGCCGTGACCTTGCCGCCGCACAGGATGTATGCCACCCAGCGCGCCACCTTCATATCGTGTTCAGACGCGAATCCCGCCTCGCCCATCAGGAACACGCCGGTATTGAGGACCGCAAGCGAAGCCGTGCCCGGCGCGGGGATCGTACGCGGCTGCGGAGCCGCATAACCAGCCTCCGCCAGCGCGATGGCCTGCGCCTTCGCATCTAACAAAAGCCGTTCGCGATTGAGCGTGATGCCGTCAGCCGGCAGCAGCAGCCCAAGGCCCCGCGCTTCCGCTGCCGACGTCGACACTTTCGCCATCGCAATCGTCTCGAGCGTGCGTTTCAGCGCCGCATTCATCTCCGCCGATTGCGCGAATCGCGACGGCGGATCCTTCGGATCGGGCGGTGCAAGTGCCGCAGCCGAGTCCACAGCACGCAGCAACATCTCCTTCGTGCCACCCCCACCGGGAATGAGTCCGATGCCGGTTTCCACCAGGCCGATGTAAGTCTCGGCGTATGGTTGGCGGCGCGCCGCGTGCAGCGAGATCTCCGCACCTCCGCCCAGCGTCAAATTGAACGGCGCAACAACCACCGGACGCGGACAAAACTTGATGTACATCGACATCTGCTGGAAAGCGCGAATAGCTCCTTCCACTTCCTCCCAGTCGCCCTCCTGCACGCCCAGCAAAAGCTGCATCAGGTTTGCGCCCACGCTGAAGCGGTCGCGATCGCCGCTGATCACGAACCCTCGGAAATTCTTCACCGCCTCTGACGTGGGATTCAGCACCGACGAAATCATCGCCACCACGTCGCCGCCGATCGCATTCTTCAGCGAATGCAGTTCAATGCAGCCAATCCCATCGCCAATATCCACCAGCGAAGCACCCGGATTGCTGCGGACCACACCATTGGTGCGCCGGAAGTCAGCCACGCGCGCGTGCCCCGGCTGCTGCGTGATCGGCTCCCACGCGCCCGTGGTCGGGTTGTAGCACTGCGGCCCATCCGGCGAATACCACGACACCGGCGCCGATTCAGGCGCAGAGTCCAGCAACCCTTCAACCGGCTTCGCTCACCCGAATGCCCAGCGATTTCATGCGGCTAACCGATTCGCGCACCCCAGCCGCATCCCACAACTCGAAAGGCCCAAGCTCCCAGTTGAACCCCGCGCGCATCGCTTGATCAATCGATGGCGCATCGTTCGCGGCTTCGCCAATACGCTCTGCCGCAAAATTCCAAAGCGACGACAGAAACGGCCAGAGAAACTTCGCCGCCTTGTCCTTCTTGGGATCGTTGGCCAGCAGCAGCTTCACCCGCTCCTGCACGGTGGCCGCATTCTTCGCCATCTCGAGCGAGGCCAGACTCGGCTTGGCTGACGGGCGATACTCAAAAGTCGCCAGATCGAGCACCATCCTCAGATCTTTGCCGTCCTCGCCGCGCGTCTTCTTGTAAAACCCCTGGCCCGATTTGTCGCCCAGCCACCCGCGCTTCACAATCTCCTGCAGCTTCTCTGAGAATCCTCCCGGCGTAACCCCCTCGGGAAAATTCGCTGCAACATGGGCCAGAATGTCGATGCCCACCATATCCGCCAGCCGGAATGTCCCGGTCCGCGGAAACCCGAGCGCCGGTCCCGTCAGCGCATCCACTTCTTCAATCGTCAGCCCCTGCTCCAGCATCAGCGTCGCCGCCGTAAACATCACCGCGACCCCAATGCGATTGCCAATAAAGTTCGGCGTATCATTGGCGAACACCACCTGCTTGCCCAGCACGCGATCCGCAAACGTCGCGAAGCCCGCAACAAGACTGGCATCGCTTTCCGCCGTCGAGATAATCTCCAGCAACTGCATGTAGCGTGGCGGATTGAAAAAGTGCGTCCCGAAGAAGCGATCCCGGTGAGACTTAAGCCCGGCTGCAATCTTCGCAATCGGCAAGCCCGACGTATTCGTTGAGAGCACAGCCTGCGGCGCAAGATGCGGTACCACCCGATCCAGCAGCGATCGCTTGATCTCGAGATTCTCGGCAACGGCCTCGATCACCCAGTCGCACTGCTTCAGCTTCAGCAGGTCGTCTTCGAAGTTGCCCGGAGTAACCATCGTAGCCAGCGACGATTCATAGAATGCTGCCGGCTTCGCCTTGCCCAGTCCAACGAGCGCCGACTCCGCCAGCCTGTTCCGCGAACCCTCTCCCGCAGGCACCATATCGAGCAGAAATGAAGGAATCCCCGCATTGGCGAGATGTGCAGCAATGCGCGACCCCATGGTTCCCGCGCCCAGAACCGCTGCCCGGCGTACCAGCAAAGGCTGGACGGCAAAACGATGAACGGGAACCGTTGCCGGTGCAATCGTACTCATGCTGCGCTCTCCCAGCGCATGCGCAGTCAGAGGCAGCACATACGCGCAATTGTCCCCGAGCATACGAGTGGGCACTTTGCCGGGTCAAGACGAGGGCGTTTCGCAATGATCACTGGGGTGGCACCCTGTTTTGAGAAAACCTAACCATTGCGTCGTATCCCATTTGCTGCCATCCAGCGATCGCGTTTCAGGCGGTAGAGCACGTGGTGTTGCAGCGGATGACCGGCAGGGATCGACGGGTGATCGAAATCCTCACGAGGGTCGCGGGTCATGCCGAGCTTCTGCATCACGCGCAATGACCGTAGATTTGCCGGGACCGTAAAAGAAACCAGTTCAAGCAAGCCCTGATTCTCAAACCCATGACGAACCAGGGCGCTGGCTCCCTCTGTAGCCAGTCCCTTGCCCCAGTGTTCCCGCGCCAGGCGCCAGCCGATTTCAACGCAGGGCGTAAACGGCGCTTCGAATTGGGGAATGAACAGGCTGATGTATCCGATGAACTCCTGCGACTCGCGCAGTTCCACAGCCCAGGGCCCGAACCCGTGCTGCTGCAGATGCGACTCGGCGCGATCGACCAGGGCATCGCTTTCTTCCTTTGACAACAAAGCCGGGAAGTGTTCCATCACCAGCGGATCGCAATTCATGCGAGCGAACGGAGCGCGATCGCTTGCGCGCCATTTCCTCAGAATCAGCCGCTCGGTTCCGACTTTCGGAGCCCCGTCCGTCATTTCGTTAGCAGCTTGAACGCATGCGTCCAATCATTCCGCGTGAAACCGGGAATGCACCACAAAATGCACAGCGGCTCGATCGCCCGCGCTGCTTCCGCCGGTCCCATATCCGCTGTCTCCCAGCCAAACTGCTCGTTAATCTGCGCCACCTGCTTCTTCGCGCCTTCATCATTGCCGCAAATGAACATCGTTGGCCGGCCACCTGCGAATTCAGGATTGATCATGCAAGGAAAACCAACCGAATTGAACGCCTTCACAAAATGGGCCTCACTGAACTGGCCCTGCAGCGTCTCCATCAGCGACTTGTTGATATCCGTATAGAACCGCAGCACGCCCTTCTCCGGCGGAGCATCCTCGATCGGGTTGCAGGCGTCCATAACCGTCTTTCCGGCAACATTCTTCGCCCCGGCCAGCGTCAGCGCGTCGGCCGCGGCATTGCCTTTCACCGCCAGCACCAGCAGCTCGCCAAATTGCGCAGCCTCAGCAAACGTGCCAACAGAACTGCCAGAATTCTGCGCCGACCAGTCTGCAAGCTTCGCAGGACTCCTGCTGCCCACCTTCACCGTGTGGCCGTGTTTCAGAAACCCACCCGCCAGCGTTTTCGCCACGTCGCCCGACCCAAGCACTCCAACCTTCATTGCATGCCTCCGATCAACGCGAGTTTAGATGCGCAAGAGGAAGAGATCAAGAAAGCGGCGGTCCGGTACCTTCGGACTATTAGGGCTTCTCTCTCATCGCTACAGAGAATTCGATCTGCGGTATCCTCAAATTGGGACAACATTCGAAGTCCCTCGCAAATGACACTCCTCAACAGAGAAGCATGGGAAGCAGCAGCCGGCGTCACTCTCATAGCCGGTCTGACCGTTGGCGCGGTCCTCTATCTGCGGCGTAAACGCCCCACAGAAGAGGAGTTGGAGCGGGCGCGCCGCAAAATGCTTGCCGTATCAGGCCGCGTCATAGATGGCATGCTGCTCGACATCCGCGAGATGACCCTGGAAGATGGTCGATCGCTCACCATGCTCGAGTACAGCTACCGCAGCGCCGGCGTGGACTACGAATGTTCACAAGACATCACCACCCTGCTAAGCGAGATTGACCCAAACGAGATGCGCGCCGGCTTTCCCTGCTCCGTCCGCTACCAGCCCGGCAACCCGCAGAACAGCATCGTGCTCTCGGAAACCTGGTCGGGACTCCGATCCAGCCTTCCTGTATACCCCTTGATCGGGCCCTCAAAACGTCAGGATATAGGCCAGTTGCGGCCGGACCAGAGCTAACATCCGGTCACTGGGACCCTGGTGCCGCCGTTAGCAAACCACAACCAGCCCCGGTTACACTTTCCCTATGCACGTCCACGCAGCGCCCACGTCCCCCGGCGCGTCAAGGACACAATCCGTACTCCGCTTCTCGCTCGTCGCCACCTTGGCGTATGTAGTGATTACCTTCGTCGCCGGAATACGCGCCCACTCCCTCGCGCTGCTCTCTGAGGCGGGCCACAACGTATCCGACTTTCTCGCCCTCCTCCTCAGCTTTGTGGCCGTCTATTTCCAGAACCGCCCGGCCACCCACTCCAAAACCTTCGGCTATCAGCGTGCCGGCGTGCTGGCCGCATTCATCAATGCGGCTACCCTCATCGTCATCGCCATCTGGATCGGCATCGAAGCTATCCATCGCCTCAGCGCACCGGTCGCCGTCCAACCGAAATTAATGATGGTCGTAGCCGCCGCCGGCGTGGTGATGAATGGCGTGATCGCCGCGCTCCTGTGGGGAGTGGCCCGCGACGTCAACATGCGCAGTGCCTTCCTCCACATGGCGGGCGACACGCTTTCCACCGCCGCGGTCATCGCCGGAGGCGCAGGCATCCTTTACACCGGGCACAGCTGGATCGACCCGGTTCTCTCCCTCTTGATTGCCGCCCTCATTCTGTGGACCAGCCTCGACATCGTGCGCGAGACTCTGAACATCCTTCTCGAAGGCACGCCGCGGGGCGTTACGTTGAACGAGATCCGCTCGGGTATGGAAGAGGTTGAGGGCGTCCACAACGTCCACGATCTGCACGTATGGAGCCTGGGATCAAACAGCCATGCGCTCGCCTGCCACGTCTGCATCGCCGACATCCCGCCCTCCGAGAGCGCCTGCATCCTGGTGAAGCTGAATCATGTCCTGCGTGACCATTTCTCAATTCAGCACTCTACAATTCAGTTTGAACATGAAGGATGCGGAGAGATCGAGGGCTGTGTCGTGCCGATCGAAGAGATGTCAAGCCCCGCCGCTCACAGCCATCACGGTCACGCACATTAAAGCAATCTTGAGGAGGTTCTTCGCCTTGACTCAACGTCGAGTTGCCGTTGGTGCTCTGTGTTTTGCGTTGCTCTTATCAACAAGTCAGGCTTCGCACCCGGCTCCTCTCGCACATGCGGCAGCGCTACAGCAAGCCACCGCTTCTCAGCTCGAAGCCCTCTCCGGCGAATACACCGACCCCAATGAGCCCGACACGCCCATCAGCTTCTACACGCAGAATGGAAAGCTGATCCTGGAATCCGAGCGAATGGTGCCGACAACACTCTCCGAGAATTCGCCCACCGAATTCGGCATTCCCGACACGAAGATGACGCTGAAGTTCACCCTGGATTCCGCGGGTCGCGGAGCAACCGTGTTCTCGGCAAAAGAACCCGACGTGGTTTTCAAGCGTACTGGCGATCCGGTACATCACTCCTTCCACGATTACCAGCGCACCGAAGCGATGATTCCAATGCGCGACGGCATTAAGTTGCACACCGTCATCCTCAAGCCGCTCCGACATCACAACCCCACTTCCGCTCCTAATCCAGCGCACCCCCTATGGCTGCGACCAGACCAGCCGCGCATCATTTTTCGGCGGGCGTCCAGAACTCGCGCGCGCAGGCTACATCTACGTCTGCGGAGACATCCGCGGACGCTACAAGAGCGAAGGCGAATTCGTAATGAGCCGCCCCGAGGCCGACCACCAGAATCCCAAAGCCATCGATGAAAGCACCGACACCTACGACACCGTCGACTGGCTCCTCAAAAATGTCCAGGGCAATAATGGCCGCGCCGGGTTCATCGGCACCAGCTACCCCGGCTTCCTTGCCATGGCCGCCGGCATCGATCCGCATCCGGCCGTGAAAGCCATCTCCCCGCAGGCGCCCATGATCGACGTGTGGATGGGCGACGACTTCTTCCACAACGGCGCCTTCCGCCAGACCTATGGCTACGACTACGTCTTCGGCATGGAATCAAACAAGGAGAACGCCGAAGTCAGCTACGGCAAGGCTAAGGACGGCAAACCCGAAGACGGATTCGACTACTTCCTCGCGCGCGGTTCCTTTTCCGAAGACGTGAAAAAGTCCGGCGTCAAGCCCTTTCCCACCTGGAAGCTCTTTCTCGATCATCCCGGTTACGACGCGGTTTGGTCATCGCGCGGCGTTGAGCACCACTTGAAATCAGTCACCGTTCCGACCCTGAGCGTCGGCGGTTACTACGACCAGGAAGACATGTGGGGGCCGCAGGAGGAGTACAAAACGCTAGAGCCCCACGACAGCAAGCACGAAAACTTCCTCGTGCTCGGCCCCTGGCGTCACGGTTACTGGGGATCGTCATCGCGTCATCTCGGCAATCTGAACTACGGCGAATCCATCGGCAAGGAATATCGCTCGCAGATCGAGGCGAAGTTTTTCGGCCACTATCTGAAAGACGAACCCGGCTTCGACCTCGAAGACACCGCCAGCTTCCAGACCGGCTCGAATACATGGAAACGCTACTCGCAATTCCCACCCAAGGAAGCCCAGCCGACCAGCCTGCACCTCGTCGGTGATGGCCTCCTGAGCTGGAGCGACGCCAAGGAGCCCGCGAAGGTCAGCTACGAAAGCGATCCAGCCAATCCCGTTCCATATCGTCACCGCCCCATCCAGCCAACCTATGGAGACGGCTCCCAATGGTTCAACTGGCTCACGGAAGACCAGCGCTTCGTCACCGATCGTAAAGACGTGGCGGTCTGGAAGCTGCCTGCGCTTAAAAAAGACCTCGTCGTGACCGGCGAAGTCCTTGCCGACATCTTCGCCTCGACCACTGGAACCGACAACGACATGATCGTCAAGCTCATCGACCAGTACCCCGACGACGATCCCGACCCGAAGATGCGCGGCTACCAACTCATGACCAACGAAGAGATCTTTCGCGGCCGCTATCTACAAAGCGTCGAGAAGCCAACCCCCATGCGCGCCGGCTCAATCCACGAGTACCGCTACAGCCTCCACGGCGTGGATCACGTCTTCAAGGCCGGGCACACCGTGATGGTTGAGATCCAGAGCACCTGGTTTCCGCTCTACGACCGCAACCCCCAGACCTTTGTGCCCAACATCATGACCGCCAAGCCCGAAGACTATAAGCCGGCAACCATCACCATCTACTCAGATCCAGATCACGATTCAAATCTGCAGGTCCCGCTGATGAACGCCTGCGACCATATCGAATGCTTCTGAATCCGTTGTCATGGAGTAGCTTGCAATCTCGCTCGTAGCCAAGGAACCTGGGTGCCCCAGGTCTCGCTTTTGAGACCTGGGTTCGATCAACACCCAGACAATTACGGTTTCGGGATAGAATAGTCAAAGCGCAATGATTCTCCATCATCCCATCCCGGCTCTCCTCTAGCGGCGCCCGCCGCCTACACTGTTCTGCGCCTTTTCCCGTCCGAAATCACTACTCCAAAACACAAGAGCCCGGAGGGCAAATGTTAGATCGCCTGGAACAAATGGAGCAACGCTACAACGACCTGCAGGCGCAGTTTTCGTTGCCGGAAGTGTTGAACGACCACGAAAAATATCAGAAGACCGCCAAATCGCTCCGCGAGATCGAAGAGCCTGTCGAAAAATATCGCGAACTGAAGCAAGTGCAGCAGGGCCTCGTAGAAGCCCGCGCCATGATGGCCGAGTCCGATCCTGACCTGCGCGCCATGGCCGAGGAAGAGATCGCCGCACTCGAGCCGCGCGCCGCAGCCATTGAAGAAGAAATCAAGATCCTGCTGATTCCCAAAGACCCCAACGACGAGAAGAACGTCATCCTCGAAATCCGCGCCGGCACCGGCGGAGACGAGGCCTCGCTCTTTGCCGCCGAAGTCTTCCGCATGTACACCCGCTTCGCCGAACAGCACCGCTGGAAGGTCGAAGTCATGTCGCTCTCCGAGTCCGGCGTAGGTGGATACAAGGAAGTCATCGCCATCATCGAAGGCAAACGCGTCTACTCGCAGCTCAAGTGGGAGAGCGGCGTGCATCGCGTGCAGCGCGTCCCGGCCACGGAAACACAAGGCCGTGTGCACACCTCCGCCATCACCGTCGCCGTCCTGCCTGAAGCTGAAGACGTCGACATCAAGATCGAAGCCAAGGATATTCGCATCGACACCTTCTGCTCCTCCGGTCCTGGCGGCCAGTCGGTGAACACTACCTACTCCGCCGTCCGCATCACCCACATTCCCACCAACACCGTCGTCAGTTGCCAGGACGAAAAGTCGCAGATCAAGAATCGCGAAAAAGGCATGCGCGTCCTGCGTTCCCGCCTCTATGAGATGGAGATGGAAAAGCAGAACGCCGAACTGGCCGCGGCCCGCAAATCACAGGTTGGCTCCGGCGACCGCAGCGAGAAGATCCGCACCTACAACTTCCCGCAGAACCGCCTCACCGACCATCGCATCGGCCTGACCCTGCACCAGCTCGACCTCATCATGGAAGGCCGCCTGCAGCCCATCGTCGATGCCCTCATCGCCCACTACCAGGCCGAGCAGCTAAAATCCGACAACGACCAGGCAGCGTAATGACCCTGCGTGATTGGCTCGCCCAGGCCGAAGCGCAACTCAGCGACGGCCCGCACCCTGACCGTGCGAAGCGCGACGCCGAAACATTGCTGCTGCATCTGATCGGCAAAAACAAAGCCTGGCTGATGGCGCACGCCGAAGATGACTTCGCCGGATGCACCGCGATCCGTTACGCAAGCCTGCTCGAGCGCCGCCGCAAAGGCGAACCCATCCAATACATCACAGGCGAATGCGAATTCTACGGCCTGCCCTTTCGCGTCACGCCAGATGTCCTAATTCCTCGCCCCGAAACCGAACACCTCGTCGAGCAGTGTCTAGCTCTCGCAGCACATTCGGGTGCCCCATCCATACGCATTCTTGATGTAGGCACCGGCTCCGGCGCAATCGCAGTCGCTCTCGCACACCATCTCACCCGGCGAACTGCAAGGCATCAAGTCTCGACTGCAAGAAATCAAGTCTCCGGGGAGGGTACGGGCTTCAGCCCGTACATAAAATCCAAAGATTCCTCCGGGGCTTTAGCCCCTGAGGGACGTGATTTAGAAAACTTGCCGGAAACACAAATCACCGCGACCGATATCTCCCCCGCCGCCCTCGCCCTTGCAGCGGAAAACGCAACCCGCAATCACGTGGCCGATCGCATTCGCTTCCTTCACGGCGACCTCCTCGCGCCCGTCGCCGGAGAACAATTCGAGTTCATCATCTCCAACCCCCCATATGTTCCCAATACCGACCGCGCCCTCATCTCCGTCGAAGTCCGCGAACATGAGCCTGCCGTCGCACTCTTCGGCGGCGAAGACGGCTTGGCCATCTACCGGCGTCTGATTCCCGCCGCGCACGCAGCCCTTGTTCCCGGTGGATTCCTCGTGTTCGAATTCGGCTTTAGCCAGATGTCCGATGTCGAATCTCTCCTCAAGAGTGCCGGTTTTCAGAACATTGAGTTCATTCACGACCTCCAGGGCATTCCCCGTATCGCATCTGCGCAGAAGAACTAGATTTCGAACTAATAACAGAATTCACGAGGTCCTTTCCGTTTCACCATGCTCAATGCTGAATCAGCGCGCCCGTGATTTACACTCGTCTCCGGAAAGGAATCATTCATGCCGTCATCCAAGGGTTACGCAGCACTCGATACCAAATCGCCGCTGGCTCCTCACAATTTCAGCCGTCGCGAGCCGGGCCCCACTGAAATCGTGATCGAAATCCTTTATTGCGGCGTCTGCCATTCTGACCTGCACATGGCCCGCAACGAGTGGGGCAACGCCATCTATCCCATGGTCCCCGGCCACGAGATCGTCGGCAGCGTTACCGCCGCCGGCAAATCTGTAACAAAATTCAAGCCGGGCGACATCGCGGCCGTCGGCGTGATCGTGGACTCCTGCCGCCACTGCGAACCCTGCAATCGTGGTGAAGAGCACTTCTGCGCCGAAGGCCCAACCCTCACCTACGCCGCCAAAGATCGCGTCGATGGCTCCATCACCATGGGTGGATACTCGAACAACTACGTCGTCGATGAGCGCTTCGCCCACACCGTCCCATCCAACCTCAGTCCTGGCCGCAGTCGCGCCCTTGCTCTGTGCCGGCATCACAACATACTCTCCGCTGCGTCACTGGAACGTAGGCCCCGGCAGCAAAGTTGGAATCGTAGGTCTCGGCGGCCTCGGCCACATGGCGCTCAAATTTGCCCACTCCTTCGGCGCGCACACCGTGCAACTCACCACCTCACTCAAGAAAAAGGAAGACGCCATCAAACTCGGTGCGGACGAAGTCGTGCTCTCCACCGACGAAGCCGCGATGAAAAAACACGCCGGCACCTTCGACTTCATCCTCGACACCGCCTCCGCCCCACATGCACTCGAGCCCTACCTCTCGCTGCTCAAGCAGGACGGCACCATCACCCTCGTCGGATTGCCGGAAAAACCTCCCTCCATCAACATGTTCGCGCTCATCAGCAAACGCGCTTCCATCGCCGGCTCGATGATCGGCGGGATGCCCGAGACGCAGGAGATGCTCGACTACTGCGGTCGCAACAACATTGTTGCCGAAGTCGAAGTTATCCCGATCCAGAAAATCAACGAAGCCTTCGAGCGTATGTTGAAACAGGATGTGAAATACCGCTTCGTCATCGATATGACTTCTCTCAAGTAGAACGAGGCGGCGCAGCGCAGACACGAAGCTCGAATCAAGAACAAAGGAAGCGAATGATCACTCTCAATAAGACAAAGGCCATGCTGACGGACACTCACTTCGTGATTCCGGTGATCGTCTTCTGCTTTGGCCTTGCCTTGCTCATCGCGCTTCATTGAGAGAATAAGTCCGAAGTTTGACTCTCAATTACAGTGCGGAATTTGAAATGAAGGAAACAGCACGGAGAAGCATGAGCACAGCGGCCCGCACCAATCCCCAACCCGTCTTCAAATCGGTGCACGGCATTGGCGTCGTGTGCGGCCTTGCTGCGGGTGTATGGCTCGGTGCGGCCGAGGCGCCCACCAAGCTCGTCAACTCCGGCCTGTCCCCCTACGCCATCTCGCTCTGCATGGTCGCGGGCGTCTTCACAGCGCGTTGGACCGTTCCCACGCTCTTGAAAGGCACCCGCCAGGTCTTCGCCGATTTGTCCGAACACCGCCATCTCATCCCCATCGCGATCCTGGCCGGTATGTTGTGGGCCGTGGCCAACACCCTTACCGTCTTCGCTATTCGCGACGTAGGTCTTGCCATCGCATTTCCGCTCTGGAACACCAACTCCCTCGTCGGCATCCTCTGGGGCCGTCTGCTATTCGGTGAGCTGAAAGGCGCCAGCCGCATCAACATCGCGAAGGTCGTTCTCGGCGCCCTGGCCATCGTCGCCGCCGCCATCATGCTCGGATTCAGTACGATTCACGCGAGCGGTGCGCACGCAGACCGCGCCGTCGGCGGAGTTCTCGCTGCGATCGGCGCCAGCCTGATGTGGGGAACCATGTATATCCCCTATCGCAAGGCCTATATCAGCGGCATGAACCCGCTCTCCTTCGTCACGGTTTTCACGATCGGCGAACTGGGCACGATGTTCGCACTCGTCTTCGCGCTCGACGGCGGAACGAAGGCCGCGGTCTTCCACTCCAGCGAAATCCGACCTTTGCTCTTCTGGCTCTTTCTTGGCGGATTCGTCTGGGTCATCGGCGACCTGTTTCAGCAATTCGCAACGAAGTACCTTGGCATCGGCCGCGGCATCCCGCTCTCCAACACCAATCAGATGTGGGGACTCGCATGGGGCGCCCTGGTCTTCGGCGAACTGGCCCATGCCGACGCAGCACATCGCCTCCTGGTGATGATCGGCTCCCTGGTCATGATCTGCGGCGCCCTCGCCGTCTGCACCGCCGTCGCCACCGAGAAGGAGAACGCCTCGATGCGCGAATCGCTGGTCCGCGAGTGTGCCCGCTACGACCTCGACTACGACCACGTCGTCCGAATTTATGCCGGAGAAATATCGACCGCTACTACCGAGGGCCGCGCTTGGTGGGACTACGTAATTCTCGCCTGCGCAGTCGGCGTCTTCATTTGGCTCGGCGTCAACGCCCAGGTTCCCGCGCTGCCGATGAACTTCACCTGGGTGGGCATCCTTAGCGTTCTTTTGCTGGCCAGCGCTGCCGCGGGAGCATGGCTCCTTTGGAAGAAGACAAAATTCTCATAGGCTTCACTGCATTTTTGGCGCAGATTCTCCCGCTAAAATAGAAATTATGGCGGAACTCAGTAAGGTCGATCTCGTAGGCGTGGGTCTCAATGCAATCGACACGCTGATTCCCCTCGTGCACTTCCCTGCCCGTGGATCCAAGACCGAATACACCAACCCCAGCATCCTGCCCGGTGGCCAGACTGCTACCACCATCATCGCCTGTCAATCCTGGGGCCTCAGCACACGCTACATTGGCAAACTCGGCGCCGACGAAGCTGGCAACCTTCATCGGCGAGCATTCGCTGACGCCGGCGTAGACGCGCGCCTCGTTACCGTCCCCAATGCGGCCAGTCCGCAGTCGCTCATTCTCGTAGATGAGGGTGGAGAAAGAACCGTTCTTTGCCGCCGAGATGAACGCCTGCTGCTCCAACCCGGCGACCTCGATCGCTCCATGATCGTCAATGCCCGCGCCCTTCATGTGGACGGCTTCGAAACAGCCGCCGCAACCCAGGCAGCATCGTGGGCCCGCTCCGCCGGCATTCCCGTCATCGCCGATCTCGACGAGACTTACCCCGGCGTCGAAGACCTGATCGATAATGTCGACTACCTCGTCGTCAGCCGCGATTTCCCAACACGTCTCACTGGCGACCGCAATCTCGAGCAGGCTCTCCGCGCCGCCCGGAAGCGCTTCGGCTGCACAGTCACCGCCGCAACCTTAGGCGCCGATGGCGTGCTTGCGTGGGATGGCAAGCGTTTCTACGCATGTGCTGCGTATCGCGTGCCCGTTGTCGACACCACTGGCGCCGGCGACATCTTTCACGCCGGATTCATCTATGGCCTCCTACAGGATTGGCCTCTCGATCGACAGCTCGATTTCGCCTGCGCCGCTGCTGCGCTCAATTGCACCTGCTCCGGCGCCCGCGGCGGAATCAGCACCGTTGCCGCGGTGGAAGAGCTAATGGCGACCACGCCTCGATACGCAGTTGCACCCGCCGCAGATTGATGCTGCCCAATCTCCGCAACTCCCGCAAGCTCAGCTGACGCCGCGAAGCCCATGCTCTGCTGGAGATGTGGCCGGATCCATGGTTCAAGATGTTCGCATCCCGGGCTCGCGTCCGTCGCGAAATTCCTTCCGGCGGCAGTTTCTGCAATTGTCAAACCAGCGCGCCCCCGCTTAGTATTCCCAGTTGTAATCGTTTCCATGGGAGACCGCCTCATGCGTCTTGCAGCCCCGCTTTCAGTTGCCGCCATCGCACTCATATCTTTCACCGCGACGTCATTGTCGGTTAATTCTCAGACGCCGACTCAGCCTGGGAATGCGCCGCAGGCGCCACTGGCCGCACCGCAGGTGTCGTTAACCCCGCCCATGGGCTGGAATAGCTGGAACTACTTCGCCGGCAAAGTTACCGACAAAGACATCCGCGACTCCGCCGACCAGATCGTCGCCAGCGGCATGAGAGACGCCGGCTACATCTACGTCAACATCGACGACACCTGGGAAGGCGAGCGCGACGCGAGCGGCGTCCTCCACACCAACTCCAAGTTCCCTGACATGAAGTCGCTTGCCGACTACGTGCATTCGAAAGGCCTCAAGCTCGGCATCTACTCCTCGCCCGGCCCCAAGACCTGTGCCAACTTTGAAGGCTCGCTCGGCCACGAAGAACAGGACGCAAAGATGTACGCCGACTGGGGCATCGATTACCTCAAGTACGACCTGTGCAGCTTCATTCCCGCAGTGATGCAGAAGCAGGCGCCCAATGACAAGGCCGCACAGATGCGCCTAATGGTTGCCGCCTACGACAAAATGGGAAAAGCACTCAAAGCCACCGGCCGCCCCATCGTCTATTCCTTCTGCCAGTACGGGTGGGACAACGTGTGGGAGTGGGCGCCCGCCATCGGTGGAAACCTGTGGCGCACCACCGGAGATATCGAGGCGCGCTGGCAAAGCATCTACGACATCCTCAGCCAGCAGAAAGGCCTCGCATCCTACGCCGGACCCGGCCACTGGAACGACCCAGACATGCTGGAAGTCGGCAACGGCAAATTATCCCTCGCCGAGAACCGCACCCACTTCTCAATGTGGGCCATGCTCGCAGCGCCACTCCTTGCAGGCAACGACCTGCCCCACATGAGGCCCGAGATCAAGCAGATCCTCACCAACCCTGACGTCATCGCCATCAACCAGGATCCGCTCGGCCACCAGGCCCGCCACATCTACAGCAAAGGCGAAGTCGAAGTCTGGGCCCGCGATCTGAAGGGCGGCGCTAAAGCCATCGCCATTATCAACGTCGGCAGCGACGTCTACTCAACGCATCCATTTCATCTGGACCTGGCGCAGCTAGGATTGCACGGCGTCCAGCGCGCAAAAGACCTCTGGACCGGCAAAGAGATGGACCTGACCAACAACATGCCCATCGAACTCGCGAGCCACGACATCCTTCTGCTCAGAATCACGAATCCTAAATAGAAGATCAGGTGGGCTGAAAGGTCTAAGACTTGGGTGCCGCAGGTCTCGCTTCTGAGACCTGGGAGGGAACTGGGGATTCCAACAAACTATCACTTCACACAGCCCGCGCCAGACACACGGCAAACCACCCGCGTTCATCCGTCCACGTCGCCTCGTGTGCAAACCCCGCCTTCGCCACGAGCGCCTCCGCATCGCCATCGCGATACTTGTAGCTGTTTTCCGTGTGAATGCTTTCTCCCGCCTCAAACTCCACACGCAAATCAATCGCCGGGAGCCACACGGTTTGCTTCGTCTCGCTCACCAGGTGCATCTCCATGCGAGATTCAGTCGCATTCCATACCGCACGATGCGCAAATGTCTCCGGATGAAAATCCGCATCCAGCTCCCGGTTCAGCCGCACCAGCAAATTGCGATTGAACGCCGCTGTCACGCCAGCCGCATCATCGTAGGCAGCCTGCAACACGCTCTCGTCTTTTGCCAGATCGACTCCCAGCAGCAGACAATCGCCAGGATCGAGAGCCGCACGCACACGTTCCAGCAGCATCAACGACTCGCCGGGTTCGAAGTTGCCGATGCTCGATCCGATGTAGAGCACCAGCCGGCGCTCCGTAGGCAACGTCGCGTCCAACTCCAGGTCGTGGGTATAATCTTCCACCCTCGGGCAAACGAGCACGCCCGGGATCTCATCTTCAATGCGCATCTGCGCCTCGACCAGCGCACTTGCCGACACATCCACCGGCTCGTAAAACACAGTGTCCTGCCGCTCGACTGCGGCGCTCAATAGCAACCGCGTCTTGTCGGCTGAGCCGGCGCCGAGTTCCACCAGCCGCAACGAATTCTCGCCTGCCGCGCGCGAGACAATCTCGCCCGCGCGCTCGGCCAGAATCGCCCGCTCCGTGCGCGTAACGTAGTACTCCGGAATGCGCGTGATCTCATCAAACAGGCGCGATCCAGCCGAATCGTAGAAAAGCCACGAAGGCAACCATTTTGGACTAGACAACAATCCCTCGTACACCGAAGAAGAGATTTTGTCTGATACGTGAAAACTAGCTGGGGAAACAGGGATCGTAGTCATGCCGTTACTAAGATGCTCCTCCACCTATGGGAGTTACTTGTCAGCCAATCGGATTCCGGAAAATTGCCAACGCGTTTCGGGTTGAAAAAAATTGCGATAACTCGAGCGAATATGCGCCTGCGGCGTCGCGCAAGACCCGCCCCGCAACACCATCTGCCCGCTCATGAATTTTCCGTTGTATTCGCCCAGCGACCCTCCCAGCGGCTCAAAACCCGGATAGCCCAGATAAGCGCTCGCCGTCCACTCCCAGCAGTCGCCCCACATCTGGGACAGCCCCTGGCCTTCATCCGTGACCGGAGCCGGCGTCAGGCGTCCCTCATCCAGCAGATTGCCGCTGATCGGCAGTCCCTCCGCCGCAACTTCCCATTCACACTCCGTGGGCAGTCGCTTGCCGACCCAGCGGGCATAGGCGTCCGCTTCGAAGTAGCTGACGTGGCTCACCGGCGCCGCCTCAGCTTCTTCCAGTGAGACCTCGCCCCCCAGCGTGAACAGCTTCCAACCCTCGCCGTTCTCGTTCCAGTAAAGCGGCGCTCGCCAGCCGTTTTGCTCCACGGCATCCCATCCAGCCGAGAGCCATAGCTCCGACTTCCGGTATCCCCCATCCGCAATAAACTCGGCAAACTCCCCGTTGCTCACCAGGCGATTCGCCAACGTGTACGGCTCCAGCCAGACCCGGTGCCGCGGCAGCTCATTGTCATAGCAAAACCCCGGACCAGCGAATCCTACATCGACCAACCCACCCGCAAACTCCACAAACCGCAGCGGATTCGACTTATGGTGCTCAGCAACTGACGGGTCCGATGTCCGATAAACCGGCCGCAGCGGGTTCGTATAAAACGCATGCAAAATGTCCGTCAACATCAGTTCCTGGTGCTGCTCTTCGTGGTTGGCCCCCAACTCGATTCGCTTCAGCACCTCCGGCTCAGCACCAGCCTCGAGAAGCCTCTCAATCCCCTCATCTACATTGGCTCTATAAGCCAGCACCTCGTCTAGTCCAGGCCTCGAAAACGATGACCGCAGCCGCTTCTCAGGAAATTCGTCAAAACTACGGTAATAACTGTTGAACAGCCATGGAAAATCCTCATCGTAGAGTTCGTAGCCGGGCAGAAACTCTCGCAGGATAAACGACTCAAAGAACCATGCAGTATGCGCCAGATGCCACTTGGCGGGCGAGGCTTCGGGGCACGACTGCACCATCATGTCCTCAGGTGTCAGCGGTTTACACAATGCCAGTGTGCGACATCGGACACTGCGAAAACGCTGCGCAATCTCAACTTGTAGTTGCGAAGAAACCGAGGTGCTCATGGTCGACGATCCTCATTTCCAGCAAGTCCGAACCAGCTCCGTAGCTCCGGCTCGTACGTTGTTTAGTCCGCCTTGCACCCGCGCCGTGAACTAACTTGACGATGGTATATGAATTGGTGCTCTAATTTCGTGAGACGATGAAGCAGGTTTGTCGCCCCGATTCCTTCTTGAGGAGGGAATATGCGTAGGTTAGATGAACGCTCGCTGCCGGCATTCACGCTGATGGCAGCCATTGTGTGCGCCCCCTTGTCGACTCTCGGCCAATCTCCCGCAGCCCAGCCGCCTGGTACAACGCCAACCCCAGGGGCTCAAACAACTACCACCATCCAGCCCGCCGGTCCCGCAACCGCCGAACAAATTGGCGATGCGCTCATGGCCCACCAACGGTATCAGGCGGCCATTGAAGCCTACAAGAAAGCACCCGCAAACGATGCCACCGTCTGGAACAAGGAAGGCATCGCTTACCAGTTGATGTTCAATCTCACCGACGCGATGCACTGTTACCGCACTTCTGATAAGCTCAGCCCCAAAAATCCGAATGTTCTCAACAATCTCGGCACCGTTTACGACGCATTGAAGCAATATCGCAATGCGGAAAAGATGTATCGCAAGGCCCTGAAGATCGATCCGAATTCCGCTCTCATTCGAAAAAACCTCGGAACCAACCTCCTGGCACAACACAAATACGAAAAGGGTTGGGAAGAGTACAAGGCTGCGCTCAAAATCGATCCGGCGATCTTCAACGACAACTCCAGGCCTCGCGTTCAGAATCCGGCATCCGTTAGCGATCGCGGCGCCATGAACTATTACCTGGCCAAGGGATGCGTCCGGGCAGGTATGCCCGAGCGCGCCATTCAGTACCTGCGCATGTCACTCAACGAGGGCTACGCAAGTCCGAAAAAGATCATCGCAGACAACGAGTTTGCAGCCCTGCATGGGTTACCCGAATTTGAAGAATTGATCGCTGCTCAGACCCAGCCCCAAGACCAGAAAAGACAATAGTGCCCTCGCGTCCGATGCCAACCCGTCGTCGTGCCGCCGCTTATCTGCGTCTATGCTTACAGCATCGAGCTTTTAATCTGGAGACCCATGAAACTCGCGTCTCGTTTCGTTGCCATTCGTCATATTGCTCAGCGCCGTCGGCCTTAGCGCACTAGCCCAGGATACAAATCCTTCTCAGGGTCCCAGCCAATCGACGCCGGGCCGCGGCACCGGCCAGCGCGGAGGACGCGGCGGGTTTGGCGCAATGTTAGGCAGCGGAGTCATGGGAACCATTACCGAAACCGCTTCTGACCATTTCATCATCAAGACCGACACCGGCGAACTCTACACCATCCACTACAGCGTCAACACCCGCATCATGAAAGGCGGAGGCGGCGGCCCAGCGTCGCGGCCAGGGCGGCGACAATGAGCCTCCGTTCACCCCGCCGACAACTATCAAGGCCACCGACATCAAAGTCGGCGACGCCATCGTCGCCTCCGGCGAGATGGATGCGACATCGAAATCCATCGGCGCTGTCGTCATCTTTCAGATCGATCCCGAGCGCGCCAAACAGATGCGCGAGATACATGCCAACTACGGCAAAACGTGGATCATGGGCAGAGTCACCGCCATCAACGAACTCACAGTCACCTTGCAGGGCGGCCCCGATAACGCGACCCACACCTTCGTCGCCGACGAGAACACCACCTTCCGCAAACGCCGCGATCCCATCACCCTCGCCGACATCCAGGTCGGTGACATGGTCCGCGCAGAAGGAGCAGTGAAGAACGGCGCATTTCTCGCGACCACAGTTGCCGTCATGGGCCAGCCACCCCAGCGTGGTGACACTGCGCGCACCTCCACAATAAGGGTGCCCCAGAGCCGGGGCCCCCGCGAACGAGGTCAAAGTTCGCGGGGTGGAGAGCCTGTCCTGAGTTTCGTCGAAGGAACTCGATTTTGAGACTTAGGCTTTCGTCCAATCCATCCCTTACTCAGCACCCTTCATCCGCCATTTCAACCCCTTATCTGAATCACCGCGCAATCCGTCTACACCCCTCGCTATCTTCCTGACAACGCCCCGGAAAGGAAGAAGCGCCCGATGGCCCCCACCACCCACTCGTCAGCGTTGAACAAGTCACGCGGAGATTTCCCCTCGACCACAGCGCCGTAACCGCCCTCGACCAGGTCAACCTCCGCATCGATGCTGGCGAATTCCTCGCCATCTCCGGCCCCAGCGGTAGCGGCAAATCTACCCTGCTGAACCTCATCGGGTGCATCGACAAGCCCACCAGCGGCCGCATTCTCATCGACGGAGTGGACACCTCGAGTCTCCGTCCTTCGCAGACCTCGATGCTGCGCCGCGAAAAGATCGGCTTCGTCTTTCAGACCTTCAACCTCATCCCCGTCTTCACCGCCAGCGAAAACGTTGAGTACCCCTTGCTGGTTCAAGGAGTAAGCGCCAACGAACGCCGCAGACGCGTTGCTGAAGCGCTCGAGAACGTCGGCCTCTCCGCCCGCGCAGATCAAAGGCCCGACCTCCTCTCCGGCGGAGAGCGCCAGCGTGTTGCCGTCGCCCGCGCCATCGTGCACCGCCCCTCGCTTGTCCTCGCCGACGAACCCACCGCCAATCTCGATACGCGCAATGCCACTCAGCTCATTGACCTCATGCGCGACTTGAATCACAGCCTCGGTCTTACCTTCATCTTCTCTACTCACGACCAACGCCTGCTCGAACACACACCGCGCATCGTCCGCCTCACCGACGGCCGCATCATCTCCGATACCCATTCCGAACAGTCTCAAGGAGCCAGCCATGAGCAAGTTCTTGCTACTTGCATTTCGTAACGTCTTTCGCAATCGCCGCAGAACCCTGATGACTCTGCTCATGGTCGGCGGCGGCGTGGCTGGCCTGCTCCTCGCCGGCGGTTACTTTGCCTTCATGACCCGTGGGCTCCGCGAAGACACCATCCGCGCCGGTCTCGGTCACCTCCAGATCTTCACCACCGACCACTTCAAGCGCGACGAAGTTCGCGTGCTCGACACCGGCATCGAAAACTGGCGCCAGGTCGCCGCAACCGTGAACTCTGCCCCGCACGTGCGCGGCGTCGCACCCCGCATCGAGTTCTACGGCATGGCCTCCAATGGAATCAAGGCCGTCGGATTCATGGGAAGCGCCGTCGACCCCGACGCGGAAAGCAGTCTCGGTTTTTCAGCCCAGCTTGCCTCAGGCAGCGGCCGCAATCTCTCCTCCAAATCCAGTGGTGACGTCGAAGCGCTGATCGGCTCCGGCCTGGCCAAGTCGATGAACGTGAAAGTCGGCGACGGCCTCACTCTCCTCGCCATGACCTCTGACGGTGCTCTCAATGGCGTCGATGTACAAATCGTCGGCATCGTGAAAACCGGCATTGCGGAAATGGACGCCCGCTACCTGCGCATCACCCTGCCCGCGGCACAACGCCTGCTGCAAAGCGATCGCGTCACCAATCTCGTCGTCGGTCTCGACGCTACCGAAAACACCGACGCTGTCTACGCAGAACTGGCACCGCGCCTCCACGGCCTGCCGCAACAGATGACATTGAAGAAATGGATTGATCTGGCCACCTACTACAACCAGGTCCACACCATGTTCAACGGAATTTTCCTCTTCATGGGCCTCATCGTCTTCCTCATGGTGCTCATGGCCAGCATCAACACGCTCCTCATGGCCATGCTTGAGCGCATCCGCGAAATCGGCACCATGCTCGCAATGGGCACGCCCCGCGCTTGGATTGTGGCTCTGTTCATGCTCGAAGCGACGGTCCTGGGACTTCTCGGAGCGGTAGTCGGCGTCGCAGGCGGCAATCTTCTTGGCTGGCTCCTCAACGCCGCCGGCCTTCACATGCCGCCACCTCCCGGATACACCATCAACATCCCGTTCCGCGTCCTGCACGTGCCCGCGTTGATGATCGGCTCTTCGATCATGGTCATCATCTCGCTGGCACTCGCATCCATCCTGCCCGCCATTCGCGCATCGCGCCTGCAAATTGCGGAGGCACTCGCCCATGTCTAAATCCATTTCAAAAGTCGATCTGACTTTGCTGCACCTTTCTGTTGCTCGTCACCGCCGCATTCCTCATCGCCTGCGCAGCCGTCGGCAACGCTGCAGCCCCCGACGCTCAGGCCTTCCTCAAGCGCTCCGATAGCTATCGCAACGGCTGGCCCGCTTTCACCCTGCACGTGTAAAATCACCAACTTCGAATCCGGAAAATCCGATGAAGAGGCGCTCTACCAGGTCTCCCAAAAAGGCACTGACAAGACTTACGTCGAGTTCATGAGCCCCCGCGACAAAGGCCGTCACCTGCTCATGCTCGGCGACGACATGTGGATCTATCTGCCCGATACCAGCCGTCCCGTACGCATCACGCCTCTCGAACGGCTTTCCGGCGATGCATCCAATGGCGACGTTGCCCGCACCAACTACGCCGTCGACTACACCGCCACTTACGTTCGTGACGAAAAAGTTGGCAGCGAAAACTGCTACGTCCTCGATCTCGCCGCAAAACGCAAAGGCGCCACCTATCAGCGCATCCTCTATTGGGTCCGTACAGAAGATGCCCGTCCGGTCCGCGCCGAGTTCTACCTCACCTCCGGCAAGCACATCAAGTCCGCCACCTTTAATGAATACGCACTCTCTGGCGGCAAGATGCTTCTCCGCCGCCTCACCCTCTACGACGAGATCCGCCACAACTCCCACAGCGTCCTCGAATACTCCAACTCTGCGCCGCGCGATCTACCGGACAAGCTCTTCTATCAGGGCCGCTCCGACAGGTTTTGATCCGCCACATCACAGACAAGTCGCGTTGCAAACGGCATCATCCACCTAAGTTCGATTAGGAAAGGAACACGCAATGATCGCAAACATCCGAAGACAATCGTGGCTGACCATACTGCCTCTGCTCTGCTTCTCGCTATTTATCTTCGTCGTCCCGTACTCCACCGCGCAGACGTCGAAGAGCGGCAAACTGACAATCAAGATCAGTGGCATTCGCAACACCGAAGGCAACATTCGTGTCGCTCTTCGCACCGACGACAACACCATCGTCGATGCCAAAGTCGTTGAGATTGACCCGAAGACCCTCACCGCTGAAGCCGCATTCGACAACCTTGCAGACGGAACCTACGGGGTCGCGGTCATCCACGACGAAAACAAGAACGAGAAACTCGATTTCAATGACGTGGGAATGCCCATCGAGGGATACGGCCACTCCAACAATCCCGCAAAGCGCCCCGGCCCTCCCAATTTCGACGAGACTCAATTCACCTTCGCAGCACCCGGCTCATCCATCGAGATCGCACTCATCTACTGGCCCTGATGCAGGTATACGCAGACCATGATGCAGGTATAGGCAGACCATGAATGCGCGATTCCTCATTTCGGCTCTCATCCTGGCAACGGCGGCGCCCTGCGCTCACCCGCAGGATCCGCCGCCAGCCGAAGAGAGTTCCCTCAACACGCGCTTCTCTCTCGCCGTCATCGACGACGCCACCTTCTTCAGCGGCCTCCGCGAATCCCAGCCGCAAATCCTGAACCAGGTCCTCGTCGAACCAACCTTCGATCTTCGCTATCGAAATCGCCTCACCTTCTCCACCAGCCTCATCGGCATCTCCACCACATATTCCGATACAACGTCGAAGGCGCTGGTCAAAGAAACCTACGCTGGACTTTCCGCAGGCGACTTCGATTTCACCGCCGGCCGCAAAATCGTCCGCTGGGGAACGGGCTACGCCTTCACCGCTGCCGGCGTGCTCGATCCGCCTCGCAATCCAACCAACCCGTCCGACCGACTCAATGTGAATCAAGGCCGCGACATGATCAAGGCCGACTGGGTGCGCGGCCATCATGCATTGACCTTCGCTTGGTCCACCGCCGCGCTCGCCCCCGCACACTCAACACTGCATGACACCACCGCGTTCCGGTATAACGTTCTGGTGCGTGGATTCGACACATCCCTCATCGCAGGCAACGACAGCGGCGGTGATACTTTTGGCGGTCTCACCTTCACACGCGTCGTCGGACAGGCATGGGAATTGCATGGCGAAGCGATGTGGCGCGATCAGGCTGCTGCACTCATCGGCGCCAAGTGCACACTTCACTCCGGCGTCACCTTCATCGGCGAGTTCTACACCCCTCCCAACACTCCATACTTCCGCGATGCATCCGTATCGCCTCTCGCTGGCCGCCAGTCCTACACCTACTTCGGTGCCGGCAAAAACCGCCTGCGCGACCTGCCCGGTTGGAAGGAATGGAACGTCTCCGCAGCAGTGGTCGCGAACCTAAACGATCACAGTCTTGTCGGTGTGGTCGATTTGAGTCGTTGGTTTGGCAAGCATTTCACATCCTATGTGCACCTCGAAGTTCCTTCAGGCAGCGAGACCTCCGACTTCGGCGCAGCACCCTACAGCACGGCCACCTCCGTCGGAGTGCGCTTCCAACTATGAACTCCACACGCAATCCATCCATCGACGACGCCGGCCGTCAATCGAACAAGACCGTCCGTGCATTCAAGGCCTTCTGCAGCGAAATCTGGATCGTCCCTGCCATCGCGGTCGTCATCGCAATTCTCATCCTCGTCATCGGGCACGCTCGCTCTCAGATCGGCGCAAAATTTCTGTCGTCATTCATCTACGCGATGCTCATCGGCTTTCCCACCGCACTCTCTCTCAACTGGATCGGATTTCGCTACACCGAACGGTTTCCCCGGCTCATCTTTCTCATTTTCATCGCCGTCCTTATCGCCATCGCCACCTGCGGATCGTTACTTGGCGCGTTTGTTCTTCAAGTGACCGGCATCATTCCTCCCCATTTCTATTTGCGTGAAGTCCAGTCTTCCCTTCCCATCTGTCTGGTCATCAACCTTGTCGTGGGCCTCAGCGTCACATCCTATGAAACCCTTCGCCACCGCCTTCAGGATGCAACCCTCGAACTTCGCACGCGCCAGGTCGAACAGGAACGCGCCAACAAACTCCTCGTTGAAGCGCGCCTCTCGTCGCTGGAATCCCGCATCCATCCCCACTTCCTCTTCAACACGCTCAACTCCATCGCCTCCCTCATTCCCAGCGATCCCAAACGCGCAGAAGACACCGTCGGCAAACTCGCTTCACTCCTTCGCTTCTCCATCACCGCCAATCAATCCAGCCTCGTCCCGCTCTCGCAGGAATTGAAAATCGTACGCGATTATCTGGAAATCGAAGCAACGCGTTTCGGTCAGCGTCTCCGCTACGACATCTCCGTCCCCGACACGCTAGGCGACTGCAAGATCCCTCCGCTCGCCCTGCAGACATTGGTCGAAAACAGCATCAAGCATGTCGCAGCCCAGCGCAGCCAGCGTTCGTCCATCCGAATCGATGGCACACAACGCAACGGCCACCTCGAACTCAGCGTCACAGATGACGGCCCGGGATTTTCGCTCGCTGACATCTCCGCAGATCACGGCCTCGGCAACCTCGTCGGCCGTCTCGAGCTTCTGTTTGGAGAAGCCGCGCAACTCAACGTGAAGCGAGTCGATGACAAAACCGTAGTCTCCATCGCTGTTCCTGCCGGAGAGCCGCAATGACACGAGATGCGGCACCGCTGCGCGCTTTCCTCGTTGACGACGAACCGCTGGCGCTCGAACGCTTACAGCGACTGCTCGCCGCATTCCCCGAAATTCAAATCACGGGCACTGCAACCGACCCGGTCAGCCGCGGTGACGGCGCTCAACGATTCGACCACGCAACCAGTCGACGTGCTCTTCCTCGACATCCAGATGCCAGGCATGAACGGCTTCGAACTGCTCGCTCGTCTCGCCGCTCAGCCATTCGTCATCTTCACCACTGCCTACGACCAGCATGCCCTTCGCGCCTTCGAAACCAATGCGATCGACTACCTGCTCAAGCCAATCGATGCCGAGCACCTTGAGCGTGCCATCCACAAACTTGGTCGACTTCGCCCCGTCGCCAAGCCAGAATGGCAACGAAACCCTGCGCTGCCGGAATTGCTGAAGGAGTTAACCGCATCTCTCCGCGAAGGCCACGCCGCCTACCCCAGCCGCATCGCCTCTCGCACCGGCGAGCGCATTTCATTTCTCCCGCTCGACGACGTCACGCACTTCATCGCACAGGACAAGCTCACCTTCGCCGTTTCCAATGGCCGCCGCCACTGCATCGATCAGACCATTGCGAATCTCGAGCAGCGGCTCGATCCCGCAAAATTTCTTCGCATCCACCGTGCCGCCCTTGTGAATGTCGATTGGATTCACGAAGTCAATTCCTGGTTCGCCGGCAAAGTCGTGCTCACCCTCAAAGACCAGCAACACACCCAGCTCACCGTAGCCCGCGACCGCGTCCGCACACTAAAGGATCGCCTCGGAATCTAAGCAAGACAGAAAAATGAAATAAAGACTAGCAAACAAGTACAGCGAACGAGTCCCTATTCCTTACTCCCTACTTCCTGCCTTCATCCCCCCATGTACATCCCGCCATTCACATCCAGCACGTGCCCTGTAATATAAGCCGCTGCATCCGACGCAAGAAACACCACCGGCTGTGCGATCTCCGCATCGGTACCCGACCTCCCCAGCGGAATCTGCTCAATCATCTTTTCGCGCAGCTTCTCACCCAGCACTGTCGTCATCGGCGTTTCAATATATCCCGGCGCCACCGCATTCACCGTGATTCCGCGCGAAGCCACCTCCCGCGCCAATGACCGCGTAAACCCGATCATTCCAGCCTTCGAGGCCGCATAGTTCACCTGGCCTTCCTGTCCTGTCCGGCCCACCACGCTTGTGATGTTGATGATGCGACCCCAGCGGTTCTTCATCATCTGCCGCAGCAGCGCTTGCGTGAGCAGAAACGCTCCCGTCAGGTTCGTGCCCAGTACATCGTCCCAGTCCGCGCGCTTCATGCGCATCATCAGATCGTCGCGAGTAATACCGGCGTTGTTCACCAGGATATCCACCTTGCCGAACCGATCCACCACAGCCTTCGCGCCATTCTTGATCGACTCCTCGCTGGCCACATCAAGCGCAAAAGCCGCCGCCTGTCCGCCCGCAGCCGCAATCTCCGCCGCGACTTCGGCCAGCTTCGCTTCATTGCGCGCCGCCAGCGCTACCGTGGCTCCTGCCTTCGCCAGCTCAAGCGCACACGCGCGACCAATCCCCTGGGATGCACCCGTCACCAGCGCAACTCTTCCCTGCAAATCCGCCATCGTCCATCCGCCTTTGCGCGCCGCCCTAACCTCAATCGCGCCGCGCACTTCCAAGGCCAATTATAGGCAAGAGAATGCCGTCCTGATTTCCTGCGCTTGCGGACTTGCCGAAACGCCGCTTTCACCGCACTTGTTTTGCATTAGCTCATACGATATAGTTCATATGAACTATATGAAGAACGAACTCGGAATCTGGGAAATCGCCGTTCTCGCCTTCCTCCGTGAAGGGCCCATGCACCCCTACCAGATGCAAAGCCTGCTCCGCCTCCGCCACAAGGACGAGATCCTCGCCCTCAAGCGCGGTTCTCTCTACCACGCCATCGGCCGCCTCGTGCGCGATGAACTCATCACCGCAAAGTCCACAACTCGCAACGGACGCCGTCCCGAACGCACCACCTACGCCATCACCGCGGCGGGCCGCAAGGAATTCACCCGCGTTCTCCGCAACATCATTGCGGTTCCACGCCGCGAATCTTCCGAGTTCATGGCCGCAATGAGTTTTCTGGTTCACCTCACGCCTGCCGAAGCCCTGCCCCGCCTCGAAGAGCGCGCACAGCATCTCGAAAACGAAGTCGCACAACGCAGTGCCCGAGTTTCCGCCGCATCCGCGCACGTACTCCGTATCAACCTGGTCGAAGGCGAATACCTGATTGCCATGCTGAAAGCTGAGCTCGCCTGGATACGCAATCTCATCTCTGAAATCTCGTCGGGCAAACTCGCCTGGGATCTCAAGAGCGTTTTGAAAGAGGCGCGAACATCCGCCATGGCCGCCGCGCGCCCCGAGGAGTAATCCATGCAAACCGAATCCGTCCCAGCCAATACAAATCTGCAATCCCCGGCCCCAACACGCTATCGCGGCGCCATCTGGACGCTGCTTATCCTTGCTCCCGTCATCAGCGAGGTCCTCAGCGGCTCCACGCGTCTCAGCATCCTCTTCGTGCTCATCCCTGAGGTCATGGTCTGGGGCGGCGGTGCGCTTCTCTGCCGCGAACTCGTCCGCCGCTGGCATGCCGGCGCAACCAGCCTTCTGCTGCTCGGCCTCGCCCTCTCCGTCGCCGAAGAATTCATCATCCAGCAAACATCGATCGCGCCGCTGCCTTTCCCCGGCGCCAATGCAGCGTACGGTCGCTATCTTGGCGTCAACTGGGTCTACTTCCTCTTCATGCTGGGATTTGAAAGCGTGTGGGTGGTCCTGGTTCCAGTGCAGGTCACTGAACTCATCTTCCCCGATCGCCGCGAACAACCCTGGCTCCGTAAACGGGGCCTCCTCGCCACATGCATCGCATTCCCCATCGGCTCGTTCATGGCTTGGTACGGTTGGACCCAGCAGGCACGCGCGAGTCTTCACGCCGCGCCGTATCACCCGCCAATCGCTCTGATCCTCATCGGCCTTGCCGCCATCCTGATTCTCATCGGCCTTTCATGGCTCCTGCGAGGCTACGGTCACTCCGGCCAGATCGATTCGCGCCAACCAGCCCACCCACTGCTCATCGGGACTAAGGCCTTCGTCTTCGGCGCAGCCTGGTTCGCGCTTATCACGCTGGTCTTCGTTCCCAATCACGGCATAGCCGTCTGGGTTCCGATGACCGCCGGCCCCATTTGGGCACTCCTGTCGTTTATCCTCGTGCGCTACTGGTCAGCCGCACGCGGCTGGCGCGACATTCACCGCTTTGCGCTTTCCTTCGGAGCAGTACTCGGCTGCATGGTAATCAGCGACGTCAGCTCCGTAGGTTGGACCCGCGTGGACCTCATCGCCAAATTTATCTTTCAGTTTTTAGCGCTTGTGGGGTTTCTATTGCTGGCGCGAAAAGTCTGGCAGCGCGAAGCCGCGAGCCACACGCCCCGCAATTAGTCTCACTTGCAATCAGTTCGAGGGCATCGCCTGCACCGGTATCCGCTCGGGCCTGCGCACTGGTACGGCCAACTCTGACGGCCACACATACACCGCGAAGCGCCTGGAGTAGTGCAGCACCGGCTCCTGATCCTGCAGACGGATCCCAAGGGCGGCCGGTAAATCGTTCCGCTCGATCTCAGCTTCAGCATCTTCCAGTGGAGAGGCCACCGCGTGAATGTTCGCGCGCACGGCCATGCCGGCGTGATTCCTGGTGAAGAGGCAGTATCGCTCCGTGAAGAAATACTCCAGGGTCCCGCTGCGAATCTCAGCCAGCCTCCGCGTCGGTCCAAGCCCCCGGTACCGCGCGTTGAAGACTACCGGATTACTGACAAACATCCTGCGGCTGTAGAACGAAAACTCGCGTTCGGTGCGCTGGTTCAGCCGCATCTCCGCCCAGTTACACGGCAAGCGGAGTATCAGTCTTACCGCGGCGGTTGCCAGCAGGCTGCCGATATCCACTGAGAGGTTATAGATGCCCGGTGTATTGGTGTGCTGGTCGTGAACGTAGGTGCGAAAGTGGAGTTCGGGAAAACCCTGTGTCCCCGGCACCGATGGCACCCCGCGAAAGTTGAAGCGATCCATCCATAGGGGAATAATCCCAATCCAAGCCGAACCCTGAAAAGTATCGGGCTGCAACCCCTCCGGCAAAAATGGCGCGATTGTCGCCGCTGGTACCCGCCAATGGGTGAACAGGAGATCGTTCCACCGCTGAGACATCGACCACCGCCCCGTTGGCAATGGCCGCGGCCTTTGCGATGTGCGCAATTTGAACTCCCGCATTCCGCAGCCCGTCCCCGCTTTGAATCTTTGACGCCCTGATCCGTCCGGGGGATTCACAGCCCCCGCTTCCCAATGCCGTATTCTGGTCGCGAGCCCTCGTCCATGTCCAGTGAATCTTTCTCGCCCGCAGGCGCCCGCAACCAGACCGATGTCTACGCCGTTCACGGAGCCGATCCCGAAGTGCTGGCCTATGCCATGGCCAAGTACTCCCGTTCCTCGCTCTCCATGCGCGAGTCCCTCACCGAGATCAGCGCCCAGCGCGCCGAACACTTTCTCAACACATTCTATTTCCAATACGGACACCGGTCTATCGCCGACCTCGCCCACATAGCTTTCGCGGTCGAGCGCCTCAGCCTGCTCGCAGCCATCGTGCTGGTGGATGAACAGCGCTGGGACGGCCAGGAACGCTCCACCCGTTATCAGAACTTCCAGAGGTCCGGCTGGTACCTCCCCGACTTCGGCTCCGAAGCGGCCTCTGCCAAACTCTACAGCGACACCGTCGAAAACCTTTTCGCCGCCTACCAGCGCACCACTGCCGCCGTCCACGAAGCCCTCCGCCAGCGCGTCGCTTGTCCCGAGGCGATGAAACCCGAAGCCTACGATCGCACCCTGAAGGCGCGTGCATTCGACGTCGCGCGATATCTGCTGCCGCTCGCCACCAACACCTCTCTCGGCCAGATCGTGAACGCCCGCACCCTCGAGACCCAAGTCTCGCGCCTTCTCTCGCATCCCATAGCCGAGGTACGCGATCTGGGAGCAAAGCTCCGCGATGCCGCCACTGGCCCAGCATGGAATGTGAACTCCCGCGCCGCCGCCGATTTCGTAACTAAGCTAACCGCCATTGAGAAACTGGCAGCAACGGAGGGTACGGGCTTCAGCCCGTACATCAATACGCATGACGGGGAACGGGCTTTAGCCCCTGAGGGAGGCCTCGCTGCCGAAGCCGCCAACCTCCTCACCCGCGAGGTCCGCACCGCCCCCACCCTCGTGAAATACTCCGAGCCCAACCAGTATCTGATTCAGACGCGCGCGGAACTCGAACAAGCCGCTTCTGAACTGCTCAAGGGAATCGCGCCCGCTCCATCCCCTGTGGTCGACCTCGTAGAACGCACAGAATCCCTCGAAGTCGAATTAGCCGCGACTTTGATCTACTGGGCGAGCCACCATCCCTACCGTCAAGTCCGCGACATCGTTGCCGGCCTTCCGGCCGCTCGCATTTCGGAAATCATCGAGCTCGGCCTGCGCCACCGCGGCCGTCACGACGAGGCCCTCCGCGCCTTCCACGCCGGCGCCGCACTCCGCTTCGATATCCTCATGGACATAGGCGGCTTCCGCGACATGCACCGCCACCGCCGCGTCACGCAGATCCAGCAGGGATTCACCGCCATCCACGGCTACGAAACACCGCACTCCGGCGACGCTGCCGGATTGGAGGAAGCCGGCGTTCTCGCCGACTACCAGTCCGCTATCAAATCCGCCTATGCCGCCAGCGCGAAGATCGCCGCCGGCTCCGCGCCCGAAGCAAAGTCATCGGCCCTCTACCTGCTCCCGCTCGCCACGCGCGTCCGCTGTCTCTTCAAAATGGACTTCGCCGAAGCACAATACATCAGCGAGCTCCGCTCCGCTCCCGCCGGCCATTTCAGCTATCGCCGCGTAGCCTGGGAAATGTATCTCGCCATGGAACGCCAGCACCCCACCCTGGCCAGGTACATCCGCGCCACTGATTTCACTCAGCCGATCGACATCCTCCAGCGCTAGCGATCTCAAGCTGTCTCACCGAAGCGGTTCGCCTCAAAAAGGTGTCAATCCCTCAGACTCCTCGCCTGCGGCTAAATTCCTCCAAACACAAGCAAAAGATCCTCTGAAACTTTGCAGCCTGTTTCTCGCCGATCGCTATACTCAGGATTCGAAGAGCTTCCTGCAGGAGTCAACTTCCTGCGCCCTGCTCAGAAGACTTTGGCGGCGCGCGGTCACGGCAAGTCACTGTTGCGCCGTAACTTACTCACAGAGTATGGGTGGTACACCCTTCAGCCGGGTGGATCAGTCCCCCCATAAACGCTGGCAAAAAGAATCAGTAATTGGTAATTTGTTGCGATGAGCGCACCCCATTGAAAAACAGCATGAGCATGACAGCAAGCGATCTTGTTGATCGGTTGGCAGCGCACAATACACTTGGCTCAGCGCCACGGGAAGAGCTGACGTGGCTGGCTGCCCATGGGACTGTTCGCAGCCTCGCCGCCGGCGAAGTACTGTCGCACAAGGGACAGCAGGTTGACGGACTCTACGTGGTGCTGTCCGGCCTCGTATCGCTGTCGGTTGACCGGGGTTCTGGCCCGCAAAAAATAATCGAATGGCGAACTGGCGATGTGACTGGAGTGTTGCCCTACTCCCGGCTCGTGAACCCGCCGGGAGATGCGATTGCCCAGAAACCCACTGAAATTCTGGCCCTCGATCGAAGTCAAATTCGTGCGCTGACACACGAGTGCTATGAAATCACGTCGATTCTGGTACGCACAATGCTCGATCGCGCGCGATTGTTCACTTCCAGCGATCTGCATAACGAGAAGATGATCTCGCTCGGCAAGCTATCCGCGGGCCTGGCCCACGAGCTGAATAATCCCGCATCGGCAATTGAACGCTGCGCCTCGCTGCTTGAGGACCGCCTTGAAGACACCGATAAGGCAACCCGCGCGCTGGGAGCCGCAAAGCTGAGCGACACACAACTGGCCGCCGTGGATGCGATCCTCGCCTCCTGCCTTGCAAAGCAATCGCAAACGGTGCGTTCCTGTCTTGAGCAGTGCGACCGCGAAGAAGCAATTGCCGATTGGCTTGCCGGCCATAAATTGGACACTGCCAACGCGCCAATGCTGGCCGACACTGAAGTCACATTCGAAGCCCTCGACCAGCTCGCCGCCGTGGTCTCCGGACCAGCACTGAACGCCGTACTCCGATGGGCGGCAGCCGGTTGTGCCGCACGCCGATTGACATCGGGCATTCAGGGTGCCGCGATGCGCATCTCCGGTTTGGTAACGGCAATCAAGGGATTCACAAACATGGATCAGGCCATGGTGGCCGAGCCTGTCGATCTGGCATTCAGCCTCGGCAACACGGTGGCCGTGCTGAATTCAAAAGCGACTGAAAAATCAGCGGAGGTGGCAGTGCAGTTGCAAAGCGACCTGCCCCCCGTGCACGGCTTCGCTGCCGAATTGAACCAGATATGGGGAAACCTCCTCGAGAATGCGCTGGATGCAGTGCCCGCTGGGGGCCGCATTGACGTGATTGCGACCCGCGAAGACCAACGAGTGGTAGTCCGCATTGTCGACAACGGGCCGGGCATTCCAGCGCAGGACCTCGCGCGGATTTTCGACCCGTTCTTTACAACCAAGCCGATTGGAGAAGGCACGGGCCTTGGGCTCGATATTGTCCGTCGCCTGGTGCGTAATAACGACGCAGCAATTGATGTTGACTCGAAGCCCGGTCGAACCGAATTTCGTGTCACTCTGCCAATTTCCAACACAACCTCGGTCGCAGCTGCAAAATAACTGAACCGGGCAGAAGCATCAGTTTTCTTTAGCCCTGCTTGATCGCAGTCGCCTTGTCCTCGCGGAACGTTATCGTCCACTTCTTTCCGTCCGCGTCATACGTGACGGTCCGGTTTCCTTCGCTGCGTGGATTGTCAGTCTGGATTTTTTGGCCCAGGGCCAACCGCGTCTGCAGTTCGTTCATGCCCGGCTTTGCCTGATGCGCGTCCACTGCATCCCAAATCTCTTTCGACCAGTTCGAATAAATCGTGTGCGGGTCGTCGTAGAAATACAACAGGTCGCTGTAATACTGCTCCTCGCTCCCCTCCATCGCGCCTACGGGTGTCGCGTACTCCTTCGTATCGCCGGGTAGCGTGAACACATACATCGCCTGTCGCGTTCCGTGGCTGATGCCGTCGTCAACATCGGCCGGAACCGCCGCCTTGATGGCCTTTTTCAAATCAAGCTTCTGCAGGGGAGGGATCGCGCCAACGCGTTTCTTGAAGTCGACCTTGCCACTCGCGTATGGAAAATATGGCATGGTATAGCCATTCTTCATCCAAACCGTTTTGCCTTCCTTGTCTTTCAGGTCTTCGAAGTGCGATGGAAATTCCATCCGCACCACGGCCACATCGTCCGCGGTCAATTTTTGCTCGTGCGGTTGGTTCACAATGCCGGGGTTATGCCGCTTCTTCCACACCGAGAACATATAGACAGTAGCGATGAGCAGTGTGATCAAAGTCGGAAAGACCACAATTTTCCAGGGCTTCATGCGTTCCTCCTGCTGATTCGATGCAGATGTCAGGTTCGAATTCAGCCTGCCGCAGGCGTTTCCACACTCGCCGTGTCCCGATTCGGCCTGAGAGCCTCGGCAGTCAACTGGTCAGCGCGCCGCAAACCGGGAAACACAGCGGCCCACGTACCCGCAACCGTCAGTGAAGCCAACCCGCCAACGATGGTAGCCCGCACCGCGCCCCAATATTGCGCCGTCAAGCCGCTTTCAAATTCGCCCAGCTCATTGGATGCGCCAATAAACAGCGAGTTGACCGCGCTCACGCGGCCACGCATCTCAGGCGGAGTTGCCAGTTGCAGCAGCGACCCGCGAATGATCACGCTGATCATGTCGGCGGCGCCGCTCACGGCCAGTGCTGCCAGTGACAGCCAAAGGTTTTTCGACAGTCCAAATACCACCGTCGCAGCGCCAAAAATTCCTACGCAGATAAACATCCTCGCCCCCGCCTTGCGGCTAATGGGAAAGCGCGCCATCACCAGCGACATGGAGAACGCACCGATAGCCGGAGCCGCCCGCAACGCCCCGAGCCCTCGCGGGCCAGTGTGCAGCACTTCATTGGCAAAGATCGGCATCAACGCTACCGCGCCGCCGAGCAGCACGACGAAAAGATCCAGCGACATTGACCCCAGCAGCAGCGGAGAACTGCGCACGTACTGAAATCCCGCCAGCACCACCTTCAGTGATGCCGAACGATGCTCCATGCGCCCCGGCCTCGCATGCAGGCTGAGAATTAGCGCCAAAAACCACGCCAGCGTCAGCAGCGTGAAGATGTACACGATCCCCGCCCCTTCAAGGCCCGCACTGTGAAGAAAACCAACCAGCGGCAGCGTAAACAGCAGTCCACCCAGCGCCGGCCCGCTCACATTGGCTAACTGAAAGATCGCTCCGCCCCACGTCACCGCATTCACAAAATGCTTCTCCGGCACCAGGTGCGGCAGCAGCGCCGAACTCGCCGGAGCCGAAAACGCGCGGCCGGTTCCAATCAGGAAAAGAACTGCGTAGATATAGGCGACTCGATGCGTTCCCGAAATCGCCAGCAGCAGTAACGCCACGGTACAAAAAACCTGAAGCGTATAGCAGCAGAGAATAACCTGTCGCCGATCGAAGCGGTCAGCCACGTGTCCTGCAGGCAGCAGGAAAAACAACCCCGGCAGGAACAGAGCAAGTCCGGTGTATCCAAGATCAAGCGGTCGATGCGTAATGGAATAGACCTGCCACGCCACCGCGACCGCCTGGGCCTCGGCACCAAGAATCACGGCTACGCGTGCAAGTTGATATCGCCTGAAATCGCGAGAGGCAAATGCCTCCATCCCTCGTCGTGAAGGCTTGGCGGAAGGGGAATCCATCTCCTGCCTAGGTTAACCGCTCGAAGCGGCCGTGTGAAAGATGCCCGCATACCGGTTCGCAACCAAGTCTTCGCGCCGACGCCTTATATCCTGATGCGGCCGTGTGTCCTGATGCCCCTGTATTCTGATGTTTGGAACTGCTCGCCCAGCCTGACCGCTACCCTGAGCCAAGCCGTATGGCCGCCGCTGCCGTGACATTGTGCGGCGTCTGCGCCTTTCTCGAACTCTACTGCACGCAGCCTCTGCTCCCGCTTTTGGCGCACAACTTCCACGCCTCCAAGACCGGCGTCGGCATGACAGTCTCCGCGGCCACCATGGGCGTCGCTCTCTCAGCCCCCGTCTTTGGCGCCATCACTGAGCGGCTGGCCCGCAAGCGCGTCATCGTCATCTCCATCCTCGGCGTGTCTATTCCCACTCTGCTTGCGGCAACCTCGACGTCACTGGCACAACTTATCTTCTGGCGTTTCCTCCAGGGAACCATGGTCCCCGGCATTATCGCCGTGGTCGTCACTTATATCGGAGAAGAGTGGCCGCCCCAACGCGTCGCCCTCATCATGAGCTTCTACGTCAGCGGAACAGCTTTGGGCGGCTTCATCGGCCGCATCTCCGCAGGCATTCTTGCAGACCAGTTCAGCTGGCGCGTCAGTTTCCTTGCACTCGGCACCGCCTCGCTTGTTGGTGCCGCGGCGGTTGCAGCGTGGCTCCCTCACGGCCATCGCCGCACACATCATCCGCCAACCCCGGATCATGGCGAAAAAATCTTCATGGGCGGGATCAAAGAGATCTTTCAGAATCGCAGGCTCGTCGCAACCTTCGCCGTCGGGTTCAACGTTCTGTTCTCACTAGTCGGCGTATTCACTTGGATCACGTTCTACCTGAGCGCTCCACCGTTCTCTCTATCCATCACTGCGCTGAGTTCCCTGTTCTTCGTCTATCTCATCGGACTTTTCGTTACTCCGGCCGCCGGATATCTCATCACGCGCGTCGGCCTTCGCGCCGGCATCGGCGGAGCCATCTGCTGCTCGATTGCCGGCGTCCTGCTCACGCTTGCCCATTCGCTGCCCCTTGTCATCCTCGGCCTCACCATGCTTTCGAGCGGCGTCTTTATCGCCCAAACAGCCTCGCAAAGCCATCTTCGCGTGGCCGCGCCATCCGACGCACGCGTGACCGCCGCAGGCATCTACATCACCTGTTACTATCTGGGCGGCACTGCAGCCGGTGTCGTTCCCGGAGCATTTTGGGCCTTCGGCAAATGGCCGGCCTGCGTCGCTTTCATCGTGCTCATGCAACTGGTCGCCTTGACCATCGCTCTCATCGGCTGGCGCACGCCGGTCATCCAGCAATCTGCTGAACCTGCCCCAAGTGCCGCATTGTGAGGCAGTCACAACAATCCGTGAACCCCATCGACATCGATCCACATCTATAGGTGAGTGGTAAAGTAGCGGCATCGCAAGGCGTCGGTGGACCACAGCATCTCCCCGGTTCCCCACTTAACTAAAGACAGACAGTTCGTCCACCCCAGGAGAGAAGTTTTTGCCCGAGTTGCAGACAGCGCCGGCGGCGCCCGCAGTGCGGCAGGGTCCACAACGGTGCAGTCAATCCCAACGCCGCTGCGATGACGCAATGGAAGCCGCGCGTCAATCCGTGGCTGATTGCCACCACGGTCGCGCTTGCGGCTTTCATGGAAGTGCTCGACACCTCCATCGCCAACGTGGCGTTGCCCCACATTGCAGGCAGCTCTCGGCGCAAGTACTGATCAAAGCACGTGGGTGTTCACCAGCTATCTCGTCTCCAATGCCATCGTGCTTCCCCTCGGCGGATGGGCCTCGAGCCTGATGGGGCGCCGCAATTTCTTCGTTTTCTGCATCACCGTCTTCACCATCGCGAGCTTCCTTTGCGGCGCCGCTCCAGTCTCTTCCCATGCTGCTGCTCTTCCGCATCATCCAGGGCGCGGGCGGCGGCGGCATGCAGCCGATGGCGCAGGCCATCATGGCCGACTCATTCGAGCCTCACAAGCGCGGGCAGGCCTTCGCACTCTACGGACTCGTGGCAGTGCTCGCGCCATCCATCGGCCCCACACTCGGTGGCTGGATCACCGACAACTACTCCTGGCGCTGGATCTTCTTCATCAACATTCCTGTCGGCATCCTCGCGTTCTTTCTGGTCACGCGACTCGTCGAAGATCCACCGTGGATCAAGGCCGATCCATCCGAGCTGAGAAACATGGACTACGTCGGCCTGGCGTTCCTCACCATCGCCATGGGCGGCATGCAGATCATGCTCGACAAGGGCGAGGAACAACGACTGGTTCGCTTCCGGCTTCATCTGTTTCTTCGCCGTGCTTTTCGTCGGTGGCATCATTGGCCTTATCGCATGGGAGTGGCGGCACAAAAACCCGCTCATGAACCTGAAACTGTTTCGATTTAAGAACTTTGCAATATGTTGTTTCCTCATGATGCTCGTGGGCGGCGTGCTGAACGCAAACACCGTTCTGCAGCCGCAATTCATGCAGCAATTGCTGGGCTAGACCGCCACCACACGCCGGCCTTGCGCTCACCGCCGGCGGCATCGCGCTGGTTATCGTAATGCCAATGGCCGGATTCGCCACTGGCAAGATCTCCGCGCGCACACTGGCCGTCACCGGATTCATCATGTTCGTTCGTCACGTTCCGCTACGCAGCCTATGTCACCAATCTGCAAATGAGCTTCTCGCAGGCGTCGTGGCTACGCGTCGTGCAGATGTTGCCGCTTCCCTTCTGCTTCATCTCCATCACCAATGCGGCGTATGTAGGCATGCCTAAAGAGGAGAGCAATCAGGTTGCCGGCCTCATCAACTTCGTGCGCAATCTCGGGGGCAGTATCCTGATTGCCATCACCAACGCGCAAGTCACATCGCGATCGCTTTGGCACCAGCAGCATCTTCAGGCGGCAATGCACTCCGCCTCCAGCGGTTTTGCGCAGCACAGCCAGGCACTCACCGGGTTTTTCACCGGCACCGTTGGTGAATCCAATAGTGCCAGCATGGCGCTTGCGTCCATCTACAACCAGCTCAACCAGCAGGCGCAGATGCAGGGTTACCAGGACGTCTACATGGAACTCTCCTGGCTGTCATTCTTCCTGGTTTTCATGGCATTCATGCTCAGCGCCAACCGTCCCGGTCAAGGCCCCGGTGCCTCGGCAATGCACTGAGTTTTCAACCCCATTCGTTTTCCCCAACGCGGTCCACTCATTGCCGACGGGCGATCCCGAGCCCTACTATTCCGTAGAGGTCCGATGAAGCGCCTTCTGTTTCTTCTCCTGATTCCCTCGGTTCTTCTTGCCCAGCGAAAGCAAGGCAATCCTCTCGATCAACTCCCTCAAAATACGGAAGTACTAACCCATTTCGGTGAGCGCGCCGATTTCTCTCCCGACAACCAGCACATGGCCTTCATGGACAAAAGCTTCGGCGACGCCTTCGTCTTCGACCTGAAGACCCACATCATTCGCTGCCTCACCTGCAACATGCCCGGTGCTGCCTTCCTGCGCGTCATGCACCTCTCGAATGGCGACTACATCCTCATCGGCCCGGAAAAATTCACAGACACCGAACATCAGCCGGCATCGCGACAACGAACTCTGGTATCTCAGCCAGCAAGCCCGGCTCAAAGCCGCTTCAAGCCTTAAGGAGCGCACATGCATGAAGGCGCGGCCATCTCAAAACACAGCATGCTGATCTCGTACTCGCAGAATCCGATGATCACCCCGAGTTCCCAAAGACTACTCGCGCCTGATGGTGGCCCAGGTCGATCTCTCCGGGCGGCGCACCGAAGCCTCACCAATGTGAACAAGGTATACGAGAGCTCCAACGAAAATTGCGACTCGAAGCGCAGGACTTCTACGACAACGACACCAAGATGACGTTTCACCTGCTATGTGAGAAAAGTCGAGCCTCAAGGTCGTTGGTCAGCAAAAGCGATGGGCATCGACATGGAGACCGGCCAGGTAACAGATTTCTCCAAAACTCCAGACACATACAACGAATGCGAAGGAATCTTCCCTGATGGCGACACACCGCCGTGGAAGGCGACCGTCAAGTCGCTGAATTACGAAGGCGAGCACGGATGCAGAACATCGACATCTAGAAGTTCGAAACTCGACGGCACTGGCAAAGACTTCGTCCGGCTGACTCACTTCAACGACTACGAAGGATGGAAGGCCTCAAACCCGGTCATCTCCACCGACGGCAAGTTGATGGCCTTCCAGGTAGCTCACACCAGCGATAACGCCGGAGTAGGATACGGAATCATCCTGTACCGCTTCTAAGTCGAGTTCGATTCCCAAAGAGAGATTTATCGGATCCCACCGCAGGCACGCCCAAAATCGAAAACGCCAGAGACCTTGCGGCCTCTGGCGCTTTCCGGATGATCGTATAGCCCAATGGATCATGCATCGTCTCGTTCTGCCTGCCGATGAGGTTGCGGGTTGCCCCGCCTCCTGCATCTTCCCGCCCAGTCCGGGTTGCGTCTCCGGGTTGCCCCGTACTCCGCTCCCTTTCTCCTGAGCCGGCGTCCGAATCCTCAGGTTGCCCCTTGGTTTCGGTCCTTCGGCTGTGCCGGCGATGGACGTTCGAGTTACCCCGAACTCCGCATGCCTTCGGCGGTGCTGGTTTCAGCAGGGTTCCGAGTTGCCCCGGTGGCTCCCACTTCCTCCTGCAGCGCCCCTGATGTAGGACTTGGGTTTCCCCTCGTCCTGCATCTCCGGCTTTACCGGCGATGGATCATCGAGTCGCCCCGATTCTCGCATCTTTCGGCGGTGCCGACTTGCCAGTTCCCGAGTTGCCCCGAGCCCCAGCCTTTCGGTATCGCCGACGATTCGCCGCCCGAGTTGCCCCGCGCTTCGAATCCTCCGGCACCGATTGATGGATATCCGAGTTACCTCGGATCACGCACCATCCGGTTTGCCTTGGTCAGATCTCCGAGTTGCCCCGGACATCCTCCCTTGGCTACGGCAATCGACCAATTTAAAGGTTGCCCTAAATATTGGGTCTCTCACCGTTCGCCGATTCACCGCCTTTCGAGTCGCCCCGAATCTTGGTTCCTCGGCTGACCTGTATCTGCTTCCCCGGGTTGCCCCGTTTCGGCATCTACAGCTGAGTCGATGATGTCTCCCTGGTTGAATCGAACTTTGCATCCTCAGCCTGCGCTGCGGATGAATCTTCGGTGTTCAGTCAGGTCACAACATTCCTGATCTGGCTTCCGGCGCTCTCTCAATCTCAATCTTTCAATCCACTATCGACATTGCTGCCGACCGCGAACCTACAAACCAAAACCAGTACTCACGCTTTCTACCAGGCCGGAGCTGCTGTTCCAATCAGCTACAGAGTCACCAGCTAGTTAGAGACAGTAGGCCCACCCAACCTGTGGATGCAAGTGCAAAACCCTATTGTTTTCTGTGGATTTCACCATTCATGGTGCATTCACCTTCGAAAACTACATCGCTGCACCTATTTCCCGACTAATCTCTGGACAGCCTCATATAAGTTGCCGACTTTGCACGGCAAATAAATTCCGCATAAGTCCTAAATACCCACCTGATCCTCACTTACCGTTCTTGATTGGCGCCGTCGATTTGCATTCCAGTCGCAAACGGTGTTTCAATCGTATTCACTGAAACAGGGGTGCTCCACGATGTGGGGCTGAGAAGATACCCTCGAACCCGATCCGGATAATGCCGGCGTGGGAAGCTTTCGAAGCCAGGTTTGGCCAACTTCTTCCACTCCCAGCACAGACGCCCTTGTTTCTTGAAAGTGGGAACAAGGCATGCTTGCGCGCCAACCTCAACTGCGGCAACTCGACATCGATTCACCTCAGCGACAATCTGATCACAGTCTCATCTTCGTAAATCGTGCTCGCTTCCGCCTTGAGCTGGCCACGCTCTGGTTGGTGCTTTCCATTTGCGCCTTCGCCTTCTGCGGATTAGCTGTCTGCGCACAAAGCTCGACGCCCGCAACGTCGCAGGCGCAGCCCCCAGACGCTCCGAACCCACAGAATCCAACCGCAGACCCGTCCCAGCAAAAACCCGGCCGCGTCACCACAACCGTAGTCGTGCACGGGGAAGTGAAGGACGACTATCTCTCGAATGCCGCCTCAGCCGCCAGTTTGGACAACACGACGCTGAGGGAAACACCGCTTTCCGTCACAAATGTGACTCGCGCCCTGATGAGCGATCAGATATCCCGTCTCCTTACCGATGTCGTCAAGAACGATGCATCCGTTGGCGAAGATTATGCGCCCGTTGGCTACTACGGCGACTTCCAGATCCGCGGATTCCCCATCGATCTTGCCACCGGCCTGCAGATTAATGGCATGACCATCGCAGGTGAACAGGATGTTCCCCTCGAAAACAAGCAACGCGTCGAAATCGTAAAAGGCATCGCCGGGCTCGAGAGCGGAGTAGCCTCTTCCGGCGGCATGATCAGCTACGCAACCAGCGAGCCTAACCCCGGCCAGCGGCCCACCCTCGACCTGGCTACGGATCAAAGAGGCACTGCCTACGGCGCCACGCAGTTTGCCGTCCCCGGCCTACACGGCGGCTCAGGCCTGCTCATCACCGCCGCCGGCGAAGACATCCACACCTATGTCGAAGGAGCAAACGGATGGCGCGGCATGGGTGCCGCTGACGGTCGCTGGCAGCTCGGAGCCAACACGCAGCTCATGACCGACTTCGAGTACCAGCACAAGGTCCAGCGCTCCGAAGCCGGATATCAGTTACTCGGCGGAACAATCGTCCCCGCTCCCGTCTATCCCTCGGTAATGCTCGGCTTCCAATCATGGTCCAAGCCCAACACGTTCGACACCTTAAACGCAGGTGCGCGCCTCGAGCGCAAGCTCGCGACAAATTGGACTTTTCACCTTGGTGGTTCCTACAGCCACTCGCTCATCGACGACAACGTCATCTGGCCCTACGGCCCGGCACTCGACGCCGACGGCAACTCCCTCTGCCCTGACTCGCCCTACTACTTCTTCTGCCCCGATGGCAGCTACGAGATCTACGACTACCGCAGTCCCGGTGAGTTGCGCATCGACGCCCTCGGAGAAGCATTAGTGCTGGGCCACTTCACCACCGGCAAAATCAGCCACGACGTGGTCGGCGGCGCCTCTCTCTTCCACCGCACAGTCGATCTATCTTCCTCGGCCGTTTACGCGCCCCTCGGTCGTCGAGAACGTCTATCAACCAAATATCTCTTACGCTCCGGAGGATCCCTACGAACAGGCAGGCCCATCCACGCTCGCCGACTTCGACCACCAGCTCTCCGGAATCGTGCAGGAGCGCGCCCATCTCCCCGGCCACGTAGTCCTTCAAGCCGGTGGCCGCATCGCCCGAGTCACCGATTTCAACTACACCGAATCTCGGACCTCTTGGCTGCCGCAATATGGGGCCACCTATTCGCCGGTCCACGATCTCACGCTCTACGGCAACTACGGCGTCCTTCTTTCGCTTGGACCTCAGGCTCCGTGGTGGGTTGATAATTCAAGCGAATTTTTGGCTCCCTTCAGTACGCGCCAGACGGAGATTGGCGCAAAGTACGAGCACACAATTCTCTTGACCGCGGCGCTCTTCCGCATGCGCCAACCCTTCTTCTATCCCAAGATCATCGAAGGGCCCAATAGCTTCTGTCCAACCAATCTTTTGACCGGCGGCGACGTCATGCCCGGCGATCAGTGCTTCGAGTCCGAGGGCCACCAAACGCACAGCGGCATCGAACTCAGCGCACAGGGCAAGGCAGCAAACTGGATCCAACTCAGCGCCTCCGCAGCAGCTCTGCGCGCGATCTCAAGCGACACAGGCACACCCGCGTACGACAACAAGCAGGTCATCAACGTTCCTCGCTTTCATGCCGCACTCTTTACCGATGTCCTGGTGCCCCATGCCCACGGTCTGCACGTGATGCCTGGCTGGAGTTACACCAGCCGCAAAGAAGCTACGCCCGACGACACGGTCAGCGTCGGCGGCTACAACCTCTTCAACCTCGGCGCACGCTACACACCCGGCGGAGAGAACGGCCGTATCACGCTCCATCTCTACGCCGATAACATCCTCAACAAACGCTACTGGAAAGACACGGGAGCGAGCTTCGGTGATACCTTCATCCATCAAGGCGCTCCCACCACGGTCAGACTCGCCGCGCATTACACGTTCTAGCGACAGTGACGCATGCAAGGAAATACGTTGAACGACACCGCAAAAGCGCACGGATTGGACGGCTCGCTCGTTCAGCCCGACTGGCCTCCATTGACGTTCGACGAGGTCAGCGCTCTTCTCGCAAAAATACCGTCAGTCGGCGATCCCATTGAGATTCTGTCGGCGAGTCCCCGTCCGTTTTCCGCTGCGAGCGTAGTCAAGACCCGCCTCGGAAGAGTCTTCATCAAGCGCCATGCGCGCGCAGTTCGCGACGCCGAAGGCCTGATGGAAGAACATCGCTTCATGGAGCATCTGCGCGCCAACGGAGTCGGAGTGCCCCCCATCTTCGCAACAATCTCCGGCGACACCGCGATCGAAACCGGCGAATGGACTTACGAAGTGCACGGAATTCCAGAAGGTTCGGACCTGTACGAAAACGCGATCTCGTGGACTCCATTTCAATCGGTGGAACACGCCAGATCCGCCGGCGAAATGCTGGCCCGGCTCCACCTCGCCGCCTCCAACTACAACGCCCCGCCGCGCAAACTGCGCCCGCTCGTCGCAGGCTTCACCATCTTCGCCTCGCAAGATGCCCGGGATGCGCTCAAGCAATATCTGGCAGCACGCCCGGAACTGAACCAACACGTTCCAGCTCGTCGCGATTGCGAAGAGGCCCTCTATCTCCTCGCTCCCTTCCACGACGAACTCAAGCCGCTCCTGCCGTCGCTTCATCCGCTCTGGACGCACAACGACCTCCACGCCTCAAACCTCTTCTGGAGCGATTCGAGTCCGAACGCCCGCGCCACATCTGTCATCGATTTCGGATTAGCCGACCGCACCAACGCCGTCTACGATATCGCTCAGGCCATCGAACGCAACATCGTGGAGTGGCTGGTCCTGATGCACGATCCCGAACACGGCGAAGAAGTCCCGATTCACCTCGACCACCTGTGGGCCATGCTCGACGGCTATGAGCAAGTCCGCCCCCTCAGCCAGTAGAATCTGCAGCACTCGCCCCGATGCTCGCCCTCAGTCACGCCGAGTTTGCGCTCACCGAGGCAGACTATTTTCTCAGTGTGCTGCACTCACCGGAAAAAGCTCGCGTGGCGACCAATGATTACCTGGTGAAACATGCGCAATGGTTCCGCGGCCCGGGCAGACAAAGACTCATTGACCCTCTCCGTCGCTGGGCAGAATCACGCCAATCCCAGGCGGTGCGCGCATGATTCTCTCCGCCATCACCCACTATCTCGTCGCAAACTGGGTCGAACTCGCCGGTTTCGTAACAACCGCGGTCGGTATCTGGCTGACTACGAAACGACTCCTTATCTGTTGGCCCGTAGTTCTCGCCGCCGACATCCTCTACCTAATCGTCTTCTATCGTGCCCGTCTTCTCTCCGACGCGTTGCTACAAATCTTCTTCATCGCCTTCACCCTTTACGGTTGGTGGCACTGGTGGCGTGGCGTGCGCGAAGAAGGCGAAGTGCGCGTCGTCCCGCTGGCGGTCCCAAGCCTTATCCTCGCGCTCGTTGCTGGCATCGCCGGCAGCTTCGTCCTCGGCGTAGTGGCCAAGCAACTCCACGCCGCCCTACCTTATCTCGACGCAACTCTCACCAGCTTCAGCCTTGTCGGCAGCTGGTGGCAGGCGCGAAAACACGTCGCCAATTGGTGGCTTTGGATCGTGGTCAACCTCGTCTACATCGGCGAGTACATGTATAAGGACTTGTGGCTCACCGCCGTCCTCTACGCCGGACTTGTCGGTCTCGCCATACTCGGCCTTCGCGACTGGCAACGGGCCGCGCGGACCGCTCAAACCGCGGCCTGCACCACGTTGCGCAGCGGCTCGCCTGCCATATAGCGCCGTAGTTCATCGGCTGCAATCTTCAACGAGCGCCGCGCAAACTCCGGGCTCGATCCGCCCACATGCGGCGTGATCAGAAGATTCGGGCACTTCCACAGCGGATGCCCAACCGGCAATGGCTCCGGATCGGTTACATCGAGTGCGGCGCGAATCTTCCTGCTTTGCAAAGCCTCAACCAACGCATCCGTATTCACAATCGGCCCGCGCGCCGCATTCACCAGCAGTGCCCCTTGCTGCATCAGTGAAAACTGGCGTGCATCGATAAGCCATCGCGTCTCTGCCGACGAAGGCAGGATCAGCACAATGACATGGGCCTTCGGGAACAAGGCATCCAGTTCCTCCACCGAATGCACCTTGGGATTTTCCCGCGCTGTCCGTGCGATCCGAATCAGCTCAACGTCAAACGGCTCCAGCATGCGCTCGATGTCCTTGCCAATCGATCCATACCCTACCAGCAACACCGTCTTCCCGGCCAGATCTTCGATCATCACCGGCGGATAAAACGAGCGCACATCGCCACTAATCTCCGCGTACTCCGCGCTAGCCTCGAAGCGGCGCTTCCATTCGCCGGACCGCTGAATGTCCAGAAACAGACGGAAAATGCTTCAGCATGCCCAGAATCGCTCCGAGTGTCCACTCCGCCGTCGAAATATTGTGCGCCCCGCGCGCATTGCAGATGGTCACGTGCGGCCCCATCGCCGCTGGAATCCACTCCGTCCCCGCCATCAGCGAAAGCACCAGCTTCACGCCGCGCAAATGGGGAACGATCTGCGTATTCCTCGTCGGATACGGATCGGGAATCCACACCTCAATCTCAACATCATGGTCAAGATCGCGTGGCAGGCGAATCAGCTCGACTCCCGCCGGGAAATCGGAGAGCAGCTCGGGCGCCAGATTTTCTGAATATCCAAGACGAAGCATAGACAAAAGAAAATACGCAGAGATTCGTGATGCTGCCTCTATGCTACATGCTGTGCGGTCCAAACTACGGCACGAACGCCACTCTAGATGCTTCATGCTGTAGCTGAGGGTTTCTGCTTCACGCGAATGCGATTAACAAAGGACAGAACGTGGTCGCAACAACAGCTCGCAGTAAAGTTGCGGGTTGACAGCACCTCTCAACAAGGTCTGCTGACCTGGGAACGCAAGCGGCTTGTAATCGACGCAACCAAGACCGCTCTCGCCGCTGCTCTATGCTGGTGGATCGCCCTGCGCTTTGGCCTGCACGACGGCTACTGGGGAGCGATAAGCGCCATCATTGTCCTCCAGTCAAACTTCGGCGCCACCATCTCCGCCTCGCGCGATCGCATCCTCGGAACAATCATCGGCGCATCCTTCGGTTTCGCATTCTCGCTCTTCGGCACAACTCCGTGGAATTTCATTTTCGCTGTAGTGTCCGCCGTCGTACTCTGCGGACTTCTTGGCCTTCGCAACAGTTCGCGGCTCGCCGGCGTCACCATCGCAATTGTGATGCTTGTGCCGGCAACAGGCTCCCACTGGTTGCTCGCCTTGCATCGCGTCGGCGAAGTCTTTCTGGGGATTATCGTCGCTGTCGCCGTCTCAACCCTGGTCTTCCCCGATCGCGCGCGTCTTCGCTTGCGCGATGGCCTCGCACAGGAGTTCCTCGTTCTCAATGCCTTCTTCGAGGGCATTCTGCAAGGCTTCCGTGGTCATCCGGCAGAGAACCTCGCCGAACTGCGCGAAGACGCCCTCGCCATGTTGCGAAGCAACAATGCGCTCTTGGAGGAATCGCGCAACGAACCCTCCGGCGGCCCCGGTTGGCGCGAGGGTCTCGGCATGCTGGCGCAGTTTGGCCGCACCATCTTCGACGCGCTCGTAGCCTTAGAACTCGCCGTCCGCGAAAGCCACGAAGACCACTATGCTCAACAACTCGAGCCCGAACTGGGCCGTCTCGTTGCCGATATTCAATCAGGATTTCAATACCTGGCAAAGTGCATTCACGGCTGGCGATTCCACATTGCACCGTCCAACCTCAATCTTGAAGAGGACATCGCGCAACTCGAAGACCGCATGGCCAAAGTGCGCCACACAAGTTCAACTTTCTCTCAGCCAGAAATCCTGCGTGCTTACGCAGTCCAGTTGCATCTCAAGCAAATTGCCCGCCTCTTGCGCTCATCGCGCGTAGAAACCAGCCGCGCAATCGGCGAAGCGCAACTCAACGAAAGCTAGCCAAGAAACTTGCGCAAGGCTTCCGCGCAATCTTCGATCTCTTTCGTCGTAATTGCATAACCGAACCGCAGATGCCCTTCGCCCTGCGCTCCAAACACAGAGCCCGGGATCGTCGCAATGTGCGCCTTCTCAAGCAGAATCTGCGCAGCCGTCCGGCTGTTTTTGTGAATCTTCTCCACATTCGGGAAAGCATAAAAGGCGCCGGCCGGCGGCTCGCACTGCAACCCGACTTCATTCAGCGCCGCTACCAGCAGATCCCGCCGTTTCCGATACTCTTCGCGATGCGCAGCGATCTCCGACTCCGGCGTGGTGAGCGCATGAATCATTGCCTGCTGCACAAAGGTGGTCACGCCGTTCGTGGAGTAGAGCACAATCTTTCGCAGCGCCGTCATAAAAGGTTCCTTGGCCACCGCGTATCCCGCGCGCCAGCCCGTCATCGCATACGTCTTTGAAAATGTGAAGCACGTGATGGTGCGCTCCGCCATCCCCGGCAACGAAGCAATGGAGACATGCTCCCCGTCGTACACCAGATCCTCGTAAGCTTCGTCGGCGATCACAATCAGATCGCGTTCCCGCGCGAATACCGCCACCTCTTCCGCTTCAGCGCGTGTAAAAACCAGCCCGCTCGGGTTTTGCGGCGTGTTGTAGTAGATGGCCCGCGTCTTCGGAGTTGAGAATTGCTCCAGCGTTTTGCGAATTCCATTCCGCCGCGCCGTGATCGTAGGCACCAGCAGTGGACGCGCCTGCGCTCCCGTAACGAGGTCGCCAATCGGCGTCCAGTACGGCGAGAAAACCAAGGCATCATCGCCCGGATCAAGTACGCTTTGAAAGGCTCCGTAGAGAGCCTGCGAACCCCCAACCGTCGCAATCACCTCGTCGGTCGTTGCCTTGATTCCATTTTTGGCCGCCAGCTTCTCCACCAGCGCCTTGCGCAATGGCAATACGCCAGACGACGGCGCATAGTGCGTATAGTTCTCCACCAGTGCCTTCACCGCCGCATACTTGATCGCTTCCGGCGTTTCAAAATAGGGCTCACCGCCATGCAGCGAATGCACCTGCAGTCCCTCTGCCCGCATTTCCATGACCTTGTTGCGAATCTGCACGATGTCAGAGAATCCCACCTCGTCCAGGCGCTTTGCGAGGCGGATCCCACTCGGTTTCGTCATGGCCTAAGATCTCTCTTTCGCGCACATTTGAGTTGCCGGTATTCCCAGAATATCCGATGGGTTGTTGCGTCGAGCAGAATGTGAGATACGATCGGCGTCTCTCGCATTTAAACCGGAAGCAGATTCGTATAAACCGCCATCCCCACAACGGCATCCACGCCCATCGCATCAAGCTCATCAATCTCTTGCTGGCTGCGGATACCTCCCGCCACAATCAATTGGCGTGCGGTCAATTTGCGCAGGCGCGCCGCCGCATCCGTCGGAAACCCCTGCATCAGGCCCTCGCCATCCACATGCGTGTACAGGTAACCGGCCACATGCGGATCGAGTTGCGGAATCGCTTCGTCCGGAGTCAACGCCACCTGCGCCTTCCACCCCTTCACCGCAATGCGCCCGCTCTTCGTATCAATTCCAGCCACGAGATGCTCCACACCCACAGCAGAAGCAAGCGTCGCGGCAAAGTCCACATTTACTCTCCCGTCTTCTGAAAACAACGCCGATCCAAGAATCACCCGTTGCGCGCCTGCATCCAGAACCTCGCGCGCTCGCTCGGCCGAACGAATTCCCCCACCCACCTGGCACGGAAGCCGTCGCGCAACCTGCGCCACCACTACGGAGTTATCCCCCTGTCGCATCGCCGCATCCAGATCGATAAGCTGCACCAATGGAAACCGCGAAAACTTCTGCGATCCAGTATTCGAAATCATCAAACGAGAGCCGCAGCTTCTCTCCCTGCACCAGCTGCACAATCCGGCCGCCCATTAAATCGATTGAAGGAATCAACATGGCAGCCTCACTGGAACTCCAGCGGCAACCAGTTCCTCTTTAAGTGACCGTGCACTCGACACGCCGAAGTGAAAGATACTCGCCGCAAGTGCCGCGTCGGCTCTGCCTCTGCCAAAAACATCCGCAAAGTGCGCCACCGTCCCCGCCCCGCCCGATGCAATCACCGGAATATTCACCGACTCGCTGACCGCCGCCGTCAGTTCGCAATCGAATCCCGCTCGCGTCCCATCCGCATCCATCGACGTAAGCAGAATTTCTCCTGCACCACGCGCCTCAGCCTCCAGCGCCCATTCCACCACGCACCGCCCCGCGAGCTTTCGTCCGCCCTGCACGAACACCTGCGCATCGCGCACCGGGTCCTCGGCTTCCGGATCGCGCCGCGCATCGATCGCCACCACAACAGCCTGTGCGCCAAAACTGCGCCCGATCGCGCTGATCAGCGTGGGATCGGCAAGCGCAGCCGAGTTGATGCTGATCTTGTCTGCCCCAGCCTCGAACACCTGCTCCGCCTCCTCCGCGCTACGGATACCGCCTCCGACGGTGAATGGCACAAACAACTCTCGTGCCGTGCGTCGCACCGTCTCCAGCAGCGTCTGTCGCCCTTCATGCGTCGCCGTAATATCGAGCAGCACAATCTCGTCCGCTCCTTCGCCGAGCATGCCGCGCCGCCAGTGCCGCCGGATCGCCCGCATCCACAATGTCTACGAACTGCACGCCCTTCACCACCCGACCCGCATGGACATCAAGGCACGCAATAATCCGCTTGGTCAGCATGTCCACTCCAGGAAGTTGCGTAGGATCTTTAACCCCGTCTCCCCCGATTTCTCCGGATGAAACTGCACACCCATCACATTCCCACTCTCAACCGCTGCAGCGAAAGGCTCAATGTAATGTGCCGTCGCAGCCGTCTCAGTCGTGACGGGAGCCTTATAGGAATGCGTAAAGTAAACGAATTCGCCCGCTCCAACCCCAGCAAGTAGACGCGATCCAGGGTTCGTCTCCAGAGAGTTCCATCCCACATGCGGAACCTTTTGGTTGCATTCCGGAAACCGCGTGCACGACTCCTCAAACTGCCCAAGTCCCCGTTGATGCGCAGCTTCACTCGACCCGGCATACAGCCACTGCATTCCCACACAAATTCCCAGAAATGGAACGCCCCGCGAGATCGCACCGCGAATTGCTGCTGTCATTCTGGTTGCATCCAATCTCTCCGTCGCCGCAAAATGCCCCACCCCTGGCAGCACAATCCGCTCCGCCGACTCGATCGGCGTCAAATCCGAATCCGTCACCACCGGCTCCGCACCCAGATGCCGCAGAGCCTTCAACACCGACGTCAAATTCCCCGCCTTGTAGTCGATTACGGTGACACGCATCAGAGAAGCCCCTTCGTGCTCGGCAGCATCTCGCCCAATTGCTTATCACGCGAACAAGCCACGCGCAGCGCCCGCGCAAAAGCCTTGAAGATCGCCTCAATCTTGTGATGATTTGACCGCCCGTACATCGTCTTCACATGCACATTGGCCCTCGCACCGCGCGCAAATCCTTCAAAGAAGTCCGCCACCAACTCGGTCTGCAAATCGCCCACAAGCCGCGTCCGCACCTTGGTGTCTACCGCATACGCCGCACGCCCGCTCAAATCCACCGCGGCAATTGCCAGCGTCTCGTCCATCGGCATCACAAAATAACCCGCCCGCAGAATCCCGCGCTTATCACCGAGCGCGCGATCGAAACGCCTCGCCCAGCGCGATCCCCACATCCTCCACCGTGTGATGCTGATCGACATCAAGATCACCCTTGCATGTGAGCTCAAGGTCAAACGCCCCATGCCGACGTAAACAACTCCAGCATGTGATCGAAAAAGCGAATGCCGGTTGAAATCTTGTACTGCCCTTTACCTTCAATCGCGAGATCAATGGCAATGCGCGTCTCATGCGTGTCACGCACAACCACTCCCCGGCGAACCGACCTTGCCCCGCGACGCCTTCTCGGCAGCCTTGGTTCGTCATCGCTTCCCCTCCGTTGCGCCAAGCACCTTCAGCGTTGCGTGAAGCACCGCGACGGCTTCGCGCATCTGCTGACGCGTACCAATCGTTATGCGAACGCAACCGTCACAGCCCGGATCGTTCGACCGGTCGCGCACCAGCACTCCGCCAGCCGACATCAGCCGAACAAATTCAGCATGCTGCCCGCCAATATCCACCAGAATAAAATTCGCATGACTCGGCCAGCGGCGCATACCCATGGCTTCAAGCGCAGCCTCAAAGTCTGCGCGGGCAGAAATCACTTCCCCGACATACCAATCCAGGTACGCGGAATCCTCCAATGCAGGCGGCAGGCAAGCCAGTGCAAGCGAGTTCACGCTATACGGCGAAAGCACGCGTCGAATCCACCGCATCAAATCAGTAGGACCTGCGAGAACCCCCAGTCGCAAACCCGCCAGCCCGTAGGCCTTTGAAAACGTACGCGCAACATGACAGGTTTGGAAGCGTCTCGATCAGATCGATAACAGTTTCTCCGCAAAAGTGAAAATACGCTTCATCCACCAGCACCACAGCCTGCGGAGCGCGTTGCGCAAGTTCGACAATTTGTTCCCGCGTCGCGATCGAACCCGAAGGGCTGTTGGGATTCGCAAGAGCGATGATCTTCGTCCGCGGCGTGATCGAGCGAAGAAGCCGATCAAAAGGGAATAACAAATCGTCAGCAGCCTGCACCGTCACTACGCGGGCATCCGTGGCCGACGCGTACACCTCGTACATCGTGTACGTCGGAACCGGCAGTAAAAGCTCGTCGTCGGAGTCAAGAAATGTCTCAAAGAGCACGTGAATCGCTTCATCCACGCCGTTCGTGAGTACAACCTTCTCAGGCGCGATTCCAAGATGCTCAGCAACAATCCGCTCCACCGGCGCACGTTCCGGATAGCGTGTAAGATTGCCCGCCGAGATCCGACCTAACACTTCCCGCACTTTAGGCGAACACGCAATCGTGTTTTCGTTGAAGTCAAGCCGCATCGCATCGCGATTCCCCAGCGGCGGATGATACTCCTTCATCGCCTGAACTCGCTCACGCGGAATGGGCTGAACAACCGAAGCTGATTTATGCATCTGCCCTCCTTCCGCGTTCGCCAACCCGGCTTGGGCGCCGTAATGCCTTCCGCAATCGCACGCGTATCGCTTCAGCATGGGCAGGCAATCCCTCCGCCTCCGCCAGCAGCGTCGCCCCCGATCCAAGCGCTCGAATTCCTTCGACACCGTACTCCTGCACCGTGACCAGCTTCACGAAATCATTTACGCTGAGCCCCCCGCGCACCCGGGCCATTCCTCCAGTGGGCAGAGTGTGGTTTGGCCCCGAGATGTAGTCACCCATCGGTTGCGCAGACCATCCGCCCACAAAAACTGAGCCGGCATTCGACACCCAGTTCAGATCCTCAGCCGAATCGACAGTTAGATGCTCAGGCGCCAGACGATTCGTGATCGCGCGAGCCTCCTCGATGTCCGCAGCCACAATCACCACGCCGTTGCGAGTCAGAGCTTCTCGAGCGACCGAATTTCCACGGCTCTGCTTCCTGGCCTCGGCAATTACCTGCCGCGCGAGTTCGTCCCGCGTCGTCACAAATATCGCGACGGCCTCCGGATCGTGTTCCGACTTGCGCCACTAGATCAGCTGCAATCTCCGCACGGATCTCCGCGCTCACTGGTTACGACAATCTCCGTAGGCCCCGCCAGCATGTCAATCGCGCAATCGAACGCCACCAGCCGCTTAGCCGCTGTTACGTAGAGATTGCCTGGACCAACAATCTTGTCCACGCGCGCAATTGTCGCCGTACCGTAAGCAAGCGCCGCAATTGCATGAGCCCCGCCAACGCGATAAAACTCGGTGATGCCAAGCAAATGTGCCGCAGCAAGAGTCTCGGGCGCAGGCTTGGGCGAAACCACCACAATCCGCTCCACGCCCGCCACTTGGGCAGGAATCGCCGTCATCAGCAGCGTCGAAGGCAGCGGATGCCTTCCGCTCGGCACATAGCAACCCACCGAGCCAAGCGGCCGCACAAGCTGCCCAACCTTGAGCCCCCTGGTTGAAGCTCTGCTCCACGACTTCGGTAACTGCCGTTTCGAAAATGCCCGGATCTGCTTGCCCGCGATCCTCAGAGCTTCGCGAAGCGCAGGATCAATCGCTTCCCATGCCTCAGCCATCTCCTGCGGCTCAATCTTTAGCAGCGCCGCATTCTCAAGCCCGTCGAATTGGGCAGCGTAGCGGAACAACGCTCGATCGCCGCCCCGCCGAACATGCTCAACAATGCGCTTAACCACCGGCAGTACCGAATCAAGCGCCGCACCTCCGCGATTCTCCAGAGCCACCAGAATCGCGGCCGCATCGCGTGCACCTCGCCCCCAGGTTCGAATCAACTTCATCGGTTTCGCCCAGCCTTCTGCTACAGCACCACTTTATTCAACGGATACTCAACAATCCCGGTGGCCCGTGCAGCTTTGAGCTTCGGAATCACATCTCGCGCCACACGCTCTTCCACAATCGTGTTCACCGCCACCCATTCCGAATTGCTCAACTGCGAAATCGTCGGCGAATTCAACGCTGGCAGAACCGCAAGCACTGAATCCAGGTCGGCCCTCTTCACATTAAGCATCAGCCCCACCTGCGATTGCGCATCAATCGCCCCACGCAGCATCACGGCAATCTGTTCGATCTTATTCCGCTTCCACTCATCGGCCAGCGCGGCCTTGCCGGCGATCAAGTGCGTCTCGCTCTCCATCACTGTGTCGATGATCTTCAGATGGTTTGCCTTCAGCGAACTGCCCGTCTCGGTCACCTCGACAATGGCATCGGCCAGCATCGGTGGCTTCACCTCAGTCGCGCCCCAGCTGAACTCCACCTTCACATTCACACCTTTATTGGCAAAGTATTTCTTCGTCACCTCGACCAATTCGGTCGCGATGATCTTTCCCTCAAGATCTTCTGCCCGCTGAAAACCGCTCGCCTCCGGCACCGCGAGCACCCAGCGCACCTTGCGGCGGCTCTGCTTTGCATAGGTCAACGTCGTCACGCTGGTTACGTCCAGCCCGCTTTCGACAACCCAGTCAATACCGGTTAGCCCCGCGTCAAGTACTCCGTGCTCGACATAACGCGCCATCTCCTGCGCGCGAATCAGCATGCATTCAATCTCCCCATCGTCAATCGACGGAAAATACGATCGACCGTCGGCATAGATATTCCATCCCGCGCGCTTGAATAGCGCAATCGTCGAGTCCTGAAGGCTGCCTTTGGGAAGGCCCAGACGCAGTTTGTCAGCCACGCGCCACCTCCACCGCATCTGAAAACGCAAGCGGCTTTGTAAAGCAACTCACGGTGCCCTCGTGGCAAACCAGCCCGTCGCCCTCCACAACTACCCTGAACAGTAGCGTGTCGTTGTCGCAGTCGGTCGCGGCCGAGACGACCCGCAGCCGATTACCGCTTGTCTCGCCCTTCATCCACAGCTTCTGCCGCGTGCGGCTCCAAAACGTTACGAAGCCCGTCTCCAGGGTCTTGGCATAACTGGCGTCGTTAAGAAAACCGAGCATCAATACCTCACCTGTTTGTGCATCCTGCACGATGCCGGCCACTAGCCCTTCCATTTTTTGAAAATCAATTTTTGGTTGTGTGCTCATCGTCTTTCCTGATCTGCGGTGGATTCTGCTCCAAAATCAAAAAGCCCGCCGGCTTCTGCGCCGGCGGGCTTTAGGTTCTTCGATCTCTCTGGCCGTCTAGTTCAGGCCATGGCAGTCCGCCGGCATGGATGTCCCATGATGGTGGTGATGACCGTGATGGCGGCTGCTCTGCATCTGTCTAAAAAATAAGGGAAATATGACCCTGTGTCAACCTCACGCGAAATCTTTGCAATGCGCCTATCCTCTTTGTGTGATCGTTGCAGCACCTGGATCAGCCTTATATCCCGGATCCCGCAACATCTCAAGCAGCTTTTGATACAGGCGATTTCGCATTTCAAACCGCTCCGATGCACGCGTCACATAGCGAACCAGAACCTCAATTCCAGAAGCCGACGGCCGAAGATTCTCGACAGCCTTGGCACTGAAATGGCCCAGACTGCCTGCGTGCGAGCCTCGCTTCCACTCCTGCTCGGCGAGATCCGCATTTTTCTCTGTCTCTGCCACAACTACCTTTTGAATGCGCTCGAGCCATTCGTGGACATTGTCAGACGCAGGAAGGTTAAGGGAAATCTCATCCCACATCCATTGCCCGCTCGTCGAAAAGTTGAAGTACTGGCCGCGAATGGCAAACCCGTTCATGAAGGTAATTCGCCGCCCTGTCGGCAACCCTCGATCCGCGAGCGTCCCGGTCTCCAGCAGAGTCGTATTGAACAACTTCACCTCAATCACTTCTCCGCCCACTCCATTGATCTCCACCCAGTCGCCCACGTGGATTCCATTCTTGCCAATCAGAACGAACCAGCCAAGAAACGCAATGATGAAATCCTGCAACGCGATGGTGAGCGCAGCAGTGGCCAGACCAAGGATCGTCGGAGTCTCCTTCGGTGTACCAAAAATCACCATCAGGATCATCACAGCCCCCGATGACCTGAATCGTGAGCTGCAGAATGCTTTGCATGGTCTGTGAGCGTCGCCGGTCAAGCACGGGTTTGTCCATCAGCCGATGCACAAGACCATCGCAAAGAACCATGCAGATGCCGATAAACGCGATGAGCGACAGCGATTGCAAAATGAGATGCAGCACGATACGATGCTGCAACTGAACCTGTGTAGCCCACTTGCTGTACACCGTCACCAGTTGCTGTTTAGTTTGGATGCGGTCGTCGTAAAGGCTCAATATCTGGCGCTCCGCTGCTTTGTCCTTGATGAGCGCCAGCTTGGCCGAGCGATCGGCGCCAGAAGGCGAAGCGGCACCTGCCCCTTCGTTGGCCTTCAACTCAAGTGCGTTGTGTGCGACGGCAATCGATTGAATGTCCGCCTGCGTTTGCTGAATAGCCCGCTCAATCAACTCAGAGCGGCTCCGTTGAGCGAACCACGCATTCACGCGACGGGCCATGGTTCCTTGTCGTCGCGCTGACAATACTGCCACGTCGCCGCCGGATTGAACCCTCTTGTCGTATTCCTTCATCGACGACTCGTGCGCGGCCAACTCGGCCTGAATCTGGGCGGTCTGATCACCAGTGGCTCGATCCAGATCCTTCTGCGCATCGGCCAGTCGATCCGAGTCCAATCCCAGCTGCGCTTTGGCCACATCCAGATCGCCACTATCCACCGGAGCCGGTGCACCGTCTCTTGCCTGGTTTGAAGGCGAGCTCAACTCCTTCGTGATGCTCTGTACAAGCTCCTGGTCCTGTCGGATGAGTTGCTGAAGCTCCGCAATTTTTTGCGACAACGCCAGGGCCTCGCCGGAGAGCGTAATGTGCTGCGCCCGCAACGTGGCCTGCCGCAGCGCGGCGGCGAACGCCTGATCTACGTCGTGATCTGCAAGGCGCTGCGCCTCGCGCGCGAATTCCTTCTCTTCGGCAGTAACTGCCAAAGGTGCAAGAGCCTCGGCGGTTTGCCAGGGGTTTATATTGACGATCGTTTTTTTGCTGGCACCGGAGCGGCCCCGGCGGCCCTGGTTCAGAAAAGAGAAATTCGCCATCGCATCGCGCGTCAACCACGTAAACACCATGCATGCGGCGAGAACCATCAACAAAACGAGAAGGATCACCAGCCTGGTGCTGCCGAAAATTCTGCTGCGTAAGGTTCGGATAGTGGATCGTCCAAGCGGAGCAATCGGGGGAACTGCCATGCCTCCATTTTTGCAGGAAACCGGCACTCCAGTCTCCAACTTTCAGCATGATGCGGTCGAAGATTTACGTTGTGCTCAGGAATGGCAGAGAATAGGTAGGTGAAAATGCGGGTGCTCAGGGGAATTCTCGTGGTCGCGCTCGGCTGCGCACTTGCGCACGGTCTTGCGGGCTATGCACATCATTTCGCCTGCCGCCCGCGGTGATTCGCACACCATCCCTGCACCGGAGGAGCGCGTCGATATAAATGCGGCAACTCTCGATCAGCTCATGAAGGTTCCCGGGATGACGCGCACCTGGGCCGAGCGCATTCTTCGCTACCGGCCCTATCGCGGCAAGAACGATCTGCTCGATCGGGGCATTGTCACAAGCCAGGTCTACGACCGCATCAAGGACTACATCATCGCCCATCGCGTGAAACCCTGATGCTTTTAGACTGCCTCCTCCGCATTCACAACGCCATGATCGTCTCCACGCCGCAGCAGCCGGCTCAGGAACACGTACAGCACAGGAATGAAGACCAGGTTTAGCACCGTGGAAAACAACATGCCGCCGACAATCGTGGTTCCCACCGAACGCCGGCCCAATGCGCCTGCGCCCGTGGCGAAATACAGCGGCAGCACGCCGAGAATGAAGGCGAACGACGTCATCAGAATCGGCCGGAGCCGCAGTTCCGCAGCCTCAATCGCTGCTTCCGCAATCGACCGACCCTTCTTCCGCAGCTGCTCCGCAAACTCCACAATCAGAATTGAATTCTTCGCCGAAAGTCCGATCAGCATCACCAGCCCGATCTGACAGTAGACATCATTCGACAAGCCCGCGCAGCGACACCAACCCCAGCGCGCCCAGCACCGCCATCGGTACAGCCAGCAGAATGATGAACGGCAGCGCGAAGCTCTCATACTGTGCCGATAGCGTGAGATACACCACCAGGATGCCCAGCCCGAAGATCAGAATCGCCCGCCCGCTCGATTCGATTTCGTCCAGCGTCAAGCCTGTCCACTCGTACTGCATGCCCGGCATCATGTTCTGCTTCGCCAGGTCTTCCATGCCGGTGATGCCCTGTCCCGAGCTGTACCCCGGCGCCGGCGAACCGTCAATTTCCACCGCGCGGAACAGGTTGTAGTGCGTGATCACCGGCGGCCCGGCACTCTCCTTCACCGTCGCGAGATTATCCAGCGGAACCATCTGCCCCGAATCAGACCGAACGTAATAGACGTGCAGATCCTTCGCCGTCATGCGATACTTCTGGTCCGCCTGCGCGTACACGCGATACGTCCGATTGTTGAAATCGAAATCGTTCACGTACTGCGAGCCCATGAACACGCCCAGGGCGTTCGTGATCTGCGACAGCGGTACCCCCATTGCCTTCGCCTTCTCACGATCGATCTCCACCAGTACCTGCGGATCGTTCGCCGAATAAGTCGTAATCAGGTTCGTGACGTCCTTGCGCGCCCGCCCGCTGGTTCACGATCTGATGAGCCACCCTGTCCAGATCAGACAGCGTGTTGACGCCCGTATCCTGCAACATGAACTGGAATCCGCCATAGCTTCCCACGCCGCTCACGGCGGGGGGCTGAATCACGATCACCATTCCCCCGTCCGGCTGGAACATCAGCGAGCCCAGCTTGGGTGTCAGGTCCGCAACGATGTCCGCTGCGGAGTGCCCCTTCCCGCGCCGCTCCGCAGCCGGTTTCGTACTGATGAACATCATGCCCGCATTGGACGCGTTGCCCGAGAAACTGAAACCGATCACGGTAAACGCGCCCAAGATGTCCTTGTTGGAATAGAGAATTGCCTGCGCCTTGTCAGCGAGCGCCTTCGTATAGTCCAGCGAAGATCCCGGCGGCGCCTGCACGATCCCCATCAAAAAGCTCTGATCTTCCTGCGGAATGAACCCTGTCGGAACCTTGTTGTAAATCCACCAGGTCCCGCCGAGCCCCACGAAAAACAGCACCAGCAGCACATACCGCAACTGCAGCGCAACGTGAATCACCTTCGCGTAGGTCTTCGCCAGCCACGTGATAAACGCGTCGGCACCGTGGATGAACGCCGCAAATGCCCGCGAAAGCGGCCGGATGTGCAGAAAATCCAACTGCCTCGGTCTGGCTTCTTCGCCGCGCAGGAACATGGCCGACAGACGCCGGAGAGAGCGTCAGCGCGTTGAACGCCGAGATCGCAATCGAGAACGCAATCGTCAGCGAAAACTGCCGGTACAAAATGCCGGTCGTTCCAGGGAAGAACGACACCGGCACAAACACGGCAATCAGCACCAGCGACGTAGCAATCACCGCGCTCGTCACTTCGCTCATGGCGCGCGACGTGGCCTCGTGCGGATTCGAGTGCTCCATGGCAATGTGGCGCTGCACGTTTTCAATGACCACGATTGCATCGTCCACCACCAGACCCGTGGCCAGCGTGATTCCGAACAGCGTCAGCGAGTTGATCGAGAAATTGAACACTTGAATGAACGCGAACGTTCCGATCAGCGAAACAGGAATCGTAACGGCGGGAATGATCGTCGCGCGCCAGTCCAGCAGGAAGAGGAAGATCACCAGCGATGACGATACCGATCGCTTCAGCCAGCGTGACCAGCACTTCGTGAATCGAATCGCCCACGACCGTCGTCGAGTCGAACGCAATGGCATACTCGAGTCCCGGCGGGAAATTCTTCGAAAGCTTCTCCAGCGCTGCCTTGGCTTGGCGGTCCACTTCAAGCGCGTTGGCATTCGAGAGCTGCGCCACGCCGACGCCTTGCGCCACATGCCCGTTGTACTCGAGCGCCGAGCTGTAGTCCTCCGCGCCGACCTCGGCATGACCCACATTCTTCAGCAGAACCAGCCCGTTGCGCGTGCTCTTCAGAATGATGTTCTCAAACTGTTCCGGACTGAAAGCCTGCCCACCACGCGCACAGGAATCTGGAAAGACTGATCCGGGATCCGCCGGCTGCTGCCCAAGCTGCCCTGCAGGAATTTCGACGTTCTGCTCCTGCAGCGCGCTGACCACATCCGTCGCCGTCAGCCCAAATGCTGCCAGCTTCAGCGGATCGAGCCACACGCGCATGGCATACTTGCGCTCGCCGAAGATGTTTACATCGCCCACGCCCGGCACGCGCTTCAGCGCGTCTTTCACGTAAACATCCAGATAGTTCGAAATGAACTCATTCGAGTAGCGCCCGTCGCGCGTGAAGAATCCGGCGCCGAATACAAAGTTCGCGGTTCGCCTTGGTGATGGTGATGCCCGTCGCATTTACTGCGGACAGGCAGCCGACCCGTCACGCTGGCTACGCGGTTCTGCACGTCGACTGCGGCGATGTCGAGGTTGTAGCCCGTCTGAAACGTCACGTTGAGCATGCTCGTTCCGTTGTTCGTGCTGGTCGACGTCATGTAGCGCATGCCCTCGACGCCGTTGATCGCCTCTTCCAGCGGAATCGTGACGGCCTTCTCAACCGTGTCCGCATTTGCGCCGACGTAGTTGCACGCGACGGAACTTGCGGAGGCGCCAGCGTCGGGTACATCGCGATCGGAAGAGTCGGGATGCACACCGCTCCCGCCAGAATAATCATCAGGGCGCAAACAGTTGCAAATACGGGTCGATGAATAAAGAAATCAACAAACAAGATGAGCCCTCTTTCTGTTGTGTCCTCGATCGCAGGCTCGGTCGCATCAATGCTCCGCCATGGCCCGCAGCGCGATCTGCTCAACCCGGGAGTGGAGAAACCGGCATTCCGTTCACAAGGAACTGCGTGCTCGACACAACCACCTGGTCGCCCGCATTCAGACCAGACGTGAATGGAGTACGTATTCCCCACCGTGTCGCCCAGAGTCACCGCGACTTTGCGTGCGATGTAGCTGGCCGTTCGGCTGCTTTCTCGCGACGATAGACAAAAGTCTGGCCACCCTGCCGCGTCACAGCCAGAACCGGGACAACCACCATCGGCTTCGTACTCCAGATCACGCGAGCTTTGATCAACTGCGCGTTGCGCATGATCTCAGGCGTGGCGTGCACCGGAGCCTTCGCCAGAATGCCCTGCAGACGTCGGATCCACTTGCGGCGAAAGGAAATCGATCTTCGTCTTCTCGAGCAGCTTCCCACTCGTATCGGACAAGCTCCACAGCCAAGCCCGAGTGCGCGCCTCGCTGGACCGCTCGGTCGGGCATATAGATATAGGCTTCGAGATCGCCGGCCTGATCCACAGTCGTCAGCGCGATTGTGCATGAAGGCGAAACGTAATCGCCCACATGCACTGGGATATCGCCCACCACACCGTCAAAGGCGCGCGAACGTGTAGTACTCCAGCGTTTCTTCCTGCATATTGCGTAGTTCCACGCGCAGCCTCATAGTCGGCCTTGGCGTTGTCAAACGCCTGCTGCGCCTGGTCCATAGCATCGCGGCTGGTTACGCCCGCGGCAAACAGCTTGTGCTGGCGCTCGAGTTCAATCGGCGTCTGTAGTCGAAAAGCGCCTTCTTCTGCCGTTCTGTGGCGACCCTGCGATCCACGGTAGCCTGCTGCTGACGAGGATCGATCTCCATCATTACCTGACCCGCCTTAACGTGATCTCCGGAGTGCACCAGGATTTTCGTCAGGATTCCGTTCACCTGCGGCTGATGGCGTTGCGAGCGGCGCGATTTGATCGTGGCCATATATTCGTTGCTTTGCGCTACAGGCTGCAGCGATCACCGCCACCGTTTTCACCGGCATGGCCTGCATCCCTGCTGCCGCCTGCGGAGCCTTCTGCGTTCCCTGCTGGCACCCGACTACAGCCATGCCCATCACAAATGCGCTGCCTGCACTAAAAATGCGTCTCAAAATAACAGCCCCTTACTGGTCTCCATAACCTCACCGGTCATTGGAGTAAGAAATGCAGCATTCATGTTACAACCCGACCGTTGCCGGCACCTGTGATGTCGCGCAGATAAAACAGCTCTTTTCGCGACAGAAACCCTTGGCTATGACTGGCTTGTTGATGCGCCAGATGAGGCGATTGTCGCAAAAAATCGCCCGAAGGACATCCAGTGTGTTGCGACCCGGCTTCCTGTGATGTCAGGCGTTGTTTGCCGGTTATGCCAATGGGTTGAAGCCCGTCTGCTGGTCAAATGCACCTTCGCAACGGCCCGCCTCGCGACCTATCAGAAAACGAAGCTGTTTTGACAGGGTTGGAGCGGGGTTGGTAACCTTCTTGAGGGCGCATTCCGGCCGTTCTGACCGTCTTTCTGCCCTTCTTTAGCGTCCCCGTCGTCTAGCCCGGCCTAGGACACCGCCCTTTCACGGCGATAACACGGGTTCAAATCCCGTCGGGGACGCCAACAAAACCCAATAAACTCAAAGCAATTGCCGCCACTCGAACGCGCGTGGGCCTACTGGCTAGCTGTAGGCACCAGCCGCAGCTTCCGATTGATTTGGGGCCAGTATTGGCGCAGCAAATTTCCCCCAAACCTCCAACCAAGGTCGCTTGCATAGCGAGTCAAAGTGCTGCCAATTCCCCGGTTTTCCTCGGGCCAGTAAGTATTAGCCAGGGCTTCGCCCGCCAGTGGGCCGAGCAGCCCGGCGTAGTTCACGACTGGCTTGCCCGAGTCGCTACGCGTTATCACCAGCCTGACGGCGCTGTATTTCACCGCCTGTTTGAAGTCGAGGCCTGTCTTTACATAGAAACGTGGATCTTCATGCATTATGGACGCGATCATGAAAGTTCCAAACAGGTTGTCCGAGGCACTGCGGGCCATGCCTGACCCGAAGCGTTTGCCATATCCTGAACCACCTTGGCCGTACCCGGAAGGGCTATCGATCGCCTGGCCATACGCTGCCCCCAATCAGCGCAGAGCCCACGGTGGCTGGCGAAACGCTGTTGTTAGCCGCCAACTTGAACTTGTCCCAATTGTTGAGCCGCCCCTTATTCGTAGCCAGATCAGGAAAAACCAGCGACTTCCGCTCCAGCACTTGGACGAGGTTCACTCCAGTTGCCAGCGGATTGGTCTCCTGCGGCGGTGCTTGCGATTGTGCGCCGGCAGGAGGGGTTTCGAGCGCCAGCGAAGACAGCAGTGAACCTGTTTTGGTTTCTTGATCCGGGCTTGGCGACAGCCCCTTCGCATTCACGATCTGATCCAGGTTCGCGGATTTGAATCCCGGTTCATTTGGCGCGACCCGGGTTGACAATTCGAGAATCTCGCCCTCGGGCCACTCCCAGTGTTCCAGTGTGAGTTTGCGAAACGGAGGCTGAGATGTGGTTTCCCATGTCTTTGAGTTAATGTCGATTCTTTTCACTGAAGACCAATCAATGGAAACCTTTGCCGCCTGAAGGAGCGTCCGCTGACGGGGGCTGAGAGCACTGAGGAAGTCATTTCCTTTTACGGGTACCGAGTTAGGCGTGTATTTCTGCCCGACAGAGAAAGAAGTACTTGATTCGGAGCCCGTCCGATCTGTCTCGCACTCAAAGTGTTCGCGAAGTTCTGCGCTCGCAGCTTTCTTGTCGCCATCCGGAAAGCGCACCTTGACCGTGAGGTCGTTTTTAGCTCCTTGCCTGACCCTGAGAATCACTCCCTGGCTAAGAAGGCCAAGATTAGCGGTGTCGAAGAAATACACCTGACTGCTCGCCTCTTTTTCAAATCCGAGTGAAGAAATCACGGAGTCGATCGTCGGAGGGGAAATCAGAAGCTTGATTTCAACCGGACACACCTTCTCGGCACGTAACGAGGAACACAGAAGAAAGACAGCAACCACTGATAAGCATCTCCGGCTCCACTTCTGTCCAAGGGGTCTCGCGAAATGATTTTGCATTGGCTGGATTCTAATTCAATTACAGTGAAGGAAACCTGTCATAAATGACAGTTTCTTATCAGCCGTGGTCGTGATGAACTCTTAAGAATCCAGCAAAGCTGCAAGACAATTGCGGTATTGATGCTGGTAGCATCTGTCTGAATCTTCTTTTCAAGGGCATCGAGTTCCAATGAAAAAGGGGCCGGCAAAGATCATCATCGTCAGGCACGCCGAGAAGCCTGCTTCGCGGGCACCTCACCTCGCGTTGCGCGGAAGAATGCGTGCCATCGGTCTGTCGAAGTTGCTTCCGAGAATCGTGAAGCCCGACTTCGTGTTTGCGTCCACCTCAACCAAGCATTCCGCCCGTCCCTATCAGACGATCCGGCTCACGGCAGACAAAATGGGGATCGATGTCAGTACAACCTACGCCGATCGAGATATCAAACAGATCGTAAAGGACCTGCGCAAAAAACAATTCAACGGAAAGACGGTCCTTGTCTGCTGGCATCACGGCATGATGCCCAAGCTCATCCGTGAGCTGGGCCATGAGTCACCTTACGAACCATGGCCGGAGGATCTCTACGATCGCATTATCTGTATTGATCGGGAAGGAATTAAGAATCTTCCCCAGCGCCTTCTATTCGGAGACACACTAGATTGAAGGCGACGGGTGCCCGCCCAAGTTCCCCTGCCGCGGCGCACCATTCCTCCTAGTTAATAACGCGTCTCGAAACTACTTTGCCGCCTTCGGTGGACATTGCGCGTCATAGATCGCCTGCATCTGTCTGAGTTTCAGCACGCCGTAAAACACGGTAATCGCCATCGCGACAATCAGGATCCCTGACAGCCTGCGCTCGATGCCGAATGCCCCTTCACGGTTAGCGATGTACCCTGAGACGATCAATCCGAAAATCCCGATGTTGATTATCCAGTTCACCGGCTTCGACACAACGTAGTCCAGCGTGCCGAAACCGCCCAACTGGTAAAGCATGAATGGCAGGATTGCGACCATTGGTAGCAGTTCCGATGCGCCCAGGCTAACGTCAACGGTGCCCGGCGCAACAGCGTGCAGAAGCCTGCTATGCGCAAGTTGGTGAAACAGCGCCGGCATTGCACACAAAAGCGGCACCACCGCGAGCAATTCAAGCACTAGCGACCCGCTCCAGGTACCAATTTTCGACGTGGTATCTGCGCCCTCACTCGATTGTTGCGTGCCGATGAAAAGTCCAGCCACGATTGCCGCCGCGCTTGACAGCATCAGCAACTCGATGGTGATGCCAAAGCTCTCCGGCTCACCTGCCTTGAGAAGCAGCATCGCAAGAAATCCCGGCGTGTAGAACGTGACGCGTATGAGCTTTGCCCAGACGCGAGCATCTCGATCCGGTGGAAGAATGGGAAGCGGACGTCCGTCGATCCCAACAGTTGGTCTGGCTTTTGACATGATCGTGTTCTCAGATCGCTTTCTTAGAAGCGTGGACCTTCGATACAGCCGCTACTGTACTTCCCAGCAACAGCGCCTTACTGCGACGCCGCCTTAATCCGCCACAGCCTTCGCTGTAGCTTTCGAGGCGTCCTTAATACCCACAGCGGTCTTCTCGCCGGCTTTTTCCGTGTACTTCACTGTGACTACGGATCCTTTTTTGGCTCCAAGATAGGTCTCTACGCTGGCCTTTTCGGTTCCTTTGGCCGCACCCTCGCTGGCCTTTGCTGTTCCCTTGGCCGCGTCCTCACTGGCCTTGGCGGTTCCCTTCGCCGCATCCTCGCTGCCTTCAGCCACACCCTTGCCGGTGTCTTTGGCGCCTTTTACGGTAGTCTTCTCCGTCCACTTGAACGTGTGTTCGGTGCCATCGGAGGCTTTGACAACAAAGGTCTTTGAATCTTTATCAACGCTCTTCACAACTCCACTTACGGCGTGCGCCACATCTTCGCCAATCGCACTCTGAATGCCAAGGGTCATAGCGACAGCGATGAAACCAGCCAGGACCAATCTGAACCGCTTCGAATTGAGAGTCATTACCAATTCTCCTTTAGAGCAATCTCTTTGTACGTCCCACAAATTGGGTGCCTTGCCTCCAGCGCACTCTGCCGAAGAATCGGCCATTTCCAGGCCCTCCTCCCGATAACAAAGCGCTCCACAGACCTACACCTTATAGACCTCAGAAACTCTCCACATCTGTCAGATTTAACAGGTAGGAGGAGTTGAACGAAGACCCGCGACCATTGATCCGCAAGGGGGCGAATCACTCCCACCCAGGGTGGTGTCCCACAAGAATAACGCGAATTTCCCATGAACTGTTTGAAATGACAGTTGCTATTGCAATAGCTGTCCGCTTGAACTATCTGGGAGGCTCAAAGGTCCTCGAAGCTCGATGCTTTCCGGAACTTCGGCAGGTCGTCTAGCTCACGCAATTTCTCCTTCGTGAAGCGATAAAAACCAGATTTGTCAGGCAAGCGATATGCTTGGTTTTGATTTGGATCTCTGGGACTATCTAACTTTCCTGGTGATGTTCATCGCGTTCGGCGCATTTCTCGCCGTAGCGGTGCTCGTCCTCGGATTGCCAGGGCGAATCGCCATCGCTCGCAAACATCCCGATGCCGACGCGATCAACACGATGGGCTGGCTGGGGTTCCTGGCGGTTGTGCCGTGGATGCAGGCGTTCATGTGGGCTTTCAAACCTACGAACGTCGTCGACATTCGCTATTTCCCAAAACAAGAGCAAGAAAACATTGAAGAGGAACTGGCGCGCTTGACCGTGCATAAGGCTGCCAAAAAGAAGCTGGATGCGGATCAGGCGAAGCCCATCGCCCCAACCAAACCTCCTTCGCCGGACCCAACCTTATGATGTTCGCATTCCTCATTACGTTTATATTCGGCTCTTTGTCTGGTTGGTCTTCTTCAAATTCAAGTGGCTCAAGTTCACGTAAGGCGTGGGGAGTTGTCAGCCTCGCATTTGTCGCCCATTTATTCCTCATTTTTGTCGTGGGTATGCGCTTCGTTACTCCATACTCGGTCGAACGTAAAGGTCGTTCAACATACGATTCAACTCGTGCCCCGGCTTCCTGAGCCGACTCTGGTAACCGCTGTATTGGTTCAACCCGATGTTCCGGTCAAGAAAGGCCAGCCGCTGTTCCAATTCGATCGTCGGCCATACGAATACCAGGTTCGGCAATTGGAGGCGCAATTGGAAGCCGTCTCCGCGAGCGGCAGAATCGTCCGAGTATAAGGTCCGGCAATCGAAGGCGGAGCTGGCTGCGGCTAATCAAGATGTGCACATGTACAAGGCCGACTTGATGCGGCCGAACAGAAGGTCGTCAGGATTAAGAGCGAAACTGGAATTGCAAGTATCAGCAACAACTCTCCGAGGGTCTGGCACAAAACGGCGCTGGGCCAAAGAAGATGCACAGAAGTGGAAAGCTCAGATGAATGCAGACGAGGCGGCTGTCTGGAAGCTACAGGCAAATGCGCAACGGCCCGCCTCAAGTACCAGTCGCAATGGGAAGGAGTCAACACCACCGTGGCCGTTGCCTCTGCCCAGTTGAAGTGAAAGTGAATCCGCCAGAAAGCAGCCATAGCAACCATTGCCAGCAAAGGGCTCAACTGGAGCTTGCGCGCTATTACCTCGACAACACTCTGATGGTGGCTCCCGAAGACGGCTACATCGTGAATCTCCAGGTTCAGCCTGGCATGGTCGCGGGCATCGTCAGGTCGGCGGAATTGCCTCTTTCATTGTCGATAGTGACCGCTACCTGCTTGGCAAGCCTCAACGCAAGCAGAACCTCAAGTATGTGAAGCCCGGGCAACCAGTTGAAGTCGCGCTGGATCTTTACCCTGGCCAGGTATTCGCGGCGAAAAGTGGACAGCGTCTGGTGGGCCAACGGAGAAGGACAGTACCTTCCGAGCGACATAATCCCGAAGTTCTATCCGGCGAGATCCGATGCAAGCCTCAAGGAGAATTCGCTGTAAAGATCTATCTCAGCAACCCTACCAGAGGTTGGTCTGCCGATCGGCGCGCAAGGCGCGGCGGCAATTTATACAGCGGTAGAGGTGGATTCGCCGTCGTTCGAAAAATCACGATTCGCATGCACTCGTGGTTCAACTGGCTTTACCCGATGCCATTCTGATGAAGCCCACTATCAACTCAGCGCCGAACAATCGTCCGGGAATCGGACCAACCTTCATTTCGTCGCTGCGTCTGCCGTGATCGTAAGTGCGATGGGGATCAGCCATCTGTGGTTGTGCGCTTCACAAGCCGCCCTCACACCCTGCGATCGTCGATCAGGCACTGCCAAAAGCTACACCCTTGCCATCGACTTGGAGTGCTAGTCAGAATACCGGGAATGTTACTGGCGACTGGGTAAATCTTTCAACGACCCTGGTCTTGAATCACGTCGTCTCCGAAGCCATTGCAAACAATCTCGACCTGCGGCAGTCGGCGGCAAGGGTGGAGGCAGCCCATCAAAACGTGATTGTCGCCAGTGCAAAACTCAAGCCACTCGTTCATATACCTCTCACGGGCGCTAGTACGCTTTCCACCGACTCAGACAAGACCGAGCAAATTCAAAGCAGCACAGCACTCCTGGAGGTCGCCTGGGAAATCGATGTCTGGGGTCGCGTGCGCTCCCAGCGCGCCGCTGTCGAGGAGAACTACGAGGCCATCGCCCTTGACTATGCGTTTGCGCGGCAATCAATAGCCGCGACCACCGCCAGGAGTTGGTATCTGGCCGTCGAGGCTCGTCAGTTGCTCACGTTGACCCAGCAAAGCGTTGACATATACGCAAAGCTTCTCGAATTGGTGAAACTGAGAAGAGCCGCGGGAAAAGTTGCGGATCTCGACGTGGCGGAAGCGGGTTTCCAGCTTAGCGAAGCGCAAAGCCAACTTGCAATTGCACAAGGCGTAGACAGCGAGGCGCGGCGCACCTTGGAGTTGCTCATCGGACGGTATCCATCAGCTCAACTTCAGGTGGCAACCGTGTTCACTCCTTTGCCCCCGCCGTTGAACCCGGGTCAACCTTCATCGCTACTTGAAAGGCGACCCGATATTGTGGCGGCTGAGCACCGGGTATTTGCGGCGTTCCGGACAGAAGAGGCTGCCAGATTGGCGCTGCTTCCTAACTTCACGCTCAATATTGAGGGAGGGCGCCTGAGTGATCCCCTGCTTTCTGTGCTGGGTCTCAATCCCTGGTTGATTCACAGCGCCATCGGGATGGTCCTGCCTGTCTACGAGGGAGGAGCATTACGAGCGCAGATCAAAATCGCGACGGCACAACAGGAGCAATCCGTCGCGAGTTTTGGCAATGTGTCGCTGAAAGCTTTTGGCGAGGTGGAAGTGGCGCTCACAAATGAAGAATTGCTGGCCAGCCGTCTTCCGTACATCGAAAGCGCAGTTCGTGACCATAGCGAAGCTGTCCGGGTGGCTAGCCTGCGGTACAAGGCAGGAAGCATGGATCTCCTGTCGGTTCTGCAACTACAGGAAAGCCAGATTCAGAGCCAGGCAGAGCTTATCAAATTGCGCAATGCGCAACTGGCCAACCGCATCAACCTGCATCTGGCTTTGGGCGGAAGCTTCGACAGTTCACCTGCCAATTATTCCCAGACGCCAAGTCCTTGAGAATCGCCTCGGACTGGTACTTGTAACAGTTGTGTCCTCAACGTTGGCTCATTAATGTGACCAAACGGATTGAAAACCCCCAGTTGCTAGAGCGTGCAAAGAATTCGATAACGCTACGCAAAACCACCAGATCGGAGAGAAAAGATGCGCGGACAACTAAGAATCGCAAAGGTCATCATTGGCGCAGGCCTTGTGACCGGCCTATTCATGGCAAGCAGCCTGCCGGGATTCGCGAGAGAAAAGTATGAAACGATCGAAGCCCAAGCAATGGGAACAGGCACTCAAATGGGCGCCAATATTGGCGTGACCCTGAACATCTATGAGTTCTCGACTCCTGCAGAAAGACAGGTATTGGTGCAGGCATATGAAAAAGGCCAGAACCAGGGATTGGTCAACGCGCTTCAAAAGATGAAGGCGGTAGGTCATGTTGAGATCACTGGGACACTGGGCTACGACTGCTCCTATATCAAGATGATCCCCACGCCTACAGGTCGGAAGATCGTTTTTGTAACGAATCGCCAGCTCCGATTCAGTGAAGCCTACTTTGACACTCAGTCTCAGTCGTTCAATCTCACCGCGGGCATCATCGAAATCAACGACCAGGACAAGAGCAAGAGCACAGGTGTCGTATATCCCGCCGCACAGCTCACTCTGGATAGTCAGGGTCAACTGCAATGGGATCTCACCCAAAACCCCTGGAAGCTCGTTGATGTCATCGACTGGAAGGGAACGCCCGGCGTTAATTAGGCCAAATAGAACGCAGGTGAGAATCGGCGCCGCAAAGCATGAGACTAAGAGAGAGTCACTGCGGCGCCCGATTCCTGCGACACAGGAATCGTCGTTTCAACCTGTGTTCCCATCGATGGCGTGGAAGAGAAAGATATGTCTCCGCCCACCGATCGAATTCGTTCCCTCATGCTGATCATTCCAAGACCTGCTTTATGTTCAGGCGCATCGGGATCGAATCCAATGCCATCATCCGACACACGCAACAAGACCGAGTTGCCTGTTCCCAACAACTCGACCTGCACTCTTCGGGCTTGGGCGTGTTTCGTTATGTTGTGCAGACTCTCCTGGGCCACTCGAAAGATGCTCAGCGAAACATCGGAATCCAGAACCGGAACCTGCCGGAATTGAAAGTCAATCTCAATCCTGCTCTGTGCCGAGATCTCATTGCATAAGCCGCGCAAGGCCGCCACAATCCCCAGATGATCGAGCTTGGATGAGTGAAGTTGATGCGAAAGGCGCTGGATGTCCAGTGACAGCGAATGAGTCTTCTTCCAGATGGCGTCGATCCGCTCGTTCCTTGCTTGCAATTCACCCGGCAGTGAAGACTTCAACTGCTGCAGTTCGATCGCCAGCATTGCCACTTGCTGGTTGATATCGTCATGCAACTCGCGGGCGATGCGTGATCGCTCCTGCTCCTGGGCGTTGATCAGGCGGCCACTCAGCTCCCGGATAGCCTCCTCGTGTCGCTTGCGCAGCGTGATATCCTCCTGCGAAATCACGACTCCCTTGGTTGATGTTCTCAGCGGGGTCACCGATATCAGGAATGAGCGCATGCCGATTTCCGATTCATATCGGTATTCCATTTCGAAGAACTTCACCTTTGCATCGTAGACCGCTTGAACTCCCTCAAGCGCCGTAACCGCGTCCTGGTCTCCGGCCTCTGCCGCTGCCCTCCACGTCGCAAGATAGTTATCACCGACGCGAAGCTCTCGTGTATCCATCCCGTTCATCGGGATGAACTCAGGACCTTGAGCAGTTGTCGCAACGATAACGCCCTTGGCATCGAGCACTGCCAGATGCTCTCTCAGCGATTGGAGAATCGATAGGTTCAGATCATTGCTCTCGCGCAGCTTCTTCTCCGCCTGCTGTCGCTCAGTCACGTCCCGAATGATCACCGTGAACAATGGCGATCCACCTACCTTGACTTGCGATATCGAGGCTTCAATGGGAAACTCTTGCCCGTTGGTCCGTAAAGCAATCAAGGGACGCAGACCGCCCATCGAGCGATTCGTCACTCCTGCCTCTGCGAAACGTGCCACATGCTCACGATGAACCGTTCGCAGGCGCTCAGGAATGAAGCGCTCAAGACGTTGTCCGAACGCTTCATCAGCGGAGCAGCCGAACATCTTCTCCGCTGTCGCATTGAACACCATGATGCGCTGATCGCTGTCGATCGCAATGATCGCGTCCATCGCTGATTCCACGATTCCGGTCAAACGGTCGCGACTTATGCCGGCCGCCTCTTCCGCTGTTTTGCGTTCCAAAGCGCTACCAAAGATGTCGGCAATAGTGGACAAAGCCGCAACAAGATCAGCCTCCCACGTGAGACTGCTTCGAACGGTGGAAAAGCTGATGGAGGCATAAGGAACCTTGCCCCGCATCAGCGGAAATGCTGCGAATGAAAGGATGCCGTTGCCCTTCAGGTAATCCTTCAGCGCCATCGCCTCTGGCGGCATATCGGCGAGACTGCTGACTAATACAGGCTCTCCCTGCCGTAACTGACCCGTGAACCAAGGCATCCGATCTTCATCTATGGCCTCCGCCGGCGGTGGTGAGCTGACCGTGCCACGAGTGCACAACAGCCTGAGCTTTCCCCCTCCCGGCGAAAATTCAAACAGGTTAATTCGATCGAGGTCGAAGAACTCGAGTACCTCTTGAAATGAAATCTCAATTTCGTTGTCGACTAACTCTCCAGGGAGATTGATAAATGAGGCCGCGCAGTTCGCGGTTAGAGCCTGGACTTTCCGCCGATACGCGAGATTACGGGTTTGGCGCTTCTGGTTAATCGTCAGCCTGAACAAGCTCAGAATAAGAATCGCTTCGAAAAGCACGAGGCCGATCAGCCCAAGGATCTGCCACTTGTAGAGCTCCCAAACAGTAAACTCTCGGTTGATCACGTTACTGCCGGGGGGAACGCTGCCCACTGGGATGCTCCAGCGCTTCATTTGCTTCCCGTCGAACTCATTTTTCGATAGATCGCCGGTGATCGATGGGATTGCTCCTGGAGCCTCTCCACGGACGACCCGCGCAATCAGATCTCCGAATACTGCTCCGTTCTCTTCCATGCCAAGAAGATTTCCGCCAACGATGCCCCTGCCAAGAACAATCGAAACCCAACTATACATTGGCCGGTTCGTAGCCGCCGAAAAATTCGGCAGGATACGCGCCTGGAACGAAGGTCTCGCCGGTTGAGTCTCCAAAATACGTTACAAAGACGGAGACCATATCCTGCGGCAAAGCTGACACCGCCTTCAAGTTTTCGGAGAGAGTGCCAGGAGCGAGAACTTGAAGATCGACCTGTTTGTGTTTTTCCTACCAGGTATTTCTGAGCGCTAACGAGCGCGAGTTGGGCAAGGCCGTGATCCACCGCGCTTGCCCCTGCGATCACTAGCAGATGCCGGGTTCCAGGGTTCTGTGCCAGCGCAATCTCGGCTGTGCGGGCCAATGTCGATTGGCAATACCATCCCAGTCGCATCTGGGACAGGTTGATGCGGCGGTAATCCTATTGTCAGATAGAGTAGTTTGGCGTTAGGAAAAAGCGTTTTCCGCTTGCCTTGGATGAATTCGAGCGGATATTCACCAACAGGCACAACAATGTCGATTTCCCGGTCTGCGTACTTCTTGCGCAGAAACTGTTCCATCGCAACTGCATATAAGCGACTTCGCCCTAGCCCCTCCTCGTCAAAAGACTCTGTGTATATCGTGACTGGAACATCCAGTTCTTGTTCGAATTCGCTTCGGATGCCGGCCTGAAATCTGTCTAGAGCGAGAGAGTCCCTTCCTCCGAAATACAGCATCAAAACCCTGACCGGCCGCGTGATCGGCGAACTCCAGGAAGAAACGGAGGCGAGAAGTAGTAATGCGATCACAAGTCCCCGACAGGACTTGGGCCAGTTGCTGCGGATCCGACTAAAGGGAGTTGTCGAGCGGGGGAGCCGAACTTCGGATTGCACTTTCATTGCGACCTTTTGCCGGGCAACGGAGTTCAAAGTAAAATCCCTGCTGCTCAGCGACTTTCAGGTGCGAACATTATCGCCGATTGCACCGCCTGCCTCTACGGCCAAGGATCTGCTGTCAAAACTGACAGTCAAAAACTTGCCCCTCAGTAGCCGCGCGACTACAAAAGCAGGGGTGTGACTTACTCAACCGATGTGATCGACCTTCTTTGACAAGCGATTCCCAGATTCTAACTGAACCGTTACTTCTGACAGTAGTCAGCACATATATGCAAGGTTAAAGTCCTGATTGAACAAAGGAGCGGATGCTCAGTTCTCTGAGGAAGGCTCATGTCCAGTACCCGTTTTTTAAAGCTCGAAATTACGGTGGATGCCTTCGGAAGCCAAGCCACAAAGCGGTCCCGCGTTCGCATTTTGCTGGTCGATGATAGTCCGGAGATCCTGAATCATGTCAGCAACATGCTTCGATCCGACTATGAAGTAATCGGCAAGATCTCCGATGGGAATGCAGTCTGTTCTGAAGTGGCGAGCCTGAGCCCCGATGTTGTCATTCTCGACATCTCGATGGGAGACCGAAGCGGCATCGAGATTGCCCAACGACTACGCGAGCAAGGCTACGCGAAAGAAATCATCTTCCTCAGCGTGCATGAAGATCCTGACTTTGTGACGGCTGCCATCGGAGCCGGAGGCCGCGCCTACGTAACCAAGCCGCGCATGAATGAGGACCTTGGATTGGCTGTGCAGTCCGTGTTGTCACACCGAGTCTTTGTATCAGCGCCCCTCAGATAAGAATGACTCGCCGAATTGCCCGCTCTGCCGCTGCACTCTGAACGCCAGATACTCCGCTACGATCGCGGCGCGACGATATGCTCCTGAATTGCGTACTGGATCAAATCGGCGTTGGTCTGCAGTCCCAGGCGCTCCATCAGCTTGTACTTGTGAAACGCCACCGTCCGAGGTGTCAGCGTTAGGACATAGGCGATTTCCTTCATCGTCCTGCCTTCCGCTAACAACTTGAGCACTTCGCGTTGCCGACCCGTTAGACTCTCCCGGCTGAGGTGCGAATGGTTCGTCTCGAGAGACGACTCAGCGACGGCATCCATGATCGATGCGGAGATGTAGCGCTTGCCTTTCAGCACCTCACGAATAGCATTCAAAAGCTCTGTCTCATAGCAAGATCTCAACAGGTACCCGGAGACGCCGCTTCGAAGCGTCTCGGACGCAATCGCAAGATCGATGGTCGTCGACAAGTATACGAAGCGGACCATTCGTGTCAGCTTCTTAATCTGTCCACGCGTCTCCAAGCCGCTCTTCCAGCTCTCGCCAACGTCGAAAATGATGACGTCCGGCTTAAGCTCCTGAACAGCGGCCAGAAGAGCCGGCTCGCCCGCCAGGATTCCAACTACTTGAAACTCCGGCTGCAAGAGCCTTGCATACTCCTCTGAAAGGAGTAGCCGATCGCTTTCGATCAGGACTCGCGGCCACTTTACCGGACTCATCTCAAACTCCTTGCACAGGTCCTACAAAAGGCACTTCGTTAGTAGCCAAACCCATCGCACCACTCTGACGCAAAGCGCGTTTCCGTAGAAGATCCGGGTGACTCCAACGTCACTCTCCTGCCGAACAGACCGCACCGGAATCCCTTTCCGCCGCGTCTTGTCACACGGCGGAAAGGTTCTGAAAGCTACTTGCTGGTAGCCGGGGTAGCCGGCAGGATCAACATCGGCGGAAGCTGCGAAGCAATCTCGAGATCAACCAGCAGATCCAAGCGATGCTCCAACTGAAGAAACTTCGCAACTGTCAAAGGTGCAAGACCGGCTTTCAAAAACTCGTTTGCGTATTTCTTCCTCAGGTCCGCGCGGCTCGACTCAAAATCGAGGCTCTGGTCGATCATGTTTTTTGCGTCGGCGTCGGTCAAGGAACCAAATTTTTCAGCATAGCTCTTGATAAGAGCCACCCGCTTGTCATTGACCGTCATGAGTTCGGCTTCGTATTTCCGATACACGGGCCAGAACGCCTTGCCGTCCTGATCGTTGAACTGCATCCCGGCGGTAATAATCGCAGTCTTGTCTGCCCTGGCATCCGCACGAATTGACTCAATATAAGAGTCAACACTCTGGCTACTCTGAGCTGCGGAAACGTAAGGAAGAGCTGCAAGCGAAAGTAATGTTGCGGCAAAAATCGGTCTCATATTCAAATCCCAGCTTTCTCGGAAAATCGGGTTAACAGCGCGCCCGGAATCGGGCGCTTCAGGTCAAAATAGACTGAATCAAAGCCCACTTTCACCAGCGGCGTCTAACCTCTTGAAGGGATGCTAACCATCCTTGCAGCCGAGTGCCTACTGTCAAAATGAACAGGCTGAAACATTCTTCCGAAGGTAGGGTAGGATCGACTGAGCGCAGCCAGCCAAGCCTCACCATCATCCACTCCCACGCATGCGGATCGGAAACCTGGAGTCCGCTATCAAATCTTTCCCCGGGCGAAACGGAAAGCGGAATTCTGCCTTAGGATTGTCATTCGGATGGAACTTACCGGGGCCTCGATGTGTCAAAGACCACTTGATCCTGCCACCAAAGTTGCTCAAAGAACGTGCACGCAGGCTCGACGTTTTGGGCTCGCTCCGGTGGTGCAGAGGTGGCCTGCACAATCTTCCCGATACTGAGTCTGCCATCGATCACGTCGAAGAACCGCTTTTGCAGTGCTGTGATCGGCAGAAAGAGATCTCTAAAGGTGTGGGCCCGATTGATCAGAACCGCGGCAGCTCCCGGCGGTAAGCGGTCAAGCACACAAATCGTATCTGGTACTCGAATCGGTACATACTCAAGCCATTCAGTCCCTGAGAAATCTATCTTTTGAAAAGCAGCGGACCCCTCGTCTCGATATACGACAGCACTGTGACGAACCATTGTGCCGCGAAAAAGCTCGATCGCGGCATAAAGCTCGCTCCAATGGAAGTTGCGCCATCCGCTCAGCCTGGGGAAGGCTTGCGATCACACCACACTTTGAACTGTACGGCGCCTGCCGGGTCCATCGTCCGAATGTCAAACCGGCTCGGCTAAGAAAATCGAAGAAATCCGGCACGGAATACGCTCGGTCCTGCGGATGCAGCAGAGCATCGGCAAGTTCCGCCTCGTCTCCAAAGTCCGGCGCCGTGCGCAAGATAGTCTCCAGCGGGATGACCGGGAGGCAGAACCTTGAGAACAGCGATGAGATCCCGAATCGCCTCATCCGATGCGGAAATACCAAGCCGCCGGCAGAACTCCTGCAGCATGTAAATTCCGGTTCGGCCGTAAGGCGCATACACCATGAGGTGCATCGCCCCGTCTGGCTTGAGCACGTTGCGCAAAGCGCTCAAACCGGCATCGGGATCGGCAAGATGGTGTAGAACCCCGGTGCAGATGATTTGATCGAAGCGCTTCTCCAACTCGCCCGCTCGCTCGACTGCCAATTGCTGCACATGGAGATTCTTGAGGTCGTACTTTCGTTTTAGATCTTCTGTACTGCGCAAACTCGTCGTGCTGAAGTCGATTCCGATGACCTCAGCTTCGGGCCATCGCATTGCATACTTCGCCGCCTGCGACGTCCCACAACCGGCGACAAGAATCGAAAAACCTTCCCGATACGATCGGTTGGGCCAAAACAGATGAAATTCCGCCATGCGTTTCTGAGGGTCATCCCAAACGCGTCCATAGTTGCCGAGATCATCGACCGGACGAGGATAGGGATAACGCTCATAGAAGTTCTGGACTTCTTCTGATACGCCGAGGCCTTCGGGATGTTTGCTATTCGTCATGCGCATTACAGAGTAACAGCAGCCTGGTTGCGATCTCCCCAGCGCAGGATCCGTTTAAAAAATCCAGTGCTGGTCCGATCGGACCGACGAAAAGCTGGATTTATCTCGAGTTAACTGGACACAAGCTGCATTCCAGCGCGGCTGTAACAACTGACAGTTTCAAACCACCTGCAGTCCGTGATGCACTTACATCGAACGCCAGAGGCTTTTTGGCGCGGATTGCCTGAGCAGGTCAGGACAACAATTGTCCCGGTTTACAGAACGGATTGTGAGAGGAAATATGAACAGAACAGCCCAGGGCAGTATGAGTACAGCACTATCGTCCCTCCTGATTTTGGGGGCATTCGCAGGATTCGTTGTTACTGCTAATGCACAAAGCCCTGAAATGCAGCAACGGATCGCGGAAATCAAGGCAGCGTCCGCCAAAAACAAGCAGGCACTGATGTCTTATAGCTGGAATGAGCAGGACACCATCAGCATAAAAGGCGACGTAAAGAAGGTTCAGCACTATCAGGTACGCCTTGGGCCGGACGGTAAGCCGCAGAAGACTTCACTGGATCCGCCCACCGAAGCAGCTCCCCCAAGTGGCGGCCGCATGAAACAGAGGATCGTCGCCAAGAAAACCGATGAGTTCAAAGAGTATGGCGGAGACATGAAGGCTCTTGCGCAGCAATACGCTCCGCCAGACCCCGCCCTGATTCAGCAGGCCGCCGCCCAGGGCAACATCGCCTTGAGTCCGGTTGCGGGTTCGCCGAATCAGGTTCAGCTTGTAATTAAGAACTATCTGAAACCTGGCGATTCGATGACCTTGGTCTTCGACAAGGAACAGAAATCAATCGTCCGCGTTCAAATCGCTTCCTACATGGATGACCCGAAAGATGCGATGAATCTGACCGTGCAATACAGCAAGCTGCCGGACGGAACGAATCACATCGATAGCATGGTTATCGATGGAGTGGAAAAGCAATTGAAAGTCGCAGTCCAGAATTCCAACTACGCGCACGTCTAAGTCTTCACTGAACCGCTGAGTCCTGTGCGGCAATCTGCATCCACTGAACTTCATCAACGCCATTCCGGAATTCTTCGGGATGGCGTTGCTGCGTGTGCGCCCGGCGACATCCTGTTTCAGCAGATGTGAGGCAGATCAGTGCGAGTACAGCGCGAAGTGACACTGGAGACAAAACGATGCCGGAGTAGATCGAGAATCTACTCCGGCAGGTTTACCCTGCGGTCGCCGGGGAGGGCTTGGCACCGCAGATCTTCATCGAGACAGAGACGCTCTCTGTTCTAATCCCCAACCAGGTTCCAGGACTGATCAGGATCGAACGCGCTCATCGCCGTTGCCGTCTCAGCCGTAGTCTTGCCCAGATCTTTCTGAAGCAGCACTCCGTCCTGGTTCACGATGAACGTCATGATTCCTGTATTGCCGTAGTCGGCCGGATAAGCAACAAAGGCGAATCCCCCAACCATCTTTCCATCGGCCATGTAGTCCTTCGCGCCCCCCGGAGTATTGCTCGTTTGCTTGGTGAGAATGCGGAAAAAGTACCCATGGAAAGGCACGTGCGCATCCTGCTTCACCGTGTATCCATCTGCGGTTGCGAAAGCCGCCAGCGGTCCGAGCGGGCTTTGCGGTTGTCCTGCGGGGGAGGCCCAGTACAAACCGTTCTCCTTGCCAGGATCACTGATGAATTTCTGCGCGAATTGCTTTGCCGCGCCATCGCGAGGCTTCGATATGTACTCGTACTGCGCATCCACCAGTGCCATGCAAACGTCCATCACCGCGAGTTCATTGCGACCTACACGTCGCCGCAGAACCTCCTCTTCGCCCGCACCCGCGTCAAAGAACCACTGGCCCGTGGCCGTCTTCCTCAACGGAACGGCGAACGGAAAATTGTCAGCGCCAATCAGCAGCATCTGCGATCCATCGGGCATCTTCCGCCAGCGATGCATCACGCTATATCCCTGGACGAAGGCATCGGCTGCCGCTTTGTCCTGAACGGCGTCGCTTGAGTAGATGATCTTTTTTGCTTCCGGCCCAAAAACTGCCAGCACTTCGTTCTGATCCCCCGACTTTGCGGCCTGCTGCAGCGCGTTGCCGGCATCTTCAGGAGTAGCAAAAACCTTGTATGAGGGTACATCTGCCTTTTTGCAGGAGACAAAAAGAACGAGCAATCCCATGATGACTATCCAGGTGGGAAAAGAGACCTTGCGGATATTAAGCGACATTCCAAATCTCCAGGAACTTCAACTGTTAAAGAATCCATGACGCAGTGGTAAAACTTCGTATCTACTGCAAGATTGGTTTGCGTTTCTACCTGCGCCTGCCCCCACCCCCGCCTTCGCGACCGCCCCAGCCACCGCCTCCACCCATGCTTGACGCGCCGCGAGCGCTCTCGGAGCGGGACTGCCATCCTCCGCCACCGCTGCCGCCGAAGGCTGATGAGGTGCTCTTCTCCTGGCCGCCGTATCCTTTGGCAGCCGCAGAACTCTGCCCTGAGTAGCTGGAGGTGGATTTCTGAGTGTTATTCGAATTTCCGTTCCACCCGCTCCCGGTGTTGCTGTAGGTGTTCCCATTCACCGACGCGTACTTATTGCCATTCGCGGTTTGAGCTGCAGCGGCGCTATTGCCGTACTTTCCCGATGCACCGTATGCTGAGCCACCGTTGGTAGTGTGAACTTGCCCGGTGGTTCCGTTCGCATTCGTCTGGTGCTGACCGTATGCGGTGTTTCCGTTTTTAGAAACCGTCGAGGCTCCGTAACTCCCGTACGCGTTGGAACCTTGCACTGTTGACGCGGATGCCCCGGTTCTTGGGTTGTATGCCTGAGCCGCGCCTACGGAGCCGTAAGCGTTCGATGCGGATGCGCCGCGCGCATAGGTCCCGGTCGACGGGTTATAGCCTCTGCTTGCGGAAGCGGAACCGTACGGACCGTAAGCAGAAGCACTGGAACCGTAATAGCCTCCGTGCCAAGCAGCATTCCCGTAATACGATCCACCGTGATATACGACCGTCGTGCTGTGCCAGTTGCAGTTCCAACTGCTATAGCCCCACCCGTAGCCCCCGCTCATCATCGCCCCCACCGCGATCCCAACGCCAAACGCAACCACGGCGGTCGTCGCCACAGCGGCGGCGCTATAGCCCGGAGTCACGTACGGATACCCGTAAACCACCGTCGGGTTGTACGTAGGGACGTAGACCACTTGGGGATTCGTCGGCTGAATCACGATGGTCTGCGGAGACTGCTGCACAACCGTGATCTGCGAGCCTGATTTCAGATTGCCGGCAGCTTGTGCTTTTGCCCGTAAGCGCCTGCACAGCGGTCATCACGTCGGCGGCCTGTGTGTGGTAGGCCTCGCCCAGCGCGGATGTCCAACTCAAGTTATTCGCCAGGTTATCGAGTACCGATGGGAATTGGGTGAGCGCTTTCACGCTCGGATCCCACGGCTGCTTATCAACAGCCTTCATCAGATTGTTGCCGGTAAGGCTCGAATTCTGCTTCAACCATCCCGCCGCGGCACTTGCCTGATCCGGAAACGTCGCGGCTCCAAGAATCTGGGCCACCAGGGAGTCAGGATAAAGTGCAATCGGTGCAACCAGGCCCTGCAGTTCCTCCGCCGTCAATGGAGCGCCTTGTCCCGAATACCCGGCCGGTGGCTGTTGTGCTGGTTGCTGCGCTGGTTGCTGAGCGCCCGCTTCAAATGGCGCCGTCGTGAGCACAAGCAGAAAGCACATTGCCGCTGACAAGAACTGTTTCGCGAAGGTCCTGATCATCTTCATTTCCTCCATGCACCAAGTTGCGCGCACCTAACCTCAGAACTTCGCACCCGGCGCATGTTTTTCCTCTGTTACTGGACCACACCGGGGAGCCATTGGATAACTGTCATTTGTGACAGTGCAAGCGGACAGGAGGCTCGCATTCGATCTCCCTTCGTACCAATGTCGCTAGCAAAAAACTCCCCGGCTCGCGCCGGGGAAAGTGGGTTTTCTGCCTTCAACTGTTTCTTTGCGAGGAGAGGGCCTTTCGACCCTCACTCGAAAGATTGTTCTTATTTGGTTACGGGCTCCGGCTTGGCTGCCGCCGCCTTTTGCGCCGCCAGCTTCTTGGCATCTGCAGCCGCATCCAATTGACGCATTACGCCATCGAGATTGAATGACGCAGCCTTCTGGCGCGGCGGGTAATTGATATAGTTTTGGATCTGCGCTGCCACGATCGCCTGGCATTGATAGAGCTGAGGCACGTGATTCACAATCCAATCCCAGTACGTGTTGGAATTGAAATCGGCGCGCTCAAACGGATCACGACGCAGGTGAAAAATGTGCGGAACACGAAGCGCCGTGAACGGATTAGCCCAAAGCTCCATCGTTCCCGTTGCACGTTGCTCTGCAAAAGTCAGCTTATAGTCGCCGACGCGCACTGCCATGATCCCGCCATCATCGCTGACATAGAAGAAATACTCTCTCGGACTCTTCTTCGCCTCTCCGGTAAGGTAGGGAAGCACGTTAAAACCATCAATATGCACTTTGAAGGTCTTGTCCCCAGCCTTGTATCCAGTCAGCAGCTTCTTGCTTACATCGGGGTCACCCGCCGCTGCGAGCAGGGTCGGCAACATGTCCTGGTGACGAGACGATGTCATTGAAGACCGTTCCCGGTTTGATCTTGCCCGGCCAGCGCATGAAGCACGGAACACGCCAACCACCTTCCCAGTTGGTATCCTTCTGCCCGCGGAACGGTGAGTTCGCGCCATCCGGCCAGGTATCGTTCTCAGGGCCGTTGTCGGTCGAATACATGACGATGGTGTTATCGGCAATGCCCAGCTCATCGAGCTTGTCGAGCATCATTCCGATCTGTTCGTCGTGCACCACCATCCGATCGCTGTATTCGTCTTGACCGCTCTTCCCAATGTTCTTCGCGGCCACGTGGGTCCGGAAGTGCATGGCGGTCGAGTTGTACCACAGGAAGAAGGGTTTATCTGCCTTGACCTGCTTCTCCATCCAGCTGAGCGCGGCTGAAGTGATCTCCTCGTCGATCGTCTCCATGCGCTTCTTGGTCAGGGGGCCAGTGTCTTGAACCTTCTGCTTGCCAACCTTGCCCCACCGCGGCTGAACCGTCGTATCGTCGGTTTCGGTTGCGAAGGAATGCATTACGCCCCGTGGACCAAAGGCCGCAAGGAACGCGGGATCCTTTGGATAGTCCGGCAACTCCGGCTCTTCCTCCGCATTGAGGTGATAGAGGTTGCCGAAGAACTCGTCGAATCCATGCACCGTGGGCAGGAACTCGTTCTTGTCGCCAAGATGGTTCTTCCCAAACTGACCGGTTGCATACCCGAGCGGCTTCAGCATTTCGGCGATGGTTGCGTCTTCAGCCTGAAGCCCGAGATCTGCCCCCGGCATTCCGACCTTGGTCAAGCCGGTGCGCAGCGGGTTCTGACCCGTGATAAACGCTGCACGTCCGGCGGTACAGCTCTGCTGCCCGTAATAGTCGGTAAATACAGCGCCTTCATTGCCGACGCGGTCGATGTTCGGGGTGCGATATCCCATCTGTCCCCGGCTGTTGAAACTGATATTCCACCAGCCGATATCATCGCCCCACAGAATGAGAATGTTGGGTTTCTTTGTAGCCATGTTCTGTACCTTCCTTGTGCGTGTGTTTGGAATAGGGATTGCGGCACCTCAGTGGGGCGGATGCCTCCGCTGCATCGAATGTGCCAAGTGCGTTTTTGGCGGATTCATTGATAGTGCAGGTGGTTCCGTCTCGACTTGCTGGCGGGGAAGGGCCTGCGCATCTTCGTCAGTCACGGATCGCCGAGCATCAGAGCCATCAGTGCACCTCTCCCGGATCGCCATATCAGATAGGCAACTCGGTAATGATCGGAACAGCCGAACCACACTTTCAACGACAAATTCACAACGGCTCATTCCCGGAAGCACATCCTATGCCGCTGCGTTAACCATGGGAACTGTCAAAACGAACAGATGCAGGGTCGAAGTTTCCGGGTCTGCCCGATGTCCCAACCTCATTCGAAACAGGATTCTTGACGCCTGAGTGGGAATGCTCAATTCAAAAGCAAATCCCCGGCGTACTGCCGGGGATTTGAGCCTGAACATGTTGAAGTTGCAACTCCTCGGTCTCCGTTCTCGCAGCTTCAACTCGCCTTGCCCGTTCCGCCTGCCGTTGCGAAAGACGACATCTTCTCGAGTGCCTGGTCCAGCGTGAATGTCGCGGCCTTCTGCGTTGACTTTGCCCTGCAGGATACGTTTCGTGCTAAAGAGCTGGAGATTCCGCGACGGAGTTTGTTTCGACCTGCGCCGTTGCTGTTAAGAGTTCCAACCTGCTGAATGGCGATTCAGGATTCTGATCGCCATGACACTTGCGAAATTTCTTGCCGCTGCCACATGTGCAAAGTGCATTGTGTGCCTGCTGGGCGTCGCGATCCGCGATGATTCCCATCACTTCCGAAGGCGCGCGGCGCTTCTGCAGCAACTGGGCCATCATCGCCATCGTCGGGCCTGTGTGCATGAAAAACAATTCAAGCCCTTCGCAGAGATAGTTGTGTCCGGCTTCGCCATCGCGCGAGAGACCAAACCGATCCTTCGGGCAACCGCCATTGCAAAGATGCCTGACCTTGCAGTTCTGGCATTGCTTGGTGAGCAGATTGCGTTTGTCATCGCCGAATTTGCGCTGCTCGGGCGATGCCACCATTTTCAAAAGGCTGCTCTCATGGATATTGCCGAGCAGATATTTCGGTTCAACAAAATGGTCGCAGGAGTAAAGATCGCCGTTGTACTCCAGTGCCGGCCCATATCCGCACGTCGGCGCGTGAATACACAGCAGGTGGCGGCCGAAAGAATGCCTCGAGCGTCACGTCGAACAGTTGTACGTAGACCTCGCCCACATCATGCCGAACCCACTCTTCGAAAATATCCACCATGAACTGGCCGTATTGCCTGCTGCCGACAGTCCGATTTGTCACCATATTGCCGGACTGCGTGTAGAGGATGCGTTTGCCGTCGGCCTGCTCGCTCCAGCCCAGGTTCGCGATTTGGATCGTGTCCGCATTGGCGCGCTCAACAATAGGAATGAACTGCACCCACTTTGCGCCCATCTCATCGCGGAAAAAACGGTAGACCGTGCGGCCATGTTTCTCGTTGGCCGCGTTCACAGTGCACAAGACGTTGAAATCCACGTCGTGCTTGCGCAGATAGCGCCAGCCCTTCATCACCTTGTCGAATGTTCCCTGCTTGCCCCGATCCAGCCGGTAGGTGTTGTGGATCTCGCGAGGACCGTCGCAACTCAGGCCCACAAGAAAATTGTGTTCTTTGAAAAACGTGCACCACTCGTCGTCAAGGAGAATGCCGTTGGTCTGAAACGTATGCTCGATCGTCTGCCCGGCCTGCGATACTTCTCGACCAGTTCAATCGATCGCCTGAAGAACTCCACCTTCATCAGCGTTGGTTCTCCGCCCTGCCACGCCACCGTGACCGTGCGGCGTGCGATGCGCCTCGAGCAGTTGCTTGATGTAAGCCTCGAGCGTCTCCTCCGACATCCGGTGCTTCTCGTTCGGATACAGCGCATCCTTCGACAGGAAGAAGCAATACGTGCAATCAATATTGCAGGTTGACCCGCTTGGTTTCGCCAGCAGGTGAAAACCTGGCGGTGCATTCACGGGCCGAGTGGAATCAGTCATTAAATCCATATGTGTATCTTCCCTGCAACGCCAAACGTATCAAGGTTGCCAGTTGAAATGTAGTGATAATCTTCCCGAAAGCGACAGTTTCAATCACTTCAGGAAACTAGTCCGATCGCTCTAAGTTTGGAACTGTCAATTGTGACAGGCTGCGGTTGGGCGTGAGTTCGTCAAACAGATCTACCGTCGCCGAAGATAAGAAGCGATCAGCAGACTGCCCGCTATCCCCGTTATGAGCCACAAAATTGCAACCGTTATAGAAACAACAAGTTCCGTGAGCGAACTGTCGTTTGCTTTACGTTTGGCTTCTGCAGCTTCGGCTCGTTCGCGACACTCCTTCAACACGTCTGGAGAGATCGTCTTCCGAATCAGCTTGAATCCCACGACCAGCACCACCAGATCATCCATGAATCCAATAACCGGAACGAAGCTTGGAATGATCTGAATGGGACTCAGTAGATAGAACGCGGCGCATGCGGCAATCAGCTTCGCATACCATGGCGTTCGTGGATGTTTGAATGCAAAGTAGAAAACGTGCGCTTCTTTTTGGAGCTTCTGCGCCTTCTGAGCCCACGACGCGATAAGCGCTTGGAATCGCCGGGTCATCGTGAGGCTCCGAAAAGAGCTCGCTTCCGAGATCGTCGAATTGGGGAATTCGCCTTCCAGCATTGCCGTCCGTTTCTGATTGAGCCGGCGATCAAATCAGCTCGGAATCTTGGGAAGTGATTTGAATCAATTTCTAGCTGCGGGTAGTGCCTGTGATGTCACGCTTACGGTCGCGCACCACAACCGCTCTTCGCGTACGCTTGTTCTAACAAAAATGGAGAAGGAACGAAGCGCTCAATCGGAGAGCGGACCGGTGGTATCAGATCGTCAGCAATTTCGAGACACGTCACGTGTGAGGCGCCCATGGGTCAGAGCGGGTGGGACCGCCGTGAACAGCAGCCCGTCCCCCTCTCACCGCAATTACTTTGGCGGGTAGTTCTTCAAAAGCTTCGCCATAGCGTTGTTCAAATTCTTCTGATTCTTTTCCTGGTTGCTGCTCGGATTCAGGGTCTTGGTCGCACTCCCTGTCCATACAAGCGTTTTGGTTGATGGATCGTAAAAATCCAGGACGAGAGTGCCGGTGTTAATCGTCGATTGCGTCGCGCTTGCCATGCCGCCGCCCCAGCGATATCCTCCGGTCCCATAGGCGTTCCATTGCGTCGACTGCTGCACCGCGACCTGATAGCTGATGTAGAGATCGGCCGGGTCACTCTCCACCTTGCTCAACCCCTTCGAAGAAAGTTGACCGTCAATCGCCAGCTTGATCTGGGCATCCATGATCTGGTTTGGATATTTCGCGCCCTCAACAGTTACCCATTTGTATGTGTGGTACTTCGAGAAATCTGTGCCGGGCATGGCCTGAGTCTTGATGTCCTGCGCCATGGCGACTCCACAAGTCAGAAGTGCAACTCCAAGCACCGCTAAACTGATCCGAAATCCTCGTTGCATTGCTTTCTCCTTTTTCATCTAGAAACTGATTGGGCTTCCATCCCGAAGTCACAAGATTGGCTTCGCAGAAACGGCGCATCGCACGTGTCGTGAGCCGAAAGGCACACATTGGGGGCGCCGACCTCGACCCGTGACCGCCAAGTTACAACAGACCCTGGAGCATGAAAACTGGCAGAAGTGACAGTTTGCTTTGAAGCTATCTCGCCTTCGGACCCGGGAGTCATTCGGGAAACTGCCGCTGTTAGTTCTGCCAGTATCTCCGCCGGAAAAGGTCTGTTAGGTTCAGGACGCTGCGATCTCTTTTAGGAGCCCGACCCAGATGATTCGTGCAAGAAACCCTCTCACCAGGGCACTGCTTGTTTTGCTTTCCTTGTCCTTCGCGTTGCCCGTTCTCTACGCCCAGGAAAAAAACGATCCGAATGCCTCCAAATCGAGGGTTGCAGGCCCCGTCTACAGTACCGAGAGCGCCACGATGACTCGGGAGTTCATCCCCGCCAGTTCCCTCTCATTGCTCTCGCAGGCAGTGGACGGTCCCTCGGAGTCATCCATTTTTTCGAGTTCCGAGACCGCCGGCGTGACAGATTCATCAGGCCCGGTCGCGACAGAGACCGTCCTTGAAAACCCAAAAGCAGACTCGCAAGTTAGCTCAGCCGCAAACTCGAAGTCAGATTGGGATAAAGACCCGAATGCATGGAAGTTCATCATCTATCCGGTCTATGCGTGGGTTCCATTTTTCAGCAGCAGAGTGACCCTTCCTGAGATTCCCTCACCGCCCGGTGGGGGCGGTCCTGTCGTTCCCACGAGTACAACATCCGGATCGCTAAACGGGGCGGCATTCGCCGGCGCGGAAATCTACAAAGGCAAATGGACGGGAACATTCACATTCCTTTATGCCGGTCTCTCGTGCACGCGAACCACTCCGAGAACCACTCTGACCGCGGACTTTCTTTACGGGCAGGCCCTGGTGGAACGCGATGTGTACAAGGGGCTGAGTTTTGGCGCTGGTTTCAGGCGCATGGCTTTGGACCTCACCGCTACACTGGACACCTATCCATCGGTGAGCAGAAAGCCCGGCTTCTGGGACCCTCTGCTCAGTGCGACCTATCGTAAGCAGCTCAGCAAAAAGTGGCGTGTATCAGGCCACTTCGACGGAGGCGGGTTCGGAGTCGGCAGCACTTTCGACATCGGTGCAGCCGCGTCAGCGGACTGGAGATTTGCCAAGCACTTCGGACTCACCATGGGTGGCGCATATCTCCACTTTGAGAACTCCGACACGGTTCTCAGAAAGACGCTGACCATCGAGCCGACGATGTTCGGTCCTACATTTGGTTTTGGAATCTATTTCTAGGAATCCGATTGTCGGAATCTGAGACGAAATTCAGCCGTAGATCACCGTTCACATAGGAGCCCGACAAAAATGATTTCTGCAACAAGCCGATTTACTAAATCCCTGATTGTTGTACTTTCCCTCTGTTTCGCATTACCCGCCTTGCGCGCTCAGGAAACTGATCTTGACGCGCACAAATGGCGAGTTACAGGCATGTGGTGGCTCTCCCACCCGACGGGCAGTCTTCGCGCCGGGGGAGATGAGGTTTCGGTCGATCTGGATCAGGACTTTGATTTTTCGAACTATTCGACATTCACGGGCGCGGTCGATTGGCACTTCAAGAGGAAGCACCATCTCACCTTCGCGACAAGTCCTGTCTACAGTACCAAGACGGCAATAATGTCTCGGGACATTACCTTTGAGGGTGTGACCTATCATGCCGGTGCCACTGTAACGGCCGATCTCAATTCCTTGACCTTCTCGCCCGGGTATCAGTACGACTTCATCCGCCGGCGACAAGGCTATCTCGGATTGTCGATATCAATTCACCTCCTCGACACGACGGCAAAACTCACTGGAACCGGCACCGTCAACAATGTCTCTGCAACTCGCACCGCTTCGGCGTCCGATTTTGCTCCGTTGCCGGTTCTCGGGCCAACGGGCCGCTGGTATCCAATCAAGGATTCCAACCGCTTCTCATTGGCTGGCGGATTAGAGGGGATGTACTTCTTTGGCTACGGAAACTTCATCTTCTCGCAGGGCACAGCGCAAGTCCGGCTCTACAAGGGATTGGATTTCAAGGGCGGATATCAGCTAGGCACCCGGCTCAGTATTCAAGGAACCGAAGATCGCCTGGGCTTGCGCCTGACTCAATCGGGACCAGTAGCGGGACTCGAAGCAAGCTGGTAAGACGATTCGGTTCTGGAACGAAGGGAGTCAATAAACCAGCACTTTTGATCCGAACAAACTCACTTCTTCACCCTTGAAAACAGAATGTGAGCCGCCAGGCCGATATTGTTCTCCTGCTCATTCGGAGCCTTGCCCGTATTGTTCTCATGCTCGTAATAAGCATCGAACTGCACGTGCTTACCGACAGGGAAAAGACAACCCGCGTATAAATCCGTCGTGCTCCATTTCGAATATTGGCTCGTATAGTACGGTTCGGCGCTGATCTGAGGAATTAAATGATAGGAGTGGATTGCGAAAGTCCGTTCCAGCGTCAGCTTGTTACGGTAACGCCATTTAAACTCCCCTCCTTTCCAGTCAAGATCTGCGCGGTTTCTATCCGTAACCAGAAAATCGCCCTTCATCGGAAAGTTAAACGTCGCCACTGGCATGAACCTGTTGTCCGTGGGTTCGTTCGGAGCTGTGATATATCGATAGCCGGCCTCGAAAACCAGTGGCCTTTGCTTCGAATCGTCCAGATCGAATGCGGTTACCTTCTTCAGCTTGACGAGCGGTTTGAAATACAGTTGCAAGCTCGGCCCTAACGTAGATTGGATCGGGGCGCCCTCGTCCCTGTCTCCCTTCGCCTGAAAGTACACGCGAGCCTTGGGATTGACTTTGAGATATACGTCAACCTCCGGTAGGAACTGTGGCGCTTGAGCCCCTGCTAAAGCACAGGTGACCAGGAACAGAGTCGCAGCTTGCAACCATCGTCCTCTTGTCCCGAGACGTTCACCCGCCAAAAACGATCCGCCAGACTGGGTCCGCAACCCGCAGGTAAAACTGAACTCGGAAAGGAGCCGGACACACGCAAAAATCCCGGCTTCGAATTTGCTCAGAAAGTGTTTCTTCACAGATCGCCCTGGTCATTTCGAGTCTAGGAGTTCTCCAGATCGGGTCAACTGCCACTTCTGACAGGTGCGCCTCCGCCGGTAAGCGGTTAACCGCAGTTCAGTACGTTAAACACACTTCAGTATTTGCCGTCTAATTGTCAGTACTGCAAACTGTGGCAAGGACTTTCGCAAGACAACTAGCTGGCGACCGCAAACATCCTATCGAAAAGGGGTTGTGGGAAGCCTCTGTCACTAGAAAGATGCGTAAATTGACACCCTCCTGTAAATGCCAGATGATAAGCGTGTTTCTTCCCCCAGTTATAGCTAAACTCAATTCAAATATCGGGGTAAGGGACGCTGTCTAGACCAAAGGTGCCTATTCGGGTGATGGTAGTCGAGGACTTCTTGTCCTTTCGCAAATTCGTGTGCTCAAAATTGGAAGAAACCGCCGAGTTGCAGGTTATCTGCGAGGTTTCCGACGGGTTGGAGGCGGTTCAGAAGGCCGAGGCACTCCAGCCGGACCTGATTCTGCTCGACATAGGTCTCCCAGGACTCAATGGCATCGAGGTCGCCCGACGGCTCCGGGACCTGGCTCCGAAATCGAAGATTATTGTCGTGAGCCAGGAATCGTCGGCAGACTTCGTGCGCCAAGCCATCAGTCTGGGTGTAAAGGGTTACGTCTTTAAGGCACAAGCCGAAGGCGATCTGCTGACGGCTATCGACGCCGTGCTGGCAGGCGAGCAGTTCACCAGTAACCCGTAGGGGATTACAACTCCGCCATCCCGATCAACGTTCAACCTGGGAAAGGTGTCTCCATTGGTCGCTCGTGCCTTGGATCGTTCGTCTGGCCGGTGCAGACCCTGCGAGCTGTCCCAATTCGGGCTCTGGCGTCATGAATGACGAAAAGCCGCAATCAAGGCACACCAAAACTCTCGGAAATACAAATACCCCGGCTCTATCCGCGTTACTGAGGCCCAGACGATGGATATTCACCTCGGCAGGAAACTCGGTTTGATTGGTCGAGGTGCAAAACGCGCAGGACATTACTCACCTCCGTCGAGACAACGATGCTGATTCATCGAGAGCGCCTTGTCAACCCAAAAGTAACCACGGTCTGCCTAAAAAACCTCCTTTCCCGCCAATTTTGACAGTGTATTCATCCTTTCGGTTGAGATCCACGGCACTGCAGATATCGCTTACCCGATGCGAGCCCGACCCCTGTACTGCAAATCTGCTGGATTCTAGTGGAAGACCAATTTGACCAGAAATCTCAACAATTCTGCGGGTGAAAGTATCGTCAGCGACAAAGGCAACAGAGGCACGGCGACGCAAACGGAGAGACGTACGATGTCATTCGTCCAGAATGGAACCAGGCGCATCTGCCGCACATTGGTGTAGACGTTTGATAACTCGGAGAGCGACCGAAGGTCCTCATTACTGAGCAGTTCGCTCGCTTCGCGTTCAGTTTCTCGCACCCACTTCTCTTCAAAGCAGAATACGAGCCTGCTGGCCAGCACGCCATATTCGGCTGACCCCTTCCGCAAGGCGGCAGCAAGCTGAGGCGTGAACATGATGAGCGGACCCAGGATGACTATGACAAGGAATGTCGCCGTTCCGATCGCCTGCGCCTTGAACGAAAGCAAAGGGCGCCCATCAATCAAAACCCGGTCTGCGATCCAACCCGAGAGCAATACACCCTCTGCAAAAAGGATCGGCGCAAATGCGAATGAGCCTGTCCCGAGAAAACCTATTCCGCCGGCTCGATCCGGGTGCGCTGCACTCAGATGAAGTGGCACTCTCGAAATCTGCCAGAGAAGCCGAAACCAGATCACCAATCGCAGATACCAGCGCATTAATAGAAACTGAAACATGGGAATACTTACGAAAACGTACCAGTAGCCGGCGAGAGTGAGATTCAAGTGGGTTCCACCGGGTAACGCATACCAGGTGTGATCGCCCAAGGCAATCTCTCTCCGCCACACCCATAGTCCAATTGTGTAGACCGAAACCAGCAGGGCAGCTTCAACAGAAACCATGTCACGAAGTCGCTTCGCTGATTTCACTGCTGAAGCAAACTTCGGCATATCTGCGATTGAGATGATGTGCCGTTGCGTGAATCGACGAACCAGCGGACTTACGCGACGGTGTACTGCGAGCTCGGCAAAAACCAGCGCAGGAAGTGCGACCAGAAATCGAGCGTTGGCTTCGATGTCGCGAAGAAATGGAACCCTGACCGTCCCATCGAAGGCGTGGCCCTCGAGAAGAGAGAGCAACAGCAACGGCAGCCACGCGATCAATAGGAAGATCACTGCCCGGCGATGCACTAACTCCAGAGCCTCGCCTGTCAGGTGGGTGCGCCGCCAGAAGCGAAACAAAAGACCACCCTGGACCAATGAGAACTCAAACGGATCCTCTGTGGCATCCTCTGGCATTGAGTTCGATGATGGCTCGAAGCTCGTTTTCATACTTCTCCGGAATCTTGCGCGAAGACGAGACTCCCGGCACTTCAACCAAGTGCGGAGGAGTTAGCATCGGGCAGATCAGTCGGCAATCCTTAAGTATCGTTTTTCTCGACTAGAACGGCCCGGCGTGCAACAGAACACCGTAGAATGTGACGATTCCAATCAGAATGATCGCCATCGCAACCACGAATGAGACAGACACCGTATGCCGTTTTTGAGAAGCCCCAATCTGCTTGAGAAAGGCTCTGTGCTGCCATGCGGCGGCCATCAGTCCAAGAGTGCCTACAGCGATCAGGCTCAAACCCAGATTACGCGGCGCATTCGGACGACGCACGACACCCGCTGCTAAATCTTCTGCCTTGTATTGGAAGAATTTATAGATGGTAAATCCGAACCCGATCATCGACAGCGCGGTCCGAATCCACGCCATCAGCGTTCTTTCCGCCGCCATCACTGAACGCTCGACGGCCAAATCCGTCCGCTCTTCGGCCAGAATTGTCCCTCTGTCGCGCTTCTCTATCTCGGCATTCATTCAAGAAATCCTCAGACCGACTTCTTCACGGTTTGCTTTTCGTACTTCGCTCGAGCGATTCGGGTGACCAGACCGCGCAAGATCAGATAGGGCAGGACAGCCAGGACGAACGCAACGATGATCGCTTCTCCGGGATATACAAAATGGATCTCGATGATCTGGTAAATGACATCGAGTACGATCGCGAGGATGATCACCCTGCCTACGCTCTTCCATCCGTCCCGGATCTCTTCTTTACGATGCCCGCGATCTGTAGAAGAGACCAGAAGTAAGGCCGATTGCCTAGCTTGGCATCTTTCAATCCCGAGCGAATCGCAAAGAAAGCAGCCATGCATGGTTGTAAAACCAACCTGAACTTCATCGGCCCGCTGACACGTTCGAGCAATTGGCTGCCAACCCGTTCCCACATGTGATCCATAACAGTTCCTCTCGCTAAACTACGTCCGGTTATAACTCGCCGTGAACCGCTTACCTTTCGTAAGGAGCCTACACGCGCACATCGGGTCCTTCTGCAGGCGCTTCAAACGGAACAATCTGCGCCCAGTGTTCTTTCACCGCAACCACGCGGAAGATAAACGCAACACCAACCGCAATCAAAGTGACGGGAAAGAACTGAGTGTTGTTTTTCATCTGAAGCGCAATCAGCGTGTACACCGAGCTCGCGAGCACCGCAGTCGTCACAAGATGTTCCGATGGCCTCACGATCTCAGGCGTCACGCCAGAGAAGAGATCAATAAACACTCCACCCGCTGTGGTGGCGGCCAACCCGATGAGAATCGCTGCCCAGAGTCCGAGTCCATGATCGAGCGCCCGATGAGCTCCCAGAACTGCAAACCACGGCAGTGAGAACGACTTGAAGAAGGCCAGCAGCCTCCTTCGAAACCACTCCTCTTTCTTGTCGGCGAACCAATAGATCAGCAGGCCGAGCACTCCCGCGCCCAGGCAATCGAAGAAATACGTTGGGTCCTTCAACGGCGCGGGAATTTCATTGAGCAATATGTCGCGCGTCACGCCGCCGCCGATTCCACCAAAGAAACCCATGATCAGCAGTCCCACAACCGCGTAGCCGCGATTGTGAGATGGATTGCGGGCCACAAGAACTCCGTTGAGGGCGTTGATGCCGGCGGAGAACAAATCGACGTTCGGAAAACTTGGCAGATACATTTCAGTTCCCTCCTGAATTTGGCGACGCTTCGCATGGCGCGACAATCAAAGCTGATTCTTAGTTCGCTCCGGTTCCATATCAAGGTCTCCAACCGCCCCGAGAACGGGTTCTCCATCATCCTCGATGGACTTGGCTTTTCTGCCCCTGGCGGCCGCCGCCTGCCATGGCCAATGGCCCTCAAGCTCCACAACCAGCGACCAACTGAGAAACGTTCTCACCACAACCAGCGCACCGAGTATCTCCAGGCCTTGGGCTGTCAGATCCAGCAAAACCGTGCGGATCACGTCCGCCGCAACCAGAATCTCAAGTGCCAGCATCAGCGATCGGCCTAGCAATCGTTTGTATTCGCTATACGAGGATGGAGCCCGCTTTACCAACTGCAGAACATAGCGCACAAAACCAAAAACGATCGATACGACAATGATCACGACTGCTAGCGCCTGGATTCCTTCTGACGACATTTCGATCCATTCGCGCATCTTCCCCGTTTCAATCCACTCATCATGTAGCGCGTTGTATTGTCAGCACAGCCGCAGACATGTTCGTTCGTCTGCGTCGTGATCCGCTGCAAAACAGCGAGTGGTCTATATCTGGGGCAGCATAAAGAGGCTCGGTCTAGTATCACAACTGTCATATTTGACAGGAGCGTTTCTACCCAGCGGCTTCCCCAACTATGCGTTCATTGGACGCAGGCTCCGCGGAACCTGCGATTTAGAGAAGCATTCTGTCAGTTCTGCCAGTAGACGCAGGTCGCCCTCAAACAGAAAATCTCCGTAAGTGGAATCACAAGACCCGATGCCGCGTAACTTGCCCTAATCCTTTGAGTGGCCATAAATGAACGCCTTCCTGAGTCTGCGATTGTCATGTGCATTGGGCCTGTTTGCATTTGGTTCACAACTTGTTGCAGGACAGGAACTGCTGTCTGCATCTCGTTTCATAATCGAGAATGACGAGCCAGGCGACACACTGGGACAAGAGACCAAACCAGTGCAGACACAGGTGTCCGCAGGCGTCGAAGCGCAAAAGCCAAAAGAAGAAAAGAAGAAGCGCGAAAAACGCGGATCCTTTGTGATCGCCCCAATTCCGATTTCGAACCCCGCCCTCGGTTCAGGAATAGTGCCCGTAGTTGCCTTCATCTTTCCCATCACCAAGAGCGACAAAATCTCCCCGCCCTCTGTCGTTGGAACCGGCGGGTTGATTACGGACAACGGCAGCAGGGCATTTGCGTTAGCAGCGCAACTTTATTTCAAGCAGAATACCTACAAGTCCACTGCCATCTATGCCCGCGGCAATCTTAACTATGACCTGTATGGAACTGGTGTTGACGAAGGACTGAAGCTTCCTTTAATTCAGACTGGCAGTGTTTTCCACGCGGAATTCTTGCGTCGCATAGTCTGGAAATTCTTCCTTGGCCCTCGTTTTTCGATTGGAAGCTCACTCATCACCGTCGCTGAAAGCGACACTAAATTCGCTCAACCTCCGCCCGACATTGGACTCACCACGAAGCTAACCGCTCTCGGCGTTCGGCTGACAAGAGATACCAGCCCCAATCGCTTTTATCCGACCAGCGGGACCTATTTCACCTTCACGTCCGATTTTTACTCCCCCGCCCTGGGCAGCAAGTACACGCTTCAGTCCTACACAGGCTCTTTCAATAAATATTGGAAGATTGGCGAGAGGCAGGTTCTTGCCTATGACGCTTATGGCTGCGCAACCGGCGGGAAGCCCCCGTTTTATATGAACTGCATTTACGGCAGCGGTAACGAATTACGAGGATATGTAGCCGGAAAGTACTTCGATCGATATATGGCCACAACGCAGATTGAGGAGCGGGTAGCCCTTCCATACAGGTTGGGCTTCGTTGCATTTGGGGGTATCGGCGAAGCAATTCCCGGAGGGGACGAATTGCTGTTCAAACACAACGAATTCCTGCCCGCCGGCGGCGTTGGATTGAGACTCCTGTTGAGCAAGGCCTACCATGTCAATCTTCGTTCCGACTTCGCCTGGGGAAAAGACGGTCACACCTTCATCCTCGGAATCGGAGAAGCATTCTAGCTCCAAAGACGAGTAATTCACAAGTAATGAGAACTCTACTTGGGTCTCCCCAGCCATGCGTACTGCCACGCAACCGACACGTTTTGATAGTCGCCGCCAAATTGGACGTAGGCGCCGTTGCTATAACTGAATTTCAGAGACTGGCTTTTACTGATCGGAATCGCAGTAGTGACTCCTAGGCGCGAGTTCTGCTCTTTCGTGAGTGGATTTTCAAGACCAGCCACCGTCGTGACCCCTCCCGCCCAGAAATTCGCATCGAACGATGCCCAGAGCCTCCGCGTGAAGTCGTGACTCAGGTGTGCTTCAAGTGATGCGACGGGCTTTTTCGATTGCGTTCTCGTCCCCGGATAGAACTCATTCCGTGACCAGAAGTCGTTGTTCTCTGTGAAAAACCACACTCCCGTGTAAGCATCGACCAGCCACTTCCCCCAGCGCTGCGAATAGCCAAATTCGGGCTTGAAGGACCAGCGGTTACTACCCCAGTTAATGAGTTTCGTGGGATCATATTGTCCCGTGGGTGCTTGCACCTTAAACTCGCGCCTAGAAGTACCTTTTGTTTCCACTTTATGAATTCACGCGGTTCCATCGCCGGGCCCCCCTTCAGGTTTATCGCAACGCGATAGAACGAATCGGTGAGACCAGAGCGGTATAGGTGCACACCAGCTCCGTTCACCGTTCCCTGAAAATTTCCTTCTGCGTAGGGCACAACGGCGAGAACATTAGCCGAGCGGCCAAAGATGCCGAACGAGTGATAGAAGTTCCCGATGAATAACGAGTACGTTCCCGTTGCATCGCTACTGGGAAGCGTGCCGTTGAAATCGATACTGCCGTCGTAGAACGACCAGGTGAGCGTGACTGCGTTTGAGTGGTAGGGCGTGATGAGATAGGCACGGGGCGCAAGATCCTGTGCTCGAACTGCCCGCTGCGAAAACAACGCCAGCCAAATTACCATCGCGAGCCTGATGCAACGCTGCTTCCGATCTTTCCCGCTTTTCATGCTATTTTTCTCAACTTCCACTGCATCCGCGATTCGGTTCACCTGGTCGCATTCAGCGATTCGGAGAGGAGGATCAGGTTTTGAGGCTGCACACTAATCAGCCCGTTGCGCGGGCTGTCGATGTCGGCAACAAGAAAGAACGACAGAGAAACAGCAAGCGGGACGATCAAGAGCAGGAATTTATCTTTCCGTCGCTCTCCATATCCAATCAGAAAATTGGCGCCCAGGGCGATAGCTCTCATCAACAGCCATGCCGCAATGGGAATGCGATTCAGCCAAGCGGCAGTTGTGTAACCCTGTGAGTTCAAAACGTCGTTCATGCCTGACAGAACAAGCGCGGTGATTGGATTCGGTTGAGCCTCAGATGGGCCTCGGACTGTCGACCACAAATCGTTTTGTAATTGAGCGGTGGTCGCGTTGATCTGCAGCAATTCTTTATGATCGCGATTCCGATAAAACAAAATCCGCTGATCAAGATACTTTCTCAGGAGATCTTTCGCCCTTCCAGCGTCAGCAGCGGGCAGCACCTCTACACGGACATATTCCGTCCCAATCGCGTTGGCCTCTGCTTCCTCATAGTTCTTTCTTTGATCGTACCTGGTGATCGACATCGAAAAAGTGAACCCAATAAGCAGTCCAAGCAGTGTCAAAGTGGCGGCCAGAACTGTGCCGAAATCCTCCCGCTTTTCATCATTGAGGGGTCGCATCCTTTCCCCGTACAGCGCCCCCAGGTTCGCCGACAACCACATCGTCGTAAAAGTAATCAGAATTACGAAAACAGGTTGGCTAATTAGCCGACTCATGGAACCTCTCTTTCAGGTAACTGCCCGGGCTATTCACCAACGCCAGAGTAATTGCGGCCGCCTTTGCGTGAGTTTCAGGTGAAGTGACTCTGAACAAAAGGTCTTTGCGACTTACAAGGAAAAAGATGGAATCTTGTCCCACGCGAAAGCCGGTAGGTCAGCAGCACCGGCCCTGCGACCAGACAAACTGAAAATCAGCTCATCTGGTCAACAGTGTTCGCGAAGGGTCTGCTGGCGCGTTTACGGCTTGAGCGTCAGCCGCTGAGTGAGTGCAAAGGTTAGTGCCGACTCTGAAGGAAGTTCAATGTCTCTGTTATTACCCGACGCTCCGGCACCGATTGCGCCTGCGGTTACGCCAGCGAGTGCACCAATCGCAGCTCCCTTGCCTCCACCAGCCAGGCCACCGATTGCTGCACCCGCGCCCGCGCCGCCTACCATCAACCCTGTAGTCCGTTTGCCTTTGCCCTTGGTCTCCTGGCTCGCGTCATCGGTCACGATGTTGTAGTGTTGCCCGTCCACAATGATCGAAGTAAGACCCAATGAAAGAACAGCTCCACCCTTGAATTTCCCGGCCTTCTTCGCATCGCGAACGATTCCGAAAGCCTTCGCCCCTTGCGGGATCACCGTCTTCCCGTCGATCGTGATCGGGTGAGCCATGGTCGCCGAGAACGTGCCCCCGGCTTGGCTCGTCTTGGAGCTCAATGGCTGCACGATGCGAACCGTCAACACAGTTCCGGTTGGGACGACAATTGGCTGGGGAGGCGGAGGAAGAGGAGCAGGCGAAGGCTCAACATTCGCCGCTACAGGCGCCGGTGCCGGTTCAGTCCCTGTCGGCAAGCTTGAATCTACAGAGGTCTGGTCGACAACATCGGTAACTCCCGGCTCTTCCTTCGCGATCTCCTGCAGCTTCTTCTCTACCGCAGCGCTCTTCACCTTTCCGGTCAGCGTTACCTTACCCTCTTTCGCGACAACCCCAACGCCAGAGTCCTTTACCTCGGGATCAGCAGCAACCTTAGCTTGAATCTCGCTCTGTATCTTTTCGTCGCTCGGGTGCTTTGAACAGCCCACACAAAGTGCTACCGACAGCAGCAGACAAGAATGAAACACCACACTTCCACGCATCGACTCTCCCTCCGGATACATCTACAACGATTTGAATATCACAACAAAGCTTAGAAACCGACCGTCGAATTCGATACTGGCAAAATTGACAGGACAACTCCGCAGAAAAGAAGCATAATAGGTGGTTCTCGCTTCTTGAAACTGGATCGGTCCGTGCGAAGTTAGGAACAAAACATGCCGGATACTGGCAAAACTGACAGGTAGGCGGACGTGCCGTAAGGGGTATATCCTGCGGTCTACTCTACCGAGTGTTCTTTCTCTTCCTATCCAGGATCGTGCAAGTTCACCCACGTCGGCAGCTTTCCACCAAGGGATCATGCCATGTTCGAAAAATACCGTCCGAGAATCATCATCGCTGACGATCACACATTGATCGCTGAGGCTTGCAAACAACTTCTGGAAACGGAATTTGAAGTTGTTGCGATTGTTAGTAACGGTCAGGCCCTCATCGATTCCGTTTGCCGCCTCAATCCCGACGTGGCCTTGGTCGACATCTCCATGCCTCTGCTCAATGGCTTGGACGCCTGTGAACACATTCGAAGCGTCAAGCGCACAGTCAAGATTGTCTTTCTCACCATGAACGCCGACCGTGCGATGGCAGCCGAAGCATTTCGGCGCGGCGCATTCGGATTCCTGCCAAAGACCGCCGCCGCCGCGGAGTTGCCCATCGCGATCCGAAGCGTGATTAAAGGCAAGCCCTATATCTCACCTCTCATCGGTGGCGACTCATTTGACCTGAAGACTGAGTATGAGGGAACGAATGGAATGCCAGGCCTGTTGACGACGAGGCAAAAGCAGGTGGTGCAGTTGCTGGCCGAAGGAAAGTCCATGAAAGAGGTCGCGTCGGACTTGACCTTAACCCCGAGAACAGTCGCCTTTCACAAATACCGCGTCATGGAAATCCTCCATCTCAAGAACAATGCCGAGTTGGTACAGTACGCAATGAAAGAGCGCATGGTCGCATCGAAGTGACCCGCTCCAACTCGTCGCATCCGCCTCCAAACTAATCTCGACTCTCAGCTCAGGGACTTCGTCCGCATCGCGGACCGCGCTCCGTCCAATTGCAAGCCTATTTTGCCTGCGGTTGCGGCCTGATTCGTCGGAGCAGGCCGTGGTTGTGGTGCAGGTTTCGCCTGAGGAGCAGGCCTCGGCTTTTGCGGATTCGGCTTCGGCTGAGGAGTCGGCCGCGGTTGCTGAGGAACCGGCCTGGGACTCGGCCGCGGTTGTTGCGGAGTCGGTCTCGGCTGCGGACTCGGCCTTGGCAGTGGAGCCGGCTTCGTCTCCGGCGGCCGATTCGGATAAGGCTTGGCGATCGGTTGCGAGGGCTTCCCTGGCTTCGGTTGCGGCATAGGCGGTCGACCCGTACCAGGCCGGTTGTTCGGCGGCGGAGGATAACCGGGCCTGTGATTCGGCCCCCAGGGTGGGCGATTCGCCGGGAGTTTCACCGGCGTGGGTGGACGATAATTCGGTGGGCGATAGTGCCAGTTGCCGCCATATCCTGGGCGACTGTTATAGGGCACCGGCCGCGGGCGATACCAGATGTGCGGCGGACGGTAAGGGTTTCTCCATCCCACCCAGACCGTGTGATTGTAGTAGCACCGGTGCGAGGTCCAGTTCCAGCCCCATCCCATCCATCCCCACGGCCGCGCGCTCATATACCAAAACCCGATCGGAATTGCCGGCCCGTAACTCACAACCACAACATTCGTAGGAGGCCTGACGTAAACCACTGTAGGGTTGTAGACCGGCACATAAACCACCTGCGGGTTTGCAGGCTGAATCACGTAGATCGTCTGCCCGGCTGACTGCTGCACCTCCACTTCCTGTTGCTGATTGTTTTGCAAATTCCCGGCAGCATACGCCTGTGCGCGCAGCCTCTGAACCGACGCACTCACTGCTCCCTGATCGGCAGAAAACGCTTGTCCAATAGAGGCGAAGTCGTCGACGTTCTCCGCCATCATGTTCAGCACGTCAGGAAAATTCACCAGGGCAATAAACGCCGCATCGAAACCCTGCGCCTCTGCCGCATCGGTGAGCGCCGTCCCCTGCAGCCCTTGGTTCTGCTGCAGCCAGTTCGAGACATCCAGAATCTCTTGAGGATTCGTCGATGCCGTTGTAATCTGCGCCAGCAGAGAATCAGGGTAAAGCGCAACCGGAGCCAGCAATTGATCCAACTGCTGCGCCGTGGGGACAGGCGTTTGCGCTGAGGTTATCTGGCAGAGCACCAGAACAATGAAAACAAAAAGCTTTGTACAGCTCGACTTCGATCGCATCAGGCCTCATTTATTAGTGTTTGCTATCCGAGGGAGGAAGGACTATCGTCATCGCGCCGGTTTTTGCGGTTGAACGCTGCAACACGATAGTAAACCGGAAGTTTCACCTTTCGAAGAAACGCTTCAATTATGTCAGCAAGAGCTTGCATGCATTTCGCAGATGAACGCCGGCTTGAGAACACTGCTCATCAATCTGCGCTCACTGCATTCGCTCACGCGATTTCCCGCCAGCCCGCAATCGACCTAGGTTTCTTTGGCACCCCGACTGTTATTTATGACAGTTGCGACTTCGGCAGCTTGTCGTTAGTTTCCTCTTAATCGTTGCAACATCCGGATGGGATCACTCGGATGACGATACTTGCTCATCACTAGAAGGCAACTTCTTGAGGAGTGTGAAAACAACCTCAATCTTTTTCGAGCGGTGCTTACTCATTGCCGGATCGGTGCTTTTGGCCGTCTGGTTGGTAGCGCTGCTCCATGGGGAGATTTTTTCCCGATTTGCACTGTGGCACTTTGAGCACGCGCAGGCTGCCGCTATACAGAATGATGTGGCAAAACCAGCCGAACCCACTGGGAATGTCGATTTCAGTCTCTGGGCGGCGAAACGCATTCAGGCCTACAAAAGCAGTCTGCTGAATGCCTCGGGCCTTCCTCTGGCTGTGCTCGAGATTTCGAAGGTGAAAATCCGGGTCCCGGTCTTCGAAGGAACGGACGATCTGACGCTGAACCGGGGAGTAGGACGAATCGCTGGAACCGCGACGCTGGGTGATCCGGGCAACGCTGGAATCGCTGGGCACCGCGACGGTTTCTTCAGAGGACTGAAAGACATTTCGGTTGGAGACGAGATTGATCTGGTTATGACCACCGAGAGAGACACTTACGTCGTGGATCAAATTGAAATTGTCAGTCCCGCTGACGTTCATGTGCTGGAGCCGCGCAGCAGATCCTCTCTCACCCTGGTTACGTGTTACCCGTTTTATTTCGTGGGCGATGCACCCCAACGGTTCATTGTCCACGCCTCTATCGCAGCGCGTCGGCCGCTTGTCGGCTCAGGAAATCAACCCACAACCACTTCCGCAGGCTTGGGAAAAAACAACAAGGAGAATTCGCAATGAAAGTTAAAAGCACAACTCTACACAGTTTGCTGGCTGTGGCGGCAGGCATGGTTTTCTTGGCCTCCTCTGCGGCCGTAAACGCGCAGGTGCAAACTTCTACGTCAACCACAAGCGGGGCTGCAACCCATGACGTCAAGGTCGAAAAGGGAACGGTCGTCATGGTTTCCGGAAATGACCTCTACGTGAAGGACGAAGCCGGCCAGATCCGGCATTTCCCGAACGTTCCAGAAGCCGCCCGCGTCACAGTCGCTGGTCAGCAACTCGGCATCCATGACCTGAAGCCAGGCATGACGATCGAGCGCACCACCATTACGACCACGACACCGAAAATGATCACAACGACGCAAAGCGTCACCGGCAAGGTCTGGCACGTCAATCCGCCATTGAGCGTAATTCTCACCCTCGACAACAACACAAACCAGGAATTCAAGATTCCCAAAGGCCAGAAGTTTGATGTTAACGGCCAGATGGTAGACGCCTGGGGTCTAAAGAAGGGCATGACGGTAACTGCGACCAAGATCGTCGAAGTTCCGGAAACAGTGGTAACGCAGAAGAAGATCCTGGCTGGGCAGATGCCTCCTCCTCCTCCTCCTGCTCCGAATCAGGCGGTCCTGATCGTCGTAGCGGAGCCGGTTCCAGTTCCAGCTGCCGCTCCGCAAGAAGCAGCTGCTGCTCCTGCTCCCGCTCCGGCTCTTCCCAAGACAGGCAGCTCATTGCCTTTCGTTGGCCTTCTGGGCTTGCTGTTGTTGGGCGCTTCGTTCGGTCTGCGCTCGTTCCGCCGGTCGTAATCACCGTCGGTTTTATCTCCGGGAAGGGCTCGCCTTCAATAGGAAGGTGGCCCTTCTCCGAGAACGAATCCTGAGAAACGAATCGAGAACAAATCCTGCGACCTCGTTGCGGATTGCTCTTGCACTTGTGCGTGCCGCGCTCCAAATCAAGTGAGCGACAGATACAGTTCCCCTCAGGCCGGAATCTTTTTAGATCAGCCCATCGCGCCGCATGACGCCTGCAATCGCCCAAACGTGATCTGAAGATTCGATCCAGCCGCTACGATGCGCGCTCCCACGCCTCTGAGCTCGACTCCGACAGGGGAAGCCCTTTCAGAAACTGTGCGAGCTTGGTCAGGTCCACCCGCGTCGTCCCATATGCCTCGCCATCGTGATTTTCCTCGTCCGCTGGACGAAGGAAAGTGAACCCCACGCCGTCCGCGCCAGTCCTCACCACGGTGGAGAACACCGTCAGTGTCTGCCCGTTTGCGGAATCGTCCGTGCGCTCAAGAGTCACTGGAAATCCTGTACCAGGGATCCAGCGCTCCTCGGTAAGCATGTAGAACCCAGCCACGCTGACGTCACCGATCTTGTATACCTTCGAAGATTGAACCAGCCCAAGGTAAGCGACCAGTGGCGGCATCGTGTGGCGGTTGGCTACGCGCTGGTCCGGAACTAACCAACGCATTAACCGCTTCATCAACGGTTCTTTGGGGCGGGAGGCCGTCATGTTCTTCTCCAACGGGGGGTTCGAGGAGTGAATGACCTTGATCTCAGCGAGTTGTGGAGTCGCTTTGGCTTGCTCGGACCTGTCCTGGATCAGCACGTCCATAGTCGCAGATTCCTTTCCGGGGCACCAGTACAAATAGGGGTCGGGTTGCTGGCCTGATCAACGTATCACTCAGACAAAAGACGTTCCCATACCCATTAAGTTGAATTGCCTGCCCGCAAAGGAACCGAAGTACCGGTTACCAAGGTGGTATGTCCCATGATTGAGGCGCTTTTCGGCGCGCAGAACGCTAAACCGCCCGATCAGATAAAACGGGCGAGAGCGAATCTGTCGGTGGTCTGCGTTGGTTGGACGTCATGGCTATTCCGGTCGAGTGTTTCCGGCGTCACAAACTGCGCTGCCACACCATCAGAACCTCGCCGCACTATCTTTGCGAGGACCGTGATGGACTGTTTCCGCTCTCCCTTCGCGCACGGTTTTTGCAGAGTCATCTGGATCATTGTCTCCGGCATCCAGCGATCATCGGTCAGCAGGTAAATGCCGGTCATGCTGATGTCCGCAACATCGTGTGGCTTCGGCGCTCCGCCGGTGTAATAGTGAGCGACCATCCCGGGCACATAACGCCGATACGCCTTGCGCCGATCACTATTGGTTGGGGCTACAGGATTAAGCCAGCGCTTGAACCGCATTCCAAGGCTCAGGGGCTGCTCCTTGGCCTTTCCGTTAGTATTCACCGGCTGGGTCGAAATCTTCGGATTTGCTGCTCAGCCCGCCCAATGCTGGGCGATGCCTGGGTCAGCGAACTGCGGGTCGGCGCAGTGGAAGCAGCTCTTCTCTTGTCGACTGCCTGTTTCGCGGCAGCGGTCAGTACCGGCTCGGCGGTATTCGGTTCCACAAAGACCGTGGCTTCGGCCGGCTTGCTCTTTCGCACTGCTTCCACGATTTCCGCAATGCTCGCGTCTTCCACAAGAGCTTTCGGTTTTTCTGTCTCGGCTGGAATGGTAACGGTAGTCTTCGCTGCCTGAAGCTGCCCTGCTGCGCCTGTCACCCTGTCTGGCAGTTGTTCCACGGCGCTCTTCAACACATCCACCAGCGGCTTCAAATCCGCAGCAGCCGTCATGGAAGCCTGTCCCGCCGCAGCCAAAGGAGGCTTGGGCGATCTCTCCCGTGCGGGTTTCGAAATGCTGGATGAGAGCGGAACCTTCGCGGAAACCCCCAAATCATCGTCCAGCTTTTGCGGTTCTGCCGCCTTGCTCGACCGGGCCGCGGAGGCAGCAGGCCGTTCCGCCACAGACCCTTGAACTCCAGTCAGAGACTTGACGGCCGTAGGCATGCTCACTTGCCACATTCCGTACTGCGTAACCGTGAAGGTGGTCGCCAGTGGTGGCGGCGCGATGCGCATCGAATCAATATTCCTTCCCGGCACCGTTACCGCCGACCAACTATTCGTCTGCGCTGGCTTCTGGTTTAAAACCATGCCCTTCTTTCGAGTCTCTGCCTGTGCAGTCGCGCCAGAGTCCTCGCGCCTCTCTGGCAATTCTCGCGGAGCACCCGGCGATCCCCTATCGGCGGCTACCGGCAAGCCCACCATGCTCTCCTGCTTCGTCTTCACTGGTTCCACAACATCTTGAGCAATAGCCGCCGCATTCGAATTGGGCCCCGTCACCGTCTCCGGCACAGGAGATAGCGGAAGAGCGGAGGCAGGCTGCGGTGGACTTGTCCTTCTCGCTTGAGGCGCGCCATTCCGCGGGATCCATTCCGTAGCCACGGAAGGCGTATCCACCCAGTTCGCGAAAAGATCTTCGACGCCTCCGTGCTGCCCATTGATAGTCGGCGCCTGTTGACTGTGGGGTCTCTCCAGAACCACTTCGGTAATCGAAATGACCGGAGTCTCCGCCGCCACAGACTCCACTGCCGTAGCCACCACAGCGTTTTCGGGTACTGCAGTTACAGCCGAAGAAACCTGGGCTGCAATCAATGACCTCTCCGGCTCTGCCCACGCAACTTCTCTTTCTTCTGCCGGGACTGATACTGGAAGCTTGCCGCGATACGACTTTCCATTCTGCGAGACGGGTTCGGCCGCGTGTGTCTTTCCATCCGCAATCTCCTGCTCAATCTCCTCTTTGCAGCCGATCAGCAGGCGATCGCCCCGTACCGTCTTTGTGGATTGCAGTGTGTGACGTGCCAGGAGGAGCGCGCTCGCGACATCCGGACGAAACGGCGGAAATTCGACTCCGGGTAGAATCTCCTCTGCATCCACGACCTGGTTATCGCTATCCAGATAGAGCAGATCAAACGGAAAAAGCCGCGGAACCGCGGGCGCGGCATAAAGCGGCGATAGCAAAAGACCGGATACCGTATCCAACCCCAGCCCGCCCACCAGCACCTTCAGCATCTTCAAAGGCTCACTCGCGGTGTCGGCGACAGTCACCTTTGAGCTGAGGAAGACTCCTCGGGCTAGGTTGTACACGCAAAAGACTCTGGTATCCATAGGTCCACGGTCTTGGGGAAGGGTTGCGGCTACCCGCCTGCGTTGGCCCTTCAATCGCTTTCGGCTCCCTCGCTCGGAAACCAGTCGTAGGAAAGGATCTTCTCAATTTCACGAGCGAAATTCAATCGGAACCTGCGAAAAACAGCCGGCTCCGAACCGCCTGATGAATTCGAACCCGGTCTCTTGAATCCCGCCTTCCGTTTAAGTGATTGATTCAAATAAAGAAAGCCCGCTTAGTGCAAAATCGCGGTCGGCCAATCTTTGGCCAATCAGGCGGTCAGCAGTTATGCGGTTTTCTGAGCGGGAAACGATATCAGCCAGACGCGTCTGGGGTCGCGTCTGGCTGATATCAACGGGGAATATCGGGTTGGGGCGGATCGAACTTACTATAGAACCGTGAGGCGAGTAACAACGGTGCAGTACGGCAGGTGAGTCGTTCGCTTCACCTGATTGCCGTTTTCGCCCTGCTCCGCCATCCCAATCTCGGGCTTCAGGACCTCCATGAGCTTCTCGACACGGTTTTTCTGTGCGCACAACTGCTCGAACGATTTCAGAATTTTGCGAAGCTCCGTAGACGCCTCATCGTATGCGAATCGGTAAACGTCTTTATGAACGTTCTCTCTCATAGAAGTTCTCCACGATTGAGAGTCTAGCCACTTATCTCCTTTAGGGCATCGCACGATCGTGGTAACAAAAGTACAACTTCCATCGTGCACTCTGACCCGTCGGAGCAACCCGAATGTGATGCCAATCACCGATAAATGAGCGCTTTAAGCAGCCAAACAAACCCAACGCACCCCGCGCCACGCCTGATCCGGGCGACTATCATCGGTTACTTCTCGCGGACTTCAATTCGCAAGCCCGCCGTCTCGAATCCGGCGCCAGCAATCCGCAACCCGAAACCCATCTGAACCGTCAATGGGCAGCGTATTCGCAAGCAGACAGCACAAGTTCGCCAGGCTGAACATCGGAAACCACGGCTCAAGCGCAATCAGCAACAGATTCACCGACGGACCAGCTAGCGCGATGATCAGATTCTGGTGCACAGTACCCTGCTCTCGAACCGTGTAGAGTCCTTTCTTCCAATCGATTCCGATTCGTTTCACGCGCACGCCCAGTGCGGCAGCTGCCGTAAGATGACCGCATTCGTGCAAGACCATCGCCAGAACACCAAGGCCAAACCCAAAAAGGACAGGTTGAAACCACCGAATCCAGATCCAGTACATATGCCGCCTTCCTCCGCACAACCTCGAATCGCAATCGCGCGCACTTCGATTCTCACCTTGAACGGCCGGCGTAGCGCCATGACCAGCGCAGAAAGCAAAGTCGCGATTACCGATCAGGGAATTCCATGTGCCAGTGTCCCAATAACGGAACACGCAAGAAAGCCCCGGCAGGAGGGGGTCGCTGCCGGGGCTACGGATGAATGTATCTACGATTCTTTCTTCAAGCTGAAATAGGCAATCTAATCCTGCTTACGAAGTCGCAGTCGAATGCTTCTTGGGGTTGACTTCGATCTCGTTCACGACCTGCTGTACATTCGGCACCTTCTTGGCAAGATCTTCAGCTTCCTTCTTCTGCTTGGTCGTCTTTACCGTGCCCTTCAGCACGAGAGTGCCATTCTTGGCATCAGCGCTGATGCTCTGATCGTTCAGGCTCGCGTGAGACTTGATCATTGCCTTGTAATTGTCCTCAATCGCGCTGTCCAGGTTTGAAGCCACCGCGCCAGCTTCGTTCGCGCCCGGAGGCCTTACACCAATCTCATTCGCAATCGTGTAGTCGGGCGCTGCCTGCTTGGCAACATTTTCAGCCTGGCTCTTCAGTTCCTGCGAATCCACATTGCCCTTGATCGTCATCACTCCTTTTTCCCGGTCCTGCGAGACATCCACGGCGCTCAGGTTGTTGTTCTTGAGTGAATCATTGACCGCTGCTTTCTCATCGGGGTGTGTAGGTTTGTCGCATCCTGCAACTAACATCGCGCCAACCAGAATGCTGGCTGAGCTAAGCAGGAATTTGTACCGGATATCTGTAGATTTCATATATTTCCTCTCCTGTATTGCTTCTCCTGGAACGAACGCACAATCTCGTACGCGTACAGCAGGTCAGATGTGAAGCAAAGTGAAGGGGGTTGTACTTTCCCGAAATAGCTGGCTCGCTGATTGACTCAACTCGGTCAAACTCCGGCATTTGCGAAGCCCACTTCGCATTCTGCTCAGGCGCATCCCGCAAAACCGGAATCAACCTTCAACATGCAACTTTTGAGGCCTGTTTTCCTTCTTTTTGGCGGTCAAGGAACCGCCCGCAAACCCATATGTTTGCCGGGCTTCAGGGGTGACTGCGGTCACAGTACGGATACGGTGAGCGAGAGCAACATATTCCGGGCTTTGGGGCATGCTCTCTGACGCTCAAACTTCAAGAGCACCCTGAAGTTGTTAGGTAAATCGGCCCGGAGACGAAACATTGTGAGCTGGCAAGAGGAATACCGAAGCAGGTGCGTTAACGCGGCACAAGCACTCAAAGCAGTGCGTTCCGGAGATCGAGTTTGGATTCAACCGAGCTGCGGCACGCCCAAGCCGCTCATCGATGCACTCGTCGCCCGCGCACCTGAGCTCATCGACGTCGAGCTCGTCCACATGAAGACCCTCGGCGAAGCCGAATACACAAAACCCGAGTACGAAGGCCATTTCCGCCTTCGCGGCCTCTTCCTCGGCGAGAACGTACGCGAGGCCGTGGCCGCGGGACGCGCCGATTACACGCCGATCTTCCTCAGCGAAATTGAATCCCTCTTCGAATCCGGAGCTCTACCGCTCGATGTCGTGCTGATGCAGGTAACACCGCCCGATGCGCACGGATTCGTCAGCCTCAGCACCACCGTCGATTGCACCATGACCGCGGCCCGTTGCGCAAAGACCGTCATCGCCGAGGTCAACGACCGCGCCCCACGCACCCATGGCGACACCTCCATTCACGTCAGCCAGATTTCCGCATTCGTTCTCACCTCGCGTCCGCTGCTTGAGTTGCACACCGAGCCCATCACTGAGATGCACATGAGCGTGGCGCGCAATGTGGCCTCGCTCATTCCCGATGGCGCAACACTTCAGCCCGGAATCGGCGGCATCTCCGAGGCGGTGTTGCATTGTCTCCACGACAAGCACGACCTCGGAATTCACACCGAAATGTGTCCGGACGGCGTCATCGACCTGATGGAAGCGGGAGTGATCAACGGAGCATCGCAAATCGATCCACCGCGGCAAGGCAGTCGCGGCATTCGTTCTCGGCACGCAGAAACTGTTCGACTACATCGACAACAATCCCAGCTTCGAGTTCCGTTCCATCTCTTACATCAACGACCCATTCGTCGTCGCGCAGAACGATCGCATGGTTGCCATCAACTCTGCCCTGCAAATCGATTTGACAGGGCAAGTGTGCGCCGATTCGCTCGGCACCAGGCCCTATAGCGGCTGCGGCGGGCAGATCGATTTCATTCGCGGCGCTGCACGATCGCGCGGAGGAATTCCAATCATCGCACTGCCCGCCACCGCATGCCGCCAGGCAGTATCTCGAATCGTGCCGGTCCTCGAGCCCGGTGCAGGCGTTGTGACGTCCCGCGCTGATGTCCATTACGTCGTAACCGAACACGGAATCGCATACCTGCACGGCAAGACACTCAGGGAGCGCGCCGAAGCATTCATAGCTATTGCCGATCCGCGCTTCCAACAGGAACTTGAAGACTTTGCGATACGCGCGCACTACCTCGAACGCAAGGTCCCCACATATGCGTGATGCAGCAACCAGTATGAGGAGTCAACTATGACAGTCGCGGAGAAGACGGGCACGATCAAGCGAGATCGAGGCCTGCTGCGCGTAGATGTAAATGAGTGCAAGGGCTGCGGACTTTGCATCGAAGCTTGCCCGCCGAAGGCGATTCATCTGAGCGAGCAACTCAATCACTACGGCTATCGCACCGCGACCTACAACGGAACAGGATGCACCGGTTGCGGAATCTGCTTCATGGCCTGCCCTGAGCCCGGCGCCATTACGGTTCTCCGTCTACGTCGCAGCGGCGCAGCCATTCAGCATCAGGAGGCACTCGCATGCGCAAGCAACTGATGAAAGGCAACGAAGCGATTGTAAGGAGCGCGATCCTGTCCGGTTGCCGCGGTTTCTACGGCTATCCGATTACGCCGGCCAGTGAAATTACAGAAGCTGCGGCCCTCTACATGCCGCAGGTCGGAGGAGTCTTCCTGCAAGCCGAAAGCGAAGTGGCCGCCATCAACATGCTCTACGGTGCCTCTTCGGCCGGCATTCGCTGCATGACGGCATCGAGCGGTCCCGGCATCAGCCTCATGCAGGAAGGCATCAGCTACATGGCAGGCGCCGAATTGCCCTGCGTCATCGCCGACATCACCCGCGGCGGCCCCGGCCTCGGCAACATCGCCTCTGAGCAAAGTGATTATCACCAGGTCGTCAAGGGCGGAGGCAACGGCAACTATCGCACTATCGTGCTCGCGCCCCACTCCGTCCAGGAGATGGCCGACCTGACAGCGCTCGCCTTCGAACTTGCTGATCGCTATCGCAATCCCGTTGTCATCCTCGCCGACGGATTCGTGGGCCAGATGATGGAGCCGGTCGAGTTCGCAGAGAAAGCAATCATTGCCGCCGCTGCCCGAGTGGGCCGTCGCCGGAACCGCCGAATCGCGCGCCAACATGATCACCTCCCTGCACATGGGTACCGACGATCTCGAGGCGCACAACAACGCCCTCGAAGCAAAGTACCGCCACGCTGAGAAGCATGAAACCCGCGCAGAACACTGGTACACCGAAGACGCCGACATCGTTCTCGTCGGATACGGCATTGTCGGCCGCATCCTCAAGGCCGTCGTTGCGGACGCTCGCCAGATGGGAATCAAAGTTGGGCTTGTTACGGCCCATCACGCTGTATCCCTTCCCGATAGCGGATTTCCAGCGCCTCGCCCGGCATGCTCAATCCTTCATCGTCGTTGAGATGAGCAACGGTCAACTCATCGAAGATGTTCGCCTCGCCTTGAACGGCTCACGTCCAGTCGAATTCCTCAATCGAATGGGTGGCAATGTGCCATCGCACGAAGAGGTCCTTAAATTTGTTCTGGCTCATGCGCAGGCTTGCGCGGAAAAGGAGCAGATGGCCCATGTCTAATGCTGGAATCCGATTACGAAGTCGTACACGCCAAGCCAAAGGTCTTCTACAAGACCTATGAGCGCAAAGAAGAACTCCAGCACCAGACCCACTATTGTCCCGGCTGCGGCCACGGCATCGTGCACAAGATGCTGGCCACGGCCATCGATCAGCTCGGCATCCAGGACCAGACGATCCTCATTAGTCCGGTCGGCTGCTCCGTCTTCGCCTACAACTACTTCGACGTTGGCAATATCCAGGCAGCGCACGGCCGCGCGCCCGCGGTTGCAACAGCGGCGAAACGCAGCCACCCGCACAGCATCGTCATCAGCTACCAGGGCGACGGCGATCTCTCCGCAATCGGTTCCGCTGAAATTCTGCATGCGGCCAATCGCGGCGAAAACATCACCGTCATCTTCGTCAACAATGCCATCTACAGCATGACGGGCGGCCAGGCTGCGCCTACCACGCTAATCGGGCAGAAGAGCACCACCACTCCTCTCGGCCGCACCAATGCGAACGAAGGCTATCCGCTGCGCATGAGCGAACTGCTCGCAACCCTCGACGCTCCCGTCTACATTGAGCGCATCGGCCTCGGCGACAACAAGCAGATAGCGCAAGCCATCGCGGGCCATTCGGCGGGCCGTTGAGAACCAGGTGCGCGGCCTCGGATTTTCAATGATCGAAGTCCTTCGCCTTGCCCCACAATCTGGAAAATGTCCGCCGGTCGAGTCGCAGCACTGGGTCCGCGATGTGATGGAAAAGACCTATCCTCTCGGCGTCGTCTGCGACCGTACAAAAGATCGCGAACCGCGCATCGCCGCGAATCCTGCTCCGGCTCTCGAAGAGATTCCCGCAATCCTCGGCATCGTCCACGACGATCAGCCTGACGATTCCGGTCGTGCGAACACGAAGCGAATCCCATCGATCTTCACGTCCGCGTCGCAGGCTTCGGCGGACAGGGCGTTCTGCTGCTCGGCGAAGTACTGGCCGAAGCGGGCCTCGACGCAGGTCTCGAAGTTTCGTGGCTGCCCTCCTACGGCCCCGAAATGCGCTCCGGCACTTCCAACTGCCATGTGCGCGTCTCCAGAGAAACCATCGACTCGCCCCTCGTGGCGGTTCCGAATTTCCTCGTCGCCATGAACGAGCCGTCGCTGCGCAAGTTCGACAGGAGCGTGAAGCCCGGCGGATGGGTCATCTACAACGGCGACACGTTCCCCGAAGATTGCGAGCGGGACGACGTCAACGTGCTCGCGCTCAACTTTACCCGCGCCGCCGACGAACTCGGCGACCCCCGCGCCGCCAACATGGTCATGCTCGGCGCGCTGCTTGAAATCTCCGGTGGACTGCCGCAGGCCAGTATCGATGCGGCCCTCCGCCGCATGGTCAAATCCGAGCGTTGGTATCAGCTCGATGAGCGTGCCCTGGCGCGAGGGCGCGAACTGTATCGCGAATCGCGCAAAGAGGTTGCCGTATGAAAGCCACTGCCGATCCAAATCTGATTGTCTACTTCGATGGCAAGTACATGCCGCTGCGCGATGCGCACGTCAACATCCTCACCCACGCCTTGCATTACGGCACCGGCGTTTTCGAGGGCATTCGCGCACACTGGGTACCCACCGACGATGATCTATTCATCCTTCGCGCGCACGAACACTACGAGCGCTGGAAGAAGAACTGCGGCATCCTACGCATCCATGTCCCAGCCACCGTTCCTGAAGCTGTGCGCCATCACCGTCGAGCTGATGCGTCGCAATGCATTCCATACCAACATCTACGTCCGGCCCCTCGCTTTCAAGTCCGCCGAGCGCATCGGCGTCAGTACTGATGACCAGGACTCTTTCGCCGTCATCGCCCTTCCCTTCGGCGAGTATTTGCACAGTGACAAGGGGCTGCACGCGGGCGTAAGCTCCTGGCGGCGGATCGAAGACAATGCGATTCCGGCGCGCGCCAAAATCTGTGGCGCCTATGTGAACAGCGCACTGGCAAGCGACGACGCACGGCGGATCCGGCTTCGACGAAGCCATCTTCCTCAACGAGAACGGACATGTTGCCGAAGGCGCCACCTCGAATCTCTTCATGGTCCGCGACGGCAAGCTCATCACGCCCTCAGTAACTGAAAATGCCCTCGAAGGCATAACCCGCAATTCCATCATGGAACTCGCCTCTCGCGAAATGGGACTGCGCGTCATCGAGAGATCCATCGACCGCAGCGAACTCTACATATGTGACGAACTGTTTTTCACCGGCACCGCAGTCGGCGTCGCGCCCATCGTGCGCGTCGATCATCGCCCGGTGAAAGACGGTGATATCGGAGCGGTGACGCACGCAATACAAAAGCTGTATTTCGATGCCACCCGCGGACACTTGCAGTCTTACTGGAACTGGCTCACGCCTGTTTACCAGTCACGGATGAAGCACGAGCAGGAACTCGCCTCCATGGTTGTGTAGTCGTTGATGGAGCAAACATCTCCTGATGCACCCGCGCGGTAAACGGTGTGGCCAAGGAGGAAATGCAATGCTCGCAACAAAACTCGCAGACAACGCCTATGACGTGGCGATGGAGAATTTTGACTCCGCAGCCAACGCCCTTGGGCCTCGACAACGATACACGGGAGATGATCAAGTTTCCCGAGCGCGTGCTGACCGTAACGGTGCCGGTGCGCATGGACGACGGTCACATCCGCCGCTTCGAAGCCTATCGCGTGCAGCACTAGCACAGCGCGCGGTCCTGCGAAAGGCGGCATTCGCTTCCATCCGCAGGTCACGCTGGATGAAGTGAAGGCGCTGGCCACATGGATGACCTGGAAATGCGCGGTCGTGAACATCCCGTTCGGCGGCGGCAAAGGCGGCATCACCTGCGATCCGAAACACATGTCGCAAGGCGAGCTCGAGCGGATGACGCGCCGCTACACCAGCGCGATTCTCCCGCTCATCGGCCCGCGAGCAGGATATTCCCGCGCCCGACGTCTACACCAATTCGCAAACCATGGCCTGGATCATGGACACCTACAGCATGACCAAGGGCTACACCATTCCCGGCGTCGTCACCGGCAAGCCCATCAGCCTTGGCGGATCGCTCGGCCGCAATGAAGCCACAGGCCGCGGCTGCTTCTACACCATTCAATGCGCATGCGAGCACCTCGACATTCCGCTGAAAGGCGCAACCGTCGCGGTGCAAGGCTTCGGCAATGCCGGATCGATCGCGGCACAACTTCTGCATGAAGCCGGCGCCAGCATCGTCGCCGTCAGCGATTCCACCGGCGCAATCTACAGCCGCGACGGCCTCGACATTCCGGAACTCATGCACATGAAAGAGAATCGCCGGGCATGTGTACGGATTCCCGGGCAGCGAGCCCATCGAACCTGCCGCACTGCTCGCATTGAATTGCGACATCCTGGTACCCGCGGCACTTGAGAACGCCGTCACTGGCGAGAATGCGAACACCATTAAGGCGCGCATCATCGCCGAAGCGGCCAACGGACCACTCACTCCTGCCGCCGATCGCATCCTTCAGGCCAAAGGCGTCTTCATCATTCCCGACATTCTCTGCAATGCCGGCGGCGTCACGGTGTCCTACTTCGAATGGGTGCAGGACGAGCAGCATCTCTTCTGGGAGGCGCAGGACGTCTACAACCGCCTTGAGAAGGTGATGAAGACCTCGTTCCGCGACGTCTCAAGATCCACATCGATCGCAGCGTACCAATGCGCATCGCAGCCAACATGCTCGGCATCGGCCGCGTCGCCGAAGCCATTCACCTTCGGGGAATCTACCCATAAGAACGGACTGGCGCAAATCGAAACAGAAATGCAGTTCTTCGGGGCGGCATCACAAGATGCCGCCCCTTCTTTGTCCGCAGCCTTCGGCACTTCGCTGTAGCACTGTCATTCCGAGCGACCAGCGGGAGTCGAGGAATCCGCAGTTGCTTTTTCAAAGCACCCCCCCGAGGCAAACCAGCCCCATCCAAGCTCCGCTTGGATGGGGAACCACGATCTCCACAGAGACAAATTCAAACCGTGCCCTGAAATCCTTTCGTAATCTGCCGATGAACCCTTCAGCACTCACTTTGAAAGGGCCTTCGATGCGATCATTTTCCGCCCTCCTTCTTTTCATTCTTCTTGCCCCGCCGATAACGGCGGAAACCCCGCTAGCTCCAACTCCGAACTCGAAGGCGGCCTCGTCATCTCACGCCCCTTACCCACGGAAACAGCCAGGCCCCACATCGACCGCCTCACTTGGACGCTTCTCGCCGCAGATGGCGGAGCACGCGCACTCGACGCCTACTCCACGCAGCGGATGCTCAAGAACAGTTGCAGCTCAACCCTCCAGAGAACCGGCACATCCACATGCAACTACGAGCAGAATCTGCCCGGCTTCATCGCAAATCACGCGTCCGGCATTTATGCGTTCGATACAGCCGTGTGGCTCTCTGAATATGCCGCAACAAGATTCCTGATCGAGCATCATCACCGCCGTATCGCCCGCTTCATTCCATTCATCGATTTCATTTCGACGACATCCTTCGCAGTAAACAACCTGACCTTGTCGATCGGTGAAAGCGGCGCGGTTGTTTCAGCGGCATCCAGGTCGAAGCACAGAGAAACCGATACCGCGCCAATCCCTTAGGGACCTGTGATACACATACGGTCAACCTGGATGAGAATGAAACGAACAGCGATCGTATTGCCAGCCTTCGTTCTCTTCTGTCTGTTGCCGTGCGCCAGTCCAGCGAGCGATTACGACGCGCGCAAAGCTTCGGCAAAGCAGCAGTGCGACGCAATCGATCCCAGTGCCTATCAAACCGGGTTGTTCTTCAATCCGGATGGGTACAGATCGTATTACGTTCAGTCCGAATGCTTTCAGAAGGCAGCCGTTCAATTTCGCGATTCATCGCTATGCGAACGGGTGCGCCGCCGCTGGTCGCTGTTTTCGTCGAGCTGGGGAGTCTCGTCGGCGCAGTGTCAGAAGCTCGTATCCGAAGGTGTGCAAGCGGACCGCGCGGAGCTCGAAAAAGAGAAGCAACTTTACACCGCCGGGCCCATTCGACTACTGCGCTTCCAGGTCGAACGGAACGGCAATGGGCGGGATTTCGATTTCATTCCCGAATTCTCCGCAGGCCATGCGCACGGATACAGAATCGTCTTCGAAATCGTCGGCGTCAGCCAGCAACCGATCCTCCTCCATTCTGACGGATACTACGTCGATGCAAACTCCAGGCTGAACATTTTCGTTCGTCAGGCCGACATTCGCTCGCGCTTTCCCCAATTCCAGCTGGACCACGCTTACAACGTTCGCGCAACCGTCACCTACAGCGTCGGCATGGGCGGGGCTTCGGGGTATTGGAGCGACGAGTTTATCGAGAGCGTGTTTCCTCTTCGGGAACGCTCGCATTCGGTGACCTTATTGAGCAGCTTCTAATCCGCGCCAGAAAGCCGGAATAACACCCGCCCGCATACGACGCATCGTGCCCATCAAATTCGTTCCTGTCCGCAATGTTTATGCGAAAAGGATTGGTACTTTTGACAGGGCCTTTGCCCTCGCCTGTCACATTTGCCAGTTGTATCTAAGACCTCCACCGCACAAGCTCAAGGTGTTTGCAGTAATTCTCCAACCCCCCAAGTGGTGCGAACCAAGGAGTGAATATGAATTTGAGAGGCAAGAACCTTAATCTGGTGGTCGCGGCAACGCTGACACTGCTTTGCACGTCTGTCTTGGCCCAGGGACCGGCGGACCCGCCACTGGCGGGCTCGACTGCTGTATCAACGTCTTCTTCCGCGATTCCAGACGCGCCCCTCCCCCCGCCTGCTCAGGGCCCCGGCCCGGTGTCAACATACCCGACAGGAGATACGGGCGGCGATTGGCGAGTCGGGATCTCGATCTACGGTTGGTTTCCCGGATTGCACGGAACCGTTGGAGCGCTAGGTCATGATGCCAGCATCCATGTTCCTTTCAGCGATGTCTTTCATACCCTGAAAGGAATCATCCCAATCGCAGTCGAGGCCGATAAAGGCCGCTTCGTGATGCCGGTGGACTTCTTGTGGATGAAACTCGGCGTCGACAACGGGCTCCCCATCAACGACTTTACCCAGACAACGATCAGAACTGAACTGACACAGTCGATCTTTACGCCGAAGGTGGGCGTCAGGCTCCTTAACAGCGATCACCTGAAGTTCGATGCCCTCGGCGGAATTCGCTATTGGTATTTGAGCCTTGACAACACACTGGAGCCCTCGGGTCTCGGTACTTCGAAATCCACCCAGTGGGTCGATGGCCTCGGCGGCGGCAGATTCATATTGCCCTTTGGTGAAAAGGCCTCCGTGACCCTGGCAGGAGATGCCGGCGCTGGCGGAGCCAACCTGGACTACCAGATGCTGGCCCTGATGAATCTCAACTTCACCCGTAAGTTCGGACTGGCGTTCGGATGGCGTTATCTGGATGTGGACTACCAACCCACCAACAACCAATTCGTATATGACACCATAACAAGCGGCGCGATTGCGGGTTTCGGCTATAACTTTGGCGGCAAGCCACCGGTTCCTCCCACTGCCTCGTGCTCGGCATCGCCCTCGCAGGTCTACCCGGGCGAGCCGGTCACTGTGACTGCCAACGCACAAGGTCTCAATCCGAAATTGAACACGTTGTATACGTGGAGCGGCGACGGCGTTACCGGCAACGGATCGACTGCGACCGTCAACACCTCTGCCTTGAATCCCGGATCCTACACCGCAATGGCCAACTTGAAAGAAGGAAAGCCTGGCAAGGAAGGGGAAAAGCCCTGGCAGGTCGCCGGCTGCTCGGCCACTTACACCGTCAAGGAGTTTGAGGCACCGACACTGAGCTGCTCAGCGAGCCCGACCAATCTCCAGCCGGGAGACTCTTCGACCATTACAGGCCAGGGTGTCAGCCCGCAGAACCGCCCCCTCACCTACAGCTACCAGGCTTCGGGCGGCGCCATCACCGGCAACGGAACCACCGCGACATACGCCTCGTCGGGTGCTTCCTCCGGTCCGGTGCAAATCACCTGCAGCGTATCCGATGACAAGGGCCACACAGCAACGGCAAATACCAGCCTCAACATTCAGGCGCCGCCTCCGCCACCACCACCTCCTCCGCCGCCGAGTCTCTTGCTGCACAGCGTCTTCTTCCCGACAGCTTTGCCGAATGAGAAGCGCCCCGATAAGGGCTTGGCAGAAAGCCAGGAGCAGATTCTCACCACCTTGGCCACGGACTTCAAGAACTACCTGCAGGTTAAGCCGGATGCACGCCTGACCCTTGCTGGTCACGCGGATCCACGCGGAGGAGCCGAGTACAACAAGGCGCTTTCAGAACGCCGCGTCGGCAGTGTCAAGCACTTCCTCGTTGAACAGGGTGTTCCTGAGGGATCCATTGACACGCAAGCAATGGGCGATGAGCATCCACTCTCGAAGGATGACGTCAAGCAGCTTGTCCAGAGCAATCCTGAACTGACGGATGAGGAGAGAGCGAAGATCATGCGCAACCTCACCGCCATTTACCTCGCACAAAATCGTCGCGTCGACATCACCTTGGCCAACACTGGTCAGCAGTCGGTGCAACTCTATCCCTTCAACGCGCATGATGCAGGAACCCTTCTCAGCGAGAAGGCCCAGGCACACGCGAAGAAGCAGCCGAAGAAGTAGCAACCCTCAACACCGGAGCGGGTCCGCAACGCCCGCTCCGGTGTTGTTGAGCTTAAGGCCGCCGATTACATTAGAACGTCAACATCCAGGTCTTCAGGAAGCAATAACGAAACGTGTAAATACGGAGGGAGCAGCAGCCTTCAGGCTGCTGAAAACATCCGCAGAAAGGCTGCAAGGCCTTTAGGCCCGGACTACTCCAGGCGCTACATTCGATCTGTTGCTCATTTCAAGTCGGCGGTCGCCATCCAGCTCAGAAACGTGGATTTGCATTTGCGAGCGTCTTCGTCTCAATCGAGCTGGCGACCTTCGCCACTCGATGGTAAGAATCCAGCCGCGCCTCGTGATCCCACGTATCGGTCACGACAATCACTTCGTCAGCACCAGTCTCCGCGACGAGCCTCTCTAAGCCAGCCTTCACTGTCCCGTCCGAGCCAACAATTGCCGCGCTCAGCCTGCTTTCCACCGCTGCGCGCTCAAATGCGTTCCACGGCCGATCGATCGCATCAAGAGAATCCACTGGCGGCAACAGCTCCACCGGCTGATTGCGAATAAGGCGCAGAAACCGCTGTTGCGGCGTAGTGAAGAGCCTGCGCGCATCCGCATCGCTCTCTGCCGCGATCACAGCCACCGCAACCATGAGCCACGGCTGCTCCATCGTCTCACTCGGCCGAAACAGCGTGCGATACAAATGCGTGGAGTGCAACAGCATCTCCGGTGAAAAGTGAGCCGCGAAGGCAAACGGCAATCCCAGCTCCGCCGCAAGCCGCGCACTGAAGTCGCTCGATCCCAGCAGCGTAATCGGAACCCGGCTGTCCCTGCCCGGAATCGCCTTCACCATCTGGCCGGGCTTTTCCGGACCGAGGTACGTCCGCAACTCCGCAAGCAGCTCAGGAAAATCGTCGCCCGTCTGCCGCAGATCGCGACGCAGCGCGCGCATGGTGTAACCATCGCCGCCGGGTGCGCGTCCCAGCCCCAGATCGATCCGCCCGGGGTACAAAGCTTCCAGCGTTCCGAATTGCTCTGCAACCACCAGCGGCGCATGATTGGGCAGCATCACGCCTCCGCTGCCAACGCGAATCGTCTCGGTGGCAGAAGCCACGTGCCCAATCAGCACTGGTGTCGCCGAACATGCGAGACCTTCGATAGAGTGATGTTCGGCCAACCAGAACCGCCGATACCCCCACTGCTCTGCATGACGCGCAAGGTCCACCGACCGCTTAATCGCGTCCCGTGCATCCTCATCGGGCCGCATCCCTACAAGGTCAAGTACTGAAACCGGCAAACTCATCTGGAGGTTAGATGTTGAATTCACAATGTCGATTCACACGAAGCCCGCCCTATTTGGGTGCCCCATTCCTCGAAAAAATGTGGCCCCGTCCACCGAGGACGGCCCCACGATTTCCCTGCCACTCATAAAGATTCCGGCTGACTGAACGCCGCCATAACATTAAGAATTGTTAAGTGGACTACGAAGGCCTTACTGCGGTGTGCGAGACTTAACAGCCGTAGGGGTTTTCGTCTTGTCGATAGCGGTCGAAGTGAAGCCAATAGAAAGCGCGGAAAGTCCGAGGCAGCTCTCGTTGTTGCTCGTCGATGACGACGTTGAACTATGCGGCATGATGCGCGAGTTCTTCACTCAGGAGGGCCATCATCTCGACTGTGCCTATAACGGCCGCGAGGGCCTCACTGCCGCGCTCAACGGCGCCTACGACCTCGTGATTCTCGACGTCATGCTTCCCATGGTCGACGGCTTCGAACTGCTCCAGCGCCTGCGTCGGCGCAAAGATCTTCCAATCATCATGCTCACGGCCCGCGTGCAGCAGCAGGACCGGATTCGCGGTCTCGACTCAGGCGCTGACGATTACCTGCCCAAGCCCTTCGATCCCGATGAATTACTCGCGCGTGTGCGTGCAGTATTGCGCCGCTCGGAATCATTGCTGCGAACCGAATCGGAAGACATCGTCATCGGCAACATCCGATTAAATCCATCCACGCGCGAAGCCCGGCTTGACAACGAACTCGTGGACCTGACTGCCGCCGAATTCGATCTCCTCGAAATGCTGATGCGCGCGGCAGGCCGCGTCGTGTCTCGCGAAGAAATTACGGCAGCGCTCTTCGAGCGCGAGGCGACGCCCTACGATCGCTTCCTCGATGTGCACATCAGCCACTTGCGCAAAAAACTCGAGGGCGGTCGCAGCCTCATCAGAACGGTACGTGGAGTGGGATATGTCTTTACCGGCGCAGCCTAAAGTTCTCCTCAGACAATCTCTTTATATCTGGGTGCTGCTCGCCATGGTGGGCATCCTGTCCCTCTCATTCGTTGCCTTTCGCGCCATCTCTGAGCAGATCAAAGCGCAGAAAATCGACCCGGTATACGACCGTTTCGACGAGTTGCAGCTGGAGAGCGCAAGAAACATTCAACAAAAATGGGGCAAGGAAGCAATGGCCCAGTACCTGCGAAAGCTGGACGGACTTTTCAGCGGATCGCATTATTTGCTCGATGGATCGGGCAAAGATCTCATCTCGGGTGAAGATCGTTCAGACATGCTGCCAAAGCCCCCGGCTGTTAAGTCGCGCATGGTGCGTCACGGTCATTGGGAGATTACTCACCGCTCAGCGGACGGCAAATTTTGGTTTGCCGCGGAGGGCCAGGACCTCCCGCCGCGGATCTGGTCATTTCTGCCGTACTACTTCCTTGTGCTCGGCGCGACGGGAATCCTCTGCTGGATTGCAGCAGCGGGAGTGATCTCGCCGATCCGAAGAATCGCGAACAGCATTGCCCAGTTCGGTCGCGGAGATCTCGGCGTGCGCGTGGAGACGGATCGCGAAGATGAAATCGGCCAGCTTGGGCGATCCTTCAACGAGATGGCCGAACGTCTCGAGCGTCTGATCGTTAGCGAGCGGCGCCTGCTCGGCGACATCTCGCACGAATTGCGCTCGCCGCTCGCACGACTGAAGTTCGCGCTGAAGCTGGCGCGCACCAGCTCCGATAAAACCGCCGCCCTCGAACGCATTGAGCGCGATGTCGACCGCATCGCCTCCCTCGTCGCCGACATCGTGGAGATAAACGTCGTCGAAGACGATCCAGCTCTGCAAGACAAGCGGGAGATCTGCGTGCGCGACATCATCGACGAAGTTGTTCGCGATTGCGCCGTCGAAGCGGAGATGCGCGGATGCGCCATTGAAGTTCATGGCGACATTTGCGGCCCCGTGCATGGCAATCCTGAGCTGCTGCGCCGCGCCATTGAGAATGTCCTCCGCAACGGCATCCGCTATTCGCCAGAGAAATCGTCCATCGAGCTCTCTCTCAGTGAGAATGCAGATGACGCAACCATCACAGTCCGCGATTTTGGTCCGGGAGTGCCTGCCAGGTCCCTCGCGCGCATCTTCGATCCCTTCTTCCGTGTTGAAGAAGCACGCAACACCAACGGCGGTGGATCGGGGCTTGGCCTTTCCATCGCAAAACGCGCCGTGCATCTGCATCGCGGCTCAATTCTGCGGAAAATGCAACCCCTGGGTTGCGTGTCACGATTGTGATTCCGCTCACACATCAAGATGCCATAAAGACGGCGTAAGGATTTCTTCGAGCCCGCTTCAGCTTTTCCGATTGTTCTCAGTTTTTTCACACTTCACACAATCGTTAATCCCCGCATGTTTTCTGCAGTTTGCACCACTCCTCGTCCCAGAGCGCGATCCGCTTAACGTTTCTTAAGCTTAAAAAGCTTGCAAGTGGTGTTCACTATGGACAGTGCCTCACCTTCAAACCTCAAATCTTATCGAGGCATCTGAGGAGAACATCATGAAGCGTTTATTTGGATACGCACTTATGCTCGCACTCGTGGCTGCCCCGGCGTTTGCTGCTAAGAATTCACAGTCGTTGAACCTTGCACAGTCAGTCAAAGTGGGCACAACCGAACTTCCCGCAGGCGATGTAAAAGTCTCCTGGACCGGCACGGGAGATAGCGTTCAGGTCACAATCGCACAAAACGGCAAGACGCTCACTGTCCCCGCCAAGCTCGTGGAAGAAAAGCACACGCACAAGGGTTACGTCGTGAGCCGCGAAGCCGGAGCCGATCAGCTGCAGACCATCCAGCTCAGCAACGTGACCCTGCAGCTCGATAGCGCGACCGCTACCGGCCGCTAAACGAGCTTCCACGCAATCTGCTGACCGATAACCCGTCAGAGTCAAACCTGACGGTCTTTTAAGAGTTTTGTTCATCACTCTCGCGTGATTGAACTCTCCATTCCCCTTCCGGTTCGTCCGGAAGGGGATCTCTTTCTCCATCAGCAATTTTCCCTTCCCTTCTTCGTGTGAAATCCCTGCCTTTCCCCGATGCTTCGCCCCGGTTTGGTTCCGGCGAAGGTTCGAGGTATACTGGATATTCGGCAAGCTGAAGGGTGGGTGTGTCTTCATTCGCCCCTTCGCCCGTCTGAGAGCTGAAGGCGCACATCAGGACGGATAAGAGCTGCTCTGAAATAGCAGTTCGGGCGTGCCCGGAAACTCAGACAAGTCTGGAGCAAATTGAGATGGCACAGGTATGTGATATTTGCGGCAAAGGCCCGCAGTTCGGCAATAACATTTCGCACGCGCACAACGTAACCAAACGGCGCTGGAACGTGAACCTGCAGGCCGTCAAGGCCCTGGTCAACGGCAACCCGAAGCGCATCCGCGTGTGCACCAGCTGCATCAAGGCCGGGAAGATTTCAAAGGCCTAGCCTGATCTCCTGACCGCCCCGTCGTACCAGCAAAACTGAATCCGCCATCACTGGCGCCAAAACCCCGTCCTTAGCAGGGCGGGGTTTTGTTGTGCATTCTATTGCGCAGCCGGTTTCGGTGCCGCCGTCACCTCAACCAGCGGATTTTCCCAGGAAAACGCCGCTCCATCGAGCCCCTGCGGCGACCACCGGTCCACGACTGTCTTCGCCAGTTTACCCAGCGTCTGCTCCGCTTCGTTGTCCCCAGTCCAGCGCTGGTCGGCATTCCCCCAGGTGAACGCCGCAATCACGATCAGCCCCGCTTTCGACGAGATCAGCGCAACATCATTGCGAACCTGGTTAAGCGCCCCCGTTTTATTGCCGATAGCTGAACCGTTCTCGCTGGTATCAAGTGTTTCGAGATAGCGCGGCAAGCTATTGCGGTCCTGCTGGTTGCGGAGCATGTCCAAAATGACGCCGCAGATTTTGCCGTCCGACGGCGGCGGCGGCGCGTCTCCCGGGGCAAGATGGCAGTTCGCGAAACGCTCCATGATCGAGGCCATTTCGCGCGCCGTGGTTTTGCCAAGGCCGAACTTCGGCTGATCGGCCGGCATAGGCTCTGTGGCTGGAACGTAGACCTTCTTGTAAAGCACTGTTTGGGTCAGGCCGGCGGTCCGCAGAGTCTCATTAATGTGCGCCAGACCAAGCCGGTCAATCGCCATATTCGTGGCGGTGTTGTCGCTCAGAATTACCATGAGCTTCAACACATCGGCAAAGGTGAGAGCGATCGGCGGTGTCAGTTCCCCCAGCACTCCAGAGCCTTCCACTTGGTTCGCCTTTGTCAGAAGAATGCGTTCGTCAAACGTTACCTGACCGGCGCGAACCTGCTCCGCAGCGTCAAACAGCACGCCCATCTTGATCACTGAGGCGGTCTGCACTGGCTCGTCCGGCAACAGCGACGCGGTCTGGCCGGTGCGGAGGTTGTGTGCGTAGAGCGCGACGTGCCCGTGATGCGCCGCGGCGATCGATTTGATCAGCTGATCAAGCTGCGAATCCTGCTGCGCGATGGCCAACAACGAGGAGGCGAACCCCAGGATCAAAGCTGCGGCAATGCTCCGGTACTTTGAGGAAGTCATGCGCTCAGACTAACGCACCATCGCACCTTGGAGACATCTCTCGTTTGCGCGCGTCTCGCCCGATTCTCCAGCAGGCACTCTCAACACTCCAGAAAGTCTTTGCCCTTGCTCGGAATGAACGGATCGTCAAAACTTGATTTGCGAACCTCAGGACCGGACATGTGCTTGATCAGCAGCACTTCATTTCCTACTTCGCTGTAGATCAATTCATCCACGATTCCGCTCGCCAGCAGAATCCCGTATCCCCCGAGGCGCATTCCTAGTTTGTTGCGAACCTCGATATGGCGCGTCGGGTCGTCCGGCGAGTAGGAGATCGCAGCATGTGGAATCTTATCCGGACGAAATCCCTTTCCCGGGTCCGAGATATAGAAAACGAATGCACGCGCCGTCCGCACAGCCGCTACTTCCATCAGCTTCGAAGGGTCATTCTGAGCGCCATGCTCGATTGCATTGTTCAGAATCTCCTCAAACGCAATCATCATCTCTTCCGGCGGGCGCTCGGGCAGTGTCATTTGGAACTGCTTGAAGAATTCCGTCAGGCGATCGGCATTCAACATGTCGCAGTTCATCTTCACCGAGATCCAGTCGCGTTCAGCGGAAAGCACTTCAATGCCAAGCGATGAATCCTTCGCCTCCATCGCGCTCACCGTATATCTTGCGATGTCCTTCATGTCGAACGGCGCACACTGGCAAAGAAAAACTTGCTGGCGCAACGCTGCAATAAGGTCCTCCGGCGTACCGCTTGGAGCAAGGACAATCACACGCACACCCGGCCTCAGGTGCCGGATTTCATCCACCAGCGCGAGATCCTCCTGAATGCTCGTGTCAGGGTCGGTGATCAGGACAGAGTAAGGACTGCGGCGCAGCAGTCGAAGAGCATCTGCACTTCCCGCCGCGTGAACATACGAGCAGTGAAGAGTCGTCAATTGCCGTTCAAGCCCCTTTTCAGCATGCCCATCGTGGCCAATCAGCAGCACGCGGGATTCAGACGAACGATCCAGACTCTCACCAACTTCGGATTTTTCTTTAACCGTCATGTGTCTGCACTCCAATCCAATTCTTCCGAGTACAGTGCCCTCGCAGCTAATCTACATCCAAAATGACCCGTTCGCGAGAGGAACTAAACAGGCGATGCTCCCCCGCTGATAGTTTTGCCAGTTCTGCCTTGCTTTAGGCGGTAGTAGGCTCACGTAATCCTGCAAACTTCACGGGAGGCAGTGAACTCCTCGAAAGTTGGCTTGTCCCAAGCCGATCGGCATTCGGAGGACTGCTGCAGAAGAGCGCGAGTTACCTATGACCTTGAAGGGAATCCTCTCCGAAAAAGGCCTTCTAAATAGAGACCGCACCTCAAGACTCCTCCTTGTTTCGATGGTGCTCTTCTTCATTTTGGCTCCGCTCCTCGAAGGTCGCGAGGTCGGCAGAATCATTCTGATTCTGAATCTATACGTGACCCTCGTTGCGGCGACGATGGAACTGGCGGAGACTCCGGTTCTCTTCCGGTGTGCCATCCCCATCGCCGTATGCTCGATGGTTCTGCTTTTGGTCAATCACTACCATCCGACACCATCGCTTGCGATGGCGAGCGGTATCGTCCTCGCCGCATTTCTCATTCTCGTTTCGGTCAGCCTGTACAACTACCTGGGCCGTGACAGTGCCGTCTCAAAAGGCCGCCTATATGCCTCCGTCAGCCTCTATTTCATGCTGGGTCTCAGTTGGTTCGCGATCTACTACGTAATCAATATCCTTCAGCCGGGCTCGTTCACTGAACAAGGCGTACCGCTGCCGGTCGACGTGCATTGGAGCACGATCCTTTACTTCAGCCTCACAACCCTCACAACACTGGGATACGGCGACATTGTTGCTGTAAAACCCGTGGCGCGCATGATCGCGACACTCGAAGCCTCATCAGGCGTGTTGTACATCGCAATCACCGTTGCCCGTCTCGTCGCCTCCCCACATACAGAGAAGACCCACGATCGACAATGAACAGCGATCCGAATATCCCCGGATTTGCCCTATTTGGGGTCGCCTTCATGCGTGAAGGTAAGTGATGCGGAGTTGATGCAGTAGCGCAGTCCCGTAGGACCGGGGCCGTCTGGAAAGACATGTCCCAGGTGCCCGCCGCAGCGGGCGCATGTAACTTCAACGCGGCGCATGCCAAACGTATTGTCCTCGTGCTCCGCGATGGCCTTCGAGTCGGCAGGAATCACGAAACTCGGCCAGCCGCAGCCCGAATCAAACTTCGCCCCGGAAAGAAACAGCAGCGCACCGCAACCGGCGCAGTGATAGTTGCCGGTATCGTGGTTCTCAGTCAATGCGCCGGTATAGGGCCGCTCAGTCCCTTTCTCGCGCAATACGTGATACTGCTGCGGCGTAAGCTTCTCGCGCCACTCAGCGTCGCTATGCGTAACTTTTTCCGGCGTGCCGGATTCTTTCGGTGTGGTGCTCATGTTGACCTCCAATGGGGGACCTATTGGATGCGCGGACCACTCGATTCGATGCGTCAGTCGTCGACTGCATCAGTGGCCGACTGCTCACTCGCCGGCTTCCGCGATCAGCTCAATCTCCACCAGCGCATCCTTTGGCAGCCGTGCAGCCTCAATGGTGGTGCGTGCCGGCGCGATAACCCCTTGCGGCGCCAGGTACTCGGCATACACCGCGTTCATGGCCGCGAAATCGTTCATATCTTTCAAATAAACGTTGGCTTTCACCACGCGATCGAGCGTCGTGCCCGCCGCTTCTAGCACAGCCTTCAGGTTCTCGAGAGTCCGCCGGGTCTGCTCGGCGATTCCTCCAGAGATAAGCTGCTGCGTAGAAGGATCAAGAGCGGCCTGTCCGGCAGTGAAAACAAGGTTGCCGCAGCGAATGCCCTGCGAGTAAGGTCCAACCGCTTTTGGCGCCGACGAAGTAGAGACTACTGTTTTGCTCATGAATCGATTTTAGAGGCTCATCTCGCTTCGAGTCTCGCGAAAGAAGAATCGAACCCCGCAAACATCGCCGTCAACCTGCAATCAGCGCCAGGCCCCGAGTAGCCCGCCAACCAGGAACAGCCCCACGAGCCAATAGCCGCCATTGATGGCAAACAGCTTGAAAGGCCTGCCTTCATAAATGCCCTGCGGCAGATTCGGTGCAGCAATGAACCCGATCCACATCAGCACCCCCATCACGCAGCCGTTTCCGAAACCAAATGCGCTTGTGGCGAAACCAAACGCATTCGCCCACGAGATGATGTGCGCCAGAATGAACGACAGAACCAGGTCCCCAATAAACGAAGCGACCATGCCGAGCATCAGGCCGCTCTTTTTGCCTTCCTCTTTCTTGATGCCCAGAATCTCCATCCACGGCTTCGCAAAAAGTGCCGGCGAGTACCAGATCGCTCCCAGAACCCAAAGGAGGACCGCCGAAACCACGATCGCGACGTAATTCAACGAGTGAGGCTGGATCATGAAAGTCTCTCCGCAGGCGCAGTTGCGCCACAGTTCACAGCACAATCAGTCTGCTTTGTGATTGCGCATAAGACTCTCGTCCAGGCACAAACTGCTGTCAAGCAGAAAACGGGGCGCAACAGGTTGCCCGCCCGCGGTAGTAGCCCGGTTGCGTCAACCCGGCGTCTTCACACCCTTCTTCAGCATTGCCACGGCCTTCGTGAGACGGGTCTGCCGCGTCTCTTCCTTCTTCGCGTCCGTAATCCAGCGGCAATATTCCTTCCGGTGCGTGTAGCTCAACTTCTCAAAGGTTGCGCTCACGCCTTCCTTCTTCATCAGCTTCGCAAACTCCGGCGGCACCTCCACCGTGCGCACTGACTCGTCGCGCTTGATGACAACTTCGACCGTGTCGCCCGGCCCCTTCCCGATCTGCTCACGAATGTTCTTGAGGATCGGCAGCATGTGTTGCGGATGACCGTACTTCACCAGCGACCCTGCGTACGGAACTCCGTCGAACGATGCGACGACTCGAATCTGCGCGCGCGTTCCAAACTCCGTCTGAGCATCGAAGGGAAAAAGAACGTAAGCGCCGCCACTGCCGCCAGTGCCTTCGATGGTCGCCTTGAATTTGTATTCCTTCATGCGACTCCTCGCGTGGTGCCGAAATCTGCAATCAATCTGGCATAGGCGATTCGATCTTCGCAAGACAAAAGGACATATGGCTTTCCTATCTAGCTCTCTGTCTAGGCTGGTTGTATCTATGATCGTTTCGGGGCGCGTGGATCTGATCACAGATCCGATCCCCAGTCCGCCGATCGCTGTTATGTCATGCCGCGTGACGGGGATGCGGTGCAACAAAGGTCATACCAAATGCCTCCATTGCGCGTGCGGCATCTTCCGGCGTTTTCGGGGCGAGCTCGAACATTCTCTCGAATCCGCCCGGAGTATTTATCACGAGAAAACGTGCCGACTCCGAGTCGATGCTAAAGGTGTGCGGAATCCCTCGCGGGAACGAGACGAACGATCCGGCCGTACCGCGAAATACTTCATCTCCCACATGGAACCTCATCTCACCCTGGGCAAGGAAGAACCATTCGTCCTCATTCTTGTGCAGGTGGAACGGCGGCTCTTCTCCGGGGCTCATCGTCACCTCCGTCACCCCCAAGTCCGGGGAGGAAGCCTTCAACGTGATTTTTGAGGTGAACCAGGTCATGGGCGTCCCTGCATCGGGATCCAGAGCGTAAGGCCTTGCATTGAGTGCGACTGTCATTTGATTTCGTACCTCGATCTCCCTAATTCTTTAATGAGACTTGAGTCTCACAATGAGAATAACGTATCATTGAGTGTATGCCCGGTCAATACAAAAATTCACGGCCTCCTCGGGAACGCAAATCCCAAAAAACCCGCACGCGTGCTGCTTTGGTATCGGCAGCAACTGATCTGGTTCAAGCCGGCAAGCAACCTACGGTGAGCGAGGCTGCCCAGGCAGCAGATATTTCGCGTGCTACCGCGTATCGCTATTTTCCGACGCAAGAAATGCTATTGGCCGAGGTGGCACTGTTTTCCGCGGGTGGCCCTCTCTCCCTCGAAGTGGACGCAACCGCTCCGCTCCCGGAAGCAATTGGCCAGTTCGTACGCCGAGTGGGAATTTGGGCCTATGAAAATGAAACGGCACTTCGTACTCTCTTGCGGCTCTCTCTTGACCCGCATACGGGTGTTCGCCGTCCCGGGCATCGACGCGATTGGATCTCCGATGCACTCGCGCCCGTGCGCAAACGCCTCAAACCGGAACTCTACAACAACCTGGCCAGGTCGCTTACGCTCACACTAGGGATCGATCCCGTTGTGGTTATGAAAGACATCGCTCGGGCTTCACGTGAAGAAGCTCTCACCGCACTCGAGTGGACTGCGCGAACACTGGTCTCTGCCGCTTTGGCATCGCCGCCGGGTAAGGCCGTTAGAAGCGGCAGATCAGCCGTTCGAGGTTCCGATCAGTAGGTGCTGGGCGACTACTCCGTGGGCCACGCATCGACGGAAACACTAGAGGGCCCGAGATTCGGAACGTTGTGCCTGGATTACCGCCAACTCTTCCCTTTGACGTTTGTTCGCCTCTTCAAGCCCTTGTCGTTCCAAGCCAATTCCAAGGTTTCGAATTGGTAATGAGAAACTGAGTTCTCGTCAGTAGTGGCAATTCGATTTGTCCTGCGCTACCCGAAGCGCAAACCTATTTCGCGGAGCAGGTCTTCGTACCGGTATCGGCAACGCTCGCGATCATCCATCTTCCGTCGACACGAACCAGATTGAATAGGTCTGTTCCGCAGTGATCGACCTTCCCATCCACCAGAAAGTCGAACGGCGCCCACACCACAGCAAGGTCGTTATCGATGCGGACCAGTGGATCGTGAATGCGTTCTTCGATCTGTGTCTTGCCGGGTTTGCCCACGCGCTCCGCGAAGGCTTCAAAGGTCATCTGCGAGGGCTTGCCGTCGCGCATCAGCACCATCGTGCCACCCGGCAGCGTGGGCGCCTTGATCGCCTCACCATCTCGTTTTGACATGCCATCAAACATCGCATGGATCGGTGCCAGCACAGCCTGCTCCTCCGCCGATTCCGCAAAGGCGTGGGTGGCGAGGCTCGTTGCCAGAATCGTGCAAAAAAAGAAAACGAACTGCTTTGCGTGCCTGTTCATGCTCGCCATTCTATCTTGAGATTTGTCCGAGAAAAAAGTGGTAAACGGAAGAGTAGCCGGCCACACTCCCGGAACTCGAAGACGCAGGATGTGCCAGACAGTCAGGAGACCGTCTGGCACACAAAGAGACACCGATGGAAATGGGAAATGGGTGCTAGTTCTAGACGAGCTTGGCGTCCAGCGTAATCTCGGTGTTGTTGGCGAAAAGCTTCGAGATCGGGCAACCCGCCTTGGCATCCGCAGCCGCTTTGTCGAAGACTTCCTTCGAAGCGCCCGGAACGCTCGCAGTCGTCGTCAGCGCAATCTTGGTCACAGAGAAACCGTCACCAACCTTGGCCAGCGTTACCGCCGCATTGGTCTCAATCTTCGAAGGCGTCAGGCCCGCTCCGCCAAGCTGCGCGCCCAGCGCCATCGAGAAGCAGCTTGCATGCGCCGCCGCGATCAACTCCTCAGGCGTGGTGCCGCTCGTTGCGCCTTCAAACCTTGTCGCAAACGAATAGTTGGCATCCTTCAGTACGCCGGTTGCCGTGGAAATGGTGCCCTTGCCTTCCTTCAACGAACCTGTCCAAACCGCGCTTGCCTTGCTAGCCATAGATATTCTCCTTTGGGGATTGTGGATCGATTGATGATTGTTCTGGGGGTCCGCCGCCCAGGGAAATGCAAGGACGGCGTTACGGATTTGATTCTTCGGGCGCCAGCCGCAATGCAACATGGCCCATGCCCACAACTCCATGCTAATCTCTCACCCATGCTTCCCAACAGACCCCATGTCTTCGACGATGAATTTAACGGCAATTTCCCACAAAGCGGTGCGTCCTGCCCCACCGCCATCGAAGCAGCCGAAGATTCCCCGGTCGACCACCACTGCCAGATCTGCCCTACCTGTTCGCACCGCCTTACCGGCCACAAATGCAAGCTCGTGTGCACCCATTGCGGCTACTACCTCAGCTGTGCGGACTATTACTGAGAGCGTCGTGCCCCCCGGCCCCTGTCAGCTCTCCATGGTTCGGTTCGGCGCCTTTGGTTTGACCCAATTTTGATTCCCCGCTATATTTACGACATGAAGCTTGTTTTCACCCCCGCCGTCTGCGTCGCCTGTTGTTGCGCGATCGACCGGCCGTGGGTGTGATTCAAGCTCGATCCTTTTAGCTTCACCACCCGGCCGCATTCAGCACATCTCGCTGATGCGGTTTTTGCATTTCTGGACCATTTTTCAGACCGCGTGTTTACGCCAGGATTCAATGATTTCTGTTCTTCTCAATTCGCGGCTCCACGCCACCGCCTCCCGGCGGACAGGCTGTTGTTGTAGCCGCTGACCCGATTCCCTTTCCACAATTCAGGCGCGAATCCCCAACTTCAGGCTGAAGCGCGCACTCAGTACCCGGCCACAGGAATCCGGGCCTGATCCAGCCCCGATCCAACGCAATTCTTCAGGAGGTCCCGTAACAATGGCATCCCGCTTCTTTCGCTCTCTTCCCTTCGTTCTTTTCGCCGTTGCCATCAGTACGCACGGACAGGTCGTCGGCGGCACCATCGGCGGCGTCGTTCATGACTCGACCGGAGCCAGCCTTTCCAATGCAGCCATTACCGTCCGCCAGGCAGAAACCGGCACCACACGCACCCTCACCACCGACACCGAAGGCCGCTTCGTCGCGCCATCCGTCCCAGTCGGCCCCTACACCGTTGAGGCAAAACACGAGGGTTTTGCCCCGCAAAAGCAGACCGGCATCTCGCTCACCGTTGGACAGAGCATTCAACTCAACTTCGTCCTCAGTGTCGCCGCCGTCGAGCAAGCCGTCGAAGTCGACGCGTCCGATCCCGGCGTGAACACCACCACGCAGCAAACCGCCGGTCTTGTAGACGAGCGCCAAGTCAAGGAGCTTCCTCTCAACGGCCGCAGCTATGACGGTTTGCTCACCCTCAATCCCGCAACAGTGAACTACACAGGCGAACGCTCCGGCGGAATCGGCACCTCCAATTCGTCAGTCGGTAACATGTTCGCCGTCAGCGGCCGTCGCCCCCAGGACAATCTCTTCCTCCTCAATGGCATCGAATACACCGGCTCTTCGCTCATCAACGTCACGCCCGGCGGCACCAGCGGACAGTTGCTCGGCGTCGATGCAGTGCGCGAGTTCAATGTCGCCACCGACACCTACGGCGCCACCTACGGCAAGCGTGACGGCGCGCAAGTCAGCATCGTCACCACCTCCGGCACCAATCGCTTCCACGGCACGGCTATTCGAATTCATTCGCAACAGCGCCTTCGATGCACGCAACTATTTCGATCAGGGCGAAATTCCCGAGTTCCAGCGCAACCAGTTCGGCGGCTCTCTCGGCGGACCCATTCGCGCCAACAAGCTTTTCCTCTTCGGCAACTACGAGGGCTTCCGCCAGAACTGGGGCCTCAGCGCCCTCACCCTCGTGCCCGACAACCGTGCGCGCGAGGGATATCTGCCAACCTCCGGCGGCGGCGAGCAGTTCGTCGGCGTCAATCCTGCCGTAGCGCCTCTCCTCGCACTGTGGCCCGTACAGAACGGTCCCGAATTAGGCGGCGGAATCGCAGAAGCCTTCAGCCATCCCCAGCAACATATTCGCGAAGACTTCGGCACCACGCGCTTCGACCACAACATCAGCGCCAATGATTTGCTCTTCGCCGTCTACACCGTCGACGACAGCACCGCGAACACGCCCTCACAAAATCCGCTCAGCCTCATCGACGAAAGCCTCCGCGAGCAGGTCGCCAGCGTGCAGGAGCAGCATGTCTTTTCGCAGTCTCTGCTCAACACCGCCCGCTTCGGCTATTCGCGCGCGAGCTACTTCTTCACCGGCTACTCGCCCGTTCCACTCTCCGGCTGGGTCGACGGCAAACCCATCGGCGCCATCGTCATCAGCGGCAGCACCGCTTCCAACGGAGCATCCGCCATTTCCCAGGCCGGTCTCAACGTCGGCAGCAACAACTCGGCCACGCGCAACCTCTTCACCTGGGACGATCACGTCTACTGGACCCGCGGCCGCAATCAGGTCGAGTTCGGCGTCTGGCTCCAGCGCATTCAGTCCAACGATTTGCTCGCGCAGTTCCAGTACGGCCAGGCCTCCTTCAGCACCCTGCAAACATTTCTGCAGGGCACGGTGAAAACATTCACCGTCGTCCCATCACCTACCGAACTCGGCTGGCGCTCTCTTGAAGGCGCTGGCTTCATCGAAGACACCATCAAGCTATCGCCGCGTTTCGAACTGCGCGCCGGATTCCGTTTCGAATCCACCAACGGCTGGAACGAAGCCCAGGGCCGCGCCTCAAATTACGCAATTGTCGACGGCGTTCTGCAAACTGACCCCATCATCGGCACGTCTGCGCTCAGCAAAAATCGCGCTGTCTTCCTCCCCGAGCCACGTGTCGGCTTTGCATGGGACGTGCGTGGCAACGGCAAAACCGCGGTTCGCGCCGGCTTCGGCCTCTATCACGGCCTGCTCGATACCCTCGACTATCGCCTCGACCAGACCGCGCCCTTCAACACCGCCCAGTCCATCTCCAACATCGCCGTCTCCAACCTCCACATCACTCCGGGAACGCCTCCGCCCGCGGGCGCCAAGGTTTCGCCCAGCAATGTGCAGCCCGACATCAACACACCCGCCGTGCTTACCTGGAGCCTGCGCATCGAGCAGGAGATCGCTCCGCGCACCTCGCTCACTGTCGGCTACATCGGCTCGCACAGCTATCACCAGATTCTCTCTGAAGACATGAACGAGCCCGTGCCCACCTATCTCGCCGACGGGTCGCCCTACTATCCCCCAGGCTCAAAGAACGTCAATCCCGATCTCGCCAACTCCACATCGTGGGTATCGCAAGGCGTCGCCGCGTATCACTCTTTGGTCGTCGATGTCCGTCGCTCATTCGCCGGCGGATTTCAGTTCCGCGGCAACTACACCTTCTCAAAGAATCTCGACGACGGATCGGCATGGAACACCAGCGTCAGCGGCAACACGCCCGCGTTCGTTTCTTTCCCGCTCGATCCCAAGCAAGACTGGGGACCGGCCGCCACCGACGTCCGCCATCTCGCCTCGTTCAACGGCAGCTATGAGTTGCCCTTCGGCCCCCATCGCCGCTTCCTCGCCCACGCATCCCGGCCCGTCAACATCATCGCCAGCAACTGGACCACCAGCGCAATCGTCGCCATGCAAACCGGCTTCCCCTTCACGCCGCAACTCGGCTACAACCCAACCGGCAACGGCGACACGCGCAATCCCGTGCGTCCCGACTGGAACCCCAACTTCACCGGGGTCCTCTATCCGCGCACGCCTCAGCAGTGGTTCAACGCCGAAGCGTTTCTGCCTCCTGCCACCGGCACCTACGGCAACGTCTCCCGCAACGCGCTCACCGGCCCCGGTCTCTCTGAGCTCGACTTCTCCTCACGCGCAACGCGCATCTCACCGAGCGCCTTGGCCTCCAGTTCCGCGCCGAGTTCTTCAACATCCTCAACCACACCAACCTGCTTACACCCAATGAAGTGGTCTACACCTCAGCCACATCAGGCCCCTCCCCCACTGCCGGCGTAGTCTCCGCCACATCCACCACCTCGCGCCAAATCCAATTCGGCGCCAAGCTCTCCTTCTAATTCGTTTAAAAAAACAATCCCAAAAGAGAAAGCCGGCGATGCTGATCGCATCGCCGGCTTTCCAGTCCCTAGTCCCTTAGTCCCTAGTCCCAAGTCCCTATTCTCTATTCCCTGCCTTTGCGAATTCATCCCCAGCCTGCCACTCCACCGGCTTCGCTTGCGCGCTAGCCAGCCAGCCCAGCACGAATCCAAACCGCGCCATCTTCGCATCCCCGCGAAAATCCCAGTCGAGCGCTGTATTCATCCGAAGGCTGGTGATAATGGTGCGCCACGAAGTCATCAAATTGCGCGCGCCCCCACGCTTCATCATGTCCTTCGAAGAGCCGACCCTGGTCGATCGAAAACGCGGGAATTCCCGCGCGCGCCAGCGAGAAGTGATCCGAGCGATAGTAGTGTCCCGCCGACGGATCGGGATCGGGCAGCAGTTTCAGATCAAAGTCCTTCGCCACCGTCTCGATCGTGGGCCAGAAACTGATGCGCTCAGCGCCGCCAAGGCTCGCTGACAGCGGCACGCCAATCGGCAGCAGCATGTCGTAGTTCAGATCGAGCGTGATCTCCCGCGCCGGCACCGGCGGATGCTGACCAAGAAACTGCGAACCCAGCAGCCCCTGCTCCTCCGCAGTCACCGCGGAAAAGTACACAGCATGCGGCGGCCGCTCGCTCGATTGCGCAAATGCCCGCGCAAGTTCCAGCAGAATGCCGCAGCCCGTGCCGTTGTCGGCCGCGCCGTTGTAAATCCCATCACCCTTCGCATTCGGATCGACACCGAGATGATCGTAGTGCGCCGTGTACAGCACCGCGTTTCCAGACCCCGCCGCCGATCCCGCAACCCGTCCCGTCACATTCGTAGAAACATACTTCCGCACGCGGCTCTCAACATGTGCCTTGAGCCGCACATTCAATTCCTGCGCGTGAAATCCCCGCTTGCCCGCCCGCTCGATTCCCTGATCGAGATCGCCAAGCCCCGCCATCGTGAACAGCCGCTGCGCCACGTCATGCTGAATCCACGCGGCCGCGCGCAACGTATCCAGTGGATCGCCGGCCAGGTAGCTCTTCTCAATCGCCTGCGAATTCTCCACCACCTGCCATCCATAACTCGCAAGATCGGTCCGGTGGATGATGAGCACGCCGACAGCGCCACGACGCGAAGCCTCTTCGTACTTGTAGGTCCAGCGGCCGTAATACGTCATCGCCTTGCCCTTGAAAAACTTCTCATCGTCCGAGGACGGCTCATTCACGATGACCAGCGCGATCTTTCCCTTCAGGTCCACACCCGCGTAGTCGTCCCAGTTGTATTCGGGCGCGTGGATGCCATAACCCGACAAACACAATCGGCGCGTCGAAATCTGCAGTGGGTTGCCCGGTTTCGTCTTTCGAAACAATCTGGCTGCCATATGTCAGATCGACAGGCGCGCCGCTCCCCGGCACGAATGCAAACTTCGTCTTCTCCTCAATCGTGTGCACCGCTATCAGCGGAACCTTCTGGAAGTAGCTTCCGTTGTCTCCCGCAGGCTCCAGTCCGTCGAGCGCGAATTGCGTCGCAATATATTCAGCAGCAATCTCGGCGCCACGCGTGCCCGGTCCGCGCCCCTCCAGCAAATCCAGTGACAGAAAGCGCACATGCGCGCGCATCTTCTCCGGATCAATCGAAGCCGCAGCAGCGCGTGCAGCAGCAGGCAGTCCGGCAACAGCCGGAACAGCATCCGTCTTCGAAGCAGGTTGTTGCGCAGTTGAGAGACACGGCAATAAAAGGCCGACAGCCAAAATGCAAATAAGATTTTTGCGGGACATGAGTTCTCCGATGGGTGTGCAGATTCGCGAATACTACCTGCGAGTGCTCAACAAACGCGACATGCCAGACTAATTCCTGAGCGTCGCTGAAGCAAACTTGGCCGAAGCACTGCCGGTCGTTGTCCTGAGAAGTCCAGCCCGCACGAGCACCTTGCGCGCCAGCCCCATAGAGAAAACCGGCGGCTAAAAACTGGCAACTTCACGACCTCAAGGTCGCCACGTCGAATCAGGATATCCACATCGCGAGTGTTGCGAACGGCCGATTCGTCGACCCGGGTGACCCAGTCGGCGACGGCAGGATCTCCAGCGACGGCGTAGGCGATGCATTCCCGCTCCAAGGCCGCCGTGGCACGCAAGAGCCGTTCGCGGGTTTTCTGTGCCGAATGAACCATCCGGTCGAGAGAAAAGGGACCAAGAGGCGGGGCCATTGGTCGTGAGGTCCCTCGTGGGGCGAGAGTCCATCTTGCGGAAGTCGATTTCTCAGGGCAAGATCGTATCTCCCCTCACGGCTATTGAGTCTCAGTCAGACTCCTCGTCACCACCACCTTACCCCGTGTGCGGGCCGCAGAGGTCATCGGTGGGAAGGGGGTGACCACGGCGTCCGGGGTGAGTCGAGGCGGTACTTGCGGGCGATCGTCGCCAGCAGCAGGGCCGCTTCCATCAGCGCGAAGTTGTTGCCGATGCAGATCCTCGGGCCGCCGCCGAAGGGGAAGTAGGCGTAGCGGGGCAGCTGCTCCTGGAGGCCGTCGGCCCAGCGCTCGGGGCGGAACGACTCGGGGTCGTCGAACCAGCGCGGGTCGCGGTGGATCGATCCACTGGGGCATGAAGATCGTCGTGCCCGCCGGGATGCGGTAGCCGCCGAGCTCGACCGGCTCGATCGCCTCGCGGCCGACCATCCAGACCGGTGGGATAGAGCCGCAGCGCCTCGGTGACGATCGTCTCCGTGTAAGCGCAGCCGCGGCAGGTCGGCGAGCGTCGGGGGCCGGCCGCCCAGAACCGCGTCGAGCTCGGCGTGCAGCCTCGCCTCGGCCTCGGGGTGGCTGGCCAGCAGGTACCAGGTCCAGGCCAGGGTGATGGCGGTCGTCTCGTGGCCGGCCATGAACAGGGTCATGGCCTCGTCGCGAAGCTGCTGGTCGGTCATCCGCCGGCCGCTCTCCTCGTCCTGGGCGTGCAGCAGCATCGACAGCAGGTCGCCCCGGTCCTCGCCGCTCTGCCGCCGCTCGGCGATGATCGCCAGGATGATCCGATCGAGCCGCCGCGCCGCCCGCTCGACAGCGCAGGTTGAGCGGGCGTGGGAATCCAGTCGGGAACTGGGATCAGGCTGCCGGTCCGCGCGATGAAGCTGTGCATCAGCGTCTCCATCGCCGCGCTCGCCTCGGCGGCGTCGGCGCCGAGTCGGCGTCGAAGAGCGTCTTGGCGACGATCTCGAGCGTCAGCCGCATCATGTCGTCCTGGACGTCGCGGACCTGGCCGTCCGCCCAGCGACGCGAGCATGCGCTCGGTGAACTCGACCATGACGCCGGCGTAGGCGGCGATGCGGTCGCGGTGGAAGGCGGGCTGCGCAGCTGCCGCTGGGCACGCCAGAAGTCGCCCTCGCTGGTCAGGAGGCCGTTGCCCAGCGTCCGCCTCGAACTTCGCAGCCGGAAGTGCTTGATGAATTGCCGGTTGTGCTCGACCAGCACCTCCTCGACCAGGTCGGGGTGGTTGACGAACAGGATCCGGGCGTGGGCCAAACCGGGCGAAGACAAGGTCGCCGAACTGCGCGATGCCGGCGCGTCAGTGCACCCAGCCGGTCGCTGGGCGAATTCTCTCAGATTGCCGGAGAGCAGTGCTGCCGGCGGGGGCGCGCCGGAGGGCACACTCTTCGCTTGTTCGTCGGTGGCGGCCAGGAAGACGATCGATCGGTTTCGTTCTTGCGAGTGTGCTCGATGATCCCTAGGAGGTTCTCAGGTCAGGTATTTCTTGGGGATCTCGGCGCCTGCGACCGGCCGGAGGTTGCGGATCCGGCACATCTGGTAGACGTTGATCCGGAAGTCGGGGCAGGTGCTCACCAGGCAATAGGCGTCGGTCGGCGTGAAGCCGTGTCGGTGATCAGCCAGTCCATCAGGTGGATCGTCGCCGTCTCGACGGCGTAATCCAGCGGCCGGTCGGCGTGGACGCGCGATCAGGCTGTCGGGCTTCTCGATCCGGATCCAGGGGATGCGTTTCTGCTTGACCAGCTCCAGGCGGAGCGCGGACCGTGGCCTTCGTCTCGGCGGCGGTGCCGGTGAACTCGGTGTCGCCCTGGCTGGCGTGGACGTCGCCGAGGTAGAACAGCGCGCCATCGTGGAAGACCGGCAGGAGGATCCGATTGCCCGGAGCAACGTCGCGGATGTCGAGGTTGCCGCCCCATTCGCCCTGGCCGTCGAGGCTGGTGGTCACCTCGCGGTCGGGGGCAACGCCCAGGGTGCCGATGAAGGGCGTGATCGGCCAGGAGAGCTTGTCGTTGAAGTGGAGGGTGCCGTCGCGGGTGGTGCCGCTGGGGCCCGGGGTGTGGCGGAAGATCTTGGTGGTGTAGTCGGCAGAGAGCTCGGGCCAGCGGGTCGATTCGCCGAGCGGGCCCCGTGCGCGGGCCGATAGCGATCCAGGAATAGTCGTCGACCACGATCTCCTCGATCGCACGACGAGGACGTCGCCCCGCTGCGGCCCTTCGACCCAGATCGGCCCGGCGATCGGGTTGACCAGCGGCGGCACCCGGTCGAAGCCGGGCCGGCGAGCAGGGATGGCCTTGTCTCCTCGGTCTTGAAGTAGCCGTTGCTGGCGTCGAACGTCTCGACCTCGAACAGCTCGCCCGGCTCGACCCGGAGGAGCGGCACATCGCCTGAGTCGAAGGCGAACCGGCGGGCCTGGTCTCGAGGGATGCGTTTCATTCGTTGGACTCGTAGGGTGGTACGAGTGCCGCATGAGTGGTTAGTGGTTAGTGGTTACGTGAAGACGAGTGGGAGACGCAAAGAATAACGCAATACCCAAACGCGTACCAGGCGTGCATTCAACCGGTGGAAAGCGGATCTGTCTCCCCACGAGAAAAGCAGATGCGGACGGCTTCTCCTTCTCCCGCTGGCTAGCCACAACCACTAACCACTCTCTACTGCCTACTGAGCAAGAACGCCACCAAGTCGCGGAACTCTTGCCGCGTCATCGTTGAGGCTAGGTTGTCGGGCATGATGGAAGTGGTTTGAGGTCTTCGTGTCTTCGATTTCCGAAGGGTGAACCGTGATCACGGCGGGCCGTCGAATCGGCGAAGGAGAATCGACCGTCGACCGATTCGCCGATCGACCATGCCGGTGAAAACGGTTCCGTCGGTACGGGCGATCGACCAGGCAACGAACTGGGGCGGCGATTTCGAGGCTCGGCTGCGAGGATGGATTGGACGAGCCGGCGACGATCCATGCCTGGATCAAGCACGAAGGTCGGGACCAGTTCGCGCCCGCCTCGGCCCTCGACTTGGTGGCATCGGTAACAACCGGGCCCGTTCGAGTGAAAAAACGCGCTCGCCAGCCGCCTGCATCCGCGGGACCTTGGAGCTGCGTCAGCCATGAGTCGAGGCATCGGATTCGATCGGGAGCATTCGGGCCAGATGGGTGAGTTGCTCGGGCCGAGTGTTCCGGCGGCTGGCCGAGCAACGTTCGAGCAATGCCAACGATTCTTCGTTATCTTGCGTTCAGTGCCGGTCTTCCAGTTTCTGTCCGCTCCGCGATCGTCAGGGATGTACCTACGGAGTGACCGAATGGCCTCGATCGCAGGAGTGGCTCCGGACCGGAATCCACCAGGTGGAGAGGCGGTCCTGAACTTCTGGCGGCCCATCTTCGGCGAGGCCAAGAACCGCCCAGGTACGAAGACGGGTCGGCAACGTGGGCATCGGTGGCAGATTGCACCCAGGAGCTCGAAGCGGTGGGGTAGAGGACTCGTCCCCAGCGTTCGGACGGCCTCGTAGTCGTAGCTGATTCGTCCGGGGAGGTCGAGGAAACCGACGGATCAGGCTCAACCGTGAGGACAGGGTGATCCGGACGGAGCAAGCGCAGACTCCGCGGCGAAAGCACAGCCGGGAGTCTTGGGATCACTCAAGAAGCGGTGCGATGTAGTCTTCGCCGGCAATCTCCTCCTTCGGAGACCTGCGGCTTCGCATCGAGCCTCTCGAGGGCTGCGAGCGTTCCCTCGAAGACTTCGCGGGTCGACCTCGAGGCGGATGGAGCCCGCAAGCAAGTGCGGGCGAAAATCCGACAGACGCTGCATCGGCGACCCACTGGATGGCACCGAACCGGATGGCCGGATCGGAATCGGCAAGGAAGTCGGGAACGAGCCGGGCGACCTCGGCGTGTTACTCCCCGTTCCCTGCAGGATCAGCAATGCCGCCAGCCGATGTGCTGGGTTTTCGATCACGCGGCAAGGTCGAGAAGGTCGGGACAGCTTGAGCGATCGCTTCAAGCCTTCTCGAGCCGCTTGCTGGATGAAACGGATCCTCGGATCTGGAGCCCTTTGAGCAAGACTGGCTTTGACGCGGGATCAGTCAGTCGGCGAAGTGCCTCGGCCCGAACCGGGGTCGTAGGTGTTCGACAGGATGACCTTACTGATGAGGCCCACGGGCAGTAGCCGGACTAAATCGACCTGAATCGGCGGGCAGCGAAGCGCACGGCCCGACGGCCCAGCGGTCCGGTCGCGATGATGGTTGACGTGCTAAATCCTTGTCCTCGGAACGTCGCTCGCCCTGTAACGATGTCGATCAGCGTAGTACGGGATTTATGGGCCAGGGTCCAGGCGGCCGATTCCCTGAGGGATTGCCGAGGATGATCAGAGGTTCGACGTTTCGGCTCGATGTTGTGCGCGGTCAAGTCTGCGATTGCGGAGCCGCCAGATCCGCCCTTTGCCGTGCAGGCGTAGGACTTGTCGACCCAGTCGCTGAAGAAGAGCGAACCGTCCGGTGCCGAGGGCGATGCCGACCGGCCGGAAGTTCTCGCCCCGACGACCACGGGCTTCATCGTCGAGCGGAACGACGCGCCCCGCGGCTTGAAGTCGATATCGCTCGATCCGATGGTCGCCCCAGGAGGTGACGAGCAGGTTGCCGCGATATTCCGTCCGGCAGGTTGTCCGACTCGTAGGCCAGGACGCCGCAAGGGGCCTCGCCGGTGCCGGCAACCATCGGCAGCGTGCCGGGCAGTTCGCCGTTCCAGGCCGTGAAGGGGTGAAGGCCCTTGCGGCCGTTGCGGAAGCGATAGCCGTAGTCGCCGCCTTCGACGATGTGCAGCAAGCGGCAGGGGGGCCGCGAGTCGGGATCGTTATCGACGGCAAACAGCCGGCCAAAGGCGTCGAAGCCACGTGAAACGGATTCCAGAACCCGGTGGCGACGCGCTCCAGCTTCGTCCCGTCGGCACTGCAGCGATAGATATTGCCGCCTTCGCCGCCGCCGGCCAGCGTCGATGCCGTCGCTGCCGATCAGCTTGTAGTCGGCCCCGAGGTTCTCGCCCAGGCCGAAGTAGACATTGCCCGCAGAAATCGAAGGCGAAGCCCGACAGGCCGTTGTGCGGATAGTCGCCCGGCGTGTCGAGCCGGACGATGGGCGACGGGACGCCTGCGGCGGCCTCGCCGTCGGCCCGGCCGTCGCCGTCGCGGTCATCCAGGCGGAAGATCGCGCTTCGCGTCGCGACGAAGACGGAGCCGTCGCGGGCGAAGGCCAGGTTCATCGTCATCGCGTGCCTTCGAAGAAGGTGGCGACGCGGTCGAACCGGCCGTCGCCGTCAGTGTCTTCGAAGAGACGAATGCGGTCGGCCGGCGGGCCTGCGTAATCCTTGGGCCGGAAGTGAGTGTGGCTCTCGATCACCAGCACGCGACCGCGGCGCGTCGATGGCCATGCCCGTGGGAGTGACGATCTCGCGGCTCCGCCGCGAACCGCTCGAAGCACCAGCGCGAGATCGAGCGAATGAGGAGGTGCGGCGGCGGAGGGTCGCCATCGGCGCCAACCGGGTCGGAGTGACGGCGATCCAAGAGCAAGTGGACCAAGCATGAGCTGCGGTCGCCCCGTGAGCGTCCGAGGTCGGGAACAATGGTCGAGGGCGGACGGGAATCATCGACGGCCACACGGAGCCCGGCTCAAAGATTCCGGGAGTATAACGGCCGCGCTCCGGGCTCGCCAGGCAACCGGTCTGGTCGTTTCCCGGCTCTACAGGGCTGTTATGATGTCATCAAGTGCGGTTGCCTTGCAGCCCGCAAAGGGTTCGAGCTTATGCCGGCCGAATCCGCCGATTCACACCCTCGATCAATCTGGAGAGCGACGATGGAACTGGAGCGTGGAAGCTTGTCTCGCCGGGGATTCATGGATCGTTCGCTGGCCGCGCTGACGATCGCCGGGCTGCCGTTATGGTACGCCCGCGAAGTTCTTGCCGACCAGGAGAGCAGGCAGTCGGCGGCCCGCAGAGGCCACGAAGCCGGTGCCCAACGACCAGATCGTGATGGCGGCATCGGCGTCGGCGGGCAGGGCACGGGCATCATGAAGTGGGCCATGCGGAAGCCCGGGCGTCAAGTTCGTGGCCGTCTGCGACGTCGACGCCAACCGCCGCAAGAAGGCCGCCAAGGTGGTCGGCAAGGACTGCCACGAGTACGAGGACTTCCGCGAGCTGCTGGCCAAGGAGATCGACGCCGTGACCATCGGCACGCCCGACCACTGGCACGCGCCTGACCGCCATCGCCGCGATGAAGGCCGGAAGACGTCTACTGCGAGAAGCCGCTGACGCTGACCATCGACGAAGGCCAGGCGATGGTCAAGGCGGCGCGGAAGTACGACCGCGTCTTCCAGACCGGCAGCCAGCAGCGCTCCGACGCGCGCTTCCGCCTGGCCTGCGAGCTGGTCCGCAACGGCCGGATCGGCAAGGTCCAGACCGTCGAGGCGCGGATCGGCGACAACCCGATCGGCGGGCCGTTCCCGAGGTCGGCCGTCCCCGAGGGCCTGGACTGGGACTTCTGGCTGGGCCCGACGCCGACGTCCCCTACGTCAAGGAGACGCTGCCACTACGAGTTCCGCTGGTGGTACGAGTACTCCGGCGGCAAGATGACCGACTGGGGCGCCCACCACAACGACATCGCCCAGTGGGGCCTGGGCATGGACGAGGCCGGCCCGGTCGCCGTCCGGCCACCGGGCACGAAGCCGTCGGAGAAGCCCAACAGCTACAACTGCCACCCGCACTTCGCCGTCACCTACAGCTACGCCGACGGCGCCAAGCTGATCACCACGAGCGACGGCGAGAACGGCAACCGGTTCATCGGCGAGGGCGGCTGGATCTTCGTCAGCCGCGAGCGGATCGAGGCCAGCGACCCGAAGCTGCTCGAGGAGCCGCTGCCCAGGACGCCGCAGCGGCTCTACGTCTCGAACGACCACATGGGCAACTTCCTCGACGGCATGCGCACCCGCAAGCGGTGATCTGCGACGTCGAGGTCGGCTACCGCTCGGTCATCGGTCTGCCACATCGGCGCCATCGCGCTGCGACTGGGCATCCCGCTCGAGCTGGGACCCGGTCGGCCAGCAGTTCGTCGGCCCCCGCGCCGAGAAGGGCAACGCCATGCTCTCCCGCGAGATGCGGTCGCCGTGGAAGCTAGAGGTGTAGAGATGAGATGAAGCCGGATCGCCCTCCGGACATCCGCGATTGCGAGGCTCTCGCCGGGCTCGAAGCTCCAAGGAATCACCCGGCAGGAGTCTCGGATCTCATCAGCAGCTCGGGCCGAATCCGCGTCGCGAACCTCAAGCCAGTCCGGCCGGGTCGAGTTCCGCATCGGGGCCGGGCTTGCCCTCGACCGTCTTCTCCGGGTTGATCATCAACCAGAGACCCATGCCGATAAGGGCAATCGCCACATAGACGAAGATCTTCGTCTATGTGGCGATTGCCCTTATCGGCATGGGTCTCTGGTTGATGATCAACCCGGAGAAGACGGTCGAGGGCAAGCCCGGCCCCGATGCGGAACTCGACCCGGCCGGACTGGCTTGAGGTTCGCGACGCGGATTCGGCCCGAGCTGCTGATGAGATCCGAGACTCCTGCCGGGTGATTCCTTGGAGCTTCGAGCCCGGCGAGAGCCTCGCAATCGCGGAGGTCCGGAGGGCGATCCAGCTTCATCTCATCTCTACACCTCGATCTTCCACGGCGACCGCATCTCGCGGGAGAGCATCTTGTTGCCCTCCTCGGCGTGGGGGCGACGAAGCGTCTCGGCGGCGGGGTCCCACTGCAGGGGGATGCCCAGCCGCAGGGCGATCGCGCCGATGTGGCAGACGGTGACCGAGCGGTGGCCGATCGCGACGTCGCAGATCGGCCGCTTGCGGGTCCGGACGCCGTCGATGAAGTTGCCCATGTGGTCGTTCGACACGTAGAGCCGGATCGCGTCCTGGGGCAGCGGTTCGTCCAGGAGCTTGCGATCGCTGGCCTCGATCCGCTCGCGGTTGACGAAGATCCAGCCCTCGTCGCCGATGAAGCGGATGCCGTTCTCGCCGTCGCTGGTGCTGACCAGCCGGGTACCGTCGCCGTAGGTGTAGGTGACGGTGAAGTGGGGGTGGCAGTTGTAGCTGTTCGGCTTCTTCGAGGGTCGCGACGCCCGGTCGCCGTCGACGGCGACCGGGCCGGTCTCGTCCATGCCGAGGCCCCACTGGGCGATGTCGTTGTGGTGCGCCCCCAGTCGGTCATCTTGCCGCCGGAATACTCGTACCACCAGCGGAACTCGTAGTGGCAGCGCTCCTTGACGTAATGGACGTCGGGCGTGGGGCCCGAGCCAGAAGTCCCAGTCGAGTCCCTCGGGGACGGGCGACCTCGGGGAACGGGCCGCCGTCGGGGTTGTCGCCGATCCGCGTCTCGACCGTGTGGACCTTGCCGATCCGGCCGTTGCGGACCAGCTCGCAGGCCAGGCGGAAGCGCGCGTCGGAGCGCTGCTGGCTGCCGGTCTGGAAGACCCGGTCGTACTTCCGGGCCGCCTTGACCATCGCCTGCCCCTCGGCGATCGTCAGCGTCAGCGGCTTCTCGCAGTAGACATCCTTGCCCGGCTTCATCGCCGCGATGAGCGACAGCGCGTGCCAGTGGTCGGGCGTGCCGATGGTGACGGCGTCGATTGTCCTTGGTCGAGCAGCTCGCGGAAGTCGTTGTACTCGTCGCAGTCGTTGCCGACGTCCTTGGCGGCCTTCTCGGCGATGGTCGGCGTCGACGTCGCAGACGGCGACGAACTTGACGCCGGGCTGCCTCATCGGCCCCCTTCATGATGCCGGTGCCCTGACCGCCGACCCCGATCGCCCCCATGATGATCGTGTTCGTTGGGCCCCCGTTTCCGGCCTTGCCGGCCGCCGCCGCCTTCTCATCCTTGTCGGCGAGGACTTCGCGGGCATGCCACAGCTGACCAGTGCAGGCCGATCGTCGGCGCCGTCATGGAACGGTCCATGAACCCGCGACTGGACGAGCTTCCGCACTCGTTTGCATCATCGATCTCCAGGTTGATCAGGGTGGGAGGGCTCATTCGGGGTGGCACGGTCGAGGCCACCATGCGTTGCGGCCGGGACCGTTCTTGGTGCCGTGGGGACCCCCACGGGGGGTGGGGAAACGACCTGGCCCTTGTTGCCTGGCGGGACTCGGCGCGGGGGCCGTTATACTCCCGGAATCGTCGGGGCTCGAGGCTCCGGGCGGGGCCGTGGTGCTGACCGGACCGGCAACAGCCTCGCACGACTGTATCACTCGAAGTCGGACGCATCGTCGGGTCGCGACGCGGAGCTCATCTATGTCTCAGCTTGGATCATGGATCGCCGTCGCCCTGACCCTGTTCGGCACCGATGGGCCGACGCCCGCACCGCACTCCCCGCGCCCTCGACTCGCGTCTCGTGCTAGAGAGCGGTTCGCGGCGGAGCCGCAGATCGTCACGCCGACGGGCATCGCGGTCGAAGCGCCGGCGGCCGGTGCTGGTCATCGAGAGCCACACGCACTTCCGCCCCGAGGGCTACACCGGCCCCCCGCCGACCGCATCCGCCGTCTGAAGACACCGACGGCGACGGCCGGGCCGACCGCGTCACACGTTTTCGAGGGGACGAAGTCACGATGGACCTGGCGTTCCATCCGACGGCTCGGCTCTACGTCGCCACGCGCGACGAGCTTTACCACCTGGAGGACGCGACGGCGACGGCCGGGCCGACGGCAGGCGCCGAAGATCCCCAGCCCATCGTCCAGCTCGAAACCCCGGCGACTACCCCCACAACGGCCTGTCCGGCTTCGCCTTCGACGCTCGAGGGCCGCGTCTACTTCGGCCTGGGCGAGAACCTGGGGGCCGACTACAGCTGGTCGGCACCGACGGGACGACGCTCGCCGGGCGGCGGCGAGGGGGGAAATATCTACCGCTGCCGGCCCGACGGCTCCGAAGCTGGAGCGCATCGCCACCGGCTTCTGGAACCCGTTCCACTGGCGCTTCGACACCTTCGGCCGGCTGTTCACCGTCGACAACGACCCCGACTCGCGCCCGCCTTGCCGGCTGCTGCACATCGTCGCAGGGCGGCGACTACGGCTACCGGTTCCGCAACGGCCGCAAGGGGCTGCACCCGTTCACCGCCTGGAACGGCGAGCTGCCCGGCACGCTGCCGATGGTCGCCGGCACCGGCGAGGCCCCTCGGGCGTGCTGGCGCTACGAGTCGGACGGCCTTCCCGCCGAGTACCGCGGCGAGCTGCTGGTGACCTCATGGGGCGACCACCGGATCGAGCGCTTCCGGCTCCGAGCCGCAGGGGGCGTCGTTCACGCGCGAGGCCGAGCCGATCGTCGACGGCGGCGAGGACTTCCGCCCCGTCGGCATCGCCACGGCGCCCGACGGCTCGCTCTACTTCAGCGACTGGGTCGACAAGTCGTACACGTTGCACGGCAAGGGTCGGGTCTGGCGCCTCCGCGGCCGCACGCCTGGGCCCGGGCAGCTCTCGTCGGAGCCGGAACGGAACCTCGATCATCCTCGGCAATCCCTCAGGGAATCGGCCGCCTGGACCCTGGCAGAGGACGAGGGAGCGAAAGGGCGTACTACTCTGACCGACACGGTCCTGGGCAGCTGGCAACCGAGGAAAAAGGCTGCGGCCCTTCAGGCACTCATCGCGACGGGACCACTGGGAGCCCAACTCGGTGCCGTGTCGCTGTCGGGCCCCCCTCCAGACTTTCACGCGATGGAGGCCCGGCTACTGCCCCTGGGCCTCCATCAATTCACGGTCACCCTGGCGAACACCTCCCAACCCCTGGTTCGGGTCGAGGTCCTCCGCCGGCTGGCCGACCCTTCGTGGAAGGATGTGCTCCTCAAGGGCCTCGAATCCGACGATCCTTTCATGCAGCAGGCCAGGCACGAAGGGCTGAAGCGGTCGCTGAAGCTCCCCGGAGTTGCTGAAGCTCGCCGGCGGTCCCAACCCCGCTCATCGCCTGGGGACCTTGCTGATCCTGCGAGAATCGGGCAACCCCCAGGCGGCCGGGCTCGTGGGGAAATTCCTGGCCGACGCGGAATCCGAAGATCCGCTTCGCGGCAATCCAGTGGGTCGGCGAGCAGCGGCTGTCGGAATACCGCACGAAGCTGATCGACGGACTCGCGTCGAGCAAGGTCAGCCGCGAGGTCTTCGAGGGGACGCTCGCGGCACTCGAGATGCTCGACGGCGAGGAGAGAGGCGGGCCGAGGGATGAGGTCGCGGGGGGAGAGCTCGTCGCCGCGCTGATCGCCGACCCCAAAGACGGCCCCGGCCGTCCTTTCCCGCGGACTGCGCATTTGCTCCGTCCCGACCATCCGGCCCTGACGATGGGCCGGGCTCCGCCATTTCCTCGCCTCCCCCGACGAAACCCTGCGACTCGAGGCGGTGCGGACTCTGGCGGCCAGCCTCCTGCACGGCCGTTTCGAGGTACTCGCCAAGCTGGCCGCGGACGCCGACGCTCAGATTCTCCTGCGTGCCGAGGCGATCGTCGGCCTTGCCCTCCAGCCCCACAAGCAGGACGACCTCATCGAGCTGGCGGAAAGCGGACAGCCCGTCCTGCGTCGGGAGGCGATCCGGGGAAGTAGCCGCAGGGCGTTCCTGTCCGAGAATGTCCAGAAACGCCTGACCGCCGCTGGAACGCAAGGCGACGACGAATCGCTCGCACTCCTCGCAACGTTGCTCAAACCGGCCGCCGAGAGCTCGACCTCCTCAACTCTTCATCTCGATCGAACGCTACCGCCCAACAGTGACCTGGAAGCCTGGCTGGCGAAGCTCGAAGGCCCGGCGGACGCAGACGCGGGCGGCCGGGATTTTCTTCCATCCCGCCGGCCCTGGCTGCTTCAAGTGCCACCAGGTCGACGGCCGGGGCGGGCGGGGCACACGGCCGCCGACCTTTCCGTGGGGAAACCGGCATGGAAACACCACAAAGCACATGGTCCAATCGATCCTTCAGCCGAGCCGGGAGATCGCCCCCCAGTCATTCGCCTACTCGGTCGCCCGGACCGACGGCACCGTCTTCACCGGCGTCCTCGTCAACGAGGCCCCCGACGGCACTCTCTCCTTCGCCGACACGGACGGCCACCTCATCGTCGTGAAGGCCTCCGACATCGAAGACAAGAAACCGCAAAACGTGTCCATCATGCCCGACAACCTGCCCCAGACCTTGACCCTCCAGGAATTCCGCGACCTGGTGGCGTTCCTGTTGCGTGATCGTAGGCAGTAGGCAGTCGTTCGCGATCGACCGTGCCGTCCGTCGAGTGCATTGGCGATCAAATGGCCAGGAGTTTCTTCATGCCATTCAAATCCCTGCGTTGGTTTGGCATCGGTCGCCTGATCCCGACAGACGCCCCGACCAGCAGGTCTCCCGATCGCCCTGGAAGGGCCAGTCGTCCTCTTACCACCGTAGAATGCTGACGCCTTACCGATTACTTCCGCATGATCTTCTTTGCGTTTCCCTTTGCGTCTTTGCGTGAAACTCCCCCCGTCCCGGTCCATGCGGCCTCCGTACAACGCCTACTGGCTACTACCACATGAAACACATCCCGAGAGACCTGGCCCGCAGGTTCGCGTTCGACGCCGACGATGGGCCGTCCTGCCCGCGTGGAGCCGGGCGAAGTGTTCGAGATCGAGACGTACGACGCCAGCACCGGCTACTTCAAGACGCGAGGAGGACAAGGCCATCCCCGGCAAGCGGCCCGGCTTCGACCGGATCCCGCCGCTGGCCAACCCGATCGCCGGGCCCATCTTCCTCGAAGGGGCCGAGCGCGGCGACGTGCTGGTCGTCACCATCGAAGAGATCGTCGTCGACGACTACTCGTGGATCGCGATCGGCCCGCGGCGCGGCCCGCTCGGCGAATCGACGCGCTGGCCGGAGCTGTCCGCGCGATTACACGACCAAGATCTTCCAGCACACGCCCGGGCCCGAGCGGCACGACGCGCGACGGCACGCTGCACTTCAACGACAGAATCTCCTGGCCGATCACGCCGTTCATCGGCACCCTCGGCGTCGCCCCCGATCGCGAGGTGACGACCAGCCTCGACGGCCAGGGCGAATGGGGCGGCAACCTCGACATCCGCGACGTCGCCCCCGGCAACCGCATCCTACTGCCGGTCTTCCACCCCGGCGCGCTGTTCTACCTCGGCGACGTCCACGCCAGCCAGGGCGACACCGAGTTCACCGGCACCGCCGCCGAGACCAAGGCGACCGTGCGCGTGAAGCTCGAGCTGATCAAGGGCAAGCGGATCCCGTGGATGCGCATCGAGAAGCCGGAGCCTCGATCGTGTCGGTCCACGCCGACCGGCCGCTGGAAGTCGCCGTCGAGACGGCGACGATCAACCTGATGGACTGGCTGATCACCGACTACGGCTTCACGCCGACGGACGCCTATTGCCTGGTCAGCACCTGCCCGGATTTCCGCATCAACGTCTACCAGATGTGCCGGATCCGCAACCTCGGCCCCGTGGCCGGCGCCGAGATTCCCAAGAAGTACTTGGCTGAGGACCATCGGAAAGGGAGCGTCAACGGACGCACCATCCGCGAGCTACGGCCGATCGATGCGTCTTCGCGATGCTCGGCGAGCGCGAATTGAGTGAGAGGTGAACTTATGAGTGTGGCCATCCAGGAACGAGCCCGCCCGGGCCCGCCGCAGCGGTGGCTCTTCGGCAACTTGAAGGAATTCAGTCAGCGACCGGCTCGGCGTACTTTCGCGCTGGCATGAGAATACGGCGACGTCGTGTGGGCCCGGTTCGGTCCCCGCCGGTATCGTGTTCGTCAATCATCCCGACCTGGTTGAAGAGGTGCTGGTCAACCAGAATCGCAAGTTCATCAAGCACTACCGGCTGGGAGGCAACCCGGACGCTGGGCAAGGGGCTCTTGATCAGCGAGGGTGAGTTCTGGCGTGGTCAGCGAAGCTCGCCCAGCCGGCTTTTCACCGCGAACGGATCGCCGCCTATGCCGGCTCATGGTCGATCTCACCGAGCGGATGCTCGCCACGTGGGCCGACGGGCAGGTCCGCGACGTGCAGGCCGACATGATGCGGCTGACGCTCGAGATCGTCGCCAAGACGCTGTTCGACGCGGAGATCGGCAGCGATTCTGCCGAGGTCGGCGCGGCGATGGAAACGCTGATGAGAGCTTCGTCGTCCGGACCGCCAGCACTGATCTCGCCATCCGCACTGGCTTCCCACGCCCATGAACATCCGGGTCGAGCGGGCGGTGCAGGCGGCTGGAACGGATTATCCTGTCGATCATCGCCGAGCGCCGGCAGAGCGGCGAGGACCGCGGCGACCTGCTGTCGATGCTCCTGCACGCCCAGGACGAGGAGAGCGGCCGGCGGATGACCGACCAGCAGCTCCGCGACGAGGCGATGACCCTGTTCATGGCCGGCCACGAGACCACGGCCAACACCCTGGCCTGGACCTGGTACCTGCTGGCCGCAGCATCCCGAGGCCGAGGCGCGGCTGCACGCCGAGGTCGACGCGGTGCTCGGCGGCCGGCCGCCGACCGTCGCCGACCTGCCGCGGCTGCCCTACACCGAGCGCGATCGTCACCGAGACGATGCGCCTCTATCCCGCCGGTGTGGATGCTCGGCCGCGAGGCGATCGAGACGGTCGAGCTCGGCGGCTACCGCATCCCGAAGGGCACGACGGTCTTCATGCCCCAGTGGGTCATCCACCGCGACGCCCGCTGGTTCGACGATCCCGAGGCTTTCCGCCCCGAGCGCTGGGCCGACGGCCTCGCAGGAGACCTGCCCCGCTACGCCTACTTCCCTTTCGGCGGCGGCCCGAGGATCTGCATCGGCAACAACTTCGCCATGATGGAAGCCGTGCTGTTGCTGGCGACGATCGCCCGACGATACAGCCTGTGGCTGGCCCCCGCACGCCGTAGTGATTCCCTTGCCCACGATGACCTTGCGGCCGGCGACGGGGTCAAGGTGGTGGTGACGAGGAGGCGCTGTGGACTCCATAGCCGTGGGGCGAGATTCCCATCTTGCCCTGAGAAATCGAGATAGCGGCAAGATGGAATCTCGCCCCACGAGGGAGAACCGACCAGTGGCCCCGAGACTTGGTCCCTTTTCACTCGACCGGATGGTGCATTCGGCACAGAAAACTCGCGAGCGACTCCTGCGTGCCACGGCTGCCTTGGGAGCAGGAAGGCATTCGCCTACGCAGTCGCCGGTGATGCCGCCGTCGCCGACTGGGTCACCCGGGTCGACGAATCGGCCGTTCGCAACACCCGGGATGTGGATATCCTGATTCGACGTGGCGACCTTGAGGTCGTCGAAGACGCCGGATTCAAGCCGCCGGTTTTCTCT
>CAWALE010000010.1:0-206191 GCA_963782775.1 uncultured Acidobacteriaceae bacterium
GCTCGGCAACGAACGCGTGCTCTTCGCGAATTTGCTCGTCGGTCCAGCGTCCGGGCCGGTACAATTTCACGAACGACAGAAGGCACGTCGTCGCACCATACCTGGTAGACGCGATTCTCGTAGCTGCCGAGGGCCAGGCGCAGCCGCCCGTCACCGCGAAACCCGACGCCATCCAGCGCGTCGAGCACGACGTCCGGCGTGAGCTCGGTATAGGGGTGCGGTGACGTCCGTGATGTCACTCGCCCATTGTACGAGCCGGGCTCCTCGTCGGCCCAGTTGCTCTCGGTTGCCCTCAATCGCCGACGGCACGTCGTGGTTCTGCGGGAATGAGGCCGGCGTGCTCCGCCAGCCGGCGGAGCTCGGCGCGCTCGGCGTCGTCTACGGTAGCTGCGGCGGCCGTACGGCCGCGTTCCGAATCAGGCGCTGCATCACCAGTACCTCCTTCATCCGCGGCCGGTAGTCGCGGATGGGCGCCCGCCAGCCGTAGCGCGCCAGCGGCCCCAGCCGACCCCAGATCTCGAATGCCGTGTCGAAATCCTTCGCCTCCACCGCCTGGTGCATGCGGATGAGCTGGTCGGTCGCCGTGCCGGCGAATCCGATCAGGGCGCCGTCGCAGCCGAAGATCATGGCCTCGATGATGAAGGTGTCGCTCCCCGTCATGATGCCGATCTTGCGCGGGAGCGTCCGCGCGGTGTCGATAGTCTCCAGCGTCTTGGTGGTGTCGAAGGAGGCCTCCTTCAGCCCGATGATCTGCGGGATCTTCACCAGTTCGCGGAGCGTCTCGGGCGGGAAGTCCGGCCCCCAGGCCTTGGGGAACTGGAAGGCGATGAGCGGCAGGTCCACCCCGTCCGCGATGGCCTTGTGGTAGTCGTAGATCATCCGCGTAGGCACCGGATTGCCCAGGAAGGTGGGGAAGGGGGGGAAGATCGCCAGCCCCTGGGCGCCCGCCGCCTTGAGCGCCTTCCCAAAGGCCACCGCATCGGCGGTGGAGCCGACGATCAGCCCGGACACCAGCGGGCAGGCGTCCTTGATCGACGCTTGCGGGAGACGCGCACGACCTCGAGCATCTCGTCCCGGCTGAGGGAGGGCCCCTCGCTGGCATCCATGTTCATGGCGATGGCCGTGGGCCGTCTGCTCGGCGATCCAGGCCGAGGTAGGAGCGGAGCGATGCCCAGTCGATGGAGAAATCCGGGAGCATGGGCAGGACCGGAGCAGACAACTCGGCATCCGCAACGGCGTTCGCAAGATTAACGTGGACACCGACAATCGGCTTGCCATCACCGGCGCCATCCGCAAGGTGTTCGCGGAGACACCGGAGAAGTTCGATCCTCGCGACTACCTCAAGCCCGCGCGTGAAGCCATGAAGAAGGTTGTTGCGCTGCGCATGACGCAGTTCGGCCAGGCCGGACACGCAGGCGACTACAAGCCGATGCCGATCACCGAGATCGCGAAGGGCTATGCAAACGGTTCGCTGGATACACGTCCGTCGATGGCTGCATCGCGCTAGCGGTTTCTCATCTCTGAAGCCAAATTCGATGGCCGCTCCGCATTTGCGGGGCGGCCATCTGTTTTTGCGTTTCCTGGACCCTCTTCTGGCCGCCATCTGGCATGTTTTCGATTGCTGGGATGGTTACAAAGAGCCTGTGTTGTTCAGGATGGCCTCCAGCGGCGACGGGCCGAAAACCAAAATCACCGCACGCGCCAACTTATCGACACTTCGATTGCATCGAAAGGAGGGGAAACTCTGGTCATTCCACGAGGCGCGACCCACGCCACCTCGTATAGGCAAAAAATTAAGGCAGGCCCCGTGAAAACGATCCCTTCCCTTGCACCGATTCTCACCTTGGTTGCAGTTTCAGTGTTCACCGCCAGTGCCGCAGCTTCCGCTCCCACCGTTTCGATCACAGCGAGTCCCAGCACCATTTCTTCCGGACAGACCGCCACCCTGACGGTGACGGAAACAAGTGCTGCTTCGATCCGTGTGACGGGATCCAACGGGACCTCGTATACCCTACCGTATTCCGGCGGAAAGATCACCGTAGCACCGACTTCCACCACCACTTATACGGCGTTCGCTATGAACTCGAGCGGTAGCGCCAGTGCCCAGGCTACGGTCACCGTGACGGGCACCACAGGTTCCACTCCCACGGTTTCGATCACTGCCAGTTTCGGCCAGCATTTCATCCGGACAGTCGGACACTCTGACGATAACGGAAACCAAGGCTGCCTCAATTCGCGTGACAGGAACGAACGGCACTTCCTACACCCTGCCTTATTCAGGTGGAAACATCACCGTATCTCCAACCTCCACGACCACCTATACGGTGACGGCGACAAACTCGAGCGGTAGCGCGACGGCGCAGGTCACTATCACGGTGACGTCACCGAAGCCCACGGTTTCGATCACCGCCAATCCTACGACGATCGTTGCAGGAAGCGCCGCAACTCTCAACGTGTCCGCGCAGGGCGCTGCCCAGGTCACGGTCACTGGTTCGGATGGAACAAACTACAACCTGCAACCGACAGGCGGGTCGGTAACCGTCATCCCGACTGCGACGACTACCTACACTGCACAAGCGACCAACTCCTCCGGTACGACCTCGGCTCAGCAGATAGTCACGGTCATATCTTCTTCCGATGTGGGCAAGATCCAGCACGTCATATTCATGCTGCAGGAGAACCATAGCTTCGACAACTACTTCGGCATGCTGAATCCGTATCGCAACGCCAAAGGCTGGTCAATTGGCGATGATGGAAAGACCTATCTCGTCGATGGAATCGACGATAAGCTCAATACGATCAGCAACCAGGATGATCAGGGCAACGCGTATCCGCTCTACAAGTTCAGGACGACCTGCGTTGACGATCAAAGTTCTGCCTGGCTTGAGAGCTACGGTGATGTCAACCGGTGGGACTTCTCGACGACTCGCGCCATCAAAATGGACGGATTCGTCCACATTGCTCAAGGCTTTGCCAACAACTGCATCAGCACGAATTCGTGTTCGGGAAGCTTTACCGACACGACCGGCGAACGCGCCATGGGCTACTACGACGAGGGATTTCTGAATTACTACTACTACATGGCGTCGCAGTTTGCGGTATCAGACCGGTGGTTCTCGCCAATTTCGAGCAAGAGCATTCCAAATCGAATCGCCACATTCACCGGAGGTACGACGCAGGGTCTGGTCTTCGATCCAGGCAGCAACGACAAGCTGCCGCAGTTGAACATTCCATCTATCTTTCAGGAACTCGACACTGCCAGTGTGTCATGGAAGGTCTACTACACTGTCACGCAGAATCTTTGCCTTGCTTCGGATCCCTGTTCCAGCGGGAGCTATCCGGCTACGACATTCTCGAATTTGAGCTACTCGTTCCGATATCTGTACAAGAACACGAGCAATGCTGCTTGCACGGGTACGACGAAGCCATCGAGCGTGGTCGGCGACTCGACAAACTCGTTCTGCATCGATCCCAACCACGTCGCGCCGCTTTCGCAGTTCTACACGGACATGCAGAACAATACGCTCCCGAGTTTTGCGTTTATCGAGTCGGGTTCCGGTGTCAATGACGAACATCCGGGGTCAGGACAATCCATACTGACCGGTCAATCGCAAGTGGCGAAGATTCTGAACCAGTTCATGGCCAGCCCTTCGTGGGGCAGTTCCGTGTTCTTCCTGAGCTACGACGAGGGAGGCGGACCCTACGATCACGTCCCACCTGTCCCCGGCTCTTCCAACAAGTACACAGATCCATCGCTCGGGACCATTCCAGATATATCGCAGATCGCAGTGAATCCAGATGGCTACAACCCTTGTCTTCCGGCTACTCCGGGTGTCTACACAATTCATTGCGATCTGCGCCCGAACAATCCGGGGGCTCACCCCGGAGATGCTGCGGCTGCACAGGGCTTTGCGGCCCAACTAGGATTCCGTGTGCCAAACATGATCATTTCGCCGTTCACAAAACGGCATTACGTTTCGCATACACCAATGGATCACAGTGCGGTGATCAAGTTTGTTGAGGCGCGTTTCCTCGGCAGTTCCGTGCATCTGACCAATCGAGATGCAGTGCAACCTAATCTGCTGGAATTCTTCGACTTCACCAACAAGCCGTGGGCGACGCCGCCAACGGACCTGCCCGTGCCGAAAACGCCATCGACACTGGGCTACGATCCATGCCTGCCGCAGAGCATCGGACCGTAATCGAAGATTGATCTAGGAGGTCGCGGGCGCGACGGAGGGTTCGCGATGCGGAATCGCGCCTGCGTTGACTTCCTGGTCCTTGTATTGCAACTGGTAGAGCTTCCAGTAGAGGCCGCGCTTGGCCAGTAATTCCTGGTGCGTGCCCATCTCGCGCAGTTGTCCTTTGTGCATCACGAGAATCGTATCTGCTCGCTGAATTGTGGAGAGGCGATGGGCGATCAGTACGCTGGTCCGGCCTTCGACCATGCGCTCGAGGGCGCCGCGAATGCGAAGTTCGGTGTCCGTATCGACGCTGGAGGTCGCTTCGTCGAGGATGAGGATGTGCGGATTGTAGGCGAGTGCGCGGGCGAAGTTGACGAGCTGCTTCTGGCCTGTCGAGAGCGAGTTGCCGCGTTCGCGTACCGGCTCGTCAAATCCCGCGGGAAGCGAATCGATGAAGTCGAGCACGTTGACGTCGCGGCGCAGCCTGGCGCATGGTCGCTTCGGTGATGGCTTCGTTACCGAAGCGAATGTTCTCGGCGATGGTGCCGGTGAAGAGGAACGGGTCCTGCAGGACGACGGCGAAGTGGTTGCGCAGCGCGGCGAGATTAAGCTCACGCAGGTCGACGCCATCGAGGAGGATCGATCCGGCGGTCACATCGTAAAACCGCATCATCAGGCTGGTGAGCGTGGTTTTGCCCGCACCCGGTGTGGCCGACGATAGCGATGGTCTGGCCCGGTTCGATGGTGAATGAGACGTCTTTGAGGATCCATTCGATGTCGGTGAATGCGGCGAGATCCTTTGCGCGCTCGGGTGATTCGGCGACGCGGTCGACTCAATTCCGCTTTGTTCGGGTCGTCAGCTTCTGGTAGGTGAACCAGACATGACGGAACTCAATCCGATTCGAGCCGTCGCCGAGCGCGGATTGGCTGGGCTGACGATCTCCGGTGCGGTATCAAGCAGCTTGAAGATGCGTTCGCATGCGGCCATGGCGGCTTGCAGGATGTTGTACTTGTCGCTCAGGTCCTGGATGGGCCGCCAGAAGCGCTGCGAATACATATTGAATATGGCCAGCATGCCGATGGTGACGGTGCCGGCGAGTACGCCGAAGCCGCCGCGCCAGATGACCAGTGCGATGGCGATGGACGACAGTATTTCAACTGCCGGATAGTAGAGCGCGTAGGCGAAGATCGTGTCTTTGAAGGCGATCATGTGCAGGCGGTTGACGTCTTCGAAGTCCTTGTAGGCGCGCTCTTCGCGGTTGAAGAGCTGCACCACGCCATGCCGCTGATGTGTTCCTGGGTGAAGCTGTTGATGCGGGCGATGGCGGCGCGCACGCGGCGATAGCTCTCGCGCACACTGTTGCGGAAGAGTCGCGTGACGATGAGGATCAGCGGCAGAACCGCGAACGCCAGCAGCGCCAGCCACCAGTTGATGTTGAGCATCACGATGGCCATGATGGTCAGCGTGAAGAAGTCGTCAACGATGGCCAGAATGCCGCCGGTGAACATTTCATTGATGGCATCGACGTCGGACGTAATGCGCGTGACCAGGCGGCCCACCGCGTGCGTGTCAAAGAAACCGACGTGCATGCGCTGCATGTGGCGGAAGATGTCGCGGCGCAGGTCGAACATGATCTTCTGACCCGTCCACTGCATCAGGTAGGTCTGGATGAACTCAAAAAGATAAGCGGAGACCTGGGCGACGAGGAAGATGAGAGCGAGCCGGGTGATGCCTTGCATGGGGTTGGTGGGCAGATGGCGAAGGAGAAGAGCAGTAGGTCCACCTTCATGGCTCAGTATTGTGGCTCCGGTCACGCCTTTGTCCGTCGGGAAATAGCGGTCGATGCCCACCATCACTAGGTAGGGCCCGGCAACATCGCTCATGGATTTCAAGGAGATGGAGACGGACGAGATCGCCGCCTGCAACCAGTAGGGGCGCAGATAATGCCCAAGCCGTTTAATCAGGCGGGAGTCGTAGACTTTGCCAACCGGATCTTCATCTGTCTTGCGAAGTTCCGGCTTGTTTTCGCTGGCTGGTTTCGAATTGGGTTCGCGCGGCTTCTCTGCGTCTTTTGCCATGGGTTTCGCAAAAACGGGCTTCCTTTTTCATTGTACGGGGAGACCGTTGGGAAGGTTGCGAGCATAGTCCTTAAAGCACTTAGCGCCCGAAGATTGTATGCGGATCGCCACCGAGGGGCTGACGTGCAGTAAATCACAAACATGGCAGTGGTGATATGGATATAATCCCGGCGAAATCAAAACAGAAAAATGGAATGAACTCGATTCATTCAGTCAGGGAGAACAGATGGTCGCGAGTCGACGGGTATTTCTTTGTGCAGCGCTTCTTTTGGTCGCCCCACTGGCCTTTGCCAAAGGACCGGAAGACGCAATTCAGAAGCAGATAGCCGGCCTTCGCGATGTGTCGCCGGCGCAGAGACCAACTACGATCGTCAAGCTCGCCGCCGATATCCGGGCGCTGCCGGCTGGGAAGTCCAAGGTCGGTCTCGCCGACGATCTTGCTCATCTGGCAACGGAAGGCGACCAGGGGGCCGAGACAATTCAGGCCGTTGCCGATACGCTGTCGCAGGCGCTGGCCGAGACGCCGATTCCTGCAAAGAAAGACTGGCCGCCTGCTCCATACTTCGACCTGGCGCGACTCGTCCGATACGAGCATGCCACTTCAACGCTCACCGATCCGCTTTTTGTTAAAGCTTCTGAAGCTCTCGCAAAGAACGACGCCGATATCGAAAAGATCGATTTCACGCTGAAAGATCTGCACGGGAAGAAGGTCACGTTCTCTCAACTCCGGGGCAAGGTTGTGCTGGTGAATTTCTGGACGACGTCGTGCGGCCCTTGCCGGTCCGAAATGGGAGGACTCGACGCAATCTATACACACCTGGAATCACAGGGGCTCGTCGTGCTCGCAATTGATCCCGAGGAAGTCCCTTCTTCAGATGCTTTTCTGATCGCCAAGACCGTCGAGCCCATGAACTTCCATCCGACCGTACTGCTTGATCCGGGTTCAAAGGTTGCGAACCAGTTTCACGTGGACGGTGGATTTCCGAAGAGCTTCCTATTCGACCGCGAAGGCAAGCTGGTCGCGACCGCTATCGATATGCGCACACAGCGACAGTTCTTGCTGATGCTAGCCCAGGCGGGAATTCACCAGTAAACAATCGTGGCTCCGGAGATCATTGGAATCCGGAGCCTTCGATTTCAGCGTGATCAAATCGGTCAGGTCGAGTCGCGCACGCGATGCTCTAGACTCGAACCGTGAAGTCTGCCGATTCTGTCCTTGACTCTACCGATGAGCACAAACCAGCAAAAGTGGTGAGGCGCGGGCCATATGCGTATCCTCCGGGCCTCCGTTTCAATCTGCCGTTCTATCGGTTTCATGGATTCTTCGATCCAACCAATCCCATTCTTCTGTTTGAACATCTCCGGCGCTACGGACGCGCGGCGCACTATCGCATTCTGTTGCATGACGTTGTGCTTTTGAACGATCCGGCGGACATTGCGGAAGTGCTCATCGACAAGGCAGCGTTCTTCGGCAAAGACAGGACGCAGAAGCGAATGAAGATCCTGCTGGGCGAGGGGATGATCACTTCGGACGGTGAGAATCACAATCGCGGACGCCGCATCGCCGCTCCTGCCTTTCACCGGCGTCGCATCGAGCGCTACGCGGCACAGATTGTGGAACTTGCCGACGGGCTTTGCGCGCAATGGCAGCCCGGGGCGGAACTCAACATCGCCGCCGAAATGATGCGGCTGGCCTTGCAGATTACTGCGCGTACTCTGTTCGATACCGAAGTGACGGCCGAGATTCACGAGATCAACGACCAGGTGAACATCATCATGGACCTCTATCACTTCCTGGTCACGCTGCCGCGCGCTGAGCTTTTGCTGAATACGCCATTGCCGCAGATGCGCCGATTTCGCGCGGCGAAGAAGCGGCTGGATGAAGTGGTGATGGGATGATCCAGGCGCGCCAGGCAGAGGCTAGCCTGGAGCGGCATGGCGACCTGCTCTCGATGCTGGTTGCAGCGCGGGACGATCAGGCGGGCGGCGACGGGCACAAGCTGGATGCGCAGCAAATCCGCGACCAGGTTCTGACGCTGTTCCTTGCCGGGTATGAGACGGTAGCCAATGCGCTGGCGTGGACCTGGCTTCTGCTGGGGCAGAATCCCGAGGCCGAAGCGCGGTTTCATGCCGAACTCGATGCGGTTCTGGGCGGCAGGCTGCCGACGTTCGAGGATATTCCGCGGCTTGAGTACACAGCCATGGTGTTGTCGGAATCCATGCGGCTTTATCCGCCGGCATGGGCAATGGGGCGCGAGGTGCTGCAGGACGTCTCGATCGGGCCGTATCGGCTTCGCAAGGGGACAATGGTCTTCTTCAGCCAGTACATTGTCCAGCGCGATCCGCGTTGGTTTCCCGATCCGGAACGGTTCTGCCCTGAGCGATTTACGCCGGAAGCCAAAGCAGGGCGACCGCGGTTCGCTTATTTTCCCTTTGGTGGAGGTGGGCGGCAGTGCATTGGGGAATCGTTTGCATGGATGGAGGCGATTCTCGCGTTGGCGACGATTGCTCAGCGGTGGCGAGTTGAAGTTATCGCGGGCCAGAAGATCGAGCTGCAGCCGAAGATCACCTTGCGACCGAAGAACGGAATCCGGGTTAAGTTGATTCCGAGGGCGTGAAGAACGCATCCTGGGAATGCCGTAGACTCGAAGGGTGGGATTCCAGAGCTTTCATGGCAACGAGGCGACCGTCCGGCACCTGCGCGAGGGATTGCGCAGCGGACATTTTCCACAGGCGCTGATTCTTGCCGGACCGAAAGGCGCAGGCAAGTACACACTTGCGCTGATGTTTGCGCAGGCCGTGAACTGCCTTGAGCCGACGGAAACAGATGGACTGCCGGACTTTTGCGGACACTGTTCAAATTGCCAGCGCATCGCCGAATCCGCCAATCTGGAAGAACGGGTTGCGGAAGCGGTGGCCGCGCGCGAAGAGATGCGCGATGCGGACAAGCGCGAGACGCGCATCCTGATCCAGACGCATCCTGATGTTCTGGTGGTGCCGCCAGATCCTCCACAGTTGTTGATCAAAATGGGGCAGGTGCGGGCCGTGATTCACGCGGCATATTATCGGCCGCCAGCGAACGCTCATCGCGCGTTCACAATCTTTACCACTTCGGCGTTTATGAAAGAAGCGGCGAACAGCCTGCTGAAGGTTCTCGAAGAGCCGCCGGAGCGCACATCGCTGATTCTGCTTACTGAGAATCCTCACGAACTGCTGCCGACGATCCGGTCCCGCGCGCTTCTCTACCGACTGGGCGCTTTGCCGGTTGCAGAAATTGAAGGATTGCTTGCTGAGCGCCGGCCGGAACTGAAGCCTGCGCAACGAGCGCTTGCGGCGAGGCTGGCCGAGGGCGCGGTGGGGCGGGCATTGACGATCAATCTGGAGGCTTATCTTGCCAGCCGCCAGGATGCGCTCCTGATGTTGAGAACGGCGCTTCGTGAGCCCGACTTTTCGGCGCTTTTTCACGTGACTGAAACATATCGCGGGGGCGCCGACGGGCAGGAAAAGACGATCAACCTGCTGCGCGCACTGGGGAGTTTGCTCGAAGATTTGCTGCTGATGATTGCGGGAACTCCAGAGCTTATTCGGAATCTTGACCTTGCCGCCGAGTTGGAACGGATGGCGAAGGAAGTCACCGTCGACTGGATTGCGGCGACTTCCCGGGCGGTTGTTCAAGTGGAACAGGGCATGCGACGCAATCTGTTGCGCTCGCTGTCAATTGACGCAATGGCCGTGAGTCTGCAGGAACGATAACAACTATCTCCACAGATAACACCGTTCACGTGTGCAACCAGGCCGTTGCACCGGGCATCTTTTGGGGTAGAATCAAAAGACTCTCAACGGCAAAGACCACAGTAGAGTCTGATGTCCAGCACGTCGAAGCTCGGCGATAGCTTCAGAGACTTCGACGCCTTTTGAGGGAGTGGAATCACCTCGTTTCCGCGTGAAGCATTGAAGTATCTGCTCCGTATATCGTGCAAACCAGGTTGCGTTGCTTTGGAGGTTTTTATGAATAGTCAGCCCATTGTGCCGGGAGTGGAAAATCAGCGGCGCGCCGAGACGTTTTTCCCGACGCATCGCAGGAATCAGAGTTCAATTGCCACACCGCCCTTTCGATTTACAAGTCACGAGGTCGATGAGAATTGCCGGCAGGCAGAGCAGTTCTATCTGCAAAAACAGATCCAGTCACAGACGCCGATGGTGATTGTGCTGGAAGATGGCGAGCGCGTGGAAGGTCACATCGAGTGGTACGACCGTGGAGTGCTGAAGGTGCGGGGCCGCGCAAAGACACTTATTTATAAATCTGCAATCAAATATATGTATAAGCTCGGCGAAGTCGGGCAATAGAACTACCTACTACTCCTACTCCTCAGGAGAATAAGCAGCTTTTCGCAGTCGATCACGGATCGCTTCGCCTATTCCTGCGGCTTGCGGCAGGGGGCATAGGATCACGGTGCATCCTTCCGCATCGAGCGCGCGCAGGCCGGCGTAAAGCTTTTCGGCCAACTCTTCGGCTGCATTCCAACGTCCCCATGGAAACTCGACTGCTCCCCGCAGTGGCGGTTCAAATGTGGTGTTTGCGAGTTCCGTCGGAAGCATCACTCCCAGGCGGTCTCTTGCACACAGACGGGCCGCATCGATGAGTCGTGCGGGAAGTTCTGCGAGCGAGCCCTCGACCAGGACCAGGCGTGCACGCGGCGCGTAATGACGAAGGCTAATGCCGGGCGAGGGAAGCGCTTCGGGAGTGGCGGTCTGCGGACGCGTTTTGTCTTCGTAGTGAACCACGGGACCCGCGACGTCGCGGATCTGCTCCGCCGTGATCGCACCGGGGCGATAGATCATCATCGGGCTCTGCATCGGGTCGAGAACAGTTGATTCCACGCCATGACGGGTGGGGCCGGCGTCGATGATCGCGTCGATCTTGCCGTCAAGATCTTCAAGCACATGGGCCGCAGTGGTGGGGCTGATATGGCTGAAGACATTGGCGCTCGGCGCGGCGATCGGAACTCCCGCCTGCCGGATGACTTCAAATGCCACCGGATGCGCGGGCATGCGAACGCCAACCAGCGGACGACCCGCCGTGACGACATCGGGAACGGCTGCAGAGCGCGGTAGCAGCAGCGTTAGGGGGCCCGGCCAGAAGGCCTCCATCAATCCATGAACCGCCGGCGGAAATTCGCCTACCAGTGGCTCGAGCATCGGATTCTGAAAGACTGGCCCGGCAATGTGCACGATGATTGGGTCCCAGGATGGGCGCTGCTTGGCTTGAAAGATGCGGGTGACGGCAGCAGCATCGAGAGCATTGGCGCCAAGGCCGTATACGGTTTCAGTGGGCAGGGCGACGAGTCCGCCAGAGCGAAGGATCTGCGCCGCCTGAGCAATGGCCGCTCGCGCCTCGTCAGTTTCCATGCGGGCTGGGGTCAACCGAAAAGCGCAGAGTCTTCACTCACTTATTGTCGCCGGTTGCAGCCATTGTCGCTATGGCAGATTAGAGAACACGTGGGGGAGGGAATCCAGCGACACCTTGTTTCCTAATCCGCTCGACCTGCGTATACTCGCTTTTTACGATGGCTATCGAGACGGAAATCAAATTCCGGGTTGCGAGTGTGGATGGGCTGGCGTTGCGGCTTCGCCAGGCGGGCTTTCGGCAGCAGACGCCGCGCACATTTGAGAGCAACGTTTTGTATGACACTCCTGATCGGACGATGCGGGCGCGTACTGAAATCCTGCGCATCCGAAGTTACGCTGGACGATGGACCGTGACACACAAGCGACTGCCTGACATTGGGCCCGGCGAAGACGCGCACAAGCACCGCGTGGAGACGGAAACCGAGGTGGCCGACGGCGAAGTGTTGGAGCAGATTTTTCTTTCGCTTGGGCTGGTGGCGGCGTTCCGGTATGAAAAATGGCGCAGCGAGTGGACCGACGACGAGGGGCATTGTGTCATCGATGAGACACCGATCGGTGACTACGCAGAGCTGGAAGGATTGCCGGAGTGGATCGACCGGACGGCGGTTCGGCTTGGCGTGGATCGCTCGGAATACCTGACGCTCAGCTACGGCCGGCTCTTCGAGCTGTGGCGCGCAGAACACCGTTCGGACGCAAACGATCTCACGTTCGCGGCCATTGAAGCGGCCGTAGGGAATGGCTGAAGACGAACAGCGGCTGCAAGCGAAATCTGACCGAAATTGGCACATGATCTCTGTTGGCGGCCCCGCCGATAACTCCAACGTGCAGCTCCCGCTGCGTGGAGAAGATTATGGCTCGTTGGCATTTGATGTTTTCAAGGTTGAGTTCGCGGGCGGTTGCGTTGAGCAAGCTTGCGGGCGGAGTGGCGTTATTGCTCATGATGTCCGTTCCGAGTATGGGAGCAAGTGATCGCGCGATTAAAACTCGGGTCGCTCCGGTCTATCCTGAGATCGCCAAACGCCTTCACGTCGCGGGTGTCGTCAAGGTGGAGGCGACCGTTTCCGCAGATGGAAAAGTAACGGATGTCAGGACCGTCAGCGGCAATCATATGCTTGCGCCGGCCGCAGAAGATGCCGTGAGAAAGTGGAAGTTCGTACAAGGAGATGGCGAATCCATGGTCACGGTTGACGTGGGATTCACCATCGAATAGCAGGGCCAAATGCCAGGCGCGGACCGGATGATGCATTCCACGATCGAGTAGCAGGGCCAAATGCCAGGCGCGGAACAGCAGTTGCGAGTCACGGCTGCTGGCGTTCCGCGCCGTGGCACTTCTTGTACTTCTTGCCTGAACCGCAGGGGCAAGGATCGTTGCGGCCGACCTTCTCGCCAGTGCGCCGTTGTGAGGGCTCGCTGCCGTTTCCGGCTCCGGCCCGGGTGGCGGCTTCGAGTTCCCGTTGCTTTTTGCGGGCGAACTCCTTCTCCAGTCGGTCGATGGTGGTGGAAGGCGCACGCGTGGGAATGGCAATCTCGCGCGGCGGGGCGTCGTGCAGCCTGGGTTGTCCATCGCCATTCAACGTCAGCTGGTCGGCGCTGGCCACGGGCGGCGCCAGCGGAACAGCTCTGCGCGGTTCCGGCGCGGCGGTGATCGGACGTCCGTCGGGGCCGAGGATCTGCATCCGGAAGAGGAAGCGGACGGTGTCTTCCTGGAACTTCGCCATCATCGCTTCGAACATGTCGAAGGACTCGCGCTTGTAGGCCACCAGCGGATCCTGCTGCGCATAGCCGCGCAGGCCGATGCCTTCTTTCAGGTGGTCCATGGCGAGAAGGTGGTCTTTCCACAGGCCGTCGATCACGCTTAGCATGACCATGCGCTCGTGATAGCGCATCTGGTGCGCGCTGAGGATCTTTTCCTTGGCTTCGTATTCATCCTTCAGCTTTTCAAAGATCGTCATCGCCAAGTTCGTGCGCGGTTCGCCGGCGTTCGATGCCGATGTTGCCGAGCTCAATGCCGAACTGGCCCATCAGCTTTTCCTCAAGCCCCTTGATGTTCCACTGATCGGGGTGCTTTCGTCGGGCGCGAATTCATCGAGCAGGTCGCTGAGGATTCCGCCGACGTAGTCTTCGAGAATCAGTTCGCTCTGGTCGACGCCTTCCAGCAGCTGGCGGCGCAGCCCGTAGACCGCTTCGCGCTGCTTGTTCATCACGTCGTCGTATTCGAGCAGGTGTTTGCGCGATTCGAAGTTCTGTGCTTCAACCGCCTTTTGCGCGGCTTCGATGCGATTCGAAATCATCTTCGACTCGATGGGCACGCCCTCTTCCATGCCCAGCCTCTCGAGCAGCGTGCTCACCCACTGCTTGGCGAAGATGCGCATGAGGTCGTCTTCAAGCGACAGATAGAAGCGCGATGCGCCGGGATCGCCCTGGCGGCCTGCGCGGCCACGAAGCTGGTTGTCGATGCGCCGGGACTCGTGGCGCTCGGTGCCGAGGATGAACAGGCCGCCCGCGGCGACGACTTCTTCGTGTTCCTTTTGCGCGGATTCGTTGTGAACGGAAAATGCTGGCTTCCCACTCTGGCTCAGCGACTTCGAACTCCTGACCCTGGTAGTAGAAGCGCTGGAAGCCGGGAGGCGCCATGGGATTGATGGCTCCTTCGGCGACGCTGAAGCGCGCGTGCGCGGCCCTTCTTCACCATCTCCTGCCGCGCCATGAATTCTGGGTTGCCGCCGAGCAGAATGTCGGTGCCGCGGCCGGCCATGTTGGTGGCGATGGTGACCATGCCGAGGCGGCCCGCCTGCGCAACGATTTCGGCTTCGCGCTCGTGGTACTTGGCGTTGAGCACGACGTGGCGAATGCCTTTGCGCTGCAGAATGGCGGAGAGGCGCTCGGACTTCTCAATGGAGTACGGTGCCCACCAGCACCGGCTGTTGCTTCTCATGCAGGATGCCAATGTCGTCGGCAGCAGCTTTGAATTTTTCTTTCTCCGTGCGATAGACGACGTCGGCATTCTCAATGCGCAGCATCGGCTTGTTGGTGGGGATGACCACGATTTCGAGCTTGTAGATCTTGTCGAATTCGGCCGCTTCGGTTTCGGCGGTACCGGTCATGCCGCTCAGCTTCTTGTACAGGCGGAAGTAGTTCTGGAAGGTGATGGTGGCCAGGGTCTGGTCTTCCTTGCGGATGTTGACGCCTTCCTTGGCTTCGATGGCCTGGTGCAGGCCATCGGACCAGCGGCGGCCCGGCATCAGGCGGCCGGTGAAGGCGTCGACGATGATGACTTCGCCGTCCTTGACCACGTAGTCCACGTCGCGCTTGTAAAGCGCGTGCGCCTTGATGGCGGTTTCGACGTAATGCTTGAGTTCCCAGTTTTCGGCGCTCGGCAATGTTGTCGATGCCGAGCGCTTTTTCGATCTTCTCCCAGCCTTCGTCGGTGACACCGATGGTCCGGTGCTTCTCGTCGACGACGAAGTCGCCGGTGAAGGTCTTGCCTTCAAGGCTCTCGATTTCCTCGCCCAGCTCGAGCTACGGAATGATCTTGCTTGACGCGGGCGTACTTGTCGGTGGTCTGGTCGGTGGGGCCGGAGATGATGAGCGGGGTGCGCGCTTCGTCGATCAGGATGGAGTCGACTTCGTCGACGATGGCGTAGTAGTGGCCGCGCTGCACGCAGTCCTTGATTTCGAACTTCATGTTGTCGCGCAGGTAGTCGAAGCCGAACTCGTTGTTGGTCCCGTAGGTGATGTCGGCGGCGTAGGCCTGCGCGGCGCTCGTCGTCATCGAGGTCGTGGACAATGACGCCGACGGTGAGGCCGAGGAACTCGTAGATCTTGCCCATCCACTCAGCGTCGCGCTTGGCCAGGTAGTCGTTGACGGTGACCACGTGGACGCCGTGGCCGGCGAGCGCGTTGAGATAGCAGGGGAGGGTGGCGACCAGCGTTTTGCCTTCGCCGGTCTTCATTTCGCTGATCTTGCCCTGGTGCAGGACGATGCCGCCGATAAGCTGCACATCGAAATGGCGCATCTTCACGGCGCGCCAGCCGGCTTCGCGGACCACGGCGAAGGCTTCAGGCAGAATCTCGTCGAGGGCGGCACGTTCGGCTGCCTTAAGGTCGTCAGCGTCGGTAATTCCTTCGAGCTTGGCGGCGATGCGCGCGCGGAAGTCGACTGTCTTGGCCCGAAGTTGTTCATCTGAAAGCTTTTCCATCTCCGGCTCAAATGCGCCGACCTGTCCAACAATGGGAAGCAGTTTCTTGATGGCCCGCTCGTTGGCGGTGCCAAATACTTTCGTGAGTGCCTTATCGAAAAACACGGAAAACTCCAATCTTCCAGTGTGAATGTCGTGAATTGCAGCGACCGAGTACCTGGCGGCAAACGCTGCGTCAGCGCAGAAAAGTCAGGCGAGGCAAGGCGGGGGGCGCTGGAAGAGGGCAGAAAGCAGAGGCACTGCGGGGGAACGGCCCAGGCATCGGATGGACGCGAGGGAAACGAGAGTGAGGGGCGAAACCAACCCGATAAACAACACAGGCAGGATCGCGATCAATGCACCGGAGCCTGCATCGCGCAACATGGACCGCGCCTGAAGCCGGGAACTGAGATGCGCGAACCGTGAGACACCGGAGTGCGCGGCGGGGTCTTGTGCCTGACTCCGCGCCAGGAACTCGAGTACCGGATGCGCAAAGGCCTTGGCGTTTTGCTGTCGAGTCTCAGCGCGGGCAACAGAGGTGAATGCGACGGCGGCAATTGCCACCCACATCCAAGCGTTTCTGTTGCGAGTCCAAGGCATTTTAAGTGTCCATCTCATATTTTGCCACAAATGGCTGTGCCGGCGGCAGAAGCAGGGGCGCGGATATTGGCCTAGCGTGGCTCATTCGAGGCGCAATGACAGAGTTTCGACGTGCTCGCCTCTGCGAATTCGGCGTAGTTGGCGGAAAAGGTGCCTCTTTGGCGTGTCGGAATCGCCGTTGTCGTCTTCGTCCGCGTCTTCAACCTGGCGCTGCTGCGCTTCGATGGCGTAATGAATGCGGGGCCGGTAAATGAGCGTCAAGCCCAGAAGCACAGTCCCAAGTCCTTCGGAGGATGGAGAAAACCTAGACCGTTTTCCCAATCTCCGACTGCCGCGCCATGGAACGCGGAACAGGTAGTAGTAAGCGAGAATCGCGAGAATCGACAGGAACGGCGAGCCTAAAGCAAGTGCAGCAACTGCACTGTACACGGTATCCATAAAGATGACCTTTCCGATGTGGGGCAGAACTCCGCTGTCGGTGGATCACAGGACACCTGCAGCATGAACCGCAGGTCCCTGTGCGTGTGTGGACCGATTGAAGAAGTTAAGCGAGTCGGAAGGGCGGAGGGCGTTGGAAGGAGGGAGCCAGCGATGGGACTTCGGGGGTGTGGCCGAGGGAAAGGACCGGCAGCAGCGGCAGCAGACTGAACGGAACAAGGAGCCCAACAAAGAACGCAGGAAGAAGTGCCATCCAGGCGGGAGCGTCTGTGCTCGATCCGTGCGGAACGAGCAGCGCAACGAACGCAATCACAATGGCCGCGATCGCTATCCAGAACCAGGCCCGCTGTTGGCGAAATGCGTTCATTTTGAAACCTGCTGGTGCGAGTATAGCAATTCTTCAGTCGTCAGTTTCCAATTCGCAGTCCTAAGTCTTAGCTCGAGACGGCAGGTGGCGGCAAGGTTCTGCCACAAACACGGCGTTTTTCACAACCCGGATCGGCATTTCGGAATCTTTCCTGCCAAACTGGAATCCGTTGATGCGGAGGGGTTTGATGGCGGATAAGACGGATGCGGCATTACGGAAACATGTGGTGGAGCTTTTGACACTGGGACATGCGCACGCGACTTTCGACCAGGCGGTGAAGGGATTGCCGGTGGAATTACGGGGAAAGGTGCCGAAGGGGGCGGAACATTCTCCCTGGCAGTTGCTGGAGCATCTGCGGCTTGCGCAGTGGGACATTCTGGATTTTTCGCGCAATGAGAAATACCACGCACTGAAATGGCCCGATGACTACTGGCCGAAAGAGAAGGCGCCGGCGGACGACAAGGCATGGGACAAGAGCGTGCGGGCTTTCAAGAAGGACTTGAAAGAGATGTGTGCACTGGTCGAGGACCCGAAGACGGATCTGTTTGCAAAGATTCCGCATGGCGACGGGCAGACGATATTGCGCGAAGCGCTGTTGACCGCGGATCACAATGCGTACCACGTCGGGCAATTGGTGCTGGTGCGGCGGCTGCTGGGGGCGTGGGGCTAGCTTCCGGAAGCGCGGTGTCGAGACTCTCTTGGGTTAAGAGGAGTTGCACGCGGGCGCGGATCTCGTCGCGGATTCTGCGCACCTCTTCCATCGGCTGGCCTTTGGGATCGCGGAGGGGCCAGTCGTCGCGGCGGAGGTCGGGAATATATGGACACTGATCGCCACAGCCCATGGTGATGAGAAGCTGCGCCTGTCGCGCGAGGTCGTCGGTTAGCTTTTGCGGTTTCGCGCTGCTGAGGTCGATGCCGACCTCCTGCATGGCGGCGAGCACTTCAGGGTGAACGCGCGGACCGGGATCGGTTCCGGCTGAGATGGCTTCAGCCTTGTTGCGATCGGCGAGCTGATTGAAGAATGCGGCCGCCATTTGCGAGCGGCCGGCGTTGTGAACACAGGCAAAGATTACTTTGAACATGGTCCTCCGGGTGTCGCTTATTGCTTGCCGATATCGTCGAGTTTCCGCTGGAGTGCAAAGGTGTCCAGCGTAGCGATCGGCAGGCAGAGAAAAAGACTGATGCGGCGGTCGAGTACGGTAAAGGCGTCTGAGAACGCTCGCTTGATCTCCTCTGGCGTGCCCTTTTACCGCTGCCGGATCAGGTACGCCCCAGTGCGCCGTCATAGGTTGGCCGGGCCAGAACGGACAGACCTCCTGAGCCGCGTTGTCGCAAACGGTGAAGACGAAGTGCAGCGGCGGTGTATCGGGTCCGGAAAACTCATCCCATGATTTGCTGCGCAGATTCTCCGTCTTAAGCCCGGCCTTGTTCGATCTGGCTAATTGCCTCGGGCCGCACGGCGCCGGATGGATGACTGCCGGCGCTGTAGGCGGTGAAGTTCGGAAAGCCTTTGTGGGCCATGATGGCTTCAGCCATGATGGAGCGGGCAGAGTTTCCGGTGCAGAGAAACAGCACATTGTAGCGAGCCATCGTGAACGTCCTCTTGAAAAGCGTCAAACGGTCAAGGGCATGGCCCTTACGAGCAGCAGGTCGGGCCGCAGCAGGACTTTGCGCTCACGGCTACCGGCTTGATTGCGTAGACCTTGACGCTGGCGGCAGCATCGTTAACGTCGTAGGTCCGCGAGCAGCGATTTCAAATCGTCATGCAGTGTGCCTTCGGCCGCGGGAGCGGGTGAGCAACAGGATGCCTCGACGATCTGGAGAGGCTTGGAGTTGTCCGTTGGTTCCATCGCAGGCGAGCAGCAGCCGGACTGGTTTTCAACCTTGGCGTAGGCATTGAGATCGGCGCCGCTGTCGACAATTTCAACATGCTCGAAGCCGGCGGCGAGAAGACCGCTGCGGTAGTCGTCGATGCGAATGGCGCCGGCGATGCAGCCAACATAGGCGGCAACGCTCTTGGCGATGGCTTCGGGCAGTTCGTGCTTCAAGGCGATGTCGCTTACTGCGAGACGGCCGCCGGGTTTGAGGACGCGGGCGATCTCGCGGAAGACGGCGGGCTTGTCGGGCGCGAGGTTGAGCACGCAATTCGAGATGACGCAATCGACCGACGCGTCGGGCAAGCGGAATCTTGTCGATGGTGGAGAGGTGGAAGTCGACGTTGGTGTAGCCGCCGGATTTGGCATTGGCGCGGGCACGTTCGATCATGGCTGGCGTCATATCGATGCCGATGGCGCGGCCCGTCGGTCCAACCTGCTTCGATGCGAGAAATACGTCGAGGCCGCCGCCGGAGCCGAGATCGACAACAACTTCTCCGGGCCTGAGATGCGCGGTAGCCGTGGGATTGCCGCAGGAGAGTCCCATGTTGGCTTCCGCGGGAATCGATGTGAGTTCTTCGGCCGTGTAGCCGAAGGCTTCGGCCACGGCTTTAACGCCGGCGTTGTCGCTGGAAAGGGAACTCTCGGCTACAGCCGCGTACTTTGATTTGACCGACTCAAGGATCTGTTCTGCCATGACGTTCTCCTTAATAAAAACATATTCACGTAAGCGAATATATCTCTTGTCAACGTATTCGTCAAGGCGTATATATATAAAACATGGCGGCGAGGTCATCGCAATTCGATATGGAACGTTTCTTTCAGGCGCTGGGCGACAACACGCGGTTGCGCCTGTTGAATCTGATGGGAGATCAGGAGCTTTGCGTCTGCTATTTCGTGGAGATTCTGGCGCAGGGGCAGCCGAAGATTTCGCGGCATCTGGCTTACCTGCGCAGGGCGGGAATTGTGCAGGCGCGGCGTGAAGGGAAGTGGATGCACTATCGCATCGTGATGCCGCCGAGCATCGGCGCAACGCAGGTTCTGCGACAGACACTGGCGTGGCTCCGTGAAGATCGTGCGATGCAGGCGGATCGGGCGCGGCTGTCGAAGGCCTGTTGCAGTCCGGCGAAGTTTGTAGCGCTCGAGAGTGCTCCGCGTCCGGTGCAGGTGGATTGTGCGATTGCGGTTGAGGCGAGGTAACAATGGCGAGTACACCTTACACGCAAGGCCAGATATGCGCTCCACTGGAACGGAAGAAGCTTTCGTTCCTCGATCGCTTCCTCACACTCTGGATTTTTCTGGCGATGGCAATTGGAGTCGCGCTGGGGCACTTTGTCCCGGGCTCGGCCGGATTTGTAAACCGCTTTCAGAGCGGGACAACGAATATTCCGATCGCAATCGGGCTGATCATCATGATGTTTCCGCCGCTGGCGAAGGTGCGTTACGAGAAGCTGGGGGAGGTCTTTCGCAGGAAGCGCGTACTCGGGCTGTCGTTGCTGCAGAACTGGGTGATCGGCCCTGCGCTGATGTTCGTACTTGCCATTATTTTTCTGCGCGGAGAACCGGCCTACATGCGCGGGTTGATCCTGATCGGCATCGCGCGCTGCATCGCGATGGTTCTGGTTTGGAATGAACTTGCGAATGGAGACACGGATTACGCCGCTGGCCTGGTCGCAATCAACAGCGTCTTCCAGGTGCTCTTCTACAGCTTTTACGCGTGGGTCTTCATCACGGTGCTGCCGAAATGGTTCGGGCTGCAGGGCAGTGCCGTGGATGTGAGCATCGCGCAGATTGCAAAAAGTGTGGGTATTTATCTTGGCATCCCTTTCGTGTCGGGGATGATTACGCGCTTTGTGCTGATTCGCCTTAAAGGCGAGGAGTGGTATCGCACGCGGTTCATTCCTCGCATCAGCCCGCTGACGCTGGTGGCGCTGCTATTTACCATTCTCGTCATGTTCTCGCTGAAGGGCGACCTGATTGTGCGGCTGCCGCTGGACGTGCTGCGCATCGCGATACCGCTGGTGGTGTATTTCCTCATTATGTTTCTTGTGAGCTTCTGGATGGGCAAGCGGCTGGGCGCGAACTACGCGCAATCGGCTACGCTGTCATTCACCGCGGCCGGCAACAACTTTGAACTGGCAATCGCCGTGGCGGTGGCGGTATTCGGGTTGAACTCCGGCGAAGCTTTTGTTGGCGTCGTTGGCCCGCTGATTGAAGTGCCGGCGCTGATTGGGTTGGTGAATGTCGCATTCTGGTTCCAGAGACGCTATTTCGCGGCAGAGACTCGCGACCTTGTCGAGTCGCCTATTCTTTGAGCGCTTTTCCTGCTCTCGGGCTTAGTATCGACCAATGGGAAAGCTCCAACTGATTCCACTGTTATTGCTGTGGGTGCTCAGCGCGTCAAGCGTACCGAGCGCCGTGGAACAACTCACACAACTGCGGCAGCAGGCGCATGCGGCGCGCGCGGCCGGGGACAAGCGCGGATACCTCGATGCAGCACTGAGCGTTCGCACTCTGCTGAATGATGCGCCAAATGCGATTGAAGCGGCTGCCCGCGCCTACGCTGACATGCCGGACAACAAGAATGCGATGGTGGCATTGAACGAGTTTGCAGCGATGGGGCAGGTAGATGAGACGATGCTCGCCGGCAGCGACAAGGCGTTCGTCGCATTGCACGATCTCCCCGAATTCAAATCCATTCTTGAAAAGTTCCGGCAGAACAAGTCGCCAGTTGAGCGATCTGAGGTGGCGTTCAAGCTGCCGGATGCCGGACTTATCCCGGAGGATATTGACTTCGATCCGCAATCAAAGACATTTCTAATTACGAGCGTTCTGGAGAAGAAGATTGTTCGGGTTTCATCTTCGGGACAGGTCTCGGCGTTTGCATCTTCGCCGAGTGGCTGGCCGATGTTGGCGATCAAGGTGGATGCGAAACGCAACCGTGTGTGGGCGACGGAAGTCGCACTGGATGGCTTTACCGCAGCGCCAAAAGCCGATTGGGGAAAATCGGCAGTGCTGTGTTTCGACCTTCAAACGGCAAAGTTGTTGAACCGGATCGAGAGTTTGCCGCACACCGCGCTTGGCGATATGGCGCTGACGGAAGGCGGGCGTTCCCATTGTCAGCGACGGCGAACGCGGAGGAATTTACAAAGTTGAAGAGGGACGACTGGTGTTGATCAATGGGAAGGACTTCATTTCGCCCCAGACGCCTGTGGTGTTACCCGGCGGAAATCTGGTGGCGATTCCCGACTATCTGCGCGGGATCGGGATTCTCGATCTGGCGAGTGGGCAGGTGCATTGGGTAAACCATTGGGGTGGGGCGCAGAGTGGTGGGGCGAGATTCGCGCTGAATGGCGTGGACGGGCTCTACTTCGCCGACGGTTCGCTCATGCTGACGCAGAACGGAACCTCGCCGGAGCGCGTGGTACGCATGAAGCTTGATCGATCGCGGGAGAACGTCGTGTCGGAGGAAATTATTGAACGAGCGACAGCCACGCTGGGCGATCCAACGCATGGGGTGGTGATTGGAGATTGGTTTTATTACATCGCGAATTCGGGCTGGGATGCGCTGGATGAGCATGGCGACGTGAAGGCGGGAGAGAAGCTTTCGCCAGGACTGGTGATGCGTTTTCGGCTCCACGACTGAAGAGGATGCTGAAAAAGTTAAATCTTGAACTGCGTATAGCACAGGGGCTAAAGCCCGATGCTCATTTCGTTGCATTTGCGGCCTGGCTGAAGCCATGCCCTTGTTACAAGGCGGCGAGTTCGATGCGTTTTTCACCGAGCTGTGAAGTCGATGCTCTGACACAAAGTGGATCTGCGAAATGCTGCCTAATCCATTTTCATGCCGGGCATCGCGGAGTGGTCACATGTTGTCGTGGCCACTGTCGTCGTCGTCCACGGACCAGATTTTGCGCGGGTCAGATTCGTAGGGATACACGTGGACCATCCAGCCGAAGACGTGGGGGAGGAAGACTCCACCGGCCGCGTCGCAATCCTGCTGAGTATGGATGGAGCCGAGCAAGCCGAACTTCGCGTTAGGGCCGAAGTACGCGGCCTTCTGTCCATCAGGCGCCTTGCAGAAGTTGATGTGCTGATGCCAGGTCGCAATGCTGAGCGGAATGCGGTTGTTGATCTCATCCTCGGTGGCATTGACGCGGTCGGTATACATAACGCCGATGAGCTTGTAGCCGCCGTCAGGAGTTTTGCGATAGAGCAGCGAGGTGGGCTTCAGCGGGTCGAAGTGGTTCCATGCTGCAAGCCCATTCGCCATTTTCGTGAAGTGATACTGAGGCTGCGGAATATTGGGAAGGAAGATGCGATAACCGTCGGCGAGAGCCGCGTGGTAGTCCTCGTAGGGTGCCATGGCCGCTTTGGCTGCGGTTACGATGGCGTCGGCTTTGGCTTGATCGCCGGGCTGCTTTGGCCGCAGGGTCGTCATGTACATATGTCCGGACATGTGCGCCATGCCGCCGGAGTGGGCCGAATCGGCAGCCTGCGCCTGGGCGAGCGTTGCCCGACACTCCGATGTGCGAGACAGAGGAGTACGAGATTTCGTGAACTGAAACGTGAGGACATGGCGGACCTCCTGGTCGAAGCCACGAGCGATCTGGCTCGTGGCTGGGGTGCGAGTGCATACGCGTTGCTTGAGCTATTTGGTTCCGGGGCTAAGGATCAGCCCTCTTACATTGATATCGCGCCATGAGTAACAGATTGGTGAAAAAGTCCGTATGGGCCGAGCCAGTATCCTTCAGGGGCTAAAGCCCTCATTCATTCCGCGCAACTTGCGGCATGACTGAAGTCATGCCCTGATACAAAACTCGAGTTCGAATTCGTTTCTCACCAAGTTCTGAAGTCGTGTCTCGGTTCAGAGCGATGCATCTCTATGTCTACACGGACGGATTTGTGTTGGGGACGTTGACAGAGAGTTTGAAAACGCGGACGGCGCAGAGTCGGAGACTCCGCGCCGTTCGCGTTGCTGCATTGCCAGGGGAAGGGGAGGGCGAGTTGATTACGGACGCGAGGGAATGACGCCGGGGGCGAACAGGTCCGACAGGTCGTTTCCATTGGCGGCGTCTCCGAGATATGGAGAGGATCCGCCGGCTGCTTTCACGTGGAAGATGTTCTGCATGGTGCGCAGGTCGGAGGAGTGAGTCATGTCGACGGGGCTGGCATAGGGCATGCCGTTCTCGTTGGGGTGCGCCAGATCGGAGATGACGATTTCGCCGATGGTGTGATTGAAGTCGTCGGCATTGTCGCCGGACTCGCCATCGCCTTCGCTCTCGTCCCACCAGAGAATGATGACGCCGCCATCCTTGTACGCCTTCGAGGCCATGATCATCGGCACCAGGCGGGCCAGCGCGTTGTCGCCTACTTTGATCTGCGCTGAGTCGCCGGTGAGGCCTGCAAATCCTGCGCTCAGTCCGCTGTGCTGGTCGTTGTACTGGTTGGGAGTGATCCACACGTAGTCGGCGACCTTGTTGTTGTCGAGATCGAACTTCAGCTGCTGAAGAGGCGCGTAGTTGCCGGCCAACGGATTTGACGTTGTCGTGTTGTTGCCTCCGTTGGTATCGGTGAAGAACACCATCGGATTGTGCTTGGCAGCGTAGTTATATTGCAGCGAATCATTGTATTCATTCAGCAGGCTGTTTGAATCGAAGACGCCGCTGAAGCTGACCAGCGGAACTGTCCATTGGCTCTGCGGCAGGGGCACGTTGATGCGTTTGCCATTGACGCTGGCGAGATCGATATCTTCCTGGTACGACTTCCAGGTTCTTCCCACCTTTTGCAGCAGGCCGGTAAGGTGCTGGGTGGTGGTCTGCGCGTTCGGAGGAGTGTCCCGGTAAGGATCGTCATCGTTGGCGATGCCGAAGTTGGTGCCCGCTTCTGCCCAGATGTAGTTGGGTTCAGAGGGGTGAATGTGCGGATTGCTGCCGCCCTGCGTGGCGAGGACGTTGTGGTACGACGCGGCATAGGCTGTGTGCTCGCTGATGTTCACCGGTTTGCCATTAATCCACGCGACAGCGGTTCCGCTGACGAGACTATTGATGAACGGGGCATTCGGATTTTGGAAGATGGGCTGAATCTTGCCGGCCAACGTTACCGGCTGCGTCCAGTTGTGATTTTCCATGGCGATGACGAAGACGTGCTTGATTTCCCGGCTGTTTTGATCGTCCTGGGCGGTAGCGCTCGCGCAGGTGAGCGCAGCCATGAGTGCGAGCCCTGCAAGAGGGCGGAGGCGGGTGAAGCTCTGCATGTAAACCTCGGGTGTTGGGGAATTGCGGGCAGTGGCGAAAGGCGTTAGAGCTCACTCTGAGTGAGGCCGGCGCCTTCAACCTGCCGCATGGAGATTCGTAGCAGTCGTATGTTGCGGAGAGTTGAAAGGAAAGTTAAAGGACGCGACCTGAGCCCATGCAGATGTAATTTGAATGTCACGCAGTGCCAATTTCGTGGTGACAATTCCACTGGAAATGTTGCTCGCCTGAGAATTCAGTGCAGATTGTTAGTTAGATGCAAACGAAAAGTTTGTCATTGGTTGATCAAAAACTTTTCATGCGGAACGTTGTGTCGTCACCAGGCGTTCGGAGACGGCTTCAATGATCTGCTCGTGGACTTCATCGATGCTGAGGTTCCCTTCGATGAGCACGACGCGATTTGGCTCGCGGGTTGCGATTTCGCGGTATTTCTCCCAGACACGTTTGAAAAATTCGCTTCCTGCTCCAGCTCGAAGCGATTTTCGTCTTTGCCTGTTTGCGCTGCGGTGCGCTCGTTGCGATTGCGCGCGCGGGCTAGGCTTGAGTCGAGTGAGGGTAGAAGCAGCAGCGTGAGGTCCGGCTGAAGATTGCCGCAGACGAGACGGTGCAGATCGAGCACGCGTTCTGAGCCGAACTGACGGCCGCCGCCCTGGTAGGCCTCAGTGGAATCGGTGAAGCGGTCGCAGAGGACCACTTTGTCCGGCGGCGAGTGCGGGCTCGATAACTTCAGCGATGGCCTGCGCGCGGTCGGCGAACATGAGCGCCATTTCAGTCATGGGCGCGAGCGGGTGGAACCAGAGTCGAGCAAGCAGGGCGCGAATGCGGTCGCCGGTGGCGTGCCGCCGGGCTGGCGGGTGATGACCGGGGCGAGGCCGCGCTTTTGCATCCACGCCGCCAAGCGCTTGATTTGCGTGGTTTTGCCGGAGCCGTCGAGGCCCTCGAGGGTGATGAACAATCCGCGCGGCATGCCGAGAGTCTACCACCCGTAGGTAATGCGCCGCCTGTGTCGTGGGTCGGTGACGATGCGGCTGAATTTGTGTTACAAACAGGTGATTCATCAATTCGAGGTCGGAGTAATTCCGGTGGACGGCCGATGTGCCGCACGGTTTTTCTTCGGTTCCTGCTGCAGCTTTTTTCGCGGCAGATGGGCCGTCCCTCTCGACAACTATTGCAGTCGCCGGGGTGCCCGGCTGACAGAAAATCCCGCGCACATCACAAGCCTCATCGTGGCTTCTTCGATTTACTTGAGAAGATTGCGGGCACTTGACCGCGCTTAATTGGAGTATTTGAATGTTAACGCTCTCTTCTATTGAAAAGGCTCGCCGCCGGCGGAGCCCTTGCGGCGGCATTGTTTGTCTCCGCACGCATCCATGCACAGAACCTGACGCTCGAGGGTCAGACTGGTGGCTTTATCACGCCGACGGCCTACGTGGTTTTGTCGGAGAAGGATCAAGTATGGTCGCATCCCGCGGTTGGCTACCACTTTGTGAATGCCTCGAGCGTGATTGGCTATGTGCACACGTTTTCGATTGAAGAAGGTATCGCGAACCGTGCCGAGTTTGGCTATACGCGAAGCGTGCACTTTAAAGGCAACAGTCCGGCATTCAGCAGCCTGTGGGACTACGACGGAATGAATGTCTTCAATGGCAAGGTAGTGGCGATCAAAGAGGGACAATGGGGCGAATGGACACCGGGCTTTGCTGCGGGATTCGTCGTTCGCACTGGCGACAAATTTGTAAGCGGCGCGCTTAACGAGAAACTCTATGGGGAACTGAAGTCCTACACCAATGAGGATGTGTACGTGGCTGCGTCCAAAACATATCTGAAACCACCGATCCCGTTTCTTTTGAACTTTGGCCTGAAGTTCACCAATGCGTCCATCTTCGGCTTGGGCGGGCAGTCCACGCGATTCATGGGGCGGCTTCTTCGGCGGTCTCGGCATTCCGATTCCTCTCGGACATGATCTGGCCGCGGTGCCCGCGATCGGATTTACGCAGGAGCCTCCAAACGTGGTGAACCTGCGCTCCGATCCTGTACCCTCCGGGCAGCGGCGCGCACATTCCGACTACGATGGACTACGCGGTACGCGTAACGCAAAAGGAAAATCCGCACTTTGCGTTTGATATTGGTATCGGACACGTCGCGGGAGTCATCGGCCACACTGCTGTTCCGACTGGTATTCCCAATCCACCGTTTGTTGTCGTTCCCATCGATCTCAAGGCCAACACCGTCTTCGGAACGGGCCTGAGTTACCGCTACTAATTAAAGAGATCCGCTCGCGCACAAGGGCAGGACGCTAAGTGGCCTGCCCTCCGTGACCTGCGTAGATTGACATAACTAAAGTGCCCAGCCAGGGTGCAACTTTCCATGGCACCCGGGGTTTATCTCTGCGTAGTCTGAATATGCAGCAAGTGCATCAAACATGATCTGGCGCTGAAAACGTGCCGCCAGCGAGAAGCTCTTTTTTCCCCGCTTTGAGTTGGCTGTTCAAGGTCATGCTGCATGGCTGAAAGCTGCGTTAGAACAACAATCCCGGTCGGCGGCGCAACATGAATGCCGCACGGGTGCGGGTTAATGGATTTAAGGAGGACTTAGATGGATTTACTTCGCAAATCGCGCTGGATGTTTTTGGCGCTTCTGCTTTCTCTGGTTCCCGCATCTTCTTTCGCGGGCGTTTTGATCAGCGTCAACATTGCTCCGCCGGTGCTGCCGGTTTACGAACAGCCCCCATGCCCGCAGCCCGGGTGGTTGTGGACGCCGGGGTACTGGGCCTACGGCGATGAAGGCTACTACTGGGTTCCCGGTGCGTGGGTACCCGCACCTTATGAAGGCGCGTTGTGGACGCCGCCCTACTGGGGCTGGTCAAGCGGAATCTACGTCTTCCATCCCGGATATTGGGGACCGCATGTGGGCTTCTATGGCGGCGTGAACTACGGATTCGGCTACATGGGCGTTGGCTTTGTCGGCGGCAGGTGGCACAACCATGGTTTCGAATACAACACCGCAGTTGTGCGCGTAAACAATGTCTACATTCACAACACATATGTCGATCGCACCGTGGTGCAGCACAACACAATCGTGAACGAACGCCACGTGGCATACAGCGGCGGCCCCGGCGGAATCCGGCACGATCCTTCTTCCGACGAGTTGCATGCAATGCACGAACGGCACATCGGCGCAACCTCGCTCCAGCAGCAGCATTTCCAGGCGGCACGTTCCGATCGCAGCTTCTATGCGAAGAACAACGGCGGACATCCGCACACCGTGGCCGCAGAGCGCCCGATGGGCTACAACAACAATCATGGCGCGCAGAGCAACATGCGGCCGCAACAGCCGAACTCGTTCAACAACAACCATGGCGCCGAGGGCCGGCCGCAATATCAGCAGCATCAGCAGCAAGAACTGCACCAGCAGCAACAGCATCAAGAGCAACTGGTGCGTCAACAGCAACAACAGCGGCAAGAGCAGCAACTGCATCAGCAGCAATATCAACGGCAGAACGGCTACAACGAGCCGGCGCGCGGGAATTCTCAGCAGCCACACGGCAACCACGAACAGCCGCACGGCAACTTTGAGCAGCCGCATGGAAACGCTCAGCAGCCGCACGGTAATCACGAACAACCTCACAACGAGGCGAGGCATGCTCCTCAGGAACATGGTGGAGGTCAGGGGCATCCGCAGCACGAGCAGAAGCCGCACAACTAAGCCTGTGTTGCAGCAAATGATGAAAGCCCACGGTTTCTGCCGTGGGCTTTCGTTTATCCGGATGCAGAGTCTGTTTGAGTTTGATTAGCCGGCTGGGAGTTGAAGCCCCGCGATTTCAATTTCAAGTCCGCCGAAGTCGGGATGGAGATTCTCGCGAATGCGGTAGGCAACATCAATACGCGAGCCCTGCGCGAGGCCCAGTTCGGCTGACCGCGCAGCCATATCCCAACCCACGGCGCGGGTTGGCGCTGCGCCTTCTGCCTGTGCTAATTCCAGGCGTAGGTGGCGCTCTTTCATGAAGCGCGGCGCTGAGACGAGGCGGGCATTGCGCGCAACAAAGATGGGTTCGAGATTGCCGTGGCCCAGCGGCTCCAGCTTGTGCAGCCAACCGGCGAGCACTGCCGTGATCTGGTCGAGGGCAAGTTCAGCGTGGATTGTCAGCACGCGCTCGGGTTCGCGCTCGGCGAGGCGTTCGGCAGCGCAGTCGGCAAGGCGGCGCTTGAGTTCGGGCAGCGATGCAGCGGGCAGCGCGAAGCCGACTGCAAATGCATGCCCGCCGAAGCGCGTGAAGAGATCGGCGCAGGTCTCAATGGCGTTGAGCAATTGGAATCCATCGACCGAACGGCCGGAGCCGTGCGCGATGCCGTCTTCAACGCTGATGACAAGCGCGGGTTTGGCGGTGCGTTCCACTACGCGCGAAGCAAGAATGCCGATGACGCCGCGATGCCAGCCATCGCCATCGACAACCACGAGGCGCGCGGCAGCCAAATCCTCATCGGTGGCGAGCCGCGCTTCGATCGCCGCAAGAGCCGCTGCTTCCGTATCGCGGCGGTCGCGGTTGAGGCGCTCCAGCTTGTTGGCGAGCTCGGTGGCGCGGGCCGCATCGCGCGTGCAGAAGAGTTCGATGATCTCGGAAGCCACATCCATGCGGCCGGCAGCGTTGATGCGCGGCGCGATGCGGAAGGCAATATCGAAGCTGGTGATCGGCTTGGTTGCGACATTGAGCTGGGCGGCCGCGAAGAGCGCGCGGAGGCCTGCTCCGACCGGCTTGCGTAGTTCGCGCAGACCGAGTGCGGCGATTACTCGATTTTCGCCTCGCAGCGGAACGGCATCGGCGATGGTGGCGATGGCGGCCATCTTTAGAAAACTCGGCAGCAATCTTGTCGCGTGTACGGTCGGCGTCGTGACGCTCGAGCAAGGCCTGCGCAAGCTTCAGAGCGATTGACGCGCCGCAGAGCGATTTCTCGGGATAGCTGCAGCTGTGCTGGTTAGGGTTGAGGATGGCCAGCGCAATCGGAACAGCATCGTCGGATCGCGAAAGATGGTGATCGGTGATGATGAGATCGAGTCCAAGTCGCTGCGCAGTTTCTGCCTCTGTGAAAGCGCGCATGCCCGTGTCGACGGTGATGACGAGACGAACACCGTCAGCGAATGCCGATTCAAGCACTGAGGATTGAAGGCCGTATCCCTCGCGCAGTCGATGCGGCACGTGGAAGCGAACCTCGCCGCCGAGCATTTCAATTGTGGTCTTTAGCAGCACCACGGCGGTGGTGCCGTCCACGTCGTAGTCGCCATAGAGCAGGATTGGTTCGCTTGCGCGCGATGGCCGCTTCAACGCGTTCCACGGCGATCTTCATGCCGAGCATCAGAAGCGGATCGTGCAGATGCGCGATCTCAGGATTGAGAAATGCAAAGGCTTCGCTGGAGGTAGTGATGCCGCGAGCGACAAGCAGTTCGGCGAGGACAACGGGGATTCGTGCTGATTCTGGCGAGAGCCTGCGGCTTCCAGCGGATGAGGCTCAGCGAGAATCCAGCGCTGGCGCGGCGTTGCGAGAAGTGTGGCGCTGTTCTGAACTGCGCCCGTCGCGCTCACCGCGATTACTCGTCCTCTTCGTCGTGTTCGTGATCGTGGTCGTCGATGATGATGTCGTTAAAGCTTTCGACATCTTCAAGCAGCGACTGGAAACGCTCGTACCACTCGGTGGTGGTCTCGTGCAGAAAAACAATCGCCCTGGTAGATGAAGCCGAGCTGAATGTAGCCAACCATTCCGGCATATTTGCGCAGCCACTGCGCTTCAACAAGCTCGGAGGCTTCCTCATCGGGGAAGTTCATCTCGCCGGCCTCTTCGATGAGGTGATCGAGCTCTTCACGGTCCAGGCGCATCTCGCTGAAGGTGACGAACGGTGCACCGACGTGTTTGGCCATCTCCACAAAGTCTTTCCACGCGTCGGGATTGCCTTCACCTTCCCACACAACCGATGGAATGTCTTCGGTGACGTAGCCTGGAAGTCGCACGAGACCGTGACCTTCGATGAAGGCCACCATATCGTCTTTCAGCGACAGGAGATTGTCCGTGCTCATAGTCAAGGAATCATTCTCTCAGATGGGGGCGGGGTGAGCAGACGCAAATGTGGAAAGTTTGCGCCGGGTTCTGCCCTGTAAGCTGAAGGCTGGAGGAGTGACGCTTGCCCCTGTTCGAACACCACGTTTTCGTTTGCCACAATACCCGCCCAGAAGGTGCTCCGAGGCCCTCGTGCACAACCGATGGAAAGAGCGAACTGCACACGCAGTTGCAACAACTCGCCAAGGCCGCCGGCCTGGGAAATGCCGTCCGCATTAACAAGTCTGGCTGCCTTGATCAGTGCGAGCACGGGCCCACGGTAGTCGTGTATCCCGAGGCTATCTGGTACGGACATGTGAAGCCGGAAGATGCTGCGGAGATCGTGCAGGAGCACCTGGTGAACGGCCGCCCGGTGGAGAGGCTTCGCCTGGCCGATGCGTGCATCAACACCAAGACATGCCCGCATCGCGGTTAATCGCATTCGTCCCACGATTTTGCGTTGTGTACACTAGCCGGTCCGATGCGGTATCCTGAAGTTTAGCTCATGATTTTTTCTCGCGAATACATTGGGTATCTCGCCCGCCGTACGGTCAAGCACCTCATTGATGCCAAGCTGATCACCACCAGTGATTTGAAAGGCACAGAGGCGCGCGTCACGGAGGGCCTCACTGAGGAGCTTGCGCTCGAGGACCGCATCAACGAAGAAGTGCGCGTGATCCTCGACGCGTATTCCGAGGAAATGCGCAAATCGGGCGCGCAATACGCCGAGATGTTCAAGAAGGTGAAAACCGAGCTCGCGCAAGAAGTACAAGGCGGTGCTATGAGGATTAACCGCGACAAGCTCAACAAACTGGCTCACACCGTGGCGGATACTCTGGCCGACATCGACGCAGTCGGCTTCAATGAAGATCGCAACACGATCCGCCAGGAGGCGCGTAAAGCGCTTGAGGCTCTGCTGATGGAAGAAGCGCGGATCGACGCCGCGGCACGGCAGAAGATCGCCTCGCAGCGCAAGATCATCCTCGAAGGCTCGCAGGAGTGGGAGATCCTCTACCGCAAGTATTACAACGACGAAGTGCGGAAACTGGGCATTTGACGTGCGCGGAATGCCGGCCGGAACTGCTTTGGCATCCGGTTGATTATTTGATAGATTAAGACAGGTGGCTTCAAGGCCGCCCCCTCAATATGTGGCGCTATCGTCTAGGGGTTAGGACGTGAGATTCTCAATCTTAAAACCCGGGTTCGATTCCCGGTAGCGCTACCAGCTCTCTCCTATTTTCACCTGTTGTTTCCTGCACTTCCGAGAATGAGCTTTTCTCGTGTCGTTAACTTGGTGTAGACTTCGTGTGGCACAGTGGCGGCAAGTGAGGGGCACAATTTGAGGCACAGAGGGGCACACGCCCACTGAGAACAACGAGGGAACAGTGGCGGGACGGAGTGAGAATCTAAAGCCATGGAAGCCGGGGCAAAGCGGCAATCCGGGAGGGCGGCCGAAGCGCGACCTGGCGGCGGAGATTGCAAGGGCGAATCTCTGAGCAGGACTCGGAAGTGATTACTCGCGCATTCGCGGCGGAACTCAAAAAGGGAAACTCCAAGATGTTCACTGTGCTGGCGGACAGGGCATACGGCAAGCCCCGGCAACGGATTGAACAGGTGGGCGAGGATGGTGGCCCAATTCAAAGCAGCATCGTGGTGCGCTTCGTGAGAGCCGGCGAAGAGTAAGGAATCAATCCGGCTTTTCCGTCTGCTTCTTGATTTGGTTCATCAGGGCACTACCGATTGCGAGGAAATCGTGTGGCGAATGGTACTTGCTGACGTCAACTGATGCTGAGAAACCCGGTCCACGGCAATTAGATAAAAGTATCCGAAGTTAAGCGGGATAGACATTCCATAGCCACTGGCATACGTGGCGCTTCCACTGGCGCTCGCAGTGTTAATCGAGCCAACATAAGTACTCGTCAATTGAGAGGACAAGAAGCAAATCCGCATCATCTTCGCGGTCTACGATCTTCCAGCGGCCCCACTCTTTTAATTTCACCCGGAGCTGGTCGAAAACCTTAGCGTCGGTACTTTGATTCACGAGAAAGACCGTTTTGGCATCTCGGATGCTGGATAGGCCGGACGGTTTGTTAGCCACAGGTGCGGGCGCCTGCACCATGGCGAGGATTACATTGTCGGGAACACCCGATTTTTTCAATTCGGCTAAAGCCGCAGGTGACGTGTCGCACTTGCAGGTGGAGTTTTTAACTTTAGCCGACACGATCTCAGCAGAAATGCCAGCTTTGACCATGCTAACAACGTCTTGATTCGTTATGAACCCGCGATTTGAGCTTGGAAGAAGGATGAGGGGCGGAGTGCAGGAATTGCAGGGACTTGGTTTGTTGGAACATTTGAGCGGACAGCGAGAAGAAGGCTGACAGAATTGAGACCAAAAGTGCAGCTCGTCTTACCATAGATGGACTCCTTCATGCTGAATGTTGTTCGTTTCAGAGCAGTATAGCGCCGCCGACCCGATCTCATGGTGCTACTCTCAGAACGCCGCCTAGCTTCGGCCGGGCGAAAACCGGATACCCGGTCCGGTTGGCGGCCGCATCTTTCAAGGGAATCGCTGAGGGAGCGATACCAAACGAAAAACAACGCATTCCCTAAAGCGACGGGCACCGTTCAGTAGGCATCAATCGATGTCCTCGACCTTTGGCCCAGTGAACGCGTAGAACGGAACAAATCCATAGACCAAAAAGGCCCACGATGTTGCACCTTCAGGTCCGTCAATGGACCGTGTCCAATAGGTAAAGACACTGTCTCCGAAATCTCGCCTTCTGCCTGAGATTGCGTGCGCCCAGAATTTTCGCATTATGGAGATTATGTCCTGGCGCGCTGTCTGGAATCCGGCCAGTGCATAAACTTGGCATCGGTGGCTGTCAGGTAGACGCTGGCCGTACTCATAAGAGTAGAGACCACAAGTTGTTCTACTAATGACGTTCGTGAGTCGGTTAAGGTCTACGTTGTACGATAGTCTCTGTCCCAAATAAATTCCGGATGTTGAGTAAGCCTCCACTTCATTTATGGAGCGCAAAAGGGCTCTTGTAAATCCAACTTTTGTAGGTTTCATCAGGGATCGAATCGCCGCTTCTCTAAGCGCCGCTCGGACCGATGGAGTTTCGGCAGTACCCTCTCTCATGGACAGTATGTGAACGAAATACTCATCGTCGCGGGATTGGCCCTCGACACTGCATGCAACAGGGCACGGTCATCAGATCTGGACGCGGGGGGGCAAACAGAGCTTTGGGAGGGACGTGATCTCTGGTCGTCCCCGGATGTATGCCGCAATAAACGCACGGTGGCTTTGAACGCTTTGGACTCACAAATCTTTTGCCTTTAGTGTCGCTTTCAATTATGCGGTGGGAGGGGCTAAATCTCCATTTCTGGTAGACAAGGCAGTACACCGTATTGGGCACAAAACCGTATTGGGCACAAAGTTATTCGGATCACGCTTCGCTCACACCATTGAGCCAAGAGTTCTGCAATCCTCCAAATACGGTTTTTTTAACCCCTTCAACATCGATCTCAACTGCGGAAGCTTGCGATTCGGGAGAAGCGCATTTTCTGCGAAGTTGGCTTGAGGGTCCTCGGAGCACGAACTCTAAGTCGGCGACGATTTGGAGAGCCCTGCAGAGCCAGTCAACTAACGGCGTTACTCGGGAGTAGTCAATTGCTCCCCGACGCCGCGAGACAAGCGGCGCGGCCTTAACAAATTGGTTGGCCGTGGCTTCCTCGATCATCCACCGCGCCATGGCCTCATACGAGACTGGCATCCAGGAGTTCAAAGCGCCGGGCCAATCGGCTGCGGCGGCCGGAGCCTCGTTTTTGCCGCGGGAGTTGAGCCCGGCACGCACCAGTGTCCACCGAACCGCTGAAAAGGCCCCTCTATCGAGGGCATCAACGACCGCTTGTTGCTCACGAGCGCCGCGACCAATTCTGCCGGGTACCCAGGAGAAAAAGCGAATGGCTCGACTGGCGGGCTTTCCTGGTAGAGAGACAAGCAAGGTGTTGATGATGATAATGCGGTCAACTCCGGCGGCCAACATGGCGGCTTCAACTTCGGCCGCATTCTCCGATAGCATGGCTGAGCGTTCGTTACTCGTCGGCGTCACTCCCAGGGCGGTGAGCACAACGTCGGCACCCGAAAAAGCCTTTGTGAGGGCAGCCCGATCCGCGAGAGACGTGACCACGGCCACTTGAGAACCCTGAGGTACATCGACGATACGCTCTGGTCGTGAACGGACAATTGCTGTGAAAGCAATTCCCTCAGCTCGACAAACCCGCAAAATACCTTGACCGAGACCACCGGCAGCACCGATGACTGCCACACGTTGGGGTAGTCGATGAAGTGCTTTATCCGCCGATGGTGCCATTTCAGTTGAGACCTACCAGAAAACTTTGCGATCACTTTATCTTAGGCTAACGCCGGGCCGACGGGAGCACCCAGAATCTGAGAACTCCAGTTAGCGCTACCAAATCAGGATTCGCGACAGCCCGCTAAGCCGGCGGGCTTTTTCTTTGTGTGAAAAAGATCCTGGCACTCTCCGGTTCAATTTGAACAATCCGTGTACATGGCACAGCCGGTTCGGACCAGCCGCTCCGCATCTGACGCACCGCAGAATTGAGATATCTGTTGTTGCGAGGAATAGGAGAAGCGTATAGTCCCCGATACAGCGATCCCAATCGAAAGTCCAGGGCTAAACCGGAAATGTCGGTTGTGATCGCTTCGCAAATTCCGGCGAAGCTGGTGCAGAGTTGTCCCAAAGTGATCGCCAGAACGGGAGGGAGAGCTCATGAAGAGGATTTTGCTGCTAGGCCTCGATCCCGAGACCGTGGATTATTCTGACCCTGCATTGCCGCCGGGCATGACCGCTGAGAAGGTTCACGCTGGCATCGCGGTAGCCGTGAAGGGGTTCACTGACCGCGGATGGGAGTCCGACGTTGGTTTCATCCGCCCGGACGAAACGGCCGGACCGGAAGTGGAGCGTCAGTTGCGTTCGACCAACTACGATTGTGTGGTGGTCGGAGCCGGCGTGCGCCTGCCGCCACGCAACCTTGCATTGTTCGAAGTCGTCATCAACGCCGTTCGCAAGGCTGCCCCCGGCGCGGCGATTGCATTCAATACGCGGCCCGACGATAGCGCCGATGCTGCCGCCCGATGGGTGGCGCCTGGAAGCCGAACTCTATAGTTCGGCTTTCAGCGAGACCAGTTCGCCGCCTCAATTGTCCGGTCGGGAACATGTTGGGTTTCGGTTCGCACTCGCATGGCTAGAATGCGCTCATGAGATTTACGGGACTCCTTCCCCTCCCGCGCGGCACCGTTGCGTCGTTGACTCAGGTGACCAAACAAGCAAGGTGATCCAGGCATTCTGGCTCGTTGCCCTTATCCTCGTCACGCTTACGTCTGTGCCAATCGGTGCGCGGCATCAGCAGGCATCACCGAAAGACAGCATGGCCGGCATGGACATGAGCGGCGATATGAAAGACATGGGCCCCAGTATGGCGGCGATGTCGGGACACATGTACATGACGCAACTGCGCCCCAAACAGCCCGGCGACGAAGAGAAAGTTAAGGCGATCATCGCGCAGGTCAAGGCTTCGATCGAGCGCTACCGCGATTACCACAAGGCACTTGAAGACGGATACGTGATCGCGAATCCCAAGGTGAACGAGCCGCAATTTCACTTCAACAACAAGGCCAATTTGCAGGAGGCGGAACGGCACTTCGACCCGACCAGGCCGTCATCGCTGCTCTACTTTCAGACACCGACCCAGCGCTACAAGCTGGAGGGTGTGATGTTCACGGTTCCGCCAATGCGAGCGAGGATGAGCTGAACGCGCGCATTCCGCTCAGCATTGTGCGGTGGCACAAGCACATCAACTTCTGCGCTGCGCCGGCCGACAAGGTGAAGGAATACCTGGGCAAGCATCCCAAGTTCGGCATGTTCGGCTCAATCAAGACGGCGGATGCCTGCAAGGCGGAAGGCGGCACGTTTTATCCCGTGATGTTCACGTGGATGATTCACGTGTTTCCATTCGAGAGCGATTTGAAGGATGTGTTCTCGATGAATGACGACATTCCGCACTTTGGATCGAATCAATGACCGCGCAATTCTGCCAGATTCCTACAGAACAATCACCGTCGAGCCCTCGGCTGTTTCGTGCTTCACGGCTTCGAGAGCTGCGTTCGCCTCGGCAAGCGGAAACTCCGTCACTGGCTGGCTGATATTGAGGTCGTGCGCCAGCGCGAGCAATTCACGCGCATCCTGCCGCGTCATGTTTGCCACGCTGCGTAGCTGCCGCTCGCCCCAAAGCAGCTTGTCGTAGTCGAAGGCAGGCATCTGGTCGAGGTGGATGGCGTTGATCGCAACCACTCCGCCTTTGCGCAGGTGCGAGAGGGCGGCGACAACTACCTTGCCGCTGGGCGCAAAGGTGATTGCGCGATCGAGTTCAACGGGAGGTCTCGCCTCTTCATCGCCCACCCAGGTTGCACCCCGCGCCTCAGCGGCTTTGCGGTGCGATTCGCCACGGGTGACGACGTATACCTCGCAGCCCCACGACTGAAGAATACGAATCGCAAGCGACGCGGAACTGCCGAAACCGTATAGCCCGACTCGCTCGCCGCGTTCGACTCCCGCTACCCTCAGGCTGCGATATCCGATGATGCCGGCGCACAGCAGCGGAGCGACCTGGGCGGCGTTTCATCGTCGCCGGTAGCGGGAAAGCGAAATCGGCGCGGACTGACGCGTATTCGGCATAACCTCCATTGACCGAGTAGCCGGTGAACAGCGGATGATCGCAGAGATTCTCCATCGCGTGACGGCAATACCAGCAGTCGCCGTCGACGCCGCCGATCCACGAGACGCCTGCGCGCGAGCGCAGCGGCAGTTCCGCTGTGGCGCCATCGACGACTTCGCCCACGATCTGATGACCGGGGATGATGCGCGGGTGGATTGGTGGCAGGTCGCCTTCAACAATGTGCAGATCGGTGCGACAGACACCGCATGCGATCACTTTCAGCAGGATGTGTCCCGGTTGCGGTTCGGGTTGCGGGACGTTCTCGATTGAGAGCCAGTGGCCCGGCCTCGCTGACCTGGAATCAAAGACCGCGGCTTGCATTGATGCCTCCCGACCACCAGATTAACCCCGGAGAATTATTGATGTGGATGCGAAACAAGCCTGGAAGTGTCCGGCGTCGGTTGTGTCGCGAACCTGCCGGAGTACGCTTGCTGGCATGAACTGGCGGCGCGGACTTTGCTGGCTGGAATAAATGACGGTTGCCTTGCCGATGATTTGGATCCTGACACGTCGGAAGATGCGCAGGCACGGCGCGATTGGAAGGGAAAAATCCGCAATTGAGGAAACACATTGGATCGATAGTGCCGGCGATTTTTCCGCAGCGCCAACCCAGGTCGTTCAAGTGCAGGAAGAGACAAGCTGTTTCTTTTAGCCCATGTGGAATGTGGTCGCACTACCCACCACAGACCTATGTGGTGCAGTTGGGAAATTTGCCGGCGTTGCGTCATGACCCAATGGCGAGAAGCGTGTCCCGCAAAATGGTCAATCGCCAGAATGCTGGGCGTGAATGATGGATGGCTTATCTCAGAGGACAATTTTAAAGCAATGCGTCGTGTGGTTGTAGCCCTATGCCTGATGATTGCGATTCAATGGTTTCTGATCGGTAGTTTTCCGCTTATCCAGTCGGATCGATGGCGGGGAGAACCGGGCGCATTCATCACCACATGTAACGCGCTGAGCGGCTTGCATCGCCATAATTCCGGCAGTTGACGGTTTGGCAAGACTTCCGGCATTGATTGCCTTCTTCGGCTGGCTCTGGTGGTTTGGCCTGCTGCTTTGGATTCCTGCCCGCAAGGCATGGCAGACAACACTCGGCGGGTTGCGGCGTCTAACTCATTGAAAGTATGCTTTAATCCCGATGAAGCGAATCATCATGCGAAATCAACTCTTTACGCAAGTCGCCGTTCCCGCATTGGCGCTGGCTTTTCTGTCGGTTGCGATGCCGGCCCAGCAGGCCTCAAACACCCAGCCCCCCGCCTCCCCTGACGACAAACCGGTTGCCACCCTGAAAGTCCAGGCCCGCGAGGTGCTGCTGCCGGTGACGGTCCGCGACAAAAAAGGCGCCTTTGTAACCAGCTTGGATAAAAACGAGTTCACGCTCACCGAGGACGGTCGGCCGCAGAACATCAAAAGCTTTACGCATGAGACCAACCTGCCCTACAAGATCGGCCTGCTTGTGGATACCAGCCGAAGCGTTTCGGCCGCCCTTGAAAACGAGCGCAAGGCGGGAGGGATGTTCGTCGACACAATGCTCCCAGCTGAACCGCGTGCCAAGGATCCAGACGAAGTGTTTCTGATCCACTTTGACCGGCAGGTGGAGCTGCTTGAAGACTTTACAACCTCGCGCGAGAAGATGCACCACGAACTCGACGACATGAGCGCCACGCGGCAAAAGCGCGACGACACACAGGGGCCGGAGACGACCGGCGACGAGCGCGAGCGCCCCACCAATCGTCGTGGTGGAACGCAACTGTACGATGCGATCTTTCTTGCATCGGACGAATTGATGAAGCACAAGGACGGGCGGAAGGCGCTGGTGGTCTTTTCTGATGGCGTTGACCGCGGCAGTAAAGACACCATGAACGATGCCATCGATGCGGCTGATCGTGCGAACGTGGTCGTCTACACCATCTATTTCAAGGGCCAGGAAGACCGCAATTCCAATTTCGGTTTTCCCGGCAATAACCGTCAGGGGGGAATCGGCTATCCCGGCGGCGGTGGCGGATATCCGGGCGGGGGAGGCGGCTATCCCGGCGGCGGCCAGGGTCGCGGCGAGTCAAAGCCCGCGGTCGACGGCAAGAAGATCATGGCCCAGATTGCGGATCGCACCGGCGGACATGCTTACGAGGCCAAGAAGAAGGAAGATCTCGACGCTATCTACAAGCTAATTGCCGAAGAACTGCGCAACCAGTATCTGCTGACCTACACGCCCGACAAGGTCGATAACGACGGCGGATACCACAAGGTCCTGTTGAAAGCGAGCAAGAGCGATCTGACTGTGACGACGCGCCAAGGCTACTTCGCTCCGGGTGGCGAAGACTCGAAATAGCTGCGAGAGTCCGCGTGAGGAGTTCTTTCAGTCCGCGGTGGAATGCACAGCGGGCACTGTGAGAAGGGGTGCATTCGCCGCGCCTTCGGTTACCTCGTCAGTAATCACCGTGAAGTGGCTGAGATTTGCCTGGCCGAATGATGTGGTGATGGCTACATCGGAGGCGTCGCGGCCAACGGCCATCAGCACGCGACCAATGCGGGGAGTGGCGTGGCGGGCGTCAAAGGTCCACCAGCGGTTTTCGAGGTAGACCTCAAACCAGGCGCTGAAATCCATAGGGCCGGAGACTGGCCAGGCAATGTCGCCGAGATAGCCAGTGGCGTAGCGCGCGGGGATGTTCATGGCACGGCAGAAGGTGATGGCAAGGTGCTGGAAGTCGCGGCATACGCCGATGCGCTCCGTGTAGACGTCGAGCGCTGACTTCGTTGGTCGTGCATGCGGATAGCTAAACGTGACCTTGCTGTGTACCCAGTCGCAGATGGCGTGCACGCGCGACCAGCCCGGAGTGACGTGGCCGAATAGCTCGTAGGCGATGTTGGAAAAGCGGTCCACTTCGCAGTAGCGGCTGCTGAGCAGGTAGCAGAGAAATTCGGTTGGCACGTCGCCAACGGGGACCTCGCGGGCGTAGATGTTGATCTGGTCCTGCAGTCCGGTGTCCCGAATAAGCGTGGAGTTGTGAAGGCGCAATGGGCCTTGCGGGGCTACGAATCGCGTGCAACGATTGCCGAAGCCGTCGATGTATTCGGTCGCGTCAACCTGCGGCTCGATGTGCAGCGCGTCCGACTCGATAAGGTCCTTGTCGCGTGAGGGATGAACGTGGAGCAGCGTCACCATGGGAGCGGGGGCGGGGATATCGAATTGTATGTCGTAGCCTAAGCGAATCAGCATGTCTATTGAGTTTGATGCAATTTCCGCAAAATATGCCGGATTAGTTGCTGAACCCGGAAAAAGGGCGCCCGCCGAAGCGGACGCCCTTTTGTCACTGGCCGATCGACGACTACTTGTTGGTGTGCGACGTTCCGGTTGCTTCTTCCACCGCTGCCTGGGCTGCCGCGAGGCGTGCCGTGAGCAGGCGGAAGGGGCTGCAGGAAACGTAGTTCAGGCCGATCTTGTGGCAGAACTTGACGGACTCTGGATCGCCGCCGTGCTCGCCGCAGATACCGACTTTGAGGTTGTTGCGCGTGTTGCGTCCCTTGGCGGTGGCCATCTTCACCAGAGCGCCGACGCCAGCCTGATCGAGCGTGGCAAACGGATCGTGCTTGAAGATGCCGGCCTTCAGGTACGCAGGCAGGAAGTTGTTGATGTCGTCGCGTGAGATGCCATAGGTGGTCTGCGTCAGGTCGTTAGTGCCGAACGAGAAGAACTCGGCTTCTTCAGCGATCTGATCGGCAGTCAAGGCAGCGCGCGGCAGCTCGATCATGGTTCCCACCATGTAGTCGACGCTCTCGCCCTTCTCCTTGAAGACGTCTGCAGCAATGCGGCGAATAATGGTGGCCTGGTGACGCATTTCTTCAATGGAGCCGATGAGCGGAATCATGATTTCGACGTGCGGATCGCCGCCCTTGAGCTTGACGGCAACCGCGGCTTCGAGAATGGCGCGCGCCTGCATCTCGGTGATCTCGGGGAACGTGATGCCGAGGCGGCATCCACGCAGTCCGAGCATCGGGTTCATCTCGTGCAGTTCTTCCACGCGCGCCAGCAGCGGACGCAGTTCCTTCAGCTTGGGCGAGCGGGGCTTGGTGTCTTCGAGGTGTGGATTTCGACGAGCAGATTCTTCCCGCTTGGGCAGGAACTCGTGCAGCGGCGGATCGAGCAGGCGGATGGTGACCGGCAGCGATTCCATGGCCTTGAAGAGGCCAACGAAGTCGGCGCGCTGCATCGGCAACAGCTTCTTCAGCGCGTCGCGGCGGTCCTTCTCGTTATTGGCCAGAATCATGGCGCGCATGTGTCCGATGCGGTCTTCCGCAAAGAACATGTGCTCGGTGCGGCAGAGGCCGATGCCTTCTGCGCCGAACAGCCGAGCCTGCTTGGCATCGCGAGGGATGTCGGCGTTGGCGCGGATGTTCAGTTTGCGCAGCGGGTCGACCCAGCTCATGAACTTCACGAGGTCTTGGATCATCGGGCTGCGCGGGCAGGGTCTTCAGCTGACCTGCGATTACGCGGCCGGTGGTGCCGTCCAGCGAAATCCAGTCGCCCTGCTTGTAGATGTGGCCCTTGACGCGGAGTTCCTCTTGGCGTTTTCGTCGACTACGCAGTCGCCGGCGCCGGCCACGCAGCACTTGCCCATGCCGCGGGTAACGACAGCCGCGTGTGAGGTCATGCCGCCGCGCGAGGTCAGAATGCCGGCTGCGACTTCCATGCCTGCGATGTCTTCAGGAGTGGTTTCGCCGCGAACCAGGATGATGGTGCTGATAGGCGCCGTTCTGGTGATATTTCACGGCATCTTCCGCGGTGAAGACGATCTGTCCGACAGCCGCGCCGGGCGATGCCGGTAGGCCGGTGGCGAGCACTTCAATCTTCTCGCCCTTTTCCACGAGGCGCGGAACCAGGAAGTCATAAAGCTGGTTCGGCTCTACGCGGAAGATTGCTTCTTCCTGCGTGATCAGGCCTTCGCGCACCATGTCGATGGCCACGCGAACAGCGGCCAGGCCGGTGCGCTTGCCGTTGCGGGTCTGCAGCATATAGAGCTTGCCATCCTGGATGGTGAACTCAAAGTCCTGCATATCGCGATAGTGCTTTTCCATCTTCCAGGTGATGGCCTTGAGCTGGTCGTAGACCTTGGGCATGGCGCGTTCGAGTTCGCTGATCGGATAGCGGCGTGCGTACGCCGGAGACAACGTCTTCGCCCTGCGCGTTCATCAGGTACTCACCGAAGAAGACGTGCTCGCCGGTGGCGGGGTTGCGCGTGAAGCCTACGCCTGTGCCGGAGTTCTCGCCGAGGTTGCCGAATACCATGGCCTGCACGTTGACCGCTGTACCCAGCCAGTCATCGATGTGGTTGATGCGGCGATAGGTCTTGGCGCGGTCGTTGTTCCAGCTCCGGAAAACGGCGTCGCGCGCCTGCACGAGTTGATCGAGCGGACCCTGCGGGAAGTCCTTGCCAGTCTCTTTGCGGACAAGCTTCTTGTACTCGGCAATGATGTCTTGCAGCGCTTTGGGTTGCAGTTCGTAATCGAACTTCACCTTTTCGCGCAGCTTGATGGAGTCGAAGATATGCTCAAACTTTTTCTTGGGAACATCGAGAACCACGTCGCCGAACATCTGGATGAGGCGGCGATAGGAGTCATACGCAAAGCGCGGATTGTCGCTGCGCTTGGCCAATGCTTCGACGGCCTTGTCATTGAGGCCGAGGTTCAGAATCGTGTCCATCATGCCGGGCATGGAAAACTTTGCGCCGGAGCGGACGGAAACGAGCAGCGGATTTTCGCCGGTGCCGAGTTTCTGGCCCTGCAGTTTCTCCAGCCGTTCCAGTGCCGCGTGCATCTCGACATCGATCTGCGGGCTTACCTTGCCGCGCATATATTCGCGGCAGGCTTCCGTCTGAATCGTGAATCCGGGAGGGACGGGCAAACCGGCGTTGGTCATCTCTGCGAGGCCTGCGCCTTTACCGCCGAGAACGTCCTTCATGCGGCCGTTGCCGTCCGCCTTGCCGTCACCGAAGAAGTACACATACTGGGTTGTCGTTGAAGTCGTGCCTGCCGGTCCGGCAAGCTGCTGATCCACTACGCCCTGCGTCATGGAATAAAGCCTCCGATATAGATTTGCACCGTGAATATCCGCAACGGCGACACCCCGTCCCGGGTTCCACCATGACAGACCTTCGTCGCGGAGTAGACCCTGGTTCCCAGCGACTGTTTTCGTCGTTGGGTGGAATACCGGAGGTCAGAACGCGAGCTTGGCCAATTGCTTTTTTAAAGCGGTCGGGAAACCAAGTGCGAGCGGTCGTCCGGCACAGGACTGTGCCTTTTCGGCTATTCCTTAGTCGCAAGTACAAATAGCGCGGCAAGTATACACTTGCCTGTGCCAGTCATCACAGACCCTCAACATGCACATGGACTTACGCGCATTTTGGCTTGGAAAATTTCCGAGGGGAAGCGCAGATGCGTATGGAGAAAGGGGATGCGGGATGAGTCGCATTTTCGTCGCGCCGTCAGCGGGCGCGGATCAGGTTCAGATTGCGCACCCCAAACCGCATTACGGGATGACAAACCGTACCCCGACCGCGGAGTTTTGTGCCCATTCATGCTCGCCTGATGAGTGGGATGACGAAATGTCCTGTCAGTGTGAATCAGGAAGTTGTTCTGGTAAAACTCGACATGTCCCTCCCTCCTTAGAGTGGTGAAGCTCACTGCATCGGCCGTCTCCCTCAATTAGATTGAAGAGATGAATTCCAACAAAGCCGTGCGGCGTATTTCGGCATTCCTATGCTTATTGTTCATTGCGATCGTTCTTGAAGCAGTCGCTGCCCGTGCTCAAGAAACCGCGCCCCGCGTCATCCAGGCTGACATTCGCCAGGCCAACGGCCCTGTCGATCGTTTCTTCGATCTCTCCGTCGGCTCCGATTACCCCGGCACCCTCATACGCGACGATAGCCAGGCGCAGCTCAAGATCACCGTCGACGAGCTCGGCTTCCGCTACATCCGGTTCCACGCCATCTTTCACGACGTGCTGAAGACAGTCCGCGTCGAGAATGGCAAGACCGTTTACGACTGGTCGGGAATCGACCGCCTCTACGACGATTTGCTTGCACGTCGCATCAAGCCATTCGTCGAGTTGGGCTTCACGCCGGAAGCGCTGGCCACATCCAAGAACAGCATCTTCTACTGGAAGGGCAATACCTCGCATCCCAATCCGCAGGGCTGGCACGATCTGATTGCAGCATTCATCCGGCACATCGAAGGTCGATACGGAAAAGACGAAGTCCGCACATGGTACTTCGAAGTGTGGAACGAGCCCAATCTTTCCGGCTTCTGGGAAGCTGCCGATCAGAAGGCCTACTTCGAGCTTTACGACAATACCTCGAACACCATCAAGTCCATCGATCCCAATCTCCGCGTCGGAGGCCCCTCCACCGCTGGTGCGGCCTGGGTGCCGGAGTTCCTGGCGCACGTAAAGCAGAGCGGCACAGCCGTTGACTTCGTAACCACGCACACCTACGGCGTCGATGGAGGCTTTCTCGATGAGAACGGTCAGAGCGACACCAAGCTCTCGCCCTCGCCCGACGCCATCACCGGTGACGTGCTTCGCGTTCGCCGCGAGATCGCCGCATCTCCATTTCCTCAATTGCCGCTGTTCTTCACCGAGTGGAGCACGAGCTATACGCCGCGCGATTCCGTGCATGACTCGTATGTCAGCGCGGCTTACATTCTCAGCAAGCTCAAGGCCTGCCAGGGATCGTTGCAAGGCATGAGCTACTGGACCTACACCGATCTGTTCGAGGAGCCGGGTCCGCCAACTGCGCCATTTCAGGGAGGGTTCGGCCTTCTCAATCCTGAGGGAATCCGCAAGCCGGCCTTCTTCGCCTACAAGTACCTCAATGCACTCAGAGGCAAAGCGATCTCATCGAACGATCCCCAGTCCATGCTTTCCGCGGATGGGGAAAACTTCACCGCTGTCGTTTGGGACTTCGAGCAACCGGAGCAGAAGGTAAGCAACAGGCCGTTTTATACAAAGCTGGTCGTCAATCACCCTGCCGCACCCGTGCAGTTGAAGGTCGCGCATCTCGCGCCCAATGCCGGATACACGCTCCAGATATACCGTACCGGCTTCCACGCCAATGATGCCTACTCGGCGTACATCGAGATGGGCTCGCCCAAAAATCTCACCGCCGAACAAGTCGCCAATCTGAACCAGCTCACAAGGGACTTGCCCGAGAAGAATGAGACGATCCGCAGCACGAAGGACGGCACCTTCGAGGTCACGGTGCGAATGAACAGCAACGACATCGTGCTGGTGAAGCTGCTGCCTACACGCAAGACAGACTAGAAGTCGGAGATCCAACTGTTCCCCATCCATGCGCGCGGTTTGCACATGAGTGGAGGGCCGTCATTTCACCGAGTGCGCCTCGAAGATGGCGATTACGTTGCCTGCAGCGTCAGACAACTTAAGCTCGTGCCCGAGGATCTTCCAGGTCCTCACCTGCGCGAGCGCGTCATGAAATGCCCTCTCCGTATCCATGCCGCTGGCGCATGCCATCATCGTGCCGGCCATCTTGCTGAACGTGAGTTGATTTCCGTTCAGCTCATAGCTGCCGACCAGGCGGTTGCAACCGCCCGATCCGCTCACGCGAGTCGCCTGCGTCGCTTAAGCCAAATCGCAGTCGCTCTGCACCAATAGGATATGCGTTCATCGCTGACGCCGCAAAAAGGTCCGTGCGGAATGAAGGAAGGAAGATAGGGAAGTTAAAAACCCGAGACGGGCCGCGCGTGTGGCAGATCACAAAATTGATCTGCCAGCGTTACGCGGCCGGCATCTCGTAGCAGTTTTCGCCCTGGGGGCAGGGGATTACATTCTGTGCATTCTGCGCGTTATGTGAAATCAAAATGCGATCGAGTCCGACGAGCTCAAGAATTTCGGCCACACGATGCGACGCGTTCATGATCGCGAACTCGTGTCCGGCCATGTGTGCGGAACCGTATAGCGAGATCAACGCGGCGATACCGGCTGCATCGATGCGTTCAATCTGGCGCATGTCAAGCGTCACCGACTGCCGACGCACGACAGGCTCGAGGTCCTTTAACAGGCGCTGTTCCTGGCCGCGTACCAGTTCGTGCAGATTGCCTTGAACCGTGACCGGCGCTTCATTAACGTTTTGATAATTGCGTGTCATAAAAAACCTCCTTTGAAACGCCCATCTGCGGCGTCCGCAGGAAAAGCCGAGGAAACGGGGATTTCGGCTTCTCGTCCTCTTACAGTGCACCTGAGCCGCCAAAGTAGCGATTGAGCAAAACCACTGAAACGGCAACGGATACGAGCGGCGCTTCCAACTTGCTTAATGCGCTAACTGTTCGAATTCCCTGTTTCGCGTCCACATTCGAACAGTCTGCTCATCACTACGCACTGAGGATGTAGAGAAGTTCCATATATTTGATGAAGCAGGTGCGGGTTGGATTCCGAAGCTACATCTCTCAGCTCAGAGAACGTTTTCGCGATGGCCAAAGGCTGTGGCTTCACTATGGCCGGCCTCGTGGCGCTGCCGCATGCTGAAGAATCTCGCGATGCGAGCCGTTTCACATCGTGGATAGCCGAAGGTCATGCGGGCACGATGCAATATCTCGAACGCGTGAATGAAAGCGGTGAACTCGTACGCGCGCGCGTGTCCACTCCGTTCAAGTGGGCGCGTTCAGCGATCGTATGTTTTGCGAATTACCATTCCGATGCGCCGCTCTCAATCGAGACGAACGACTCACGGAGCGGGTGGATCGCACGCTATGCGTGGAGCAGTCGCGTGGATGAGAAGGTGCACGCCACCCGAGCGATTATCACAAGGTGCTGTTGAAGCGGCTGAAGACTCTCGATGCGAAATTGCGCGAGCAGTACGGCGCGTTTGAATCGCGTGCCTACGTCGATACGGGACCAGTGGTCGAACGCGCGCTGGCAACAGCAGCTGGACTGGGATGGACGGGAAAAAACACATGCCTCATTCATCCCAAGCTCGGATCATTTGGATTTCTTGGCGTGCTTCTGACCAGCCTCGAAACAAGTCCAAAGGATAAAGAGCGGAGCTCGTGGCGGATCGTTGCGGGACGTGCAGACGATGTCTCGAAGCGTGTCCGACGGGGGCGTTGTTTGCGCCCTACAAGATGGATGCGACGAAGTGCATCTCGTATCTCACCATCGAGCACAAGGGAACGATTGAGCCTGATCTGATGGCGGGCATGGGGCGGCAGGTATTTGGCTGCGATATTTGTCAGGATGTTTGCCCGTGGAATCGGAAAGCGCCGATCGCGGCCGATGCGGAACTGGAGCCGCGGGACGAACTGGTGAATCCTGCGCTCGAATGGCTGGCCTCATTGGACGAGCAGAGCTTCGAGCGCATCTTCAACGGATCGCCGGTGCGCCGGGCAGGTTTCTGGGGATGCGTCGCAACACCGCCATCGCCATGGGCAACAGCGGCGACGGAGCTTCGCACCGCGCCTCAGGAATGGGCTGAAGCGGCAGACACAGGTCTCCGCGCCGCCGCACGATGGGCGTTAAGCAGGCTGAATTTTGAGTTGACCCCGAAGAACGAAACGCCACCAAAGGCAATCAGCAATACAAAGTGACCTCAAAAACGAGGTCTCCAGGAAGTTCTAACCGATTACCCGACTAACGTTGGCTGCACTCAGACCTTTGGGCCCCTGCTGGCACTCAAATTCAACTGAGTCGCCTTCGTTCAGCGTCTTGTATCCGTTTTCCTGGATGGCGGAGAAATGAACGAACACATCCTCACCGCTCGACCGTTGAATGAACCCATAACCTTTGGCACCGTTGAACCACTTCACTACGCCCTGCTCCTTCATTCACCTTCTCCTTCTTTTATGGTGAGCACAGTGGGGAAACCGTGACTTGGCCGTTCCTGTCTTTTTTGATCCGCAGGATACGGGGACTCGGGCTCATCCCAACCCAGAAATAGCGCGAGCCGCCGACGCGTCCGTAGATGGCGCGCTGAGGCAGCTCGATCTCATTCCAGAATTGGGGCTGTGCTTCCCAAACACCAAAACTTCCAATGCTATGGCCTTCCTGAACGTGCAACGGTGTGCCTCCCGGCGCACCGTTCTCCTTTTATGGCAGGAAGTTACCCCAAAAGCAAGGAGAAAATCTACTTCCGTACCGCAAGGTAACCACTGCCAATCGTGGACTATGGAAAAATAAAGATACAGTACAGTCAGACGGAAATGGCCAGCTCTCTGCGTCGTGAGAGGGCGCACAAACGGCACAAGCGACCGTTCTGTACCCTTGTCTTTGGGAGACCTTGGTGAACGACGTTTCAAATCCCGGTACGTGCGTGACCGAGCCGCTGCCGGCCGCGGGAGGGTTCAGCGACAGCCAGCCGGTTGCCGTTTCAAAGTGGTATCGGTGGCGCAAGAGCGGCGTCGCGATCGCCGACTACCTGCTTGATGCCGAGGTGCACACCTTTGCGTTCAGCGTTGCGGCCAATGCCATTATCTCGTTCATTCCGCTGATCGTGCTGCTATACACCATCGCGTTTTCGGTCTTTCACTCGCAGGAAATGGTCAACGTGGTCAACAAGATCGTGGAGGAGTTCCTGCCCACCACGGCCAAACAGGGCAGCGAGGATTTTCTGGCGTTCTGGCTAAGGTGGGCGGCTCAGACATCCGGCCGACACGGGGTGCAGGCGCTCTCGCTGGTGATGATCCTGATCTCCTGCACCGGTATCTTTCTTCCACTCGAAGTGGCTCTGAACCAGGCTTGGGGAGTGACCAAGAGCCGCAACTATCTATGGAACCAGGTCGTGGCCTTTGGGCTGGCCATCTGGATGGTATTCCTGGCGATGGCAAGCGTTTTGTTGAGCACCTGGCAGCGTCAGCTTCTGGGCTTTGTCTTCTTCCATCACACCGAGAATTTCGTCTTCGAGGGGATCAGCTACTTGTGGTTGGCGGCGACTACCGGCGTCGCGTCGGTTCTGTTCTTCTTCTCGATTTACTGGCTGTTGCCCAATCGCAAGATTCCGGCGCGGCAGGTCGTTCGCACCTCGATCATCACGGGCGTCGTCTGGCTGGCTGCGAAGGAAGGATTTGTGGCCGTCGCTGCCACACCTCGATTTGAAGGCCTTGTACGGCCCGTTCTACGTTTCCGTAGGCCTGCTGTTCTGGGCGTACATCTCCGGGCTGATTCTGTTTGCGGGGGCGCAGTTCAGCGCGATTCCTTCTCTGGAGAAGGTTGTAAAGAACTGAGGCTCGTGCTCGGCGAACTGCCCCTGAAGCGGCGAATGCGAGATCGGTGCCGTCGGGCGCAGGTGAATCGAAGATCAGAAGAGCCGCTTAAGGCTTCGCGGGCTTGTACTGCGGGTACTTGCTTAGAATTGTCCCCATCGCATTCACATCGCGAACAAAATCGTCATAACGAAAGGCCTGAAAGGCTAAGTTGCGGGACACTTCCAGCTTCTGCCACTCGGCTGCATCACTTTCAGACAGCTTGATCTTGCCCGCCGCGGATGAGTCTGGAGACACTGCCTGGCGGAATTCTCTTTCAGCATCGAGGGCCGACGCAACCCCGTCAGGCCATGCTGGCAACCTGTCGCCTGCACGGGGCAGGACAGGAAACGGTTTGTGCGGTTCATCCTGGTACCAGAATGCCGTTGACGTGTAGTCGTTCTCGAAGTTGTTGTCATGTCCATGTTCGATGGTGACACGAATGGATTTCTGGAACCGCACCGGGTCATTCACGTAAAAGCGATACATCTGATTCTTGCCCCCGAAGGGTGCCTTATAGTTCTCGATCAAGTAGAAGCCCGTGTAGAGCCCCCAGAATTCCTTATCCGGGCAACAGCCGGCGTTAAACACTTCTTCATGCCCACTGCCTGGATACGTTGGCGGCCACTTTTGGCCATCGACGAAGATCATGTCATCGCCTTCTCCGTACCAGCCACCCGCGATGTTATCCACCGTGAGGTATAGACCTACGAAGTTGCCGCGCCCGATAGCGTCCAGGATGACGTAGTTGTTGTCGCCAGTGGTATTCAGAGACTTGTTCGCACCCAGTTGGCTGTTTTTGGGGACACCCGGTTCCACGGACGTCCTGGGCACTCGTCGCCACTGCGCATGAAAACGGCCAGTGCTGGGCGGCAACTTGCCCTCGGGATACTGTTCGTAGTCGAAGTGGTACCAAACAATCAGGTCATTCATGCCGCCATCGTTCTCAAGAGTGATGCGCGCACCATTGGCGAATGGCATTGGAAGATAAGAAACCATGGCATCGAAGTCCAAGCCGCGCATGCCGGGATTCACATCCATCGCCACTGAGTGAAAGTAGCGAAGTGTCCCCAGTCCCGAACCGAAGAAATCGCCAAGAGGAACTTCTACGCATGGATCCTTCTGGCCGTCCCAGTAGATTCTGAGGACCATCTTTCGATAGCGCATTCGATCGCTTGAGAGAGGCGCGAAATAGAAGCGCCGTATGACGCCCGCTCCGGAAATTTCGGCGAGAGTCTTCGTTTCTCCCGCGGCGATCTTTACAAAGTCATAGTTGCCGCCACTCTTGTCCCACGAAGAGATCCGGGCAGTCTTTGTGTCCTGTAGATGAAACAATCCGTCGAGCAGGCCACCGGTATACGCATCCTGCTGGGCATGCGAACGGCTGATAAGAAATATGAAGAAGAACAGGACGCTGACGCGGCGGTCGATCATAGGCTGCCTCCAGTTGCAATTGTCTCGCGTGTCGACGGGTTTGATTGCATGCAGAGATGGTCTCGCCGACTATCGGATATTGCGGACCGCGGACCAGATTTGCGTTTTCTACCGCATCCTGGCGGTAGTATCCTGAGCCCCAAATCCCCGGTCTTGAGGAGGTCCTCCCTTGAGGAACATCGCGCCTGTGGCGGTCTTTCTGGCAGCTTGCGTCGTTCTCGCGCAGAAGCCTGTCGATCCCAAACCTGTGTTTCTGATGGAAGGCCTGGGCAACCTGCATCATCCGGTGTCAACCAAAAGCGCCGAGGCGCAGCAGTTCTTCGATCAGGGATTGTGCCTCGTCTTCGGCTTCAATCATGAGGAGGCGGCGCGTTCGTTTCATCGGGCCGCCGAGCTTGATCCGCAGCTGGCGATGGCATGGTGGGGCGTGGCGCTCGCGGTCGGCCCCAACTACAACATGCCCGTCGATCCTGAACACGAAAAGATTGCCGCCGAAGCGGTTGCCAAGGCAAGAGCGCTGAGCGCAGGCGCGTCGCCGAACGAGAAGGCTTATATCGAGGCCATTGCACAGCGCTTCTCCAGCGATTCCAAGCCCGACTACCACCAACTCGACGTGAACTATTCGAAGGCCATGGGAGAGCTGACGAAGAAGTATCCCGAGGACCTGGACGCAGCGACACTTTATGCGGACAGCATGATGAACCTTCGTCCGTGGAAGCTGTGGAACGCGGATGGCACCCCAGCGGAGGGCACCGTCGAGATCGTCGCCACGCTCGAAGGCGTACTGCGTCGCGATCCGAATCACATCGGCGCGATGCACCTCTACATCCATGCCGTCGAGGCCTCGCCGAATCCTGAACGTGCGCTCCCCTACGCCGACCGCATCCCCACGCTGGCTCCTTCTGCCGGGCACCTCGTGCATATGCCGGCGCATATCTACGAACGCACAGGAAACTTCAATGGGGCGCGCGCGCAGAATGTGGCGGCTGCCAAGGCCGATGAGGCTTTCGCTGCATCGACAGGCCAGCAGGGCATCTACATGATGATGTACTACTCGCACAACCTGCACTTTGGCGCGGTTTCCGCCAGCATGCAGGGACATTGCGACGGCCGCGAAACAGATGGCCGACCAGCTCGCAAACAACCTGCGGCCGATGGCGAAGGAGATGCCGATGGTCGAGCCGTTCATGGGAATGCAGTTTGCCATGGCCGTACGCTGTGGACGCTGGGATGATCTGCTCGCCATGAGCGAGCCGCAGGGGCAGACGTCGGTGTTGAAAGCCTACTGGCTATATGGCCGTGGCATGGCGCTGGCGGCGCGCGGCAAAGCCGAGGAAGCTGAAGCCATGCGAAAACAGCTTGCCGCAATCGAGAAAGCGACTCCTCGGGATGACGTCTTCATGCCGCCAGTGGAGAATCACTCGTGGCAGATCTATCACATCGCAGGCGACGTTCTTGCCGCGCGAATCGCAACATCAAAGGGAGACAAGGCGGCGGCGATCAGCCTGCTGCGCGATGCCGTCGCGAACCAGGATCAGTTGCTCTACGATGAGCCTTCCGATTGGTACTACCCGGTGCGCGAAACTCTTGGCGGCATGCTGCTGCAAACGGGCGATGCGAAAGGAGCGGAGCAGGTATTTCGCGATGACCTGGAACGGAATCCGCGCAATCCGCGCTCGCTGTATGGGTTGGCGGAGGCTCTCACGATGCAGAAGCGCGACTACGACGCCTCGTGGGTGAAGCAGCAGTTTGACACGGCCTGGCAGGGTTCGGATGTCACGCTGAAGGTCGAAGAAATGTAGCTTCGCGGGCTGTGACGCGCTGCACGGAGGCTTCTTTCAAAGCGTTTGCTAGAATGGCCGGGCGCTGCGCTACGGTCAAAGGCTCGCAGCGCGTGCCTCCATGACGCAAACCCTCGTTGAGGACCAAATCGCGCAAAGATTCGCCGCCCTCGGACGCCTCGTGGGGAACACGCCGCTCCTCGGGATTCAGTGTCGCTTTCAAAATTGGCAGCGGACGATCTACGCCAAATGCGAGCAGATGAACCTCACCGGCAGCATTAAAGACCGCATGGCCCTGCACATTCTGAAGCAGGCTTATGCGCGGGGGAAACTTCACGCCGGCGACACCATCGTCGAAGCCACCAGCGGTAATACCGGCATCGCCTTCGCAGCAATAGGCCGGGCGCTCGGGCATCCCGTCACCATCTTCATGCCCGACTGGATGAGCCACGAGCGCAGAGACCTGATCCGCAGCTATGGCGCTGAAGTTGTCTCAGTCACCAAGGATCAAGGCGGCTTTCTCGGGAGTATTCGAATGGCCGAAAAATTCGCCGCATCACGAAGAGACGTGTTCCTGCCGCGCCAGTTCTCAAACGACGATAACGTAGAGGCTCATGCCACCGGAACCGCCCCGGAGATCTGGTCGCAACTCGAAAGCGCAGGACTCGTGCCCGATGCCTTTGTTGCCGGGGTCGGTACCGGTGGAACGGTCATGGGTGTAGCCCGGTTCGCGCACAGCCGTGGCGCAAGGGTCAAGATCCATCCCGTGGAGCCCGCCGAGTCTCCAACTCTCTCCACTGGCCACAAAGTCGGCAAGCATCGCATCCAGGGCATTTCGGATGAATTTGTTCCGGCGGTTCTCGATCTCTCGAGTCTGGATAAAGTAATCACCGTCTCCGATGGCGACTCTATCCTGATGGCACAGAAACTCACCTCAACCCTCGGGCTTGCGGTCGGCATCTCCTCAGGTTGCAACTTCCTGGCCGCCCTGATGGCACAGGATAAGTTAGGCGCAGACGCCGTGGTTGTGACCGTCTTTGCCGACGACAACAAAAAGTATCTGAGCACAGACCTGATGCGCGAGGAGCCGATTCGCAGCGACTATCTAGCCCCGGGTGTTGAGTTGCTGGGCCTCACAACCGCCCGGCGCGTCTGTGCCTTTTGCGATGGACCAACCATCGCATTGCCATAGGACCGCAACCAATCGATCGGTAGCCGGGTATTTCCAAGTCCGAAGAGGTGCGGCCGTCGATGCCGCACCTCAAAATGCCGGCGAGCTTTCAAATCCTAGTTGCCTGGCTTCTGCGCAGTGGCCCGGACGGCAGAAAGATCCATGCCTCCGAATTTGAGCTTGATGTTGTTCACTGTGCCATCCGCATCGGCCACAAATCGAACCTCTGTCGGCGCGTCGTTCAGGTAGAACTCGGTGTCGGAGGTGGCGATCAGGCCATACGGGGAAGGCTGTCCTTTGACGAAGGCGTAGAGCCTGCCATTCCGCATCGTGATTTGCAGGATCGCTGGTCCAAGCTGATAGTCACCTACATATCGCGCGAGAGTCTCCTGCGAAGGATGTACGATTTTTTTCGGGATCGGCGTCTCGTACTTTTGTCCAAACAGAATTGCGGAAAGATCTTTGTTGATTTGAACGTAGGTTACGGCCTCAAAGTTGCACAGCACGATGATTACCGCATCGTCGTCAGGATAGCGCGTGAACTGCGAGACAAACCCGTTGACCCAGCCGCCGTGTCCCACGTACTTATGGCCGAAGTCCTCGCCCATCAGAAAGCCATACCCGTACTCCGCTTCAATTGGAAGTGGCGGTGGCGCGACGAAGTGCCCATAGGGGTCCATGCCTTTGTGGTGATGGCATTGCTGAAGAGCTTGCCCGACTTCAATGCGCGATCGAATTTATACATGTCATCCACCGTCGATCGCAGCGCGCCGGCACCGCCTCCATACGCCGAATCGCCGTACGGTGCGTTGATCAGCGTCTCCCCGTCGAACCGATAGCCGCTCGCGCGATCGGGTACCACGTCAACCGCGTGATCAAAAGCGGTGTGCGTCATTCCGGCGGGCTTGAGAATGTTCGCGTTTAGATAGTCCTCATACGATTCGCCGGTGACGATCTCGATCACTCGCCCCAACAGGATGTAGCCGGCATTGCTGTAGCGCAGAACTTCTCCCGGCTTCGTCAACAGCGGCTTGTCGGCATATTCCTTGAGCGCGTTCTCAACATGGCGGCTGTCGGCGAGATCGGAATATGCCTTTGCGGCTGTGAATTCCGGGATGCCGGATTTGTGGCAGAGCAACTGGTGAATCGTGATCTCGCTCCACGCCGCCGGTAGTTCCGGCACATACTTCGCCACCGGATCGGTCACTTTCAGCTTTCCCTTTTCTTCAAGCTGAAGAATGCTCATCGCGGTAAAGCTCTTGGTAATGGAACCGATGCGGAAGACCGTTTCTGGAGTGTTGGCGACGTTCAGCTCATAATTTGATTCTCCATACCCCTTGCGCAGGAGGATCTTGTCGCCTTTCGCAATGAGCACGGCGCCGGAGAAGCGTCCCTGGTTGGCCCATGCAGTCAGGTACGTATCCGCCTGGGTACCGATGTCCTGTGTCCAGGCGACAGCCGTCATCCCCATCAACAGAATGCTGCTTACAAACATCCGCGTCGAAATGCGCATCGCGTCTCTCCCAAATTCTTAGCTGAATTGGTTCCACGCGATAGTACGGCTTAACAAGGGAATGCGTTCGCGTTTCCGAGCAAACGAACATTGACGTGTGCTGGCGATCACATGCCGCAGTGATCCTTCGTTCGCAATGACCATTGGTTTTGGAATGGCGATGGCGGGAACAATGCGCCTGTGGTCGCAGCGCAACGAGCGCGTAGTTCTAGGAAGCTTTGAACGCCTTTACCGCGATGGCGTTTGGTCCGCGCCCGGCAGGGAGCATGGTGAACATCTGGCGATTGAGGGTACGCACCACGGCAACGTCTCCAGAACGCGCATCGACCACGAAAAGCAGATGGCCGGCCGAAGAGAACGCGAGTGCCGAAGGGCCGTCACCCACGTGAATGGAGCCAACGCGTTTGCCATCGTCGATGGAGTAGACCGTTACTTCCTGAGAGCGCAGGTTGCCGACGTAGAGCAGGGTATTGTCGGCGGAGACGAGGCCGCGCACTGGATTGGCGCCCATCAGGTAGGCGCCGCCTACGTCGTCAGTGCTGGTGACAACCTCAGAGATGGAATTCGACAGAGAGTTCGAGACGAACATTTCGCCGCCATCGGGCTTGAGCGCGAGTTGCACCGGGGCGCGGCCCACGTCGAGAAGAGATTCAAGCCGATCGGTTGTCGCGGGACGGCCGTCGGTCCGCGCTTCGTGCGCGAGCTGGATGGCCATAACCTGGTGTCCGCCGGAACAGGCAGCGAAGGTCTTGGACGAATCAGGCAGAATGACTACGTCTGCGGCGCCGGGGCAGCCTTCAACGACGGTGCGAACCTTGCGCGTCGTGGTGTCGATGATGCTGACGGAGTTGCCGCTGCGATTTGCAACGACGAGGGTTTTCCCGTCAGGCGCTACGCGCGCTGCTGCTGGAACCTCGCCGACACCGATTAGCGCGACTTCGCGGTGTGCTTTCAAATCGAGGACAGAGACGCTGTTGGAGCCGGAGTTGACGACGTATGCCAAATCGCCATTGGGATCGAGTGCGATGGCAAGCGGTTGCTTGTGGACGGGGATCGTGGCGGCAACAGAATTGTTCTCGACATTAATAACTGCGACGGAGCCTTGCGTGTTCGCCGCGCCAGAGTTGACCACATAGACTTCGTTGCGCACCGGGTTGGCAGCAACGGCTATCGGATTTTGCCCAACCGGGATTTCGCGATCGACGCGCACATTCACCACGTCGTAAACCGAGACGGTGCCACTGCCGCCGTTGGTGACGTAGGCGTATTCGCGGTGGCTCGCGTCATACTGCGGAAAGTCGTGGGGACGGCAGGCGGTGAGCGCGATCAGGCAAATGAAGAGCAGCGATATCCCAGGTCTCAAAAGCGAGACCTGGGGCACCCGGCGAAGGTGGCCGTGCAAGAACGCCGGGGCTGAAGCCCGTCTCATCTCGGCGCTTCGGTCAGGGGCCTGAGGGCCCCTGCTCCCTCCGAACGAGTTACTTGGTTTTGGCGACATGCGATTCCGCCGCGGCGGTTTCGATATGGATTCCGCGGGGCAGCTTGCGATGAACAACTGGAGCGATTTGCTCAATCTCGTCCATCATGCGTGCGAACTGATCGGGGTATATGGACTGTGGCCCGTCGGAGAGCGCCTTTTCCGGCTGATGGTGCACCTCGACGAGAATACCGTCGGCGCCGACTGCGACGGCGGCGCGCGCCATGGGCAGAACCTTGTCGCGCTTGCCGGTGCCGTGGCTCGGATCGACAAGGATGGGCAGGTGGCTGAGCTTCTGCACGGCAGGAACGATGCTGAGGTCCAGCGTGTTGCGGGTGTGGTCGGCGAAGGTGCGCACGCCGCGCTCGCAGAGGATGACCTCGTAGTTGCCCTCGCTCATGATGTACTCGGCGGCCATCAGCAATTCTTCCAGCGTCGCGCGACATGCCGCGCTTCAGCAGCACCGGCTTGCGCAGCGCGCCCGCGTGCTTCAGCAGCGAGAAATTCTGCATGTTGCGCGCGCCGATCTGGATGACGTCGGCCTACTCGGCCACCAGCTCCAGCGTTTCGTTGTCGATGGCTTCGGTGACGATGCGCAGCCCGAAGCGATCGCGGATTTCGGCCATGATCTTGAGGCCGTCCTCGCCCGAGTCCCTGAAAGGCATAAGGCGAGGTGCGGGGCTTGTAGGCTCCGCCGCGGAAGAACTGCGCGCCGGCTGCGGCGACGTGCTCGGCGATCGCAAACGCCTGCTCGCGGCTCTCGATTGCGCAGGGGCCGCGCGACGATGGCGAGGTTGCGTCCGCCGATGGTGGCATCGGTGCCGGGGAAGCGGATGACCGTGTTTTCTTCTTTAACGTCGCGGCTGGCGAGCTTGTAGGGCTTGGAAACGCGGATGACTTCCGGAGACGCCCGACAACTCTTCAATGTTGCCGCGGTCCACTTCGCCCTGGTTGCCGGTGATTCCGATGGCGGTGCGCTGCGCGCCGGGCATGGGGTGCGCGCGGTAGCCCAAAGCTTCAATATGCGCGCAGACGGCCTGAATTTGTTCCGCAGTGGCCTGCGCCTTCATCACGACTAGCATCACTGGATCCTCAATCTAAGTTTACGGCAAATGGCGGGATTCTGTGACCCCGGCCGTGTTCTGGGGCGCTTGGCTGCGCCATGCGGGCGATGCTAACGGGCCTGGCGCGACCTGCGCTCGGCATTGCGCTTTTCGCTTCGCCACTTGAGGCCGAGCCACGCCAGATAGCCGAGCTGGATGACCCAGGTGATGGTGTAGGCGGCAACTACGAACTGATGATCGAGAATATTGCGTTGGTCCATTGTTTTCCTCGTTTTGGACTCGATTAGACGTTGGCTTCGAGAGCTTCCTGGGCTTCGAGCGCGGCGTACTGCTGATGGCGTCGTTCCACCTGATAGCGCAGGAAAAGCACTAAGATTCCCCAGCAGAACCACGCCAGAACATTCCAGCCAAAAGCGGCTAGCATCGCGGGGTCTTTGATCCCGAATCCGGACCGCCGCCGAAAACCGGGGCAGGGTGTTGCGTGCGCCACCAGCGGTTCGACATGTAGACGATGGGTACATCAAGTGCGCCGAAGATGCCAAGCACTGCGGCCAGCGTCTGCATCTGCGGACCCGCCGCGAACCGTCGGAGCAGCAGGTAGCTCACGTAGATCAGCCACAGCACAAGAGTGGTGGTCAAGCGCGCATCCCATGTCCACCAGATGCCCCAGGCCCTCCGGCCCCAAAGCGGTCCTGTAAGAAGGACGATTGTGCAGTAGACCACGCCGACTTCTGCGCCCGCCAGAGCCAAGGCATCTGAAGCCTGCGCCCAAGCCGGACGAGAGCGGCGTAAGGGAGATATCCGATGGAGCCCGACGAGGCTGAAGGTGAAAAATACAAAACACAACATCGCGGATGGCACGTGATAGTAGAAGATGCGGGAAACTTCTCCCTGCATCGCGTCGGGCGGCGCGACGTAAATCGCCTGGTAGAAACCCCAGATCATCAAGAGAACCGTGATGGCCGGGAAGAGAGTAAGTGCAGCTTTCTTCATGCAGAATCCTGTGCGAACGAATTAAGTTTACGCCGCGTTTCGAGCGGTAGTCTCCATCGTTTGATGGACTGAATCACTCCGCATGGAACACCACGTCGAACAGCAGCAAGCTCACGGTTGTGAAGATGATGTCGTAGCCGTCAGCATCTTGATCCAGAGCCAGGGATCGCTCTCGCCGGTGAGAATGTTCCGTAGCCTGCACCATGCCAGCAGGGCCGGAATGAAGATGGGAAACAGAATCAGCGGCAGCAGCAGTTCGCGATTGCGGCTGCGAATGGCAAGCGCGGCGAAGAAAGTTCCGTTGGCACCAGTGCCCAAGTGCCCAGCGGCAGAACCAGCGCCAGCAGCCATGCCTCTCCTGCAACCCGCAGGTTGTACATCACCAGAAACACCGGCGCCAGCGCGATCTGCACAATGCTCACAAAGATGAAGTTGGCGAGGACCTTTGCCAGGAACAACTCAGCGCCCGATGAAGGCGCCATGCGCTGCGCATCCATCACCTGGTGGCGAATCTCGCGTGCCCAGGCCTGGTTGAGCGCGCTCACCGAAGCAAACATCGTGGCCACGCACAGCACGCCGCCGGCAATCTGTTGTGCAGAAAGCGCCGCGCGGGTCAAACGAGATGGAGAACAGCACCACCACCAGCAGTGCGAAGAACAGCATGGAGTTGATGGCGTCTTTCGAGCGCCACTCGATGCGCAGGTCTTTGGCGAGATGGGTCCAGAGAATCGAACTCATGCGGAGTGTCCTTCCGCGGTCAGTGCTTGGGCCGTCCTTGATCATGTCAGCGGTCTGGACTTCGACCTCGAGCGCCTGCGCGGCCTCAGATAGTCGTCGGGGCTGAGAATCAGTTGCGTGCCGCGCGTGCCGGCCGAAACACTGATCTTGTCGAAGAGAATCGCGGTCTCATCGATGAAGACCGGGAAGACCTTTCTTGAGCCGAATAGCGTCACGCCGCCGCGAATGTATCCGGTAAGCGGCTGCACATCTTTCAGCGGGACCATCTCGGCTTTGCGCAGACCTGCATGCGCGGGCCAGTTTCTTGAAGTCGAGTTCAGCGTTGCCGGGGACCACGGCGAATCGGTAGATGTTCGGCCCACCGGTCACCAGCAGCGTTTTGAACACCTGCTCTGGTGGCATGCCGATCTTTTTGGCGACGGTGATGGCCGAAAGATCTTCAGGGTCGACTTCGTATTCGCGAAGTTCGAAGGGGATGCCGAGAGATTCGAGAAAGCGCGCGCCGTTTGTCTTCATAGCGTCGGCTTCCCCGGGGCGAAGTCAGCGACGCGTCCGGCGTGCAGACGCAGCACCCAGTCAGCAATCGGCGCAGCGTGCTCGCGCTGGTGCGTGGTGATCACGATTGTCCGGTTCTTCTGCCGAAATCCGGCGAGCAGATCGACCATCTGGCGGGTCGACTCGATATCCATGTTGGAGAAGGGCTCATCGAGCAGCAGCAATTCCGGTACGGGCATCAGGACGCGGGCGAGAGAAGTGCGCTGGCGCATGCCCTGCGAATACTGGCCGAGCGTGCGTGTCAGGTTCGGGGTCAAGACCCACCTGGCGCAGCGCTTCAGCGGGATCGAGGCATTGGCGGCCGGGATAGAGGCTGGCGAAGTAGCGCAGGTTCTCCTGGCCGGTGAACTCGTCATAGAGCATGGGCGCGTGGCTCATGTAGCCGATGCGGTCGCGCGCGTCGTGCGGTTCAATGCCGCCGAAAACCGTGACCTTGCCACCGGTTGGCCGCAAAAGGCCGGCCAGAATACGCAATAACGTCGATTTGCCGGCGCCATTTTCGCCGATCAGCACATAGCATTTGCCCGGTTCGAGGTCGACAGAGACCTGGCGCAGCGCGGCAAACGAGCCAAAAAGTTTAGAAACGTTTTCGAGGTGGGCGCAAAGGGTAGAGCTGATGGCCTCCGGGGCTTGCGCTGTCATGGAATCAGTTCGTGGCGATTCCAGCGGGGGCGCTGCCCGGTTGGGGTGCAGGCGCGGCATTGGCGCGCGGGTTAGTGGTGCTCGGGGTCGCCTGTGTCGGGGTTGCGCCGGGTTGGCCGTTAGGCGTTGCCGGGGCATACTTGCTGGCGCACTTGGCCTGCAGCGCCGTGGCGTGGAATACGCCGTCGCGTCCGATTGTGCCTTCGGCCAGCGCCTGGGAATCATCCTTGAACGTATCCGGCGGCGGCTCAGAGCCTTTGTAAATCACAGTCAGTTTCTTGCCGGCGGCAGCCTTCGGCGAGTGGCTTTCGAACTCATTCAGAACAAACGTGACGTGCGGCCCGCTCTGCTCGATTGAGCCCGGCTGAACGAAGCCTTCCACGCGGAGATTGCTCTTATAAGCTTTCTCGCCCATATTGCCTAGCTCGGCAACGGTGACGTAATAGCTCTTGCTTGAGCCGTAACCGGTAAACGCCAGCCAGCCGATCGTGCCAAGTATGATGGTGACCGCGATGCCGATCCGAACCGAATTGGAAGACTTATTCATAGCTCGATTTTAACGATACGGGGGCCGATGGGGCGGGTCAATGGTTGAGGGCAACAACGGTGATTTGAATCACAATTTCGCGTTGATTTCGACCCCTGCTTATGAGACGTCTCCAATCCTCATTTAGTGAGCGCTTTCAAGGGTTTGCGCGGCCTTGACGAGCGCGTTGGTCAGGACAGCAAGCTGCGCCGATGCACGACCCGAGTCCTTGGCCTCGATCGCCTCGTTTACTCCCGGAATCACGACTGCCGCGTAGCCCGTATATTCGCCCGGTGCATAGATGGTGTGCTTGTACCAGGGGCGGTTGGGCAGGCCGGCCGGCGCAGTCATCGCCGTTTCAGCTGCACGCAGGGTTGCGTTGAACTCAGGGATGTCGGCTGGGGGATTCACCTGCAGCTGATGCGCGTGGTCGGCGGATTTGGCGAATTTTCCCGCCGCCTCGAGCGCCGGGCCAAAATCGAGACCGGAAACTCCAGTATCAGCAGCCTTGCGCTTGGCCGATTCAATGTAGGACTTCACCTCGTGCGCGTAAGCCGGGTAGTCGTAGGGCAGCACGTCGGTGTCGGCCATGCGCACCGCTTCGAGGCCGAGTACGCGCGCCATCTGCTGCAAGTAGACGAAGTGGGGATCGGCGTTCATCACGAACCATGCGTAGTTGTCGAAGACGGAGTGATATACGCCGTATGGTCCGCTTGACCCGATGTCGGTTGAGGGGACGCCAACGTGCTGCAGAAACGGCGTGAAGTCCGATCCTGAACCGAGATCGCTTACGTGCACCTCATCGCCGGGCTGCGCCGGAGCGTTGCTGGCACGGTGTTCCCTGGACCCGTGGCGATCGGCGCGCCACTCCTGGTAGACCGTGTCGCCCATCGGGCTCGGCACGGATTTTGAAATTTCACGCATGAAGTTCTTGAGCGAAGGTACTGCCGATGCTGAAAAGTCGGGCCCGGAGACGGCAACATCCACATTGAAGTAGGCGACCGCGTTGGTGAGTTGCTGCGCGTGCTGCTCTACCCACTCGGTTGAGCCGATCAGGCCTTCTTCTTCCGCATCCCAACTGCAGAAGATGATCGAGCGCTTCGGTTTCCAACCCTCTTTCAACAAGAGCGCCCACGCCATGCACAGCTTCGAGCATGCTGGCGGTGCCGCTGTTGGGGTCGACGGCGCCGTAGACCCAGGCATCGCGGTGATTGCCGACGACAACCCAGTTTTCCGGATCATCTGTGCCTTTGATTTTGCCGATCACATCCCAGATGGTGCGGCGCTGGTAATCCTGCTGCGAGACGAGATGCACGCGCACCCCGCCTGGGCCGAGGTGATAGCGGAAGGGAAGTGCGCCCTGCCAGCCCTGCGGGACGCTGGGGCCCTTCAGAGCCCGCAGAATCGGTGCGGCGTCTTCATAGCTGAGCGGGATGGAGATGATGTGCGGCTGGCTGCCGTTCGCATCCACGCGTGCCGAGTCTGGCAGGTCGGTTGTGGAGGCAACTCCTGGAGTTTCCGGATCGCCGGGATATTTGAAGAGGTATTGCACTGATCCACGCTGCACGCCGCTGTCGGGACGCCACGGACCGTTGGGATACGGATCGCCTTTGTAGTAGCCGTCATCCTGCGGATCGGAGTAGATGATGACGCCGATGGCGCCGCGCTGCTCGGCGATGTAGACCTTCACGCCGCGAAAGTTTCCACCGTAGCGGACGACCACAATCTTGCCGTGCAGGTCGATCTTCTGTTTCGCGAGTTCGTCGAAGTCTTCGAGCCGGCCGTAGTTCGCATAAACCGCTTCGGCGGTCACATCGCCTGAACCAGACGACCCGTTGAAGGCATCTACAACGCGCGGGTCCTTGTCGAAGGGATCGCCATCAACATGCTCGCGCGTCGGGCCGGACATCAGTTGCTTGCCCGCTGCATCAAATGCCTCAACCTTGACTTCCTTCGGCTGATTCATCAGCACGCGGTAGGGCACGATCTCGGTGTCGAGGCCGGCGGCACGGAATTTTTCAGCAACATATTCGGCGGTCTTGTGGTCTTCAGGGCTCGAGGCAATGTGCGGCTCGGCGGTCAGCGTTTTCAGGTGTTCGCCGGCAAGCTTCGCATTGGGCACGGCAAGGAACTTTTCTTCGATGCTGGCTTCTTTGCTGAAGTCTTTGTAGCCGAAGACCTGTTTCGGAGCGGCTGGTGCGGCCGGCGCTTTCGAACTCTGCGCCGTGCAGTGTTGAGCTTGGAAGGAGAAAACTGCAACCAGTACAAGGGGGGCAACCAGAAGCCTTCGAATCATCATCAGGCGAAAACCTTTGAGGTGCAAAAAGTAGAAGGTAAACAGAGGCCAAAGCACTTTGATACACGGCTTCGACGCAGTTTCCACAGCTTACACTATAGGTTGGAGCTCCCCCTGCCCACCCGTCCCAAATTGAACGAAGAAAACCTCGCCGCTGCCTCTGACGAGCCCTCGGCCATCGTACAACCTCTTCCAAAACCTGAAACCGCGGAGCTGCCGCAGGCCATTCGCGCACTGCGCAATCCAAACTTCCGCCTCTTCTGGGCCGGCAACTTCACCTCCAACATCGGCACGTGGATGCAGAACGTGGCGCAGGGCTGGCTGGTGCTTACGCTGACCAATTCGGCATTCTGGCTCGGTGTTGTGGGCTTCGCGGGGTCGATTCCGTTCCTCTTTGTTACGCTGTTTGGCGGCGTCATCGCAGACCGCGTGAACAAGCGAAGGCTGCTGCAGGTGACGCAAACCATCATGATGTTGCTGGCGTTTCTGCTAGCCGCATTGACGTATTTTCACGCCATCGGCGTCTGGGGCGTGGCCGCTATTGCATTCTCGAACGGCGTGGCCATGGCCATGAACGCACCCAGCTACCAGGCTCTGGTGCCCAAGCTGGTGAAGCGCGAAGACCTGACCAACGCAATCGCACTCAACTCCGCGCAATTCAATATGTCGCGCATCCTGGGACCAACGCTCGGCGGCTATGCCATGGCGCTATTCGGAATGGCCGGGAACTTTTTCTTAAACGGTTTGAGCTTTCTGGCAGTGTTGTGGGCGCTGGTGCGCATCAAGTATCCCGAAGAAGACTTAAGCCATCACCAGAGCTTGTGGGACAGCCTCCAAAGCGGCTTTGCCTACCTGCGCAGCAATCGTCAGATGTACGTCATGATCTGGATGACAGCCTTCGCGAGCTTCTTCGGATTTCCATTCATCACATTCATCCCATACTTCGCGAAGATGCAATTGCATGTGGGCGAAAGCGGTCTTGGCTGGCTGCTCGCCTGCTCGGGTTTGGGATCGGTGCTGGGTGCGATGGCGATCGCCATCTCCGGTGTCATCCGTCATCGCGGTCGCGTTCTGACCGGCTGCGGCGTGGTTTTTTTCGCCGCGATCATCGGCTTCAGCTACTCGCACGTCTTTGCACTTTCGCAGGCGCTGGCGTTCTTCGAGGGCTTTACCGGAATCCTGATGATCTCCTGCTTCAACGTGTCGATCCAGCATCTGTCGAGCGATGCGATGCGGGGCCGCATGATGAGCATCTATGCCACCAGCTTTCTGGGCTTGCCACCGATCGGCGCGCTGGTGGCGGGGGAACTGTCACGCCACATCGACACTGGCCATGCGCTCGCGATGATGGCGAGCGTGGCGCTGATGTCGTTCGTCGGGTTCTTCGCGTTTTCGCAAGCGCTGCGCGAACTGGACTAGAACGGCGCTCAGAACAGACGTCGCTGCCGCGCTTTTACTCCCTCTTCCTATTCCCTATTCCCTGCTTTCAGGCAACCGGCTGGGTGCAATGTGCGCAGCGCTTTGCGGCGGCGGGAATGTCGCTGAGGCACTGCGGGCACGGCTTCGTCGCCGGGGGCGCATCGGGCACCGGCTTATGGAAGCGGGCCATCAGCGCGTTGGCGGGGACCACAATGAAGAAGTAGACAGCCACTGCCACCAGAAGGAATGCGATCACGGCATTCAGGAAGTTGCCGATCATGATGTGGTTGACCTGGATGGCGCTGAAGTCCGGCTTGCCCGCAAGATTGCCGATGAGCGGAGTGAATACATCCTTGACGAGAGAGGTTACAACCGTTCCGAATGCGCCGCCGATGATGACGCCAACAGCCAGATCGAGGACGTTGCCGCGCAGAATAAAATCACGAAATCCCTTCAGCATGTCTACCTCCTGAAAGTCGTTGCGCACAGGCTACAAGAACAGCCTTCTGGTCTGGAATGAGAACTTTCCAACTCCTAAAGGCCAGCCCGCTGCGCGTTTGCCTATCTTACACAGGCAGCAAGCAGAGGGCACATACAAAAGAGGATCAGTTTTCTTGAGCGGTAAAGAGGGTAGGCGGAACGCCGTCACAGAGGATAAGCCACCAGAAACACGATCAGCGTGAGGATCATGAGGTCAGAGTAGAGCAGAAGAAGCACGCCCGCGTGGTAGAGACTCCACTTGCCGCGCAGACAGCGGCCGGTCTCCGCCATTCCCCACGCAGCGACAATCAGAGACGCGAACTGCCACGGCGACCCGTGAAGATTTTCAATATGCGGAAACCCCGCCAGCAGCAGGCTCGCGATGAATGCGCTGAGTGAGAGCACAATTCCACGTACGAGAGATTTTTGTCGCAATCGGAAGATGGCGAGGGGAGACACGACTCCTACAACTCTAGACCGTTACAGCACTTGCGTATTCCGAAACTGCCCTGGTTACCTGGCGACCAGTTCCATCTCTTTCAGCGACTCCGTATAAGGCGCGCGCAGCACACCCCGCTCGGTGATGATGGCGGTTACGTACTTCGCTGGAGTCACGTCGAATGCGGGATTGCAGATGCCGACCCCATGCGGCGTAAGCTGCTTGCCGCCGTGATGAGTCACTTCCTTTGCCGAGCGCTCCTCGATCGGAATTGCCTCGCCCGTCGCGCGTGGCTGTGTCGATCGTGGACCACGGCGCAGCGCAATAGAACGGGATGCCGTGCTCTTTGGCGAGAATGGCAACGTTGTAGGTGCCGATCTTGTTGGCGAAGTCGCCGTTGGCGGCAATGCGATCCGCGCCCACGACTACGGCCTTGATCTTTCCCGCGCGCATCAGGCTCGCCGCCATGTTGTCGCAGATTACCGTCGTTGGAATGCCATCAGCCATCAACTCCCATGCCGTGAGCCGAGCCCCCTGCAGGAAGGGCCGTGTCTCGTCGGCATAGACGTGAATACGCTTGCCCTGTTCAACGGCCGAGCGGATGACCCCGAGAGCCGTGCCGTAACCGCACGTAGCCAATGCGCCAGCGTTGCAGTGGGTTAGCACGCCGCCTTCGTCCGGCAGCAGTTCGCCGCCGAAAGCCCCCATCGCCTTGCACGCAGCGATGTCTTCGTCGTACATGGCGTGGGCTTCTGAAAGCAGCTTATCCTGCACCTGCTTCATCGATGCGCCGGATGAAAGCAATCCCGCAAATACACGCTTCATGCGGTCGATTGCCCAGAACAGGTTCACGGCCGTCGGCCGCGTTCCCGCTAACCGCGCACAAATCTTCTCGAACTCTGGCGCAAAGCTCTCCGCGCTCGCAGCCTTTGAACGCAGCGCTCCAAGCGCAACGCCGTAAGCCGCGGAAACGCCGATCGCCGGCGCGCCGCGCACGACCATGGTGACGATAACATCGGCCACCTGTTCGTAATCGGTGGCCAGCACATAGCTCTCCTCAAGGGGGAGCTTGGTTTGATCGATAAATCGGACGCCTTCCGGGGTCCAGGCAAGGGTAGGAATCATGCATTTCCAGTGTAAATGGCTTCAGGCTTCTGATCTATCAGTTCAGTACCTCTCGTCTAGACTGAGTGAAGATTGGACCGGCCGGTCGGGAGAGCCTCGTTGACAGAACCCGTGCATGATTATTCGCTTCTGTTCATTCAGTTAGGTTGCGTTGCGGTCGGATTAGCCCTACTCGCTCGCCTGGCCGGGCGCTGGGGGCTATCTGCAATCTCTCTCTTTCTCCTCGCAGGACTGGCGTTTGGGAAGGGCGGTATCGCGCCGCTGCACCTTACGAAGGACTTCATCCAGCTTGGAGCGGAAGTTGGCGTCCTTCTCTTGCTCTTCATGCTGGGGCTCGAATACTCAGGGGATCAACTCACAAACAGTCTTCGTAAGGGGCTGTCTGGCGCCGGAATCGACCTCTTGTTGAATTTTCCTCCCGGCTTCATTGCAGGGATTCTTCTCGGCTGGTCGCTCCTGCCTTCCTTCCTGCTAGGCGGTGTGACCTTGATCTCGTCCTCGGGAATCATTGCCCGCGTGCTTTCCGAGTTAGATCGCATGAGCGCACCTGAGACTCCGACAGTGCTTTCGATTCTCGTGCTCGAAGATCTCATGATGGCTGTTTATCTTCCCCTCGTTGCCGTACTCATTGCCGGTGGGGACTCGACAAAAATTCTCGTTTCGGTCGGAATCGCCTGCACGACGGTTCTCGTTGTGCTCTTTGTCGCCACGCGATTCGGAAACTCGCTAAGCTCATTCATCTCGCACCAGTCCGACGAGGTAGTTCTGCTCACTGTCTTCGGTACTGTGCTTCTAGTCGCCGGGATTGCGCAGCATCTGCGCGTCTCGTCTGCGATTGGCGCATTTCTTGTGGGAATCGCCGTCTCCGGCCCGATCAGTGAGCAATCGCATCGGCTGCTGACGCCTTTGCGCGATCTATTTGCCGCGACATTCTTTTTCTTCTTCGGTTTGGAGATTGATCCGCGAAGCCTGCTGCCGGTGCTCTTGACAGCCTTGGCGCTCGCAGTGGTGACGACGCTCTCGAAGGTACTCACGGGCTATTGGGCCTCACGCGGCGGCAACCTCGACCGGCGATCACGGATTCGTGCCGGATTGACACTCGTTGCCCGGGGTGAGTTTTCCATTGTGATCGCCGGCCTTGGAGCCGGCATTGAACCACGGCTGGGATCGCTGGCCGCCGCATACGTTCTTCTAATGGCAATCTTCGGGCCTGTTCTGGCGAGGGTCATTCGCTGACGAAGAGGTTTCTGCCTGGATGAGGTCGGGCCAAGCGCTTGGAAAATCATGTGGGATATTGGAGCGTCCCTGGAAATGAAAACATTTTCATTTTCCGCTGGACGAGGCGAACCTCCCGTCAGTAGATTGGTTTGCGTATCATAAGCACCGACATCAACGCGGCGAAATTGTCTGGATTCCTCAGACCGCTGTGTCCATGCGTGTGCCCCGACGAATCTGAGGAGTCGTTTTGCAACTGACCATTGTCGATTGGCTGATCATGCTGCTCTATTTCGTGTTTGTGCTGGGCATCGGCTTTGCCCTCAAGCGCTACATGAAGACCAGCAAGGACTTCTTTCAGGCCGGGCGTGCGCTGCCGGCATGGATCTGCGGTCTCGCTTTTATCAGCGCCAACCTCGGCGCGCAGGAAGTGATCGGCATGGGCGCCTCGGGCGCAAAGTACGGCCTTGAGACAGCACACTTCTACGGCATCGGCGCCATTCCCGCCATGGTCTTCGTCGGCATCTTCATGATGCCGTTCTACTACGGCTCAAAGGCGCGCTCCGTGCCGGAGTTTCTGCGCATGCGTTTCGACGAAAAGACGCGCGCTCTCAACGCGTGCTCGTTTGCGGTGATGACGGTGTTCAGCTCCGGCATATCGATGTACGCGATGGCACGGCTCATCCAGGCGCTGCATGTATTCGACGGATTGTTCCGCTCACTTGGCTGGGCGCCCGAGGGCATCTTTACCTTTTCGATCGTGCTGTCGGCGGTCATCGTACTGCTCTATATCTTTCTCGGTGGACTTACGAGCGCCATCTACAACGAGGTGCTGCAATTCTTCCTCATCATTGCAGGCTTCCTGCCGCTGGTGCTGCTGGGCCTGAAGAATGTTGGCGGTTGGAGCGGACTGAGGACCGCTGTCTCCGCCGTTGATCCGCGCATGATGCACGAGTGGAAAGGCGTGATGCACTCGAGCACCAATCCTATGGGCATCGAAATTATCGGCATTGGTATGGGCCTTGGTTTCGTGCTTGGCTCTGGCTACTGGTGCACTGACTTCCTTGTGATCCAGACGGCGATGGCCTCGAAGAACATGGAGTCCGCTCGCCGCGTCCCCCTGATCGCCGCGGTTCCGAAGATGGTATTTCCATTCCTGGTGATCCTGCCCGGCTTGCTCGCGATCTCGCTAACCACGCCGCACACCACCACCACGGTGCACGAACAGAACGGCGTTATCTACCACACCACGAATGTTGTGCCGCACGAGATCGAACAGGGCAGGGGACTGGTCCCGGCGAAGATCAACCCGGTGACCGGCAAAGCGATGCTCGACGCCAGCGGCCATCCACTGCTCGACTACGACATGGCCACGCCGAACATGCTGTTGCATTATTTTCCCACCGGCATTCTCGGGCTCGGCCTGACTGCGTTGCTGGCCAGCTTTATGAGCGGCATGGCGGGCAACGTGACGGCGTTCAACACGGTATTCACTTACGATCTCTATCAGTCCTACATCCACAAGGGCGGCAGCGACCGGCACTACATGGCGGTGGGCCGATGGGCCACGGTCGGCGGCATTCTGCTTTCGATTGGCACAGCGTATGCAGCCATCAACTTCAACAACATCATGGACACGCTGCAGCTTGTTTTCAGCTTTGTGAACGCGCCGCTGTTCGCGACGTTCCTGCTGGGCATGTTCTGGAAGCGCACCACAGGCCACGCTGCGTTTACCGGGCTCATTGCGGGCACTGTGGCCGCAATGCTGCATCACGGCCTTACGCTTCCCATCGAGGCGCACGTCGGCATTCACGGCGGGTGGATCACCGTCGTGCACCATTACCCAAGCGATATGGCGCAGAACTTCTGGGGCGCGATCTTCGCCTTCAGCACCAACTTCATCATCACTGTGATCGTGAGTCTGTTTACAAAGCCGCGGCCTGAGTCGGAACTCGTGGGTCTTGTGCATTCGCTCACGCCAAAGCCGCCGCGCGCGCACGACCGCTGGTGGAAGAGCCCTGAGGCGTTGGGTATCGCTGTGCTGCTGGGCGCCATCGCGCTGAACATTTTCTTTGCCTGAGAGGAAGGGAGCACCATGAATCTCGATTTGCGCATTCCCATGGGACTGATGTTCACCTTCACCGGCGCCATCCTGACCACGTGGGGTATCAAGACCAATGGCAACGCAGACCTCTACGCAAAGAGCCTCGGCATCAACGCGAATCTTTGGTGGGGTCTGGTGCTGCTCGTGTTCGGCTTGACGATGTTCTTGCTCGGCCAGCGTACACAGCAGCGCCTCTCAAAAGAACCGCCACCTCCGCCAGAGGAAGGCGAAGTGCGGCGAGGACATTAAAAAACAGGGACGAGGGACTAGCGAACAGGGATTAGCAAGACGCCGGGTACCCCATCCTTGTGAAGCAAGGGTGGAAAAGCAACTAACCATCACTTACTGTTTTTCGTTTTATCAATCAGCTTACTGGCCAAGCCCCGGGCCCCTCACCGGAAATTGATACAGTCCTCACGACGCTGCAACTAAACTGAAAGCAGCGATGAAACGAAAGCTCATTGAGCACTACGAGGTCATCCGCCGCCTCGGCGCCGGCGGCAGCGGCGTGGTGTACCTGGCCAACGACACGCTGCTGCAGCGGCCCGTGGTGCTCAAGATCCTGCGCACCGGCCTGCTCTCGGCGCAGCAGTTGCGCACCACCGTTCTGCGTGAAGCGCGTCTCGCCTCTGCCATTGAGCATCCCAATGTCTGCGCCATCTACGAAGTTGGCGAGGCCGGCGACGAAGGTTACATCGTTATGCAGTACGTGCCAGGGCAATCGCTCGACCAGCTCATCGCGCGAGGTCCGGCCACTCCGCAACTACTGCTCTCGGTGGGCATCCAGATCGCCGATGGTTTGCAGGCTGCGCACTCGCTGGGCATTTTTCATCGCGACCTGAAGCCGCAAAACGTGATGCTGACCGATGGCGGCCTGGTAAAGATCCTCGACTTCGGCCTGGCACGTCGCCTGCGGCCTGAAGATGCCAGCTTCGATCCGTCAAAGCCCGCGCTTGCCAGGGACGCATCGGTTGCCGCGACGTATACCGCGCGCGGCGGCACCATTCGCTATATGGCGCCGGAACAGTTTGTCACCGGCCAGTCGAGCGTGCAGTCCGACGTGTGGGCGCTTGGCGTGATCCTCTACGAACTTGCCAGCGGCCGTCATCCGTTTTCGCGCCCGGATGGGGAAGACTTCCAGACCATCCGCGCCATCCAGTTTTCCGATCCCGTTGATCTCAGCGAGATCGTCCCCGATATCTCGACGGAATTGAAAAGCGTGATCGCGACGTGCCTCGAAAAGACGCCGGCTACGCGCTATGCCTCCGCAGCCGAAGTGCGCGAGGCGTTGAAGACAATTATGAAGGCGCTGCAGATCGAGACGGGCGCGATTCCTGGCGAGGCTGCAGCGAACCTGCCGACCACCGAAGCCGAAGCCGAGAAAGCGTGCCACCGGATTTCTGTCGATGCTGGCCGAGCGGTTTCGCGAATCCGCCGGGGATCGCGCGCAACAGAATTCCCTTGTGGTGCTTCCATTCGCAAATCTTGGTGCAACGGAGGTGGCGCCGCTGTATGGCTACGCCCTGGCCGATGCTATCGCCGCACGCCTCGCGCGCATTCCCGCGCTGGTCGTCCGGCCATCAAGCGCGCTGATGTCGCTGCCCATTGCGCAGATGGATCCGCTCTCTGTGGGTCAGCGGCTGCTGGTATCTTTCGTGCTGGCCGGCAGCTTCTTCCGCTCTGAGAACGGATTTGATCTCAATTGGCAGTTGCTCGATATTGGCTCGCAAAGCGTACGCTCTGGCGGAGCCATCCGCGTTGCATCCCTCGACCTGATCGCGGTGCAGTCTGAAATTTCAAACGAAGTCTTCGCCGCGTTACATGGCCTTGGCGCCGCCGATCAGATGGATGCGCCTCGTGGCGCGCTCCGCGATGGTTCGCTGCCCGGCCCTGTGAGCGAAGAGTATCTGCAGGCGCGTGCGCTGCTCAGTTCCTTCATGGTGCGCACCGGCTCCAAGGCCGATCTCGACAAGGCCCACGCGCTCTTCACAAGCGTCACCACGAAGGATCCGGAGTTTGCGTCGGGATGGAGCGGGCTTGGTATCTCCGAGCTACAGTATGTTCGCCACGGATTCGGCGGACAGATCCACGTGATGCATGCGCGGCGCGATTTCGACGAGGCGCTACGACTAGATCCAGCGGCGACGGAGGCGAATCTCTATCGGATCTACATGCTGCTTTCGCGCGGCGAAAAAGAATCGGCTCGCCACGGCATCGCCAACCTGCTGGCCGGCGCCGCCAACGACTGGAACGTGCACATGGTCGCCGGCATTGCGCTGCGCGGCGACGGAATGTACGACGAGGCGCTGCTACAGTTCAACCGCGCGCTCAAGCTGAACCCCGCCAACGCGGCTATCCTCTACAACCACCGCGCGCGCGTCTACCACTATCAAAACCAAATTGAACTGGCTGGCGATGAGTTAGAGAAGGGCCTCGCGCTCGAACCGCGCCACCCGCTGTTGCGCACGTCATCCGGCTATCAGCAGATGCGCATGGGCAATCTGGAGGAGGCGATCAAAATCCTCGAAGGGGTGATTCGCGACGACGAATCGCTGCGCATCGCCGTGCCCACGCTGGCGCTGTGTTACGTGCAGGTCGGGGATCGGGCTCGCGCCGCAGCGCTGCTGAAAGACGACACGCTGGCCGCAGCCGAAGCCGACAGCGAGATGGCCTATCGCCTCGCGACCTACTTTGCCGTCGAGGGTGATTCCAGTGAGGCGCTGCACTGGCTGCGCCGGGCGATCTATCTGGGCAATGAGAACTATCCGTGGTTTCAGAAAAACCCGGCGTGGAATAATCTGCGGACCAATGCGGACTTTGAGCGCATCCTCGAGGATTTGAAGAAGGCATTCCGCCGTAACCAGAAAACCTGGAAGCGCCTGCTCGAACAAGTTCCGCCTGACGCGGAGTAACATGCATGCTTCCAGCACGCCAGTGTGAGCCTGCCGGATAGAAAATGTGCATGTCCGACCTCCGCCGTATGATGAGGGACGAACTTAAATCCTTCCGTTGTGAGTTGTGAATGGACTCCAATACTCGCGTGTCCCGCCGTAGCTTCCTTGGCGGCTCGGCCAGCTTTGTCGCTTCATCAGCAATCTTGCCGCATAAGGCCTTCGCACAAATCAGCTTCGTTTCCAAACGCCCCGCTCCATCGGCGCGCCGATTCCGCAGCAAGGCGGTCGACGCTGCCATCGAGTCTATTTCCGCTAGAATGAGCGATCCTGAACTGGCGTGGCTCTTCTCCAACTGCCTTCCCAACACCCTCGACACCACCGTGACATTCAGCAACGGCTCCGCTGGTCCTGACACAGTCGTGGTCACCGGCGACATTCCCGCGATGTGGCTGCGCGATTCCTCTGCGCAGGTGTGGCCCTATCTGCCTTTTCTCGACGCCGATCCGGAACTTGCGAAACTCATCGAAGGCGTCATCCGGCGGCAGACACGATGCATCCTCGCCGATCCGTACGCGAATGCCTTCATGCCTGACCTCGCCAGCCGCGAGCCGCTCTCGTGGAGCAAGTCTGACAAGACCGAAATGAAACCCGGCGTGGGTGAGCGAAAATGGGAAGTCGACTCGCTCTGCTACCCCGTGCGCCTGGCGCATGAATACTGGCGCATCACCCACGACACCAAACCGTTCGACGCAGAGTGGGTGCGGGCGATGCACACCATTCTCAGTACGTTTGAAACGCAACAGCGCAAAACCTCTCATGGACCCTATCACTTCCAGCGCGAGGCCTTTTCGCCCTACGACACGTTGAGTGGAGACGGGTACGGCAATCCTGCGCGGCCCCTGGGTCTGATTTACTCCGGTTTCCGTCCCTCGGATGATGCGTGCATATACCCGCTCAACATTCCCGGCAACTTCTTCGCGGTGATTACACTTCAACGTATCGAAGAGATGCTCAGCGAGATTGCGCACGACAGCGCTGCCGCAAGTGAGGCCAGCCGCCTCCGTTCAGAGATCAAGTCGGCATTGGATGCGCATGCGCGCGTGCATCACTCCACAGCAGGCGAAATCTGGGCCTACGAAATCGACGGATTCGGCAACGCAATCTGCATGGACGACGCCAACGTGCCCAGCCTGCTGGCGATGCCCTATCTAGGCTCCTGCTCCGCAAGCGATCCCGATGTATCTTGCCACGCGCCGATTCGTCTTGAGCGAAGCGAATCCCTATTTCTTTCGCGGCTCGGCAGCCGAGGGCATCGGCGGCCCGCACATCGGCCAGGACATGATCTGGCCCATGGCAATCATCATGCGCGCGCTCACTACCGACGATGAGAAAGAGCAACAGCAATGCCTAGCCTGGCTGAAAACAACGCACGCCGGAACCGGCTTCATGCACGAAAGCTTTAACAAGAACGATCCTGCGAACTTTACCCGCGCGTGGTTTGCATGGGCCAACACTCTCTTTGGAGAACTCATTCTCAAACTCGACAAGACAAACCCGAAGCTGCTTGAGAAAGCCTGAGCAAAAAGAACCGGCGGATTTGCTGAGGAGCAAACCCGCCGGCTTACAGTGTTTCGTGTGCGTCTTACTTCAAGTTGACCGTCGCCTTCAGCGGCAAACTCGCCGACGATCCGCCAACCATGATGGTGTAGTCGCCTGGAAGCAGCGACCAGTCATTTTTCTGTTCATCGAAGATCGAAAGATACTTCGGATCGATCTCGACCGTGACATTTTGCTTCTCGCCCGGATTCAGCTTGACCTTGCTGAACCCGACCAGGCGCTTCGGTGGTTCCTGCGCGGCGGCCGGCAATGCAGCGTAGACTTCCGCAATCTCTGAGCCTTCGCGCGCTCCGGCATTAGTCAGCGTGAACGTTACCTTCACCTTGTCTCCCGGCGTTACCTGCAGGCCGGAATAGCGATAGGTCGTGTACGAAAGGCCGTAGCCAAACGGGAACAGCGGCGTCTTGTTTTCCGCGTCGTACCATTTGTAGCCGACCTTCACGCCTTCGTCATAGGTCATCGGGAAGGCTGGAAGTCCCATCGCCCACTTCTCAGGCGATGCTGGCCCGGAGAAGTGCGAGGACTCCGGTGGCGGCATGGTGATCGTCGGATGCGGCAGATCGGCTTCGCTCTTCGGGAAGGTATTGGGCAGTTTGCCGCTCGGGATTTACAGTACCGAAGAGAACGTTGCCCACCGCATTTGCGCCATCGCTGCCGGCAAACCAAGCTTCGAGAATCGCTGCCGGCTTGTCGACCCACGGCATCGTTACAGGATTGCCCGTCTCGAGCACGACGATGGTATGCGGATTAGCCGCAGCCACAGCCGCGATGATTGCGTCCTGATCGTGAGGAAGTGTCAGGCTCTTCAGGTCCATTCCTTCGCTGGCCCACATGTAGGCAAAAACGATTGCCACGTCCGCACCCTTGGCAGCCGCAGCCGCAGCCGCGGGATCGGTGCCCGGATCGTACTTCACCGTCGCATGCGGCGCGCGCGCCTGGATCGCCTTCAAGGGCGAAGTCGGGAACCAGATCTCTTCCATCCAGTGGGTTGGCCCCTGTCCCGCAGGCTTGATGGCGTTTCCGCCGATGGGATCGACCTGCGCCGAACCGCCGCCCGAAATCATGCCGACGTCAGAATGCGATCCGATAACAGCAATCGTCTTCAGCTTTGTGGCACTCAAGGGCAACATTGCTTTTTCATTCTTGAGCAGAACGATGCCGCCTTCTTCAATCTTCCGCGCCGTCTCAAACCCCGCAAAGGGATCGATGACGCTGCGCTGCCGCGGATGATCGATCACGCCCGTCGCAAACATCGCGCGCAAAATGCGATGCACGTGGTCGTCGAGTTGAGCCTGCGGAATCTTGCCGGCATCGAGAGCATCCTTGAAGCGCTTCTCGTAAAAAAACCTGCCCGGCTGCTCGTTATCCATCCCGGCAGCAGAGGCTTTCACATCGCTGTGCGTGCCGCCCCAGTCAGACAGTACGAATCCCGGAAACTTCCAATCCTTCTTCAGCACGTCGGTCAGCAGCCATTCGTTCTCGCAAGCAAAGTCGCCGTTGACGCGGTTGTAAGAGCACATGACCGCTGCGGGCTTGCCCTGTTCCACGCCGATTTCAAACGCCAGCAGATCGCTTTCACGAGCCGCGCGCTTGCTGATGATGATGTTGACTGCGTTGCGGCCGCTCTCCTGATCGTTGAGCGCATAGTGCTTGATGTCGCCTATCACGTTGGCCGACTGCGTTCCCTGGATCAGCCGCGCCACAAGCGTTCCGGCCAGGATGGGATCTTCGCCAAGATATTCAAATGTGCGGCCGTTGCGCGGATCGCGCGTCAGGTTTACACCGCCTCCAAGCGACATGTTGAATCCCTGGGCACGCAGTTCGCGTCCGATTAACGCACCGTACTCATATGCCGCGTTGGTATCCCAGCTTGCGGCTGCGGCAACGTTGGCTGGTAGCGCGGTGGAATAGCGTCCATTCACGCCGCTCGAGCGCACGCCATAGGCAGCGTCGCTCATGTCGATGCCGGGAATGCCGAGACGCGGAACGCCAACGGTATAACCTACGCCACGATTTGATGGGCCATTCTCTGGCGTCACAGCGTCGTCCGTTGGCATGCCCACGCCATGTAGAAGAGCGATCTTTTCGTCGACCGTCATCTCCTTCATCACCAGGTCGGCTCGCTCATCGGGCGAAAGGCTTGAATTCATCCAGGGCCCGGTCGTCTTTGGCTTGGGTTGCGGGCGCTGCGCAAGGCTCAGTCATCGCCATGCACGCAAAACACAAGAGCAGCATCGCCGGAATTCTGATCCCGGAACGCACAGGAGTCTGGTTCATATTTCCCTCTTTGGTAAAACGTTTATCTTGGCCGTCCCCCATACTATCAACAAACGGCCAAGGTAGGCGTTTTCTCCAGGCGAGGAGCCTAAATCAGGTCGGTAGCCCGACCTCCGTGTTCGACGCGCTCGTAGGGAACATACACCGGACTCCACATGTATGCGCGGATGCGGTCGGGCAGGGAAGCGGCATCATCGATGGCCGCAACGCCTTCGCTCAGCGCCTGCCGCGCCACCGCTTCTGACACCACCAGCGCTACCTTGCGCGACTCTGCAATTGGCGGCAGCAGCGGCGCGGTCTTATCAAGACGCGAAGGCGACAGGCTTGCAAGCGCCTTGGCCGCAGCCATGATCATGCCGTCGGTCACGCGCCGCGCTCGCGACACAAGAATTCCAAGCGCAAGGCCCGGAAAGATGAATGAATTGTTTACCTGCGAGATCCGCACTGGCTTGCCGTCAATCTCCACGGGCGGAAACGGGCTGCCGGTACCCACGAGCGCACGACCCTCCGTCCAGCGCAACAGATCAGCAGGATTGGCCTCAGCCTGCGAAGTCGGATTCGAGAGCGGAAAGATGATCGGCCGCTCAGTATGCCGCGCCATCTCACGCACAATATCTTCACTGAACGCGCCGGCCTGCGCAGACACTCCAGCCAGCACTGTCACTTTTGCATTGCGCACCACGTCGAGCAATGAGACGTCTTCGCCCCCTGCGAGCTTCCATCCGGCGATATCGGCACGCTTGTGCACCAGCGGCTGCTGGCTTTCCTTGATGCCGCGCGCGCCTTCAACCAGCAGTCCGTAGCGATTGAACGCATAGATGCGGCCGCGCGCCTGCTCCTCATTTAGTCCCTGTTCTTTCATTGCTGCTATCAGCAGATCGATGATGCCAATTCCAGCTGCTCCGGCGCCAAACATCACTATGGTTTGCTGCGACAGCGGAACTCCCGTTGCGTTTACCGCGGCCAGAAGCGTTGCCGTGGTTACGGCGGCTGTTCCCTGAATGTCGTCATTGAAAGTGCAGAGGCGATCACGATAGCGATCGAGAAGTCGCGCCGCATTCGTTCCCGCAAAGTCTTCCCATTGCAGAAGAATATTCGGCCAGCGTTTCTGAACAGCAGTGACGAATGCTTCGACGAAATCGTCATACTCCTGCCCGCGCACGCGATGGCTCTGCCATCCAATGTAGATCGGTTCGTGCAGCAGTTTCTCATTGTCGGTGCCTGCATCGAGCAGGATGGGTAGGCAATGTTCCGGTGGAATGCCGCCCAGCGCGGTGTAGAGCGCCATCTTGCCGATCGGAATCCCCATGCCGCCTGCACCCTGGTCGCCGAGTCCCAGGATGCGCTCCCCATCGCTTACCACAATGCAACGCACCCCGTCGTAACGCCTGTCGGCTAGAATCTGGTCAATCCTGTGGCGATTGGGATAGCTGATGAACAGCCCCCGCGGACGTCGCCAGATTTCAGAGAAGCGCTGGCATCCTTCGCCCACAGCCGGCGTATAAACAATCGGCAGCAGCTCTTCGGTGTAGTGCTCAATCATCGAGTAGAACAATGTCTCATCGTTGTCCTGCAGATTGCGCATGTTGCTGTATTTGCCGAATGCGGAGTCGCGCGAATCGAGCACCCGCTTGCGGCGCAGTCGCTGATCTTCGAGCGTGCCAATGTGCGGCGGCAGCAGCCCGTGAAGGCCAAATATGTCGCGTTCATGCTCATTGAACGCCGTACCCTTGTTTAGCCGCGAGTTGAACAACAGCTCGATGCCATGCAGGCGCGTGCGGATCGTTGCAGGCTTTTCATCGGAATTGATGGCGGGGATAGTTTGTGCGGTTTCGTTCACGTGAAGCCCTCTTTCGTCTTCCGATCGGGGAATCAAAACTCCAGGGTCTTTCAGAATTCACCGATGATAGCCAATAGAGAGCACTGAGGCAGTGACGTATGCAACACCGTTTTACGGCTGCATGGATGCGGGCAGCTTTGGGAGAGCCTGTTTGTTTTGAAGGCGATGCGTGGGATGATTAGCGAAATTCAAAGGCCCACGCCTCTTTCGGAGAACGTGGGCCTTTTTTCACATTAAGTTGAACGCCATCAAGGTTTCGCCCCTGGCGTCCATTGGTTTAACGATTGGTGCTTCCCGAGCCGCCGGATTGCTGGCTGCCGCTGCCGGGCTGGTTGCCACCCTTGTTCATATCATTCGGCTTGCCCTGTTGACCGGTGCCACCCTTCTGAGAGGGATCCTGCTGCTGGCCTGTGCCGCTCTTCTGGGCGGGATCCTGAGTGCTGCGGGTACCGCTGCCGGAACCTTGCCCTTGCTGTGAGCCTTGTTGGTTTGCCATTGAACTGCTCCTGTTGTATGCCGCGCTGCACTTCGTACGAGTACGTAACGCTGGCCTACATTGGGATGCCCCGGATATACCCGCAGTTGTCCGATTTTAGGAATCGGGCAGGAAGTTCTAAATCCTTCTAAGCGATTTATTTTGTGCTGTTTAGATTGAGGATTTTCCCCGCTTGCAATGCCCGAAAATGGTGCTAAAATGCCGCAATGCGGCGCCCATCCCTCACGCCTTGCACGAAGCTTTTTTGCACTCGATTTCGCCTTTCCTACCCTCGCGCCTTCCTATTTTTCCTCCACAATCGCCAGGTCCCACGGCGTCAGCGCCAGCGGATCTGCTTTCGAAACCGGCTTTCCATCCAGCAGATTCGTTCCTGAACCGTACGCGTAGTTCGCTTTCACCTCGGCGCTCGAGTAATTGAAGTAATAGTGAACACGCTTGCCCATGCGATTCACGCCGTGCGTCACATGGACCGCTGCAGGTTGCTGCTGGTCCGGCCCCGCGAGCCCGGCCTCCTCGACCGCCTGTTTCAGCACGGCAGTTTGTAGCGCGGCGGAGAGATACGTTCCCTCGTAAAGCAGCGTGCCGGAGCCAAATTGGTTCTCTGTAATCGCCGGCCATTTTCCGAAGAACGGATGATCGTAATAAGCCAGCGCTTTGGCATGCTCCGGCATTAGAAATTCCGCCCAGTAGCTCACCTGGTTGGCGTTCGTTCCCGCCACGCCAACGTGAAACGGATCATCTTTGAGCGCGAGCGGATGTTCAAGGTTTGAAAACTCCTGGTAGCTGAAGCCCGCGGCCTCGCGCAAAGGTCCCGGCGCACGAACCCAGCGGACGGCGGAGTTTTCATTCGCAAATCCGCTCTTGAATGTCATGACCACGTGGCCGCCATTTTTCACGTAGTCCGAAATACGTTGCAACAGCGCATCATCTGAAATGTAGAGCGCAGGTACGATCAGCAGTTTGTACGCGGAGAAATCCTTGGTCTCTGGAAACACAAAATCCGAACCCACGTTCAGGTCATAGAGCGAGCGATGAATCTGCTGCACCAGGGATGAGTAATCTGCTGCTGGCCCGGCGAAGCTCCACTGTGGCCCTGAGGAAGTGAACGGCATGAAGCCGATGGCGTTTGCCGAATCGCGGCTCCACAGGATCGCGACATCATTGTGGATTTTCAGGCCGACAAGGTGCGGGCCGATCTTCTCCAGTTCATGCGCGGTGCGCGACACCTCCGCATACGTGCGGTTCGGCTCCAGATCGTGCGACAGGACTCCCTTCCAGTAGGTCTCCTGATTGGCCGCGATCGAAGCCCAGTGCCAGTACTCCACCATGTTGGCGCCGTTTGACAGATGCGTGTAGACATCTTCGCGAAGCTGCCCGTCATAGGGCGGATACTGGTGCGCTGAGGTCCAGTCCGTCGACTGCGCGTTGGTCTCCGTTACCAGAAAATTCCCGTGTTTCAGCGAGCGCGAGAAGTCACCCTGGATCGATTGTGTCGAACCGTCGTAGTGGTCCTGCGCAGTGCAGTGGTAGATGTTGTCGGCCACAATGTCCAGCGACGCGGCAATCGCTTCTTCATTCACATCGCGCTTCATCATGCCGCCGTAGTCTGTGGTGATGAACTGCCTTGGCGCCGCGCACTCGCGCACAAGCTCAGCCTGCCAATGCAGAAAATCCGTGACACGCATCTGGCTCCAGCGCGACCACTCCAGCTTGTAGCCGGTGCTTTGCGCGCCGTTCCGCGTGGGCAGATCTTCCCATGTGTGCAGGTTCTCGCCCCAGTAGTTCAGGAACCACGCCTTGCTCAGCGCTTCCGGTGTGACAAACTTCTTCTCGAGATAGTGCTGAAATCCAATGAACACATCGCGATTCGCCGCGTCATAGCTCGATGTCTCGTTGTCGAGCTGCCAGCCGATCACCGTTGGGTTGTCTTTGTAGTGCGCCACGATATGCCGGATCAGCCGTTCCGCATAAAACCGGTATGCCGGCGAATCGGTATCCATGTTCTGCCGCATCCCGTATTGTGCAGGCGCAGTAGGACCGCCAAAGTTTCCGCCCGTGATGCGATCCGCGAGGATCTCCGGATGCTGGTGCGCCATCCACGCCGGAATCGAATACGTGGGCGTGCCGAGAATAACCTTGATGCCGGCTTTCCCCATGGCATCCACAATGTGATCCATCCACGCGTATTCGAAGCGGCCGTCTTCCGGCTCCCACAGGCTCCAGGTCGACTCGCCCATGCGCACCACGTTCAGTCCCGCGGCCTTCATCATTGCGATGTCTTTCACGAGGCGCGCGTCATGCTCAGCGGCGTCGCCAGGCATGTACTCGTTGTAGTACGCGGCGCCATACAGGATCGTCGGAAATTCCAGCGTCTGCTGCGCCGGCGTCGGTGTGTCGGTGCGCGCTTGCTGAGCTGTGGCGACAAACGTCACAAGAGATGCGGAGACGAGACTAAGAGAGAAAGCGTTTGCTGGACGAAACTCTGAACAATCTCATGGCTACCTTTCGCGAGAACAAAACGATCGCTTGAAACGGAAGGACTATGAGAACACTTCTATGCGAAGGTCAGCAACACGATTTCAGAATGCGTGCCCACCCGCATCGGCGGACCCCATGTTCCCGCGCCGCTCGACGTATAGACCTGCATCTCGCCGAAGGTCTGCAACCCGTAGGTGAATTTGCCGAAGGCGCGCCGGGTAATGAAGTTGAACGGAAACAACTGGCCGCCTCCGTGGGTGTGTCCTGAAAGCTGCAGGCTCACCCCGGCGTGCTCGGCCAACGGCAGCCGGCTCGGCACATGATTCAGCAGAATGCTGGGCGGTCCGTCCTTCAACCGCAGTCCTTCAAGAAACGTGCGCATCTGCAGAGGATAGGTGGAATTGCCCATACGCCACGCCAACCACGCGCAAACCGTCCACGTCTGCGCATTCGTTGTGCAGCACGCGAACTCCGGCGCCCCGTAGCGCCCCTTCAAAATGTGCCGCTCCGCCAAACTCCTCATGATTGCCGCCGACGAAGTACATCCCCAGGGGCGGCTTCAACTCCAGTAATGGCGCGGCCACCTGCAGCAGATCGACTTTGCTGCCGTCAAACATATCTCCGGGAAGAAAGACGATTGCCGGGTTCAAGTCGCGGACCATTTGCGCAATCCGCCGCGCGAACGCGAGCCCATTGACGTGCCCCAGGTGCAGATCGCTCACCAGCAGCGCCTGCCTCCCTCGCCAGCTCTCCGGCAAGCCAGACAACTTTACGGTGACCCGTCGCAAGCGGATATTCCGGGCATTCACCAGGCCGTAGACGGCGGTCACGATTGCGGCTGAGAGAAGCACTGCGGCGATGTACGGCCTGTCGGCGATTCTTGTTGGCGCTGGAACGAAAAAGCGCAACAACAGGTCCACGAGCCACGCAATTACCGTGCCGACGAAGAGGAAATTCGCCAGCCCCATCCACAGCGCGGCGGCCTTATAGAAAATCCGCACGACAGGATTGGAGGAACGAAAACCCAGGAGGGTCGCAGTCATGAAGACGAACGAGAGCACGATAAAAGCGACCCGCAATGCATGCACGGCTGTAGGGCTCATCGGCCACCAGAAGTCGATCCACGTGCGATACATGAACCAATGGGCTAGACATAGGAATGACTGTACGATTGAGATGGCGAGAACTGGCCAGGCTTTCAAAAATGTCTCCTCTTACACTTGTGGCACCAGTCCGGTGTGGGTCTGTGCGGTTTGCCGGAGGCATGAAAGAATCAGATTATGGCGGCACCCGCGGGCGAACAACTCGGCATCTACATCTCGATCCCGTTTTGCCGCTCTAAATGCACCTACTGCAATTTTGCGTCAGGCGTGTATCCGGCCAGCCGAACACGCCCGCTACATCCAGCGCCTCATCGATGAGATGCACGGCGCGCGCCAATGGAGCGAGAACCTTCGCGCAGATCTGCCGGCCCGCGTCGACACCATCTATCTCGGCGGCGGAACACCTAGCCTGCTTGAACCGGATCTGATCGCCCAGCTCTTCGCAGCCATCCGCGCAGAGTTCACGATCGAGTCCGATGCCGAGATCACAGTCGAGTGCGCCCCGGGCCAGATTGCCGATGCAACCCTTGATGCGTTGGCTCGGGCAGGCGTCAATCGCGTCAGCCTCGGCGTTCAGTCCTTCATCGATCGCGAAGCCCAGCAGAGCGGCCGCCTCCACAGCCGGGCCGTGGTGCTCGAGGACCTGAAGCGCCTGCGCGCCGCGGGGATTACCAACCTGAACATCGACCTGATCGCGGGCCTTGCGGGCCAGACGTTCGCGTCCTGGCAGGAGTCCGTTACGACGCTCGTTGACGCCAACGTTCCCCATGCCAGCATCTACATGCTCGAGGTCGACGACGAGTCGCGCCTCGGCCGCGAGTTGCTCGCCGGCGGCGCCCGTTACCACGCCGGGTTGGTTCCCGGCGACGACACGATCGCGCGCATGTACGAGAGCGCCATCGACAGCCTTGCCGGCACGGGATTGGCGCAGTATGAGATTTCAAACTTCGCGCGCCCCGGCTGCGAATCGCGGCACAACCTGCGCTACTGGCAGCGCCGCCCCTATCTCGGCCTGGGGCTCGATGCATCGTCGCATGCTGCGCGAATCTGCAAATAGTGCGCGGCCGGGCTACGTTCTGCGGTTCACCAATACGGACGACTTGAAGGCTTACCTCGAAGGCCCGCAGCCGCCTGAGACCGCGTGGCTTTCACCTGAGCGCCAGCACGAGGAGGCGTGGTTTCTCGGCCTTCGCCTAAACGGAGGAGTCTCTGTTTCCGCCCTCCGGCGAGGAGTTCGGCAACCAAATGGTTGCCCGTGCGCTCGAGGTCGTCGAATCGCTAACGGAACGCGGCTTGCTCACATTCGACGGTGAAACAGCGCAGCTCACTGCCGAGGGCCGCATGCTTTCGAACGATGTCTTCCAGGAATTCCTCGAGTCCGCATCGGCGGATCTCACGGTTGTCAGCGCAGTGAAGCGCGCTGCTACACAATGCGCCGACTACTAGTCCAGCGATTCGTCCTTCAGAACAGGGATGAGGAACTTGCCCGGGTCCAATTCATCCTCGGTTCCCAGGCAATGAATCGATCCCGGCCCCATTGCCTGCGCTCGCTGCAATGCTTTCTTTGCCTCGCGCAACACCACAAAAGGCGACCGGCCGCCGCTGGACACGATGCCGAAGCAGGCGTTCAGGCGTATCTCCTCGCCACCTACTTCAAAGGGTGATCCAAAGAGGCCGTCGCGTATGCGCTCAGTCAGCGTTTTCGCATCGAAAAGGCTGCATCCCGGCAGGATCAGAACGAATTCTCCGTCGGCCACGTGACCCACGGAATCGTAGCAGCGCAATATCCGCGTGAAACGCTCAACGATCATGCACACTAATTCTTCGTCTCGAGCGCTTTCGAGCGCAGATTGCCTGCTTACCAAATCCGCAAATCGAATGTGAATCAGCGCCAGCGGCATCCTGAGGCGCTGTGCGCGGTCGGTCTCGCAAAAAAGCGCAGACACAAGATCGTCTCGGCTCAAAAGCATTGGCTTGCCCCAATTCCCAATGCATCGGCCGAGATTAGCGAATCTTTAGAATGGTTCCGGGAGAATTGGCGGATTCCAATTACCTGGTCTGCCCGCCCTTCAGTCGACGAATTCGACCTTAGGTGCGATTGGAATGATTCCGCGCTCATAACCAAGATCCAGCAGCTTGCGAATTGCCTCGCGTCCGTCCGGACCATAGTCCAGCGTCCGCTCATTCACATACATGCTGACGAAACGGCTCGCAAGGCTGGTGTCCAGATCGCGCGCGAACTGCATGGCGTATTCCAGTGCCTGCTCCCGATGATCGAGCCCGTGCTGGATGCTGTCGCGCAGCGCCTTCGAGATGATCTTGTGCGACTCTGCTCCCAGTGAGCGACGGATCGCGTTTCCACCCAGCGGCAGCACCAATTTTGTCGTCTCTCGCCACCACACGCCGAGATCGATGATCTTGTGGAGTCCACTTCGGCCATAGGTCAGTTGTCCTTCGTGGATGATCAGGCCTGCCTCGTACTTGCCGGCCAGCACTTCAGGGATGATCTGATCGAAGGGCACAACCTCCGTCTCGATTTCGGGATTGAAGATCTTCAGCGCAAGGTACGCCGTGGTCATGGTGCCGGGCACCGCCACCTTAACGCGCTTCAGATCGTCGAGCGCCAGGGGGCGTTGCGAGATAATCATCGGCCCGTAGCCCTCGCCTACGCTGCCGCCGCAGCCCATCAGCGTGTAGTTTTCCTGGATATAGGGATAGGCGTGAAAGCTGATCGCCGTCACATCGTAAAACGCCTCGTCCTGCGCGCGACGGTTCAGCGTTTCGATATCGCATAGGGTATGGGAAAACTTGTATCCCGGCACGCGAACTTTATTGGTGGCCAGGCCATAAAACATGAAGGCATCATCCGAGTCGGGGCTATGTGCAATAGAAATTTCCCGGGTCGAATTCAAGACGGCTGATTCAGAATGCTTGGTGCTCACTGAGACAAAGATCCTTTCAACAAAAACCGCGATGCGGTTTGGTGACCATGCGCCGTTAGCGGATGCGGCGAACCCGTTCGAGGCCCTTGGCAATGGCCGCAGCGGCCACCACCTTCAGCGCGTCGCCTGGAAGGAAGGGAAGCACCGCCAGCGCGAAAGCAGTCCTTAAAGAACCATGCGTCCACGCCGCAAGCCATGCAAATCCGCACAATAGAATAACCACGTTGCCAATAGCCGCGCTTGACAATGCAGCCGAAAATCCTCGCTCGCTGCGTCTCCACAGATACGCGATCAAGGCTGCCGCGGCCGGATACGACATGAGATATCCGCCGGTCGGTCCCAGCAGGTGCGCCATGCCAGCCCCAAAGGCCAATCCGGGTGCGAACACCGGCAGCCCCAATGCACCTTCAACCAGGTAAGCTCCCAGTGTGGCGGCTGCCACGCGCGGTCGCAGTAGAAGTCCAAGCAGAACCACGGCAAAGGGCTGCAGGGTCAACGGAACCGGCGTAAACCAAAGCGGGAGAGTGATGTGCGAGCAGATCGCCACCAGGGCGCTACCCGCCAGCACGATTCCGGCGGTGCGCAATCCCTGCGACGCGGCAGGATACGCGATCTCTGAAGCCATAGGCTTCGAAATTCCGTTTTCCACGTTTGTTTCCTTAACTTTCTGACTCCAGGTCGGATGCTTCGGTTTTCCCGATCACAACGGCGTCGCCTTCAGGCAGTTGACTTTTAAGCACTGTGCGTTGTCGCAGGATGTGGCGCACCATGCCCGCAGCCGCCGCCAGCAACCCGGCTACCGAAATCAAAAGAGCGATAAAGAGCCAACGCATAACAGCCGAAGCTCAGAATACCAGATAGGCGGAAGATCCCGGCCGCGCCCGGATGCTGGCGCGGCGCGAAGAATTAGCGGCATTCGCTTGCTACTTATGCTCTGCCAGGGTTCCAAATAACCAATCGAGGTAGATCTTGCTGCCCTGTTCCACAGGAATGACCAGGAACTCCGGTATGCGGTAACTATGCAACTCGCGCATGCGCGCTTCCAGAGCCTCGAGCTTATCCACGCTCGTCTTCAGCATGACCATGGTTTCAGGAGCGGAATGGATGTGGTCTTTCCAGAAGTAAATCGACTGGACAACCGGCAGCAGCGTGGCACATGCCACCAGCCGTTCCTCTACCAGCGTGCGGCCCAGCTTGTTGGCTTCATCCAGCGTACTTTCGGTGGTAAGACAATCCGTGCCTGCGGGTTCGCTTCGAGCATTTCTTTCTCCCGCGTCCAGTGTACGAACTGAAGCCGTCACTTCCGATCACAATTTTCGCCTGATGAATCAAAGTAACCCATTTTGTCCAGTCCTCAGGTTCGCCGCTCTCGCGTCGATTTTCCCGAACTTGCCGACTTCACCCCGGTGTTGCAGTATGTTCCTTGCGGCTTGCGCATCCTAATGCATACATTCTGCGGATTCAGGGCCGCTTGAGGAGAACGATCGATGAGTTCCGCCATTAAATTCGGCACCTCCGGTTGGAGGGCCATCGTTGCCGACGAATTTACGCTGGCCAACATTCGCCTCGCTGTCGCAGGCATTGCTACGTACGTCAAAACTCAGCCCGAGCCTCACCGGGTTCTTGTCGGTCGCGATCCGCGCTTCCTCGGGGAGAGCTTTGTCGCTGAAGCGGCCAGGATCCTTGCCGGCGCCGGCATCACCCCCATCGTCATTCCCGACGCCGCGCCAACCCCGGCCATCGCCTACGCCGTCCGCGCCCTCAAGACCTCCGGCGCCATAAACTTCACCGCCTCGCACAATCCGCCGGAGTACAACGGCATCAAGTTCTCTACCCACGACGGTGCCCCCGCCCTGCCCGAAGTGACGAAACAGATCGAAGCCGCGATCAATGCCAACACCGAAGGTAAAATCCCCCACGCCGATCCGCCCGACGGTGGCTTTGAAACGGAGGACGTGAAACCGGGCTTCCTTCACCGTCTCGGCGAACTCGTCGACCTCAAGACCATCGCCAACTCCCACATCAAGGTCGTCTTCGATCCCTTCTGGGAGCAGGCCGAGGCTACAGTTGCCACCTCCTGCGCGAAGCTGGCGTTGAGGTCGAAACCGTGCACGACTACCGCGACGTCCTCTTCGGCGGTCACGCCCCGGAGCCCGACGACCACCTGCTGGGCGACTGCAAAAAGAAGATGAAGGAGTTTGGCGCGAAGATCGGTATAGCGACCGATGGAGACGCCGACCGCTTCGGCATCGTCGACGAAGATGGCACCTTCATTCAGCCCAACTACATCATCGCGCTCCTGTTCGACTACCTCGTTGAAACTCGCGGGTGGAAGGACGGCGTTGCCAAATCAGTCGCCACCACTAACCTCGTCAATGCGCTCGCCGAGTACCACAAGGTGCCGCTCTATGAAACACCGGTCGGCTTCAAGTACATTGGCGAACTCATCATCGCCGACAAGATCGCCATCGGCGGCGAAGAATCCGCCGGCCTCACCATCCGTGGCCACGTGCCGGAGAAGGACGGCATCATCGCCGGCCTCCTCGTGACGGAGATGGTTGCCGCCCGCAAAAAGTCCCTTGGCCGGCAACTCAGGGAACTGTTTGCTAAGGTAGGTTCCTTCTATCCCGTTCGCGAGAACTTCCACTTGACCCCGGAACGGAAGGCCGCGTTCACTGAAGAATTGAAGAAGGATCCCACCGAACTCGGCGGGCGCAAGGTCACCGGCGTAGTGCGCACCGACGGGCTCAAACTGATCCTCGACGACGGCTCGTGGGTATGCTTCCGCCTTTCGGGAACAGAACCCGTGGTTCGGGCCTATACCGAAGCCCGCGACGAGAAAGACATGGTCTCGCTCCGCTCGGCGGCTGAGAAATTTGTACAAGGTTGAGGGAGCATTTCTCGAAATGCTCAATTCGATCTGTAGTTGTGCAGGGCCGCCGCTCCTCGGGGTCGCGGCGGCTCGGATCACGTGAGTTTGGAAAGCGACTTTCGAAAAATGCTCGTCTAGAGGCCGAATGCAGCAACAACCCAATCTGTTCAGTGAAAAAAAGGAAGCGGCCGACGAGCCGCTTCCATTTCGCGAGCGCGCCATCGAGTGGGCGCAACAGGGCTGGCGTCCCGCCGGCACTCTGTTCGCCGTCGCTCTCGCCCTTCTTTTTGCGTGGAGCGTGGTCAACGGCCGTCACGGCCTGTCGACGTGGTATCAGCAGCGCAACCAGGAAAGGCAGCTCAAGGACGAAATCGAAGATCTCCAGCAGGAGAATGCCCACCTGCGCAATCATGTGGAGCGTCTCAAGACTGACCCCGGCGCCATAGAACACGAAGCGCGCGAAAAGCTCCACTACGCCAAGCCCGGCGAAGTCATCTACACCCTGCCTCCCGATCCCCCCAGGCAGTCGCCATCCCAACCTCTGGCGCCTGGCCGCTAGCAATACTGACAGTTCGCATCGTGATCGCGGAGTAGCATAATCTCACCCAATCGCGAGGCAACGGCGAAACCTGCAGGTGCAACGGAAAGGACATCCAAATGTGCTCAAGAACAGTGCCTTCGAGCCTTGCTGTCATCTTTTTCATGCTGACCGGAGTTATTGCGGCCCAGGACGCATTTCATGAGAAGACGCTGGTCGTGAACGGGCACACCGGTACCGCCATGGTCTACACCATCAGCGGTAAAGCTTATGTTGATCTGGAGACGCTAGCCAGGATCGGAAATGGCTCAATCGGCTTCAGCGGGGACAAGATTATCGTTACGCTTTCCGCCGATGCTCATTCTTCGAATCAGCAAGCAACTACGGGAATGTCGAACGACTTCATGAAGGCTGCGCTGCAGGATCTATCCGTCCTTAAGGAATGGAGTACTACGCTCGCACACGCAATTCAGCGGGGAGTTCCAGGAGATGGGAGCCGCCTTGTTGTCTTTCACGATCGCGCAGCAGATGGGCTGAGACTTGCCAAAGTTGCCGCTTCAAATGCGGAGGATGAAGACGCACTGAGGCTACTTACCAATCACTACAATACCGTCAGCAAATGGAGCGAAAAGCTGGTTGCCGAGAGGAAATCCATGAGCACCGGGAAGTACTCGATTGACGCCAACGCCCTCGCCAACGACGAGACCTATCAGAAGATCACGGGCTGCGCAAAGTTTCTCGGCACCATGCTTCCCGAGCGGCCAGTTCCACGACGACCGCGCCATGCAATTGACTCCGCAACGCTGAATCGCGGCCCCGCCTCTGCAGGCCACTGGCGCTCTCATCGAGTGTCTTGAGTGCTACACCATTTTCACTTCTCCCGAACTCAGGTCGTACACCGCTCCCACCACTTTGAGCTTGCCCTCTTTCACTCTCGGAGCCAGGATCGGGTCAAGGTTTTTCAACTTTTCCACGCCGATCTCTACATTCTTTCGAATCGCATTTGCCAATGGGTCGCCGGGTTCGCCCTTGCTTTGAGCCACGGCAGGCTTCACAAGTTCCACAAGGCCATCTATCGCACCGGGCAGCGAATCGGTGGCATCAAGGTGCTGCTTTGCTGCCTTCACTGCTCCGCAGGCGCTGTGACCCAACACCATGATGAGAGGCGCATTCAGTTCAGCAACCGCATACTCAATGCTGCCTTTCACAGTTACACCCGCGCCGCTGACCACGTTGCCGGCTACACGGATCACAAAGATATCGCCGACACCCACATCGAACAAGATTTCCGGAGCCACGCGCGAATCTGAACAACTGACGATGATCGCCTCGGGATACTGAGCGCCAGCGAGCTTGCTAAACTCCGCAGGGCTTCGCCGGGGACCTTTGGTCTGTCCTTTCATGAAGCGCTTATTGCCATCGAGCAGATCGCGCAATGCCTGGTCAGGGTTGACGGGCGAGGCTGTTTTATCAGCCGCCGCTCCCATTGCCTCGGCAAAGAGCTCGCGAGAATTCGAGACAGTCAATGCCGCCGCTGAAGCCAGCGCAAAAAACTTGCGTCGCGAAACCATAGGTATTTTCCTCATGAATCGTCCTCCTGAAGGTTTATTCCGGTCACACAACGACAACGGAACCAAGCTCGCGCTCGAGGGAAAGATATCGTTGACAGCCGGAAACAATCTGCGAACTCTAAGGGCCTTGCCAGACACTGACTACTGTCAATGCTTACAGGTGCGCACAATCTTAATGCTCTGAGGCGTTGGGTGCGAATAAAAACCGGAGAATCCCTTCCGCACTGGCATTTCTTACAGTTGTAGGCGAACGGGGGACTCTCTAGTGTCGTTGATAGGATTCCGGTTCGAGACGACAGAGTGTTTCACTGCCTTAACAGGTTTTCCTTGAGATAGATGGCGTAGAGAGTTGTCAATACCACGTGCTGACAAATCAAGTTGAAATTTCGAGCCAGACGACGAAAAGCAGCTCGCCTTTATCGCTTCTGCCAGGACTTCAGATCGCCGCATGCGTCGTCATAATTTTATGGGGAATCAAAGTCACGTCCTCGGTTCTGGGGCCTCTGCTTCTGGGCATGATGCTTGCCTATGCTGTGCTCCCTTTTCCCACTTGGCTCATGCATCGGTTCAACCTGACCAAACGCCGGGCGACAACTTTTACGGCCATCGCGCTGACCGTTGCCGGACTGGTGACCCTGTTCACCTTACAGATGAGCATTTCGCGTTTGGTAGCGAGCGTGCCGCTCTTCGAGCAACATTGGGCGGACCTCTACGACCAGATCGCCATTTTGCTCAGCCGTTTTCGGGGCATTGACTTTCAGAAAGTGTCAATCGAGAGCCTGCTGACACCACAACAGCTGGGCTCAATGATCATGTCCATCGTCCCGCAGGCGAGCGCCATCGCATCCGAAACACTCCTCATTTGCCTCCTGGCGTCGCTGCTGGTCATTGAGATGTTGCCCGATGCGGGAATCGAGCCGGGAGTAATTGCCACCGCATTGCATAAGCCGGAGCTCTACGCCAGAAGCTACGTGGTTGTGACCGCCAAATCCGCAGGATTGAATGCGCTCATCAATTTGGTCTTTCTCATCGCGATGGGCGTCGAAACCCCATTCCTCTGGTGCATTCTCTATTTCTTTCTGGCTTTCATTCCATTCGTGGGGCCTTTCATTGCTCTTGCTCCCCCGATTTTCCTTGCCCTGCTGATGCTGGGCTGGAAAAAAGCCTTGCTTGTGGGCTGCGTTTTGATCGTCACCCAGATGATTGTCGGGAACGTAGTGATGCCGATCCTTGCGAAGAAGGCGATGAGCATTTCATTTCTCGAATTCACGCTATCGCTGGTTGGCTGGACCTTTTTACTGGGACTTCCGGGCGCCATTGCCGCAATCCCCTTGACTCTCGTTTTGAAGGGGTTCATCGCAAGGCACCTCGAACAGCCTGCGCTCACAGAACAAACACCAGCTTGAGATTCGGGCGACCCGCTTCAGGCGATGAATCGGAAGCTTTGAAGGGAACTCCGGAGTTAGCTCATCAATTCGAATGGTTTGGGGGGCGCTTTTTGGTGGATGATCTCGCTGTGGGAAAAGAACATTCAGGTCAATTCAAACTGAGAGCCCTTGGTGAGCCCCATGAGTATCCCGCGTTTCTCGTCCGGCTGCGCGTTCATAGTCGCTGCTCGAGCTGAAAGGAATGCAGGCGTGAATCGTGGTGCCAACGTTCGGTTGGGAGTTGATTGAAAGCTCGCCACCCGCCAGCCGCAGGCGCTCCTGCATGCTCGAGAGGCCAAGCCCGTTGCTCTTCATTGCAGTTTCTTTTTCAAAGCCCGCGCCGTGATCGCTGACGGTGAGATTAATAGCCTTTGCGCTTCCCCATAGGCGTACTTCGAAGCGCTTCACCCCGCTATGCTTGGCAGCATTGCGTACGGATTCTTGCAGAACTCGAAACAGAGAAAGAGAAAGTTCGGTTGGCAAGGCAGCAGGCATGTCATGGCTCTCAAAATCAATCTCGACCCTCTGATGCTCATCAAACTCTTTGCAAAAGTTCTTTGCCGCCACCTCAATGCCTAAATACTCCAGCTTCGAAGAGTGCAATTCGTGGGATAACGATTGGACATCATTTGTTATTTCGGTGGTTTGGTTTCGCAGATCGCCTATCCGTCTCTTGAGCTCAGATACCGAGTCAGGGACGACTTTCTGAATTCCGTCGAATTGTACCGCCAGGAGCACGAGCCGTTGCACGATGTCGTCGTGCAATTCTCTCCCAATCCGGGTGCGTTCCTGTTCGTGTGCGTCGATCAGCTTCCTGCTCATGTCTGAGAGCGCCACTTCAGCCTGCTTGCGCTCGGTGACATCGGTGCAACTGCCTCGATAGCCCCGTAAAGTTCCGTCGGCATTCAGAAGGGGGATTCCAATGGTGGACCCCCAAGCAATGCGACCATCCTTCGTCTCGATGGCATGGACCAGGTCCCGGAACAATTCCTTCCGCTCGATGATGCCGAAGACACCCGCCTTGAACGCCTCACGTCCCTCTTCGGGATGAATGTCGTAGAAGTGCATCCGGCCCATGACTTCTTCTGGTCGGTATCCCCAGGAGGCTTCAGAGACTTGGCTGACGTAGGTGAATAGGCCGTCAGTGTTCACTTCCCAATGCGTGGTGCGGCTCTGCACGGCCAGGTTCCGGAACTGCGCCTCGCTCCGCCGCACTGTTTCTTCCGCCATCTTGCGATCGGTCACATCGACAGCAGTTCCAATGAAACCCACAAAAGAGCCATCCTCACCAAACCTCGGCACTCCAAGATCGAGAATCCATCGATACTCCCCGTCGTGCCGCTGGACCCGATACTCCATCCTGAATTGCTGTCGCCGATCGAAGCATTGTGCGTAGGTATCGAGACACAGACGCAAATCTTCCGGGTGGACACGTTCCGCCCAGTTGTTCCCCGTCTCGGCCTCAAGCGAGCGCCCAGTGAATTCGAGCCAGTGATCGCTCAAATAGGTTCGCAGCTTGTCGATGCCCGAGATCCAGATCATCACCGGCGCCGCCTTTGCGGCCAGCATGAAGCGGGATTCACTTTCGCGGCGTGAAAGGTCCTGCCGTTCCAGATCAACTGCAGTGAGCACGATCCCGCTGACAAGACAGGCACCTACAGCGAGACCAACAAGCGCCAGAGAGAACCCGCTTTCCCAGCGGTAGTGAATTTGTGCACCTCTGACTGCGTAGCCAAGCAACAATGCAAGCAAGGTTCCTGCGGGAAGCAGTCGTCGGAGCACTGCCCCCCCCGCATTGTCGGCATGGAAAAGACGAACAATACCCTCGGATGGAGTTGCATACTGCACCCCGATAGCGCCGATCAGAAAACCTAGCGCAGTCGGAACAGAAACATTACTATGCGGGCGACTCAGGTTCATCACATGGGTGTCGTAAGCGTGGCTTACAATCGCGAGTGCGCCAAGAGCACCGGTTAATATACCGAGCCAGCGCGAAAGCTGCCGCAATACAAGATGCCGAGAGTTCATCGGCAGGAGAGAGAGTCCTAGAAGCACATATCCAATGCTGGTGTACGGGGATATCCGGCCCGGATAAAAAACGTAATCCTTATCGCGAAGCAGAAACTCATCAATCCCTAAGCTAATGTGCCAGTGATACTCGCTCAGGGTCAGTGCACCAATGAGAATCACCGCGCTTGAAAGGAAAGACAATTGAACGCGATGGTTGCGACGCAACAGGGCAACAGACGCAAGCATCATTGCGGCGGCCGAGTTGGCCTTGATGCCGGCTTTGTCAGGAATAAAGCTCTGAAGCCATTTCAGGTCGAAGGCCAAGCCAAGCAAAACTAAAGCCGCGAGGACGAATAAGATCCATCCCACCACAGTCGCTACGTTTTCGATTCCTCGCTGATTCTGTGGTGGTTTCATTGTTCTCGTAATTTGACCTCGCACAATAATAGATACAAAGATCGGCTACAGTCTGTCGAACTGGATGAATTGGATCAATGAGTGCGCCTCGCAGCGGACCCATTTGCTTATCTCTTTGAAAAAAGGAAAGTTAGGTGAAGATGGCGGGAGGGTGGATAACTAAATAAACAGGCTCAACCCTCGCTCCCCGCAGCCGCAAACCACGCTACTCCCGCACCAGCCAGCGGAGCATTCTCCCAGAGTTCGGCTGTGCGCACTTCGAACTTCGTACCACCCAACTCGGCCTGCGCAGCCGGCAGAAACAAATGCGCTGACCGCGAAATCCCGCCGCCCAGCACAACAACATCTGGCGCAAAGTCGGCCAGCAGCCGTTTCAATGCGATTCCGAGATTCTTCCCGAACTCCTCGAAGACCGCAATCGATACAGGCTCGCCGCCTGTTGCATAATGCGCGATCGATGCCACCTCGCGCTCCTGTCCTTTGCGCTCCTTATAGGCGCTCTGCAGCGCGCGAGTTGAAATTTTGTCCTCGACGATGCCGCCCTCGTAGGGGACATTCCAGATCTCCCCGCCCGGCGGCACACCCTTTCCTTCAGTCACAACCTTGCCATCCACCGCAAAGCCCGAGCCAACACCCGTTCCCAGCGTGAAAACAACCACGCGCTTCACGCCTCGCGCAGCGCCCGCGCCGACTTCGCCCAGCAGGTATGCCGCCGCGTCATTCAAAAATCTCACCTGGCTCGCCTTCCACCCGAATCGCGCTGCCAGCGCCTCGCTCACATTCACGCCATATAGATATGGCATCTTGTGTTTCATCCAGCTGATGCCCTTGGCATAGTCAAACGGACCCGGCATCGCCAACTCCGCACCCTGAACGCCTTCGGCCGTTTTTTCCCCCAGCGAGTACAGCACTTCGATAAATGCCTCACTTGTCTGCTCTGTCGGCTGGCTGGCCCGCACAACCGGACCCAGTCGAAACCCTTCCTTGTAGCAGACCGCAGCCGAAATATGGCTGCCTCCAACGTCATATACCAACACGCACGGATCATCACCGGCGCTCACTACTCACCTCGCTTCGGAATCTTCAACATTGTAAGCGGGCGCGCCGCAGCTTCTTCCCGCGACCCGTGGCCGCCTTCTGCACCAACGTGACCGGCAAACGCGCTATTCACCTCTCATTGACATTCCGCGTGAAGGGCACATCGGTATATTGGAATTTCACCCATGCATCGATCAGGGCGGCTTCTCCTACTGATATTGTTCACGGTCTCGGCTGGGCCGCTAACGGCGCAGATGCCCTTTTATACCGACAATGCCGACGTCACCGACCAGGGAACCCTTCACTTCGAGATATACAACGAATTCGATGGCCTCCAGTCCGCCCAATATCCCGATCTCCATCAGAACACTGCCAACTTCAAAGTGAACTACGGTCTTCCGCACCGTCTTGAACTCGATTTCGATATTCCTTATCTCTCCATCTATCGCGCGTCCGGATCTGAGAACACTGCCGGCAACGGCGACGCCGACATGGGCATCAAGTGGAACTTCCGCAAAGCCGCCCGTCCACTCAGCTATCCGGCCCTTTCAGCCAGTCTGTACATCGAGTTTCCAACCGGCGATGAGCAGCAGAACCTTGGTTCCGGTCTCACCGACTATTGGCTCAATCTCATTGCGGAGGAGCCGTTCTCTGACAAGACCCGCCTCACAGCCAACTTCGGATTTGTCTTTGCCGGCAACACCAGCACGGGTGTCCTCGGCATTCAAACCATCCGCGGCAACGTCTACACCGGCGGCCTGTCTTTGCTGCACGACTTCAATCCGCGTGTAACTCTTGGAGCGGAACTTTATGGCGCCATCGCCGACAAAGAAGGCCTGGGCAAAGACCAGTTGCAGGCCCTCGCTGGTGGCCAGTACCAGTTAAACCCTCGGATGGCCATCACCTTCGCCGTGCTCGGCGGTAGCCATATCGCCAGCCCGAGAGTCGGCGGCCAGGTAGGCTTCGAAGTGGACTTCCCTCTGGCCCGGCACTCTGCGGCGACCAGCCACATTTCTGAGAATCAGTTGCAACCAAACCCTTCGCAATGGAGATCACCATGGCATGCAAGCCCGAAGTTCTGAAAAGTGTTCCCCTCTTTTCGCTGCTCGATGATGACGAGACCGCAGTCCTCGCCGGACAAGTCGAAGTCAAAAGCTTCGCCGCGCGCCAGCGGATCTACAAAGCCGGCGACACCGGCATGGCCTACGTAATGGTTTCTGGCAGAGTCAGGGTCACAACCGTCGACGAAGACCAGCAGGAGGTTGTCGTGGACGAACCGGGCAAAGGCGAGTTCTTTGGCTTTGCCTCAATGCTCGAACAAACTCCCCATCAAACCAGCGCCATCGCGCTTGAGGAGTCAGAGTGTCTTGAGGTATCGCGAGACGACATCGAAGTCCTTCTTCGGCGGAAACCAATGGCGGGAATGGATCTGCTGACGACGCTGGGCCACCAGTATCACTCCGCGCATCAACTGGTCCGGCTGCGCGCGACCGCAATCCCAACGAGATATCGAAAAGGAAATGACTACGGGAGAACGCATCGCGGACGCGGTCGCAAGCTTCGGCGGCTCGTGGACATTCATCATCACCTTTGGCGTCGTCCTGATCACCTATACCCTCGCCAACATCATCCTCGACAGGAAGGCATGGGATCCCTACCCGTTCATCCTCCTCAATCTGTTTCTTTCCATGCTCGCCGCCATCCAGGCGCCGGTCATCATGATGAGCCAGAATCGCCAGGACACCAAAGACAGATTGCGCGGCGAACTCGATTTCGACGTGAATCGCCGCGCCGAATCCGAGATTCAGACGATGTCACGAAAGTTGAATCTGCTCGATGAGAGAATCGACGATCTATCCGATTTGCTTCGCGGAAAAGTCGCACCGGCTTTGGATCCGGGCCGTAACTAGAAGTCCACGTGCATCCGAGCAACCCCACCATTGCGAGTCTAGCGCGAAACTGGCGCTATGCGCGTCCCGCAAACTCACGCGTCTCGGTGTAGACCTTTACCTTTTCGCCTTCTTCAACAAAGAACGGCACCCTGATCTCGAGGCCCGTCTCAAGCCTCGCATGCTTGGTCACCGCACCGCTGGCGGTATTGCCGCGAGCGCCGGGCTCGGTGTACGCCACTGCAAGCTCCACCTTCTCGGGCAACTGCAGTCCGATGGGGTTGCCGTTGAACTTGTCGATCTTGATGATCACGCCCTCGGTGAGGAACTGCAACGCATCGCCGAGTTTCTCCGGCGTCAACGGAATTGTGTCGAAGGTCTCCTGGTCCATGAAATAAGAAGCGTCTGCGTCGGAGTAGAGGTAAGAAGCCTCAATCGTCTCCAGATCCGGCTCCTTGAATTTCTCGCCCGCCTTGAACGTCTTGTCGAAGACAGCGCGCGTGAGCAGGTTGCGCATCTTCAGCCGAACCAGCGTCTGTCCGCCGCGCGCGGTGGGAGTGGAAACGTCCACGTCGAGGCAGTAGTAGGGAGTGTTTTCAAGTTCAAAATACATCTTGCGCTTGATGTCAATTGCGTCAATCAGGGCAGCCATAGGGATATTTTAGCCGTGAGCGGCGAGGATCCCAACCATAGCTCGGGACGGAACGCGAAGAAACTTTCTCCCCTTTCCGAGACCGCGGTCGCTAACCGGGTTCGAACTTTCTCGACCTTCAGTGCGTAGTGATCTTGAGTTCGTCCAGTGCCCCGAGGTCCTTTGGATCGTCTGGACAGATTTTCAAAAGGAAACTCATGAGAATGTGGAACAGGATTCATCCGCTCTTTGTTTTGTTGGTTGCTGCGTCCTATGTTCCCGCTGCGGCCTTCGCGCAGACGATACCCAACGGCGCCGCCATCGACGCCGAAGTGAGTAAGATCATGCCCGCACCCACGCCAAGGGCATAGCGGTTGCGGTGATCGATCAGGGCAAGGTATTTTCGTCCACGCCTATGGCATCCGCAACGCCAAGGGCGATCCGCTGACCACGGACACGGTGATGTACGGCGCGTCGCTCACCAAGACGGTGTTTGCTTACACGGTGATGCAACTGGTGGATCAGGGCAAGCTCGACCTCGACACGCCCATCAAGGACGATCTCGACAGGCCGCTGCCCAGCTATGGCCCCGATCCGGTTTTTCCGGACAAGTACGGTCCATACAAGGATCTGGCCGGCGATCCGCGCTGGCGGAAGATCACGCCGCGGATGTGCCTGACCCACTCCACCGGTTTCAGCAACTTCTGGTTCATCGAACCCGACCAGAAACTGCGCATCCATTTCGATCCCGGCTCACGCTACAGCTATTCGGGCGAAGGTTTCATCCTGCTGCAGTTCGCCATCGAGCAGGGCAGCCAGGACCAAAGGGCTCGGCCTCGACGTCGGCGATGCTGACCGAAGGCCATCTTCGACCGGCTGGGCATGACCCGCACCAGCCTGCAATGGCGCACCGACTTCCGCCGAATCTGGCCGACGGGTGGAACGACAAGGGCGAGCCGCAGGAGCATGACGAGCGCAGCAAGGTGCGCGTCGCGGGGTCGATGGACACGACGATCAGCGACCTGGCGAAGTTCATCGCTGCGCTGGTACGGGGCGACGGCCTGATCGCGGCCTCGCGCGCCGAAATGGTCAAGCCATCCCTGCACATCGGTACGGCCCACCAGTTTCCCACACTTCGCTCCTGATCTGCCGGAGAGCCGAACAGCGGCAAGGACTCGTACGGCGGGGTTGGGGGTGATCGTGTTCGAAGGGCCCCAAGGCCGCGGATTCTACAAAGGCGGCCACGACGCGCAGACCGCCAACACGCTTCGTCTGCCTGGAGCGCGGTCGACGGTGCGTGCTGCATTCTCGCCAACGATGTTCGGGCTGAGGCGGGCTTTGCTGATCTGGTGCGCTTTATGCTCGGCGAAACCGGCGTCCCTTACGACTGGGAATATGGCGACCAGGCGGGACAAGTCCTGAGCCCGAATAACGAAGAGCGGTCTAGGGTGTGGGGCAGGATCGCGCAGGAGATTACGCGCCTACGGGAGCGCGGAGCTGATTGATTGCTGTGGTCAGATCGGCGGCCAGTCCATGCTGTGTTTCATTGCTGAGCTTGGCGCCGCCCTGCGGTCAGGTAGAAGACGTCTATTGCCGTTTCGCCTTCGGTATCGATCAGCGCAACTTTGATGTTGCATTGCAGAGTGGAGAGAGTGAGAGCAATCTGACGCAGCAGGCCGGGCAAGTCTTGCGCGACAACCTGCAGAAGGGTCGAGTGCGTGGACGATTCTGAGTCGAATTCCAGCCGCGTTGCCACTTCAACCTTGATGTTGGAGGGGTGGTTCAGAGTGGCGGCGAGCTTCCAGCAGTTGCTGTACTGAAACTTTCTGCGCGACGACGTCGTGCATGTTGGCCAGAAAGCGATCTTTCTCGCTGGGATTCAATTCAATTGTGCGAAATACGTCGGAAAAGTGAAAGCTGTCCACAATCACGCCTGCGTCGTTGGAATAGGCGCCCGCGCTCACAATATTCATTCCCCACGCAGCCAGCGCTCCAGCCACGTCAGCAAACAACCGGGTGCGATCGCGCATGATGACGGTGAGATCGTAGAGTTGCCGATTCGGGCGCAGATCGAGTTGTACAGGATCCTCGTCCAGATTCGCGGCCATTTGAAAGTGGTTGCGAATGTGCTCCGGCAGACGCGTTTGCAGATAGCGCTGCGGAAGCCCTTCGAGGAATTGCCCAAGCCCGTCGTACTGCGCTGGCGGAACCATCGAGCGAATGCGGTTGAGCAGCGTGGGATCAATCGCCGCGTGATAGCTGACCTCATCGACGCTGAACGATCCATGAAGTTCGCCGTGGACATGTAGAACTGCCAGAGGTTTTCGGCCTTCCAAGGAGTCAGCGCTTCAGGGTTTACGGCCTTGATGTCCGCATAGGTCATGAGCGGTGAGCATCTTCAAGCATCGCCGGGCTGCCGATCTTCTCTGAGAACGCGCGCACATTTTCCGTATCGAAGATGTCGCGGCGCAGCGCTGCGGACATTTCAAGATGCATGCTGAATGAGCCTCAGGACCGCTTCGCGCTCTTCAGCGTCGAAGTCGAGCCGCGCAAGAAAGCTGTCGGCGAGTTCAACACTCTGCCCTGCGTGCTCTCCGCTGCGACGGCCTTTGCCAGTGTCATGCATCAGCAGGGACAGCAGGAACAGGTCGAGCCGGTCGATTTCAGGCAGCAACTGCGCGAGCCGATGTTCATAGTCGTGCGCGGGCTGGCGCAGGCTGTGGACGTTGTCGATGATGAAGAAAGTGTGCTCGTCGACGGTGTAGCGGTGATAGCGATCGCGAATTACAAGCGCATCGATTCCAGTGGAACTCCGGAATCAGCATCTCCAGGACGCCGAGCGCGTGCATTGTTCGCAAAGCATGAGCGGCATGCGGTCCAAGCAGCACTTCGCGCAGAGCATTCCACAGATACGGCCCCTCGGGGATATGAATAGCAAGAGCCGGCAGTGCGTCGGTGATGCGGTCTTCCGCAGCCTGCGAGAGCGCGTAGCCGTGCGTTGCCATCAGCGAGAAAATGCGCAGGATGGCGCCAGTGTCGCTGAACTGCGCGCCGGGAAGAATGTCGATGCGGCCCTGATCGAGGATGAAAATCAGTACCCGCGATCGGCGTGCGCCGACGGCGGAACTGGCGGTAGAAACTGACCGGTGCAGGCAGATGCTCCATAAGCAGAGCGCGCTCGGCGATAGATCACCCTTGCGTGGCGGTAGTAGGTCCGCATCCAGTAGGCGGGTCGGCGGTACCGCGCGTCTCGAGCCCAATGGAAGTTGGCCGCGGCTTCATCCTGCGACTGCCAGTCGAGCGTATTGTTATCGCGCCCGTGGCGGAAGTGCAGGAAACATCGCGCTGCGGCGAGGAAATCAAAGGCGGCCTCGGCATCTCCGCGCGCGCTCTGGAAGACTCCTCCACGTTGGCGGGGCCATTCTTTGGTTTCTTTCAGATGAAAGAGCAAGGCGAACCAGACGGCGAGGTGGTAGTCGCGCAGGCCGCCGGGACAGTCTTTGAGATTCGGCTCGAGATGGAAGATGGTGTTGCCATACTTGGCGTGGCGCGCTCGTGCAATCTCGCCCAGCTTCTGAGTGATCGTGTTCCACTCGCTCAGAACGAGGCCGGGAAAAACCGCCTGGTGGAGCTGCTGGTAGAGAGGAAACTGGCCGGCGAGGAAGCGGCGATCGAGGGTTGCCAGCGTGAATTCGAGGTTGTCAGGATCGAAACCGGCCTGCTTCTTTAACGGTCCGCGAGCTTGGGCTGGCCCGAAGGCCGATATCCCACATCCCCTGGATGATCGGCCCGGACGGCTTCTTTGCGTCTGCTCTTCGGTTTTCTCGTCGGCGAACGCGAAGAGCACATCGATATCGGAATAGGGAAAGAGATCCTTGCGTCCGTAGCCGCCCAACGCGAGCAGAGAGACGTTTGCGCAGGCATGGCCGGCAAAGGCCCGGCGCCACATTTCAATGAGGATACGGTCCACGACAGCCGAGCGGCGGCGGATGGCAGCGGTTCCGTCTCCAGTACGCTCACAGGTCTGGCGGACAAGCGCCATCTCCCGAAGATACTGGTCCCGTAGATCGTCAACCGCTAAAGCGACTGGATTCATGAGTGTGTTTTACGGGCTTCGCCGAAGCTTAATGATGTTTACCTATAGAATAAGCGATTTTCTAGCGGGGCGGGGGAATTGGGTCGATCTCGCCCGAAAACACCTCGCACACAGCTTCTGGCAGGTGGTCCACAACCCTCCGGGTGGCTTACGATTGCAGGCCTGGCGAATTGGTATGAATTGGATTGCTTTACCCCTTGAAATTCTGCCCGCCTAAGGCGCAATATTCACGAACAGCCCGGCGTCGGTATCTATGCTCAGGCTCAACTGAAAACCCCATCACTTTTGACGCCGGCTCGTGTTCAGAAATTTCTTCAGCGAGACGAGTGAGCGATGGAAAATCACACCATAACGGGCGGCGGTGGCATTCAGCTCCACCTTGTTGAGAGTGGCAGCTCGAGCGGGAGGCCAATCCTGTTCATCCATGGCTTCTCGCAGTGTTGGCTCGCCTGGAACCGGCAACTCAGTTCGGACTTGGCCAATGACCATCGCCTTGTCGCCATGGATATTCGCGGTCACGGCCTCTCTGATAAGCCTCGCGACGGCTATGCCGACTCGAGGTTGTGGGCTGATGACGTGAATGCCGCCATACAAGGTCTGCGACTGGATCATCCGGTCCTGTGCGGTTGGTCTTACGGTCCCCTACTGATCCTTGATTACATTCGGCATTATGGCGAGGATGGCATCGGCGGGATCATCATCGTCGGAGGGATTTCAAAACTCGGCAGTGATGCGGCCACGTCGGTTATTGGCCCCAAGTTTCTTAGTCTCATACCGGGTTTCTTTGCGACTGGCGTTGAAGAATCAGTGAGCAGCCTCGAGTCGCTTGTGCGTCTTTGTTTCGTAGGAGAGCTCTCAGCAGAGGAACTCTATCTGATGTTGGGCTACAACGTCTCCGTTCCGCCCTACGTCCGTCAGGCACTGTTTTCTCGATCTTTCGATAACGATGATCTTCTGCCCCGGATCCGCAAGCCGGCACTGATCGCGCACGGTGCTGAGGATGCGGTTGTCAAAATGACCGCCGTCGATCAGCATAAGGCCGGCATCGCCCACGCTCAGATTCAGATATTTCCAAATGCCGGACACGGATGTTTCTGGGACGACGCGCCTGCCTTCAATCAACGACTCCGGGCATTTTGTGCAAGTCTCTGAAGTCCTATCGCCATCGCGGTTGGCTCGGGTCGAGACGCGTGAGCCGCGGTGCAGTTGATTGGTCGGAATTCTGCGGGGGCTCCTATAATGCCGTTTCGCCGCGCTCGTCGTTGCGGATGCGGATTGCTTCTTCGATACGGCTGACGAAGATTTTGCCGTCGCCGATGCGCCCGGTGCGCGCGGCGAGCCGATGATCGCAGCGATCGCCTTTTCCCTCATTTCGTCCAGGATCACGAGTTCGATCTTCACCTTGGGGAGGAGGTCGACCGTGTACTCCCGGCCGCGGTAAAACTCAGTGTGTCCCTTTTGGCGGCCGTGTCCGCGGGCCTCCAGAATTGTCATGCCTTCGATTCCGACTTCGAGCAAGCGCATCTTTGACGGCATCGAGTTTGGAAGGCTGGATAATCGCTTCAATCTTGAGCATGCTTGATTGCCTCGTCTGGTAGCGTATCAGGCCGGATGTGCCGGTGGGCTACGCCCGGCCTGAACTTTTCATCAGGAATTCAGGTCGTAACCTTCTTCACCATGTTGAGAAACGTCAAGGCCTGTCGCTTTCGTCCTCGGGCGAGACGCGAAGTCCGATCGTCTTATCGACGAGGAACAGCAGGATCAGCGTGCCTACGGCGCTGAGAGTCCAGGCGACTGCAACTCCCGTTGCCTGGTTCAACAATTGACCCCAATGGCCGTCCACCGCTCCCGTGGCCGCATCCGTGCCGAAAATCGCATTGATCGCTTTGGTCGCAAACAGGCCGGTGAGCAATGCGCCCAGAGTTCCGCCGGCGCCGTGTACGCCGAAGGCGTCAAGAGAATCGTCGTAGCCGAACCAGCTCTTGACCTTGAACACCATGAGCGAACAAAAGATTCCGGCGAGCAGCCCGATAAGAAGAGCAGGAAACGGCTGGACGAAGCCCGATGCTGGAGTGATGGCGACAAGTCCGGCAACTGCACCGGAGATGGCGCCGAGGGCGGTAGGTTTGCCATTGTGGATCCACTCAACGATGGTCCAGCCAAGCGCGGCAGTGGCGGCCGCAAAGTGTGTATTGATAAATGCGCTGGTGGCCAGCGGACCTGACCCAAAGCGCTGCCGGCATTGAATCCGAACCAGCCTACCCACAGCAGACACGCGCCAATGAAGCTGAGGACCATGGAGTGAGGAGGCATGGTGGTGTGCGGATAGCCGATGCGTTTGCCGAGATAGATGGCGGTGACAAGGGCTGAAACTCCCGAAGTGACATGGACGACGGTGCCGCCGGCGAAGTCGAGAGATGGAAAGTGGCCGCCGATGCGCGTTCAGGAATCCACCAACGCCCCAGACCATGTGCGCCATCGGGCTATAGACAATCAACGACCATAGCGAGAGGAACACGGCCATCGCGCTGAACTTCATCCGCTCAGCAAAGGCGCCGGTGATCAAGGCAGGCGTGATGATGGCGAACATGAGCTGGTAGACCATATAGGTCTGCTCGGGAATCGTGGCTGCGTAGTCGGTGTTGGGCGTCAGGCCCACTCCGCGCAGAAAAAGGTGGTCAAACCCGCCGATAAAGCTGGTGCCGTGCGCAAAAGCCAGCGAGTAACCCAACAACCGCCCACAGAATCGTGATCAGGCCCATCATGGCGAAGCTCTGCATCATGGTGCCGAGAATGTTTTTGCGCCGCACCAGGCCCCCGTAGAAAAGGCGAGGCCCGGGCCGGTCATCAGCAGCACCAGCGCGGCTGAGACCAGCATCCATGCGTTGTCGGCATTCATCTGGGCAGCATGAATCGCGTCTTGAAGAGTCTTCAAATCGGCCTGAGATACGGCGGGTTGCGTAGACGGGGTGGGAGCCTGCGCAACCAGCAGAGAGGGAAGGAAAAGCAAGAACAGGAAAACGACCCTGAGACGAATCCTGAAATGAATATTGAACATGCCTACTCCGATAACAGGTTTTGCCCGGTTTTCGAATCCGCGCGGTCAAGAAAAGTATGCCGTGGCTTTTGTTGTACACGTTGGCTATCGCGCCGGTTTGCGCTTCGCCAACTCCCATGGCTCTTCGTGATCACTGAAGAATATCTCATCGCCGTCGATTTTGACTCATCAAGAATTCGCGCGCCTCAGGTCTGAGGCGGTTCCAGCCTGCCCGAGATCGAGTTCTCGCAGCCAGCCTCAAGATTTATTCGTTTAGGGGCGGAAGAGGTAAAATACGACGATGGAGAGTATCCAGGAACGCGATCGATATCTTTTTGGCGCGCTCGAAAGCAGCGCCAAAAATCGCGCCAAGCTGCAGGAAGTCAATTACGGCTTCGAGCAGCCGGAGGGCGTGTTTCTGACGACACTGGATTTTGCGGTGAACTGGGTTCGTAAGAGTTCCGTGTGGCCCGTCACTTTCGGACTCGCTTGCTGCGCGATCGAAATGATGTCGATGGGTGCATCCCGGTTCGATATTGCACGCTTCGGCGCCGAGGTATTCCGACCTTCGCCACGGCAATCGGACTTGATGATTGTTGCCGGCCGGGTGGCGCAAAAAATGGCGCCGGTGATCCGCCGTCTCTACGACCAGATGCCGGAGCCCAAGTGGGTTATCTCGATGGGGGCATGCGCAACATCGGGCGGCGTATTTAATAACTATGCCATTGTGCAGGGCGTAAATCAGATCATTCCTGTGGACGTGTACGTGCCTGGATGCCCGCCCCGGCCCGAGCAACTTCTTTACGCTATTACGCTCCTTCAAGAGAAGATTCAGCGCGAACCTCGCAGCCTGATGAAGACTCTGAATGCCGAGTAGCCAGCGTTCGCAATAGCACCACCTGTCAATTCTTCCAGTTGTATAGACACTCCAGACCCACTACGTTGTCCTTGGATGTGTACTCAGAAATTTGTCTGTTCCGGACTGTTCTGGTCCAGATAGCCACGGTCTTTCGCACAGGAATCGTGGGGTATACCAGTTGGTAAACCCCTTCAGAAAGTGCACTCTGGCTCCGTCAACCTATGTTACGTTTATTGGTGGTGTCCGCCCTTGACTCAGATTGTGTAATTTTGCAGGGAGCCTTTCGGTTTTTGACAGGAAAATGGTCCTCAAGAAGCGCCATTTCCAAACAACCTTTCAGTTTTTGATTGCGGAGGAGAAACGCATGTACTCGCGAGTTTCAAAATTTACCCGCCTGGCGTTGACTTTGGCATGTACAAGTTTGATGCCAATAGCCATGGCAGCCCAGGATTCTGCGAAGCCGGCCCCGGCCTCTTCGAATGCACCTTCGGCACAAGCCCCCTCAAAATGGGACATCTTTGCTGGGTACAGCTATCTGGCCCCCAAGGGCGACCTCATCACCGGTACCGTTCAAGATGGTGCGAAGTCAGTCAGTTGCTGCGTGATCTTCAGCGTAGCGCGCTACTTCTCGAATTATGTGGGTCTTCAGGCTGAAGGCGACTTCCACAAGAGCGGCGGCAACAACACCGCCGGCGTTGTGAATAATCAGTTCTCCGGCGGGTCTGGTGGCTTGATTGTCCGTTTTCCAACGGAAGACATCACACCGTTTGTACATGCTCTGGTTGGCGGAGAGAGCGTCAGCAGCACCTACTACCCCAGCAACAAGTGGGGAATCGTGCTGACGGCAGGCGGTGGCCTTGACTACAACACCCCCTGGATCGACCACCGTCTGAAGATTCGCGTATTCCAGGCGGACTACCAGTACGTACACGACAATATGTATCCGGTTACGCGCGGCAACTTCAACATGGCGCGTTTGAGCACCGGTATCGTCATCGGTATCGATACCATGGCGCCGCCGCCGACGATCACAATGGCATGCTCCGCCCAGCCCAATTCGGTTTTCGCGGGCGAGCCGGTAACGATCTCGAGCACGGTTGGGAACCAGCTTCCCAAGGAACACGTGATCTATAGTTGGTCGGGCCAGGGAGTGACTGGGACGGAGGAAACCACAAAGTTGGACACCACCAACCTGGCGCCTGGCACCTACACCGTGAACGGCACTGTGAAGGAAGGCAAGCCCGGCAAAGAAGGTCTGAAGCCGTGGCAGACCGGTTCGTGCACCGCGACCGTCACGGTGAAGGAATTCGAGCCGCCGACACTGAGCTGCTCGGCGAATCCGACCGATCTCAAGCCGGGTGATTCCTCCACAATCACAGCCCAGGGCGTCAGCCCGCAGAATCGTCCGCTCACCTATAGCTTCCAGGCTTCGGGTGGCACCATCAGCGGAAGCGGAAACACGGCAACTTACTCGTCGACGGGTGCTTCCTCCGGCCCGGTGCAGATAACCGGCACCGTAACGGATGACAAGGGACACACGGCTTCGTGCAGCACGAGCGTCAACATTCAGGCGCCGCCGCCGCCACCACCGCCACCGCCACCGAGCCTCTTGCTGCATAGCGTCTTCTTCCCGACCGCTCTGCCGAATGAGAAGCGTCCGGATAAGGGCTTGGCAGCTAGCCAGGAGCAGATTCTCACCACCTTGGCAACGGACTTCAAGGCGTACCTGCAGGTTAAGCCGGATGCGCGTCTGACCCTTACCGGTCACGCGGATCCACGTGGAGGAGCGAAGTACAACATGGCGCTCTCTGAACGCAGAGTGGGCTCCGTTAAGCACTTCCTCATCGACCAGGGTGTTCCCGAAGCGTCCATTGATACGCAAGCGATGGGCGATGAGCATCCGCTTACGAAGGATGAAGTGAAGCAGTTGGTCACGACCAATCCTGACCTGACGGATGATGAGAGAAAGAAGATCCTGCGCAACATCACTCAGATTTACCTGGCGCAGAATCGTCGCGTCGACATCACCCTGGCTAACACCGGTCAGCAGTCGGTGCAAATCTATCCCTTCAACGCGCATGATGCAGGAACCCTTCTCAGCGAGAAGGCTCAGGCACACGCGAAGAAGCAGCCGGCAGCGCCTAAGAAGAAGTAACTCCAACCCCGGAACTGGCCTTCAGAGACCAGTTCCGGGAGACAGCTCCACTTAAGAAGAGGTTGGCCGGATACCCGGTCAACCTCTTTGTTTTGCGCTCCTGGTCCGCCGCAGTTTCGCAAACCCCCATGGCCTCGAACCCAGAATGAACGAAGGCAAATCCACGGAAATGCCAGATTCTCGCGCTCGAACTTCAAAGGATTTATAGGGATTCTGTATCATCGAATCATGCAGGCTGAAGTCGACCCACAGATGCACATTCCCGGTTTTCGCACCTATGACCCTCGGCTCGAATCGATCGCTGCCAAGGTAAAAGCCGCCGAGCGCCTTGATGCCGAAGATGGACTCGCTCTCTACCGCTCGAACGATGTGCTTGCTGTCGGCTGGCTGGCCAATCATGTGCGTGAGCGGATGCACGGAGACGTGACCTACTTCAATGTCAATCGCCACATCAATCCCACCAACGTCTGCGTTGCGGCCTGCAAGCTCTGTGCCTTCGGACGCAAGAAGGGCGATCCAGCCGGTTACACCATGGCGCTGGAAGAGGCGTGGCAGACGGCGGCGTCGGGTTACAGTGAGGCCGTTACCGAGTTTCACATCGTCGGCGGGCTGCATCCGGATCTTCCGTTCGAGTACTTTCTGGATCTGGTGCGCGGACTTAAGGAACGCTTCCCCAAAGTCCACATCAAGGCTTTCACAATGGTGGAAGTCGCCTATCTTGCGCGGCGAGCAAAGTTGACGATTGAGCAGACACTTATAAAGCTGCGCGAAGCCGGCGTGGACTCAATGCCGGGCGGAGGTGCGGAGATATTCGCCACGCGCGTGCGATCCATCATCTGCGATCACAAAATAGATGGCGACGAGTGGCTGGAGACGGCGCGTCTTGCTCACAAGCATGGCTTCAAATCGAATGCGACCATGCTCTATGGACACGTAGAGAACGATGAAGACCGCGTCGATCATCTGATGAAACTGCGAGCACTGCAGGACGACACAGGTGGATTCCAGACATTCATTCCGCTGGCGTTTCATCCGGAAAACACGCCCCTCGATCATCTTCCGGTAACGACGGGACTGACAGACATCCGACAGATTGCGGTGAGCCGGCTGCTGCTCGACAACTTCCCGCACATCAAGGCGTACTGGCAGATGATGACGCCGAAGATTGCGCAGATTGCTCTTCGCTTCGGCGCCGACGACCTGGACGGCACCGTGATCGAAGAGAAGATCTACCACGACGCGGGCGCGACCACGCCGCAAGGCATGACGCGCAAGGATCTATGCCGGCTGATCACCGAGGCTGGACGCGTGCCCGTCGAGCGCGACACCCTGTATCACGCGGTGACGCGCAGTGAAGACAGCTTTACTGTTGCGGTATAGCGCATCCTGAAGAAAGACCAGTCCTGATGTCTGATTTCGGCACGTACGGTCTGTTGGGGCTCTGCATCGGATTCCTCTGGGGAATCGGGTGTTCGCTCGCCATTCTCTATTCCATCTACTTAGGTGGCTATCGCAAAGGAGTCGAGGACTCTCTGGCACCCGTCAAGCCAAGGCGATTCGTTGAAGCAATGAAGAAGATTCGAATCCGACGCGAGAAGAAGTCTTCGTCAGTGCGGAACTCGACCTAGCCTTTCCTAATACATCCAGCTGCATTCACGCGTGAAATCGGTTGGCTCGGAACGAACCCATGTACTGCCCGCTTTTTTTACTTCGAAGACTCCGCCGCTGCCGCAGTCAATGCCGCACATTCTCTCCACCGATACCAATGCTCGATCATGGGCGCGATCAAATCCGGGAACACCGAGATAGCGCACGTGACGCAGTGATCGATAGACTCCGCAATCCGCTCCGCTCTTCCCACCGCTTGCAAGGCAGTCCTGTGCCTTCGCGGTCGCTGATTGCGAGAGCAGCAGATACACGGTTGGAATCGTGAACTTCTTCTCCCAGTGGTGGCTTTGTTGATTGTCGGCCACAAAAGCGTCGGCCATCTCGTGTTCCTGAGGCGTTGAGGGTTTCAGGCAGCTTCCGTTGACCTGCGGGATATCGGTTCGAGAATCCTCTGCGAAGGCCAACGGTTCTTGCTGGGGCTGTTGGTAAAGCGCGGAATAGATCTCGTAGGCTTCCGCAGAAATTCCTCCTCCGCCGGGCTGGTTGAGCGGGCTTGTGACGGACAAGTCCGGAATTGTCGTTTTGGAATCTGGAATTGTGAAGCGGGGCGAGAAGATGCGAAGGCAGAGTGTCGCCGCCGCGATAACCGCCAAACCTATCGTGAGCCACCCGATTGACGAGCTGCGCATCGGCAACTCCAAACGTCACGTGCAAGATTACTGGCGCAACACGACGCCGTCCTTCATTACAAAGCTGACGTGTTCGCAGGTCGAGATGTCCTCAAGCGGATTGCCGGGTACCGCAATGATGTCGGCGAAGTAGCCAGCCTTGAGCTCACCGATCTGGCCCTTCCAGCCAAGCAGTTTTGCGCCATTGATCAGGTCCGCCTGCAGCACTGCGAGGGGCTTCATTCCGTACTGCACCATGAGCGTGAGTTCGCGCGCCTGCGTGCCGTGCGGGAATGGCCCCACATCCGAACCCACTGCGAAGGGAACACCTGCGGCAACCTGCTTCTTGTACTCCTTGATCTTGTAATCCAGCATCTCGGCCTGAGTGGACGCCTGGTCCTGCGATTCACGATGCTGTGCGAAATACTCGAAGATGGTGAAGGTGGGCACCGCAAAGATGCCCTTCTCCTTCATCAGGCGGATGGTCTCATCGCCCAGTTGCGTGGCGTGATCGATCGAAGCCACTCCAGCCTGCGCTGCGTAGAGCGTTCCGGGCTCCCCCATGGCATGTACCGCGACAGAGCCACCGAAGCGATGCCCTTCTTCAACTGCAGCAGATAGCTGGGCCGCGGTGTATTGGTAAGGTGTCTGAAGAACGCCATCAACCATGCGGTCCTTGCCGGTCTCGTAGATTTTTGCGAAATCGGAGCCTTCCTTGTGCTGCTGGCGCATGACCTCGATCAGTTGTTCGGCGGAGTTGGCGTAGTCAGCATTGGAGAGCACGTGCTGAGCCGGATTGTAGCGATTGGCATCCTCGTGCCCGCCCAGCAGATCGATGGCGTTGCCGCTGATGCGCAGGCGCGGTCCCGGAATCAGGCCCTGGTTGATGGCGTTGCGTATGGCTGTATCGGCGGAACCTGCGCCCTCGGTGCCCATATCGCGCTCCGCCGTATAGCCGGCCATTACGTCGTCTTTGGCAGCCTTCTCGGCGAGAATTGTCCGCCACGGCACGGACTCGATAACGGTTTGCAGATCTTCGGCGCCCGGGTGCAGAAATAAATGAATATGTGCATCGATCAAGCCGGGCATCAGAGTCACATTTCCGAGATCGAGAACCTTGGCTCCGGCGGGGTGCTCCACGCTGGTTCCAACAGCGCGAATGCGATTGCCTTCGACAAGCACTTCGCCCGGTTGCAGGATCGCACCCTTATCAACCTGAAGCAGGCGAGCCGCGTGCAGCACAGTCGGCCTTGCGCGGGTGCAGGCTGTTGCGCGGCAGCGGTTGGATTGAAAGGGACAAAGGAGAAGGCAGCGAACGCGAAAACGCAAACCTCAATGCGCCGAATCGAAGTCAAGTTGAACATGGTTACGAATATGCCGTATTGGGGCGGCCTTGTCGATGGGACATTTCGCCGGCTTGAAACCAAAGCCTTCAGGAATTTTCAGGCAGTGCTTCGAAAATGACGTTGAATGCCGCTCCGCGAGATCCGTTTTCGCGTTTCGCGAGTTCGATAGAGCCGCCATGGCGCTCGACGATTTCGCGCGACACCCACAGTCCAAGCCCCGTGCCGACGTCCTGCTTGGTGGTGAAGAACGGCTCGAAGATTCGCTCTCTGTGTTCATCGGCTACGCCCGGCCCATCATCTTCGATGAGCATATGCACGGTGGTACGATCAGCCTTTTCAACGCATCGCAGCGTCACGACAATCGTGCCTCCAACTGCAACCGCGTCGGCAGCGTTGGAGATGAGATTGGAGAGAACCTGCTTGACCTCGTTCTGCACTCCCCGAATCGGAGGGCATTTACCGAAATGACGTTCGATTCTGATTTTCTTGCTGACGAACTTGTTTGAGTAAAGACGAAACACCGATCCGACGAGCGACTCAAGCTCAATCGGCTCCGGCTCGTTGTTATCGCGGAAGAATCCAAGTGTCTGGCGGGTAATGTGCGCGACTCGTTCCAACTCCTGTTCCGCCTGGGTGAGCAACTGGATTACCGCGGCGGGTGCCTGTGGATCGATTCTGGCGATGTACACGAGATTGACAGCGGCCTCCAGAGGATTATTGATCTCATGTGCCACCGTGGCAGACAAGCGCGCTGCGGCCCCAAGCTTTTCAGCGTTGCGAAGAACCCGTTCGGTCTTGCGATCGCTGCTGATGTCGTGGAACACGAGAACCACGCCGATGAGTTTGCCGTCGTCGTCAAGTATGGGCGCGGCGCTGTCGTCAATGGGGGTGAGGGTTCCATCCGGTTTGCGAAGTACGGTGTGGTTTGCGAGCCCCATGGCGCGGCCCAATGCAATCACCTTGGCCACGGGATTATCGACCGGCGCCATCGTGGTTTCGTTAAAGATCGGAAATATTTCGAGGATGTTCTTGCCAGAGGCGCTGGCGGTAGTTATGCCGGTGAGATCCTCGGCGATCGGGTTCAGAAAAGTGACGTTTCCGTTTTGATCGGTTGCAATCACCCCATCGCCGATACTGGTCAGCGTGATGCGAAACCACTCTTCTCTGGTTCGCACCTCCTGGGCATGTCGTTCACGCAGGTTCATCTCGCGCAGGATGTAATAAGCAAGAAGAATGAGACCGATCACGGCCAGTGTCGTCGTCAGGTAAATGCAGGCTGTGGTCAGCAAGATGTTCTTGCGATGGGCCGCGCTTCGTATCGCTTCCAGGGAGCTCTCTTCGCCTTGCATGACGTCGATCACGGCACGGATCTTATCCATAGTGACCAGTCCTGCGTCGCTGAGGACAAGCTTCCGGGCGTCATCCTGCTTGCCGGAGCGGTAGAGGGCGATGGTGCTGGCGAGTTCGTCGAGTTTGGTGCGAACCAGACCGCGAAGATCTGCAACCGCGGATTGTTGTCGGGGATTATCGGAGGTCAATTCCGCGAGTGCGTTGATATGCGAGTCGACCTTGGCGATCGCTTGATTATAGGGTCCGAGGTATTGGTCGTCGCCGGTATAGAGAAAACCGCGCTGCCCCGTTTCGGCATCTTTGAGCAGTGACTCCACTTCACTGATCTGCAATTGGACTTGGCGTGTGTGAGTGACCCAGAGGCCCGTTTCGATCTGCTGGTCCAGTTGACGTTTCGTAACGTAGGCGTCGGCAACGAGAATGGCCAGGAGGATTGCGAAACCGCCAATGACACTGAAGCGTTTGAATCGGGTCTGCATTGAGGGGTCTCATCCGGCCCACTGAAGCCGGCAATTCGTTTGGTACGCACGGATCGGCCCGACCAACACCGATTGCAGACCATGTCCTCTGGACAGAACGCAGATTCTGGCTGCTGCGTTGACCGGGCATCTGCCGAACAGGCGTGACCCTTTGATTTGAAACTAGCTTAGCGCGCAAGAGGCGTCAAGAGGGCTATGGCGCACAAGTACCCGTAGACCCGCGAAGAGGTATGGGTGAAACCGAGGTAGTTTAATAAGCCGCGATTCCGGTTATGTGCTGGCCCAGGATCAGTGCGTGAATATCGTGTGTGCCTTCGTAAGTTTTTACCGATTCAAGATTCATCATGTGCCGCATGATGGGGTAATCCTCGGTGATCCCATTTGCGCCCAGAATGTCGCGCGAGATGCGCGCGCATTCGAGCGCCATCCACACGTTGTTTCGTTTCGCCATGGAAATGTGCTGGTGACCGACCGTGCCGGCGTCCTTGAGGCGGCCAACCTGAAGCGAAAGCAACTGGGCCTTCGAGATCTCCGACAGCATCCACACCAGCTTGTCTTGGATGATCTGATGGCTGGCAATGGGCTGATTGTGGAACTGCTTTCTCGCCAAAGCGTATTGAAGTGCCGTGTCGTAGCAGGACATAGCCGCGCCGATGGCTCCCCAACTGATACCGTAGCGCGCCTGGTTGAGGCACATCAACGGACTCTTCAGGCCGCCCGAGCCTGGGAAGCAGGTTCGCGGCGGGGACGTGAACGTCCTGCAGGGAGAGGCCGCTGGTGATCGAGGCGCGCAAACTCCACTTCCCGTGAACTTCGTAGGCGCGAAAGCCTGGACGATCTGTCTCTACCAGAAATCCCCGCACAAGATGTTCTTCGTCTTCAACCTTGGCCCAGACGATTGCGACGTCGGCAATATTTCCTGAGGTGATCCACATCTTTTCGCCGTTGAGGATGTATTCGTCACCAGACTTGCGCGCGGTGGTGGTCATGCCTCCGGGATTTGACCCGAAGCCGGGCTCGGTGAGTCCGAAGCAGCCGAGCTTTTCGCCGCTGGCCATGGCGGGCAGCCAGGTGTTTTTCTGCTCGTCGGAACCGAAGGTGTAGATGGGATACATGCAGAGCGCCGACTGCACGCTCACAAAGCTGCGAAAGCCGGAGTCGCCGCGCTCCAGCTCCTGCATCACCAGGCCGTATTCCACGTTCGACATCCCGGCGCAGCCGTAGCCTTCCAGGTTGGCGCCGAAGAAGCCGAGTTCGCCCATGACGGGGACGAGCTCGCGCGGAAAGCGCTCAGTTCGGAAACACTCTTCGATGATCGGGACCAGATTGTCTTCGACGAAATCGCGCGCGGTACGGCGAACCAGCAGCTCATCTTCGCTGAAGCTTGCATCGAGATGGAGAAAATCAACTCCCTGAAACTTGAAAGCCATAATTGCACCTTACCATTCTGTATTGCTCAAACCTGCAAGGCTAGCAGATGGAGGTTGATCGGTACCAGCGCGATCGGAATTGGTTTAGATTTCATAGTTTGACAGTCTCATAGACTTAATTCCCGCCCTCTTGACCTAGTACTTTTCCCAGTAGCCGATTTATCTGATTCGGCGATAGGATTGCTCCCTCAAGTCGCGGTTTGGTGCGGCTCCCCTGGTAGTCCTCGCCGGCACCATCACCGATCCGGGTTCCTGAACCGGGCCTTTTCGGTTCGGCAGTCCCTGTTTTCTTCCAAGCAAGCTAAAACCTCAGTTCGCGGTAGGTGCACAATCATTTCTTTTTTGGAGGATCGCAAGCATGGAAACCAGAATTGTCGCACGGCATCGGTTGCCCAAATCTCTGCAGCTTCTTGCGATGATGCTGCTGGCCCTTGGTTCGGCGTGCGTGGTGCACGCACAGGATGGAAGATGGAACTTCAATATCGGAGGCGGCATCGGCTTTCCCACAGGAGACCTGAGCTCCTTCATTAATTCTGGAGGCAATTTCGTCGCGGGCGGCGGCTACAAAGTCAACAAGTGGCTGAGTACCAACGGCGAGTTCATGTGGCAAGATCTACCAGTCAACTCGAGCACGAAGGAGGCCCTTCAAACTCCGGATGCATCTGCCCGCCAGTATGCGGTGACCTTTGACCCGGTAGTTTCTGTGCCGCTCGGACATAAGCTTGGAGCGTATGCGATCGGGGGTATCGGGTGGTACCACCGCTCGGGCGAAACAACCACGCCAGGTGTCGCGATTGTTTGCGATCCCTACTGGTCGTGGTGGTACGGATGCACCATCGGTGAGGTGAATATCGTTACCGGAAGCACGAGCGCAGATGCCTTCGGAGAGAATATCGGCGGCGGGCTAACGTATCGCTTCGGCGAAAGCCCTATCAAGTTCTACACCGAATTCAGATATCACCATGCCGACTACCACAAAGTGGCCACGGACATTATCCCGCTGACGTTTGGCATTCGGTGGTAGCGTGCTTCCTATCTTCGAGCCGGTTGAATGCAAGAAGACTTTGACGAATCCTCATCCAGCTTAAGGTTGCTGATCGCCGCTACTTCTGCGGCGTTCAGCGTCCGGCGATAGACGCGCACCTCTCCAACGTCGCCATTGAAGAAGAGGCCGTCATCGCGTTGGGCTCCGATAAGGATTGGACCCGGGCTTGCGCCCCACGGACCGAGATCATGGACGGTCTGGACCTCGTGTCCGTTGACGTAGATATGCAGTTCGCCAAGAGTCTGATCGAACACGGCGGCAGTGTGCGTCCAGGTATCGACGGGAAGGCCATCGCCGCTAACCCAGTAGTCCGTCCAGCGCGTGCCGAAGATCGTAGCGCCCCATTGAGTTGTGGGATTTGGCCCGAAGCCGAGACGCCACTGCGAACCCCAGCGCGGTCCAACTTGCGAAACCCACGCGGAATAGGCGGCCGGCTTATGCGGGCGTACCCAGGCGGTCACGCTGATGGAACCGGCGTTGTCGTAATCGGCGTTTTTGGGAATCTCGATCGAGGCGCTGTCTCCGCTGAAACGGTAGGCCATGTTGGCGCGGTTAAGGCGATCGGGAGCTAGCACGGCTCCGTGAACCACAGGTGTCGCATCGGGATGGCAAAGATCCACCGGCGAGCCGTGCAGAGGGAGATCGGCCACCATTCCCGCAGACAGATTTACGCCGGGTCCGTAGTTATTGCCCAGAACTTGAGGGGGTGCGAAGCCGGGCAGGCCACGCAGGCGCGCCGCATCCGCCTTGCGGCCTCCAGCGTCGAGATAGGCGATCAGGTTCTGACGCTCGACAGGATCAAAGCGGAAGTCGTCAGCATACTCGGTCTTCAGCCGCTCCCAATATGCTGCGAGGTTTATGTTGCCGGGCGAGGAAAGCTCGTCGAGCATAGGCCGCGCTACGGAGAACTCGGGCAAAGAGTCGGTGGCGAAGCTGGATCCGAATCGGCGAACCCATGCATGGCGGCGGCGCTGCGCTTCGCTCAAGTAACGAGCGGGACCATAAGAAACGCGGGCATCGGGCTCGGCGAGGGTTTCTAAGGCGCGATAGTACGCGCGCAGGCCAACGGAACCGTGAGTCTCGCCCGGAAATATTTCGTAGTGGTATTCGAGGTCAGCGTTCGGACTGCTTTCAAAGGTCTTCGCCACACGCATTGCGCCAACAGCGATGTCGGCCTCTTCATCGCCGCCCGCACCGATGAAGACGAAGCGTGGCGAAGCATTCGGCTTCGCGATGGCACGGCTGAGAAGCGCAACAAATCGATCATCCAGTCCAAAACTCGGGCTTAACGCGATGTTGGCCTGAAACACTTCGGGCCGCCGCATGAACGCATACAGCGAAAACATGCCGCCATTCGAGTGTCCGGCAAGGATGCGGTACTTGCCGACTGGATACTCCGCAGCAAGGTGCGGAATGAGCTCGTCGGCGATAAACGAGAGGAAGCGATCCGAAGGCCCGGCTGCGAACTCCCCGCCTTCAAAAGTGGGAGTGAAATCCCGGCCACGATCGGTATTCACGATCCCGGCGACCACCATCGGCGGCAGGCGGCCATTCCCGACCAGGTGATCGACGATAACGGAAACCTTCGTGAAAGTCCATTCGCCGTCCAACACGACAAGCAGCGGCATGTTTGGCTTGAGTTGCGCTGGCACGGAAACGAGTATGTCGCGTTTCTCTGCGAGCACCTTGGATTGCAGAACCTCGTGTTTGCCGACGGTCAGGTTGAAATCCTGCGCTGCGAGAAGCGGTGCGACTACGCCCACAATCGTCATCACGAGGATTGCGTGCCAGCGATGAATCGAACTCATGCGTGTCTCCGGTATCAAAGCAATCGACCGGAAAGTATAAAACGATGACGCGGAGTCAGGTTGTGATGTACAAGAACGCACTAAGAGTGGCTAGTTCGTTGAGAACCTTGGGCATCTGCATTCTTGTGAAGCGCGAGAAAAGCAACCGCAGATCCTTCGACGCGCTTTGCTTGCTCAGGATGACATTGCTTTATCGGAGTCCAGGAAGGTACATGCGGCAGAAGGCTATTCGTCCGCGCCCTGATCGTCACCGTAAGTGGGGAACGGCTCGGGCGCAGTGCTGGTGGGCATGCCGCCCAGAGTGTTCAGATCGGCGAGAACCTGTTTCCAGTGATCGGGATCCTTCTTGGTCGTGATGGGCAGATCGAGATTTGAATAATACTTCTGGATGTCCTCCTTGATGCCGGGAGGAATCGGTTGCGTGGGCTTCTGCACAAGCTTGTGCAGAAGGCTGGCATAGGTCGAGTCAGTGAGCGGATAGCCTCCGGGCTGGACCACACGACCGGTATCGAGATCGCGATTGGCAAGAGGATGGTGCGGGTCGCGCGGCTGCGGCGAAATAACGTTGGAGTGGATAAGGCTCCCGAGTGGCGGGGCAGAACCTTTGTAACGGGCCGCCTCCGGAGTGAAGTTCACCAGGATTCGCCGCAAGGCCGTGGTTGAGATGGCAACACTGTGCGCGTAATCCGCTTCAGTCTGTTCCGTTGGGCCTTTGACTGAGACCATCCTCAGTGGACCAACCTTGGGCAGAATGAAAAGGAATCCAGCGATCAGGTATGTCTCGACTCCGGCTTTGCGGCGGTACGCTTGCCAGTTGTTCTCCTGTCCAACTTCGGCAGCCTCCTTCTGAAGCTCGACAAATTCTGGAGTCGTGGGATCGGGAGGCTCGTGGCTGCGATGGAGCAGAGTTACCGCATACGCTATGCGCGGAATGAATGTGCGCACCGCAAAACGATATTCGGGAACATTGATGCGTTGGCGGCCAGTGAAGTTCTCCGTGATGCCGTAAGTCTGATAGAACGCCAGCGCGAGCTGGCGCATTGAAACGGCGAGGCCGATGTGGCGCAAAAACCGGAGTGGAGCAACGCGGTGATGCGCAATCTCGTTGATGTCGAAGGCAAATTCTGTCTGAACGTGCTGGTGTTTGCCTTCGGCGTAGTTCACTGAGGAACCGTATTTTGCCTTCAACTTTGGGAACTCGATGGGAACAGCGAGGTTCGTAGCGTCCGCGTGGCCAAAAGAATCGCCGATATAGTGCGAAAGCGCGCCAACCGCAAAGGCCAGTTCGTTGGCGTCGTGCGCATTGCGAAAGAGATTGAGGACAAAGTCTCCGGAGCGAACGTAGTGGGTCAGATTCGAAAACGATTCGTCGCCGAAGGGATAGTAGCCGAGGTCTTGAATAACACAACCGCCATAGGCATACGCGCGCGCCTGGTCAAGCTGGGCCGGGGTCAGGTTGGGATAGCGGCTGAGGAGCAGCGGAACGATGGAGTCCTTCCACGTCAGGTCGATCAATTGTTCGTGCGTGAGCAGTGCATAGGCAGACGTTGGACGCGGCCAGAGCGCGAAAACAATAAGTGCCAGCAGCGCGAAGGTCCTGGAATGTCCGCGCGTCATACTCCTCCGGGGTGTTTGTTCGGCCTCGCATTGCTGGGGCGGGAAAGGGAAGTTGCGCATGAGCCGCCGTTAGCGCCACTCGCATCTGCGCCATTGTATCGAGCCGATTGTCAGACGCGGAAATGAGCAACGCTACGATCCAGTGCCTACTCGATGAACTCGCGTACAAAGGGGTCCTGGCTTGAGACAAGCTCGTGGAGCGAACCATCAAAGATCAGACGGCCTTCTGAGAGCATGAGGAACGTTGTCTTCGCGTCAGTCTGATCCTTCGGCAAGAGCACCATGCGCTCTTCCGCAGGTTCGAAACGATGGCTGCACATGGTAAAGGCATCCTGCAGTCGGTGCGTCACCAAAACGGATGGGCTGTGATAGACGTCCCTCTGCTTCACGATCAACTCGATGATTGTGGTGGAGGTGACAGGATCCAGGCCGCCCGTCGGGGAATCATAAAGCAGGAGATGAGGATTGTTGATGAGAGCGCGAGCGATGGCGACGCGCCGCCGCATGCCGCCGGAGAGGCTTCCGGGATAAAGGCTGAAGGTCTGCTCCAGTCCCACAAATCGCAGCGCTTCTCGCACGCGCGCTATCGATCTCTTCGTCGGGGACCTCTTCCTGAATCAACTGGAAGGCAACGTTATCGCGAACCGTCAGCGAATCGAAGAGCGCGCCTTCCTGAAACACCATGCCGGTGCGGGTGCGCAGATGGAAGAGCTCCTCCTCGGGAAGGTGCGAGATCTCTTCGCCGAAAAGGTAGATGGAGCCGGAGTCCGGCGTGAGCAGTCCGTTGGCGAGTTTGAGAAGAACGCTTTTGCCGACACCTGCTGGACCGAGAAGGATGCGAGTCTCGTCGTGACCCACCGTGAAGCTCACGTCTTCCAGCACCGGCCGTTCAAAACCAATTGAAACATTGCGGAATTCGAGGACCGGTCCACCGTTCGCAGGACGGTCGTGCTGTGTGGGCGCGGCGGAGAGATCGAGGTTTGTCATCAGCCAAAGATGGTCAGCATGACCTGCGTGACGAGAAAATCCACAAAAATGATGAGTACGGAGGAGACGACGACGGCTTTGATGGTGGAACGACCCACGCCCTCGGTTCCACCCGTTGTTCGAAGACCGTAGAAGCAACCGATGCTGGCAATAATGAATCCCGAGAAGAGTGGCTTGATGAGGCCCTGCATGATGTCGCCAAGGCGCAGATACTCATAGGCCATCGAAAAATACTGCGTGCCATTCTGGTGATTCATAAAGACGGTGACAGCCGCCCCGCCAAGGATGCCAAAGAAATTGGCGACAATGGTGAGAAAGAAGAGCATGGTGACGCAGGCGAATATGCGCGGTGTTACGAGTTTGCGCATGGGGTCGACGCCTAGGGCACGCATGGCATCAATTTGCTCGGTGACGACCATGGAACCCAATTCGCTGGCCATGGAGGAAGCATTACGACCGGAGACCATAATGCCCGTGAGCACCGGTCCAAGTTCGCGAATCATCGAGGTGCTGACAAACCTTCCCGTGACGGCGGTAGCCCCAAACTGAGACAATGTAGCAGCAGACTGCAGGGCCAGCACTCCCCCGGTAAAGAAGCCGGAGAGGAGCACAATTGAGGCCGAACCAAACCCAATGATGTCAGACTGCACCAGGAAGTCAGGCCAATAGATCGGCGGACGAAAGAGATTCGTGGCGCCGCGATAGGCAAACAGTGAATAATCCTGCACCGTTGCGACGATATTCTTGGCGGTATTCTCGATCGAAGGGAATGCCATCAGGTGGTTGCACCGTAAGTCAAACGATACGGGCTACTTGTCCTCTCTGCACAGAATAGCGCATCCGGTGGCGCAGTCTGTATGGCATTTCGGTTGGCCGATGAAGCAAGAATTACACACTTTAGCTGCGGAAATCGCACCGCAAGCCTTAATCGAAACGCGGTAAGTTCTTGAATGGACTGATGCTTTCTTTGATGCGTGACTGTCAGCGAAGGTTAAGCATCTAACAATAAAGATTCCAAGGGGGAAATCGAATGCACTCGTTTCGCTTGCGGCTGATCCTCGCACTGATAGCAGGCGTGACTTTGCTCTCGATTGCTTCAACTTACTTCGAGGTGCTCGAGCATAAGCACATTCTGCGTCAAGAACTTGAATGGCGCTCAAGCTGGATGGGCGAAAGTCTCAAGCCCCAGATAGTCCAGGCATTTGCGCAGGGAAACACGAGTGGCCTCGCACAGCTGGCCGCAAATGCGAAAGCGGAGATCGGAGCTTTAGGGGTTGGGGTCTACGACCCGCAGGGGCAACTACTCTCTTCAGCCGGAGTCCCCGCTGTCTTCGAGGCCCTAGCACATCCGCCCTTCGAATCCTTGGCGAAGAAAACTCCAGTGGACGTGCTGTCGCGAACGCAGGTTGAGCGGTCGCTCAAAAAGGGAATTCAGGTCAATGCTTTTGGGCATACCGGAAATACTCAGTGGCTCGCGGAGGTGTTTCCGCTGCATGACGGGCCCCGGCTTGTTGGCGCACTGGTAATTCTGGTCGACGCCGGATATATACGGGATCAAAGTTACGATCTTTGGCGGCGAAGCTTCTGGTGGATTCTCGCAACGGTCGTGTTGATTGTTACCGTAACCTTCTTCATGGTGCGCTGGTTCTTGATGCGGCCTCTGATGCGCGTCGCGGAACGGTTGCGTCGGCTGCGGATGGGGCATTTCGAGAGAGGGCTTTCACCGGGTGCGGCGGAGATGAGCATCTTCAGTCCACTTGCTCGCGAAGTGGAGACGATGGCGGAGAGCTTGATCGCTGCGCGAGCGGCGGCCGCAGCAGAGGCACGCCTGCGCGATGCGGGAGAGCACTTCTGGACGCCCGAGCGGCTTGCCGGTACATATGAGGAACAAGGCGGGCGGCCGAATCTTCGTCGTCTCGAACCGCGAGCCCTATATGCATGTGCGCGAGGGCCGCAAGACGACCTGCATCGTACCGCCGAGCGGATTGGTTACAGCTATCGAACCCGTTCTGCGCGCCTGTGACGGCGTATGGGTGGCAAGCGGCAGTGGAAATGCCGACGCGGAAAACGTTGACGAATTCGACCGGCTGCGCGTGCCGCCGGAAGACCCAAAATATACCCTGCGGCGTGTGTGGCTTACGCCCGAAGAGGAATCGCGCTACTACGACGGATTTGCCAACGAAGGACTGTGGCCGCTTTGCCACATCGCGCATACGCGCCCTATTTTCCGGGCCTCCGATTGGGAAGCTTATCAGCGCGTCAATGAGAGGTTTGCTACTGCATTACTCGAAGAGATGAAAGGCAGCCCGGAGCCGCTGGTATTCGTGCAGGATTATCACTTTGCCCTCTTGCCGCGACTGATCAAAACGGCGCGACCGGATGCACGGGTGGCGATTTTCTGGCACATCCCCTGGCCGAACCCCGAGGCATTTGGAATCTGTCCGTGGCAGGCGCAACTGCTGGATGGGCTGATGGGCGCGGACCTGATCGGATTCCACATTCCCCAGCATTGTCACAATTTTCTTTCCACGGTGGACCGGGTGCTGGAGTCGCGAACCGATCGCGAGCACATGACGGCGCGGCGCCTGGGACACACGACGATGGTCCGCCCGTATCCGGTGAGCGTTGCGTTCAGTGGCGGCATACCGGCCTCGCTGCGCGTGATTGTTTCGGGCAGGGAAGAGGATCGTGCGGAAGAACGCCGTGCTTTGCTCTCCGAGTTCAACGTGCGCGCGGAGATGCTTGCCGTCGGTGTCGACCGGCTCGATTATACAAAGGGGATTGTCGAGCGGTTGCTGGCCATCGAAGAATTGCTCACTGAGCATCCGTGGCACCGCGAACGGTTGACCATGGTACAGATTGCCGCGCCGAGCAGAACCCGCATCCCGAGCTATGCCGACTTGCGAAAGAGAGTGGACGAAGAAGTGCGGCGGATCAATCATCGCTTCCAGACTGCGCGCTGGAAGCCCGTGGTGCTGATCGACCGCCAGTGCAATCACGAAGAAGTCAATCGCTGGTATCGCATCGCCGATGTCTGCCTCGTGACTTCGCTGCACGATGGAATGAACCTTGTCGCAAAGGAGTTTGTGGCGGCGCGCGACGATGAAGACGGCGTGCTGGTGCTCAGCAAGTTCACCGGCGCGGCGGTTGAGTTGCGCGATGCGCTGATTGTGAATCCCTACGATGTGGCGGAGGTGGGCGAGGCAATTCATCGCGGCCTGGAGATGCCTCGTGAAGAACGGAGGCAGCGCATGCAGGAGATGCGCAAGCAAGTGATGGAACACAATATTTACCGTTGGGCGGCGATGATCCTGGGGATCTGCGCGATGTTCGGCTGGAGAATCCTGAGGCAGCGGAGACACATGCCGGACCTTCGGCAGAGACAGTCATCTCCATTGACCCCTACCGGAAGATGGCTTAAAAGGCGACTCGGTTTGAATCAGAGAGAATCAGAAAAACTGAACGATTTCTTTTACTCGCTGCATGGCGCCCAAGCTCCACTGCTGCTGTTGGACTACGACGGCACGCTTGCCGATTTCCGCATCAACCGATTTGAGGCGCGGCCGTGGGCGGGGATTCGCGAATTGCTGGCGGTGATCCAGAGGGACAATCGCACGCGCCTCAGCATCATTACCGGCAGGCCCGCGGGCGAAATCAACCCCATGCTGCACGCTGCCGGAACCGGTTGAGGTGTGGGGACTGCACGGCGCGGAACGGCTGTTATCACCGGCAAGCGCGAAATGCAGGAGGCTCCGCCTGAAGCGCGCGACAAAGCTGGATGAATTGCGAGAGCAGTTGCAGCGCGATGCTTCGGCGGCCTATTTGAAGACAAGCCAAATGCAGTGGTGATGCACTGGCGCGGGCATTCTCCGCGACAAGCCATGCACATACAACAGAAGACGCGCGCGCTGTTTGAACCTGCGGCGCAGGTGAGCGGGTTGTCACTGCTCGACTTTGAGGCAGGCGTGGAATTGCGCGTGGGCCGCGACAAGGGCGGAGCAGTGAAAGCCATCGTCGCGCTGGCCGAGCCCGGCGCGGCCCGTTGACTACTGTGGGAGACGACCTAACCGACGAGGCCGCATTCTGCGCCGTGAACAGTCGCGGAGGCCGCACCTGAGCGTACTGATGCGGCGCGCGTGGCGCGAGACTGCGGCGGACGTCTGGCTGCAACCGCCGGATGGGCTGCGATGGTTTCTCCGAGAATGGGAAAAAGCTGTGAACCAACCGGGCGAGCTCGATCAGCGGCTCCTGGCTACAGGATGAAGAAGCTGGTTCCCTGATCTGATCTAGCGGATTTCATTTTCCAAAGCGCAATCTGACTATTTAGCATGATCTAGACGAATAAAGCCGTTCCGTGCGATCAGGTAGGCCGTGGCGCCGCTTCGATGGCGGCGACGTCGATCTTTTGCATCGTCATCATGGCCTGGAAAGCACGGCTTGCCTCACTGCCGCCGGCCGCAAGCGCATCGGTTAGCGCGCGGGGAGTGATCTGCCACGAGATTAGCCCATAGATCCTTGCACCAGCCGCAATCGCTTTCCTTGCCGCCGTATGCTGACGATCGCGTTCCAGTATCGATCCGTCTCCTCCTGATTGTCCGTGGCTATTTGGAATGAGAACGCTTCAGTCTGTTTGAATATCGGGCCGCCGTTAAGGCCGAGACATGGAATGCCCAATACGGTGAATTCCACCGTGAGGACATCGCCTTTCTTGCCGCTCGGATAACTACCGGGAGCCTCGTGGACAGCTGTTACTTTGCTGTCCGGAAAGGTCGCGGCGTAGAAGCGCGCAGCCTCTTGCGCATCTTTGTCGAACCACAGGCAGATCGTGTTCTTTGGCTTCATGTTCGTGTGCTCCTTGTTTGCTTGGGAAGAATGCGAGCCAAGACAGGGTTCGCCAGGGCTCCATCTTTGCACATGATAATCATTTGTGTGTTTCGTCACTGCCCTGACCTCGTTTTCGAGGACATTGTCATCATGTGCGTCGACTCCGACAGATATTTCGGGGAATGCATTAATTAACTGTGATCGAAAGCGACGTATGGTACAGCATGCTATGTGAGAAGCCCACCGCATAGAGATCGATCTTGTGCGTTCCCGCCGACACTCCCAGCGTCACATCAGCGTAACCTTGCGTTCCGAATTGGAGGTCGGGGAGGAAGGCCGGTTCGGCTATCCGCAACTCGCGCTCTATTGGAGCGACGCTGGCCGGTTGCCATTCCTCGTCAGAGTGAAGGGAAAGCTGGCGGGGTTTGTTCTCGTAAAGAGGGGTTCTGAAGCGGTCAGGTGATCCAGCAATCTGGATATCGCGGAGTTCTTCATTCTCCGCCGATACAGAGGGCGCGGAATTGGTTCCGAAGTGGCGCATCAAGTGTGGCGGCGAGTGCCAGGGCGATGGGAGATTCGCGTGATTGAACAACCGAGCGGGCTGCGAGTTTTGGCAGCGGGCGGTCGCCGGATTCGCAGGCGCGTCGGTTTCTTCTAGACCTTATGAAAAGGGCGGCGTCGCCTGGCGCGCATTTTCGATCGGTCGTGACCCGCAGTTAGTGGCAGTTCGTGAACTTATTCCGCGGCCGCGTTTGCGGATCTCGATGTTCAGACGCTTGATCTTCTGATTCAGGGTGGAGAGCGGGATGCGGAACTGCTCAGCGGCGTCGGTCTGGTTCCAGTTGCAGCGCTCAAGTTTTTCAATAATGATGCGGCGCTCGATATCTTCGAGGATGTCGAAGAGCGAGGCGTTGGGATTGTGCTCGAGCAGCGCATCCTGAAAGCTGCGGCCGGTGATATGGCCGGGCAGCAAGGTCGGAACCGATGATGGGGCCGGATGAGAGCACGACGCCGCGTTCGATCGAGTTCTCCAATTCGCGCACGTTGCCCGGCCATTCGTAGTCGATGAGCGCGCGCAAGGCGTCGGCGGAGAGCCTGCCGTGCGGAGAGGCCGTTTTCGTTGGCGTAGAACTCGAGGAAGTGAGTTGACGAGCAGCGGAATGTCTTCGCGGCGAGCACGCAAGCGGAGGCAGATCGACCGTGATGACATTCAGTCGATAGAAAAGATCTTCGCGGAACTTGCCTTCGCGCACTGCCTGGCGCAGGTCGACATTGGTGGCGGCAATGATGCGCACGTCGACCTGGAGTTCCTGAATGCCGCCAAGGTGCATGAAGCGCCGATCCTGCAGCACGCGCAGAATCTTGGCCTGCGTGTCCATGCCCATGGTGGCGATTTCGTCGAGGAAGAGAGTTCCGCCATTGGCGACTTCGAACAGTCCCTTCTTCGAGGCGATGGCCGAGGTGAACGCGCCCTTCACGTGCCCGAAGAGCGTGGACTCGAGCAGATCAGTCGGCATGGCGCCGGTGTTGACGGGCACGAATGGCTTGTCGCGGCGCGGTGAGTTGGCGTGAATGGCTTTGGCGATCAGTTCCTTGCCGGTTCCGCTTTCGCCCTGGATCAGGACGGTGGAGCGGCTGGGCGCCACCTGCGCAACCAGATCAAAGACGCGCAGCATGATTTCGCTTTTGCCGACGATGTTCGCGAAGTTGTAGCGCTGCTTGAGCGTGCGCTTGAGCTGGAGGTTTTCTTCTTCAGCCCGGTAGCGAGCGACGGCCGAACGAATGTCGGCGAGCAGCTTCTCGTTGTCCCACGGCTTCTGGACGAAGTTCTCCGCGCCCGCGCGAATGGCTTCGACCACATTGTCGACGGTGCCGTAAGCGGTAATCATGATGACCGGCAGTCTCCGGTTGGCGTTCCTTGATCTGCGGCAGAAGTTCGAGGCCGCTTTGGCCAGGCAGCGCAAGATCGAGCAGGACGAGGTCGAAGCTCTCCGACTTCGAGCATTCGCAGGCCCTGTTCGCCGTCGCGGCGCATGTCTTGACCGTATAGCCTTCGAGCGATCAGCAGAACCTCGAGCGACTCGCGAATGCCGGCCTCGTCGTCAATGACCAGAATGCTCCGGCGGCATGAGCGCCGACGAGAAGACTGGCCGGATGAAGAGAGATTCAAAGTGATCAACTTCAGACATGTACCGACTTCCTTAATAGCGGGAATTCAAGGTGGAAGGTTGTGCCGGCGCCGACGGCGCTCTCGACATGGATCTTGCCGGCGTGCTCCTGGATAATTCCGTAGGAGACGGATAGCCCAAGACCGGTGCCGCGCCGCTCGCCTGGCTTGGGAGTGGTCTTGGTGGTGAAGAACGGATCGTAGATGCGCTTCATATGTTCTGGTGCGATGCCGGAGCCGGAGTCAGCGATCACGGCTTCCACATGGCCGTTGAACAGCGTGGCGACGCGCAGCCTGCCGCCGCCGGGCATCGACTCTTTGGCATTCAGAAGCAGATTGAGAAAGACCTGCTGCAGCTTTCCGGGGTTGCCGTGGATCGTGGGCAGTTCGTCTGTCAGAGTCGGCATCGACGATCGATCTGCGCGAGTCTTGAACTGGTGTTCGAGCAGCGAAAGCGTATCGCGAATCACCTGGTTGAGATTGGTCTCGCGGAATTCGGTCGTGGAGGTGCGCGAGAAATTCAGCAGGCCATTGGCAATTTCAGAAGCGCGGAAACTCTGCTGCGTGATTTTCTCGAGCACCGGGCCCAGTCGCGCATCGCCGCGCATTTGCTTGGAAAGCATCTGCGCGTAAGAGGAGATGACCGCCAACGGTGTATTGATTTCGTGCGCAACACCGGCGGCGAGCAAGCCCGATGGAACTCAGCTTGTCGGCCTGCGCGAGTTGCGTTCGAGCGAGACGCGCTCGGTGATGTCATCGACGAGAATGATGCGGCCCGACGATAACGAAGTCCCGCGAAAGCAGCGGCGCGATGGCGATGTTGGCGGTGCGCTGTTCGCCGGCTCGCGTGGTGAGCTGAATTTGTAGAGGTTGTGAACGCCCGGTTCATTGCGGAACCTGTCGATTGCTCGAATGAAGTCGAGAGGGAAGACATCACTGAAGCGTCTGGCCGATGGCTTCTCCCGCGGCTCAGGGCATACATCGCTTCCATCTGCGCGTTCCAGCTCTCGATGCGATCTTCCAGATCGAGAGCGAGGATTCCCACGTTGATGGATTCGACGATGTTCTCGTTGAATTCCTTCAGGCGCTCAAACTCGCTGATCTTTTCTTCGAGCCGCGCATACAGGCTTGCATTCTGCAGCGCGATGCCGATGTAGCTGGCGAGCGATTCGAGCAGCTCGACGTCTTCGCTCGAAAGGAAATCGCCGCCAATGGTGCGGCCTAAGCCGATCACGGCAATGGTGCGCGCAGTGGCGTCCGTCCTGCAACGCGGCAAGGCAGGTAGTAGTTCAGGTCGAGCAAGGCTGCGGTGCGCTGCTGCTCTGGCGGCAGATGCAGTGCCTGCTGCGCGTTCTCGAGAAAGATGTGCGAGTGGTCGTGCGCGGCGCGATCGAAGTCGAGGAAACCAAGTGCCAGTTTGCGCTCAGAGGCTGAAGAGAGCAGGCCGTGCGATGCGGCAAGGCGCATTCCCTCGCCGGGCTGGGCAAGAAAGAGGGCAACGCGCGACACCAGCAAGGTGCGCGGCAGGCGTTCCACGATGGAATGCAGTAGCGCGTCCAGATTGGTTTCAGAACTGAGGCCGCGGCCAAATTCGATGAGTGCCTTGCGGTAGTCGTATCGCTGCCGGTCGAATGCCTTGTCGACCCAACTCTGGATGCGCCGCTTGAGCGGGTCAAAGATGGCCGCCGTACCGAGAATGGCGAGGATCAATGCCCATTCGCGGATGGAGTCTGGAACCGTTGATGGACCATATCCGCAGCGAATCGCGATGACTGCCGAAATAGCCGCCAAGCAACTGGCGGTGGCCAGCGTGTAAGCCACATCCGCGCTTGAAGATCAGGTCCGTATCCATCAGCCGGTAGCGAATGATGGCCCAGCAGAAGGTCAATGGCAGGAAGACAAGCGACAGTCCAGCCAGTTTGGTGAGCAAGCTCGGCATCCGCACGTCGAGCAGAAAGGGCACAGCAAAGAGAAGCGTAAAAGGTGCGACCGCGAGCCATGCGCCACGGTACAGCCATTTCAATTGCTGTCGAAGCAAAGGCGTGTTTGCACGTATATAGCTGACCGAAAACAGGGTCGCAGCCAAGACGTAGAACGCGGCAATGTAGCCGTAATTGACCTGGTCGAGGCGGTGCAGCAGGATGCCAGTAGCCTGCCAACGAGTAATTGCCGTGATCCACAAGCCGAACATCGCGACGCCCGGCGCGTAAAGAACAGGCAGAAGCCAACGGCGTCCACGGTCCTTTAGCCGCTCCTCAGGAAAGCTGATCGCGAAATGAAGGAACAGCGCGGGCTGAAGGTGCCCCGGCGATGATGTTCGACCAGAACACGGTCTTGTCGACAAAATTCCACTGCCCGGTGTACTTCAGGGCGTTCAGAGCGAAAGAGACAAGACAGAAAAGATAGAAATGGAGGGCGCGGGGGGCCGTCCAGCGGCGGAAGAGGACGTAAATGCCAATCGCCAGATAGATGACGCCAATAAGCCGTAGACCAAGATAGGAACTGCGATCTTTCGCCTCCGGATAGACGATGACGGGGGTGTCAAGAGGTATTCCATCGCGCGTAACCGAGTAATTGGCCTTCCCGTACGCTCCAGTGCGATAAAGTACCCGCTCGAAGTCTGAAACTCGGGCTACCGGAACTTCATTGACCGCAGTGAGCAGGTCGCCTTTGTGGATACCCGCAAGCTGCCCTGGGCTGTCGGGGAGGACCTTGCTGGCCTGCAACCCACCATTCGACTCGGCCCACCAAACGCCATCGTCGGGCTGCTGGAACTTGCTCTCCTGTCGGAAATTCAAAACGGCGAGCAGCACCAGGCCGACCGTCACCAGGGCCAGGAGCATCGCCTGCAACCGATTGAAAAGATTTGTTTCCATTCGCAGAGAGTCGCGCTTCACTGGAATGGATGCACGCGGGTTGCCATGCGCGTTGTGACGTTGATCCATCGGTATTAATCCGCCAAACGACAGAGACGGCGCAAGATAAGGACGTTTCCGCAGTCATGATGTCAACACGATGGGATGTGGATTTCCGGGAAAAATGCAGAAAACAGTAGGAGCCATACGTGGACAGGAATTGTCCTATTGAAATTAATATGGGGCTAAGTATCTGATTTCCCGTTGAGAAGGAGCCCAAACTCGGAACCCGCCTGACTGATCAGCGCTGGCCGTAAGTTGCTTTCGGGCCGTGCTTGCGCAGATAGTGATGCTCGCTCACATGGGTGGGAATAGGCCCAACTGCCGAGTTCAGCAGGGTGGAGCGGAAGGCGAGCCGGGCGATGTATTCCAGAACGTCGGCATGCTCCACGGCTTCGGCAGGCGTCTTTCCCCACGCAAAGGGTGCGTGTCCTGCGACGAGAACTCCAGGGACGGCTACCGGGTCGAGGCCCTCCGAGCGAAAGCGGCGGACTATGACAGCGCCGGTGTTGCGGACGTACCCGGAGGAGACTTCTTCGGCGGTGAGTGCTTCCGTGACGGGAACCGGACCGTGAAAATAGTCAGCATGGGTGGTTCCGAGGCAGGGAATTGGCTGGCAGGATTGCGCCCAGGAAGTCGCGAACTCGGAGTGGGTGTGGACGATTCCGCCAATCTGGGGGAACTCGCGGTAGAGCAGGGTGTGCGTGTCGAGATCGCTGGAGGGGCGTAGATGGCCTTCGATGATTTTGCCGTCGAGGTCGGTAATGACCAGGTCGGCGGGGGTGAGGGTGGCGTAGTCGACTCCGCTGGGCTTGATGACGACGAATGGTTGCGCTCCAGAGCGATCGATACCGCTGGCATTGCCGAAGGTATGCGGGGCAAGTCCGCGGCGGGAGATTTCCTGGTTGGCTTGAAGGACCTGCTGGCGGAGTGACTCGAGGAGCATCTTGCTTCCTGCTGCGGAGGAATGTGGCTGCAATCCCCCCGGCTTGAAATCAACGACAGTTTAGCAGCCGTGGTTTGGCGGACTTCCGATGGCTGGGCGATTCGGGCACAATGCCTGAAGAGCGGACGGCAACGGACGGGGGATCCATGGAACATGAATTGACGTTTCGCATCGTCTTGGAAAAACCACCCGCGGGAGTAGATTTCGGTCTGCAGAAGGGCCGGGGCAGCGCATACGAGACTGTCCAGAAGCAAAGATCGGGAACCAGCGATCTGCGCTTCGAGTTCAGCGTCCGGGCGAAAGCCGGCGCCAAGGGTGCGGCGCCGAATCTGCTGGGTCCATTCGTTCAGGGTCCACCCGATACTCGGTTTGTTTACCTCGACATCGGCGCCTGCGCAGGCCAAACGGACACAAGCTGGAGTCGGCGTCTGAAGATCCCGCTCAGTGGAATTACTTCCGAAATCATCAATCAGGTTGCGGATCATCCGCGGTTGGTTTTTGAAGCGCATGTCCCAGGGACTGGAAAGGACGGCGGGCCAAACTGCGGAACGGTGAAGCCGTTCGGCGGTTGGAATTTGGTGCAGTCGCGCAAGTAAGCGGATGGATATACTGGCCTGCATGCTTAGCAAGGTTAAGTTTCCGCTGCATGCTTGCCGGTTTAATTGCCGGCCTCGTCTTCCCGTCCTCAGCGCGGGCGCAGATGTTCTCTCTGGATTCCGCAAAGGGATTGCAGCCGCACGACGTGACGGTCGAGGCTGTGACTTACCACGACCGCAAAGCTGTCCGTGTGACCCCGGCGGTCGCCGCCGATGCAGAGCTGACTGCGCAGAAGAACGGCGAGGGAGGTGGGATAGCTGTCGTTTCAGACACCACGTTCCATGACGGCACGATCGAGATTGAAGTTGCCGGTAAGCCTCGGGCCGGCGCCACATCCGATGCCCGAGGTTTCGTGGGGATTGCATTTCGTGTAGCCTCTGACCCGTCAAAGTACGAATGCTTTTATATCCGCCCGACGAATGGGCGCGCCGACGACCAGCTTCGACGGAATCATTCCACGCAATACATCTCCATGCCCGACTACCCATGGTTCAGGCTGCGAAAGGAGTCGCCGGGACAGTATGAGTCGTATGTGGACGTCGTACCGGGCGAGTGGACAAAAATCAAAGTTGAGGTAGACGGTGCGAAGGCCCGTTTGTATGTCAACGATTCTCCGCAGCCCGTGCTAATTGTGAACGATCTCAAACTCGGCGACAGCAAGGGATCCGTGGCGTTGTGGATTGGGCTGGGAACCGAAGCGTATTTCACCAAACTGCGAATTTCAGAGTGACCTGTGCATGCCCCGACGCCATCATCTGCACGTTGACGATCTCTGAGTAGGAGCAACCATGCGAATCCTGCAAATCGCCGTATTTGCGTTCACGCTGGTGCCGCTATTCGCGCAATCGCCGACAGCCACCGGCACCGTTACAGCAACCACCGCCGAGTTCAGAATTCCGTTTCAACAGCCGGCTGATGGGGTCTGGACATGGAACCGTGCCGACACTCCAGATAACGCCAGCGAATATACCTGGACCGTGACAGCAAAGAACGGAAGTGCGCAATACTCCTTCGGCTTCTACTTGTACAAGTATCCAGGGTCACGCGAAGGGCGAGGTCAAATTCAGGATCTGCTAAGAGCCGGGCAGGCTTCTGTGTTCAAGGAGGATTCTGAAGGACGCGGTGAAATGTTGCCGGACGCCAGGGTGGCAGTGACGGTAGAGAACGCGACAATAGTTGTGCGCATTACCGACCCGACCCTGGTTAGTCTCATTTTCCGCGAGCGTCCGGACACTGTCGCGATTCACTCACGAACGCCGGCAGCTGGCTACGAGATTGCGCATGTCAACTATCGTGACCAGGCACAGGTAGCTGAATATTCCGCTAAATCTCTGCCGAGAAGATGCGTCCTTAATTTGAAGCCCTCAAATTAGAATCGTCCTTTGCTATTGCCGGGCTCCAGCCATCTCCAGGATTGTATTCCGCAATCGCAGACGCAAGATCGGCCGTCTTTTCTCCCAGATCTTTTTGGTAGACGACGCCGTCTTTGCCGACCACGAATGTCATGATTCCCGAATTCCGGTACTCCACTGGATAAGCCAGAACAGCGAAGCCGCCGGTCATCTTTCCGTTTGCGATATAGTCCTTCGCACCACCGGGAGCTTTATCGCCTTGTTTGGTCAGAATCTTGAAGTAATAGCCATTGAACGGCTGCGGCTTATCGCCGGCACTGGTGTAGCCAATGGCCTTCGCGAAATCACCGAGATCGCCAAGAGGGCTCGCATTCTGGCCCCCTGTAGCATTCCAATACAGCCCGTTTTCCTTACCCGGGTCGCTCGCGATCCGCTGGGCGTATTGCTTTACGCTGTCGCCATCGTGCGGGCTGCTGAAGTATTGCTGCTGGGCGTTGGCAGTCGCAAGACACGCCGCAATCGCAGTCAACTCGCCTTTGCCAATTCGGCGCGCAAGAATTTCATCTTTGCCGGCAGCGGTGTCGAAGGACCACTGCCCCGAGGAATTCTTAACCAGGGGAACTGGAAATGGATAGTTGTCGGCACCCACATACAGGATCTCGCCGCCCGCTTTGATCTCTCGCCACCGATTCATCTGGCCGTAGGCAGAAACAAAATCCTGCAGCCCGTTTTTGTCTTTCACGGGATCGCCGGAGAAAAGCACGTCATTGCCGTCAGGGCCGAAGATTGCGAGCAAGGCTTGCTGATCGCCAGATTTGGCGGCGTCTAGAAACGCAGTGCCCGCTTCTGTGGGTGTCGCAAAAGTTCGTTGAGCTGGCTTGGAGTCTGCTGCGTTCTTGCAGGATACGAACAGAATGACAAGTGCGAGAGCGCTATGAGCTTCGCGGAGCTCTCAATGACGCTCTTAGTTGTCCAGGTCCGATGAAACATATTGATTCCTCCAAGCTCTTTTCAGTTCTCTGGCTACGCAACCCGAGTCTGATCAGCGCCGAAAACCGCCTCCTCCGAAGCCGCCGCCACCACCACCAAATCGGCCGCCGCTGAAGCCACTCGATCGCATACTCCCCCAGCCTCGACCGCTCTCCGCTCTCGAGGACCACCCACCGCCGCCGAAGTCACCCGAACGCCCACTCATACCGCTGAAGGCGGTCGATCTTCCACTGGTCGAATCGTGCTGCGCCCAGGAGTTCGAAGCTGAAGAGCGATCTGAGTTGAAACTCTGCGCGCTCTGGCGATTCACATTGACCGTGTTTTTGTTGTACGTATTGCCGCCGTGGTAGTTGTTGTAGTTATTTCCCGAGTGGTTATAGGCGTTGTTGTAGCCATAGCTATTGTGATAGCCGCCGTTGTAATAGCCGCCATGCCACGCGGAATTACCGTAGTATCCGCCGCCGTGATAGATCACCGCCGTGCCGTGCCAGCCGCAATTCCAACTGCTGTATCCCCAGCCGCAACAGCCGCCGCTCATCATTGCTCCCACCGCGATCCCCGCGCCGAACGAAAGCATGCTCGCTGCAACCATGTCGCCGGTGGAGTACACGGGAGCCACGTAGCTGGGAACCACGTAGGGATAGCCGTAAATCACCGCGGGGTTGTACTGCGGAACGTAGACGACCTGCGGGTTGGCCGACTGAATGACGATCGTTTGTGGCGACTGCTGCACGACCGTGATCTGCGAGGTCGATTTCAGATTGCCCTTGTCTTTGGCTTGAGCACGCAGAGTCTGGATCGCGGTCATCACGTCCGCTGCCTGGTCGTGATAAGCCTCCCCGAGCGACGAGGTCCAGCTGAGATTCTTCGACAGGTTATCGAGCACCGAAGGAAACTGCGTGAGCGCTTTCACACTTGGATCCCATGACTGCTTATCAACGGCCTGCATCAGTGCCGTTCCCGTTAGACTCTTGTTCTGCTGCATCCAATATTCCGCAACCGCAACCTGGTCTGGAAATGTCGAAGCAGCAAGAACCTGGGCCACAAGGGCGTCTGGGTAAAGCGCGATCGGCGCAACCAGCGCCTGCAACTGGCTCGCGCTCTGGGGCGCCGAGTCGGTTGTAGTCCCGGTGTTTTGCTGAGCATCCGAGCTCGGGGCCTGGTATCCGACCGATGCTTGAGGCGAAGCAATAACGAGAAGGAGGCTCATTGTCACTGACAATGCCTTGCGTGCATTTTTTGTTGGCATAGATCTACTCCGGGCTTAGGGGAATTGGCCGAAGGTTTTCACCGCTGCAGGGGTGTTTCGAATTCCCTCAGGACAACCATTTTTCGCTCACATTTGCTACGGGGGGCTACTGGCAAAAATGACAGACGGGCCAATTCACCAGCATTTTTCTCAAATTTGCCGTCGCAAAGCCTGAATTCAGATTCTCAAGGGCTGGTAGGCGAGTTGAAACTGATTGATGGTTACTCTTGAGAAAACACTCCAGGGAGGCCGGTTAGCGGCTTTCGGGTCCGGGGTATCGTCAAAAGAACTGAGAAGTATGCACTAAAATTCAGAAATCGCAGGGCGGCTGTAAACTCGGGTCTCAGCAGGGCGTCTACCTGAGTGATGGCTGCCTGCACAGCATTGGAACCGATGATCAAGGCCACGGCGGAAGAGATTGCCGCGCAGGAGTTCGAGAGCGTTGTCAGCAGCCACAGGCTGCAGATTTTTCGTTTTCTGCTTGCGTCCACGCGCGACGTGGACCTGGCTGAAACGCTGACGCAGGACTGCTTTCTGAAGGCACACCGGAACTGGTCGAGCTTCCGCGGCGAATCAAGCGCGCTGACCTGGTTGATGCGCATTGCGATCAACCTGCAGAAGGACCACTGGCGCAACCGGCGGATGCAGTTCTGGCGGCTGACGCGCACCAACGCAGTCGACCTGGATGAAGCCAGCGACTGGCTGCCGAGCGGCGAGCGAACGGTGGAGCAGCGGATGCTTGCGCGTGAGCAGGTTGCGAAGGTCTGGCAGTCTGTTGAAAATTTGAGCGATCGGCAGCGTACCGTATTTCTGCTTCGTTTTGTAGAAGAGATGGAATTGAAAGATATTGCCGCAGCGACCGGCATGGGTGAAGGAACGGTAAAAGCGCATCTTTCCCGCGCGCTTGGCAGGATACGCAAGGAATTTGGGAAGGACAGGGATTAGGGGACGGGGAACAGGGATTGGGGAATGCTATGAATCGCAACGAGGAACGCGAGAAGTCGGCCGTAGAGCTGGAAAAACTGGAAACGCTGGAGCCGGAACTGCGCGAGGCGCTGGGCAATTTCAAGTTGAGTGTGGATGCGTGGAGCGACGCAATGATGAGCCGTCCACGCGAGGCAAAGGCCCCGGCTCGCACCAACTTGAGCGCCGTGACCAAGTGGGCGCTGGGATGCGTGGTATTTGCAGGGACGGTTTCAGGTGGTGTGTATCAGAATCACCAGCAACTGGAAGCGGCAAAGTTTGAAGCGGCGCGGATCGCGGAGCAGCAGCGCGAATTGGAAGCCGCCAGGATAGCAAAGCTAAACGAAGAAGATCTGATGGCGAATGTAGACAGCGACGTGGCGCGGCAAGTTCCTAGCGCGCTGCAACCGCTGGCGACATTGATGGCCGAGGACGAAGCCCAAGGAAATTGAACTACTGCTGACTCGAGGAAATTCAGCGAAGGAGAAAGATATGAGAGTTTTGATGGCAGTAAGGTTGGGAATCGCGATGGCGGCTATTTTTGCCGCGGCAACGGCATTCGCTCAAGGCCCTGACTTGGCGATTGCGCAGGAACCTGGACCGGGCGCACCCGGACCCGGTGGACCTGGACCAGGTGGACCGGGATTCGGATATCATCGGCCTCCCATGGAGAGGGCGATGCGGGGCGAGCGAGGGCGCTGGTGGAACAATCCCAAGATCGCTGAAAAGCTGAATCTGACCGAAGATCAGCGCAAGGCGATGGACGCGATCTTCCAGCAGCATCGCGAACAGCTGGTGGACCTGCGCGCGAACGTGGAAAAGGCTGAAATCGCCATGGATCCGCTGGTGAAGGCCGATCAGCCAAACGAGTCGGCGGTTCTGGCGCAGATCGACAAGGTGGCTCAGGCCCGCGCCGAGCTGGAGAAGGCGAACGCGCGATTCCTGTTTGAACTGCGTGCCAAACTCACGCCGGACCAGTGGAAGCAGGTGCAGGAGTTCCGGCAGAGCCACGAAGGCATGCACCAGATGCGGCACGGCGGCCCAGGCCGAATGGGAACTGGCGGCGACGGGGGAGCTCCTCCTCCGCCTCCCGGGCCACAGGGGATGCTGGATGACCGCGGACCAGGAGAAATTTTTTAGCGCCGACTGAGAACCAGTAGGGCAGATTTTCCGTCAGTGGAAGTGTAAGCAGAGAGCAAATGCGGTTTTAGTCAATACCGGTGGCGGCAGGAGAGGGCTCCTGCCGCCGATTTATTTGTGAGACAGGGAATGGAAGTTAGGGACCCAGGGACGAAGGGACTACGTTCCGTTGCGAAATGTCCGCATCGACGGTGACTCGACCGCGATCCTACAAATCTTTGAAAATCCGTCCACTTCTTCTGGGGTCTTAAGTTGAATGGGAATGGCTGCCGTTGCCCGGAGGCTGGCCTTCGTCGATATCGATCGTCAGCACGACCGTGTGACGCGTCTCGTCGAACTGCAACATTGGCATGGCGCCGAAGTTCATGTAGCTCTTGCTGGAATATAACTTCCTGATATTCTCCAAACCGTTTCCGATGGCCGTTGCATTGAACAGGGCGCCGGGAGAAACCGGGAGTTGAGTTATGATCTCTTCCTTCGGGAAGGCAACAGCACCCTTTATCAAGATTGCGTCAATCCGATACTTTGCACCGGCAATAACCAAAACGGAGATATCGGTTGGTCCTGCAGGCGGAGTATCGAGCAGAACGGCGAGGTGCGGAATCTCCGCTGTGGCCTGAGCATAGCCAAGATCGTTCAATTTCACCTTAACGCGACTGGAAATCTCCAGCAACGGACAGGTGCAGTCCTTGAACGTGTGAGCAACTTGCAGACGTTCCGGTTCAGGCAAGTCGTTGGAAATGATCGTAAGGCTACGCACCAGAACCGAAGCGGCAGCATCTCGCATCGGAGTTTGAGCCACAGCTACGGCTCCCAGAAACGTCAAACCGAGAAGAGGGATTGCGATTCTCATGACGTGTTCTCCTGACAGAATCCGGAAGCGAAACCTGTGGCGGCGGATTCCTAATGACAGTTTGACGCTCTCTGCAGGGGTTTGCATCCTGCTTTGCTGGCTTTCACGCGAAAGACGGAAGCGCGGTCTGGGTTACGCTCCGATGGTGGACGATCGAGAAGTTTCGGGCGGATGAGATGCCAAGAACAACCGCAGATCCTTCGCTATGCTCAGGATGACAGTGGCTTTGGCAGGCGAAGGTCGTCTTTTGAAGCGATATTCCCGAGATGTGGGCAATTGGGAAGCTCCGACCTTTGCCGACATGCCGCCGGTCACGCCAAAATTCAAGTCTCTCGTTCCTAGTCGGTAGGTCTTTTAGTCCCTAGTCCCAACGTCCCTGCTCTTACACGTGCTGCACCGCCTGTGCCAGGTGGGCGAGGCTGGATTTGGCGTCGCCGTAGAGCATCGAGGTGCAGGACTTGAAGAAGAGCGGGTTTTCAAGTCCGGAGAAACCGCGGCCCTGGCCGCGTTTGAGCACGATCACGACTCTTGGCGCGATCGACTTCGAGGATCGGCATGCCGGCGATAAGCGACTTTGGGATTGTCACGCGCGTCGGGATTGACGACGTCGTTGGCGCCGATGACAACAGCCACGTCAGTCGATGGGAAATTCGGGATTGATCTGCTCCATCTCGTAGAGCGAGGAGTAGGGCACGTTGGCTTCGGCCAGCAGGACATTCATGTGCCCCGGCATGCGTCCGGCGACTGGGTGGATGGCGTACTTCACGGTGACGCCGCGCTCTTCCAGCAGTTCGGCGAGTTCGCGAACTGCGTGCTGCGCCTGTGCGGTCGCCAGGCCATATCCGGGAACGAAGATCACGCGGCTGGCGAAGGCGAGCTGCATGGCCGCATCGTCCAGACTGATCTCGCGCATCACTCCGCCGGTATCGGTTGTGGCTTCGGCGATGACTGCGCCGAATGCCGCCGAAGAGGACGTTGGTGATGGAGCGGTTCATGGCCTTGCACATCAGCACGGAAAGAATGAATCCGGAGAACCCATCGAGCGTGCCGGCGATGATGAGCACATTGTTGCCGAGCACGAAGCCGGTGGCCGCAGCGGCGAGGCCGGCGTAGGAATTCAACAGCGACATGACGACAGGCATGTCAGCCGATCCGATGGGGATGACGAGCATGACGCCGAAAACAAAAGCCAGGCCCAGCATGGTGTAGAAGACTGCGGTCTTTTCGGGGTGAGCGATGAAGATGAAGAAGCGAGGTCGCCATCGTCAGGAAGATGAGGCCGATTGACGACGTTCTGGCCTTTGAACTGGATCGGCTTGCCGTGAATGATGCCTTGCAGTTTGCCTGCGGCGATCAGCGATCCGGTGGTGGTGAGCGCGCCGAGCATGACTTCAAAACCAAGGGCGCGCGCGCGTCACTCCGGGCATCTCTTGGCGTGAACCAGAAACTCGCCAACGCCGACCAGGGCCGCTGCCAACGCGCCGAACGCGTGCGAGAGCGCCGTCCGCTGCGGCATGGCGGTCATCGGAACCCAGATGGCCATCCACGCGCCGATGATGGAACCGATGGAGAGACCGGCGATGATCCAGACCCAGGTGACGATGTTCGTGCCGATCAGCGTGCCAATAATGGCGGCGAGCATTCCGCCTTCGGCGAGGAACATGCCGCGGCGCGCGGTCTCAGGGTGCGACATGCCTTTGAGCGCGAAGACGAAAAGGATGGAAGCGATGAGGTAGGTGGCTTCCATGAAGTAGGTGGACAGGGTCATTTCGCCACCCCTTCTCCGCCGGCTTCACTTCCTTGCGCTTGTTGAACATCTTGAGCATGCGATCGGTGATGCCGAAGCCGCCGACCACATTGATCGTGGCGGTGGTGACGGCGACAAATCCGAGGATGTGCGCGAAGAGCGGATAGTGCGCCGCTCCAGCCAGCACCAGACGAGCCGATAAGCGAGATGCCGGAGATGGCGTTGGTGGCAGACATCAGCGGCGTGTGCAGCAGCGGAGGCACGCGGCTGATGACCTGGTAGCCCAGAAAGGCTGCCAGCGCGAAGACGTAAATCGAAGCGATAAGAACAGCGGGCGTCATGGTCGTTCCAGGAACACAGCGGAGTTCGCGTTGTTAGCGGTGCTTCGCACCGGTTAGCGGAGTTAGTAAACCCATGTCTCAGACGCGAGACATGGGGCACCCAGAGTTTCAGTTAGCCGACAGCATTTGATGTTTCAAGCAGCTTGGCAACGCGCGGATTTACGGGACTGCCTTTGTGTGCGACGCAGGCACCGGCGAGGACTTCATCTGCCATGTCGATGCTGAGCTCACCCTTCTTCACGATCAGACCGAGAAAGTTGAGAACATTGCGCGCGTAGAGAGCGCTCGCGTCAACAGGACACTCGGCTGGAAGGTTCAACGGCGCCATCAGGGTCACTCCGCCAAGAGTCTGCGTCAGGCCCGGGATGGTCAGTTCGCAATTGCCCCCGGCGGGTGCGGCAACATCGACGACGACGGAACCGGAGCGCATGGCCTGAACGGCATCGCGACGAATGAGACGCGGCGCGGGACGTCCGGGAACCTGCGCGGTGGTGACGATGATGTCGGCGTGCGCATGCTGTGCGGGCGATGAGATCGCGGCCGCGGTTGAGTGCTTCTTCGCTCAGTTCGGCCGCGTAGCCTCCTCCGCCTTCAGTGTTGATGCCGCCGAGATCCACGTCAAGGAATTTTGCGCCCAGAGAGCGAACCTGCTCGCCGGCAGCGGCGCGAACGTCGTAAGCTTGGACGACGGCACCCAGAGCGGCGCGCGGTGGCAATGGCCTGCAGGCCTGCGACTCCTGCACCGATGACGAATACCTTCGCGCGGCGGAATGGTTCCTGCTGCGGTCATCAGCATGGGAAAGAGGCGCGGCAGCACTCCGGCGGCGTTGATCACGGCTTTGTAGCCCGCGACGGTGGCCATCGAAGAAAGCGCGTCCATCGACTGGGCGCGGCTGATGCGCGGCACCAGTTCCATGCTGAACAAAGTTACGTGCAGGGCGATGGCGGTGGCCAGCGCGGAGGGTGCATCAAGCGGCCGCAGAAATCCAATGACGACAGACCCCGATTTGAGCAGCGCCTGGTCCGATGCGCTGGGCGCGTTCACCACGGGAATCACGTCGGCTTCACCGAGGATGGAGGGCCGATCGCCTGTAACCGTGGCTCCCGCGGCAGAATAGGCTTCATCCGATGCTCCGGCCGCTTTGCCAGCGCCCGATTCGACAACCAAGGTGATGCCCTGGGCCAGGAGCGATTTCAGGTTTTCCGGCAACAGAGCGACGCGAGTTTCGCCGGGAGTGGTTTCTTTGAGAATGCCTAAAAGCAATTTGCCTCCGCAGCAGATTGAATGGGGTTGATCGAATACAACGGTACGCGCTGGGGCGCGCCGCGTCATCCTCTAAAAATTATTCAACCAGAGAGGAGGGCATTCGTGTGATGTTGATCACCCCGGGTCGGTAGTTGACTGCAGATAAGTGCACTGAGTCGTTCCTGTGCCAGGAAATGTGAAAAGGATCGGAGGCCGGCATCCTTTCGGAACTCCGAAACCTCGCTAGGCCGGCAGCTTCATTTTGGCGGCTGCATGATTTGTTCATACACGCGCTCTAGAGGTTCAGGAGAAACGCTGGTCTTTCCTCTATAAGGATTATCCAGAACTGCGATTAGAAAAATCAGCAGAGCTAACAAGGCTGAAAACAATATCGTCATCCAGAAGTGCATGGCGAAGCTTTCAGGGTTAAGGAACCAGGTAACCGCGATGCAAATCCCAGCTCCGGCGATTACGAGGGTCCACAGAGGCCCGGGCATTTCGCCGCTGACACTATTGAGCCGGGCTCTTCGGCTTTCTGTCAGGTCATTGAAGGATCTATAGGCCTCTGCGGCCAGGATTTTTTGTCTCTCGTCTTGGGGCTCGTAGGACATAAAGTGTTGCTGAAAGTCGGTCGAAAACTGAGCTTGCGTTATTGGGAACGATTCCGCGCCGTTGCATCGGCCACCCCACGTCGATAACCTCGCGTGTATAGGTGCGCAGGTCTTGCTCCAAGATGGAGCGCGCAGGTTCGGGGTACGCATCGATGTCGCGGTAAAGAGCGCCAAGGGCGTTCGCCTCATGATCGACCTTTCCCTGTACCTCTGAATAAGTAGCCCAGGCTCCAATGGCCAGCAGGCCGGCACAAACCGCATACAAGACAGTGGCGCCCGCCATGTAGAAACCGACTATGTGGTTGTAGGCATGGTGCTCTTTGCTGTCAAGGCGTCTCACCCAGCCACGAGTGAGGTAAAGGCCGGCCAAGCCAAAGGCCACAAACGCGATCACTGTAAGAGTGCAAGAGAGCCAGCTCGGAACACTATATATCCAGTAGATTTTCATCGAGGCGATTCCTTGAGAACTGCGATTCACGCAATCCTAGTTAAGGAATCGTATGTTATTCCGCAGGCCGAAACTCATCAAGATGGAAGTACGAAACTCGATAAAATCGGGACTTTGCGGCGATGCAGCGTCCAGTAACTAACTGAGCCGCAGGAACTTGGTCACAGAGGATGTATGGGTGGGTAGACCCAGTTGAATACCGGCCTTGACCGACGTCACGGCGCGGATTCCACCCCAGTCGACCGGGGGAACCAGCCCGCTTCGCTGCCAAATCTACTTCGGCAGCGGCGCCGTGCCGGTTACGGTAAAGCCAGCCTCCGATTTAGCTTTTGTTTCCGCCGGCTGCGCGCCGCCCAGGGTGAGAGTGTATTTGCCCGCGAGGATCGAGCGGTTGCCCTGATCGTCGACGCTCGAAAGCGAGCGAGGATCGATCTTTAGCGTGACTTCCTTAGCTGGCGCCGGGCCCGATGGTGACACGCTCAAATCCGACGAGGGAGTGGACCGGGCCGCCTTCCTGCGGAGTCTTCACGTAGGCTTCCACAACTTCGTCGCCGCTCATGGTGCCGGTGTTGCTCACGGTTACGGTGGCGGTGATCGGGTCTCCCGCTTTCAGATTTGAGGACGAGAGCTTCACCGGGCCGTATTTGAAAGTGGAGTAGCTCAGGCCGTAGCCAAATCCCCAGAGCGGCTTGCCCTGAGAAGTAGCGATAGGTGCGCCCTTTCAGCGAATAGTCAGTGAACGTGGCAGACCTTCGAGCGACGAATAAAAAGTGACGGGCAACCGTCCGGCCGGATTATTGAGTCCGGCGAGCGTGCGGGCAATGGCTGCGCCTCCATCGACGCCCGGGATACCAGGCCGCGAGAACTGCGGCGGCGTGCTCATTGGCCCAGTTGAGGGCAACAGCGCTGCCACTTTGCAGAACGACGATCAGTGGCTTGCCGGTAGCGGCCACAGCTTCAAGCAGTTTCTGCTGAGGCGCGGGCAAATCTAAGCTGGTGCGGTCTCCGCCGCTGAAGCCTGGGATTTTGATGGGCATCTCTTCGCCTTCGAGTTGGGGCGAGAGGCCCACAAAGGCAACAACGACACTGGCCTCCTTGGCGCGGGCTACGGCTTCGTCGATTTGAGCCTGTGCTGGCGCTTGCCATTTAAGTGTCAGTCCACCGCCGGCCTGATCCGCCGAGTGGGAATATTCGAGTCTGAAATCGTGTTCTTTCGTATCGGCAAAGTCGACTTCGATCTTTGTCGGTTTCTCGAAGTTCATCACCGGAGGAGCCGTAGGTGACGCACCGGCCTGCTCGTGGAAATTGCCCATCGTGGAGAGGTCGAGCTTGGCGCGAAGACTGCCTTCGCCAAGCACTTTGCCGTCGAGCATGAACCGATAGCTCTCCGCGGGCGAATAAGGGAAACTGTCGCCGACTTCGAGCGTGAAGACGTAGTGACCGGGCGCGGGCGCGGCGATGGTGCCGCTCCAGCGAACTGAATAGTTGTGGGTATCAACTTCCGGTGCGGGCTTGGCGTTTTCCCAGTCAGCCTGAACAAGCGGCTCGGTTTCTGTGGCGACGGGCCGGCCTGTCCAGTCAGGGGTTGCAAAGAATTCGGTCTTCAGTCCTTTATTGAGTCCGAAAGCCGTGCGCGGGACCGGCACGCCAATACCCTCAGCAAGCGTGGAGCCCTGCGCGTACAAGATGGGCGTGCTTTTGAATTGGTTCACATGCCGTCGAGCGGCGTAACGGGGTGAAGCGGCGTGCCGACGTAGTTGCCGAGGATCGACGGCAATGAGTCTGCCGTCGGCCCGATTACTGCAATCTTCTGAGGCGCTTTGAGCGGCAACACGCCGTTGTTCTTGAGCAGGACGATACATTCCTCAGCGGCCTTGCGCGACATCAGACGATTGGCTTCAGATGCGACGGAGGAGAACGGAATGCGATCGAGCGATTGGAGCCCTGAGGATCGAACATGCCCAAGCTGGAAGCGCGCAGTGTAAAGCCGCTCGGCGGCTTGCGTCACCAGGTCTTCGGTTACGAGTCCTTTGCGCACAGCGTCGGCTAGAGTGTTGAAGCCGGGTGTCCACATACTGCACGAAAGGTCGGTGCCCGCCTGCAACGAGAGAGCGGCGGAGTGCTCGATATCGGGAGTCTTCTTGTGGCCCTGGTTCACGTCGACAATGGCGCCGCAGTCGGAGACCACAAAGCCCTTGAAGCCCCATGCGTCGCGGAGATGTTCTTTCAGCAGCATTTTGCTGGTGCAGGCCGGCCAAGCGTCGATGGAGTTGTAGGCGCACATCACGGATTGCACATGACCCTCGGTGACAGAGGCGCGGAAAGCGGGCAGATAGGTCTCTTCAAGATCGCGCGGACTAGGGTCAACGTTGAAGCCGTGACGCAACTGCTCGGGGCCACTATGCACTGCGAAGTGTTTGCTGGTGGCGACGGCGCGCAGATGTTGGAGATCATTGCCCTGCACTCCGCCGATGAAGGCGATTCCCATGCGGCCGGTAAGGAAAGGGTCTTCGCCGTAGGTCTCCTGGCCGCGGCCCCAGCGCGGATCGCGGAAGATGTTGATGTTGGGCGACCAGAAGGTCAGTCCATAGAAGATGCGGTGATTTCCTTCACGCTGGGCCTGGTTGTACTTCGCGCGCGCTTCGGCAGAAATGATGTTGCCCATGCTGTGGACCATTTCGGGGTCCCACGTTGCGGCCATGCCGATAGCTTGCGGAAACACCGTTGCATACCCGGCGCGCGCTACGCCGTGAAGGGACTCGTTCCATGTCTGGTAGTCGGGAATGCCGAGCCTTGGAATGGCGGTTGCCCAGTCTTCAAGCTGCGCAGCTTTCTCATCCAGCGTCATGCGCCCCACCAGGTCGTGTGCACGTTCCTGAGGAGAGAGATTGGTATTGAGATAGGCAGGTTGTTGTGCCGACGAGTTTGCGGCGAGCAGGACAAAGGACAAAACCAAAATAGAAAGTCGGCAAAAAATCCGCATTGAGGCGCTCCTCCATTGGCTGGACCCGAGCTGTTCCTGCGAGGCCGCTTTCTTTTACGACAAACGTCGCGAGGAATGCGGCAACGAGCACAGCCCGGCGCATTCATGATTCGGCCAGGAAAAATCAGTTCAGCCAGTGAAAATGTACTAGGTTGAGGGCGGCGACTGGCTAGGTTGATTGGTTTACCCGGCCCGTTCCGCCGAACTGGGGATGATGAGGAGCAACTATGCAGGTTTCTTATCTGCGGCGCTCTCCATGCGTTCGAGAATTTTTTCCATTCTGGCGAATTCGGAATGGCCGTGTAGCGGTTCGAAGCGTGGATCGGCGAGCATCTGGAAAAACCACGGACATCGCGATTCGCAAGCTGAGTGCAATTCAGCAACTGCGCCCTCGATGTCTCCCAAAGCCACGCAGATCGCCGCGGTGAAGGAGTTCAAAACAAATCGTTCGCGGCTCAGCCATTGCAACCGTTCGAGGATCGAGCGCGCTTCGTCCCTGCGGCCACCCATGGCGAGTGCATAGCCATGAACGGCTACGGCGGGATCAAGATACGGCGATCGCCGGACCAGATTTTCCGAAACCGCAATGGCGCGATCGGTCTTGCCGTTGAACGCGAGAATGATCGATCCGTAGATGTCGGTGCTCTCGTGGTCAGGGAAAATATCCAGCGCGTGCTCTGCTTGCTTTACGCTCTTTTCTGCTTCGCCCGACAGGTGATAGGCCCATGCCAGCCGTGCGTTCAGCCACGGGGCATAAGGATCGGCGTGGAGCGCTTCATCGATCAACTCAATGGCCTCGAGGAAGCGATGACGACTCAGCGCGAACATTGATCGAAGCCGCGTGATCGAGGCTTCATGAGGAAGATGCGCACTCGATGAAAAAGCGCGCAATGCTGCAGGCAAGTCATGATCAACGTGAAAATGGATCCAACCGAGCGGCGGAAGAATGGCCTCAGCGCCTTCAACCGAGGGCGATATGGATTCGGCGGCGGTCCTCACCTGCTCCGCTGCCTGGATTGGCGAGATAAAACCTGAGAAGGTCTGCAGCACGCACGCGTTTGCGAAATCAATGTGCGCGGCGTAGAGGGTGGGATCGAGTTCGATGGCGCGCGTGAGATGCGCGATGCCATCCTGCATGCGGTGCCGTTGCAGCGTCTGCCATTCGTGGTGACCGCGCAGAAACAGTTCGTATGCCTCGCGTCTATCAGGGCTTTCAGTATCACTGGTCGCGAGAGCGTGATGCCGGGAAAGAAACGAGTCATAAGTGCCGAGGCGGAAGAACAGGCGGTTTGCCAATTCCGCTTCTATCCCCGCTATTCGTGCTTGCGGAACAAGCAGGTCTTCCACCCAGATCTGTGTCCCGTCGGCAACTCGGATCATCTCGGCGCGGAGACGGAAGTTGCGAAGGCAGCGAACGAAGGGTGCCGGTCAGAACGAGGTCGGCCCGCAGAGCTTCACCCACTTGATGCGCGATCATTCCACGAGCCGCGAGAGAGAAAGCGGAGTCTCTTGCAAGCAGCTGAACCGGGCAAAGCGGATCGGCCGTGAGAAGGGCAATGGTTTCTTCAGCAATGGACGATCCGAGATAGGCCGGCGCATTCATATCAACCGAAAAAGGCATGATGACCAGGCGCGGTCGTGCTTCGGATACCTCAGACTCGCTCCCGTGCACGTCGACAGAAAGCCGGTAACCACGCTTGTAGACGGTCTGAATGTAATCATCCGGGGTAAGTAACTCGCGCAGGGAAGACATGCATTTGGGCACGCTGTCATCGGTCACGTGCACATTGCCCCACAACGCCTTCTTCAACTGCTGATGCGTCACGATCTGGCCGGCGTGCGCCAGCAGCAGAATCAGGGCAGCCAGCTCCTTCGGTGGAAGATGAATGACCTCGTCACCCCGGGTGAGGGTGCCGTCAGCATCAGAGGTGCAGCTTTCCGAAGGTGAATGTGCGGCTTGGAAAATCGGGAGAACTTGGTGCCGAGCGCGGCTGAATCATTATCTTCCTCGGAGTTTCGGACAATCTGCCGGCTGGAATTCATGGAACTCCAACCGCAGGTGACCTCCGCTTGCGATATAGGTCGGTGTGTCGAAACCGGCAGGGAAGAACAAGGAACAACAGCTCCTCCGTTCTCAGAGAGTTTGAATCGCGCACCAATTATGTATCTAAACTGCAGCATTGACGTGTGATGAACAAAGGGTTTTCTTCAAAGTATTAGTAACGTGCGACAAAGTTACTTCAAGAATTTCGTAACGGGAAAAAGAGGGTCATATTTATTGCGGAGCATGAACATGCGTTCCTTGGATTTGGCCCGCACGATTGATTTGTTTACAACTAATGCGAAGGGCCGCATGTCGTTAGTCGATCAAAGTGCGAGACCTGCCACCAAGGCAGGTCTCAGCCGATTGCAGAAGGCGGTTGTAATACTCGTCCGGCTCTAATACTTCGATTTGATCGCGTAGGTGAGGCCCATCGTGAACTGGAACGAATTGTGTTTCGTGGGCGGCAATGATCGGTGGCGTGAAGTTGAGATAACTGTCCAGCGTTCCAACCGAGAAGCCTAAGTTTTTGTATGCCGGGAATGCGAGTGTGTTGGTTTCATTCACGGAATAGGCGTCGGGGTGGTTAAACGCGGGAATGTAAGCCAGACCCTGGTTGTAGGTTACAAATTTGCTATGAAGGATGTACGACAGGGCGATCGTCGATCCAATCAGATTCAGGTCGCTTGAAGAACTGGAGATGAATTCCTGCTTTTCATACTGAATCGTCGCTTTCACGTTTGCTTCCTGGGTGGGAGTCTTCAAAAACGTATAGCCGAAACCGCCGCCGTATATCTGTTGCAGTGCGAGATCCTGGGCGAAGTTGTGATCGAAGGCAATCTCCCCGAGAGCGAAGAAACGCGGGGAGAGGAATTGATCGCGTTCAGCCTCTGCGTGGTAGAGAGCGGCCTTGGTGACAACTTCGGGGACAAAAATTGGAGGCGTGGTTCCCGTTCCAGGAATGGTGTAGGACGGCTGCGTAATTTTTCCGGAGGAGCCGATGAAACCGATGGACGTGCGATTGCGGGGCGGCAGCCAACTCGCGGTGGGCACAATGCGCACCAGATCAATGCCGCCAGAGAAAGAGTATGAGTTCTGGGTTGCCCGAACGAGGGACGCGCCGGCCGTAGCGGCGCCATTCCAGCCTTCGAACACGCCGGGATGATGATAGAGCTGTTTGTCCAATATCGCCTTATCCATGATGAATTCTGCGTTCTCGACGGGAATAGGCGCGCGGAGCAACTCCGTTTTCAGTGTGCAGAGTGAGTGATTTGTTTGCCACTTCGAGCGTGCCGGTGGGAAGTGCTGCGGCGCCTCTCTTTCCGTGTATCTTCACGGTCTTGTCGAAGACGGCAAAATTGCCATCGGTGTGCAAGTTCCTTGATCTTGGCCCATTCGAGGGTGAGGTCACCGAGGGGATCGCAATGGAATGTGACCTTCCCATCAATGGCGTCAACGAACTTTCCATGAAGGGTGTCGCCATTGCTCAGGACCAGAACATCCTGCGGAGCGGCTGCTGCTTGTGCCGCGAGCCGCAAGGGGCACGCCTGCACGAAGAGCAGGATAGCGATTGTCATAGCGGTGAGAGCGTATTGAATAGGCAGGCGGTGGGTGATTGCGCGACGCAAAAGAACAGAGGAGTGCAGGGTCATGGGGGTGATCCTTTTTGAGAATTTTGACGCCAGCTGCAGCAGAAAACGAGTATTGCACGAAGTAGACCTATGCTAAAGCGTTGGCGGCCAATGCGCTAGCTGTCAATTTTCCAGAATCCTTCAGCAGATGGAAGGTCGATTCGCGGAAGACTTGCTCCTGCGAGGAAATTCCAATGACGAATGGACCGTCGTATGCACGGTGGGCTCTTGAGCCCTACAGCATCGGTATGAAGCTGCGCACGCTGCGAACACAGAAACATCTGACGCTTTCACGGCTCGCGATTGAAACGGGCCTGTCGACCGCGCTGCTGTCAAAACTTGAAACCGACCGTATGATTCCGACGCTGCCGACGCTGGCGAATATCTGCCGGGTCTATGGGGTCGGACTGAGCTACTTCTTTGCCGATGCCGCGAAGCACACACTGGCAATCACGCGAAAAGCCCATTTGATCGGAAACGGGAGAAGTCAGGAAGTTGTGAAGCAAGTATTGCTGCACGCGTTGAACGCTCAGGCAAAGCTTGTGGCCCGGATGGTCGAGTATCCCCCAGGCGCGACCGGTGTGATGTCGGAAGTGGGGCAGTCCGTGTGCAGCGTGGTGTATGTGCTGGAGGGAGAGCTGCAACTGGATGCCGGCGGGATGCATGAGATGCTGCAGACCGGCGATTGCGCGTATGTTGACAGCGACATGGCAATTGCATGGAGCGCTGGAGGAACGGAACGATGCCGCGCATTGGTGGTGACGCCGGGGAGTCCGCGCGAGAGCTGACGCTCCTGATCGAGTGTGAACGAGCCTGACTCGCCCGACCGCAAGGGTTTGCTGCTCCGGGTTCGCGTCTGTAGGATGTTCTGGGCATTCAAGGATAACGAGCAAGGACAGCGAGAACATGCGACCCAACCTGAACCTGATGAAAGCGACTCTCACGGGAGCGCTCGGCGGCCTGCTTTTTGGTTTCGATACGGTCGTGATCTCCGGAATCATTGATTCCGTCGTGAAGCTTTACGGACTGAGCGACTACGGCAAGGGATGGACAGTTGCGATCGCGCTCATCGGGACAGTGGTGGGTTCGTTCAGCGCGGGAGTTGTGGGGAACAAGCTCGGCTCGCGCGAGACTTTGCGGCTGACGGCCGTGCTCTACATCGTTTCGGCGGTTGGTAGCGCGCTGGCGTGGAACTGGCCCTCGCTGATGGTGTTCCGATTCATCGGCGGGCTGGGCATTGGCGCATCCTCGGTGCTGGGGCCGGTGTATATCGCCGAACTCGCTCCGGCCAAGTGGCGCGGTCGTCTGGTCGGCGCGTTCCAGTTCAACGTGGTCTTCGGCATTCTGGTCGCTTACACCTCGAACTACCTGATCCGGCTGTTGCACCTGGGCGCGACGGAGTGGCGCTGGCAGGTGGGCGTCGCGGCTGTTCCGGCAGTGGGGTTCCTGGTATTGCTGTTTGGAATTCCGCGCAGCCCGCGGTGGTCGGCTTCGCGCGACCGCATCGATGAGGCGCTGGAAGTTCTGAAGCTGATGGGCGAGCCGGAGCCAGAGGCGGAACTCGCCGACATTCGCAAGGCTCTCGCAGAAGAGCATGCTTCCGCACACGAGCCAGTGTTTCGGTGGAAATATCGCTATCCGCTGTTTCTGGCGATCACGATTGGCGCATTCAATCAGCTGGCGGGAATCAATGCGATCCTTTACTACCTGAACGATATTTTTCAGGCGGCGGGATTCAGCCAGTTGTCGGGCGACCAGCAGGCGATTGCTATCGGATTTACCAATCTGATTTTCACGATGATCGGGATGAGCGTGATCGACAGGCTGGGCCGCAAGACACTGCTGCTGATTGGTGCGGCTGGCACGGCAGCTTGCCTTGCGGGCGTGGCTTGGATTTACCGCAGCAACGCGCATCAGGGAATGCTGGTTTGGCTGCTGATTACCTATATTGCTTTCTTTGCGATGTCGCAGGGCGCGGTGATCTGGGTGTATATCGGCGAAGTATTTCCCAATCGGGTGCGATCCAAGGGCCAGGGTGTAGGAAATGCCAGCCACTGGACGATGAACACCATCATCGCGCTGACCTTTCCGTGGGTGGCCGCACACCTGGGGCAGAGCGTGCCCTTTGTTTTCTTCTCGGTAATGACAGTGGTTCAGTTCCTGACCGTGCTGTTTACCTATCCGGAGACGAAAGGGCAGACGCTGGAGGCACTGCAAAGAAAGCTGGTTGCAGCGGATTAAACCCGCTCATCGCGATAAAGCCGCTATGAACGGGGCACACGCGACCGGATTGCCACGCGTTTGCGAGGTGATCCATGTCACTAACAGCGATGAGCATCTGGACCTATATGTAGAAGTGGGACCGCGAGCAGGTGGGCTTGAAGTTTAGGCGTGCCGGAGCTGTCTTAGCGAGGTCTGTATGGAGCAATTCGCGAATCCGATTTCCGAACAGGTTAGAGAGGTCGTCGAGGCCGTCGTTGAAGCTCTTCGCGTGCCCAAGCCAGACGAGCTTTCCCCATCGGCGGCATCCAGTTCGTTTGAGGCTGAAGCCTTGCGTGCTGAGATCATCCGGGCAGGCCGCAAGCTGTGGGAACGGCAATACGTGGATGGCAACGGCGGAAACATCAGTTGCCGGCTTGGCGCGAACTACGTGCTATGCACACCGACCATGATGAGCAAGCGCGATCTGGAGCCAGCGGATATCTGCCTGTCCGATATGGATGGAAACATCGTGGCCGGGGACCGGCTGCGCACCAGCGAACTACTGTTGCATCTTGAGATTTATCGCGCCAATCCCCGCGCACGCGCCGTGGTGCATTGTCATCCACCGTATGCGACTGCGTTTTCGCTGACAGGGACCGCGCCGCCGGTTGGCCTCATTTCGGAGTACGAGATTTTCATCGGTCCGGCAGCGCTGGCGCACTACGAGACTCCAGGCACACATGCATTCGCCGAGACGGTCTTGCCCTTTGTCCAGGACCACAACACCATCCTGCTGGCAAATCACGGCGTGGTCTGCTGGAGCGACACGGTGACACACGCCGAATGGCTGACGGAGATCCTCGAGTCCTATTGCAAGACGTACCTGATCGCGAAACAGATCGGAAAGCCGCTAACGCACATTCCCGATGACAAGATCGAGGAGATCCTGGTGCTGAAACGGCGGTTGGGATTTCCCGATGCGCGGATGGATCCGCTGCCTGCGTCGAATGCCGCAAATGCACGAGTGAATCCCGAACTGGAGAAACTGGTGCGACAGGTGGTATCGCGTCTGGAAGAGCGATAAGTCGAGCAGGCACGCTCATAGGCTAAAAGCCGGGAAAAAGGGCGAAACATGCTATACTAGCTTTGCGCTCAGTGATTTGGACGTGAGCGGCGGTTTGCCCCTTCTTATTAAGGCAATTCAGCCTGGCACAGATTTTCCCCCAAGCCCCTACAGCGTAACCGCCTCCAGCTGGAGCAGTGTGCTTTCAGCAGATTGTGGAGAGTGGTGCCGGACGGCAATGAGCTCGAACCGGCGGATACAGGTAGCGTGTGGCAGGTCCGGACCTCAGAGGAAGTTTGAAAGTCTGATGGTCAGTCCCCGGGACGTATTTGGTTCTCCCTTACGCATAAATTGAAGAGCAGGCGCGCACGTGGTCAGGATTCGTGTGTGCGGCTGCAAGGTCGGGTTCCGATTGCAGGCCTCAGGGAAAGATGGGCTCCGGGATCCAGGAAATGAATATATTTTGACGACAGAGTTCTCGCAGTTCAATCTTTCAGCCGCCGCTGATGGCGCGGCTCAACACAAACAATTTTGTAACCCCTACGCCGGTACAGGCCGGCTGCATTCCTCCGGCTCTCGAAGGCCGCGATGTGCTGGCGACGGCCCAGACCGGAACCGGCAAGACGCTTGGCTTTCTTGATTCCGATCGTGGAGATGCTGCAGAAGGCGCAGGACCGGAACGCGGCACAGGCACTGATTCTATTGCCGACGCGCGAACTGGCGATGCAGGTGGAGGCGGCTTTCAAGGCGGTTCGTACCAGCCCGCAGCAGACCGTGGCACTGGTGGTTGGCGGCATGCAGGAGCGTCCGCAACTGGACGCAATCCGCCGCGGCGCACGACTAATTGTCGCTACGCCGGGCAGGCTTGAGGATTATCTCAAGCGCAAGCTGGTGCGGCATGGACCAGATCAAGATCCTGGTGCTCGACGAAGTCGATCGGATGCTCGATATGGGATTTCAGCCGGCCATCGCTCGCATTGCCACTGCGTTGCCTGAGGTAAGGCAGACGCTTTGCTACTCCGCCACGCTGGAAGGCGCGGTAAAGGAAGTGGCGCGGAAATACCTGAACAGTCCTGTTCGCATCGAGATTGGTTCAGTGTTGAAGCCGGCGGAAAATGTGGAACTGCGCACCTTTGAAGTGGCTCCGGACAAGAAGCAGGAACTGCTCGAGCATCTTCTGGATTCAGAGAATGGCAGCTTTCTGGTTTTCGTACGGACAAAGCATGGCGCGGATCGGGTGGCGCGCAGGCTCAGCCGTTCAGGCTGGTCGGCGACACAGATTCACGGCGACCGTTCGCAGTCCCAGCGGAATTCGGCACTGAGGAGCTTCTCTGAGGGACATCACCGCGTACTGGTTGCTACGGATGTTGCCGCTCGCGGCATCGACGTAGCCAATGTGGCCCACGTGATCAACTTCGACATGCCAAAACTGGCGGAAGACTTTGTTCACCGTGTCGGCCGGACGGGGCGCGCATCGGCCAAGGGCGTTGCTTCGACGTTCGCTGGACCGACAGAGCGCGGCGATCTGCGTAAGATCGAGCGGACACTGTCGATCCAGATGAAGCGGTTCAGGGTAAGTTCGCTGAGCGAAAGCGCGGCGTAACGAACGGCTCTCAGCTATCAGCCTTCAGCTAAATCACCCGGAACCACAACTGGTTCCGGGTGGTTTTGTTTGTGGCTGAGCTTTTGCGAACGCCCGGAAGTGGCGACAGATTCCGTATGATGTCTTCGTTGTCTCGAGAGGGTTCCGATGCGCGTTTCGAAGTTCTGTTGGTCGGTTGTTCTTTTATTGCCTGCTTTGTTTGGGTCGGTAGTCCTTGCGCAGAGCGCTCCTTCGAGCAAGAGTGAGCCCTCAACATCAGCGACTGCTCCGGCGAAGCCGATGAGCGATGCGAAAAGAGCTGAGATGGCGGAGCGGGTTCGCACTGAAACCCTGCATGCCTGGAATGGCTACAAGAAATACGCCTGGGGACATGATGCTCTGAAACCTTTGAGTCAGAAGCCATTCGACTGGTATGGCGAAGGGCACAGCCTGTTGATGACCCCGGTGGATGCGCTCGACACCTTGACGCTGATGGGGCTGAAGCCGCAGGCCGATGAGGCGCGGGCGCTGATCGATACGAAGCTGAATCTGGACCAGGACATCTACGTCAAGGATTTCGAGATCACCATTCGATTGCTGGGCAGCCTGGTCTCCTGCTACGAGATGACGGGGGACAAGCGGCTGCTGGAGCTGGCCGATGAGCTGGGGCGGCGCATGTCTCCGATGTTCGATTCGCCGACGGGGATGCCGTATGAGTACGTCAATCTGCATACGGGAGCGGTGCGCGGAACGAAGAGCAACCCGGCGGAGATCGGCACGCTGCTGCATCGAATACGGCACGCTGGCGCGGCTGACCGGCAAGCAGAATTACTACGACATGGCCAAGCGCGCGCTGGTGGAGTTGTACAAGCGCCGTTCGCCGATCGGGCTCGTGGGCTCTGAGATTGACGTGGAGACGGGCAAGTGGACTGATCCGACGGCCGGGATCATGGGCGGCATCGATTCCTACTACGAGTACCTGCTGAAGGCGTCGATTCTCTTCGACGATAAGGATTGTGCGCGCATGTGGCAGGAGAGCGTCCGGGCGATCGACAAATACCTTGCAGACGATCGGCCGAACGGCCTCTGGTATGGGCAGGCGGATATGAACAGCGGGCAGCGGACCCACACGCTCTATGGCGCGCTCGATGCGTTCTATCCAGCGGTGTTGGCGCTGGGAGACGATGTGCATCGCGCGCGGCAACTGCAGGACTCGAGCTACATGATGTGGAACCTAGCGGGTATCGAGCCGGAGACGTTGGACTACGAGAAGATGCAGATCACGAGCCCGAATTACGAACTTCGGCCGGAGATCATCGAATCGACCTACTACCTCTACCACTACACACATGACGCCAGGTACCTGGCGATGGGGCAGACCTACTTTGATGGGCTGGTGAAGTATTGCCGGACCGATGACGCCTACGCCGCACTGGCCGATGTGCGCAGCAAGCAGAAGAAGGATGCGATGGAGAGCTTCTTCTTTGCCGAGACTCTGAAGTATCTCTATTTGCTGTTCGCCCCGGAGTCAACGCTCGACTTCAACTCAGTCATCTTCAACACCGAGGCTCACCCGATGAAAAGGAGCCTGGGGCTGAAGTAGACATCTCCTGCTTCCATTCAATGATGGATTCATGTGAGGAAAACGAAGGTCAGCTCCCTCGCACTGCCAACTGGATCAACCTACGGCCAATCAGAAAGAACCACACTGGATAAAGCAGCCCGGCGATGGCCAGCAAGCCTGCGGCAACGTTCGGGTAGTGACTGGCGAAGATGTGGGCGAGATCGAGCGAGAACATCACGAGGCCCAACCACGCAGTCGCTTTGCTGAATACTTGGCCGCGTAACATCACCCAGCACATCAGCAGCGCTCCGCACTGGAGGAGCACTGCACCGATGAGAGCGCCTGTTCCATGCCAGATGTCGATGGCCATCACTGCTTCTCCAGCCGCCAGGTAATGCATCCTGGCGGCATCGGTTGAGGCGGCCCAGTATTGGTCGCTTAAGCGAAGCATCGACAGGCCTGTGGGCGTGGCGAGCAGAAGCGTTGTTCCAGCAAAGACCAGAACGATTGAGAGAAGGGTACTGGCTCTGTCGATTCGTCGCAGTGCGGCGAACAGGCCCAGAAACAGCAAGTAGTAGAGAGGCATTGCGAGGACAGTGAGTAGATCAAGACGCAGCAGTCCTTCGATCCAGTTGTCGTGGAGGATGCCGAAAACGCCTTCGGCATTCGGAGGTACACCTACACCCAGAACGGAGAACTGAACGATGGTCAAGAGGCAATAGAGAATCAGAGCGAATGCGGCGACTCCGCCGATTCGGCACAGGCCGCTCAAACCATCCAGCCTTCCGTGGTTTCCGACAGTTTGAACTGAATCCGAGCTAGTCATCGATAAGCTCCCGACAGTCGGAATCAGGTCATTGGACACGGCTGACCCCACGAATCCGCAGACAGGAGCGCTAAATCGGCCAAATTCTACGCTCTGCGCGCATTCTGCGCTGTGACAGAGGCCGGAAAGCCGTTGCTTCATTTCGTTGACTCTCCCCTCTAATTCGGTTATCCTAAGGGTCTTGTGCGGTGTTGCGCCTGGGGTCTGTTGTGGGCCCTCAAAGACGGTTGTCAAGTCAATGAGGAGATGAAGTTTAGCCCGGACCCGGCTGATTGAACCCTTTGTCGGATTCGACCGGAACAGGCACCTTCGGCTGGGACAGCAAGCTAAGTCCAGCAGAGTCAGGGCCCTTATTGAGGGCAAGCGTCGCAGTCCTCACCCGAACAGGATTGTTTGGAAGTGGGCAGAGATTTGAGTCCATGCGCGGATGCCATGGGCAAAGGCGCATTGCGCCGCAGTTTTTTTGAGTATAGAGGCAGGAGAGAGATGAGCACCTTTGTTCCGAGCGGCAAGGATATTGACCGCAAGTGGTATGTAGTGGATGCCAGCGGCAAGACCCTGGGCCGGCTGGCAACCAAAGCGGCCGACGTACTGAGCGGCAAGCTGAACCCGAAGTACGTGCCGTACATTGACATGGGCGACCACGTGATCGTGATCAACGCCGAGAAGATTCGCCTTACGGGCCTGAAGGCCAGAGAAGTTTATCGCCGCTACACCGGGTTTCCCGGCGGATTGCGCGAAGAGGCGTTTACGCGCCTGCTGGCCCGCAAGCCGGAGAAGATCCTGGAAGAGGCGATCAAGGGCATGCTGCCGAAGACGAAGATGGGCCGTCAGATGGCGACCAAGCTGAAGGTCTACACGCGGCGACAAGCATCCCCATTTTGCCCAGCAGCCGGTGGCTTTGGAAGTTGGATCGCGCAAGCTTTTAAGCTGTTGCGCATTTGAGTTTAAGACGGATTTTGGCGGCGCTCAAGAAAAGCCCGGCGGAGAGAGTCAAGAGAGAATGGCAGATCTGGTTCAGTATTACGGGACGGGGCGCCGCAAGTCGGCGATTGCCCGCGTTTTTCTGCGTCCGGGCACCGGCGAGTGGAAGGTGAACGGCAAGCCGTTCGAGACGTACTTTGTTACCGAGCAGCAGCGTGTGGCCGCAAAGCGCACCCTGGTGGTTGCCGAACTGGCTCCAGCTTCGACGTGTTGACCACGGTTTCGAGTGGCGGCGTGTGCTTCGCAGGCTGACGCCGTGAAGATGGGCGTTGCCCGCGCACTTGGTTCTCTTCAACCCCGAGCTGCGTAAGCTGCTCAAGGCTGAAGGCCTGATGACGCGCGATGCTCGCCAGAAAGGAACGCAAGAAGTACGGCCAGAAGGGTGCACGCAAGCGGTTCCAGTTCTCGAAGCGCTAACGCGCTTCGGTGGGGTCAGGTTTCAGGGCTCAGGGTTCAGATTGCGAAGAGTGCTTTTCTGATCCCTGACAACTGATCACTGATCTCTGGTGTTAAATCTCCCGCGAGAGCGGGTTTCAATCCGGGCCAGACGAAGGTTAGCTCGGATGCAATCCACGAAGGAGGCCAATGGCCACGATCACAATGAAGGAGCTGCTCGAAGCTGGTGTTCACTTCGGGCATCAGACGAAGCGCTGGAATCCGCAAGATGAAGGAATACATCTTCGGCGAGCGCAACGGTATTTACATCATCGACCTGCAGAAGACGCTCAAGCTGTTCAAGGATGCGTCGAAGTTTGTCACCGAGCTGTGCGCGAGCGGCAAGACGATTCTCTTCGTCGGCACCAAGCGCCAGGCGCAGGACGCCGTGGCGGAAGAGGCCAACCGCTGCGGGCATGCCGTACATCAACCAGCGCTGGCTGGGCGGCTTGCTGACGAACTGGGTTACGGTGCAGAAGTCGGTGAAGCGCCTTCAGGAACTGGACGAGATGGCCACGGACGGCCGCTACGAGCTGCTGACCAAGAAGGAAGTCATCAAGCTGGAGCGCGAGCGCAAGCACCTGCAAGCGAACTTGGCCGGCATCAAGAACATGAAGCGCCTTCCCGACGCGCTCTTCATCGTCGACTCGAACAACGAAGCGATCGCGGTAAGGAAGCGCGCAAGCTGGGCATCCCCGTGGTGGCAGTGGTGGATACCAACTGCGATCCCGACGGTGGTGGATTATGTGATTCCGGGCAACGACGACGCGCTGCGTGCGATTCGCCTGTTCACCTCGAAGATCGCCGATTCGGCGGCCGAGGGCGTGAACCTGGTGGGCGACAAGGCGTTTGCTGCGGAAGAAGCTACCGGCAGCCGAAGGTGAAGCTGAAGTGGCGGCCGAGGCAGCTCCGGCAGAGGATGTCGAAGTTTTGATGCGGCCCTCGGTGCGGGAGTTCGCAAGGCTCCGGCAGCGGAAGCGGCGATCGACGAAGACGGAAGTGGCGGAGACGCGCCCTGTAAGTTCCTTAAGCAGACTGAGGACAAGCGTGGCCGCGCAGTCTGGTTGCCACGCTTTTCTTATGAGCACCTGGATGCGGCTGACCCGGCTGAGCGTATCGGCTTTCTGGCATGGGATAACCGAATCGACTGCCGGTAGTTTCAACAGAATGAGAAATTGAGGAAACGAGAAGGAAGTCGAGATGACTGTGGCAGAGAAGATTGATGCACAAGTTAGTGAAGGATCTTCGCGAGAAGTCCGGGGCACCCATGGGTGATTGCCTGAAGGCCTTGCAGGAGACCAAGGGCAACATCGAAGAGGCGTTCGTGGTACTACGCAAGCGCGGAATGGCTTCCGCGCAGAAGAAGGCCGCGCGTACGACCAACGAGGGCGCGGTGGGCACGTACATTCATGCCGGCGGAAAGATCGGCGTGATGGTGGAAGTGAACTGCGAGAGCGACTTTGTGGCGCGCACGGAAGACTTTCAGGAAATGCTGAAGGACATCGCGATGCACATCGCCGCCAGCGATCCCGCGCTACATTCAAGCCCTGAGGACGTGAGCGCCGAGGACCTGGAGCGCGAGAAGGACATTTATCGCGCTCAGGCTGCCGCGACGCGGCAAGCCGCGAACATGATCGAGAAGATGCTCGAGGGCAAGATGGCGAAGTTCTACGAGGAGGTCTGCCTGCTGGAGCAGCCGTTCATCAAGGACCAGGCCGTCAGCATCAAGGAACTGATCGCGCAGAAAGTCGGCAAACTCGGCGAGAACATCACCGTCCGGCGCTTTGCGCGCTTCAAGGTGGGCGCACCCGACTGGACCGTATCGCAGACCAAGGCCACGGAAGCGGCTTCTGAGTAAATCGGCGATCCGAAGAGAATCATTCCTTCGGGTGAATGCAGTTGGCGAAGGCCTGGAGCGTAAAGCTCCGGGCCTTTGTGTTTTTGACGATTGCTTTCCATCAAGTTGGAACGTTGGGCGAGATGATCGAGAACGGGTTGGGTGACTGCTCTGCGCCAGGCTGCAGCGCGGTGCGTGTGATGCGCGAAAGCACTGCCTCAAGCAGCGGCGTAACCCGTGTGAGTTGGCGGGCGCGGATCAACAGGTCCCAGAGTGGCTCAAACTTCTTCCATCCCGATGCGTAGAAGAAGTGCTTCAACTGGTGCTTGAGTGTGCCGTGATGCAGTGACGCATGCGCGATTGAAGACCAGCGATAGAACTCCCGATAAGCCCAGTCATATCCATTCTTGAGCGCTTCGGGGGAAAGCTTCGCCGGCCGGTACACGACATGGCGCGTGTCGTAGAGGTTCCAGTCGCGGGTAACAATACGGCCTTCGCGCACCATGCGCGCGTGGAGTTGCGTACCGGGATAGGGCGTCATGATGTGGAAAGTTGCGGTAGTGATGCCGTGATCGATCGCCCAGTCAACGGTGCGTTGAAAAACGTCGTCACCATCGTCATCCATGCCGAAGACAAAACTGCCATTGATCATGATGCCGAGTGAATGCAGGCGATCGGCGACAGCTTTGTAGTCACGGCCGAGATTCTGGCGCTTGTTGCTGCGGCGGAGATTGTCGGGCGTTAGGGTCTCAAATCCAACGAAGATGCTGCGCAGACCGGCTTCTGCAGCACGCTCGATAAGGTCTCCGCGAAGGATGGAATCGACGGTGGCTGCGCCTTGAAAAAGGCGGCGCATGCCTTTCATTCCGGAGAAGAGCGCTTCAGCGAAGTGACGGTCGCCGAGGAGATGGTCATCGAGGAAATAGAGATGCCGGCCAGGCAGGCGTTCGATTTCTGCAAGAGCTTCGTCAACTCGCTGCGTGTAGAAACTACGGCCGCCCTGAAAGAACGCATCCTTGTAGCAGAAGTCACAGTGCTGAGGGCACCCGCGGGTGACAACGATGGAATTGGGAACAAGATAAGAGGCGCGGCGAATAAGGTCGCGACGAATCGGCGGAATGCGCTCAAGCGTACGGCCGGATGTTGACGTGTAGACAGGCTGTGGAGTGCCGGCGCGGAAATCTTTAGGAATTGCGGGAAAGTCTGATCGCCCGGACCCAGGAAGATGGCGTCGGCGTGAGGTGCTGCTTCTGCAGGGAGAGAGGTCACGTGGAGACCACCAAGGCAGACGAAGGCGCCGATGCTGCGGTAGTGATCGGCGATCTTGTAGGCGCGGCAAGCATTGGTGATGTAGACCTGAATGACGACGAGGTCGGGCGCGTCGTTGAGCGTAAGCGGCTGAACATGCTCGTCGACGATGACGGCGTGGTCGTCGGGTGAGAGATAGGCAGCGAGGGTAGCGAGGCCGAGGGGCGGAAAGAGCGAGTACTTGATGGGACGCCAGTAGGGATCGGTAGCCTCGGTGAGTGCAGGCAGGACGAATTTGACGCGGAGGTTGCGTGTTGGCCGGGATGAAAGCTGAACGGAAGCGGTCATTGAGCATTTTCCGGCATTGAAATTGCAGATTCAATTGGTGCCGCGGGGATAGTGCCGAAGCGGCGTTCGCGGTGGTTGAAGTCGCCGAGGGCAGATGCGAGATCTGCCTCATCAAAATCGGGCCACATGCGGTGGGTAAAGACGAGTTCCGCGTATGCGGATTCCCAGAGCAGGAAATCGGAGAGGCGCTGTTCTCCGCCGGTGCGAATGAGCAGATCGACATTGCCACAATCAGAGGTCAGCTGATGTGTGACTATTTTGCGCAATTGATCCGCGGAAATCTCTTTGTTTGACGGGAGCGCGGCAAATGCTTCAGCGGCGGCTTGCGCGATGGCTGATCGCCCGGAGTAGTCGATGGCAATGCGAAGGTGAAGGCTGCGGCCATCCGCAGTTGCGGATTCGGTGCGTTCAATCTCGCGCAGCAGCGACCTGGGGATGCGATCGCGGCGTCCGATTACCTCGAGACGCGCGCCTTGTTGGCGGAGGCGTTCACATTCGAGGCGAAGAAATGCGCGGATGATCCAGAAGATGCTCTTCACCTCTTGCGCGGGGCGCGCCCAGTTGTCAGATGAAAATGCGTAGAGGGTAAGAACGCGGATGCCGAGTGGTGGCGCGTGTCTCGACAACGCGGCGTACTGCGGAGACACCGGCACGATGTCCGGCGACGCGCGGCAGTCCACGCTGGGTGGCCCAGCGGCCGTTGCCGTCCATGATGATGGCCACGTGAATGCCCGAGTGCGATTTGCTTTGCATTGTAAAGTCTCCTGACGGTCGAAGGGGCACGAGCAACAATTCTGGCTATTGATTTGGAGTGGCAGTATCGGGAAGAGAACCGTACCAATCGATCGAACGTGTGAAGTACATGGCACCGGCAACTGCGAGGAAGCTGGCAACGGCACCCACGAGCAAGGCATTATCTTCGAGCCGCAGCAGCAGGTAGATGAGTGTATACAGCAGAGTGAAGACAATAAACGCGCGAATAGTCTGTGCACTGCTTGCGAAGATCCAGCCAGCGTTGGTGGAAAGCAGAGTGACGGTGGCAGCCCCAGCGATGAGGAAGCCAAAATCGAAGCCGATGCGTTCGGCCAGAGAAAGCAGCAGCAGGTAGAAGATGATTTGCGCGATGCCCACGAGAACATATTGCGCGGGATGGACGCGTTTGCCGGTGGTGACCTCGAATACGAAGTAAGAGAGGAAGAGCAGGCCGAGGAAGAGAAGGACATACTTGAGCGAGCGGGTCACGGATTGGTAGGGATCGGCGAGTTCAACGAAGGAGACGCCAAGAGCCGTTGCGTCGAGACCGGAGATAGTGTCGCCGACGCCTTCGGCGCGCACGCCGCGAGCAATGAAGGGAATAGTCCAATCGGCGGTAAATCCGTTGGGGGTGATGTTGTGACTTACAGGCAGGAAGCCTCCATCGAAGCTGGGATCGGGCCAGTCACCCTGCATGGTGAGCCGAGTGGTTTTGCCGTATGCGAGCAGCGCAATTCGCTGAGCGCCGGAGAAGCGCATCGCGGCGGTGACAGTGAAATGGCTCGCCGGCTGAACGTTGCCGGGTCTTGCGCCGAAGAGCTTCAGCTTGAGTTGCTGCGTAGCATCCGAACCGACGGAGAAATTCTCGGCCGTTTGAGCGGGAGAAAGAGGGATCGTTTTGCCGCTGATGGTTATCGACCCGTCAGAGAGTGCTCCGCGCGCGTCTGTAACGCCGATTACGAACTCAGCGTGGGGCCAGTCGAGCACAGCGCCTTGCGGGGCGGCGACAGGCACGCCATTCAGATCAAATGCGGCTTCAAAGTTGAGATCGGCCTGGAAGACAGGAACCTTGAAGAGTGAGCGGCGTTTTTCTTCTGCAATGGTCTTTACTGTCGCTGACGCCTGAGCGGGGAATACGAGATAGGTGCCGTGCTTCGGATTGAATGCTGATGACGGAGAAGGGATGTCGTAAGGAATGGCGAGAGTGGGTCCAAGAAAAGTCTGCTGGCCTCCAACGTGGCTGCTGATTTCCTTTACGACGTCGGATGCGCTACGGGTGCGATCGTCCACCAAGTCGTTGACGAAGAGTGCAGGAATGGTCATGACCAGCGCGAGTACGCAGACGATGAGAAGCTTTACCCCCATGGAGCGGGATGAGAACTTCGACTGCGTGCTGGACCTAAGCATCTGTGTGTCGTTCAAGTGCGTTTCCTTCCTCTGACATTGTTAGCTTTGCATTGCAAAGTGAGCGTGCAAAAAATTTTAGGTTCGCGAAGGCGCGAGGGTTTGCAGTAAGGCGGAGACTGCTGCGTCAGGCTTGGCGGCTCCGGCGGCATCGCGCACCACCTGTTCCAATGTCGCAAGGTATTCGACGTAGCGCTTGCGTCCCGAAGCAGTGATACGGCAGATTGTTTGCGGGCGGTTGCGATCATAGCCGCGAATGATCTCGACCATCTTGGCATCTTCAAGAACGCTGAGGTGCCGGCTGAGATTCCCGTCAGTGAGTGCGCAGAGTTGCTTGAGATCGTTGAAGGGCAAGCCTTTGGGGTTGGTGATGAGCGAGGTCAGCACGCTGAGACGCGCGCGTTCGTGGATGACACGATCGAGTCCTTCGTAGGCAAAGCGTCCTTCGCTTCTGGGGGATTTAGATTTCATCACGATCCTCCTTCGATCCCCAGAGCAGAACCGCGGCGACGAGCATCTGGCCAAGGCCGTACGCGATACCCATGGTCCATGGAGTGAGCGCGCGCGCGTCGCCAAGGCCAATGCAGGTGAGACCCGTGAGCAGATACCAGCAGCCGGCGGCGGTCATGGGTTTGGGGAGGAATCTGCACGACGCGAAGACCCCGAGACTGAAGGTAATTTGCCAAAGGCCCGGTAGCATCCAGACTGACCCGGGGACGAACCGGACGAGGACAACAGAGATGAGTGCGCCTGCGCCAACGGACGGTAGGAACTGCTCAACGGCCATGAGGATCATTTCGTCGGCCATGCCGGAGTGAATGCGTCGCGTGCGGGTGAGTGTCTGCATGCCGATGAGGACGGCGGAGAGAATAGCAGTCGTGATCCAGATTCGCAGGTAATTGCCGATGTGGTTTGCCGGATTGGGCAGGAGGATGGCTTGCGTCACTGCGGCGAGGATTGCAAACACACCGGTGGCGGCGAGCGTAGCTGCGCCGTAGCCGCGGAATTCGGTGGTGCGCGCGACTTGGCGGCGAATGCTGGTGATATCGCCGAGCGCCTTGTCGAGTGGATGGATCGGGAAGCTCATCGGGAACTCACTTTACGTTGCAAAGTAAACCAATGTTCTGGGGCTGTCAAGTTACGAGCTTGAGTCAGGAGCCGTTGGAGTTACTGTCTTCGGTCCTAAGTCAGCACGAAAGTGGAGGTTACGGCGATCAAAGGCAGCATGCCCGCGCGGATGGGAGCTGAGTGCGATATGATTTGGCCCGTGAAAAAAACAACTGTTCTACTTGCACTTGCATTTGATCTTCGCCGCGATCTCAATTGACCAAACCTTAGCGCAACAGGACACGAGCGCCGCCAAAACCCAACAAGCTGGACATCGTTCCGCCGCATTGGTGAATGGATATGAGCCGATGTGGTGGAAGGAAGCCGTCGTATACCAGGTCTATCCGCGGAGTTTTCAAGACTCGAATGGAGATGGTATCGGCGATCTCAACGGGATCACGCAGCACCTCGACTATCTCAAGAAATTGGGTGTAAACGTGATCTGGCTATCGCCACATTACGATTCGCCAAACGCGGACAACGGGTACGACATCCGCGATTATCGCAAGGTGATGAAGGAGTTCGGCACCATGGCGGACTTTGACCGCATGCTGGCCGGAATCAAGGCGCGGCATATGCGGCTGATCATCGACCTTGTGGTGAATCACTTCATCGGACGAGCATCGCTGGTTTATGGAGTCGCGGTCATCGAAGGACAGTCCCTATCGCGATTACTACTTCTGGCGCGATGGCAAGCCTAACCCTGCAGATCCGGCGCATCCGCTGCCGCCGAATAACTATCCGAGCTTCTTCTCGGGGTCGGCCTGGCAATGGGACGAGACAACGAAGCAGTTTTATCTTCACTATTTCGCAGTGAAGCAGCCGGATCTGAATTGGGACAACCCCAAGGTGCGCGAGGATGTGTTTGCGCTGATGAAGTTCTGGCTGGACAAGGGCGTGGATGGATTCCGGATGGATGTGATTCCGTTGATTTCGAAGCAGCCAGGATTGCCAGACCTGACGCCGGAGCAGATGAAAGGAGACTTTGTTCGTCTGTGGGCCAATGGGCCGAATCGCGATGAGTATCTGCGGCAAATGAATCGCGAAGTCTTGTCGAAGTACGACGTCATGACTGTGGGCGAGGCAATCGGAATCACCCTGGAGGAAGAGCCGAGCATCATCAGCAGCCAGGCGCATGAGCTGAATCTGGTGTTCAACTTCGACGCAGTGAGGATCAATCGCGGCGAATTCTACTCTGAAAAGAAGTGGACCCTGCCGCAGTTGAAGGCGATCTACGATCGGCACGCCGAGGTGCTGAGTTCACAGACGACGGATTGTTGTGGAAAGACGAACTGGGACACGGTGTTTCTTTCAAATCATGACAATCCACGGCTGGTTTCGAATTTCGGCGATACGTCGACAACGGAGTTCCGCGTGCGGTCGGCCAAATTGATTGAAACGATGTTGATGACGCTGCGAGGAACGCCGTTTATCTACCAGGGCGACGAACTGGGAATGACGAACTATCCGTTTACGAAGCTGGATCAATTCAACGACATCGAAGTGAAGAATGCGTATGAGGAAAAAGTGCTCGGGGGGAAAATGACGGAGGCGGAGTTTATCTCCGAGTGCCAGCGCTTTGGTCGCGATAACTCCCGCACACCGATGCAGTGGAGCGATGGGCCCAATGCAGGATTCACGACGGCTACGGCACACCCATGGCTGGCCGTGAACCCGAACTATCCGGAGATCAACGCGGCGAAAGAGGAGTCTGATTCGGCCTCGATCTTGCACTATACGCAGCAGGCGATTGCGCTTCATCATGAGCACCTGGCTTTCGTTTATGGGGACTATAAGGATCTCGATCCGGACAACCCTCAGGTTTACGCATTTACACGCACGTTAAGTGTGCCCGGCAAGCCGGATCAGCGGTTCCTGGTGGTGCTGAATTTCGGTGAAAAGCCGACCGACTATACGTTGCCACAGGATGTGACGGCCGGGAAGTTGGTGTTGGCCAACGTGCCGGGCACGCCTGAGGCGGGTGGAGCGATGCTCAAACTGGGCGCGTGGGACGCGCGAGTTTACACCTACTAAACGCCTTGGAGCTGATCTACGGACCGGCTCTTTGGGTTTCAGAACTGAAATTATGGGAGCCGGGCTCGGCCGTTTGGGACGAGCGTTCGTGGGGTCCGTGTGCGTATGCGATACTCGAAAAGGCATGTATAAGCGGATTATTCTCAAGCTTTCAGGTGAGGCACTGGCGGGTCCGAACCGGTTCGGACTGGATGCCGGCAAGGTCGCCGATATCACTGAGGAGATTGCCGAAATCCATGGGTTGGGAGTGGAGATCGGGATCGTAGTCGGTGGAGGCAATTTTTTTCGCGGTGTGGCCCAGCAGGCGAAAGAAATGGACCGGGTTGCTGCAGACAATATGGGCATGCTGTCCACGGTGATGAATGCGATCGCGCTTCAGGACTCCCTGGAGCAGCGCGGCGTTCAATGCCGGGTAATGACCGCGGTGTTTATGAACCAGGTAGCGGAGCCGTATATCCGGCGCCGAGCAGTTCGGCATCTGGAAAAGGGCCGCGTTGTGATCTTCGCGGCGGGAATTGGGAATCCGTTCTTTTCGACTGATACAGCGGCGAGCCTGCGGGCGATGGAGATCAAGGCCGATGTGCTGCTGAAGGGGACCAAAGTCGAGGGCGTTTACAGCGCTGACCCAGTCCTGGTGAAGGACGCTGTGAAATACGACGAGATTACGTACATGGAGATTCTGAGGCAGGGGCTGAAAGTGATGGACCTGACCGCAGTGAGCCTTTGCAAGGACAACAACCTGCCGATGATCATCTTCAACATGAACCAGCCCGGCAATATCCGGCGGGTAGTGATGGGCGAGAAGGTTGGTTCGCTGGTGACGGCCTAATGGCAGTTCACAAGCTTCGGTAATTGCGTCAGCTGGCGGCACTTTGACGTCTAAACAGCAAGTGGAAATGAAGAAGCCTGCGCGGCTCGACGCACTCACGGGGCTGCGGTGTTTCGCGGCTATCAACATCGTTCTCTTTCACTTTTCCAATCCAGACTGGTTCGGCCCGCTGGCGCCGGTGGTGAACGCCGGTTACGCCTCAGTGAGCTTCTTCATCCTCCTCTCGGGCTTTGTTCTGGGATATAACTACAACGCTAAGGCGCGCGCAGGTGAACTGAGCAAAGTGCGATTCTATGAAGCGCGATTTACGCGGCTTTATCCGATTTATCTCCTGAGCCTGATCCTGGCATTCAAGATGATTCCGCTGGAGTGGGGGGACCACACTCATGGAATGTTCTGGACAGGGATTGTGTTGTCTCCACTGCTGCTGCAGGGGTGGATTCCGGAGATTGCGACGTTTCTGAATACTCCGGCGTGGACGATGTCGGCTGAGTCGTTCTATTACGTGCTCTTTCCGTGGATGGCGCGGTGGAAGAAGCCGGAGCAAGTGGGACCGCACCTGGCGAAGATGGGGCTGGTGTGGGTACTCGGACTGGTTCCGGGAACGCTATATATCATCTTCAATCCTGATGGACTGGCGCACGTGGATCGCTTCAGCTATGGGAAGTGGCTTCAGGCGTTGAAATATACGCCGATTCCGCACCTTGCCAGCTTCGTGTTCGGCGTGCTGCTGGCGGAACTGGATGAGATTATTCCGCGCTTGGGGAAGCGGCGCCTGGTGTTGGGAATCTTCGGATTTGCGGCGACGTTTGCGGTGCTCACGCAGGCGCACAGGCTGCCTTATTCGCTACTTCACGACGGATTTTTGATGCCACTGTTCGGTTGCATCATTCTCGGTCTGGCGGGGGTGAATCCGCTGTCAAAACTGCTGGGCCTGCGGCCGCTGGTGTTTGTGGGCGAGGCGAGCTATTGCCTATATCTTCTGCACTTCAATCTCTGGAACATGATTCACGATTCGCATGTGCTGAACCGGCTGGGACTGGCGCGGTTCGATCCATGGATCAGCTACGTACTGCTGATCGCGCTGGCGCTTCTGGCGCTGCACTTTGTAGAAAAGCCGGCGCAGCGGATTCTGCGCGGGTGGATGCATGTGTGGAGATGAGCGCGGGTAACTGCTGCTGGTTTGCCACGAGCCGCTAGTCTGACAGGCGCGTGCTGATTGGCTTCGGTCTGGTTGTTCGGTGGCGTTGGTCGGCGATAAAACGGAAGCCCAGCCGGTTGGCTGGGCTTCGATTAGGAATTCACAACGAATGCGTGGGCTAGGGAGTTACGGTTTGTGTGGAGTGGTTGCCGTGTGGCACAAGAACGACGGCTGTCGGGTGGATACCGATCGGATATGGTGTGGCTTGCGTCTGTTTCAATGTTCCGGCAGTTGGATCGAGCCTGAATCCGGAGATTGAGTTGCCGAGGAAGTTGGCTGTGTAGACATAGCGGCCGAGCGCGGGATCGACGGCGACGGATACTGGCTGCGTGTCCGTAGCGTTGGTTTGGTTGCCAGTGGTGTTTACGGCAGCGGACGGTGTGCCGGTGGGCAGGTCAATAACGAATGCGCTCACGCTCGAATCGAGCGAATTGGAAGCGTAGATGAACTTTCCGCGCGGATCGATGGCGATCGAAGTGGGCTGGCCGCCGCCCTTGAAGGGGCCGTTGAGCAGGAAGCTGAGGGCATAGCCGTTGTAAATGCCGTAGCCGATTATCTGATTCGACGCGAAGTCAGTAACGTAAACGAAGCGATTGGTAGGATCGGCCGCGAGAGCGGAGGGTTTAACGCCTGCGCCGTACGGGCTTCCGGGAGTCGGGGTCAGCGCACCACCGGAGCCGGTAGTGAACCCATACAGCCATCCAGGATTTGCGGTGCTGGTGGTGATGCCGCCGGGATTGTAGGAGGACAGGTCATACGCGGTGACGTAAACAGCAGCGCCGTTCTTGATGACGGTAATGTTGGTGGGCACGACAGAATCGGTGGCGAACCCTGGAATGGTGAGGGGGATCGTGTTGACGACCGAGCCGAGAGCGCCCGAAGAGAGCGAGTACGCCGAGAGCGTTGCGGAGGTAGTTCCGGAAACCACATAAAGGGTGTTGCCATCGGAACTGACGGCCATCGCGACCGGGGCCGTGGTAAGAGTGACGCTATCCTTCTTGGTCAGAACGCCATTGTCGGCAACGGCGAAATGAACGATATTCATATCAGCCTGGTTGGCGACATAGAGGTTCTGTTCGCCGGGCGAGACAGCGAGGGCCACGGGCGAAGTGCCACCAGAGCAGACCGGTGCTGCGCCGGAACGAACTGCGCCGGATTGGGAATCGATGGCGTAGGTTTCGATCTCACCAGCGGGACAGGCGTTGGGATTTTTGCCGATCTGGCTTGCCGATGTGGAGACGAAAAGATAGTCGATGGTCACAAGCGAGCAACCGGAAAAGAGCGTGGCCACAACGAGGCCGATGGCAGAGACGAGCATGAGCTGTCTCAATTTGCTGAACTTCATGCGCTTCCTTCGTCACGGGCCGTAGTGTTTGCCCCAGAGAGTGCTGGTTGAGGTTCCTTTCAGCCATTTTAAAAGGTCTGAAAGGGATGTTGCTGTCATGCGCGGCTCCAAAGCCGGATTGCTGTCCTGCCAACCACTTCGGCCGCCATGCCAGGGGTTGGAGGAGCTACTTCTTGGTACTGCCATGCGGAATCGCTGCGACCGCCGTTGGGTTCGCATTGGATGCCGATGGTGAAAATTGCGAATTCAGGAGCGAACCATCGGTCAGGTTCAATTGAAATCCTGAAACGTTGTTGCCAAGGAAATTTGCGGTGAAGACGTATTGATTCAGAGAAGGGTCGATGCCGATGGCGACAGGCTGCGTTCCCGTCGTGTACGTACCGAGCTGGTTCAGGCTCCGAATTGATGGAGTAGACGCTCACGTTGGAGTCTTGCCCGTTCGCAATAACGGCGAATTTGGAAGTTGCGTCAATCACGATCGCGGTTGGCTGGCCACCGGTGGCGAATGGGCTGCCGCTCAAAGGCGCCAAGCGTCCCGCCATTGACTTTGAAACCGTAAACAACGTCTGCATGGAATCTGTGACGTAAAGATAAGCTCCGCTCCATCGCTGACCACGGCGCTGGGATGCGTGCCCACTGCCTATGGGAAGCCAGAAATCGCGGTGAGCGTTCCGTCGGCATTGGAAGCAAATCCAAAGACGTATCCGACGTTAGTTGCGGAATCGTAGCCGGTCACGTAGACAAGGCGCCCGATGCAGCGGTGGTGACCGCGGTGGGAACGAAGACATCAGAGGCGCTTTGCCTGACAGCAAGAGGGGCCAATAGCTGGCGCTGATGCTTGTGTTCACGCTGGGGTTCCCAGCGTGTTGGCGGGCTGGGATGGATTGAGGGCGCCAGCCTGTTCGGCAGTCAGGATGGGAAACACGGCGATCGGATCCCGAACACGGTGATGCTGGGCTGCAAGTTGGCAGTGGCTGATAAGTGTCGACCACGAAGAGGTGCATGCTGGAGACCGTTACGGCCAGTGGGAAGATGCCGGGCGTATTCACGGTGTTCTGTCCATACAGCTTGCCGTCGCTGCCGATGATGAACTGAACGATGGTGTTGTCGTCCTCATTGACGACGTAGAGATTAGCATGGTCGGGTGAAACCGCTTCAGCCACAGGGTTACGCCCGCCGGAAGGAAACGGCGAAGTGTGGATCTGGCGCATGCGACCCGATTCCGAGTTAATTTCAAAGACGTCAATCTCTCCGTAGTTATTAGGGCCGGCCGCCATGGCGCTGAGCTCACATAGACGAAGTCCACAGTAAGTGTGCCGCATGCGGTCAGCAAAGAGGCTGCCAGCAGGCTCGACCGCGGATACCGCCAGCAGCTGGATCGGGTTGTTGAACTTCATGCGCATCTTTCGTATCGGGCCAACATCGTGGCCCTGAAAAATCGAATATTGTGAATCGAATCACTGACGCCGAAACTGGCAAGAACAACCGTGTCCGGACGATTGGCTACCGTTCTGCCTCATGCAGAGCTTTGCGAACGTTGCCGAGGACAGACCTGAAGGCGTGCCCCCGCTCGAATCTGTAACGGGCGCCCGATCTAGCTGGTGCGTCCAGTGACAACGCACCATGCGGCAGGGCCGTGAAGCGCATAACTGTCTTTCGCCTTCGTCTGCTGCTCAGCGGTGTCAGGTTTCCCGAGTTCTGGTCGATCGTCAGACCGGTTACCGACGAATCGTTGAAATTGGCGGTGTAAACAAACTGGTTCGACGGATCCTCGATCATGCACATCGGGCCTGCACCGGTGCCGACGGTTGAGCCACCAGTCTGACGGAATTGGCTGACAGGTCGAACGGGGTGGTGACGTATATGCCGCGATACCACTCTGTGCCTGGTTCGGTCCGTGTTGCTTCCGTGGTTGGCGACATAGAGCCATTTGCCCTTTGATTCTGAGGTGACGCATAGTCGGGAAAGGAGTAGCGATGGTCGTCGGGCGTCTACCCATTGGTCTCCGCCTGCAATGCGCCGTTCCTACCCCAGGGAGAAGGCGAAGATCTGCCCATTGAAGACGGCGAGTTGGCGTTGGGCCCGTTATCGAGCACATAGTTGACACCGCCAGCCAAACGATAGCCGTAGCATTGTTGATTCCCAACGGCTGCGGGCTGTTCTGGTTGATGGTCAGTTGTCCTTGCCGAGTTGTAGGTATACGGGAAAGCCGTAGTCGCCGGTCGCCGGTGTTCCGCTGAGCGTAAGGAAGTAGTTCGATGAGAGGACGAAGTCGATCGGGTCAACCGGAACTGGGAAATAGGGGAGCGGGGAACCGCTGGCCGAAGTGACCTGCGCGTTGAGAACGCAGGCTCAGGCGTCCGGTGACGGAGTCGATCGTGAAAGCAGTGATGTCGCCGCAGGTGGTAACCTCCGGCACCAAGAGCAAGCGAGCAAGCAGCGCCGTTTGACGGCGCATCGTGATCGAGTACGTAGAGGTGCGCGCCCGAGGAGTCGGCGACCATGTGAAACGGATTGTTACCCTGCGTGAAAGACGGTTCCCGGGGAGAGAATGCCGTTTGCCGCCGACCGCAAATTGGGTGATGTTGGCATTGCTGCAGGGATTCGCGGCCGTGCAGGGAGAGCCGTCAGTATGGGTGCCCTGGTTAAGCACATAAAGGAATCGTCCCCCAGTCAGCATCACGGCCCTGCCAGGATTGGCCCCGCCGGAGCTGATGGGAAGTCCATTGATATTCGTGAGCTTACCGGTGTTGTGATCGATTTTGAATCCGCTAATAATACCTGTGGCCGTGGTGGAGGCAGTCTGGTTCCTGTCACATAGAGAAACCCGACGGAATAACTTTGGACGCAAGACGTGATGCTGAGGACGACACCAGCCGAGATGGCGCTCATCAGAAGAGCCTTGCCGAATTTCGTGAACTTCATGCGATTCCTTCATCCTGGTCAGGCGTGAGCCGCCAAGTTGTGCTGGTTCCGCAGCAGAGCTGGGTTGGGATGGGTCCCTGATGCATTGTAAAAGGCGAGGCCTTGTTATGCCTAGTTTCGGCGCAAGATAGGCCGGAAGCAAGGGTTTCGAGCCTGGTAGATTGCGGGGTGACGCGGCGTGAGAACAGCATGTTGCCCTCGTGCTCATTCAGGTGCGAGATACCGGATGCGTTTTGGACGCAGCGAATACGGAAACGTCAACCGTGCTCAAGAGGGAACCGGGCAACGAGTGCCGCGACGAGGAAGGCGTGCAGAATCGTCGGAGCCGTGATTGCGCAATGGCCGCGAGCTCTGACGGGTAGAGCGTGGATTACCAGACGCGGCAGGAGTTTTCGGGGTACATCGGCTGGCCTTGTGTGCAACCGAAGGCCTTGCCGAACTCGTCGAAGTTCTGCACGGAGCCGTTGACGCGCCAACGGCCTGGCGAGTGCGGATCGACGAGCGCCAGCCTGGCGAGCTGCCTGCTTCGGTTTGGTTCTGGCACCAGACCTGGGCGAATCCGATGAAGTAGCGCTGCGCCTCGGTGTAGCCGTCGATCTTTTCGTTGATGGTTTTGCCTTCCTCGGCCAGCGTATCGAGCAAGGCCATATAAGCGATGCGAAGTCCGCCGTTGTCGGCTGTATTTTCGCCGAGCGTCAGCTTGCCATTGAGATTCTGCGCGGCTATTTCGCCATGGGCCGGAGCCGCTTCAAAACCGCCGTACTCGTCGACTTCGCACTCGGTGCGCTCCATGAACGCCTTGCGGTCGTCGGCCGTTTGCCACTCGCGCAGGTTGCCCTTGCCGTCGTACTTCGAGCCTTCATCGTCAAATCCGTGCGTCATCTCGTGGCCGATCGACGACTCCGATCCGCCGAAGTTGACTGCCGGATCGATGTTGAAATCGAAGAATGGGCGGCTGCAGAATGCCGGCGGGGAAGTTGATGTCGTTCATCGACGGGTTGTAGTAAGCGTTGACCGTTGGAGGCGTCATGCCCCACTCTTTCTCATCGACGGGCTTGCCCAGCTTGTCGAGATTGCAGTTGCGCTCGAAAGACAATGCGTCGCGATGCACATTGCCGATGAGGTCGTCGCGTTTGACAGTCACGCTGAGTAGTCGCGCCATTTTTCCGGATAGCCGATCTTGTTGCGGATGGATGGCCAGCTTCTGCTGCGGCCGCTTTCTTGGTTCGTCGCTCATCCAGGGCAAGGTCTTGATGTCGTCGCCAAGGGCTTTTTCAAGTGCGGCGACAAGCTGGTCCATGCTGGCCTTGGCGGCTGGGCGGGAAGTTCTTCTTTACCCAGTCCTGTCCGACGGCTTCACCCAGAGCGCGGTCGGTCATGGCGGTGCATTGTTTCCAGCGCGGCGTCGGTTCCTTCTGTCCTGCCAGCGTCTTCCCGAAGAATCGAAGTTCTCATCGAAGAAGGCCTTGGGCAGGTTAGCTCGCGGCAGCCGTGAATCGTGTGCCAGCGCAGATACGCCTTCCAGCCCTCGACTGGTTCGGAGGCTATCAGGCCGTTAGCGCTTTGAAGAAGTCGGGAGTGGCAACATTGAGCGTATCGAAGTGGCCGAACCTTGACGTCTTTGAAGTAGCGCCTCGAAATCGAAATCGGGCGCGAGCTTCTTGAAAGTCGGCGACGGTGTAGATGTGGTAGACGTTCTCCGGCTCGCGCAGATCGGTGCGGCTAAGTGGAAGCCTTCGCGAGAGCGGTTTCGATCTTCATAACCGCGTCAGCCTCTTTGCTGCTGCTCGGGCGCGTCGCCGGCCAGCGTGAACATCTTGATCACATGTTCGACGTATTGCTTGCGGATGTCCTGGAAGCGTTTGCTCGTCGGAGATGTAGTAGTCGCGATCGGGCAGCGAGAGTCCACCTTGGCTGACGCTCTGCGATTTGCTTCGAAGAGTCCTTCTCGTCCGACCTGAACGCCAAAGCGGAAGAGCGGCGGCGGGATTGCCTTCTCGGCGAGACCACCGATCAGCGTGGCGAGAGCTCTTTGTGTCATTAAGCGCGGCGATCTGCGTTCAAGGGCCGGCTTGATCGGCTCGATCCCTTTTCTCCAACAGGGTGGTGTTCATGCAGGCGGCGTAGTAGTCGCCGTACTTTCTTCTGGAGCGGCGTCTTGGGTCCTTTGAAGCGGCGTCGAGTTCCTGCCAGAGCAGGTAGCGATTGCGCTCCCGCAGCAGCGAAAAGGAGCGTGCCCAACGCGACCTGGTCGGCTGGAATTGGATTCGCTTTGACCCAGTTGCCGCATGCGTATTGGTAGAAGTCCTGGCAGGGGTCGGCGGTTTTATCGATTGCGGAGAGATCAAAGCTTTTGGTTGCGGGCGGCGGAGTCGGCTTGGATTCGTCACTGGAGGATGTGGCGGGAGATTGCGCAACTGCCATTCCGGTAGCAATCAAGGCAACCGGAATGAGTTGAAAGAGCTTCATGGTTTCTCCTCTGGATTGTGGAGTTGACAGGCCACGCTCATTCGGCACAGGAAGTTGAAGAGCAGGCCTGAGAAAGAGCAGCCGGATCGAACGCCGCTGCGTCGATCAGAAGATTATCAGACCAAGGCTGCGGGCGGTTCTATGAGTCTGGAACGAAGGTGCTGGACGGCTCGCGGAGTGGATTTGCTACACTCCGCTCACAGTTTCCAAACGGCTCATAGTTTCCCGAAACGGAGAAAACGGAATGATTCTGAAACAGAAGCTTGCGGTACCTTTGTGCCTCGCGGTGGTTGGAGCAGCACTTTTGACGGTGGCAGCGGCGGGTCAAACGGAGAAGAAGCCGACGGCAAAGCGGACGCTGGTGCGTGCCGGGCACGTGCTCGATGTGAAGACGGGCAAGATTGCGGACGCGCAGACAATTGTGGTGGTGGGAGACACCATTGAATCGATCGTGCCAACGGCCTCAGTGAGCGCGGGGGCAGGCGATACGGTAGTGGACCTCGGCGGCATGACGGTGATGCCGGGGCTGATCGATGTGCATACGCATGTGACGATGAATACCGACTTTGATCCGTACCGCGAACTGACATCCACGGATGCGAAAGAGGCGATCAATGGCGTGGTGAATGCGCGTACGACGTTGATGGCTGGATTCACTTCGATTCGAAACGTTGGCGCGAGCGATTACACCGATGTGGACCTGCGCGACGCGATCAATGCAGGGCAGGTTCCGGGACCGCACATGCTGGTCAGCGGTCCGGCGATGGGGATTACAGGAGGACACTGCGACAACAACCTTTTGCCAGTGCAGTATCACCAGGTGGGCGACGGTGTGGCTGATGGAATCGCAGCAGTTCAACAGAAAGTGCGGCAGAACATTAAATATGGTGCGGACCTGATCAAGATCTGCGCGACGGGCGGCGTGCTGTCGAAGGGCGACGATCCGCAGGCTTCGCAGTACACGCTCGAAGAGATGCAGGCAATTGTGGCGGACGCGCACCGGCTGGGGCGGAAGGTGGCGGCTCACGCACATGGCGCACAGGGAATCTTGTGGGCGACCGAGGCCGGCGTGGATTCAATTGAACATGGGAGCTACATCAACGACGCAGCTATCGCGGAAATGACGAAGCGTGGAACCTACCTGGTGCCGACGCTCTATCTCGAAGACTGGATCGTGGAGAAGGGCCATCTGCCGGCCTTGTATCACCAGAAGATGGTGGACGTAAGTGCGGTGGCGAAACAGAACATCAAGCACGCCATGCAGGCCGGCGTGAAGATTGCGCTGGGAACGGATGCAGCGGTTTATCCGCATGGGCTGAATGCACACGAATTGGACGTGTATGTAAACCAGATCGGGATGACTCCGCTGGCGGCGCTGCAGTCGGCGACAGTGAACGCAGCAGATTTGATGGGTTGGACGGCGAAGACCGGAACGCTGGAGCCGGGCAAGTGGGCGGACATTATTGGAGTGGAAAAGAATCCAATGGAGGATGTGCGGGTGCTGCAGGATGTGAAGTTTGTAATGAAGGGCGGGGTGGTTTACAAGGGCGAGGGGAGCGCGGCGAAGTAAAGTGCGCAACGCGGGCGAGGGGAGAATTCGCGCCATGTGTCGAGAACCCGCCTAAGTCTGTTCGGCGGCGCCGCCACATCAAGAACGAAATGATGGGATTCGAAGAGGAAAGGCAGTTCTTTACAGGTCGACGTAGTGCCTGCCACACTGGACAGTGGACACCCAAACCATCGTTATTCTCGATTTCGGCTCGCAGTATACGCAGCTGATTGCGCGGCGTATTCGCGAGCTGAACGTTTTTTCGGTCGTGCTGCCCTGTACCGCTCCGCTGGCCGAAGTTGAGGCTTACAAGCCGATCGGGATTATTTTGTCGGGCGGGCCGTCCTCGGTGTATGACGCCGATGCTCCGGATGCCGATCCGAAGCTGCTGGATATGGATTTGCCGACGCTGGGTATTTGCTACGGGCTGCACTTTATCGTGCATCACCTGGGCGGCAAAGTGCGCACGGCGCCCAAGCGCGAATACGGGCACGCCGAGGTAGCGCTCGAGGACAGCTCAACGCCGCTGTTTGCGGGGCTGCCGGCAGCGATCCAGGTATGGATGAGCCACGGCGACGAGGCGCTTGAGTTGCCTGCCGGGTTCCGGCGAACGGCGGTCACATCGAATGCGCTGGCGGCCATCGCAAACGAGGAGCGCCGGATGTGGGCGGTGCAGTTTCATCCCGAGGTGCACCACACGCCGCTGGGTCCGCAACTGATCAGGAATTTTGTTTTCGACATCTGCGGCGCGAAGGGCGATTGGACGCCGGCGCACTTTATTGAGACGACGGTTGCAGGGATTCGCGAGAAGGTCGGCAAGGGGCACGTGATCTGCGGCCTTTCGGGCGGCGTGGATTCGTCGGTGGCAGCGATGCTGGTGCACAAGGCGATCGGCGGCCAGCTTGACGTGCATCTTTGTGAACAACGGGGTGCTGCGCAAAAACGAATTTGAAACTGTGCAGAAGAACATGCGCGACAAGCTGGGGTTGAACGTTGTCGCAGTCGATGCGAGCGAGAGGTTTCTGAAGCAGCTTGCCGGCGTTACCGATCCCGAGACGAAGCGCAAACGGATTGGCGCAGAGTTCATTGCAGTGTTCGATGATGAGGCACATCGCATCGCGCAGAAATCAGGCGGCGTGGATTGGCTGGTGCAGGGAACGCTCTATCCGGACGTGATCGAGTCGAGCAGCGTGAAGGGGCCGAGCCAGACGATCAAGAGCCATCACAACGTGGGCGGGCTGCCCGATCGGCATGAAGCTGAAGCTGATCGAGCCGTTGCGCGATTTGTTCAAGGACGAGGTGCGGCGGATCGGGCGCGATATGGGGATGCCCGAAGAGATTCTCGGTCGGCAGCCATTTCCGGGGCCGGGGCTGGCGGTGCGGATTCTGGGCGAAGTCACGGCGGATCGTGTTGCTCTGCTGCAGGAGGCCGACGAGATCGTCGTCAGCGAGATCAAGGCAGCCGGGCTCTACTCGCAGCATATGGCAGAGCTTTGCAGTGCTGCTGCCGGTGATGAGCGTGGGCGTGATGGGCGACCAGCGCACCTATGCATACACCTGCGCCGTTCGCGCGGTTCACTCGGAAGACGGCATGACGGCCGACTGGACTCCGCTGCCGCACGAGGTGCTGAAGCGGATTTCAAGCCGGATCGTGAACGAGGTCCGCGGCATCAATCGCGTGGTTTACGACATCACGTCGAAGCCCCCCGGCACCATCGAGTGGGAGTGACTTGCCGTCACGGGCGGGCGCGCCTTCGGCGCCATTCTCGTTCTGACCGACCGCATCAACTTTTGCCGTTGGGAGTGGTGGCTTGGCGAATGCTTCAGAGGGCTTTCTGTTCGATTGCGCGAGTGTGGCAGCCTGAGATTTAGTAGATGTTTGCATTGAAATGAGGATGAAATGACGGCGAAGGATTATCGGCCCCAGGACGATATCGTTACGTTGATGAAGCAGTTTGAACAAGAAGTAAAGGGTGCGCCGGAGTTGCCGGATGAAACGACACGCCTATTGCGGGCAAGGCTGGTGTTTGAAGAGGCACTCGAGTTTGTGAGGGCTTGTGGCTGCACGGTTGTGCGGGGCGAGTCGGACGGCGCGAAAGCGGCTGTGATCGACGAGATCAGCGTGGTGGTTGACAGTAGCGGATCGCCGGACTTCACGGAATACGTGGACGGGTGCATCGATCAGCTGGTGGTGACGTATGGCGCATTGAATGCGGCGGGCGTGAAGGCTCAGAGTGCATGGGATGAAGTGCAGCGCAGCAATATGAGTAAAGCGTGGCCGCATTGCAGTGCGTGCGATGCGGTGCTGGTCCGTGGTGCCGGTGAGGAACTGGTTCATCCCGACGATGCCGGTGCCCACGGCGGAGATTGGCACTTGGTTTTGAAGGTACACAAGCGCGAAGACGGGAAGTTTATCAAGGCGCCAACATATTCGCCGGCCAATCTGAAGCGCGTGATCGAAGAACAGATCGAGATTGCTCGATCTACTTGCCCGCGGGCTTGATGACCGGGCCGCGCAGCGGGGTGGTTTCAATTTCGATGCGCGCGTTGCGGGGAAAGACTATGTCGCATTCCAATCGTAAAAAACGTGATACCGCAATCGCAACCTGCGCTAAGTCGTAGCCGGCCGAGAGCGCAGGGCGGCGATCTCCTGACTGAGGGCATCAAGCCGGGTCACGAGATCTTTGTGGTTCGCGAGCAACTCATCGTGGCGTTTGTCGATGGTGGATGGATCTTTGGATTCGATGTAGAACGAACCGTTGGGCTCAAGTTCGCAGAGATGCACGTCATGCATATGCTGGAAGCCCTGACGACGGATGACCTCGACGAGTTCTTCGCGGGTGAGTGCTTCGCGCTTTAAAGCTTTGAGATCGATGTGGCCGTCCCGGATGAGCACGACAGGCTGGCCTTCGAACGCCCGGGTCAGGCGGGGAGAACGAAAGAGGACACGGACGACAAGCCAGTTGATGGCAAGGAGGCTGAAGGCACCGATGATGCCGCCGGTGACAGAATTGTCCTCACCGATGATGGCGTTCTGCACGGTATTGGAGAGGGAGAGCAGGACGACGAGGTCGAAGGGGTTTAATTGTGCGAGCTCGCGCTTTCCGAAAAGGCGCAGAAGCAAAACGAGCACAAGGTACACGACGACCGGTCGCAAAAGCTTCTCGAGGATCGGAAGGGGAAGATGGAACATGTTGTCGGTTAGCGGCGTGAGGATCATGCAGCGAGGATAGCTTGGGGCCTGTGGCTTTGCCAGTCGCATTCCGATTTGCAGAAGCATGAATACAGAATTACGTCCCGGGTAGCAGTGTATTTGCAAGGGCATAACGGCGGAAGGTTTACGATAGAATCCGCGTCAGACATCGCAGATGTAGTGCCGGTTTAATGCTTCACGAACTTTATTCAAAGGAATCAATCAACATCATGGCCTCGATCCGCAGTGAGATATTTGTCGATATGGTTCCTTTTCGTGTTGAGCCGCGCTTTGTTGGCCGGGTATGGGGATGGAAGGATCTTCACCCGTGGTATGACCGCGTGGCCGCCGAAGAGCCGATCGGAGAAGTTTGGCTCACGGGGGATGATTGCCAAGTAGCGACGGGGCCGCACTCGGGCAAGGCGCTGGGCAATGTTTTCAGGGAAATGCCAAAAGCAATGTTGGGCGAAGGTGCGGCATCGGGTGATTCGCCGCTTTTGATCAAAGTGATTTTTGCGCGGGAGAAGTTGAGCGTTCAGGTGCATCCCGACGATCGGCTGGCACAGAAGTACGGGCAGCCGCGGGGCAAAACCGAGTGCTGGTACGCGCTGGCGGCCGAAGCAGGCGCGCAGGTGGCCGCTGGGCTGAAAGCGGGCGTCACCATGGACGAGGTGAAGGCCGGCATTGAGAGCGGAACCCTGGAAAAGAGTCTCAGGATGCTTCCGGTGCGCGCGGGTGACATGATTTACGTGGATGCGGGTACGGTGCATGCAATCTGGCCGGGATCTGTGTTGCTGGAGACGCAGCAGAATTGCGACCTGACCTACAGGATGTATGACTATGGGCGAGGGCGCGAATTGCATATCGAGAAGTCGCTCGAGGCTACAGAACTGAAGACCAAGGCCGGCAAGGTGGCTCCCAGAGTGTTGGAGGACCGCACGATTCTGGTCGCCAGTCCATACTTCACGGTAGAGAGAATCCCTGTGGAGGTGAGCCGATCGAGCACGAGCCTACCGCGGGCAGATGAATCTAAAGCAGGTCTGGCTTACCTTTTTGCGGCGGAGGGGAGCGGTCGTGTTTCGAGTCCGAGCTTCGGCGGCGTGGATCTGCCGCCGCGTGGAATTGTCGCCATTCCCGCATCGTCGCCGGTATTCGCAATCCAGGATATGGGTGGGCTTGATTTGATTCGCATCACGCCACGCTGGCCCGGGACACCTGCATGACTGGCCGGGGATGGCGGGAATCGGTTATCGCATATATAAGAATCGAGGCACAGCCCGAAGACAAATTCGGTCATCAGCCAAGACTCTATGCGCTTGCCAGGAGAATCGGCGAGGAAATGGTCTACGACGATGATGTCTTGTTCGCCGCGGTGTGGATGCATGACCTTGGCGTGTTTCTCGGGCACCGTCCGCGCGATCCGGAGCAACTTTCTCGCTGGGATCACGTTCCATACACCATTAGTCGCAGCAGGCAACTTTTGTTGGAATGGGGATTTCCGGTGGACAAACTGGACGCGGTCGCAGAGGCGATCCGGACACACCAAGCGAAGGATGAACCGACAACAGTGGAAGGGACGTTGCTACGAGACGCTGACATTCTCGAACAACTAGGCGCGGTGGGCATCCTTCGTGCGGTTGTGAAGATAGGGCGCGACACACGTTACCCAAGTTTCAGCGCAATTTTGCCGATTTTGAATTATGCGGTTGATCAACTGGCCAACCAGACGCGTCTAACACAGTCAAAGACGATAGCTCAATCAAGAGTGGAGATGCTACGCTCATTTCTATCTGCCGTGCACAATGAGGCGGGTGACCTACTTCACTAGCACTGAGATCCCCGGCCGCATCAGAACATTGCATGCGGTCTGCAGCCCCGATCCGAAGTCGATTTGCCAAGCCTAAAAGACTGTTGAAGCGCATTCCCGGTTCCAGCCACGGGCCGGGAGAGTTGAAGTTCCGAGAAGGAGAAACAACATGCGATGGAAGCTGATGGTAGTGCCAGCTCTGGCTTCATTTTTTGTCATTGCGGCATTATCTGCACGTGCACAGGTGACCTATTCGGCCGAGCAGGGGAAACAGCCATTCACGGTTGGCGCGGGTGTAGCGAATTTTTCGGACGACTGGGGAATTCAGAATCCACGGCAGATCGGGATCACTATGTGGGTTGACTGGCGGCCGCCGTTGCCGTCGGTGCTGAATGGGCTGGGATTGAGTTCGAGGGCCGCACCATTCAATGGGCGACTCCTTCCTATATCCCGGGCCATCGGATGGACACCGCTTTGGGTGGTCCGATGTATCAGTTTCGGCGGCACAAGTGGATTCGTCCATATGTAAAGTATCTGATTGGAATTGGCAGCATCGATTTTCCCAATGGGACGGCCTACAGCCACGATACGCGTACCGTGTATGAGCCGGCTGGCGGGCGCCGACGTGCGTTTCTGGAATCATTTATCTGTTCGAGGGAGTACAACTACCAATACTGGCACGAAATTTTTGGGCCCAGGGACCTAAATCCCAATGGATTCTCGTTTGGGGCGGTTTATGACTTCGGGCTGCGATCTTCAAGGTAGGATTCTGCGAACCGAGGGTGATATCGCAATTGGATAGAGGGCGTCGATGTTCGGGCGCCCTTTTCCATGTGTAGCTAGAGTGCGCAGATGATCCGACGGCCACTTCGCCGAGATGTTCCACCCAGTCCGCAGCGCAATTCGTCGGTTCGAACCAGAATGGGACCTTCACATTCCTGATCAAACTGCATTAGGCTGAACAGGGTTAGCCATTTGTAAATCGACGGGAGCGCGAGGGTCGGAACTGTGGTGTTGCCGTCCTGCGGCGTAGTTGATGCGAATGTGATGATCAGCTTGGAAAGAAAATGTCCGAACCGATACCGGGCGAACTGAAGTTCAAGAACTCCGCTAGAGACTGGGCGCTGCGCGCGGCCGTTTTCACCGTGTTCCTTTTCTTTGGCTCGAGGAAATTTACAACAGATGCGAATGCGCCCTGGGTGGTGTTGTATGAGCAGATTGGATTTGGACAGTGGCTCCGCTACTTCACCGGAGCGATCGAGCTTACAGGCGCATTTCTGGTGTTGATTTCGTCAACGGTGACGGCGGGACTCGCGATGCTGGGCCTGGTGCTGGCTGGGGCGGTTCTGATCGATATTGCCGTGCTGCACCAATTCATCGATGCCTTCCTGCCATTCGCGATTTTGAGTGCATTGGGTGCGTTCTGGATGCATCGGCGGCGGGTTTGACCCGCGGTTCGGAAAACTCAAGTCCGATCAAGGCAAATCTAGAGCCGGCGGTGTGAAAAGGCTGTCACCTTCATTCGTCGTACCGGTGCTGTGCGGCATGCAATGACGCGGGGCAGGAAGGCTCGCCGCGTAGGAGCGCGTGACGTGCAGCCGATCCATGAAGACATAGCGCGCACGGATGCCGTTCATCGTCGATGGCAGTTGCGCGGGAAGATGCTTCCGGTCGACGTAGATGACGAGAGCGGATTCGCGGGGGTTATCAAGGCTTTGGCCGACGCCGACGGCGAAGAATGCGGAGTTTTGCTGCATCAGCTTGTGAGCGATCTGGCGCTTAACCGCCATGGCGGATGCGATCGTCGAGGCGCCGAGCGGGGGAACACCGGTTGCGGTTGCCGTGGAGGGCGCTGCACCGAGTGCGACAGAGCGGGCCGTGGTGGGAATTACGATGGTGCGCACATTGTCGACCGCTGCCGGAACAACCGGAGCGAGATTCTCATCGACATACACGATCAACGCCGCTGTTCCGGGCTGATCGCTGCTCTTCCTGGTGCGATGCCGAGAATGCCGGCGGAAGGATTGACCAGTGCGCGGCCAGCAGATAGCGCTGCCTGCTGGCGCGTAGATTCGGCTTCGGATAATGGGCGAGCTTGAGCCGCTGAGTCGGTACTGTCGCCGTAGCTAAGGCAACTGACTTCGTGGTCGGATCCGCCGACATAGGTAAGGCCCGCGTCTCCGGGCATCAGGGTGTTCAAGGAGTTGAGGACATCTGGCGCGGGATTGGCGATGCCGTGACTCACGCCGGAGGCGTCGATACCGCCGGCAAAGAACAATCCAACTGGCTCAGCGTTGGCGGTGTCGACGAGGAGCGCGCCCGAATCGCCTGCATCGCCGAAGCGGTCACCGCTGACGGCGATCTGATTGGCGAAGATTTTGGTGAGATAGGGCCTGGTTTCGGCACAGTCGCGATAGTAGTCCACGGCGACGTCGAGATCGAGCGCGGTGACCCGGCCGCAGGTGAGGCCGGTGGTGCGGCCACTTTTGGCAACGCGCAACTGAAGGGTTGCGTTTTCGCCTTTTCCGTTGGTGGAAGAAATACCGGGGGGCGCCGCGGCGAGCGAGCCGTCTGGCTGGCGGGAACCGAGTTCAAGGATTGCGCCGCCTGGATCGACGGTGTGCGATGCAACCTGGGCGATGGCTGCGTCAACGTTGGTTTGGGCGGAACGAAGCGGCAGCCATGCAGTCAGTGCGGCAACGGGAATCGTTCCGGTGCCGTCTCCATTGGGCGTGCAGTTGTTATCGATAAGGCCCGGCTGCACGATGGTGTCGCCGATGGAAGCGCGATCACTGCGGGCAAGGACATGGTTGTTGCTCAGCAGGTACTGGCGGCCGGCAGCATCCTGAACGAGAGCGCCGAGCGTTCCGCTGCAGCAGTCGACGACAGTGTTGCCCTTTTCGTCGAAGTCATTGTTGTTGCCTCCAGAACTGCCGAGAAGCATGGGCGCGGACATTGCGCCCTGGTGGCTGGCCGGGTTACTCATCACTCCCGACGTATTCAGAAGGATCGCGGATTCGATTTTTGCGGATGAACCGGCGATCTTCGCAACCACATACGTAACGCCTGCGGAAGAAACCACGGACGGTGCGGTATATGTGACGGAGCAGGTGGTGAAGGCATGGCGGGTGCGCTGGCATGTGGCTGCGCTTAACGCTCCCTCGCCAACGCCATCGCCGGTTGGAGTGTTGGCAAGTGCAAAGTGGATTTCGCGGGTTCCACCGGCTTCCGCGAGATAGCCAGTCACAGTGACGGAACCGTTTGGCCCGACGGCGGCATTTTCTGGAGTGAGCGGTTGCAGGAAGCCGGGCGTCAGTTTCAGGGAGGAGGTCGCCCGGAGCGTCGGATCGGATTTCAAGGTCGCCGTGATCTGAACTTCCGCTCCGTCAGAGGTGAGATAGGCGGGCGGTGTGTACTGGCCCTGATCGTTGATCTTTCCGGGGCCCGATGCCGGATCACCGCCGCTGAGGGTCCAGGCGACGGAGGCAGGGCTACCGTCAGCGAGTGGTGGCGGAGAACTGGTGGACGGGTCTTGCATGCGCATCCAGGGCATTGCAGCCGGTACAACTTGTGTCGATTACTGCTGAACCCGGTGAAACGGAGAAGGCGGCCTTGGCCGAGGTTGCGGTCACGGGGCCGGCACCACAACCGGCGAGGACTGCGGCAATGGCGAGCAGGAGGGCCGAAAGGGTCCGCAGGCGCAGAATTCGATTGGCAACGCGCGGGCGTTCGGGCATGAATGGCCGGAAATCGCTGTTACATTGCGGTTTGGGAGAACTGCGGCACTGTGCAGAACTTTCCTCTATCGTAGAAACGGAAGCAATTGGTTTCGACAGAAACCAGACTAAAGGTTAGCTCTTTCCGGCAGAAACTCAAGCTTGGCTGTGTCACATATTGATCAAATCGTAACCTCTGGCGCATTAGATCCTTGCATTCACAGGAGTTCGCCGCAGGTCAATAGCGCCTTCTTCGTTTGAGAGGCCAATCTCCAAATCGCAATATCCTGCGCGCATCATCCGGAAACCCAAACCCCTGGATATATCGTCAAAGCGAAAGGTCGGGACCGTGAGCGATGGCTGAACTGATCGCTGTGCAGAGCGACATTACAAAGCTGAGAGTGGATGCGATTGTGAATGCGGCCAACACTTCGCTGCTGGGTGGTGGCGGTGTGGATGGTGCGATTCATCGGGCGGCGGGACCGGAGTTGCTGATTGAGTGCAGGAAGCTGGCGGCTGCGCAACGGGTGAGGCAAAGGCGACACCTGGATTCCATCTCCGGCAAAGTGGGTGTTTCATGCGGTTGGGCCTGTCTGGCAGGGAGGCGGGCACGATGAGGACGACTTGCTTGAGAGCTGCTACCGGCGGTGTCTCGAACTGGCGAAGCAGCACCACGTGCGTTCGATCGCGTTTCCGGCGATCAGCACAGGGGTGTATCACTTTCCTCCCAAGCGGGCTGCGCGGATTGCGACGGATACGGTGCGGCAATATGCAGGCGACAGCGGAGTGGAAGTTGTGCGGTTTGCGTGTTTCGATGCCGAGACACTTGCTATCTATGAAGAACTGCTTCGAGAACCGCCACGTGCATAAATTGCTTGAGGCTACGCACCTTCTATAGAGACGCTTTTTCATTTTTCAGGAGCGGAAATGGACTATGTGAATCTTGGCAGGACTGGACTGAAGGTTTCGCGGATCTGCCTGGGCTGCATGACGTATGGGAAACCTCCGGCGCCCGGCGAAATGAAGGGCGGGCGCCACATGTGGGCGCTGAATGAAGAGGAGAGCCAGCCGTTTTTGCGGCAGGCGCTGGATCTCGGAATCAACTTCTTCGATACCGCCAATGTGTATTCAAGCGGCGACAGCGAACGGGTGGTCGGCAATTTTCTGAAGGCGAACACACGGCGCGAAGCTGTGGTGATTGCAACGAAAGTGCACGGAGTGATGCGGGATGAGCCGAACGGGAAAGGGCTATCACGCAAGGCAATCCTGACAAGCTTGACGAGAGTCTGAGGCGGCTTGGAACAGATTACGTAGATCTCTATCAGATTCATCGCTGGGATTACGAGACGCCGATCGAAGAGACGCTCGAGGCACTGCACGATGTGGTGAAGGCCGGGAAGGTGCGGTACATTGGTGCGTCGTCGATGTATGCGTGGCAGTTTGCAAAAGCGCTGTACCTTGCGCAGCTTCATGGCTGGACGCGGTTTGTGAGTATGCAAAACCACTACAACCTGCTCTACCGCGAAGAAGAGCGGGAGATGATGGGGCTGTGCGCGGAAGAAGGGGTAGCTGTGATTCCGTGGAGCCCCCTGGCTCGCGGACGGCTGACTCGGGCGTGGCAGTCGGAGACAACGAAGCGCTCGGAGACTGACCGCTTTGGCAACACGATGTATTCGCGTACCGAGGAGGCACGAAAGAGTTGTCGACCGGCTTGGCGAGATCGCTGCGAAGCGCGGTGTGCCGCGGGCGCAGGTCGCACTGGCGTGGATGCTGAGCAAGCCCGTGGTAACAGCGCCGATAGTCGGTGCAACGAAGCCGCATCATTTGAAGGATGCAGTTGCGGCGATCGATTTGAAGTTAACCGACAGAGGAGATTGCCGCGCTGGAGGAGCCTATACAGCTCATCCAGTCTGCTTCTGGGATTCAGTTTGAACGGAGCTTCCGGATCGCCTTCGGCATATTGTGAGTGGAGAACTCGAAGAACTGGTCAAGGTCGCCCACGTCAAATATCAGCGTATTCGAATCGAGCGAAATAACCTGCAAATGATTGAGCAAGACTCTTTGCCGTTTGTTTTCAAATGGGTTAGGTGGCGAAGACGAGAATGAGGGGCTTTACGGCGAACGTTGAATTCCCAAAAGCGGTTTACCTCTTGACAGTCCAGAGGAGTTATTTTACCTCACTATGTGTCAAGAGGAAACGATGTTTCCATGAAGCCTGCCGCAACCGATTCCCCATGAAAACAAATCGACCGCGATCTGATCCAGGGAACTCTGGGGATGATCATTTTGAAGACCCTGGCGCTTGTCGCCGATGCCGGCTACGGTGTCGGGCTGCGCATCGAGAAGGGTCAGCGGCGGCGTGTCAAGGTGAACGCCGGATGCGCTGCTTCCCGCGCTCAGCCGGAATGAGGAGCGCGGAGGCGATGTGAAGTCTGAGTGCGCGCGCCACGGAAAAGGATCAGCCGGGCGAAGTGGCTACCTTCGGACCGCGAAGGGGCGCCGAGTCTTCTCTTCAGAAACCGAACAATGGCATCGCCGGAGATTGGCGCTATCGCACGCATTCTCGAAGCCTGACAGCGCGACCGAGGCGCGAACGCGGAGCTCATATGGATTGGCTCAAAAGCCTTGCCGGAAAGGAATACGTCGCTGTTTCGACGCGGCACGTAGAACAGGGACTCGATGAGGAATTGCAAGGCTACCTTGAAGCCGCAACGGACCACAAGCTGCGCAACGGCATGACAGAGGTTGAAGCTCGCCGCGCGGCGAATGTGGACACGGCAGCAGCAATTCAAGTCAAGCGCCAGATATCGTCGTCTTGCGTTGGGAATCGACGCTGGAGGGAATCCTCTGGAGCACGTTGCGTCTGGAGCGCCGCCAGTCTCGTCAAAAGCCCCGGCTTCACCGCAAGAACTGTTTTCTCTCGCGCTGGGGATTGGCGGCAATACTGCCATCTCACTTTGATCAACCAGGTTCTGCTCCGCAATTTGCCGGTCCGCGACCCGCAACAATTGGTTACATTTGGCGATTCCGTGATCGGCGGAATGCGGGCGGAATGATCTTGGAGGTTTTGGCGGTTATTTTCCCTGGGATTTCACGCGTCAGATGCAGGCGAATCCAGGGCCTTTTCAGGGAATCGCCGCATACGGAAGTTTTTCGAACAAAGTGAGCGTCGGGCTTGTCGCGGCAGACGGAACGGCAATGCAGATTCGCCCGCACTGCTCGCGCCGGCAAATCTTGTCTCAGGCAATTATTTCAGCGTCCTGGGTGCTCAACCACTGCTTGGCCGCACCATCCAGCCGGCGGACGACGCTACGCCGGGCAGCGGAGCGGTTGCCGTGCTGAGCTATCACTTCTGGCAGCAGTCTCTCTCGTCCGATCCTCACATCGTGGGGAAAACCATCTCGGTCAACGGCACCCCCTTTGAAGTCGTCGGTGTGATGCGGCAGGGATTTCACGGCATCAAGCAGGAACTGGAACCTGTGGAGTTGTGGACGCCGATCAGCATGCAGGCGGTCGTACTGCAACAACCGTCGCTGCTTGTGCCGCACTCCGGTTTGTACTTCCTTCATTTATTCGCCCGGCTGAGCGAGGCAGCGGCAGGGCACAAGGCAGAATTTGCGCGAAGCCAGATGGCTCAATCAGCAGGTGCGAAATGGAATGCGCGAGCGTGAGGGAGCGGCTCTCTCAACTGATCGCCAACTGGAGATCAGCCGAATCGACGTTCCCCTCGTTCGTGCCGCGCATGGCGTGTCGCAGATCCGCAGCCAGATATGGCGAATCGCTGCGAATCCTGATGATCGTGGTCGCTTTGGTGTTGCTGATCGCCTGCGCGAACCTGGCCAACTTCCAACTGTCGCGCGCGGCGGCGCGCCGTCACGAAATCCTCACGCGTCTGGCGCTGGGATCAGCCCGAATGCGCATCGTGCGTCAGGGACTGATTGAAACGTTCCTGCTATCGATCGTCGGCGGGTGATGGGGCTTGGCATCGCATTCGCCGCAACGCGCACTCTGATTGCATTTGTCAGCCGTGGAAACGATACGTCGACTGAGCCCAGCCCCAAACATGGGCGTTCTGCTCTTCACCCTCGGCGTTTCCGTTTTGACCGGGATTCTGTTCGGACTCGCGCCATCTGTACACGCAGCACGTATCGGAACTCATGGAACTTTGAGCGCAGGCGCTCGCACCTCTGTGAGTGCCGGCGGCAAGATGGCGAGATTCTGGCCCAAAGCACTGGTTACGGCTCAAGTGATGCTTTCACTGGTGCTGCTGGTAGCAGCCGGACTATTTCTCAGAACCTTGCGGAATCTGCAGGATCAGGACTACGGCTTCGAGCGAACGCGCCTGCTGCTGGCTGATATAGGCGAGCATCTCGCCGGATATGCCCCTCACCAGGTATCTGCGCTTCACCAGACGCTTCTCGATCGGCTCTCTGCGATTCCAGGGGTTCGCTCGGCCGCGCTTTCTGCAACTCCTCCGATAAGCGGCGGCTCGTGGAGCTCAAAATTTCGCTCTCCGCTACACGCCCGGTCCCAAAGAAAACATGGTGTCTATTCTGAATCGAGTCTCCGGACAGTATTTTGAGACCACCGGCATCTCGATCGTCGCAGGACGCGGCATCACTGCGGCCGATACCGCCAATAGTCTCAAAGTTGCTGTCGTCAGCCAGACGCTTGCCAAGAAATTCTTTCCGAAGGGCGACGCCATCGGCCGGCAACTGACCATTGGGGTCGATTCAGTGAAAGGGCCCTGGCAGATCGTTGGAATCGCAAGGGACACCAAATCCGGAGACCCGCGCAATACCGATCCGGTGAGAATGACCTACATTCCGCTCTCGCAGATCGACACGTTTCTTCCCGTCGCGGTTACAGCGGGCAACGAAAAATCAACTCAACCTGGGCCTCGTGAAGAAAACGAGGATTGCTATGCGCATACAATCCTGATTCGCGCATCGAACGATCCCGCGAAGACGATCGCGGACCTTCGTGCCGCTGTTCGCAAGTTGACCCAAACCTTCCGCTATTGCAAGTCACCACAATCCACGATCAGGTTTCAAACCTCATCTCGACGACGAATCATCTCCACACTCACGAGCTTGTTCTCGCTGCTGCCCTTCTGCTGGCGGCGATCGGGCTGTATGGCGTGATGAGCTACAACGTGGCGCGTCGCACGAGCGAAATCGGGATACGTCTTGCGCTCGGAGCGCAAAGTGCAAACGTACTGGGGATGATTATGCGCGAGTCGCTCATGCTGCTGGCTATTGGCACGGCGCTGGGTTTGCCGCTCGCGGTGATGGCAACAAGAATCGTGAAAGAACAACTGTTTGCCATCGACGCCGTAGACCCGATCTCCTTCGCCGTTGCATTGCTCGCGGTGAGCTTGATGACGGTAATTGCCGGCTGGCTGCCGGCTCGCCGAGCGGCGGGTGTCGATCCGGTTACGGCACTTCGAGCTGAATGAAGATGAGCGAGGATGGGCGCCAACCCTCAATGCAGGGGACTTCCCTAGCGGTGGTTTGTTACCGGACCTGGCTACTGCGTCATTACGGGCATTTCAGCAGCCTGCGAAACACCGCCAGATACGGCACTTCGACCGTCGCCCTAAGTCCTTACAGGATCAGTTCTGTGGCTAACTCGATTGTGAGAGGGTCTTACGGGCAACCCTCTCCGCAAACTTATGAAATTAGCTATTTTCCTCCCAGAGTGTAGCGGGTACACCCCCGGTAAACGGTTCAACGGAACCCCAGCACCGCGACCGGTGACCTGACCCCATATGAATGAAAATCTCGCTGGACGGAATCGTATTCGCTTCTCGAAGATGGCACATCGCAATGAATTTTGAGGACAGTTGTTTTGGGAAGAAGGAGAGGGCGTCTCGGGCTTTCGTGCCACGGGACGCCCTCGGTTGGTTTAAAAGCTACTTCTGATCGACGTGAGCCTGGACATTCCCTCCAGTAATGAATGCCAGCGGGACGTTCAGGACCACGTTAGCGGGATGGGCAGTCTCTAAGTCGAGGAAGCCTGTTTGACGTCGTCTTGCCCGGCTCACCGTTATCAATCCACGTGAACATCACGGTGTACCCGTACGTGTTGTCGAATCGACCAGTGCCGGTGCCGTCGATTCTGTTGACCGGCGCTGGGGGCGGGTTCGGAATCCCTGGTTTTGTGCAAACCGCCGCCGTGAAAGCCGTCATGTGGAACTGGTGGGTTCCGCCAGCGTCTGACCGGTTGATCTCAAGGTCTCCGATGGTTGGTGCAGATCACAATCGACTTCGAAACCCTTGGTCACCGTGACAACACCCACTGCGACCTGTTTTCCCGCCGCCAGTGAAGCGACCTTCTCCCAGGAGCACAGTCTGTGGGGATAGTGAGAGTTACCACATCGGTAGGGCATCACCAGCCGGGTCAAAACCGTCGCCCCAAAGGGAGGTGGTGTTCGCCGACACCTCGACTGTAACGGTATTTAGCGGTGCCGGTCGCGTTCCACTGAACGAGTCGAGTGGGTCAATGAATGGCTCCGTGTCCACTGTGACGCCGTTGAAGGTGACATTGATCGCAGGGTTTTCGCCAGCGCCGGGACCACTCGAACTATTCACATCCCAGCTGGTGGCTGTGTAACTGATGACCGGAGCGCCGTTCGTGCAGGCCACGGTCGCTGATACGACAATGTGATGTGCGAAAGCAGGCTGGACCACGACTGCTTGAAACAGCAGGGCGGCGGCTCCAGTGAAAAACAACGATGCTGCTCGCTTTACTAGGGAGGAGTTCCCGTTAGTGGGGGTGAAAAGCGATTTGATTTTCATTTTGACCTCATCTTCCTTTTGTCATTGCACAGTGTCATAGGACAGCTGGGGATGACTATGATCACTTTGAAGTGGCACGAGGAATGAGGGAAACTCTTACCCTTATCCCGGTAAGAGCACGGCTAGGCGCTTCGACACAACTGTATCTCGGTTTTCAAGTTGGAGAGTCGGTCTTTTCGTATATTATGCGCCCGCGGAGCTTGCCAAATCTTCCGGGGGAGGAGATCTATGCGACAAAAATATCTACATATCTTCCAAACTATCCCGACACTAAGTACTGCGGTCGATGCTCTGCAAAAGTATTACGAAAAATATCTAAGGAATAAAGCAGGAGCTTCGGATTTTTTATGGCGACGCTGACGACTTCGTCGCTGAACTTAAGCGTCTTTCGGAGGATCTTAGCCGGTAGGGTGCACGTGGGGGTTCTCCAGCACATCATGAAGTGTTATTCGCGTTTAATCTTCGACGTCGACTCAGACAAGCGGGGGATTGCGCTCTCATATGAGATTCCGAGCCCCGCAGGGGCGAGGCATGACACAACCGCAGCGTCACTCGTGCTTTCATGCCGACCCAATCCACGTCAAGCCCGGCACGCGATCCAGGCGTTCCATCAATTCGCCGGCGTGCTGCTGCAAGTGCCGGATGTTGTAGATTTGCAGTTCGGCTTTGTCGAAGGGCAGCCAGTAAAAACCCGACTCGCCGTCGAGATTGAGTTGCGGCACTTGCTCGATCACTTGCTGCTGGCAGAAGGCGAGATACTCCAGCACCTCTTCCTTGGTGTACGGATCCGCCGGTTTCTCTAAGTCGTGTGCTTTGCGCTGTTTCGCCCACGGCTTGAAGTCTTGCTCGGTGGGCTGCAAGTAGAGGTGCGTGTAGAACAGCGCGTGATAGGCGACGTGCCAGAATCTGTTCTTGTCGGCCGGATCGTTCCATAGGGCGTCCGGGCATTTCTCGACGGCTTGCTTCAGCATTTCCAGTGATGCCAGGTATTGCGAGCGAATAATCTGTTGATAGTTCATGGTGAATTCCTTATTTGGCGAGTGTGCGAATGGTGCCCAGATCCAACTCCCCTTTGGCGCCCCAGCCTTTTGTCCCTTCTGGTATGGTCGGGCGAAACTGCTCATACAGCGCGTAAGCCTTGGCCGCCAGCTCGTCAGGTTTGTAGGCTTTCGCCAATTTTTCCATCGCGGCCTGTACATCATCCAGGTCCTGGCCGAACTTCTGCTCCAAATACCGCTGAACACTGCCTGGATCGAGTGGTTTGCCCTTGGTTATCGCGCGCACGCCTTGGGGAGTCTGCACAGCCGGTACCGATCGACCGAGGATCGGCACACTGAATTGCTCATCGGGTTTGCGCGCTTTGGAAACTGTTTCAGCAGGTTGATCTTTGGGCTTCTCGAAGATACCCAGCCGTTGTCCTTTGGCCTGGGCATTCAAGCCGGCCACGCTCTTGCCCAATGTCAGAGCGGCATCACGGTCAAAGCCAAGCCGCTCGGCGACCACGGTAGCCCATAGGGTCAGGACAGGGGCGCGATTGATCTTCACTTTCTTTTTCGTCATCGATTACTCCTCAACGAGCGCTTTGTGCGCCGGTCAATGGTTGAGACTCGGCATAGCTTCGGCGTATCTCAGCTTGCGGTATCCTTTCAAATAAACGACAGTGAAATAGTAGCATACTTCGTCATCCTTACATTTGCCTTTCCCGACGGCCAATGTGGCCCGCCCGGCGAAAGATAGAGACTTCGCGCGAACGTCGTTGTAGGTAGAAATGAAACACGAGAGATAGCGTACCGCCATCTCTCGTACTCACTGAATGCGTCTATTAGAATTTCGCCGCGTTGTAAATAAGTCGAACTCCGCAGGATATGCGCTCGGGTCGCCACCGCTATTCCTGCGGAAACACACCCATTAGCCCATAACGGCTGCCAACGATCTGAATGCCCGCTTGAGAGGGTTGCGCTTTGCCTGACGTTCTTTCGCCTGGCGGGCCAGATACCTCTCATCAATGATTTCCAGTGAAGCGCAATTAACATCTAAGATGCGAATGCCAGGAAACCACACCCCCGTATAGCGAGCGGAGAGCCGGCTACATTGGCCATTAACGCCGATGGTGTAACCCTCGCTTCCAGCAGTCAGATCCGGGTGGTAGTGCGTCAGATCGGTCTTCAGCCGAACTTTAAGGCATGGGTCTATCTGTGAGTCCAATTATCGCCTGTCCTGTCAACGGCGCCCTGCGCCCTTCGTCTCATCAAGTACCCAACAAGCGGGTCAGATAGTTCAGTCTAACATAGCCGTTGCTTCTTGTTCAATTCCACTGCTCACCCAGAAGTACGCCGAATGTCACCAATCTGCGAGCAACATAACGCGCCGCTTGGGTTGGGCCCAGTTCGTGCTGGTCACTCATTAATTGCCGGCACCTGGCCCCGTTACTAAGACGGCGAAGTACTCCATCAACATGTGATGTAAGACTCACACGGCTGTCACTTTCTTCGCCGCCACACTGATCGCTCCGCGCTCTTTCTGCAAGATACCCTCGATCAACACAAATGCCCCATGCAGTGCCTGCCGATCACGCTCATAGATCGCCGGATGCACGACCACATTCACCATGCCGGTCGGGTCCTCCACGGCCAAAAACGCAAACCCTTTGGCCGTCGGCGGATGCTGCCGCGCCACGATCAACCCGCCGATCTTGATCGGCTGCCCGTGCTTGAGTTGGGCCAGTTCGTTGATCGATCGCGCGCCTGCCCGCGTGAAGGCATCGCGCCGCAAGTCGGTGAGGTGTCCCTCAAGGCTTGCGCCCGTGAAAGCAAACGCCGTTGCCAGGCGCGTCTCTCGATCCATCGCCGGCAGTTGCACCTGCTCGTCAGGACCTAACGGTAGCGGCAACTCGCGCGGACGTTTCGCCAGTCGATAGGCTTCGGCCATGTCCCACAGCAGTTGCCGTCTTTCGCCCACGTAATCGAGCGCGCCCGCCAATACCAATGCCTCAACGTGTGGCCGATCGAAGCCAGTCCGCTTGACCAGATCGTTCAAGGATCGAAACGGCCCGCGCTGCCGTTCGGCGATCAAGGTTTCGACCTGTTCGGGGCCGAAGCCGCGCACCTCCCCCAACCCCAACCGGATCGCGTCCCCTTCGATCGTGACTTCGGCTTGCGAGTGGCGCAGATCGACCGGCAGAAACTTCACGCCCGCCCTGAGCGCATCGTTGATCACGACATGCTTGGGGTAAAAGCCCATCGGTTGATGGCGCAGCAGCCCCGCGAAGAAGGCCGTCGGATGGTAGCAGCGCAGCCAGGCCGACCAATACGTGATCACGGCAAAGGCCGCCGCATGTGCCTTGGAAAATGAATAGCCGCCAAAGGCTTTCAGTTGATTGAAGACCTGATCGGCAATCTTCCTGCCGACACCTTTGCTTTGTGCGCCGTCGATGAACTTGGCGCGGAACAACTCGATCTGTTGATCGGCCTGTTTGTGGCTCAACGCGCGCCGCAGCAATTCGCCCTCGCCGGGTGTGAAGCCTGCCAGGTCGCGCGCCACTTTCAAGACTTGTTCTTGAAACAAGAATCACGCCCAATGTTTCTTGCAGCGCCGGTTTCAGGGCCGGATGAAGATACGTCACGGTCTCCCTCCGATCGCGCCGTCGCAGATAGGGATGCACCATGTTCGCCTGAATCGGGCCGGGGCGAATCAAGGCAATCTCGACCGTGAGATCGGCAAAGGTGCGCGGCTGAAAACGCGGGATCAAATCCTGCTGCGCCCGGCTCTCGACTTGAAACACGCCGACCGTTTCGCCGCGACAGATCATGTCATAGACCTTGCGATCGTCGAAATGCAGTGACGACAGATCGGGCCGCTGTCCCGTCTGCCGTTCGATCACGTCGCACGCATCCGCGATCGCCGCCAGCATCCGCAGGCCCAACACGTCCAGTTTGATCCAGCCCGCCAGTTCCAGCGAATCTTTATCCCATTGGACCACGAACCTTTCGGCCATCGTCGCCGGTTCGATCGGTATCTGGGCATTCAAGGGCGGGCCGGCTCAGGATCATGCCGCCGTTGTGAATCCCCAGGTGACGCGGGAAGCCTTCGATCGCGGAGGCGAGTCTTAACCATTGCTGCCAGCGGGGTGAATCCACTTGTGATCCGAATGCGGCGCGCAAACCGGGCAAGGCGGCCAGATCGTCGGCGGCGTGAACATCAAGACTGTCACTCACGCGATCGATCGTCTCATTGGGAAAGCCGAGCGCCATGCCCACATCGCGCACGGCTTGCTTGGCCCCGAAGGTCACAACCGTACAGGCCATGGCCGCGTGATCGTGTCCATATTTCTGATACAAGATATTGAATGGCTTCCTCTCTTCGATCAGCGGCAAAGTCCAAATCGATGTCCGGGGCTGTGGCGCGCTCAGCGGAGAGGAAACGCTCAAACACCAGGCCGATCGACAACGGATCGATCGGCGTGATGTCCAACAGATACGCCACGAGCGAATTCGCCGCGCTGCCTCGCCCCTGACAGAGGATTCGCTCCCGCGATCGGGCAAACTGCACCAGGTCCCACACGATCAAGAAGTAGTTCGTCAGGCCTTGCTGTTCGATGATGGTCAGTTCGTGATCGAGCGCCGCGCGATACACATCCAGTTTGCGGCGATCGCATTTGTGGGTCAGACCGACTTCACACAACCCGCGCAGATAATCGATCGCGGGGCGACCATCAGGGGTAGGCACATTCGGCAAAGTCTGCGGGCCGATGGGTAAGCGAGCCGTGCAGCGGGCGGCGATGTCCAGCGTCGATGGCAGGGCGTCCGGCCATTCGCTGAACAAGGCCGCCATGTCTTGCGGCGATCTCAAAAAGTATTCGGCGTTGCCGCGCAGTAAAGGGCCGGCTTTGGTGAGGGGGACGCGCTGCCGAATACACGTGAGAATGTCGTGCAGGGGTGCCTCCGTCAGCGCGACAAATAGTGGGTGTTGCCCGTGGCGACGATCGGGCAATTTGAGTTGACGCGCGACTTCGACCAGGCCGGCATTCAAGCGCCGATCGTCACGCTCATAGTGCCGTTGCAGTTCGATATAGAAATTGCCCTTGTCAAAGATCGCGGCAAAACGCTGGGCGGCTTGTTTGGCTTTGTCAGGCTTACGCTCCAGTACAGCACGTGCGATCTCGCTTCGCGCGCAGCCGGACAGCGCGATCAGGCCGGTGCGATATTCGGCTAATAGCCGCCAGTGCAAAGCCGCAAAGCCTTTGGCCTGATCGCGTCGGGCGCGCGTGATGATGCGGCACAGGTTAGCGTAGCCTTCATCATTTTCGGCCAGCAACGTGATGTGACCGCCGCCGTTGACCAGCGTGATCTCCGCTCCAAAGATCGGCTTGATGCCTGCTTGCCGGGCAGCCTCGGCAAATCGCGCGGCGCCATACAGCGCATCATGATCCGTCAGCGCGATGGCGGGCATATCATATTCCGCCGCGCGTGTGACCAACGCTTCGGGCGACGGCACACCATCTAACAAGGAGTAATAGGAATGGGCGTGTAACTCGACGTAGGCACTCATCGCGCTTCTCAGCGACGCCGCCGATCCATAAACCAGCCGCCGTGCTCATCGCGGAACACGGTGTAGAGTGCGCCGTCACTCACTTCGAGTTGATAGTAGTGGCGGGCCACCGGCTGATCCCACCATTGGCTTTGCTCACGCCAGATATTCCACACGGTTTTCACTTGACGCGACCAACCGCCCCAACTCAGCGCGATCGGCAATCCATCCGGTTGGGCCTTCACTTTAATCGCCAGGGGCACCGGCGGGCCGATCAAACTTGCCAGCCGGATCACGGCCTCGCCGAAGCGCTGCTTTAAGACCTTGATCGCTGTTTGCAGGCGCAGCAGACTCGCCTGAAGTGGCGCATCGAGCAAGGTCAGTTGCCGCGCCGAGTGGTGCCACTCCCGCAGCGGATAGGCGATGACGGTCACGCGGATGACATCGGCTTCGATCGCCAGTTTGCCCAGCAACCGGCCGGTCAATGCGTCGCAGTTGCTCGGCGTCCGAGCGAGGGTGGTTTCACCGGCGCACCCGTGGCTAATTCATCTCCCGTCGCCGTGGTGACGTTCACGGATAAGGCGAGGACCTGATAGCCAGTTTCACTCAGCCGCTGAGCAATCCGCGTTGCCAAGCGTTCAACCGCGATCAGCAGCATCGCCCGATCGTGTATCGGCTCCAGCGGTGTCAAAGTGCGGCCTAATCGACGGCGGGGGCATTTGCGGGATCAACGGTCGGGGATCGATCCCACGGGCCAGATCATGATAGACGGCCCATTCCGATCCGAATTGCAGCGTCACGGCGGCATGGGGCAACTGTGCCAGGCCGCCCAGCGTGGTCAGGCCAAACAAATGCAGACGACGCGCCATCTCCGCGGGTAGATCAGGCAGGACGTTCAACGGCAAGGCTGCCAGAAAATGCCGCTCTTGACCATCGGGCACGATGACGATCCGGCCTGCCTGTTCGATCGACGGTCGCGCCGCTCGTTGGGCGGTGAATTTGTTGGAAGCGATCCCGATGGTCGGCTGCAACTGGGTCGCGTCTTCCACGTGTTGCAGCACTTGCCGGGCGAGATCGGCTTCTGACGGGAAACGCCCGCGCCAAAGCGCCCATCTCGATCACGAGTTCGCCTAAGTCGGCAGTCTCGACCGCGTTCGCGAAGTTGAGCAAGATCGATCGGAGGCGATTGTGATAGGTTTGGTACAGTTCCTCGCGGGCCGTAAGGATAACGGCTTGCGGACAGAGTTGTTCAACCCGTTGCCGTGAATCGCCGTGGCTAATGCCAGTGCTGCTGGCCTCAGCCGAAGCGTCGATCACGCGATCGTCCCAGGCGCGCAGAATCACAACCGGCTTGGTGATTAGGCCGGTATCGCACAGCGTCTCGACACAGATGGGTAAGTGCTCAACCAGCAAAGCCGCAAAGCGCATACTTTCCAGTCGGAGAAATGGAGTGAGAGTGGTACAGAACGCATGTTCTGTTATACTGCTGAAAATAGATGTGGTGCGTTACGATTGCGTTACGGCTCTTACGAGGGCCGGTTGCCTCTCATTGATTGCCGCGATCACGCCCAGCAGCATGATAATGCCGTCGAAGAGCCCCACGCCCCCACCATGAATGCTGATCGGATTTGTCGATCATGCCGTTATTGTATTCCACAACAGCCAACGTGCTCAAGCGTGCGTTGTCCCGTCTGGCATTGTTGCCCCACGCAAGTTAGCCTCACTCAGGATAGCCCCGCTCAAGTTGGCCTCGATCAGGTTGGCCCCGCGCAGGTCGGCCTTCTAAAGACCCTTGCCGTGCGTATCGAGACGTGGGATGAGCCAAGTAGAGTGCGACTGGTGCTGAGTACGCAGCACGAATTAAAAATAGGGCATTGAGCCAATTTACAACGTCTATGGCAAGGTCTATACTGTAAGTGAAGATCAAACAGGAGATATGCAGACACAAGGGAGGTCGATCATGGAAACCATGCTGGCAATTCTCATTTTGGCTGTTGTGCGATTGGCTGTGCCGTTTGCAGTGCTCATGATCATCGGGACTGTGGTGCAACGTCGTTTGAAGGCGACGAAACCGGGCGCATAGGCCACACTCGTGCTGATCTCAGGCTATTCTATCAGCGCGGTTTCGATACTACCTCATGGCCTGATTGATTAGTGCGGGAGGCAAACACGGAGCAAAACGCCGGCCCCGGTTAACCCTAAAGGGTGCTACGCAAGGGTCGGGCGTTGCGTTGAAACGATCACTCGCCGCTTCCAGCACTTGGCGCAGCCTCCAGCGCGGCGAAATACTCCATCACCATGCGGTGGATGAAGATGTAGCCTCCGCCCACGTTTCGCAGGAATACTCAGTCTGCGCTAGCCGCAATTGCTCTAACTGCTGCGCCCAAGAGGGGCATGGAATAGCGCGGCAGGCTGCGAGCGCATCAAGCAGGCGCTTTTTCAGTATCGTCTTCGCAGCCTGCCGCAGTATACAGGAATGATTGAATGCGAAGGCGACCAGTGTAAGATCGATCGCGCTGCCTGATTGCTGCAGCGCCACGACGGTGGCGTGGGCCGTGCGGATTGCGCGCGGGTCGGCCAACCCCGATCGCATCCGCTAACCGATCGAGATAGTCACCTTCGCGCCGGGGCTCATCCACGATATTGAAGATCGATCGATCGGCGCATGGTGAACGCGGCCACGTCGCGCGTCGCCATATCGGCCACATGGATCAACGAGACGAAGTTTTGTCCTGTCCCGGCGATGACGCATCTGCCATGGTGCAGATCGGCCAGGGCATTTTCTTCAAATGTGTCCGGCCCGACAAAACTGCCACCGCGCAGAATGCACCACCGAAATCGATCGGCTGCCAGCGTGCGCACAAGATTTTCCATTGTGATTACCGGCGCGCACAGCCCGGCCCGTTCCGGTGAAGCGTCGAGCGGCATGTCTTCCGTGATCCATTCGTCGCCGTGATCGGGATACGCCATGATGATGCTCTGTTGAATGTATTGCTTTGCTCCTGCTTTCAGCGCAGCCTGCAGCAGACTCGCACCCCGTCAGTACGCAGGCGCGTATTAGCGTCCCAGGCATGCGGCGCACTCATATCGCGCGGAATCGCCGTAGCAATGTGGAGGACGGCGTCGCAATTGGCCAGCAACTCGGGCAGTTGCTGCTCGCTGGCGGAGTCGAACAGATCGGCTTCAACCAGCTCGAAGCCCGCTGGTAAAACTTGCTGGGCTTTGCGAGCGAATCAAAGGCGCGCACCGTATACTCGTGTTCGAGCAGCAACGGAATCACGGCGCGACCCAGCACACCGGTTGAACCGACAACTAGCGCACTCGCATCAGCTTCACCGTTGAATTACCCATCATGCACTCGTTCAAAGATATGCGTCACGACATTCGATCCGCTGCCGCCGATGTTCTGCGTCATGCCGATGGTTGCATCTTTGACTTGATTCTTTCCGGCCAGCCGCGCAGCTGCATCATCGCCTCGACGATCTGGTACATGCCCGTCGCCCCGACCGGATGCCCGCGCGCCTTCAGGCCGCCCATCGTGCAGAGCGGCAGCTTGCCGCCAATGCCGATCTCGCCATCGAGGCCCAGGCGCACGCCTTTGCCCGGTTCGGCAAAGCCGCTCGCTTCCAGGCTGGCCACCGCCGTGATCGAGAAGGCATCGTGCACTTCAAAGAAATCGATGTCGGCGTCGTCAACTTGCGCTTGCTCGAAGGCTTTCTTGCGCCGAAGCCGCCACCGCCTCCAGGCCCAGCAAGTTGTGCCGATCATGCAGTGCCAGGCTGTCGGTTGCCACGGCGCTGCCGCGCACCTTGATCTGGAACGGGCTGAATTGCCGCGCGATCTCGGTCGGGCATAAGACCACTGCCGCTGCGCCATCGCACACCGGCGAGCAGTCCAGCAAGTTGATCGGATCGGCGATCATGCGTGCTCTGTTGAACTGCTCTTGGCGACAACTCGTAGCGCAGCATGGCGTTGGGATTATTAACCGCGTTGTGATGCGCATTGATCGGGAACGGCGCGAAGTCCTCGTGCCGGATGCCATATTCGTACATGTAACGCTGCATCAGGCGCGCATTGATCGCTACAAACGTATCGCCCACGGCTGATTCCCAATCCGCATCCGACGCGCTCACCAATCCCTCAGTGATTTCTTCGCCCGGATGATCGAGCATCTTCTCCACGCCGCACACCAGCGCAAAGTTCACATGTCCGCTGGCCACCGCCAGATAGCCTTCCCGAAAAGCCACGCCGCCCGACGAGCAGGCCGCTTCGACCTTAACGGCTTCCACACCAGTCAAGCCGGCTTGATCGGCGGCGAGGCTGGCCAGCATATCTTGCCCGGCCAACGTGCTCGACAGCATGTTGCCGATATAGACGCTGTCGATCTGCTCAACGTTGGAATCACGGATCGCCGCCAGCATCGCTTCGACGGCCAGGATGTAAATGGGCTTCTCCCACAAATCGCCCACGGGCACTTGCCCGATCCCGATGACACTCACATCACGCATGTTCTTGTCCTTAAAAGTCGCGCCATTGGGCGCGGATGATTCGCGCTGCTTGAATTATTGCACTATCTCACTGCACTACGCCACTAACTGCACTTCTTTCCACCAGATACCCGTGCATTCCGGCAGAACAATCCAGTTATTGTCCCGGACCTTGTCTGCCCATTCGTCGCCAAAGAAGAAACTGGTCAACGCGGCGGCTTGATCGAGCGAGTCAAACTGGTAATCGGTGCGCATCCACGTCGACTTGAAAGCCGAGTTCCTCTTCAAGCACGTCGATAGTACGCCGCGAGCGCTTCGGTGGGCGGTTTGGGCTCGGTGAATCCGGTGCCCAGCGTCTCGATGATGATGATCGTTCCGCCGGGCCGCAGCACGCGCTGCATCTGCGCGATCGCACAGCCGATGGCGTCTCGCCATCCGTCGCCATAGGTTTGAGCTTGAAATAGCCTAGAGTCCAGCCCGCGAGGGACACATCCGCCAGTGATCGGGCAGGGGCATGTGGCGATGATCGGCCACTGCCGTCTGCCAGACCAGTCGCTCGAAGCGCACAGCTTGCGCCGCGCGACCTGGAGCATGGTGATCGTTCAGATCGCACGCCATGATCGAGTGGGCCGCTGGGGCAATCAGAGCGGTGACGCGTCCCGTGCCTGCGCCCCACTCGACGACGTCGGCCCGATCGAACGATCGAATGGCCGAGAGCGCTGGTCCAGAGTCGTTGTTCGATAGTCTTCATAGGCGATCAGGCGCTCATACTCATCGGCATGTTGACGATAGATGGTGAATTGATCGGGCATGAGCGCAGTATAACACACAGGGACATGCCTTGCGACGCCTGCCCCGGCATGTTAGAATGATCGTAGATTCGGTGTGAAGGGGCGCAGTATGCGAGTGTCATTCCGGCGTATCGCCGGTTTTTTGTTGATCGGCCTGTTGATCGAACTGGCTTTCTTTGCCGGCATTATGCTGGGCCCGCAATTGACGAGCGTGCTGGCGGGTCGATCGAGCGGCGGACATGCGCCGCTGCTGGACGAAGCGTGGGGCGTAGCCGAAAGCGAGTTCTACGGCCAACTGCCTACCGATCAAGCCCGCACCTACGGCGCAGTGCGCGGCATGATGGAATCGTTCAAAGACCCGTACACGGCTTTTTATCGAGCCGCCGCAGACCGAGTTGCAGAGCCAGCAGTCAGCGGCAAATTCGGCGGCATCGGCGCGAGCGTGCGGCGCGAGAACGACGGGCGCGTCGTGTTGTCTCCGTTTCCCGATCGGCCGGCGGCGCAGGCCGGGGTGAAAGAAGGCGACGTGCTGGTCAGATCGAGAACACGCCGATCACGCCTGATATGAAGTTTGAAGAAGTGACTTCGCTGCTGCGCGGCGAAGTGGGCACGCCGGTGAAGATCGAAGTCGATCGGGCCGGGCAGCAGTTGGCCTTCAACATCACACGCGCCGAGATCAGCGTGCCATCGGTGACGTGGCGCATCTTGTCGCAAGCGCCGGAGCGTGGGCTATATCAAACTCAACATCTTTGCGCAGACCTCCAAAGATGAATTGATCAAAGCCATCGACTGATTTGAAGCAGCAGGGAGCGCAGAAACTGATCTTCGATCTGCGCGACAATGGCGGCGGCTTGCTGGATGCCGCCGTCGGCGTTGCCAGCCAGTTCGTGGACGGCAAGGTGGTCAGCGAAAAGCAGCGCGACGGCAATCAGCATGATTTCATGGCAGAGGCCACCGGCGCGGCGCGCGATTTGCCGCTGGTGGTGCTGGTCAACGGCGGCACGGCCAGCGCCTCGGAGATTGTGTCCGGAGCGATTCAGGACAAGGGACGCGGCGTGCTGGTGGGTATGAAGACCTACGGCAAAGGCTCGGTGCAGAACGTGATCCCCTTG
>CAWALE010000011.1:0-348032 GCA_963782775.1 uncultured Acidobacteriaceae bacterium
TTATGTGTACACTGATTCCTTCTCGTATTGCTGATCGGAGGCCCCACCGGTGAGGTCGATTTTCTTCAAGTTTGGGTTGGCAAAGAAGCCAATCCAGCGGCTATCCGGAGACCAGAATGGAAACCTTGCCCCATCCGTGCCGTCGAGAGCACGCGCCCTCAGAGAATCGAAAGAGCGAACCCAGAGAACGTCTTTGCCCGTGGAATCTGGGGCGACAAAAGTCAGATGACGGCCATCGGGCGAAACTGCCATATGCGCCCCGACGTTGAAGTACGAGTCTTCCGGCGGAGTAACCAAGAAGCGCACGATTGGCAGGCTGGTCGGAACGTGCCGCCTGAATACAGTTGAAAGAGCAAGCACAGTCAATAACAGCACAGCCGCCAGGATCCAACCTATGCGGTTATAGTTCGTCCGAGCAGCGCTCTTGGCCTGCAATCCGACCTGCGCACCTCCGTTCGCGATCCATTTCAGCTCGGACGTAAGATCCGAGCGGTCTGCCAGCGGTCGTCGGGATGTTTGCCAAACATTGGCGGATGACACGGTCGAGTGCCGGCGGAGTCAACGGCTGTAATGTGCTGATTGGGTCCGGGTCTTTCTCGAGTATCGCCGAGGCCACACTCATCAGGCTGGTGCCGGGGAAAGCCCGTCGACCGGTCACCATCTCGTAGAGCACCGAGCCGAAGGAGAAAATGTCGCTACGCGCATCGACTTCTTTCCCTTCAATCTGTTCGGGCGACATGTACTGGAAGGTGCCAAGGATCGTGCCCTGCCCGGTGACCGGTGTCGTACTGATTGTGGTCGATGTCAGCGTCCCTCCCGCAACAAGGGGAGACGTGGCTTTTGCCAAGCCGAAATCGAGCAGCTTGGCTCCCGATGCGGTGAGCATGATGTTGCCAGGCTTCAGGTCGCGATGCACCACACCGCCGCGGTGCGCTTTATCGAGGGCATCTGCGATCTGCGTTCCATATCTCAGCACGAGTTCGACCGGCAACGGCCCTCTTTCGAGTCTCTTCGCCAGCACCTCGCCGTCGACATACTCCATTACAAGAAACAAGATGCCGTCTGATTTCCAACGTCGTGCAGCGCACAAATATGAGGATGGTTCAGGCTCGAGACTACTTTAGCCTCGCGCTCAAAGCGCTGCCTCAAAGTTGAGTTTTCCGAAAGGTCCTGTGGAAGGATCTTGATAGCGACAGTGCGATCGAGTCGGTCTCGCGGGCTCTGTAAACCTCTCCCATGCCTCCAGCGCCCAACAGTGTCTGGATATCGTAAGGACCGAGTTTTGTGCCCGGGGACAAGGTCATAGCCGACACGATTATAGCCTTCATGATCCGCAGGTCCCCTGTATCACGTTCGGGGATTATAGGTGTGAAGGACTCCTGAAATGCTGCTTCATGAACTCGCCCATGCACGCACCGGCGACAAGGGAAACATCGTGACAATCTCCCTGATTGCCTATCGTAGCGAAGACTTCAAATTGCTCGAGAAAAGGTCAGCTGCCAACGGTCACTCACACTTCGAATCACTCATCGATGCCCCATCTTCCGCAACTGGCGCTGAACTTCGTCCTTCATCGGCCACTTTCCAGCAGCGTCACCCGCTCGCTTGCCCTTGATTCTCACGGCAAATGTCTCGGATTTGCTCTCCCTAGGGCTAGAACTTCAGCCTGCAATGCGCAGCATCTCTTCGACAATCGATGGTCACAGCCAATGAGCCCGGGAGTTGAATGACCAAAAGTTCCACTGCTCTCTGAGCGACCAGAGAAAGGGCCACTGAAAGGGAGATCAACTACTCGGAGAGAGATTCTCTGGTGGAAGATTTGTGCGGAAATAGCCCGGAAATCGGGGAGATTATCGACATTTAAGTTGTTGATTATAAATAAGCTTGACTCGATGGCGGGGGAAGAGTCATTCGAACTCTCGATAGAGGTTTTGCAAGCCATTGAAATTAAAAGGTTTAGAGGACAAGCATTTCTCCGCAGTGGAACTTTCAAGAAAGTCTCCGTCACAAACTCTGGGGCATCGAGAGCGGTCGATCGTCAAAAGTTCCGCTGCTCTCTGCCCCGTAGAAATGCCATCCACACATCGCTTTTGAGAAAGCCGACTCGGTACAAAATATCGTGGCATCAATTACTCACAGACCACCTTACCGAAGCATATGCGAGCGATGAACGCGGGTATGCAGATGCCGGTACTCACGTTCACGAAGGCAGCGGTTACCAGCGTCCCGCCGATGATGTACCCAGCGATAGGATGGGCCATGTGGAAGCTCCATCCCGCTGCGATGAGCATAGTGGTCGCCGAGGTGCAGCCGAAGCGTCGCCGGGCCCCGTAACGAGGCAGCGCTGGTGCTCCGGATAGATGTCGAAGTCCGTAGTTATAGAGCACATCAAACGGATGGCCACGCAGAATTGCACCGAGCAGGGCGAATGGCGCCAAGGCCCACAACACGGTTGGTGAGGCGAGCGCCGTTCCAACGGCCGCCCAGATCATGCAGATGGCGGGAGAGAGGCGCAGCGGGTAATTGATCTGCGTATAGGTTGCATCGTCCAGACCGCAGAAACTCTGCGCCTGGATTCTTTCGCGTATTGTGAAACTGGCTGTTGACATATAGTCCTTTCGAGAGCGGAAGACAGTATCCGGGAGAAAGGCGGGAGAGCAGCGCTGGGCCGTCTCCCGTCAGTTTCATGCTGCGTCTGCGGCTTGTTCTGTTTTCATCCGTTCCGTCCGAACGGTGACCGGCACTCCGTTTGTGACAGAGTCAAAGACGGGCGAGAATCCTGTCCCGAGGCTGGCGATTTCCTCGAGTTGTTCGTCGGTGACATCGGCGTGGATGGCGAGCGTCATGCGGATGTTCTGAAAGCCGTTTCGCACGCTTGGGTCCAGCCCGAGAAAGCCGCGCACATCGACGTCTCCCTCGACCTGCGACTCGACCTCCTCGATCTTGATGCCTCGCGCAGCTGCGTGAAACACGAGCGAGCTTGTGACGCATGCCGCAAGAGCGGTGAGAAGATATTCCGCGGGATTGGGCGCCGTGTCGCTCCCGAGAAGAACGCTGGGCTCATCGGCGTGGATCACGAATGTTTTGGAATGGTGGTGCACCTGGCCCGCTCCGTAAAGCTCGTTCACGGTGGAACGGTTGTGGCCGCCCTCCAGCCATTCGTTGTGCAGGCGGAAGCGAAACTTCGCGGCCGTGGCGTCGGCTTTGACTGCATCAATGGTTTGCATCAGATCTGTGACGTTGACACCGTTAATAACTTGCGACATTGCGTTGCTCCTTCTGCATTCGGATTGACTACATGACCTCTCCGAACGCTGAATTGACTATGCTCTGAGAGAAGGGCTTGCACTTGCTCGCGCGTCCGGCTCTCTTATCCACGGTGCGGTATCATGGTCACTCACTTAGCCCAGCGTCCGGGTAACTTTGCTTAGCGTGCGGAAAGTCCATTGGAGAACCGGATGGATGTCCTGTCGACAGTGCTGAAGACGGTGAAGCTTGAGGGCACCATGTTCTACAACGCTGAGTTTTCGGCGCCGTGGAGCGTTCGCTCGCCAGCAACCTGCCTGCTGGCACATTACGTATCGGCCGAACCAAGGCACGTGATCCTCTATCATTTCCTAACGCAGGGGCAGGCTTATGTGGCTGTCGAGGATGGTGAGCGAGTGCAGCTCTTTGCCGGCGATATTGTTGTCTTTCCTCACGGCGATGCACACACCATGGGGAACGGCCGTGATGTCGCGTCGACGGACTACGAAAAAATGCTGCAGGAGGTCCTGTCGCAAGGGCTGAAGCCGGCGAGTATGGGCGGCGGAGGCGAGATCACCAAATTCGTTTGTGGCTATCTGGCATGTGATCCGCAACTCAGCAAAGCTTTTCTAGGTGGGTTGCCGCCGGTGTTCAAGGTCAACATTGGCAACGACAGCTCAGGCCAATGGCTGAAGAACTCCATCCTTTTTTCCGTTGGACAAGCGGTTGGCTCACAGGCAGGAAGCGAGATCGTAGTTGCAAAGTTGTCCGAAGCATTATTCGCCGAGACACTGAGGCGCTATGTGGATTCCTTGCCACCAGGCCACACCGGATGGCTGGCGGGAGCGCGCGATCCTGATGTGGGCAAGGCGCTGGCCCTGCTGCATCGTCAACCATCCCAGCAGTGGACCGTTGCCGAACTGGCTACGGAGGTTGGGGTGTCGCGGTCCGTGCTCGCCGAACGTTTCCGGCATTTTCTGGGCGTGCCCCCAATGGCCTACCTAACAAGTTGGCGGCTGCTGTTGGGGGCTCAACTCCTCACGTCCACCAGTCGCGGTGTCGCGCAGATTGCTGGTGAGGTCGGTTACGAATCCGAGCCGGCGTTCAACCGCGCCTTCAAGCGCGAGTTCGATGCACCGCCCGCGCGCTATCGTCTCAAAGCCAAAGTTGCCGCTGCAAAATAGACCCGGCGCCCGGTTGGGAACTGGAATGCAGCCAACATTGGTCTGATCATCCTAGAAATGATTTTCAACTGTTGGGCGAGACGCCGGGGGCAAAAGATTTCTTACGAGATCGGGAAACGGCAGATTCTCGCGATGCTGGAGGCTGCACGGCAAAAGGAAGGCGACCAGTTCAGTCTTCGAAAATTCCACGATTACCTGTGGTTGATTGGCAACGTACCGATCGCTCTCCAGCAATGGGAATATCTTGGGAGGGACGACGAAGTGAAGAAGTTGCGTCCTTTTCAAAAAGCCTCACCCGCGGCGAACCGAAACTGAGCTTGGGATTGGGATTGGTGATTGCCATTACCTGCTGGTTCTCTGCGTTGTCCACACACAGCGATGTGCTCGAAACGCAGACGCAAAACTTGGCACCGTCGACCACACTTTGCCTGATTTCGTATTTAATCGGTACGCAAATGTGCACTCAAGGCCAGCAACTCGGCCAACTCGCTATTTCTCGCGGTAACTGCAAGACTCGAAAGTTCCACTCCTCTCTTGGCGATCAGAGAAAAGGGCCACAGAAGGTGAAATTTCTCTTCTGAGAGAGATTCTCTAGTGGAAGTTTTGCGCGGAAATGGCCCGAAATTCGGGCACTTATTCGTTATCTAAGTTATTGATTATAAAATACTTGACTCGATGGCGGAGAGAGGGGGATTCGAACCCCCGATAGAGCTTTTGACCCTATAACGGTTTAGCAAACCGCCGCCTTCAGCCACTCGGCCATCTCTCCGTTGTTCACTCCGGATTATAGCGGAATTTGCGCTCCTCAAGCGCAGGAGTGCCTACTTCTCTCTAGGAACACGTTGATATTTCCCAGGCCGCTCTGACTGTCTCCCGGCCAGGATTATTCAATGCGTCCATAGATCACGCGTCTTCCAATGGCGATGGCCAAAGATGGATTGCATCCGCTCTGCGTTGCCAGGCGTAATAGCTGAAACGTCCGGCGGGGCAGTGTGCTGCTTTGCGGGCTGGCGTGGGCTTTGCCTCTGGGTCCTAAGATGGAGCCGGCTTACTTCGCCACCTTCTGCCTCAACGCGACAGGCTTGGGCTTTCCTTCTTCGAAGAGCTTAGTTGCCCGCAGCACGCGATCGCGCGCATATGCTGCATCATGCCAACCCTTAATCTCTACCCGCTTGCCTTCCAGATCCTTATATATCGAGAAGAAGTGCGTAATCTCCTTCAGCATATGGGGATAGATATCCGTGTAGTTCCAAACATTGGTGTAGCGCGGATTGTTTTTGCCCACCGCCAGCACCTTCTCGTCCAGGACGCCCTGGTCCATCATTTCCAGCAGTCCGATCGGCCGCACTTCCTGCACGCATCCGGGAAAGCTCGGCCCAGGGACCAGCACCAGCACATCCAGCGGGTCACCATCGTCACTCAACGTCGAAGGAATGAACCCGTAATCTCCGGGATAATGCACGGGCGAATGCAGGTTGCGGTCGAGCTTGAAGACGTGCAACTGCTTGTCATATTCAAACTTATTGGTGCCGTCTTTAGGAATTTCGATCACCGCTCGAAACACTTCGGGCGAACGATCGCCAATCGGCAACTCCAAATAATTAACCATTCTTGTCGACATCCTCTCGGGGTTATGTCCGGCATGCTCCGGGGAGCCGGATTCTCTTTAGATGCGCATCGCACAATGCGCCAACAAATGGTACGCTGCGCCTGCTGAGGGAAAGACCAGAAGAGCGCCGGCAATCCCCGGGGTTCCACTGATCTCTAACCGAGGCACTTACGCCCATCCGCCTGAACTACTATAATCGCGGATAATGAAGGCGCATGTCTACGTTACGTTAAAGACATCGGTCCTCGATCCTCAGGGCCAAACCATTCACAATGCCTTGCGTAAGATCGGATTCAGCGACGTTTCCGCCGTTCGCCAGGGAAAGTATTTCGCTTTGTCGCTTGCAGATGGCCTCGAGCCGCAGGCCGCCCGCGCCCAGGTCGAGCGCATCGCCCGCGAAGTCCTCACCAATCCCGTCATCGAAGAGTTCACATACCGCATTGAGGAATAGTCGTCTCGGTGGGCTGGGACACTCTTCTCAAGGACCGGCCGCGTGATCCAAGTCGCGTTCAGTCCTGTCGCATAAAATCCAATCATGTGCGGAATCGTCGGTTACGTCGGCCGTAATAAGGTTGTCCCCGTCATCATCGAGGGTTTGCGCCGCCTCGAATATCGCGGCTACGACTCAGCCGGCATCGCCGTCGGCAGCCCGAACACCGCTCTTCTCGAAGTCTGCCGCGCGCCCGGCAAACTCGGAAATCTTGAAGAAGTCCTGCGCGATCATCCGCTCGATGGCTCATTTGGAATCGGCCACACACGCTGGGCCACGCACGGTCGCCCTACTGAAGAGAACGCCCACCCACATCGCGACTGCTCCGGCCGCATCGTTGTTGTCCACAACGGCATCGTTGAAAACTACCTGGACCTGAAGCGCGAACTCACTGCCCAGGGCCACAAGTTCGTCACCGAAACTGACACCGAAGTTATCGCGCACCTCATCGAGCAGATCCAGAACGATGCGGCCTCTTCCGGTTCTCCCATCGCTCTTGAAGATGCCATCCGACGAGCCGTCAAGCGCCTCACCGGGGCCTTCGCTCTCGGCATCCTCTCCTCCGCCGAGCCAGACAAGATCATCGCTGCACGCTCCGGTCCGCCCGTCGTCATTGGCGTGGGTGAAGGCGAGTACTTCGTTGCCTCCGACGTCCCGGGAATTCTCCACCACACCCGCAACATTTACTTCCTCGCCGATGGCGACATGGCCATCCTTACGCTTGACGGGGTCAAGCTGACTGACTTCAACGGCAAACCAATCGAGCGCGAATTGCAGCGAATCCAGTGGGATCCCATCCAGGCGGAAAAGGGCGGATACAAGCATTTCATGCTCAAGGAAATCTGGGAGCAGCCACGCGCCATTCGTGACACCACCCTCGGCCGCGTCTCCCTCGATTCTGGCAGCATCTTCCTCGGCGAAATGGAAATTGACGACGATGAACTCGCCGGCGCCTCCAGCATTAACATCGCCGCCTGCGGCACCAGTTGGCACGCGGCCCTCGCAGGCAAATACATGATCGAGCGACTCGCCCGCCTGCCGGTCGATGTCGACTACGCCAGCGAATACCGCTATCGCAATCCGATTCCCGATCGCAACGCCCTCGGATTGCTCATACCCAGTCCGGAGAAACCGCTGACACGCTCGCTGCTCAGCGCGAGATGATCTCGCTCGGATCGAAAACAGTGGCCATCTGCAACGTCGTCGGAGCTATGGTAGCCCGTGAAGCCCACGGAGCCATCTACACCCACGCGGGCCCCGAGATCGGCGTTGCCTCTACAAAGGCTTTCACAGCACAGCTCACCGCGCTTTTTCTGCTTGCGCTCAAGCTGGGCCAGCTTCGCGGACGACTCAATACCGAACGCTCTGTCCAACTCATCGAAGAGCTCAGCCGCATTCCCGCCAAGATCGAAGAAGTCCTCAAGTCCAGTTCCCCTCAGTGCGAGCAACTCGCCGCGAGCTTCTCGCACGTGCGCGATTTCCTCTATCTCGGCCGCGGCATTCATTTCCCATGGCTCTCGAAGGCGCACTCAAGCTCAAGGAAATTTCTTACATCCACGCCGAAGGCTACCCGGCCGGCGAAATGAAGCACGGCCCTAACGCCCTCATCGATGAAACTCTCCCTGTGGTCGTCCTCGCCACGCGCGATGAGGCTGATCCCGCTTCAAAACTGCGCTACGAGAAAACTCTCTCAAATATTCAGGAAGTCACAGCGCGTTCCGGTCGTGTGATTGCCGTTGCCACTGAAGGCGACAACACTATCGGCACCCTCGTCGAACACGTCATCCATATCCCGCCCGCATTCGAGCTGCTTTCCCCCCTCATCGAGATCGTTCCCTTGCAGTTGCTCGCCTATTACATCGCCGTCCGCCGTGGGTGCGACGTAGACCAGCCCCGAAACCTCGCCAAGTCCGTCACCGTCGAATAGCAATATCCCGGCCAAAAAGTTGTTGTTGTTTATCGAGCTGTTCACGCCAGAACACTGGTGTTCGAAAATGGACGAGTCCGCGCCGCAATACGTCCGCCGCGGGATCGCGATTGTCAAAATACTGCTTAAGTTACGGGGAAAGGCACCCTTTCTCATCATGGAAGGTCAAATGCTGCACTGGACGTGAAATCCATTCCCCCGGGGGCCCGTCGGATGAAGCAATTTGAGTCGTTTGTGCTGGACACTTCAAACGAGTGTCTCTGGCATGAGAGTGTGCAGATTGCTCTGGCCAATAAACTGTTCTCCGTTCTGCGCTACATGGTTGAGAATCCTGGCCGCTTGATTACGCACGATGAACTGCTGGATGCGCTGTGGCCGGCAACGTATGTGCAGCCACAGGTGTTGCGAACTTACGTGCTGGAACTCCGAAAGATCCTGGGTGACAATGCAAAACATCCGAAGTTCATTCAGACATTGCCCAAGCGAGGTTATAAGTTCGTCGCGACCGTGGCGGAGATTGCTGTTTCGGCATCTTCGGTTGCTGGTGCTCCCGGATTCTCGAAAGTGAGTTCCACCGCATTGGTAGGTCGAAATGGAGATCTGGATCGTCTGCAAGAATTGGCTCAGCTTGCGGCGCGCGGCCAACGGCAGTTGGCATTCATAACCGGTCCCGCCGGAATCGGAAAGACTGTGCTCATCGACGCCCTGCGCGAAACGTTAAAGACCACCTCAATGCAAGCCCGTATTGTTTTCGGTCACTGCGTTGAAGGACTGAGCGAAAGGGAAGACTACTATCCGATTTTGGAGGCGCTCGGTCAGTTCCTTGCGTCAACGGATCAAGCGAAGGGATTTCAGGATCGGCCGGGCGAAATGTGCGAGGCACTTGAACAGTTCGCACAGGAGAAGGTCCTCATTCTCGTAATTGAAGATATTCAGTGGGCGCATAAATCTACCCTCGAAGTCATCTCAGCCCTTGCACGACGCTCGACACCGGTAAAACTGATGATGATTGCGACATACCGGCCACAAGATCGATCAACGAGACTCCTTTTGAAGTCAATGAAGCAGGATCTCCTGGTCCGCCATCTATGCACTGAACTTGCGCTCGCGCCATTGTCAAAGCCGGACTTTGAAACAACTGCTCAGCCGCCGGCTGGAACAGGAGGAATTGCCGGCGGAACTTGATAGCTTTATCTATCTGCGCTCCGGCGGGAACCCCCTTCTTGCGCTCTCGCTTCTTGACCACATGATTACGCAGCGATTTTTGGTGCGCACGGGCGCGAACAATGAAGGGAACTGGGAGCAGCTTTCCTCCATTTCCGAGATCGAGCTCAGCGTTCCAGGCGAAATGGCAAAACTGATCGAATTGGAAATCGATCGCTTGAGTCCTAGGGAGCGGGAAATTCTGGAAGCGGGAAGTCTCATGCGTATCGCATTTCCGGTTTGGGCGGTCGCAGCTGCATTGGAAGACGATCCGGAATCCATCGACGACACATGTGAAGATCTGGAACGCCGAACAGGCTTGGTGCAGCGCGCAGGTCATGATGATCTTCCCGATGGAACGCGAGCCAATTTCTACTCTTTCACCCACGAGTTCTACCGTGAAGTCTTATACGAAAGGCAGACGACAGGACGCCGCGCAAGAAGACACATCCGTATTGCGGAGCGGCTGCGTAGTCTGTTCGCTGGACGCGAAGCCAATGTAGCGCAGGAGATGGCGACGCACTTTGAGGCCGCCGGCGACTGGGAGCGGGCTGCAGGCACCATGCGCTCCGCTGCCCGCCATGCGCATCAGAGACACGCGTATCACCACGCTGCTGAATTGTTCGACCGTGCGCTGCGTATTGCAGAGAACATGGCCGACGCAGAGCGCCGAGCCTTCGTGAGAGAGACAGAGGATGAATTGGAAATGATCCGCGAAATGATTGCGGGAATAGAACCGCAACAGAAAGTCGGCTGAAGATTTGACGTTTTTTCGACGAAGAGTTGACGACTATTTTTTCGCAGGATCGTTAGCGTATGAACGAAGACAGGAGGTTCATCCTATGCGTTCGATCCTTCAGAATGTCATCTTGGCATCCGCAATCGCCTCAACGGCGTTAACGGCAAACTCGGCAATGGCGGCATCAACAGTCAACGTACCCTTCAACTTTACGGCTGCCGGAAAAACTCTTCCCGCCGGCAAATATCTGGTTAAGCACGATTCCACCGGCAGCTTTGTGACCCTTGAAAGCGTGGACGCTTCCCGAAGCTTCACGTGGCTTCTGTGCCCTGGCGAAGCGCAGCCAACCGACAGAAAAGTCGTCCTGAGGTTTGACGACGCAGCCAACACCCACGTTCTTCAATCAGTTCAATTCGGGCCGATGATCACTCAAAGGCTCGACAAGGCCGAGAGTAAGAAACTCGCCTCTGCGCAAAGCTCGCAGGGGCAGTAAATCATCTCGGTCCATCACGGCTGATTGCACTTCTGAAAAACAAGAGAGCGTCTTCGAGTTATTGAAGCCGCTCTCTTCTCGTTAATGAACCGATTGCCATAATCGTGCCCATTCTCAAACACAAAAATGACCGCCGCACTTCGAGGAGATGCGGCGGCCGTCAGTTTTGCTTACAACACGATGCTCAGAACCGCAGGCTTACTCGCCGTTCTGTTCGCCCTGGGCCGGATGGACCACGCGATAACTCGCGCCACCGTGCGACCAGATCAGCAGCAGGATGTCCTTGCCCGCTGGAACCGCATGCACATTGTTCGCGAACTCTTCCGCATTCGTAACCGGCTTGCGATTCACTTCCTGAATCACATCCCCGGGCTGCAGTCCCGCATCCTCAGCGGGGCTCGCCGGCCGAACACTCTGCACCGCGGCACCCTTCACTTGCGACGGAATGTTCATCTGCTGGCGCATGTCCGGCGTCAGATCGCCGACACCCAGCCCCAGCTTTCCACGCTGGTGCGATCCATTGCCTTCGTTATCTGCAACCTGCTTTTCACCTTTGAATTCGCCGACTTTCACAGTCATCGTCTCCGGCTTGCCATCACGCAGAATGCCCAGCTTGATGTTGCTTCCCGGTGCAGTCTGGCTCACAACAACTTGCAGTTGGCCGCCATTCCTGATCTTGCTTCCGTTCAGTTCGCGCAGCACATCGCCGCTCTTCAGTCCAGCACGACTCGCCGGAGAGTCAGGTGTCACCTGGCTCACAATTGCACCCATCGCATCCGGCAGGTTGAAGAAGCTCGAATTATCCGGCGTCACATCGTTCATGCTGATGCCCAGATATCCGTGATGCACGGTGCCGTCCTTGATAATCGACTCGACCGAAGCCCGCACGATCTGCGAGGGAATCGCAAATCCCGCGCCCGCAAACGCTCCGTTGTTTGTGATGATGAACGTATTGATTCCCACTAGTTCGCCGTGTGCATTCACCAATGCTCCACCTGAGTTGCCCGGATTGATCGCCGCATCCGTCTGAATGAAATCACCCGGCTTCCGAGGATCATTGGAGTACGGATTCGGCCGATCCAGCGCGCTCACAATCCCGCGCGTCACCGAAAACTGGAAGTATCCAAACGGACTGCCGAATGCCAGCACCGTCTGTCCCGGATGCAGCTTCGTCGAGTCGCCCCATGCCACCGGCGTCAGATTATTCGCATTGATCTTGATTACGGCGAGATCATTCAGCTTGTCTACGCCCACCACCTTCGCGGTGAACACACGCCGATCGTTTAGCGTCACCTTCACCTGCGTTGCTCCGTCCACAACGTGATTGTTGGTCACGATATAGCCGTCCGCAGAAATGATGATGCCGCTCCCGATCCCGTGCTCGATCTGCGACTGAGGATTCTGTCCGCGTCCCATGGGCCCGAAGAAGCGCCGAACTCCGGTGGAATCGCCCCCTGCGGGATCTGTCCGCCTGAGCCCTGGCCGTCATCGTCCCCGTCAGCGTCCTGCGCCGAAACACGCGCCGTCACCGCCACATTCACCACCGCCGGCGTAACCCGCGCCGCGACAGCTTCCACCGCATTGTCCAGGGCCACCAGCGACGAAACACTGTTGTCATCCATCGGCGCCCCGCCACTTAACATCGCTGCCCCGCTGGCCGCAGCGCCATTGCTCGCTGCCTGCGCCGTGTGCCCTATTAACATTGCACCGCCAAGCAGAACCGCAGCCGCGGCTCCAATCGGCGCACCAAACTTCTTTGCCTTTGTTACTAATGAATTAGTTGCTGCAGTCATGCCTAACTCTCCGTTGCGTTTTGAAGTTGAACTTACAGTTGAATCACGAACCAGCCGCCGCGAACCGACATCACCGGCTGAGTAGAATTGGAATTCGAATTTGCGGGCGCCACTCTCAAAATCAGCTGCCTGATCGTGTATTGGCTGCTTGTTTGATTCGGCAACCGGTTGGTTGCATGTCCCGCTGTCTTGCCGTCGTGTTGTTGTGTCTGCGCTGCCCCATCTGCCGCGGCATCAGTCGTCGCCGTGCTCGCGTAATAGTCCGTTATCGTGCTCGGGGTGGTGCGGGTTACCGTCCGCACTTCCTCCCACGCAGACAGCACGACCCATTGCTGTTCCGGGGCCGCATTCACGCCATCGCCGTCCACATCGACCCGTGCAAACTTCGAGTCGTCCCTCTCAACCGTCTTTACTGCGAGGGCCGCCGGGATCTTCTCGGCGCGGTGCCTCGGCGGGTTTACGGCGTTTGCACGCTCAACTTCCCGCACCACAGCCTTCGCCCGCACCGCCTGGAATCCCGCCGGCAAACTCAACTTGGCCTCGGCATTCTCGCGCGCCAGCATTGCAGCCATCTCCTGCTGCCGAGCCGGCGTCATCGCCAGGCTCTTCTGCTCTGTCACAAACGCCACCAACTGTGGCGCCCGCGCCATCTCCACGGATCCAGCCACAAGCGCACAACCCACCGCGCCCAGCAACGCGATCGCCGCAGCCTTGTTCAATCCGCGCTTCCGCAGCAGAATTCCATGTACTCGATACACCAGCTCCGATCGCCGATGCCAGGTACCCAGCGTCAAGGCCTCGGCCCGCCGCTCGAGCCCTCGCTCTGCCAGGCTCGCCAGGCAAGCTGCATAGGCACGCGGTGCATTCGTAATTCGAACCACGCCTTCGTCGCACGCCATCTCGCGCTCACGGCCCAGGCGATGCTCCATCCACGCCAGCGCTGGATTCAGCGGAGACGCGACCAGCGTCAGTTTCTGCAGCAGGTTTGTCCAGTCATCGCCGCGCCGCAAATGCTCCGCCTCATGCAGCACAATCTGTTCCAACTCACCGGGAGTCAGCCGCGCCATCAGCCATGCAGGAATCAAGATTCGCGGCGCAAGAAATCCAATCACGCTTGGCCGGTCTAGCATCTCCGTCGTGCAAATCGTCACGCGTCCACCGCGCACATCTTCGAGCGCCGCAGCCAGCGTTGCATTCACATCCACCGGGCGCGCGGCCTTCCACAACCGTCGCAGCCGAATCGAATGCACCGCCAGACTTGCACCACGAATCAAAGAACCCGCCACCCAGAGTCCCGCAATCGCCAATCCCCACCGCGCGTCTAGTTGAAGCAACGGCCCAACCGAACTCCCCGTCACTCCAGAATCCGCAACGCCGGTTGCAGCGGCCCGGTTGGCTCCGAAATGCAACAACGCCAACAGCGGCAGCCACGCCGCCACTCCAAAACCCGCCGCCCAAACCCCAAATCGATGTGCCGCCGAAATCCGCGGAATAATCCGAAGGCAGATCTCCAGCCCACACACAATCACCGCGCCCTGCCAGATCGAGGTCACCAGCATCGCTCCGGCCGTTCGCGCAAACGCCTCTCCGCTCGATGCAAACCACGCCAACGCAGCCGCTGGAACCAGCTGAAGATCGCTGATTATCGTCACTAAGTGCATCGCCACGAAGTGCATCGATTAGGCCTCGTTCCCCTGATCGGGACTTGCTTCCCGAATCGCTTTCTTCAGTCGCTCCAGCTCGTCTCGAGAGATGTCACCAGCGCCCAGCATTGATAACAACAATTGCTCCCTGGAGTTGCCAAAAAACCGGCTCAACACGTGCTTCACCTCGCTGCGGCTCGCCTCATCCTCCGCCACAACGGCCAGGTAGATGAACGCGCGACCCTCCTGCCGGTGCTCCACGTATCCCTTCTGCTCCAGAATCCGGATCGTCGTCAGCACCGAGTTATAAGCCAGTTCCTCGCCCTCCGGCATGGCCGCTACCAGGTCGGTCACCGCCGACTCCCCGCGCCGCCACAGAATCTTCATCAGTCTCAGTTCGGCTTCGGTTAATGTGTTCGATTTCTTTGGAGGCATCCTCTAACCCATTGATTCCAAATATGTGCAACAGTTTTGTGGTTGTTTCTACATCCTGATAGACGAGCAACTAAAGGATTAGTTATCACACTCGCCGCACAAATTTCAACTCCAACCCGGCATCACAACCTATATTGATGAGGTCTCGCCGGCGCCCATCCGGCCCGCCGTTCCAAGGAGGACTCCCATGGCACCTCTTTCCGACCCCGAAATTAAATCCCGCCTTGTTACCGTGCCCGACTGGCAGATCGAATCCGGCGAACTCGTCCGCACCTTCCTCTTCAAGGACTTCCGCGCCTCTCTCGCCTTCGTCAACAAAGTCGGCGACATCGCTGAGAATGCCGGCCACCACCCCGACATCGACATCCGCTACAACAAGGTTCGTCTCGCCCTCGTCACTCACGACGCTGGCGGTATCACGCAAAAAGACTTCGATCTCGCCGCTGCCGCTGACAAACTCTGCTGAGGCGCCTTGGCCTATGCAATTCCAGAGTCTTCCTTTCGAGAAACATCTTTACATCGTGCTTTTGCACGCATAGCATTCGACGTAACTTAGAACGTCTGCGCCTTCCCGCCCCGTCGTCGTTCCAGCGCAAATGGACTTTGAGCAACCACCGGGGATTTCCTTTTAAAACTAAGCCACGATCGTTTCTCTGCAAGCCACTTTCAGGCGAAGCCTTAAGGAATCCCGCCATGCAATATCAGGCGGAGGCCTTCCTTGGCACGTTCAGCATTCGCAACAATCTCTCTCTGTCTTAGCCATCGTCACCAGCATCGCATCAGCTCAAACGTCACCCCCCGCAAGGTCGACTTCGGCCGCGACGTTCTGCCTATCTTCCGCGGACAGTGCGGCGACTGCCATGGCCCCGCCAAACAGCGTGCCGGCATGCGACTTGATCGCAGAAGTTCCGTGATGAAATCCTTTTCGCGCCGCGTCGTACCCGGAAGTAGCAGCAACAGCTTCGTCTATCACCGCATCATCGGCGATGGGTACGGCGCGCCTATGCCGCCGACCGGTTCATTGCGGCCGGAACAGATCGAAATCATAAAGGCGTGGATCGATCAGGGAGCTGAATGGCCCGACGAGCTCGCCAACGAAGCAGATCGGCCCCCATTCGATCCCAAAGCGATCGCGATGGTCGATGCGCTTCGCGCCGCCGACCTGGCCGCATTTCATAAGCCGCCACCGCTGATCCGTCCCTGCTGAATGCTCGCGGCCCTGAAGGCTCCACTCCGTTCATGTACGCGGTGCTCTACACCAATGTGCCGACCCTCGCGCAGTTGCTGAAGATGGGAGCCGACCCCAACAAACGAAACGACGCCAACGCCACCGCCCTCATGTGGGCCGCCACGGATCTTGAGAAGACCCGTCTGCTTCTCGATCATGGTGCCGACGTAAACGCCCGGTCCGACGACATGCGCACGCCGTTGATGATTGCCGCGCGGCGTCCTGGCGGCGCGCCGACTGTGAAACTCCTGCTCGATCACGGCGCCAAACCCAATCCCAATTACCGTCCTGAAAATGAATCATCCCCGCTGATCGAAGCCCTTACCTCCGGCGACCCCGAAGTCGTAGCGATCCTTCTTGATCATGGAGCGGATGCAAAAATGGCCGGCGAAACCGGCCTCACCATGGCTATTGCTGCGCACTGTCCCAGTTGCGTCGATCGCATTCTCAAGCAGGTCACGGAAAAAGCGTCCTCACCTTCTCACTCAATGACACCGCCGTCTTTGCCGACCCCCGCGACGTGCGTGCCTTGCTCGATCACGGAGCCGACGCCAACGGTTACGACCTGCTGGGCAGAACTCCGCTGATGTACGCGGCAATCTCCGATAATCTCCCGGTCGAAACCGTGCAGCTCCTCATCGATCACGGCGCAGACGTCAACGCCATCGACAAGCATTCGAAAACCGGTGATGCAGGACTGACAGTGCTCGATATCGCCAGGCACAATGGCGATACACCGGTCGTCAAGCTGCTGGAAAAGTCCGGCGCCAAACCCAGTCAGATCGTTCCAGTTTCTCTCAGCATGAGGCGCGACAACTCCATTCAGCGCGCAGTCCAGGACACAATTCCCCACCTTCAGCGCGCCGACACCAATTTCATTACCAACTCCGGCTGCATCTCCTGCCACGACAACAGCCTCACATCCATGACCATGGGGCTTTCGCGCAAGCGTGGCTTCCGCATCGACGAGCAGAGCGACGCCGCGCAAGTGCAGGCCAACGTCGACGTCCTCGCCAAGCTGCGCGATCGGTTGCACCAGGGCTTCATTGTCCCCACTGAGGACAACTTCAGCGAAGGCATCCTCGCCTATCAGTTGATGGGCCTGCATGCCGAAGGCTACAAGCCCGACATCAATACCGACACAGCCGCCCTCTACATCCTGTTACGGCAGCACAAGAACGGCGAATGGCCCGCACAGCATGCGGACAATCGTCCACCAATCTGCCTCGACTACATCGGCCAGACTGCGCGTGCCATGCGTGCTCTTCAGCTCTACGCTCCCAAAGCCAACGCCGCGGACTATCGCAAGTCGATTCGGCTCGCCGCGAATTGGCTCGCGACCGCACGCTCCTACAACAACGACGACCGCAGCTGGCGCGTAGCCGGCCTCGCATGGGCCGGTACAAACAAAGCCGCAACCCAGCAAGCCGTCAAAGAACTTCTGGCCGCGCAGCGGCCCGATGGCGGTTGGTCCGACCTGCCCACCACGCAAAGCACCGCGTATGCAACAGGCAAGAGTCTGGTTGCTCTCCATATAGCAGGTCTTCCCGTTTCCAGTCCGGCCTACCAGCGTGGGATCAAGCTCCTCCTCAACACGCAGCAGCAAGACGGCTCATGGTATGTGCAGACTCGTGCCCTCGGCTTCCAACCATGGTTCGACGCCGGCTTTCCCCACGGCCACGATCAATGGATTTCCGCCGCCGGCACAAACTGGGCCGCAATGGCTCTCGCTTACGCGTTGCCCGAAACCACAACGAAAACAACAACCGCACTTCGGAAATCACCCGCAAGGGAACCAAGCATCTGATCAAAAACGTTCAGCGCTGTTTCCCCCTGTTGAAGCATTGGAAAGTCAGGCCCGTCACTAAATCCGTTTCATAGCAGTTGAGCCTCCGATTTCTGCGTGAAGTTCCGAGACGCCACGCTGGGTTTTCTTTGAATTCCGGGGTCGTGTCCGTTCGCGGACACCCAGTCTCTAGTTCGAACGCCCGCAGTCCCGCCTGTCTGCAAAATCGTCTGAAATCGACGAGGGTTGCTGGGCGGCCAAATGGCCGTCCACTTGCTCCCTCTGAAAGTCTCGGGAGGGTCACGTCGTGTCGAGATTCCTGCAGGATCTGAAGTTTGCCATCAGGCATCTGCTCAAGAGCCCCGGCTTCACCTCGATCGCCATCATCATCATGGCCCTCGGCATCGGCGCCAACACTGCCATTTTCAGCGTTGTCCACGCCGTCCTATTGGAACCCTTGCCCTTCAGCGATCCCGACCGACTGGTCCAGATCTGGCATGTCCCTCCGCAAACCAGCTTTCCCGGGATGACGCGTTTCGCCGTCTCCGCAGCCAACTTCCTCGATTGGCAAAAACAAAACGACGTCTTCAGCGAGATGGCGCTCTATACCGGAACCTCGTACGACATCACCGGCCAGGGAAAGCCTGAAACGCTTCAAGCGAGCCCAGTCACCTCCAATTACTTCTCAGTCCTGGGCGTTCAACCCATCTACGGTCGTGTCTTCCGGCCTGAAGAAGATCAGCCCGGCCACAACAAGGAAATCATTCTCGCCTGGAAGCTATTCCAGTCACGCTACGGTTCCGATCCCAATGTTGTCGGCAGAACCATGACGCTCGACGGCACGCCTTACGTCATCGTCGGCGTCATGGGTCCCAAAATGGCCAAGCCTGATTTCGCTCAGGCGTGGACGCCACTCGGCCTTACCCCGCAACAGGCCGCCGTGCGCGGAGAACATCACTATCTTTCTGTCGGCCGTCTCAAACCCGGTGTCACTCTCCAGCAGGCACAGGCCGAGATGAATACGATCTCGCATCGTCTTGAGCAGGACTATCCGGCAGACGACAAGGGATGGGGCGCAAGCGTGGTCTCTCTTCGCGAAGACGTCGTCGGCGATGTTCGCCCGGCACTGCTCATGATGCTCGGCGCTGTCGCGTTTGTCTTGCTCATCGCGTGTGCCAATGTTGCCAACCTCATCTTTGCGCGCGTGTTCAGCCGCCGCAAAGAAGTCGCAATCCGTTCCGCACTCGGCGCGAGTCGTACCAGAATCGTGCAGCCTCTCCTGACCGAGTCAGTGATCATCGCGGTTTGTGGAGGTGCCTTCGGCCTCCTGCTCGCCCACTTCGGCATCGATCTGCTCCTCAAGTTCTTCGCAGACAAGCTGCCTCGCATGGGCGAAATCGGTCTCAGCACTCCGATCCTTCTCTTCACACTAGGTCTCTCAGTTTTCACCGGACTGGTCTCCGGACTTCTGCCTGCGTGGAGCATGATCAAAGGCGATCTGAATGAATCTCTGAAGCAGGGATTGGGACGCCTGGACGTCGACTCCGGCAACAGCCTTACTCGCTCGGCGTTGGTTTCCGTTGAGGTAGCCCTTTCTATCGTCTTGCTCATTGGCGCCGGTCTCATGCTGCGCAGCCTTTGGAACCTGCAGGCTGTCGATCCCGGATTCAATCCACATAACGTGCTGACCATGGCCCTGAGAGTTTCGCATCACCAGTTCACAACACCCACCCAGGAATCGCAGTTCTTTGAACAGGTGCTTGAACGCGTTCGTGCTCTACCGGGCGTGGAGGCGGCGGGTGCGGTAGACGACCTCCCCCTCACCGGCGGATCGAACCAGCCAGTTGCCGTCGAGGGCCGCCCCGTTGTCCCTATGTCCGAACAGCCCGAGGTCTCGGTCCGCGTCGTCACGCCCGGCTATCTCAAGGCCATGCGTATTCCCATGCTCGAAGGTCGCGACTTCCAGCAGAGTGACACAACTGATTCCACTGCAGTCGTTGTCATCAGTAAAGCCATGGCAAACCAGTTCTGGCCAAACCAGAGCCCAATCGGGCGTCATCTGAAGCTCACATTTTTCCCCGATAAGGAACGCACCGTCGTCGGCGTCGTCGGCGATGTGAAACAGCACGGTCTCGACAGCACCGCCGGAATCGCCACCCTCTACTGGCCTCTCGCGCAAGCGAGTGATTCGGCGATGGGGCCGTGGCAACCCTTCGGTTTGTCGATGGTCGTTCGCACCACCACCGCGCCACAGACCGTCGCTACTCCAGTCACAAACGCAGCGGCGCAGGTTAACAGCGCCATTCCCGTCGACAACGTCATCACGCTTGATGACTTCATCGGTACTACCCTCACCCAGCAGAGCTTTAACATGCAGCTTCTCGCCATCTTCGGCTGCCTCGCCCTGATTCTCTGCACCATCGGCATCTACAGCGTGCTCGCCTACGCAGTGAAGCGGCGCATGCGCGAGATCGGACTGCGCCTCGCCTTCGGCGCATCCCTCCGCGACGTCGCAGGCCTCGTTGTAGCCCAGGGCATGAAACCAACACTGATCGGTATCGGGATTGGGCTGGCTGCCGCCTTCGCTCTCGGCCGCATCGCTTCGAGCGTCATCTACGGTGTGAGCGCCCGCGATTTCGCCACCTTCGCCTCCGCAACACTGCTCATCGTGCTCATCTCCTTCGCGGCGAGTCTCATACCCGCTTTGCGCGCCACGCGGATCGATCCACTGAAAGTGCTCCACGAGGAATAAACTTCGCCCGTTCTTCGCTGTATGTGATTGACCTCACATCGAGACACCCGTATAGTAGATCCAATGAGTCGCTGTTCCATGCCGGTCGCTTGTTGCGCATGTTGTTGTGCGCCGCGCCGGACTATGGGATAAGCCAACCTCTAAGACTCACCGGAATTCCCATACCCCGCGCCGCAGCCTTTCTGCCGCCGCGGGTTTTTTATTGCCCTCAAACAACCGATCCGGAGAAACATGACAATCGCCACCACCGCCGAGCTGAACGCGATCACTCCCGAAAGCCGCTCCGCGCCACTCCCAGACGAGGTCCGCGACGAAGAGCGCTTAAGCCACATTCAGCTCCTCGAAGCCGAAAGCATCCACATCTTCCGCGAAGTCGCCTCCGAGTTCCAGAACCCGGTGATGCTCTACTCCATCGGCAAAGACTCCTCCGTCATGCTCCGCCTCGCACAGAAAGCCTTCTACCCCGCGCCAATCCCCTTCCCGCTCCTTCACGTCGACACCGGCTACAAATTCCGCGAGATGCTCGAATTCCGCGACCGCTACACCGCCGAACTCGGCCTCAAGCTCATCGTCTGGCGCAACGAAGAAGCCCTTGCCGACGGAGCCAACCCCATCAAGCTTGGCACCCAGCGTTGCTGCGGACTGCTCAAGACACAGGCCCTCCTCGACGGCCTCCGTGCACACGGCTTCGACGCAGCCTTCGGCGGGGCGCGCCGCGACGAAGAGAAATCCCGCGCCAAGGAGCGCATCTTCTCCTTCCGCGATTCCGCCGGCCAATGGGACCCCAAAAACCAGCGCCCCGAGCTATGGTCCCTTTTCAACGGCCGCATCGGTCCCGGCGAAAGCATTCGCGTGTTCCCGCTCTCCAACTGGACCGAGCTCGACATCTGGCACTACATCCATCTCGAAAAGATTCCCATCGTGCCGCTCTACTTCGCCAAGCCGCGCAAGATGCTCGTTCGCAACGACTCACTCATCCCTCTCGAACAGCCCTTCATTCAAGGTTTACCGGGAGAAGAACAGTGGGTTACCTGCCGCCTCCGTTCTCTCGGCTGCAGCCCTTGCACAGGCGCCATCCGCTCCGAAGCCGACACCGTGCCCAAGATCATCGAGGAACTCATGGCCGTCCGAAATTCCGAGCGCGCCAACCGCATTATCGACCACGACCAGGACGGTTCCATGGAACTGAAAAAGCGCGAGGGCTACTTCTGATGGCCGCTGTCGAACAGAACATTTTCGAAGTTGCCGAGCCTAGGCCCGTCACCGCTCCCGAGTTGCCCATAGAGCAGCGCCTCGAAGCCGAACTCGCCAAAGATCTCCTGCGCTTTTCAACCGCCGGCAGTGTCGATGACGGCAAATCCACCCTCATCGGCCGCCTGCTTTACGACTCGCATAACGTCTACGACGACCACATCCGCTCCGTCACCCGCAACGCCGCTATCGACTTCGCCCAGCTTACTGACGGCCTTCGCGCCGAACGCGAGCAGGGAATTACGATCGACGTCGCCTACCGCTACTTCTCGACTCCCAAACGTAAATTCATCATTGCCGACACGCCGGGCCACGAGCAGTACACGCGCAACATGGCCACCGGCGCATCCACTGCCGACGTAGCCATCGTCCTCGTCGACGCGCGCAAAGGCATCCTTGCCCAGACCCGCCGCCACGCCTGCATTGCCGGTCTGCTTGGTATCCCCATCGTCATAGCTGCCATCAACAAGATGGATCTCGTCGATTTCACTGAAGAAGTCTTCAATCGCCACAGCGCCAGCCTGCAGGGTCTCGCCCGTCAGTTGGAAATCCCACAGCTCATCCCCGTCCCCGTCAGCGCTCTCGACGGCGACAACGTCGTTCATCGCAGCGCCCGCATGCCTTTCTACACCGGCCCCAGCATTCTTGAGCTGCTTGAAACGCTTCCGCTCGCCATAGAGCGCACACAGGCAACCTTTAGGTTTCCCATCCAGCGCGTCGTTCGCCCGCACCAGGACTTCCGTGGCTTTGCCGGCCAGATCACCGCCGGCGCCATTCATCCCGGCGACGAAGTGCTCACGCTCCCCAGTGGGCGCCGTACTCGTGTCCGCACAATTTCCACTTTTGACGGCGATCTCGCCCGCGCCCGTGCACCGCAGTCCGTAGTCCTCACCCTCGAAGACGAAATCGACCTCAGTCGCGGCGACATGATCTCGTCGATCACAATCCCGCCGCGTAAAACCAGCCGCGTCGAGGCCACCGTTGTGTGGATGCACGCCAAACCCCTGCGTCCCGGCGCGACCTACCTGCTTAAGCACACCAGCCAGACCGTCCGCGCCACCATCACCGAACTCCGCTCTCGGATCGATGTCGAGCACCTCGCCGAAAACTCGGCAGCGCAACTTGCTCTCAACGATATCGGTCATGTCGTCATCGAAACCAGCCGCCCTCTGCTCGCCGATCTCTACCGAGACAGCCGCGCAACCGGCAGCCTCATCCTCATCGACCCGGCAGACAACACCACCGCCGGCGCCGGCATGATCCGCGTCATCCACGATGCTTCCGAGTCAGAAAACAGACATGCAACCACAGGGTTGCTCAACGTCGGTAACCGAATAGATCTCGCCACGAAAGTCGAACAATCTCTTCTCGCCGACGGCGCCACTGTCCTCCGCACTCGTATCCCGGCCTCTGCGCAGCTAGCAACATTCGCCCGCCTAGGTGCATTCGTCATCATCGAATCCGAAAACCCCGGCCCCATCACCTTCCTACGTGCCGACGGCCTTATCACCAAACCGCTGCAACTCGCTCCCGACTTCGAATCCAGCGACGATGCAGACCAGATCCTCAACGAAATCCACCGCCTCGCCTCAATCCCCACAGGAGAAGACAATGACAACGGCCTCGGCATCTGACACTCTCGCCCTCACCGCATCGAGCTTTCTCCGCGAACATCTCGCGCACGCGCAGCGCGCCTGCATCACCTCGAGCTTCCAGGCCGAAGACGTCGCCGTCCTCCACATGGTCCTTCAACTCCAACCGCAAATCCCCGTCATCTTCCTCGAGACCGGCTATCACTTTCCTGAAACCCTCGTGTATCGCGATCGAATCGCCTCAGAGTGGAATCTGAACCTCATCAACGTCGAGGCCGAACAATCCGTGGCCGATCAGGAATCACAGTTCGGCATTCTCAATCAGACCGCACCCGACCGCTGCTGCGGTCTGCGCAAAGTCGAGCCGCTCTTCCGGGCGCTCGGCTCCTACACCACCTGGGTGACCGGCCTTCGCCGGCAGCAGTCTAAATCGCGCGCCAATCTCCAGCCGCATGAGTTCTTCACCCTGCCCGGCGGTCAAATCCTCGCGAAGTTAAGCCCGCTTGCCGAGTGGACCACCCGCGACGTATGGCAATATGCCGAGCATCACTCCATCCCGCTCCTCCCGCTTTACGAACAGGGATACACCTCCATCGGTTGCGCTCCTTGCACCAGCCTGCCATTCGACGCCAACGACCCGCGCTCTGGCCGCTGGTCCGGCCAAAAACTCGAGTGCGGCATCCACCTGCAGGCCCACTGATGCAGCTTCACTGACCCCGGAGATCGCCATGGAACTTCTTCTAGGATTTGCAATCGCCACGCTCATCGCCATCACCGGCGTTGGCGCCGGCACGCTCATCGCGCCGTTGCTCATCCTCTTTCTCCACGTTCCCGTTGCCGAAGCCGTCGGCACCGCGCTCGCCTACTCCGCCGCAGTGAAACTTGTCGTTGTTCCGGTGCAGATCTGGCGTCGCCAGATCGCCTGGCGCACTCTCGCCATCATTCTCGCCACTGGAATTCCGGGCGTCGCCATCGGTTCACTTATCTTTCAGCGCGTCGCTCACAATTCCGCCAACAATCTCTGGCTCTTCCTGGCCCTGGGCGTCATGATCGCCCTCTCTTCGGCCTGGCATATCTACCGCCACTTCCGACCCGCCGACGAACTCGCGCAGCGCACCAACTCCCCAAAGTGGCTCGCCCTCGTCATGCTGCCCATCGGCGCTGAAGTCGGCTTCTCCTCCTCCGGCGCCGGAGCACTCGGTACTCTCGCCCTTCTCGGACTCACGCCCCTCGATGCACGCCGCATCGTCGGCACCGACCTCGCCTTCGGCCTCTGCCTCTCACTCATCGGCGGCACGCTTCATCTTCAGAGCGCCGGCCTCAACACAACCCTGCTCATCAACCTCATCGTAGGCGGCGTACTCGGCGCCCTCGTCGGCACCGGCCTCGCTTCACGCATCCCCGTCCGCACCATGCGCCTCGCGCTCTCGCTCTGGCTCTTCGTCATGGGTCTCCAACTCTGCTGGCACGCGCTGGCGTAGTACGAAGCCACCGCAGTTTCATCCCACAAACTTCCGTATCTACACACCCAAAAATGCGAACCCGGCCATGCACACGTCGGACGATATACTGCATTTGGCTCTATTTATGCCTCATCTCCATTTGCAAGTGAGAATCCACCTTGGCGCGTGAACTCTATACGGCACGTCTGGCGAGCAAGACGTTAATCTCCGAATCGGCCCAGTGTTACCACTTCGATTTCGTTCTCGATGAACTGAAATCTTTCCCCTTCCTTTCAGGCCAATTCATCTCTGCCGTCGCCACTGATTCCAACGGCAAGCAGCAGACTCGCGCATACTCCATCGCTTCTGCCGCCAATACCAACCATTTCGAGCTCTGCGTCAATCGTGTGCCCGAGGGATTCTTTTCCAACCACCTCGCCGACCTCACCGAACTTCCGCCGGGCGGCTCCGTTCAGATCCACGGACCCCACGGCCACTTCATCCTCAAGCAGCCCGTCACAGACTCCATCTTCATCTCCACCGGCACCGGCATCGCCCCCATGCGCGGCTTCGCGCAGTGGCTGTTCCCCGAAACAGGCCCTGACGCCGGCATCGATCGCAGCGAAGGCAAAGAGATCTGGATGGTCTACGGAACCCGCTACGAAAGCGAGCTCTACTACCGCGAAGAGTTTGAAGCCCTGGCCGAGCGCAAGCCCAACTTCCACTACCTGCCCACGCTAAGCCGCGCCGACGAAAGCTGGAAAGGCCTTCGCGGCTACGTGCAAGATCATGTTGCCCGCATCGTCGAAGAGCGCGCCGCACGCCTCGGCCTCACTCTACCCGTGCCGCCGCCTGATCCGGCAATCCTTCCGTCTGAGCTCAAGTTCGACATCTACGCCTACATCTGCGGCCTGAACAACATGGTCGCCGGCGTCCGCGAGAAATTGGCGTCTTACGGCTGGCACCGCAAGCAAATCATCTTCGAGCGCTACGACTAAGCTCAACCCCTCGTCATCAGGGCGACCTTAAACGAAGTGAACGGAAGCCCAAGGATCTGCTCCTCGGGATCTTGGATGGACGTGATGGGTGAGGGATTACTTAATCAAAGCCAGCGGCGCCGGTTCGCTACAGATTGAACAACTCCCGCAGTCGCTTAGTCTGCGCCCGGCTCACTGGGATCTCCGTCTGCTTCTTGTCGTTCATCCGCAGCTGATACGTCGACTTGAACCACGGCACAACTTCGCGAATCTGGTTGATGTTCACCACAAAGCTGCGATGCGCCCGCCAGAACAGTGCCGAATCCAGCTGATCCAGCAGCTCCTCAATCGTTCGACACTTCGACTGCCCTTCGAACTGCTGCGTCACGACGCGAATCACGCCTTCTTCGATCTCTGCAAAACAAATCTCCGCCTGATCCACCAGCAGCAGCCTGCTTCCGGCTTGCACGATCAGCTTCGCCCGTTGTGCCGCGCGCGCAGCACCCTGCGGACTTTTCAGCAAGCTCAACAGTGCATCCAGTTGCGATTCGATCGGCGATTCGCCACCGGCGCTCGCCGCCGCTGCGCCGCCACTCATGCGCCCGCGCACCCGCTCCAGCGCCTTATCCACCCGCACGCGATCGAACGGTTTCAGCAGGTAGTCCACCGCATTCACATCAAATGCGCGCACGGCATACTGGTCATACGCCGTCGCAAACACAAACTGCGGCAGGCTCCATGGGTTGCCATTCCTCTGCTTGCGGTGCCTCTCCATCACGCGCTGAATCACCGCGAAGCCGTCCAGCCCCGGCATCTGCACATCCAGAAAAACAAGATCCGGATGGTGCTCTTCGATCAGTTCGACGGCTTCAATGCCGTTCGCCCCCTGCGCCACGACGTCTACATCCTTCGCCGACTCCAAAAGATACGCAAGCTCGTCGCGAGCCAATTGTTCGTCGTCGATAATGAGGGCGGATATCGTCATGCAGAAAGGAAACGGCACATCGCCGCGACCATCAGTTTACCTCCCGGGGCTGCTGACCAATCCCGGACGCCTCATCCGCCCAAGGCCGGTCCAACCTTCGCCATCCTTGGAGTGGCAAAAGCCCCCTGCGGCAACAGGCATCGCACATACCTCTCCCCGATTGCTTCTAATGGTTTCTCTTGGAGAAGTGGTAGCCGGAGGAAACCTAGTCCCTGGTCCCTGCGCCAACACCATGCATGCGCAGCCGCGCCGGCATCTGATCGCTTTCCAACTCGTGCCCGCACCGCGTGCAGTACTGATCGGTCCCGCGCACCGTTCTAAAGCAATTTCCGCAACTGGCCGTCAACTGGTAATTGCACTGGGGACAGAAGTGGAAATCCCCCTGCACATGCGTCCCGCACGCCGGACACTTCGAAACCAGCGGCGCCCGCAGCAGGAAGTAAAGCACAGCGCCGATCCCGCCCGGCATCACAAAGCAGATCAGCATCCAGAACCGCGAACTCATCGCTCGCCGCGGCGCATCCTTGCTCACGTATCCGACCATCAGGAAATAGAGCGACGCCAGCAGCCCCCACGAAACATTCATGTAAATGCGCAGCCCCAGCGGGGGAACATGATGCTGCGTCTGCGGAAACACCAGCCAGAAGTAGTACTCCACCAATACAAACACCGCCGCTGCGATCACAATCGACCACACCGGCACCAGCCGTGTATCTTCGCTCGGATTGATCAGTTCAGGTTCACGCATAAAACTCTAACCCTCGCCCAGAGGGGTGCTGCAGCAATTCAGCTCTGCCGAATGCTATTCAATGGACGTCCACGATCGGAGCGAAGTTGCGACACAGTATAGAGGAATTAAGCCTGAAGTAGAAAGTTACTGCTAAGAGCATGCGAAGGAGATGCGCATCGGGTTTGTACCAGGGCATGACTTCAGTCATGCCGAAGGGCCAAAAAAGGACCTGAGTGCTTTGGCCTCCGGGGCGAGGTTCGACTCAAAATTCCGATCTACGATCTCCGCCGCAGCCATCCCGCCAGTAATGCTGATCCCAACAGCGCAGTCACCGAGAAGAATCCCCACACAGCCAGCTCGCTTATCAAGCTTGTCAGGTGCTCTTCCTCAATCAGCGTGTCAGCCACCCACCAAACCGGCGGGCCAACCACAAAAAACACCACCAGCGTAGCCGCCAGCGCCATCGCGCGAATCCGTTTCCGGCCCGCACGCTGTTCCTGCATTAATCCTGCTGAAGCCACTACAACGCGGCGAGTCTTGTCCGCCGTCGCCCGATCGCGATCACCGCTGAATCCTGCCATGGCCTCTACCAGGTCCCGACGCGTGGCGTTATGGTTCTGGTTTGATTCCATGACCGGCCCCGGTCGGCTCACACAGCCTCCCGGCGATGCGCCTGCGCGCGTTCCAGGAACGGCTTGATCGATGCCATGCCGCGGTAGAGCCTTGATTTCACCGTTGATAACGGCGCCCGCGTCACCTTCGCAATCTCTTCGAGCGACAAGTCCTCGTGGAAGCGCAGCACTAGCACCTCGCGGTAAAGCGTATCCAGTTGGAGCAGTGCCGTTCCAATCTGCTCCCGGTCCTCCACGCTCGACATGCGGTCGAACGGCCCCGGTTCGTGATCGGCAACTTCAAATGCCATTGGACGGTCGTCATCCCCGCCCACCTCAAACAGCTCGTCCAGGCTGCTCATGGTGCGCTTCCGCCGCTGATCGATCACCAGGTTGCGTGCAATCGTAAACAGCCACGTCTCAAACCGCGCTTTGCCGTTGAACTGCCCGCCGCGCGTCAGAACCCGCATCCAGACCTCTTGGAAGAGGTCCTCGGCCATCTCGCGGTTCCCTGTCAAAAACAGTAAATACCGCAGCAGCCGGTGCTGAAAACGCACAATCAGCTGGTCCAGCATTCCCGGATCCTGCCGCTTAAGTGCTTCTGCAACAGCAAGATTCTCCTGCCGTACCAGTTCCTCGGCAGCAGATACAGCGCCTGGGCCAAACAGCGAGCGAATGGATGCAACTGTACTCATCTCGTTTAATTAGACGACAATCTGCAACTCAAGGCCGCAAAAAACTCGCCTCTGCACCAAAAATACAGCGATTTACTGGCCCGATCAGGCCGGAACCCTAGTTCTTCGGCGTCATGCACGCACTGAGTGTCGAATACGCTGTGAGCGGTTTCAGAACCAGAGTAGAAAAGTTCTGCGTCCAGGCGGCGTCGCTGTGGATCTGGCTCGTTTGTCCGGCTTCAGGCTGATGCTGGGCCATCCAACTGTTCCAGGTCGCGCCCGTCACCACGATGAATCCTTGATCGTCTTCGAGTTGAGCTGAACTCGTGAAGCGGCATGAAGTGCCGTTTTCGACCTGGATTGAGAACTGCCCACGCCATTCATCCGGATGAGTCGAGCTCTTATCGTCGCCGGGCGCGGTCGTCTTATCCCACCGAATCAGCACCGATCCCATCTTCTGCCCTTTGCCGTCGATAAGATTCGATCGGGCAGTTCCGCCTTGCTTCAGCACTACCGATTCCGGATCCCAGCGAAGCGAATTGCGAATTTCGCGCAACTCCGCGTCCGTCACAGCTCGCGAGTTGCCGGGAAAGTACCGGATGTCGATCTGCGTTGCGGCAACGGAAGAGGCAGCTTGCACACCCTGATCTTGAAGCTGTTGGTTCTGATCGGCACCGCTCGCCAAAGCACTCGCGGAATCCTGCGCATGTGTCTCGATCCAGGATTTCGCGGGGGCAAAATCTTGTTTCGCCGCTTTCTGTATCCACATCACTGCTTCTTTGTGGTTCAGCGGGGCTCCTCTCCCGGTCTCATACATGTTGCCAAGAGCGAATTCCGCAGTCGCAAGTCCCTGATTCGCTGCTTTGCGGTACCATATGGCCGCCCGTGCCTTGTCTTGCGGAATGCCCCACCCGGCCGAGTACATCTCTCCAAGCCAGAATTGTGCAGAAGCATTCCCCTGGTCGGCTGCTTTCACAAACCAGTCACGCGCCTGTACCGCGTCTTCCACTGGAACGCCACGGCCAAACAGATGGCGAATTCCAAGTTCAAGCTGCGCATTGGCATCCCCATCGGACGCTTTCTGATACAGAGCCGCAAGCTCCTTCTTCTCTGCTTTACTCTGGGCGTAACTCGAAATGACCCCCGCAAGGAAAAAAGCGAGAACTGCAAGAGAATTGATCGCCAAAGCAGATATCCGCTGTCTTGACCGTCTCGACCTCAACGCAGACTCTCTCAGCCGGTTCATCTCACTCGAATTGTAGATCGCTATCCATCTTTCGCACCTTGCGATCATCGACGGGGATTCTCAAGCCGCAGCTATTTGGTCATTCCCATACACAGCGCGGCAACCGGTAAGGGAGCCAAAGAAATTCGCACTTCTAGCGGCTATTGAGCGAGGGTACACTCTCTCCCATGATGTTTACCAAGCGCCTCCGCGATGGCGTTCGTCGCGGAGACATCACCTGTAGCGTACGCATCTGGAAGACTCCCCGCGTCAAAGCAGGCGGACGCTACCGCATGGACGAGGGCGAGATCGAAGTAGATTCGATCGAGCCCATCGGTTTCCCCGACATCACTCCCGAACTCGCGCGCGAATCGGGTTTCCTCGGCGTCCTCGACTTGCTGAAAGTAGCCAAACACGGCAGCGGCGAAAAGATCTACCTCGTGCGCTTCCACTACATCCCACCTGCCAGATCCAAACCCCGCCGCTGACTTCAGCGTTCAGATTCGTAAGTCAAAAGTCGAGATCTGGCTGCGCAACGCCTCTGACCATGCGGGAATTTTCAAGTTGACATGTTCAAAAGGCGTCCATACAGTCGAGATCAATCCTTCGACGGTCCGTTCCATACGCTCTCCCTTCGAAATTGATACTCCAGCAATCCGTTGCGCTGCGCACGGCAATGGGATTATCAGTCCCCTTGGATGTCAACCTGATCCATCTCCGTCTTCGAGAGGAAAACGTGGCCACTGTCGCTGAAATTCCCACCAACGTGCCGAAACGCTTGCCGGGACGTAAGTACGATCGGCAGTTCTTTCTTGCCATGACCATTTTGCTGTTGGCCGTCGTGGTGATCGGCTTTGCACCTACATACTTTCTGGCCGGCATTTTTCGTGCTCCTCTGCCGAGCCCGATGGTGCACGTTCACGGAGCCGTGTTCAGTTCATGGATGCTTCTGCTTCTGGTGCAAACCGGGCTGATTTCAGCAAAGCGGGTTGGCTGGCACCGCAACCTCGGCGTCGCAGGGTTTCTGTTGGCAAGCGTGATGGTAGTGGTGGCGATGTTGACTGCCGCGGATCTTGCTGCGCGGTTGAAAGCCGTTCCGAACTCCGAGCCGACCCTTGGTTTTCTCGTTGTGCCCTTCGTCGATGCCTTCGATTTCGCCGTGCTCGCCGGGTTCGCGTATGCCCTTCGAAAGAACGCGGCGGCGCATAAGCGACTAATCATTATTGCAACTGCCGGGATTAGCGGAGCGGCGTTCTTTCGGTGGCACGTTGCGTTCCTGTTTCATGACGCGTATGCAGCCTATGCCGCGTCGTGTGTATTCCTCGTGCTCCTGGCAAGTTACGACCTGTGGTCGGCGCACAAGATCCATCGCGCGACGATTTGGGGCAGTGCCTTTTTGGTCTTCATGGAACAGATCAGCCGCTTCATCGGACCGAGCGCGCCGTGGCATGCGTTTATGCATTGGGTACAGAGCTTGGGCGTATGAAATCTCAAGAGAAGTTCTGAGGGCGTCGGAAAGCAAAGAGAAGAGACCGTCAGCGCTCCGCCGCGACTAGATCTCCATCGCCAGCAGCGCAGACCCAAGGCACTTCCCATGAGCATCAAGCGCAAGCGACCGCGTAACGCTTCGAGATAGCGGCCTTCGCAGTACAAAATTCAGCGCCGCCAAATGCGGCAGGCTGTAGCGAAGAACCGGTCCCTCAATCAGTTCCGCAAAGTGATCCGCGACCCGCTCCGCAGTGATCTTCCCTTCAATCATCTTGAAATCGTCACTGCGGTAGGCAATCACCGAGATCGTCACGATGTTGCCCTTGTCGCCGGTACGCGCGTGAGCCAGTTCATTCAAAAGCATCTCAAGACTCCAGAAGATGAATTTCGTGTGAGGCGCATTCGCGGGGAATCAACGCCGATGCGATCGCGATGATCTCTCGAGTCGATCCAGAAACGCCACCGCCCCCGGCAGGACCATTGGTGTATAGCGCCTCCACTTCCCGCGGGACAAGCGCAGCCATCCGCTGAGACTCGGCTCTACCCGCCACGCGGAGCCTCACCTCGTATGGAGTTGGCGCATGCCGCGAAAGCTGTTGCCCATGGATGGAGTCGATCCCGATGAAGTCCGTCCGCAGTTCAGAAAATCCAATACCCGCCAGTCGCTCCAGGATGATGTCTCGCGCAAGCTCGGCGCGCCGCCGAGCATTCGGACCCGCATAGGAGATTTGTCCCTCTCCGATATATCCGTCGTGATAGCCGATCGAGGCTTTCAAAGTGGAAGAGCCGCGCACGTCCCTCGCCTCCGCATACCCGTACCCGATCGGCCCCGAGTTCCTCAATGGATACATGCGAAAAATCAGCAATCACATCCGGGGTGAAATATGCTGCGGGGTCCTGGATCTCATAGAGTAGTTGTTCCACGCAGGTAGCGCGATTGATCACTCCGCCAGATCCTTCCACCTTCGTGAAGATGGCTGTGCCGTCTTCCCAAACCTCCGCAATTGGAAACCCCAGGTGAGCAAGGTCAGGAACATCCTTGAAGCCGGGATCCGCAAAATATCCGCCCGTAAGCTGTCCCGCGCATTCCAGCAGATGCCCGACTACCGATCCCTGCCCGAGCATGTTCCAGTCGTCCAACGCCCATCCGAATTCATGAATTAAAGGCGCAAGAAACAGCGCAGGATCGGCGACCCGGCCAGTCAGGATGATGTCGGCGTCTTGATTCAACGCCTCGATAATCGGAAGTGCACCAAGATACGCATTTGCTGAAATCCACTTGTCCGAACCGGGAAGCGCCCCCTCCGTGGACACAAGCGCCATCTTTCCATTCTTGAGAACAGCAAGTACGTCGTCTCCCGTGACCGCGGAGATGCGCAATCCTCTATATCCGAGGCGGCGCGCAACCTGACACGCTTTTTCAGCGGCCGCCCGGGGATTGGCCGCGCCCATATTGCTGATGATGCGAATCCCGTTTGCAACGCACAGCGGCAGCACTGCTTCCATGCGCTCCTCAAGCAGCGGATCGAAACCAGCGGAGGGATCGAGCAGTCGCGCCTTTTGCGCAAGCGCGATGGTTCGCTCGGCCAGGCATTCAAATACCAAGTACGCGATGGAGCCCTTCGCCGCCAGTTCGACCGCCGGATCGATTCTGTCGCCCGAGTAGCCCGCGCCGCATCCCATTCTGACGGTCTTCACAATCTCTCTCCAACGTTCCTACAAGGGAATGATTCTCAAAACGACGGCAGCAACCGTCATCAACAGCGACGCCGCGAACAGAAAAGGAATAGTGAATCGCTGATGCTGCGCCAGGCTGATCTCCGAAAGCCCCACGACCAGGTATGTCGCCGGCGTCAAGGGACTCACCGGAAATCCCGTGGTGTGCAATCCGAGCAATGCCGCATGTGCCATAGTCACAGGCTGAATCCCCACCGATGAGGTCGCTGACGCAAGAACCGGAAGAACGCCAAAGTAGAACGAATCGGGATCGAAGAACAGGCTCAGCGGCATCGAGAATACGCCGAGGACGAGAGGAATAAATCTCAGCCCGTGCTGAGGCAGATGCTGTACAGCCATCGCGGCCATCGCATTCACCATTCCAGCGCCCTTCATGATGCCCGTGAATGCTCCGGCAGAGAACAGAATGCTCGCCATCAGAACGGCGGCCGGAGCGTGAGCCACAATTCTCTCCTGCTGCGCTTTGAGCGACGGGAAGTTCAGCATGAGCGCAATCACCGTTCCCAGCATGAATGCGATTGCAGGGTCCAGTTTGCCGCTGATCATCGCCGTTAGCACCACCAGCGTGATCGCCACGTTCACAAGAAAAAAGCGCGAACTCGCGTCGGACCCGGCAACTCCGGATTCACTGGCATGAGAGGAAGCCGAACCAGAAATACCGCGCAATCGGCGCTCTTCGCGAACTCCCAGCGCCGTGGAAGCAGCGAACACAAACACAAGTCCCACCACCTGCACTCCGATCATCGGAACGAAGATGCTCGACACAGGAATGTGGAGCGCAGCCGAGGCGCGCAGCGTTGGGCCGGTCCATGGAAGAAAGTTCACTCCCGCCGCCATCGAAACCACGCAAGCGAGAATGCGCCGATCGATGCCGATTTCCTCATAGAGAGCAAGCACGGCCGGAATCGTCACCAGAAACGTCACTGCCCCCGATCCGTCCAGGTGCACAAGCAAAGCCAGCAGGGCCGTTCCCGGAACAATGCGCGACGGCCTGCGGCCGATGACGCGCAGCAGCCACGCGATGAACGGCTTCAGCATGCCCGCGTCCGTCATGATCCCGAAGAAGAAAATCGCGAACACAAACATGCAGATCACACCGGAGATTCCTTCGATTCCGGCCAGCATGAACTTTCCCGTCTTCAGCCCGAATCCGGCAGCGAGCGATGCGAGCACAGGAAAGAGAATCAGGGCGACCATCGGCGACACCTTTTTGCTGAGGATCGCGGCCATCACGGCGACGATCACAAGTGCGCCAAGAATTGCGAGGGACATAGTTTGAGTCGGAGTCTCGGATTACTGAAGCAACGCTGCAACTATATGAGAACGCCCCAGTGATTGGAAACTCACAATTCGCTCGTGTGGTCTTCTTGCAGGGCAACTGCAGGATGTCAGGGCAAATCAATCAGCTGCTGATCGGAACCCAGACATCGATCGTAGTGCCCTCCATTGGGCGCGAGTGAACTGCAAATTGTCCTCCCACTAGCCGCACTCGTTCCTCCATGCTCTGAATGCCGATTCCGCTCCGTCTTGAATCTGCCCCTTGATCAAAGCCTGTTCCCCGGTCGGAGATCGAAAGGTGGATCTTCTGTTCCAGTCCTTCTACCCGAACCTCAGCCGAATCTGCGTGGCTATGCTTCTTGATGTTTTGCAGCGCTTCTTGCGTGATGCGAAAGAGACACAATGCCACTTCCTTTGGTATGTCGCGCGGCACGTTCTCTTCCACGAAATTGATATCGATTGAGTGGTGGTCTCCGAATTCCGCGCACAACGAGATCAGAGCCGGCACGAGGCCTAGGTTGTCGAGCGTAGAAGAATGCAGACGGTGCGATAAGGAATGCAGATCCGAGCTCAATTCGCCTACGCGATCCCAGAGTTCGTGCAGACGATGACTGCCTTCGGAGTCTCGCTCCAGATACTTCGTAACGTCACTCAGTTCAATTGACAGCACGGCCAGCCGTTGCAGGTAGTCGTCGTGGATCTCTCGCGCAATCCGGCTGCGCTCTGCTTCCTGTGCCTGAATCAATTGCCCGCTTAAATTCATAATGGCCGCTTCTGCCATCTTGCGCTCAGTGATATCCCGAATGATGACGGTAAGCAGCTTCTTCCCATTGGCTTCTTCCTGCGAGATTGATGCCTCGATGGGAAATTCCTCTCCGTTTGCACGGAGAGCCAAAGGTTCTCCCAATGCACCCATTGTGCGGTTTGAAACGCCGGACTGCCCGAAATGGAAGCCCCGCGGAATGAATCGATCGAGATCAGATCCGATCGCCTCGTTGGCGGTGCAGCCAAACATCTTCTCCGACGCAGGATTGAACACAATAATGCGCTGCTTCTCGTCAATCGCGATGATGGCGTCCATCGCTGAGGCCACAACGCCCGCCAGCCTTTCCTCGCTTGCATGAAGTTTCTCTTCAACTTTCCTTCGTCTCGCTCGCTGCCACAGCAGGCCCAGAGTCAGCAGCGTCTCCGCCACGAGAAGAAGAATGCCGCCAAGTATGTACCACTTGTAGGATTCCCAAAGAGTAGGCTGTCGATTCAGCACAATGCTGCCTGGCGGAAGGTCGCTCTCCTTGAGCCCCCAACGCTGCATGGCGAGCCAATCGAACATGTAAGCATTGGGGCTTTCCACGATGGGAATGTTCTCTGGCCTTTCGCCCTTCAGCACCCTCACTGCCATCGCAGCGGCGGCCCGCCCTTCGACATCAAAGCTGAGCAGATCGCCCCCTACGGTTCCTCTGCCCAAATCGACATCGTCCACCACAAAAACCGGCGCGTTGGCAGCGCTGGCGATCAACGGAACGGATTGGCTGGCATCAATAAAGCGAGCTCCCGCTGCATCCTGCATGAGGGATGTGTGATACACGATCGAATCGCTCGGCAGGCGCTTCAGGCGTTCGCGCAGCGTGGGCATATCGAGATCGGTGAGATAGGTAAATTCGAGCTTCGATTCGTAACTGTGCAGAGCCTTCTTGACGATGGACTCGAGCTCCCGGTCATACGCTCCCACCCCTCCGACCACTACGACGTGCTTCGTGGATGGTTGCAGGCGGAGTGCCGCAATTAAAGTCTTCTCGGGCTCCGCTACCCCCCATACCCCGGTAAAGCTTGAGTCAAGTTTCAGCTGATCCAACATTTCCTTCGTGCTGCCGCAGAAAACGATCGGGACCCCGGGGAATTTGGTTTTGTGTGCCTCCACCAGGAGCTTGAGAGGTTCGCGCCCGACTGCAATGATTACGTCGGGTTTTCGATCGCGATACTTGCGGGTCGACCACTCGAGGAACTGACGCTGGATCTCCTCGTCCGGAAACAAGGTTGTCTCGAGATTCTCGCTGTACAGTTCGATCTGATAGGGCGCTTGCTCCAGCCCGGCAACAATCGCCCGATCCATGAGAGCCACGCCTGGGGAAGAGAGCGGTCCGTAGGTGTTGAAGATCAACACTCGACGAACCTCTTTAGCGGGGATTTCCGCAGTCAGCCAGGGATGGGAACACGTCGTGGCGACCACAAGCAAAACCAGAAAGCGTCTGGCCGTTTTTCGGCGTGTTCCACCACCACGCACGAAGCCCAGGTAACTTGGGCGCCAATTCCGGCCTGTAGTGCAACGCACCGCAGAAGCTGACACAAGAAGCCTCCAACGGACTTCTTAATATAAAACTTGAATTTAAACCAGCAGAGAAAATGCGATGATGGCACGCCTTCACTGCCGCACTGAATCTGTACTGGCAAAGCGAACAGAATTGAAAAAACCTAGCAGGAACACAAGCCTTTTGGATACTGTCAATTCTCCTCTGGTACTCCACTCGTAAGCACCCGAGCGGGAAAGGTACGCGGTCAGCCTCTGGGTATGCTCCCCGACAACATGCCAATTGCTAACTCCGTTAACGCCGCTGTTACCCTGATCTCAGATCAACCCTCGATCCCACCGTCCTGACTACCAATCCCCAACCCGAACTCCTCCAAAGTAAAGCACGGCCACGCCCCTCTGATCTCGCAGCGATTATTCTCGCCATCAGCGGCTTCACCTGTTGGGTCTTTGCCGACAGCATCATGAAGTTGGTCGGCCGCTCCGCCCTGCCTGCCTACCAGGTCATCGGCTTCCTCGGCCTCTTCATCGCCGGCTTTCTCGTCTCCTACACACTCGCTCGCCGCGACACGTCATCGCTCTGGCCGCAGCGGCCTCGCCGCCAGCTCCTCCGCTCCAGCCTCGACCTTATTAACAATCTCTGCGTTGTCGTCGCGCTGCGCCACGTACCACTCACGCTCTTTTACATCCTTGTCTTCCTGTGCCCCGGCGTCATCACGATTCTTGCCGCCATCTTCCTTCATGAACACCCCGGCGCGCGGAAGTCGATGGCAATCGCCATTGGGTTTGCGGGCGTGGTAATTGCCGTCAACCCCTTCGGCTCCTCGCGGCAGGGAGATTGGATCGGCTACGCGGCTTGCCTGACCTGCGTCGCCTGCTTTTCAGTGAACATGGTGTGGTCGCGCGTTCTCACGCGCACGGAGACCCCGGAAAGCCTGACCATCTTCTCCGGCGTTGTTATGGCGGTAGCCGGATTCGGCAGCATGCTGTGGCACATGGAACCGCTCACAGCTCCATTGCTGATGGCATTGTTGGCGATGGGCGCATTCGGCGCCGCGGGAAGCATCTGCTTCTTTATTGCGCTCCGCCACACCACCGCGGCAAATGTCTCCCAGTACCACTACACTCAACTCGTCACAGGCGCCATTGTCTCCTTCCTCGTATTTCACGAACTGCCGACGCTTTGGATGGTCCTCGGCGGATCGCTCATCATCGCCTCCGGCCTCTACGTCGCGTATCTTGCTTCAAGGGCGGCATGAATCCAGAAAAATCTGCAAAACTGTGAACCAGAACTGTGAACTCAGAACTCTCCAAATCCTTCCGCGTCACGCTCGAAGCCGCCGGTACCTCACCCCGCTGGGTCATCGCCCGCGTCCCCATAGACCTCAAAAAGGCCTGGCCAATGTGGAAGAGCCGCCGCGTCTTCGGCGAAATCAACGGATTCGCCTTCCAAACCGCACTAATCCCCGGTGCCAAAGGCCAGGGACATGTCCTCATCGTCAATAAGAAGATGCAGGCGGGCGCTCGCGTCACGGCAGGGGAGCGGGCACTCATCAAGCTCAGCCCCGATCTCGGCGAGGTCGTTATCGATCTGCCGGCGGAATTCGCGAATATCCTCAAATCCGATCGCGCGCTGAAGAAATGGTTTGAAGCGATAAGTCCTTCGATGCGCAAGGGACTTGTCAACTTCATTGCCGACGCCAAATCCAGAGAAACCCGCCAGAAGCGCGCCGAAGCCATAGCCGAGTCCCTGATGCTAGCCATGGAAGGCGAGGTGGAACCGCCGCCGATACTGCGCGTTCAATTTCAGCGCCAACCCGAAGCCCGCCGCGGATGGAATCTGATGACGCCCACCCAGCGCAGGAATCATCTTCTCGGCATCTTCTACTCGCAGACCGTCGATGGCCGCGAACGCCGTGCCGCCAAAGCAATTGAAAGCTGCCTCGCCGTAGCCCGCCGGCGCCGCCCCGAGGCGTAGCGCAATCTACACTAATCAAATGGAAGTCCTTTACGGCGTACATCCCGTTGCCGAAGCTCTCAAGGCTGGCCGACGCCGCTTCGATCACGTCATCGTCGCTGCCGAGCGCCACGACGAACGCCTCGCGCGCCTGGTAGCCGATTGCAAGTTAGCCGGTGTTCGCGTTCGCCAGGAACCGCGCGAACAACTCACGCATCTCGCCGGCACCATCGCGCACCAGGGCGTCGTAGCTCTCGTCCGCCAGCAGGAAGCCCTCGCCATCGAGGATCTTTTCACCGCTTCCGATCCATCGCAAAAGCGCCTTCTCCTCGCGCTCGACGGCGTAGAAGACCCGCAGAATCTCGGCGCGCTTCTCCGCGTCGCCGACGGGGCTGGCGTCGACGGTGTCGTGCTTACCGAGCGCCGCGCCGCACCCTTAAGCCCTGTCGCCGTCAAGGCCAGCGCCGGAGCATCCGAACACCTGCGCATCGCCCGCGTCGTCAACCTCGTGCGAGCTTTGCAGGAGTTGAAAGAACAGAACATCTGGGTCATCGGCCTCGATGAACGCGGCGCATCCGACTACGACCAGTTCGACTTCACCGGCGACTGCGTTCTCGTCCTTGGCCGTGAGGGCGCGGGCCTTCACGATCTCGTCCGCCGCACCTGCGACCATCTGCTCCGAATTCCCATGTCTGGCGGCGTCAGCTCCCTCAACGTCTCGACAGCCGGCGCCGTCGTGCTCTATGAGGCCGCCCGCCAGCGCCGAGCCGCTACGCGCCAGCCCGGCGATGCTCGCGCCTCGGACGGCAAAACGTCCAATAAGAAACAGAAAGGCTTAGGTTCATGAAGTTGTTCCCTGCCCGGGCGCTGGCAATTGCGGCCGTTGCCGCGCTTCTGGCAGCTATCCCCGGCAAGGCCCAGAGCGGCCAAACCCAGACGCCAGTAAAACCCAGTCCCGCGAATCCAACCCCCGCGAGTCCCAATCCTGCGAGTTCATCGGGTCAGGACCAGCCAGCCCCTCAGCCCGCAGAGCCCAACGGCAGAGTCCTCTTCCAGCGTTCGCTGGATGCCGGCGGCGACACAGTCAGCACCACCGGCATCGCAGCCAAACCCGGTGCGCAATCGTCTAATGCTTCCTCATTGGAAGACGCCGATCGCCAGGCCGTAGCTGTCACCGGCCTCGATCTCGATCTCCGTCTCGACACCGCCGCCCAACAACTTGCTGCGCGGGCACTTGTGACCGTGCGCAATACCGGCACCGCGCCTCTCTCGCGCATTCCGCTTCAAATCTCTTCTTCGCTCAACTGGGAACGTGTCCGCATCGCTGGCCGCGACGCAACATCTCCGGTGGCCACCATCAACTCCGACTCCGACCACACCGGCCAGTTACACGAAGCTGCTATCGCGCTTCCAACTCCGCTAGCTCCCGGCGAAACGCTTGAACTCGACGTCACCTACTCCGGCACGATCACGGCCACTGCCCGACGCCTCGTTTCAGTTGGCACCCCCGAAGATTCCGCATCGCACTCCGACTGGGACCAGATCAGTCCCGCATTCACAGGCTTGCGCGGCTTTGGCAATGTTGCGTGGTATCCGGTCGTGAGCCTGCCGGTGATCATTGGCGACGGAGCACGTCTCTTCGATGAAATCGGCAGGCAGAAGCTCCGCTCCGTCGGAACCGAGTTTCGCCTTCGCCTCACGGTGGAGTTCCCTCAAGGTCAGGCGCCCACCGTTGCTCTGGTCAACGGCAATGCCGTTCCTCTGAAGATTGCTGATCCACAAAACCCAAATCCGGACCTTCCAGGAATCGCATCTTCAGATACCGGTCCCACCACGCTCACCTTCGAATCACCAAGTCTGTTCGTCACCACCGAGCCGGCCCACCAGGGAACACATCTGACCGTGTACACCGTTCCCGAGGATGAAGTGTCCTCCGAAAACCTGGCTGCGCGTCCGCCGACAACGTCTCGCCCATGATTGAGCGCTGGCTCGGTCCCCAGCCGCGAACGCAACTCACCGTACTCGACCTGCCTGATCCCGAAGATCTTCCCTGGGAATCCGGGCCGCTCCTCGTCATTCCCGTGCGCAACGCACCGCCTGATCGGCTTTCGTCGGTCCTGTCCCACTCCATGACGCACGCGTGGATGGCGCCCAATCCTTACTGGCTCAATGAAGGTGCGGCCAACTTCATGGGCACTCTCTGGGATGACCACCACCACCATCGCGATCAGGCTTTGGGCACCCTTGAAGCAGGCCGCCCGGCGCTCGCACTCGCAGAGCCCCCCACCCCCGGCGAAGGTGCAGGTCAACCCCTCACGCGCGCTGCCTCTCCGGTTTATTACCGCACCAAGGCGACCTACATCCTCTGGATGCTGCGCGACCTGGTCGGCGACGAGGCGCTCGGTGCCGCTCTCCGCGCATCGAACGGCACTGCCGAGAAAGACAAAACGAGCGGAAATGCACCACTTTCATTTCAGGCTGCCTTGAAGGCCGCCGCTCCAGGCAAGAATCTCAACTGGCTCTTCGCCGATTGGATCGACGCCGATCACGGTCTGCCGGATCTCACCATCGACAAGGTCTTCCCCAACGCCGTGCAATCGGGCAACTGGCTTGTCTCCGTTACCATTTCCAACGCGGGCTACGCCGCCGCCGAGGTGCCCGTCACCGTGCGCTCTGCGACAAACACAACTACTGAACGGGTCTTCGTTCCCGCCCGCGGCACCGTCACTCCACGCATCCTGGTGCAGGGCAAGCCCACTGAGGCGCAGGTCAACGACGGAACGATTCCTGAAACCCAGGCCAGCGTCCACATCACGCGTCTCGATCAACAACGGGAATCGGAGCCGCCAGCCACCGCACCCCAGTAGCATGAATTGGCAGCCCGAATGGCCGACGGCCAGATCCGCGGCCTCGATCTGCTCTGCCTCTCCATCCAAAGACTGATGCGCAGCCCGACTCCGGATCCGTAGGATAGCCAAACCATGGAGGTCGATCCCAAAAGCAGGCGGCAGATGGGCGTGTGGGCGGCCACCGCGGTCGTCACCGGCGAAGCCATCTCTCTCGGCATCTTCCTCACTCCAGCCGGGATGGCCCGCTCGCTGGGTTCGCCGGCGCTTCTGGCTGCCGTCTGGTGCGGAATGGCGCTCATCACGCTGGCCGGAGCGCTCTGCTTTACCGAACTCGCCGTCCGCAATCCTCACGACGGCGGAGAGTACCTCTACCTTTGTCGTGGCTTCGGCCGGCGCGTCGCTTTTCTTTACGGCTGGATGGCCGCCATTGTCATGTACCCCGGCGTGGCAGCAGCTCTCACGGTTGGCACTGTTCCGTACATCCAGGCCCTTGTTTCTGTTCCCTCCCCAATTGCCAAAGCCCTCCCCCCACTCATTCTCATCACCCTCGGCGCGCTCAACTATTTCGGCACACGCTTAAGCAGTGGCGTGATGACAGTCCTCAATTGGCTCAAGGTCCCTGTACTCGCCGCCCTCGTTGGATGGGCTTTCATCTCCGGTCACGCCGCGATGGCCAATGTCATGCCGCTGACCGTGCGCCGCCCAGCGTCCGATCCGTTGATCGATGCGATTGCCGGAGCCACCATCAGCGCCTTTTTCTGCTTCGGCGGCTGGTGGGAGGCCGGTAAAATCGCCGGCGAGGTCCGCAATCCATCGCGCAACCTTGCAGTTGCCTTTTCCGGCGGAGTGCTCATCGTAACCGCAATCTATCTCCTGCTCAGCTTCGCATTTGTTGCCGTCGTTCCGATGGAGCAGATTCAGTCCAACGCCGCATTCGTCGCACTCTTTGGTCAGGCCCTCTTCGGTGCCGCAGGGGGACGCGTGCTGGCGATGTGCGTTGTTCTTTGTGTCTTCGGTGGGCTCATGGTGCTCAGCATGGCGGTGCCGCGGGTCACCTATGCGCTGGCGCTTGGAGAAGCCGGTGGCGCGAATCAAACGGGTGCACTGGCCGGATTCGCACGCTTGCATCCCCGCTTCGGCACGCCGGCCAACGCGGTCCTTCTCCAAACGGGGATGTCGCTGCTCGTCCTCATGCTTGGCGCCTTCGACCGCATTCTAGCGTTCATCATCTTCTCCGCCGTAGTGTTTCTCGCGCTCACCGTGGCTACACTGTTCCGCTCCATCACCCCCGTCCGTCGCTGGTGGTATCCGTTTGCTCCCATCGTTTTCATTGCCGGCAGCGGATTGCTCGCAATCATGCTTCTCATGCATAGCCCGGGCTCAGCCCTCCTCGGTGCGGCCATCGTTCTTTGTGGCCTTCCCGTCCGCTCGCTTCTGACAAAACGAGACGAAGTATCGTCCTCCGTCGCAGCCGATACGATCTCTTCATAGACATCCGAATTCAGAACTGGAGTAAACCCATGCCTCACATCCCGCTCCCCTCCGAGCACATCGGCATCCGCGGTGCCATGGCCTTCCGTCCCGAGACAGCGAAGCCCTTGAACGACCTCGTCGAAATCCTCCTTGCAGGACCCAGCACACTCAGCAAGGGAGAACGCGAACTGATCGCCACTTACGTCTCCAGCCGCAATTGCACGCACTTCTGCGCCAGCATCCACGGAGCCATCGCCGCCGCCCACCTTGGCGGCAACGAAGCGCTGGTGAATCAGGTAAAGACCGATTTCACAAAGGCCGACATTAGTCTCAAACTCAAGGCGTTGCTCGTCATTGCCGGCAAAGTCCAGAAGGACGGAAAGCTTGTGACGGCTGCCGACGTAGAGGCCGCGCGCAACCTCGGCGCAACCGATCTCGAGATCCACGACACCGTCCTGATCGCGGCCGCATTCTGCATGTATAACCGCTACGTCGACGGCCTCGGCACCGACCAACCCGACGATGAAGCACTCTATCGCGAACGAGGCCGCATGGTCGCCCGCAACGGCTACGTCCAAACCAGCAAGGAGTACCTGGAACCAGTTCACAGTTCGTAGCTCTTAGTTCAAGGAACTCGAATCTCTGAAAACTCAAAACTTAGAACTCAAAACAAAGAACTGCAACGGAGTTGCCATGCCCCATATCAATCTTCCCGAAGGCTATCCCGGCATCAGCGCCGGATTCACCTATCGTCCTGAGACTGCCAAACCGATGCGCGAACTCGCCGACATCCTGCTCCACCAGCCCAACTCGCTCGCTCCTGGTGAACGCGAGCTGATCGCCACCTACGTCTCATCGCGCAACTGCACCACCTTTTGCGCATTGAGCCACGGCGCCGCGGCAGCGAATCACCTTGGCGACGCGTCCGTCGTTGAGAAAGTAAAGTCCAATTTCCTTGCCGCGCCCATCAGCGACCAAACTCAAGGCGCTCCTCACCATCGCCGGCAAAGTGCAGCAGGATGGCAAATTGGTGACCGAGGCCGACGTGAAGGCCGCGCGCGCACTCGGCGCGACCGACATTGAGATTCACGATACGGTCCTGATCGCCGCTGCATTCTCAATGTTCAACCGCTACGTCGATGGCCTCGGCACCGTACAGCCGACCGACCCCGCCATGTACGAACAGATGGGAAAACATCTCGCCGAAGAAGGCTACACCAAGCCTTCGATCCGCCAACCCGTCACCGCCGCTTAATTTGGACTGCAACTCGTTGGTTGCACAAAAGAGAGCGCTGGCGCGCTCTCTTCAGTCCCCTGTCCCAATTCCCAGTCCTATTCCCTATTCCCTGCATTTCTCGCCTTCACCTTGAACCAGATCGGCGTCCCCTTGAACCCGAAGGCGTCGCGGATCTGGTTTTCAAGAAAGCGCTCGAAAGCGAAATGCAGTTTGATATCCCGGTCGGTAAACAGGACAAACGTCGGCGGCGCGACCGCAGCCTGCGTCATATAGAAAATCCGGACCCGCTTTGCCATCGGCACCGGAGCGCGCTGGAAATCGATCTTGTCGAGGAAGCGATTCATCTGCCCGGTCGTCACACGCTTACGGCGTTCGGCAGCCACAGACTTCACTTCCTTCAACACCCGCGGCATTCCCTTCACTTCGAGAGCTGAAAGGAAAATCACCGGCGCATAATCCAGGTACTTCAACGCCCGCCGCAACTGCTGCTCGAATATCTCGCGATCCGCCGGAGGCTTCCCATCCGCGCGGCCGGTCGTCACCGCATCCCACTTGTTCACGATGATGATGACGCTGCGTCCGCTCTCATGCGCATACCCTCCGATGGTCGCATCGGCCCCCGTCACGCCCTCGGTCGCGTCAATCACCAGCAGCGCGACATCCGCCGCTTCCAGGTGACGCCGCGCCATCACCACGCTCATCTTTTCGGCCATCAGGTGTGTCTTGCCCTTGCGCCGGATTCCCGCCGTATCCACAAAGCGTAGAGTATCGCCCTCAAACTCGATGGCCTCATCCACTGCATCGCGCGTAGTACCGGCAATCGGCGACACAATCGCCCGCGAAGTTCCGGTCAGCGCATTCAGCAGCGTTGACTTGCCGACGTTCGGTCGCCCGATAATTGCCACCGCGGTTTCGCGCTGCTCAAATTCACCATGCGTGCGAATCAACTGCTTGTGTTCATCGTCTTCCGCGCCTGGCTCAAGCGGCCCACCTTCCGAAATCTCGGCATCCTCTGCGATTTCCTCCGCTGTCTCGGCCTCGCTCTCCGCCTCTGTGGCGGGAATCGCCTCTGAGATGGCGTCCAGCAGATCGCCGATGCCCAGCGCATGTTCCGCGCTGATTGCGTAGACGTTCTTGATGCCAAGCTGGCGAAAATTCTCCGCCGCATAGGCCATGGCTTCGCCCTCGATCTTGTTCACGGCCAGAAACACAGGCTTCTTGCTTCGCCCTAAAAGCCGCACCAGGTCATAGTCGGGACTGGCCAGCTCAGTCCGCGCATCGACAACCATCACCAGTGCCTGCGCTTCTTCCAGAGCCACCTTTGCCTGGTTGTAGATCTCCGTGGGAATCAACTCTGGATCATCCGGCACAATGCCGCCGGTATCCACCAGCCGAAACCGTCGCCCCATCCATTCGAATTCGCCGTAGATACGGTCGCGCGTAATCCCCGGTTCATCGCCCACAATCGAGCGCCGGCTCTTCGTCAACCGGTTGAATAGCGTGGACTTGCCCACGTTGGGCCGCCCCACAATGGCAACTAGTGGGAGCGCTTCCGCTCCAGGCCGCGTGGGAATTACCGATCTGCGATACGTAGGCAAAGCACTCTCCAGTTCAAGGACACCTCTTCTCAGTCTACCGTTCGATGGAACCTGGAGACCCAATTCGTCGCGGCTTTTCGCGATGCGTGGGTCGCAGATATTGCCCGACGATTCATAAGACATCCCGCTACCGTCTACGTCTCGAGGACCTATGATGGAATTCAGCGCTCGCCGATGGCCTCCTCCCAAACTTCAACCCGTACCCTGCCCACGCTCCACGAGTTCTTTTCGCCCGGCGGCATTCTTTCCAAGTCTCCATTGCCCTACGAATACCGCCCAGGGCAGCTCGAAATGGCCAAGGCTGTCGAGCGCGCTCTCGCCGAGCACCGCCACCTCATCGTCGAGGCAGGCACTGGCACTGGCAAGACCCTCGCCTACCTCCTGCCCGCCCTTCGCACCGGCCAGCGAGTCATCGTCTCCACCGGAACCAAAGCTCTGCAGGACCAGCTCTTCTTCCGCGACGTGCCGTTCCTCGAGTCGTTGCTGGGAAATCTGCAGGTCTGCTACATGAAGGGCCGCGCCAACTACCTCTGCCGCCACAAGCTGGTAGCCCTGCGCGATCAGCCCATTTTGTCGGGATTGGAAGAGATCGACCAGTATCGCCAGATTGCCGAATGGGAAAAGACCACCGAAACCGGCGACCGCTCCGAACTTTCCGAACTGCCTGAATCGAGCGCCCTCTGGCACAAGCTCGACGCGCGCAGTGACGCCTGCCTCGGCACCACATGTCCCGATTACCGCCGCTGCTTCATCACCGAGATGCGGCGCCGCGCTCTCGAGTCCGACATCATCATCGTCAACCACCACCTCTTCTTCGCCGACCTCGCCGTCAAGCAGCAGGCCAGCGGAGCGCCAGATGCCGGCATCCTTCCCGAAGCCGCCGCGGTCATCTTTGACGAAGCCCACGAACTCGAAGACGTGGCCTCCAGCTACTTCGGACTTTCGGTAAGCAACATCCGCTTCGAAGAGCTCGCCCGCGACACCGACGTGCTGCTCCGTGCCAAGCCCGGCGCCGAGAGAATGCCTGCCGCGACTCAGCAACTTCGCGATCGCGCACGCATGTTCTTTGCCAGCCTTCCGACAAATGGAGATGGCCGGCAGCCCTTCGACAATCGCGAAGAGTTCCTCGAAACCTCCGGTGATCTCTATCTCTCCCTGCGCACCACGTTGCGCCTCCTCGAGTCGGAGATGGATTTGCTGACTGAAATCGACGAGGCTCCCGGCCTGCGCAAGCGAGTCGCCCGCTTGAGATCGGAGCTCGAATTCCTGCTCGAATCAAATTCGAGCAACATGGTCTACTGGCTCGAACGCCGCGTTCAAGGCGGCGCAAATAACGATCGCGCCTCGTCGCCAGGCCGTGGCGGATTCAAGTCGCAATCGCGCCACACTTTCCTGCAGGCCACGCCAATCGATGTCTCCGAATTGCTGCACGAACTGGTCTTCGAAACCATCCCCACCGCCGTTCTCACATCGGCCACGCTCACCGTGCAGGGCGGCTTCGAGCACATCCGCAAGCGCCTCGGCATGACAGACGCGCGCGAACTCGTCGTGCCTTCGCATTTTCGATATGGCGAACAGGCGCTGCTGTATCTGCCGCCGGCCATGCCTGACCCGCGCGATCCCGATTTCCCTGAGGCAGCCGCCAACTGCATCCGCCGCGTGCTTGAGCTTTCAAAGGGCCGCGCCTTCTGCCTCTTCACCAGCTACGCCCAGATGCGCGATCTCTACGAGCGCCTCATGCCGGTGCTCGAATACCCAATCCTCCTGCACGGCACAGCACCGCGCAAAGCCCTGCTCGAGCAGTTCCGCTCCACGCCCAATGCCGTTCTCTTCGGCACATCCAGCTTCTGGCAAGGAGTTGATGTGCAGGGCGAAGCGCTAAGCTGCGTCATCATCGACCGTCTGCCCTTTGCGGTGCCGAACGATCCCGTAGTGCAGGCGCGCATGAAAGCCATAGAAGAAGCCGGCGGCAAACCCTTCTTCGACTACCAGGTCCCGTCTGCTGTGCTCACGCTGAAGCAAGGCTTCGGCCGCCTGATCCGCTCCCTCGAAGACCGCGGCGTGCTCGTGCTCCTCGACCCGCGGATTACAAAGCAGCGCTACGGCCAGGCGTTCTTGCAGAGCCTGCCCCCCTACCGCATGACGGCAACAATCACCGACGTGGAATCCTTCTTCGATCGCTGAAGCTGAATCCACTCGCTCCACACATCCCTAAGCCTTGTCATCCTGAGGCGGAGCCGAAGGATCTGCGGTTGTCTTTATACGGCCTCAGGTCCTATCTAAAAGCGTCAGCCACTTTCGAATCACCTTCTGCAATCCGGCCTTCTTCGTTTTCACTTCATTCATACTCGAGAACATCGAAAGCCGCCGCCCGTCGGCATAGTCGCCCTCTAGCAATCCGGAGCCATCGTCAACTTTAGCTCCGCTTGGGAAGACAAGTCTTATGCGGTCCTTTTTGAAAAGGTTGAAGACAATGAGATACCTCTTGTACTTCTTGGGATCCGAAGGAGCCATTTCTCCCGCATAGAAAAACGTAGGCGCGTTCCATTTGATCTCCTCGCCGATCTCCTTGTCGGTACTCAGAATGATTCGCCGCAGAGCCTCCACAACATCTGCCAGCGGATGCTTCAGTACCTTCATATAAGCGTCTACTTTTTCCGGCTCCGAAGTCTTCTTCGTTAAACTCTCTTTGGTTTTCATCGGATGTCCCTCTATTCCGCGAACATCAACTAAACTCCGCCCTACCGCATCTGCATTACCCGAAGTTTGCCTCCAACCCACGCGCACGGCAGCGCCGTAACAATCAGTGCCAGCGGATACCAGTGCGGTCCAAGTCCGCGATTCCATGTCGCTGCCGCTCCCGCTGTGGCAAGCACCATTCCGATGGCGCCGCCCAGCAGCGCATGTCCCATCGGCCGGTTTGGAGCCAGCCGTGCGACAACATAAGAGCTGATGACCCCGTAGACCGTCCGGTATGCAGTCGCCAGCAATAATTGTGGATCAGTCTGTGGCTGGCCAAGCGCTGGTGTCATGTCAACGGCGTGCAACAAGACGTCGGTTCCAAGCGAAAGCGCAACATTGACAACGAACCCAGCAAATAACGCGCCGACACTCTGCAGAATGTTTTGCGGCGATCGAGTCATTCGATCCTACCCTCCGCCATAGGATACAAATGGTATCAAGCATCCCAAGGACTTTATGCAGATCACGCCCCAGGACGTCCTCATCGTCACCGACGTACAGAATGATTTCTGCCCGGGCGGTGCGTTGGCCGTTGCCGATGGCGATGCCGTGATTCCGGCCATCCACTCGGCAGCGTCGCGATTCGAGCACATCATCCTTATCCAGGACTGGCATACCCCCGGCCATAATTCGTTCGCCTCGTCGCACCCTGGCAAAAAGCCCTTCGAGCAGATCGAACTCGCCTACGGCTTGCAAACTTTATGGCCCGACCATTGCATTCAAGGGAGTAAGGGTGCGGAGATGCACCCAGCGCTGCAACTCCCCCGTGCTGAACTTATCCTCCGCAAGGGATTCCGTCGAGAGATCGACGCGTACTCCGCCTTTTTTGAAAACGACCGGATCACGCCTACCGGCCTCGCTGGCTATCTGCGTGAACGCGCGCTCAACCGCGTCTTCCTCGTCGGTCTCGCCTACGACTATTGTGTTGCCTATTCGGCTCTCGATGCGCGCCGCCTTGATCTGACGGCAGTAATTCTTCGCGATGCCTGCCGCGCCATTGACCTTAACGGCTCGGTCGCTGCGATAGAGCGAGAATTGGCCGCGGCCGGTGTTGAACTGATGAACACAGACGATCTCTCCGCCTGATTGCGCGCCGTAGAATTGCAGCAGGCCCTCGCACATGTCGCGTAACTTCTACATCCTGGCCGCCGCACTAGGTTTCTTCGCGCTGCTCTCGGCGGGCATGACGATGATACCGTCGAGCTTTCAGCCCGGCCTGCCAGCCAATGGCTCCCTGTGGCGAACCGTAGCGCTGCTGATGCTGCTAGCTGCCCTCGCCTGCGCCTTCATCGGCGTAATGAGCAACCTGTTTGAACAGGTGGATCGCCGCAGCGAACACGAGCGTCAGACCGCCCGACGGAAACGGAAAGACGCCCAGCCGCCAGATCAGCATTGATTTCAAACCATTTATGTGGCTCGTCTCAGACACGGTCTGATGATCGAACTAAAATCAAAGAGGACGGGGACGCTTTCCCCGCAACAGGATCGGATCGCTGATGTTTGAAGTCACCGTGGAGGCCGGCTTTTCCTCCGGACACTATCTTCGCAACTATCGTGGCAAGTGCGAAAATCCGCACGGGCACAACTACAAGGTGCGCGTGACGCTACATGGCAAAGAGCTGGACGAAGCCGGTCTGTTGCTCGACTTCAAGTTGCTGAAGCAGGTGATGCGCCCCGTCGTTGACCGCATCGATCACCAGATGCTCAACGAGCTTGAGCCGTTCACCGTGCTTAATCCATCTGCTGAAAACATCGCGAAGTACTTCTACGAGCAGACTAACGAGCAGCTTGCGGAAATGACCAAAGGCCGCGTGCGCGTGAAGGACTGCACCATCTGGGAAACGGATACAACGACCGCAACCTACTTTGAGTAGGAGCCTCTTCCATCACTTGCGCTTGTACTTTGCGCAAACATTTCGCCGAAAGCAGTCCGGTGCATGGTCGTTGACCATTCCAGCCGCCTGCATCCAGGCATAGACGATCACCGGGCCAACAAACTTGAACCCGCGCCGCTTTAGTTCCTTCGACATTGTGAGTGAGAGCGGAGACTCCGCTGGCACGGGCCCGGTGTTCTGGATCGGCTTTCCACCGGCCAGTTCCCAGGCCCAGTCGGAAAAATCAATTCCAGCATCTCTCATTTCAAGGAAGACACGTGCGCCCTGGATGGTGGCTTCAACTTTGGCGCGTGCGCGGATGATGCCGGGATTCTCCATCAAGCACAGGATGTCGGCTTCCTTGAATCTCGCGACCTTCACCGGATCGAATTGCCGAAATGCTTTTCGAAAGGTATCGCGCTTGCGGAGCACGATGATCCACGCCAGGCCCGCCTGAAAACCCTCGAGCATCAGCAGTTCCCAAAGTGCGCGGCTGTCAAACTCCGGCACGCCCCACTCTTCATCGTGGTAAGCACGCAGCAGCGGATCGCTCTCGGCCCATTTGCATCGATGGATTTCTTTCATGTCTACATGGTACGAGCAGAATGCCGCTACTTCATGTCCTTCGATTTCGATTTGAGGTAGGTATCGAAAGGAATCTCGAAGAAAAAGAGCTCGGACCCGGTGGAATCCCGCAGCTTGCGCAGGTGCATCTTGGCGCCCTGCAGGGGATGATCGAGATCCGAAACGTTGTAAAAGAGGAAGCCCGCGCGCGTGGTGTGCGCCTCTACAACCAGAGCCTGGTACTCGAACTGGTCGAAATCCTGCTCGATGTCCTTATTGCTCGCCTTGGGCTTCGTCCTCATCGAGGGCAATGGGCCAGGCAGAGGAATCTTCTTGCCTTCGCGCTCAGTGCGGGTCATCAGCCTTTCCACGTCTTCCGGATCGGCGGCATTAATCCGGTCTCCAGCCGCTGTGTAGAAGAGGATGCGCGCGTCGCGCAGCGAAATAGGCTTGTCGCCATTATTGGTGACAATGAGCCGCACCGGCATCACGCCGTGGCCAAGATAGTCGACGCGAAAGATGGACTCCTTCTCCTTCGTGTCGTAGGGCTCGATAGCGATTGCGACGTTTTCCTTCTCGTGAACTTCGACAGCGGGATAAGTGGTGGCGGGCTGCACGGGAGGCGCTACATGATCGCTGGCCCAGGCCGCGACCGCCATCCCAATAACCAGAACTGGCAGCGCAACAACAACGTTCATCGTGCTCGACTGTATCATTTGAGGGTTAGACCGCTAAAACGAGAATTCCGTCACGCATGATTCTCTTTTTCTACAACCTCGCGCTGCTGACCGCCCTGGTGGCGGGTGCTCCGTGGTGGCTGTGGCGAATGGTCACCACGCAGAAATACCGAGAGGGTTTGGGCGAGCGCCTGGGGCGTATGCCGCAGCGGCTGCGAACCGCGGGTGCGGAAGACAAGCCGGTCATCTGGCTTCACGCCGTTTCCGTTGGTGAGGTACTGGCTGTCAGCCGACTGGTGCAGGAGATTGAGGCAGCCTTTGCCGGGTACCGCTTGCTTGTCTCCACCACTACTCGCACCGGGCAGGAACTAGCTCGCGCTAGATTCGGCGCTGACCGCGTCTTTTATTGTCCTCTCGACCTGCCCTGGGCTGTACGTGCCTACCTCAAGGCACTGCAACCCCGGATGCTGATTCTCGCCGAGACTGAATTCTGGCCTAACTTGCTGAACGGGTGTTCCCGTCGCGATATTCCGGTTGCCGTAGTCAACGCTCGCATCTCTGACCGATCCTGGCCGCGATATCAGATGCTGCGGCGCCTGTGGAGTCCAATTCTCGGCCAACTCAGCCGCGTGCTGGCGCAAACGAACACAGATGCGGAGCGTCTTGTCGAACTTGGCTGCCCGCCGGAACTCGTCTGCGTCTCTGGAAATCTGAAATTCGATGTCCGGGCAGCAAAGGAAGCTGAGGCCTCCAGCCTTCTGAAAGTTCTGGGGAATGGATTGCGATTCCTGGTCGCAGGAAGCACCCTCGACGATGAAGAGGCTACCCTGCTCGAAGTTTGGCCGCGCCTGCTCGCCGCCGATCCCAACTTAGGCATGGTGCTCGCTCCGCGCCATCCGGAACGCTTCGCGACTGTTGCGGCGCTCCTGCTTCGCTCTGGCGTTTCGTGGATTAAGCGCTCCGATTGGAAAGGAAAGCCTGCAAGCCTGATACCTCCTCTTCAAGCAGGCCAGATCATTTTGTTGGATACTATCGGCGAGTTGGCCTCCGTCTATTCGATCGCCGCCGTTGCCTTCGTCGGAGGCAGCCTCATCTCCGCCGGCGGCCACAACCCGCTTGAGCCTGCCCAATTCGGTGTGCCCATCATCATGGGTCCGCATTATGCAAACTTTCGCGCCATCATTGACGATCTTCAAGCCCACGACGCCATTCGCATCGCAACCAAAGAGGAATTGGCCAAGACGCTGATCGAGTTGTTCAGCAATCGTGAGGAGGCGGGCAAGATGGGTGAACGAGCCCGCCAGGTCTTCGAGCAGCAGGCAGGCGCAACCGGACGCTCTATCGATGCTCTTCGCGAGATACTCCATCTGCCGCCGAACTTGGGAGCTAATACAAATCAGCCACGCAGAGCCGGGAGACAGGCATGAAGCGTCCTCTCTTGCTGCCGCTTGTCCCGCTTTATGCCGCCGGTCTCGAGCTGCGCGAACTTCGCTTGAGCCGCGGTTGGGAATCGATTCGCCGTCTGGTCCACCCCGTAATCAGCATCGGCAATCTCTCCACGGGCGGTTCGGGCAAGACGCCGCTGACCATCGCGCTCGCGCGACTGCTCTCCGCACGCGGATTCCAGGTCGATGTACTTTCGCGTGGCTATGGCCGGCAAAGCCGCGAGCCTATGCGCGTCAAGCCAGATGGAACGGCGGAGGAATTTGGCGACGAGCCTTTGCTGATTGCGCGCGAGGCGGGAGTTCCGGTCTACGTCGCCGCCGAACGCTACGCCGCCGGCTTTCTTGCTGAATCAAATGCATCCAGCGCCACGGGTTCGCCGCGGATTCACATTCTCGACGACGGCTTTCAGCACCGCCAACTCCACCGCGACATCGACATCCTTCTGGTCAACCGAGAAGATTGGGCGATCATCTCCTCCCAGCCGGAGATCTTCGCGAAGGAATGCAGGCGGCGAAGAGGGCAAACGCCCTCGCCATCCCGGCAGACGATTCCGCATTCGAATCCGAACTCCGCCCCTGGGGCTGGACCGGTCCGATCTGGCGCCTGCGACGCCGCATGGAAATTCCGCAGATCAGCGGACCTGTAGTCGCTTTCTGCGGTATCGCGCGTCCCGAGCAGTTTTTCGTCGGCCTCAAATCCGCGTCTATTACACTCGCCGCCGAAATCCAGTTTGCAGATCACCATCGCTACACGGCAGGCGACATCGAGGGCCTTGTCGCAAGAGCCCGCTCCGCTGGCGCTGCTTCATTCGTGACAACCGAAAAAGATCAAGTCCGGCTGGGCAGCCTTGCGTCGAAATTTCCATCTTCGCTTCCACTCAAAACCGCACGCCTCTCGCTCTCGATTGAGAATGAGTCGGAGGTATCCGACTGGCTTGCCGGAAAGCTCGGGGTCGACCGCGCACTGCAGTCCCTGTGAGAAAATCAAAATTTGCAAATGCAGTCCAAGTTTCGCCTGCTCGTGGTCCGTCTTGGCGCTATGGGCGACATCCTTCATGCCCTTCCGGCTGTAACGGGGCTGCGCATCGCCCATCCCGAGTGGGCGATTGACTGGGTAGTCGAGCCAACGTGGCGAGCGCTGCTGGCTGCGGAAGGAAGCGTCGGCCGCGATACTGGCAAAGCTGGAGCAATGCAGCCACTTGTCGATAGCCTCCACATCGCTGCGTCGAAACAATGGCGCAAGCAGCCTTTCGCGGCCAAGACCCGGCGCGAGATAAGCGCACTCCGTCGCGGTATCAAACTCGAACACTACGACGCCGTTCTCGACCTTCAAGGTGCACTGCGGTCCGCAGTGATCGGCCGATTTGCCGCCAGCAGACGGTTTATCGGCGAAGCAAATCCACGCGAAAGGGCAGCTCGCTGGTTCTTCACTGAACGAATCGACACGCATGCCGCGCACGTGATTGAGCAGGACATCGAATTGGCTTCAGCCGTTGCCGGAGACGCTCTCTATCCGGTTCAGCCGTTGCTGCCGACTGATCCAGTAGCCGAAGCCTGGGCCGAGGGACGTCTTCCTTCGAACAATCGCTCGCCCGTTATCCTCATCAACCCTGGAGCAGGGTGGGGCGCCAAGCGCTGGCCGGTTGAGCGCTACGCAGACGTCGCGCGCGGGCTGCTGAATCGCGGTTGCCGCGTTCTGGTCAATGCGGGACCAGGCGAAGTATCTCTCGCCGACGCCATTATGAAAAAGACAGGAGGCGGAGCAACTCCGCTGCTCGGTTCAGTCGAACAACTCATCGCCATCACGCGCCGGGTGAGGCTTGGCAATTGCCGGCGACACCGGGCCGCTGCATCTGGCCTGTGCGCTCGGTCGTCCTGTTGTCGGAATCTACGGCCCAACCGATCCCAGCCGCAACGGTCCCTACGGCACTCGATTCAGGGTGCTGCGCAGCCCCGATAGCCGCCGCGATCATACCCGTCACGAAGCTCCCGAGACCGGTCTGCTCACTATCACGCCCAAAGATGTGCTGCAGGCCGCCGATGAACTGCTTTATTCTGAGGCGGCCCAATGACTCAGCAAGAACCAGGTCCAAAGCTCAATGGCGCGGAGCGCTGGGGGAGGGTTGCGCGAAGAATTCGGGTGCCGCTCGGCTTTCTGATCGCGGCGCTATATCTCTTTGAACTTTGGCGCCGCGAGCCTCGACCTGCTGCCGTCAGCTGGAGTTTGCTGCTTGTCATTCCGGGCCTTTGGCTGCGCGGCTACGCATCGGGGTATGTGAAAAAGAATCGCGAGCTTACCCAGACCGGCCCGTATGCCTACACCCGCAATCCTCTCTACCTGGGATCGATCCTCATTGCGGCCGGATTTGCCGTCGCCCTGCTCAGTTGGCCCGTGGCAGCGATGCTGGCAGCGATGTTCCTGATCATCTATGTGCCCGTAATCGCCTCAGAAGAACGATTTTTGCGATCGAATTTCCCGGATTTTGATGCGTATTGCCATCGGGTCCCGCGTCTGATTCCGAGGCTGACCGCAGCCGCACCGAGCGCGGGCCAAACCGAAGTTTCGTCGGGCAAGTTCTCTGTTGATCTGTATTTAAGGCACCGCGAGTACAATGCAACTATAGGAGCCGCCCTGCTTTACCTCAGCCTGCTCTTCCTCCGGCAGCTGCTGGGCTTGTTTCTACACGCGCCGCATTAAGCTGCGATTCGGCGCAATCAGGGGATTGAGCCGGCTGCCGATTTCATTGCGATTTCAGTCAAATTCTCAAGGAGCAGAGCCCAAAGGTGAGAAAGTGCAAGGTTCCTAAGACATTTTTTTGCGCTCTCGCCGTCGCTTCGCTCGTGCATGCACAGCAAACCCCTCCTGCAGCCACCCCGCTTCCTCCGCTTCCCAGCCCCCGTCCCGGCTTCAGCTTCCCACAGAACCAGACCCTCACCTACTCCGTTGACTGGCGCGTCTTCTCAGCAGGAACCGCAGTCATTCACTTTGAGGCGGCCGGTGATCGCGAGAAGCTCACCGCCACCGCCAACACCAGTGGCGCCATCAGCCTGCTCTTCAGCGCCAGCGACCAGTTCCAGTCGAACTTCGATCGCGCCAAGGGCTGCACATATCAGTTCGACAAGCAGACTGTCGAGGGGCGCCGTAAGGTCAACTCCACTCTCAAAATGGACTATGCCCAATCGAAGTCGATCCTCGACGAGAAGAATCTGGTCACGGGCCAGTCCAAGCACGTTGAGTCTCCGATTCCCGGCTGCATGACCGATCTGCTTACGGGAGTGTTCTACGCCTCATCCCAACCGCTCGAGGTTGGTCAGAACTTCGTGATGCCCGTTGTCGACGCGATGCAAACGTGCCGGTCACGATGAAGGTTGAAGGCCGCGAAGTCATCAAAACCCCACTTGGCACCTTCAAGACAATCCGCGTACAGCCCACCGCTGACGCCGGCGTAGTCAAGAATCGCGGAAACATCTGGATCTGGTACACCGACGATGACCGCCACTTGCCCGTACAGATGCGCGCCCGGCTCTTCTGGGGCACCATTACGTTCCGCCTCGTCGGCAACGAAAACAAATAAAAAGTGGCTGTCAGCTTTTGGCCATTGGCTTCAGGGTCGGAGGCGGGTCGATACATCAGGCCGACTGGATATTTCTAGTCCCTATTCCCTTAGTCCCTGTTCTCACTGCATTCGATAGCGTTCGCGCATCAGCCTCTGCAGACGCGGCCAGTAGATCAGGTCGAAGGCTAAGTTCCTTGTCTGGGAACATAGCCAGCGCGGCCTTGCGCGTGTCGGCCACCATCTCCGAAGCCTCATCCACGGTCAGTGAGGAATCTTGCGCGATCACTTGCATGACCATATTCATCACCATCTGCAGGCGCCGAATCTTGCGGCCTTCTTCTTTCAATTCCTCTGGCGACTGAGCCGGGTGCAGGCTCTCGGTGTTCGATGCGGATGGGGGAAGACGGGACGGCATCGGGCTGCCGCTCCGAAGAATTTTCCGATAGGCCCATGCGGCAATTCCTCCTGCGTATTGGATGAAATTGTCGTGCTTTCAGTGCATCGTAGCATCGGATTTCTGAAACTCGGACCGCTCCGGAAGTAACGAGGACTCTAGTGAGCTACCCGCAACGGCACAGATGCCGGATCTTCTTTCCAAGTGACAACGTGGTCATTCTGGAAGAAGACCACCGAGCCGCCGTAATGGAACTCATTGTCTGAGAACACATTTGGAGTCCCCTGCAACGCGATCACATCGCTCTTCGACGAGCCGACGGTGAAGGACACCGTGCCCGGCGCGAGAGGTCGATCGGGCCAGAGCTTTACTCGGATAGAAGATTTCGAATCGATCTTCCATCCCGCCACTTGCCCGTTTTTGAAGTCAATCTCTGAGCCTTGGTAGAACATCTTTTCACCCGACGAGGAGGTTGGATTCCCCAGGGTTGAAACCACCTCCGTAGGTGTTAACCCCGAGGTCAGATATGGCTTTGCACCTGGGGCTGCATTCGGCGCGGCTGCCGGCCGCGTCTTCGCAGGCGTTTCAACCCTCGGTGCGGGAGCCTTCACGGGTTCGCTTTGTGGTGGATCTACAGGCGTCGGCGGCAGCTCGTTCTCTTGCTTCGGTGCCTGTGCGGTGTCTGTGGCGCCGCCAAATATCCGCACACCAGTCGCATGGAGATCTCGAGAGAATTCGCTTTGAGTTCTTCCCATGGACGCGCCGTTGTTTGATTTGCTGAAAGAAAGAAGTCGATTGAGATCCACAAAAGCGCCAGCGCAGCAACGCCACAAAGGGTAAACGCAACCCTTATGAAGATTTTTGCGCCCGAGCGTTTTTTGAGACGTTTCAGAACCCGCTTTACTTCTTCAGACTCTTCGCCCACCGGTTCGGACGAAAAAAAACCATCATCCGGTTTCGCTTCCGGCTCGGGAACGGGTTCAGGTTCCTGAACAACCAGCCGGGGCATCTCGACCTGCGGCCCGGAATTCAGATAGTCATGTGCGGCATTAATTTCTTTCAGCTTCTCTTCCGCAGCCCATCGTAGCTTTGGGTCGGACTGGAATCTATCCGGATGCCAGACCCTGACGAGAGTCATATAAGTGCTCTCAATCTCTGCCGCAGAGGCAAAACTTCCCAGTCCAAGCGTCTGCAGCGCACCACAGCGGGAGCAGAAGCTGCCGATTGTGTCCACCGGATTGCCGCACATGCAAGTGCTCATTAACGTCAACTAACCTCGATATTCTCAGCCCAGGGAATGCCGACATTATAGAGCGAGCGCATTGCAATCGCTGCCGAGCTGGAATCGCATGATTCGCGGATCGCAACACTGGCATACCCGTAGAATAGGATTGGATGCCTTTCACCGAACAATACGACGTGGTTGTGGTGGGCGCTGGCCATGCTGGCTGCGAAGCGGCCATGGCCGCGGCGCGCATGGGCCTGAAGACCGCGCTCATCACCATGAACATGGACCTGATTGCGCAGATGAGCTGCAATCCGGCCGTTGGCGGCGTGGCCAAGGGCCACCTTGTACGCGAGGTGGACGCGCTCGGCGGCATCATGGGCGAGGTCGCGGATGCCGTCGGCATCCAGTTTCGCCTGCTGAATACCTCGCGCGGCCCGGCCGTCTGGAGCCCGCGCGCGCAGTGCGATAAACAGCTCTATCGCGTCAAGATGCGCGAAGTGCTTGAAGCCCAGCCCGGCCTGCACATCCGGCAGGCTGAAGTCGTCGACCTGGTGATTGAAGAGCAGGGAACTAGGGAAGAAGGGAGCGAGTGAACGACGGTTCAGATACTGACGCAGCGAAATTCCGCGCCCGTCTCGTCCTCGTCGCCGCGTTCTGGGTTTGAAGCTTGCGCGACGGCCGCCAGTCTTCTCGCCGGCGCCACCATCATCACCACCGGCACTTTTCTCAATGGCCTGATTCACTGCGGCGAAGAGCGCTATCCAGCCGGCCGCAGCGGCGAACCGGCATCGGTCCTGCTCGGCGAAGCGCTGCGTGCGCTCGGTCTGCGGACTTGCCGCCTAAAGACCGGGACGCCGCCGCGCCTCGATGGCCGCACCATCGACTGGGACGCCTTCGAAGAGCAGCCCGGCGACGCCGAGCCGACGCCCTTCAGCTTCCGTACGAAGAAAATCGTGCAGCCGCAGATCAGCTGTCACATCGCATTCACCACGCCTGAAACGCTGCGCATCATTCGCGAAAACGTGCATCGCTCGGCCATGTACTCCGGGCAGATCGAGGGCATCGGCCCGCGCTACTGCCCTTCAATCGAAGACAAGATCGTCAAGTTCCCTGACAAGACGCAGCATCAGTTCTTCCTCGAACCGGAAGGCCTGAATACGCACGAGGTCTACGTCAACGGCATGTCGACCTCGCTGCCGATGGAAGTGCAGTGGCAGATCGTGCGTTCCATCCCCGGCCTCGAACAGGCGGAGATGCTGCGCCCCGGATATGCCATCGAATACGACTAGCGTCGACGCCACCGAGCTCGATCGCAGCCTTCGCGTGAAAAGCATGGAAGGCCTCTATCTCGCCGGCCAGATCAACGGGACCAGCGGGTATGAAGAGGCCGCATGCCAGGGCATCATGGCCGGCATCAATGCCGCGCTCTGGCTCAAGGGCGAGCCGCCCTTCACGCATGGATCGCACCGAGGGATACACCGGCATCCTGATCGACGACCTGATCTCCAAAGGCACCAACGAGCCTTATCGCATGTTCACCTCGCGCGCGGAGTTCCGCCTGCACCTGCGCATCGACAACGCCGACCGTCGCCTGACGCCGCATGGACGCCGCCTGGGGCTGATCAACGACGAGGCATGGGCCGAGTACGAGCAAAAGCAGGCCCGCATGGTCGCTCTCGAAAATCTGCTGACCACGCGCAAAGTCGATGTCGAAACGCTCGTCGCTGCGGAGGCTCGGCGATCTCGATCCAACCGCCGGGCAAACGTGGGCACAGCTTTTGAAGCGCCCGGAAGTCGGCATTGAGCCCGTCCTGAATGCGCTGTCCGACGCACTCGCTGCCGATCCCGTGCTTTCCTATTTTGGAGCAGGGCTTGGCTACCAGAATCCTGAAGCGCGCGAGCTGCGTAATGAGCCCGCGCCGTCGAGACCGAAATCAAGTTCGCCGGCTATCTCGATCAGCAACGAAGGCAATCGACAAAGCTCAAAGCCGCCGAAGCCGTCGCAATTCCAGATTGGATCGACTACAGCGTCATCAGCGGCCTTTCCCGCGAAATGCGCGAAACCCTCGAGCGCGTTCGGCCCATGACCATTGGACAGGCCAGCCGCATTCCCGGCGTTACTCCGGCTGCGCTGAGCCTGGTCCACGTTTCCATTCGCGTGCAGGGCGCTCATCGTTCGCAAGACAGCCAAGCCCCGCGCAGCTAAAGTTGGCTGAGCGCTGTTTCATTGCTGATGTAGATTGGGGTATGCTCACGCACATCCGTGTCTTTGTTACGTTGCTATTCGTTGCAGCCATGGCTTCTCATGCCCAGACCGACAAGTCGAAAACCGTTCGCGCCCGCGATCTCGGTGTCCCCTTCGACGGTAAGCCAGGGCAATTCAATGCCATCACCGATGTTCCGGGAGTCCAGGTCGGCTCAACGACGCTGATTCGCGGCGATGGACCGCTGAAGGTTGGCGAAGGTCCCGTCCGTACCGGCGTCACTGTCGTCTTGCCGCGTGGCCCGAAGAACGTCGACCCGGTCTATGCAGGATGGTTCAGCCTTAACGGCAACGGCGAAATGACCGGCACCACATGGGTCGAAGAATCCGGTTTTCTCGAAGGCCCCGTGGCCATCACCAACACGCACAGTGTGGGTGTGGTGCGCGACTCGATGATTGCCTGGGGACTGCAACACGGTGCTCTCGCTCAGCCGTGGGCCTTGCCTGTGGTTGCCGAAACCTGGGACGGCTACCTGAACGACCTCAATGGCTTTCACGTAAAGAAAGACGATGTCTTCGCCGCACTCGACTCTGCAAAGACCGGCCCAGTCACAGAAGGCAACACTGGCGGCGGAACCGGAATGGTTTGCTACGGATTCAAGGGAGGAACCGGTACCTCATCCCGCGTTCTGTCGAAAGAACAAGGTGGCTACGCCGTCGGCGTTCTGGTTCAGTGCAATTGCGGTCGACGTCCCCAATTGATGATTGCCGGCGTTCCTGTCGGCAAGGAGATCCCCGGAGATGAGCCCTACGCACAGCTTTCCCCGTCCGCACTGCCCGGCAGCGAACTGAAAGGCGATGTTGGTTCCATCATCATCGTTATCGCCACCGATGCGCCGCTGTTGCCACACCAGTTGAAGCGCATTGCGCGACGCGCCTCGCTCGGCCTTGCCCGCACCGGATCCATCTCCGGCAACGGCTCAGGCGACATCTTCATTGCCTTTTCCACGGCCAACCCGCACGCCAACGACGAGCCTGGCCCAAACACCGTGAAAACCGTGTCAAATGAGCGAATCAGCCCGCTGTTTGAAGCCACTGTCGAGGCTACGGAAGAGGCCATTATCAACGCAATGGTCGGCGCCAAAACCATGACCGGAATCGACGGGCACACCGTCGTCGCTCTGCCTCACGACAAGTTGCAGCAGGCACTCAAGAAATACAACCGCTGAGGAATCTCGGCTTCGCCTTTACTGCGAGTCCTTTTTGTCACTCTTTCCAAAGATGGGAATGTGGAACGGCAACTCGGCATTCGACTGCTTCTTGCCTTTGCCGCCATCCTCGCGCAGTACGGTGCGCTGCGAATTGATGCACACCCAGCCGCTGTGAGCGCGCTCGAACACGTGGGTAAACACACCTTTTTCGTCTACCTGCCCCGACGCACCGCGATGGTGAAGGACGTACGTGCCATTCGCTACGGCGGTGTCTCCGAGCATGCGAACGGTAATGACCTTCTGCTCGAGGTGCAGCGTCTTGTCCTCGGTCGTAATCAGGTAGGTCAACTGCTGATTGCGGGTGGTGATGTCGCCTGATCCCGAAACGTCGAGGAACAACGGAGACAGCACAAATTCCAGAGCATACTGATCGCGCCGGTTCACCGCCTCGGCCCAATCATTCTCAATTTTCTGGAATTGCTGAACATCGGGAGATGATGTGGTTGTGATGGGCACTTGGACGGGCGCCGGGGAAGGGCTTGGAACCTGTGCCAGCGCAGTGCAGGAGAGAAGTAAAACAGAAAAACAAGCCGCAAAACGAATCATATGCGTGCCAATGCTCCGAGATACCATGATATCCCTTGGACTTCGGAGGGAGGTCAGGCGGAAGCCACAAGAATACGGTTTTGGCGGTTCCTGTTTGGAATATGGCGTTAGTTCAAGTTTTGGAGCCGGTCCGGTTGATGCAGCGTAATCACTGAATCTTCAATCGTAATCGACCCTTCCTTGCGGAACTGGCCCAGAGTACGCGTCACCGTCTCACGGGTCGTGCACGCCATCGAGGCCATCTCTTCATGCGTCAGAAGCAGCGGGAAACGGAACCCACCATTCACATGCTCCCCGATCTGGTGCGCAAGTTCCAGCAGCAGGCGGCCAAGCCTTCCGGCGACGGTCTCGGCAAGCGAAATCCGGCACGCATCCTGCAATGCAAAGCGGTATTCCTGGCAGATGCATTGCACCGCCCTCATCTGCGCTTCTTTGTGATTGCGAAGAAATGTTAGAAATCGCTCTCGCTCCACCGGGCGGAGCTGTGCAGGCGTCAGCGACTCGGCCGAAACCTCATAAACTCCGTGAGATAGTGCGGCGTAAAGTCCCAGCATGGACCCAGGTCCGGCGACACGCACAATCATCTGCCGATCTTGAGCCCGCCCTGCGGTGAGTTTTAGATAGCCGCCACAGATCAGGTAAAGACACCTTGCGTCTTCCCCCTGAGTGAACAGGGTCGCCTGCGACGGCAGGCTGATGGTGCTCGTTACCAGTTCCAGATCCGCCAGAACCGCGCTTCCTAGTGAACAAAACCATCCAGGACGGCGATTTGAGCATGAAGCACAGCCAACGGGAGAAGGGCGAGTCAAACTCCTCTGCCGTCTTTGTGGGCTCGCCGAGATTTCGTACTCAACCATATTTTTGCCCATCATCAGTCTGCCTACAGGAGCAACGGATGGATGTGATGGGGCTCACGTGACTCAAGGCAAATAGGCGGTTGGATCGAATAAAAGAACCGCCAAAATCTCCGCTGCGTTCGAAGACAGGAAAGGCATTCGTGTGAAGAAATTCTCTAGCCTATTTCTCCGATTGGTGGGAAAGTCGAACGTGTGACGATATCAACCGCACCCATTCGGAAGACGCGAGTTCAAACCTGAGCATTCTTTTTCGGGCTTGCCCTCTCCGAGAGGTCGAATGAGACTATTTCAGAGCCCACTTTTCATTGATTTCACTGTCTTTATATCCGGATTCGGCGTACCTTTATCGCGAAACGCGGCGGAAGACGAAGCGCCTTGGCTTCACTTCACTCTCATTCAAATTGTCAAGTCTGACACCGTGTGATGGAGGTCACCGAATATGCATTTGCTGGCAGGTTACGATTGCGCCGATAAGGTGACGCTCCGCACAGAACGTACTCTTCCTTCTCGAAGTACCCAGAAACTCAACGCTGAGGGGCCAGCGGGACACATGGCGAACAGGGCGCCGAAGCCCGCATTGGGCGCCAACCAAGGTGGTCTTTATGCATGAAGAAGGGCCGGAAATGCAAACGCGCGAGATTCAGGTTCCGCGGTTCAGGCCGGGATTGCTCGTCTTTTCGATGCTTTTGCTTGCGATGATTCTCTTTTCTACCCATGCTGTCGCTGCGCAGGCACAGGGAGGAAAACCAACCGCCGCGAAGACCCTGCAGGCTCCACCGCAGCCGGAAGACTTCGTCGGCCAGGAGACCTGCGCCACCTGCCACGAAGAAGTCAGCAAGAATTTCGGAGCTAACCCGCACTCCGCGCTGGCTGAGAGGCACGGCAAAACCGGCGTCACCTGCGAGGGTTGCCACGGACCCGGCAAAGCACACGTTGAGGGTGGCGGCGATGTCACCAAGATCTTCAATCCCGCAAAGGCAACTCCAAAACAGGTCGACGAGAAGTGCCTTACCTGCCACCAGGGCAATCATGCCAACTTCCAGCGCACGGCACACGGAGAAGCGAACGTTAGCTGCATAGGTTGCCACAGCATTCACAGCGGTGAGGACAAGGAGCACCAGTTAAAGGTCGCTCAGCCGAACCTCTGCTTCCAGTGCCACACCGACACCAAGCCGCAATTCAACATGCCCTTCCATCACAAAGTGCAAGAAGGGCTCGTTAAGTGCTCCGATTGCCACGATCCCCACGGAACATTTAACAAGAAGAACCTCCGCTCCTCTTCGCAGCAAGACTTGGTCTGCACCAAGTGCCACATGGAAAAAGGTGGACCGTTTGCTTATGAGCATCCGGTCGTCAAAACCGAAGGCTGTGTAGCATGCCATTTCCCACACGGCGGACCAAACCCGCGCCTGCTCAATCGCGCCACCGTAAACACGATCTGCCTGCAGTGCCACTCGCCGTCAACGAATTTTTCGACGAGCAATCCGATTGGACCGGCGCATAACCAGGCAACGCAGTATCAGTCGTGCACCATTTGCCACGCGAGTGTTCACGGCTCGAACACAAGCGAATTCTTCTTTAACGCAACAGAGTAAGGAGCGAGCGATGACAAGACAGACAGCATTTGCGAATAGTCTGGTTGGGTCGCCGGCCGGATTCAACATTTCCCGGTTGTGCGCTCTTACCCTGACAGCCATTCTGGCCGCTGGCGGCGCAGCCCTTGTTTCCGGGCAAGCCCCACCGGTAACACCAACTCCGGCCCCATCTCCATCCGCAGTGCCCCCCGTGCCGAAGCCGGAGAAGAAGGCAGTAGTACCACCGGGACCAAAGATCATGCACGGCTATGAGGTGCATCAGACCCTTGAACTCGGTGGCAACATTGTTACAAAAGACGGAAGTGCGGCGATGTGGGCCACGATGGTCAACGAGGCCTCTGGAATGCGCGTTATAGGCCAGTCGTTGACCATGCATTCTGTCAACAAGTCGAAGACGCCGTTTTTTGACACTCTGTCGACCAATAGCTTCGGATACGGCGGCGAGCCCATTGATGCCTCTTACCTGAACATGTCCAAAGGCAAGTGGTACGATTTCGCCGGCAGCTTCCGGCGCGGGCGCAACTACGTCGACTACAACCTTCTCGTCAACTCATTTCTGACCAACGCCACAGCCGCGGCCCCGGTCCTGGTCGCGGAGCCAAGTTCGCTCCACCTTTTCAATACGGTTCGAATGACCACCGACACGTTGCTGACACTGCTGCCTGTATCGAAAGATAAGTTTCCGCGTCGGATACATCCACGGCACGACAGAGGGACCGACGTACACGACTATCCACGCCGGAGGCGACGTCCAGCAGTCTCAGTGGTGGCGGAATAGTCTTGATACCTATGTTGGGGGCGCCGATGCCAAGCTGGCCAAACGCACCACCCTAAGCTATGACCAGTTCGTGGCCTTTTACAGAGGTAATACTTCGAACAAGCTGGCCCCCACTCCATTTACGTTAGCCAATGGAACGCCGACTTCTCTCGGCTTCAACGTCCTTACAGGACCAACCCAGACTTGCGGCTCAGGTGCGGCCAAGACGCAGAACGTGATTGACGGCATCGCCAATCCATTCTGCAACCAGACCCTCGTGCAACAGCAGAGCGCTCCCACGCGGACGTCATTCCCGACCGAGCAGCTCCGCTTCAGTTCGCACTACTGGGATAAAGTTGCGATGAATGGCCGCTTCACATACAGCAGCGGTACCAGCAACGTGAATCAATTCAGTGAAGCCTTCAACGGGCTCCTCTCCCGCACAACATTGCGTCAGGAGCTTGATACCGGTGGTCTCAACGATCGCGGACGCCTGGCCCACAACAAGCGCATCAACGTGAATGCTGATTACGGAATCGAAGCGGAACTCAGCGATCACATCTCCGTTTCTGATGCGTTCAACTACTGGGATGTTCGGATGCCGGGGCACACCATTCTGGTCTCAAACATCTGGGACAATACTCCATTCGTGACGGGTGGTCCGACTCCAGTTCCGTCGGCGAGTCTGAGCGTGAACACTCCACTCAACAAGCTGCACAACTACACCACTACCAATGAAGCTTTCGGCTACCTGGCGCACAAGAACACCGGCAACACCGTGATCGGCATATTCAATGCGACGTCCGCCATCAAATTTTCCGGTGGCTGGCGGTTCAATGACCGTCAAATCAAGTTCGCCGAAGACCCAACCATGACCTGGCACCAGAATGGAGCCGTGGCGGGTCTCGCAATTCAGCCTTCGCGCTTGTACCGGATCAATCTGAACTACGACTCGATGTATTCGCATTCTTCGAATTCCACAACAACACCCTCCAACACCTACACGCGCCTTGCGCCCAATTCTTTTCATCACTTCCGGGGACGTTTCCAGTCGAGTCCGGCGCACTGGGTAAATCTTTCCGTAACCTACAACGAATACGATGCAAAGAACGACGATCCGCTTGTAAACCATAAAGAGCACAATCGCGATTTCAGTTTCGCCACCCAACTTATCCCGACTGAGTCGTTGAGCTTGGACTTCAATTATTCCCATGACAGCGTCTTCTCCCAGACTGAGCTGTGCTACGTTTTCACCGCCACAGCAAACGCGCCTCTGCCGGCAAACGCAGGGCCGCAAAATGTTGGGACTTGTCAATACAACACGACGCCGGCAACTCCTCTGTACCTTGGAAACGGTTTATACGACGTGCCGTCCGATTTCTACCTGGCTGGCCTTACCTACACGCCGTCGAAATACTTCCGGTTCAACGGCGGGGTTCGTATCATGGGAACCGGCGGCCAGGCAATGTTGCTTAACCCCTACAACCCACCTGGAGCAATCAGTTCCACCGTTCTGTCGCCTTTCGCAGATTTGGCTATCAATATCGCTCCGCAGTGGTCCTGGCACGGATATTGGGTACACCATGGTTACAACGAGGATGGTCCTGCTGGCGGTAGCGTTCCGGCTGCAGGAGGCGTAATACCCTCTCGCGACTACCATGGGGACGTCGTAACTTTAAGTGTGAAGTATGCATTCTGAGTAACATGGGTGGATTGGCGTTTAGGTTGCAGTCCACTTATTAATCAATGAACACAGCAGCTGCGGAACGGATCAAGAACGAAGTGCCGCGGCTGCATTGAACGGTGTCCCTTTCGTCAGCGATTTTCCCCGCGCAGTAGCAAGGGGAGATCCTTGGGAGAGATGACATGAGCAATTTATCTCGCAATAGTGTGGCGGCGATTCTGGTTATGCTTCTTGCCGGCACAGTGAGCTTCGCGCAGTCTGGCGAAGCGACGTACAAAGCGAAATGCCAGATGTGCCATGGGGAAAAGGGACTGGCGGATTCTGGCGCAGGAAAGTCCATGAAGGTAAAGCCTGCCACCGATCCTGACGTGAAGAAGATGAGTGAAGAGCAGATGATCGACGCCGTCAAGAATGGCATGGGCAAGATGCAGCCATACAAAGACAAGCTGACCGAGGCCCAGATCAAGGATGCAGTTGTATATTTCCGTACGTTTACAAAGTAGTTTGTATAAAGTCATTTGTTGTTTGCTGTGAGTAAGTGAAAGCAGTTCCGGCGCACCTCGAAGTTCAAGGGTGCGCCGGATTTCAGTTGAACGGTTCCTGGTGCACATCACAGGGCAAAGCTACTTATTGTTGCCGCCGGTGTTTGAGCAAGTAGGATTCCAATGAATGGGAGTGGCCCCCAACCATCTGGCCATAATGCATTTTTAAGGAGTCTTGCAATGACGATGACGATTAGATCGATGGCGGTGCTGGCTGCAACAGTGTGTCTGGCTGGCTCCATGGGCTTTGCTCAATCAGCGGGCGAAGCGGTTTACAAGGCAAATTGCCAAAGCTGTCACGGCAGCACGGGCACGCCGAGCGCCGGCATCGCCAAAATGATGGACGTTAAGCCGGCCGCAGAGTACAAGACAAGCGAAAAGGAACAGATTGACGCCGTCAAGAACGGGAAGGGTAAGATGAAGGCCATGTCTCCCAAGCTCACCGACGCGCAGATCAAGGACGCTGTCGATTACTTCCGCACCTTGAAATAGAAATATATCCGGCCCGCTTCGTCGCTGGGTGACTGAAGCGGGCCGCTTACTGTCAGGGGGAACGTAACAATGCTGCAGCGATTCCGCGAGAACTGGGTACGGCCGGCTCTGTTCTTCGGCAACAATCCAATCAGCCTTGCCGGAGGCGCCATCACGAGCGCTGCCGGTGTCACGATGATCGGTTACTGGCTGGTGGAGATATTTGGCCGGCGAGACGATAATCCTTACCTTGGAATCATTTTCTTCCTTATATTGCCCGCGCTGTTTGTACTTGGGCTCGTTCTTATTCCGATCGGCTTATTTGCCCGTCGCAGAAAGCTGCAACTAGCGGGACAGATTCCAGCTGAGTTCCCCAAGATCGATCTCAACGATCGCATCTTCCGTCACGGCCTTGACATCGTTCTCATCGCCACAATCGTAAACCTGCTGGTTGTTGCGGCAGCAAGCTATCGCGGCGTGGCATACATGGACTCGCCGCAGTTCTGCGGATCTTCCTGCCACGTGATGCACCCCGAGTTCACCGCCTACAAGGTGTCCGCGCACTCCCACGTTGCGTGCGTTGAATGCCACATCGGTTCAGGGATAGCGTCTCATTTCAAGGCCAAGGTGAACGGCACCAAGCAACTCATTGAAGTAACCTTCAATCGCGTTCCCAAGCCGATCCCTTCGCCAGTGATGAATCTCCGCCCAGCTCGCGAAATCTGCGAAGGCTGCCATACGCCCGCCAAGTTCGTCGGCGAAAAATTACTGGTCAAGTCCGACTTTGCTGACGACGAGAAGAATACTGAGACGCAGAGTGTTGTCGTGCTCCATCTCGGAGGCATTGATTCGCTCTCGCATCTTACGGGAATCCACGGTGTCCACCTCGGCCATATCGAGTACATCGACACAGATCCCACGCGCACGACCATTCCCTGGGTGGAGCGGACGCATCCCGATGGATCGAAAACCGTATTTGATGCATCGAGCCTGAAGGGTGCGGTTCCCCAAGGCGAGCGTCGCCTTATGGACTGCATCGATTGCCATAATCGCGCGGCCCACACCATGCAGACCGCAGAGGACGCGCTCAATCGCGCTATGGCGGACGGCGTCGTCAGCCCGGAGCTTCCCTGGGTCCACAAGAAAGGGCTCGAACTGCTCAAAGCAAATTACGCTACCGAAGAGGCAGCGCGGGCCAAGATTCCCGAGCAGCTCACGCAGTTTTATCGCAACGAGCACCCGGATGTCCTCAAAGCGCATCCTGATCTCGTCAAAGCGGCCGGCCAGGGACTGGTCACTATTTTCACCACCAATGTTTTCCCGACATGAAGGTCACCTGGGGCACACACCCGAACCACATCGGGCACATGAGCTATCCCGGTTGCTTCCGTTGCCACGATGGCGATCACGTGGCGAAGGACGGCAAGTCGATCACGCAGGACTGCGCGGCATGCCATAACCTCCTCGCGGTTGATGAGGCAAAACCCAAGGTTCTCGCGGATCTCGGCATTCAATAAGAAGTTGTGCACTGGGTAAGGGGAAGGGGCGGCGATCCGGGTGGAGAGCCGCCCCTCAGTGCGTTTGCGCATTTCGTTATCGACGCGTGATAGGCTGGCCTTCATGTCTGGGGGCCTGATTTACACATGCATTCCACCAAAGCCCTGCACTTCAACTTGGTCGCGGCCGCACACACTGAAATGATCGAGCAAGGCTTCCAGCCGGACTTTCCTGCTGGAACCGACACCGAACTCGCTGCCATCAAAGCGCAACCCGCATTGCCTTCGGCGCCAGGTGCTCAGGATCTTCGCAATCTTCTTTGGTCTTCGATCGACAACGATACTTCGAAAGACCTTGACCAGGTTGAATGGGCTGAGCAACTGCCCGACGGACGCATTCGCGTGCTCATCGGCGTTGCCGACGTTGATGTGCGCGTGCCGCATGGCAGCCTGCTCGATAAGCATGCGCAGTCCGAAACAACCTCGGTTTACACCGGAGTCACAGTATTCCCGATGCTCCCCCCAGAACTCTCCGAGGGCATTACCTCGCTCAACGAGAACGAAGATCGCGTCGCCATGGTCGTCGAATTCACAGCCGACGCCACAGGTTGCGTCTCTGGCGGAAAAGCCTATCGCGCCCTGGTACGCAACCGCGCCCAGTTGGCTTACAACAGCGTCGGAGCCTGGCTCGAAGGCCGTGGCCCAGCCCCGGCAAAGGTTGAAGCCAATGCCGAGCTCGCTGCACAGCTCAAGCTCCAGGACAAAGCTGCGCAAGGCTTGGTTGGCTGCAGATTCCAGCACGGCGCGCTAGACCTCGAGACAATCGAAACCCACCCGGTGATGCAGGCCGACCAGGCCGTCGGCATTTCGAAACTCGAAAAGAATCGCGCCACGTCGCTCATCGAAGAATTCATGGTCGCGGCCAATGGCATTATCGCGCGTACCTTTGAAGCTGCGGGCGTCGCGTCTATTCGCCGTATCGTGCGCATCCCCAAGCGCTGGGACCGCATCGTCGAAGTAGCCAACGATCTCGGTACCAGGCTGCCCGAACAACCCGATTCAAAAGCGCTCAATGATTTTCTTCTTGCGCAGAAGAAGAAGGATCCCGATCACTTTCCCGATCTCTCCCTCACTGTCATTAAGCTCATGGGCCCCGGCGAATATGTTCTAGTCAAGCCTCACGAAGAATCCCCAGGCCACTTCGGTCTCGCCGTGCAGGACTACACCCATTCCACCGCGCCCAACCGCCGATTTCCCGATGTGGTGACTCAACGCCTAATCAAAGCGCATCTCGCGCAGGCGCCTCAGCCCTATTCCGAGGGCGATCTCAACGCCATCGCGCAGCGCTGTACGCAGATGGAGGACGCCGCGCGCAAGGTCGAGCGCAATATGGAGAAGCGCATCGCTGCCGTAGTTCTACATCCGCGCATTGGGCAGTCTTTCGCTGCTATCGTCACGGGCGTCACCCATCACGGCACCTTCGTGCGAGCCATCGATCCCCATGTCGAGGGAATGTTGATGAACGCAGGCAAACCCGGGTCGAAGCTCGATGTTGGAGACAAGCTGACCGTCAGGCTGATCAACACCGATCCTGAGCGCGGCTTTATCGACTTCGCGATGTAATCCGCGTGAGCGAATGGGGTGAAGCAAACCTTGATAGTCCTCTGCGCTGTCATCCTGGACGCAGTGAAGAATCTGCGGTTGCTCTTCGAGACTTTCGGGTGGCTTAGCTTCCGAATTGTCAAAGAGTGCTTTGCCAGGGTCCCGACACCGCACGACGGGCTTGGATCAGGGTACGACTTAAGTCGTACCGCAATCGAGGCAAAAATAGCCTGGGGGCTTTAGGCCCTGCTGGATACCCTCTGATGTCGTCGACCCGCTCTAACTCTCTGAACCTCTCGCATCTTCATTCTCGTCGGCATATTCATGCACAGGCGCGACTGCGTCCCCGACCGCCGTTCCCGGTTCATCAATCCACAAACATACGATCCACCAGATCAGCACAATCACGTAGATGGCGCTGTTCGTATTCAGCAACTTTCCCTGGATCGCCATCACGTGTTCGTATTCATCCCGAGAGTGCGGAGTGGTGTGGCGCGCAATCATCTCCCAAATTCCCTGTGCCCCAAACTGTGCAATCGACGCGGTCGAAAGCCCGATCATGATCCGCTGCACATGACTATGCCAGCCCGCCCCATAGCGATGCCCGAACGCCACCACCAGAATCCCCAGAGCCACCGAAAGCACGCCGACCAGAAGCCCGGCCTTCACGGCGATCAACTGCATGAATTGGAGCCTGGCGATCGTGGTATCGAAGGCAATTGTCTTCAGCTGCGGCCACGGCCCCCACTTCCACACCACGACGCCACCGAGCACAAGCAGCCCAGCGTCCATCCCGCCCATGCTCGGGCTCCCGCGCTCTTGAATGCTCGCCGCGCCATCTCAATCAGAACCAGCAGCCCGACAACGGCCGAAATATCCGCCAGCGTGATGGCGATGGCGCCCATTGTCAGCGGCGGCAACTTGTCATGCAGAAGCCGGTTCGTAAGCAGCCGCAGTGCGACCAGAACGATTGACGCCGTGAACCAGGGGAATCGCCGCGCCCGGTCGCGTCCCATCAGGACGACAAGCAACACAAGAAGCGCCGCAAAAGTCAGCGTCCACAAAACCGAAATAGCCGTGAAATGAAAATCAAAATGCATGCAATCCTTAAATGCCCGGAATCAAATCCGGAATTATCTCTAAATGGATGTCAGGAAATGTGAGGTAGGAAATGGTGCGCCCGGAGAGATTCGAACTCCCGACCTAACGCTCCGGAGGCGTTCGCTCTATCCAGCTGAGCTACGGGCGCACTCTACCAGCATACCGTATTCGAGTGATAAATCTCTCCCAGCGCCGCGCCCGGCTCGCGCCTTTGCCTTGATTTCAAAGGATCAGGCGCGTTCCTGTTTGCCGCTCTCTAGTCCCTAATCCCTGTTTCCTATTCCCTGTTCTTTAATTCCTTTTCCCTGTCTTTTCGCAATTCTTCCATCACCGACTGGATCAGCGCCTTCGCCCCCTCCATCCCGCTCAGCACCGCCTGCAAGTCAAGGGCCGGCTTCGACGGATTGCGGCTCGAAGCGCAATACACTCCATGCTGACCCACCATGATCAGCGAATCGGTCAGGAGGTCCAGAGCTACCGCCAGCCTGCCTCGCTCCAGCCCCATCATGAACTCGTGCTTTTCCAACTCGGCGCGCTTCTCGTCAAAAACATTCATGAATCAAGCCTATCCGAAGCGCCCAGAATCCCCTTCTCCGTCGCGTGAGGCCAGATATCGCTGCCTAGAATTCCAGCTTCTTCATAAAATCGGCGTCTTCGCGCAACTCCGTCATCGGGTCGCCTTCAAACTCTTCCTGCTCGATGAAGTAGTGCTTCAATCCTGTTGCCGCGCGGAGAATCGGTTTGTAGTCGATAAATCCCTTGCCCATCACGACATTCCGCAACTTCCCATCCGGCTCTTTCACCATATCTTTCACGTGAAGCAGAGGGAAGCGCTCGGGGAACTTGCTGAGGTACTCGACCGGATTATGCCCACCGCCCACCACCCAGCCGCAGTCCATCTCGAAGACCACCAGCTTAGGATCAGTGCGTTTCAGCAACTCATCAAAAAACACGACGCCGTTTTCCGTTCCGAATTCAACGACGTGGTTGTGATAGCCGAACGTCATGCCCGCCGCTTTCACCTTCTCGCCAATGGCATTGAACTGGTCGGCCACGTAACGCCAGTCATCCAGATTCAGCTCGCCCTTGCGCGTCGGATCGCGATGCACTCCTGCCCAGGAGCAAATGATGTACTCGAGCCCGAGCGCCTGTCCGTACTCAATCAACTGATTAAACTGATCCTTCAACAACGGTGAGTGCGTGATGGGTGCTCACACACTTCAGTCCCGCCTTCTTCAGCGCATTCCCAAAATCGGCCGCAGTTTTGTCGTAGTAGCCCGCCGCTTCTACTTCCTTGTACCCGGCCGCCGCCAGTTGTTGAAGCGTGCCTTCAAAATTCTTCGGCAGCAAATTGCGCACGGAGTAAAGCTGCAGCCCAATCGGTATGTGAAGCTGAGCCGCCATCAATCCTTCACTACCCACGCAGGCAGCAGCTGCCAGTGCGCCGGAAGCTTTCAAAAAACTGCGGCGAGAAGAAATTGTCATTCGTGAATTCTCCCCAAGGCCTTTGCTAGCCCTTGATGGTTTGTGAGGCTGCGTCCCACGTAGCCACGTTCTTATGGAAATACGAGTGGTTGGCCATGTGGCACGCGATCGCGGTGTGGTTGCCAAAAACCTCGTCTTCCACAACATGCTCGCGTGTCACCACGGCCTGAAAGAAATTTGCAAGATGATCGGCGGTGTCGTCGTAGCCCTGCGGCGCAGAATAGGTCTCCACCAACGGCAGTGGCGCCGGTGGCTGCGGATGCGCGGCATGCCAGTCGCTCATATATTTCTCTTTTGCCTCGGCCGTCCAGCCATTCAGCGCATATCCCTCCGGCTGCGGTCGCGTATCCTGCGGAGTCACGGTGAGCGTGCTGCCATTGATCGTCATCGTGGCCTCCTTCCCGTAAAAGATGGTGACGTCGCCCGACGCGTTGTTCTGATTACAGTGCATATTGACCCTGACGCCCGGATAGTCGTAGAGCGTCACCAGTAAATCTGGAAAATCGCGCCCATCCTTGAAGTGCGTCAGGCTGCCGGTCGAATACGCACGCTGCGGAATAGCGTTGATTCCCGTCACGCACTGCATTCCCGACAGCAGGTGCACATAAAGATCGCCAGCCACACCCTCGCCATAATCTGCAAAGCACCGCCAGCGGAAGAACCGTTCCGCATCAAAAGGACGGGAAGGCGCATCGCGCTGCCACGTCGTCCAGTCAATCGTTTCCGCGCTCGCATCCGGCGCAACTGGATAAACCCATGCTCCGGATGGAGAATTGCGATCGGTATGACCTTCAATAAACGTCACCTCGCCCAGTCTCCCCGACTTGTAAATCTCCGCAGCTTTTTTGACAACCGTATTGCTCACCCGCTGGCTGCCCGCCTGAAAAATGCGCTTGCCATCTTCGACGGCCTTCACCATCGCCAGTCCATCTGCCACGTTGTGGGACATCGGCTTCTCACAGTAAACGTCTTTGCCCGCTGCCACGCAGTCCAGCACGACGCGCCGGTGCTGAAAATCGGCGACCGCGACAATCACCGCGTCCACATCTTTGCGGTCCAGCAATTCGCGATAATCCTTAGTCGTCGGCACGTCGGAGCCGTAAACCTCAACGCCCGCCTTGCGATGCATCTCGTACAAATCCGCCGTGCCCACGCATACGCCACTCGGCACCTTCTTCGCCGAGCGCAACAAATCGCATCCGCGAATCCCGGTTCCGATCGAAACGAAGCGGATCTCTTTTCCCGTCTGCGCTGTCTGAGCAGCTAGAACCGTCGGCTCGAGCACAATCGATTTAGCCGCGGCGCCCGCTGCTACTGCGCCAGCTCCCAGGCGCACAAACTCCCTGCGTGAAATTGGTCCCATTGATAAATGCCTTTCCCGTGCGACCGCAATTCTCGCTTGTCAGACCGCGTCGTGTCCACAAACCCGCGCATGACGTGAGGCGAATGGCATACGATGCTTAGGTCACTGCATTTCAGAACTCAGAGAGCCCAGGCCATGTCGGCTATTCGCACACTTCGAGCCAACTTGAACTCAAGTTTTCCATCATTCGCATTTCTCAGTTTCTTGGGACTTTTATTGCTGACTGCGACTGCAGTCGCCCAATCATCGCCCAAGATAAACGCGCATCCCGACTTTGGCCCCAACGTTCTGCTCTTCGATCCCTCGATGCCCTCCGCAGACATCCAGGCTCAGATCGACAAGGTCTATGCCATCCAGCAGCACAGCGAATTCGGTACAGCCCGATACGCACTGCTCTTCCTGCCCGGCGAATACCACATCGACATTCCTGTCGGCTTCTACACACAGGTGCTCGGCCTCGGCGCCACGCCCGATGCCGTCCACATCATCGGCAACGTCCACTCTGACGCCAGCCTCCCGCGCAACAATGCCACATGCACTTTCTGGCGTGGTGTCGAAGGTTTTTCCGTGACTCCGAAAGACGGCACCATGCAGTGGGCCGTCTCCCAAGCGGTGCCCTTCCGCCGCATGCACATCCTCGGCAACATCGTTCTTCATCAGAAAGGCGGATGGGCCAGCGGCGGATGGATGTCAGACTCAGTCATCGACGGCAACGTCGGCGCAGGCCCGCAGCAACAGTGGATCTCGCGCAACAGCGAGTGGGGCAGTTGGACCGGCGCCAACTGGAACATGGTCTTCGTCGGCATCCCGCACCCACCTGAAGGCGAGTGGCCGCAGCCGCCCTACACCAAGGTCGACAAAACTCCCGTCGTGCGCGAAAAACCTTCCTCGAAGTCGACGCGAAAGGGAACTGGAGCGTCCGCGTTCCCGCGCTACAGCCAACAGTCAGGGCATCACCTGGCGCGCCGGCTCCACGCCCGGCCGAACGATCCCGCTGAGAGACTTCTACATCGCTCGACCCGACGAAGACACCGCCGCCACCATCAATGCGCAGCTTGCCAAAGGCAAGAACCTGCTCCTCACTCCCGGCATTTACGATCTCACCGAGCCAATCCGCGTCACGCGTCGCGACACCATCGTGCTTGGTCTCGGCTTCGCCACCCTTCACCCCACCAACGGCACCGCGGCCATGACCACAGCTGACGTGGACGGCATCGATCATCGCCGGAATCCTCTTCGACGCCGGCGAAGAAATCTCTCCCGTCCTGCGTCGAAGTCGGTCCCGAGAGCAGCCACGCCCGCCACGCCAAGAATCCCATCTCCCTGCACGACGTCTTCTTCCGCGTCGGCGGCGCCGGCGTGGGCCGGGCCGAGGTCAACCTGCGGGTCAACTGCCAACGACACCATCATCGACCACACCTGGATCTGGCGCGCCGATCACGGCCACGGCGTCGGCTGGACCAGCAACCTCAGCGATAACGGCCTCGTCGTCAACGGCAACAACGTCACCATCTACGGCCTCTTCGTCGAGCACCACCAGCAGTTCCAGGTGCTTTGGAACGGCAACCACGGTCGCATCTACTTCTATCAATCCGAGATCCCCTACGATCCGCCCGACCAGCCCAGCTACACCGTCGGCGCCCGGCACAAACGGCTGGGCCTCGTACAAAGTCTCTGACAACGTGACCAGCCACGAAGCCTGGGGCCTCGGCATCTACAGCGTATTCCGCCATCCCAACGTCACGCTTACGCGCGCCATCGAAGTTCCAGTCACGCCCGGCGTTCGCTTCCACCACATGATTACAATCGCCCTCGATAACCTCGGCGAAATCTCGAACGTGATCGACGACAAGGGCGGCCCCACACATGTCGCACCGGATCGCGTCACACCGAAAGTGGCGGAATTCCCGCAGTAGAGTCGAACAGGAAGGCTCGACGCGTGTGCCAGCGCGCCGGGCCTCGCGTGGGACAATGGAACAGTAAACATCATGAGCATCGATACCGTTCCAGAGTCCCAGCCCACTCCCGAAACTCCCGAATCCGCTAGCGAACAGACCGCGTCGCCCGCAACTGATACCGTGCCGGCACCGGTCACTGAAAGCGCCCACGATTCAAGCGCTGCTCGAGTGCCCGAGCCCGCCCCCGCAGCCCCAGCTGAAGAGCCCGCTGAGCCGCAGGAAGACTTTGCCGCCATCCTCTCGCAGTTCGAGAAGAGCCATACCCATAAGCCCGCCTCCGGCGTTAAACAGATTGAGGGCACCGTTGTCTCCCTCTCCGCCGACCAGGTTTTCATCGACATCGGTTACAAAACCGAAGGCGTCCTTCCCCGCTCCGCTTTCCGGAACAATGCCGAAAGCATCAAGCCGGGTGACGCGATCAACGTTTCGGTGAAAGGCCGCAACGAAGAGGGCTATTACGACCTCACGTTTTTCAAAGTAGCCCAGCCTCGCGACTGGTCCGCGCTTGAAGCAGCCTTCGCTGAAAAGCTCGCCGTGGTCGGCACCGTCACCGCTGTCATTAAAGGCGGTCTCACCGTCGACATCGGTGTGCGCGCTTTCATGCCTGCCAGCCGCAGCGGTACGCGCGACGCCGCCGAGCTCGAAAAAATGGTCGGCACCGAAATCACCTGCCGCATTACCAAGCTCGACGTCACCGACGAAGATGTAGTCGTCGATCGCCGCGTCGTTCTCGAGGAACAAGCCCGCGTCGAGCAACAAGGACGTTACGCCGCCATGCAACCCGGCGACGTGCTCGACGGCACCGTGCGCAGCCTCATGGCTTATGGCGCATTCGTCGACCTCGGCGGCATCGATGGCCTCCTCCACGTCAGCGATATCTCGTGGAGCCGCGTCAACAAGCCCGAAGACGTGCTCTCCGTCGGCCAGCAGATCCAGGTCCGCATTCTCAAGATCGATCCCGATACGAAAAAGATTTCGCTCGGCCTGAAGCAGCTTCAGCCTGAACCGTGGGAAGCCGCGCAAGGCAAGTATCAGGTCGGCCAGCGCATCACGGGTTCCGTCACGCGTCTTGCGGATTTCGGTGCTTTCGTTGAAATTGAACCCGGCGTCGAAGGCCTCATCCACGTTTCAGAAATGTCCTGGGGCAAAAAGATCCACCACCCCAGCGACGTGCTCAAGCAGGGCGACACGGTCGACGCGGTAATCCTCGGCATCAAGCCTGAAGAGAGACGCATCTCGCTTGGTCTTAAACAGACCCTCACCGACCCCTGGTCCGACGTCGCCAGTAAATTTCCAGTAGGTTCGCAAATCGAAGGCCCCGTCACCAAGATCATGCCATTCGGCGCGTTCATTCAGATCGCCGACGGCATCGAAGGCCTCGTCCACGTCAGTGAGATCAGTGCCGACAAGCGTATCAATCACCCGCAGGACGTGCTTCGCGCCGGACAGATCGTCAAGGCCCAGGTCCTCGGCATCGCCCCGGAGAAGCGCCAGATCAAGCTCAGCATGAAGCAGTTGATTCCCACCAGCATCGACGAGTACATTGCGGAGCACAAAGCTGGCGACACCGTCTCCGGCCGCGTCGTCGACGAGTCCTCAACCGGCGCCACCGTGGAACTCGGCGAAGGCATCCGCGCCACATGCCGCGTCGCAAAGTCCGCCGCCCCTGCAGCAGAAACCAAGCCCGCCGCCAAAGCCGACTTGTCCTCGCTCTCCAGCATGCTGCAATCCCGCTGGAAGGGAAGTGCGCCGGCCCCATCCGCCGCGCCCGAGCCTCTCCGAACAGGTCAGATTCGAAGCTTCAAAATCACCCGGCTGGACGCTGACAAAAAGACAATCGAGGTAGAGTTGGCGTAGCGCACGAATTTATGGAATTGAAGAAGGCCGGCGCAGCTATATATACGTTTCATCGATATAGCACCAGCGCCAATCTTCACCGCGCTCTGCCGATCGGATCAGCGGATGCTGCGTCGCATGAAAATGCGCCCGCGCATGCCGGTTCTTCGACGAATCGCAGCAGCCCACGTGCCCACACTCCAGGCACATCCGCAGGTGCACCCAGGTATCGCCAGTCTTTAGGCATTCCTCGCAACCCTTGCTGCTCGGCTTCACGTTTTTCAGATGTTCCTTCTCGTGCGTACACTTCGTCGCCATACCTGGCCTCCGGGGAACCTGCATTCACACCATATACTGTTTCGCCAATTCGCAGAACTCCTTCGTCTGAGCCGCAATCCATGCATCATCTCGATTTAGCTCTTCCGCAAGCAGTCGCGCGACTGGCCGCGCCATCTGCATGGCCGCTCGTGCATTCAGAAAGAGAGCCCGCGTCCTTCGCGCCAGTACGTCTTCCACGCTGCGCGCCATTTCCATGCGCGCCGCCCACACTACCTCCGCCGCTATATAAGGCAGTTCCGGGTGCAATTGCTTCGCAAGCTCCGGGTCTCGCGCCAGCACATGAATCTCTTCGGCATCGGCACCGTACACATCGAGCGAAGTCTCGCTATCCTCACCATCGCTGGTTGACCCAATATATCCATGGATTCGTAGAGTTTTGGTCGTGCATTCCTCATCGCGCAGCCGGCCGAGCGTAATTGCATGGTCCACACAGTCTTCAGCCATGTGCCGATACGTAGTCCATTTCCCGCCGGTAATCGTTAGTAATCCCGATGTATCTACATGAATCACGTGATCGCGCGACAACGACGAAGTTTTCCCCTCGCCATCGCTCTTAACCAGCGGACGCAGTCCAACATATACAGCCAGCACATCCGCGCGTGTCGGAGGTCTGCTCAGGTAGCGGCTCGCCGTATCGAGAATGAATTCAATTTCCTCGTCCAGCGCCTTCGGTTCGAGGCTCGGCGCATCCACCGGCGTATCGGTTGTACCCGCCACTGCATGGCCATGCCATGGAATAACGAACAGCACTCGCCCATCGCTCGTGCGCGGAACCATCAGTGCCGTATCACCCTTCAAAAAACTCCGGTCAAACACCAGGTGAATTCCCTGGCTGGTCACCATCAACGGCTCTATCTTGGCGTCAGCCATGCGCCGCACTTCATCCGTGAAAACGCCAGTTGCATTCACCACGATTCGCGCAGAAATCTTCAACTCCTCTCCAGTCTCCTCATCGCGCGCGATCAGCCCATTCACATAACCTTCGTCATCGCGCAACAATTTGGTTGCAGGACAGTAATTCACCAGAGTCGCGCCGTGATCCGCCGCCGTCATGGCCAGGTGAATCAACAGGCGCGCGTCATCAAACTGCCCGTCATAGTAAACAACGCCTCCGCGCAATTCCTCCGGCTCCAGCGCCGGAAGCCTCTCCAGAGTCTCCTCACGGGATAAGAGCTTGGAAGGCCCGAATCCATACTTGCCCGCCAGCAGGTCGTAAAGCTTCAATCCGATGCCGTAGAACGGCGCTTCCCACCACGAATAATTCGGCACCACAAATGCCAGGTCGTGTACGAGGTGAGGCGCATTTTGCCGCAACAATCCGCGTTCCTTCAGCGCCGACATCACCAGCGGAATGTTCCCCTGTTCGAGATAGCGCACGCCGCCATGCACGAGTTTGGTGCTTCGGCTGCTTGTTCCCTTGCCGAAGTCATGCGCCTCCACCAGCACCACGTCGAACCCGCGAGCAGCCGCATCTACAGCCACGCCCACTCCCGTCGCGCCTCCGCCGATTATCGCGATGTCCCACGGCACGCCACTTGAGGCGCGCTCCCGAACTTTGAGCAGCATCTCTTCCCGGCGCATCATTCACTCCAATTCTTCGACCGTTCCACTGCGCGTTGCCACCGGCCTCGCCGCTCGGCCCGCTCATTCGCATCCATCCGCGGTTCAAAGCGTACGTCGCCTTGCCGTTTTGCACGCAGCGCGTCGGGACTCGCCCAGAACCCCGTCGCCAATCCCGCCAGATATGCGGCCCCCAGCGCCGTCGTTTCCGTCACGCGCGGGCGCACTACCGGCACGCCCAGCATGTCCGCCTGGAACTGCATCATCAGGTCATTTACCGCCGCACCGCCATCCACGCGCAACGCGCCGAGCGGAGTTCCAGTCTCGCTGTGCACTGCCTCCAGCACATCCGCCACTTGGAACGCGATGCTCTCGAGCGCCGCTCGCGCAATGTGTCCGGGCTTGGTATCGCGCCGCAACCCGATCACCAATCCGCCTGCATGAGGATCCCAGTGTGGCGCGCCCAGTCCTACAAATGCCGGTACAAACACCACGCCGCCTGTATCCGGCACACTCCGGGCCAGCGCTTCCACTTCCGCCGACGATCCGATCAGCCGAAGATTATCCCGAAGCCACTGCACCACCGCTCCGCCAATAAAGATGCTGCCTTCGAGCGCGTACTCAAGTCGCTTCTGCGCGCTGGCCGCCAACGTCGTAATCAGCTTGTGCTTCGAACGAACAAAGCCCGTGCCGTCGCCATTGCGTCCCGTCCCGATATTCTGCAGCAGAAAACACCCGGTGCCATACGTGTTCTTCGCCTCGCCCGCCTTCCAGCACAATTGTCCAAACAGCGCCGCCTGCTGATCGCCCGCAATTCCTGCAATCGTCACGCCGCCCAACCCGAGAGACGTGGTCACGTCGCCTATGTGATCGCTCGACCACACGACCTTCGGCAGCATATTCGCCGGCACGCCGAAGATACGTAGCAACTCGTCGTCCCATTCGCCTTTCACGATGTTGTAGAGCAGCGTCCGCGAAGCATTCGTCACGTCCGTTACGTGCCGCATCCCGCTTGTCAGGTGCCACACCAGCCAGCTGTCCACAGTACCAAACGCAAGCTCGCCTCGTTCTGCCCTCGCTCGCGCGCCGGGTACGTTGTCCAGAATCCAGCGCACCTTGGTCGCAGAGAAATATGGATCGAGTACCAGTCCCGTCTTTGCTGAAACTTCCTCCCCAACTCCGCTCTTTTCCAGGGCATCGCACTGAGCAGCAGTTCGCCGGTCCTGCCACACGATCGCCGGATGGATCGCCTTGCCGCTCTCGCGTTCCCACACGACCACGGTTTCACGTTGATTCGTAATGCCGATCGCCGCCACATCGCGCGGCCGCGCGCCTGCCCGTGCCAGCGCCTCTACTGCGCACGTCAGCTGACTCGTCAGAATTTCGGTGGGATCGTGTTCCACCCAGCCCGATTGCGGGTAGAACTGCTCGAACTCATGCTGCGCAACCGCGGCAATCGAGCCGGCTTCATCAAAAAGAATGGCACGCGAACTCGTCGTGCCCTGGTCCAGTGCAAGGATATATGCCATTGGGTGTGGTCAACCTTCGGACCCAAGTCAAACACGCGCCCCCACCTTGCCGCAACCATCCTGGTATTGAGTGCCGCGGAAATCACGCGACGTACAAATCCGCGTACTCGCTCACTGGCGTTTCTTCCAGCCGCTCGCGGCTCAGTGACACATCGAGAATCCGCTGTTGCTGCTCCGTACCAAATCGTCGCGCCAGATTACGCTTGAACTTCTCCACCAGCAACGGCATCCCTTCCTTGCGCCTGCGCTGGTGCCCGATCGGATACTCGACTGTCTCCTCAAGCACAGTCCCATCCGCCAGTTCTACTCGCAATGCATTCGCAATCGACCGCTTCTCAGGATCGTGATAATCCCGTGTGAATTGCGGCTCCTCGACACACTCCACTTTCGCGCGCAATACGTCAATCCGCGGGTCGCCGGCAACCCTATCCTCGTAATCCGCTGCCGTCAGCCGCCCGAAGATCAGCGGGACCGCAATCATGTACTGAATGCAGTGATCGCGATCCGCAGGGTTCGAAAGCGGTCCCTTCTTGTCGATAATGCGAAGACAAGCTTCATGCGTCCGTATCGTGATCTTCCGAATGTCCTCAGCCGTCCTGCCTAATTTGTCGAGTCGCCCGCGCAACGTTATCGCCGCTTCCACTGCCGTCTGTGCGTGAAACTCCGCCGGAAAGCTGATCTTGAACAGCACATTCTCCATCACGTAGCTGCCATAGGGCCGCTGAAACTTGAATTCCTGCCCGCGGAACGAAACGTCGTAGAATCCCCAGGTCTTCGCCGTCAATGCTGACGGATAGCCCATTTCACCGGCCTTCGCCATCAACGCCAGCCGCACCGCCCGGCTCGTAGCGTCACCCGCCGCCCAGCTCTTGCGCGACCCCGTGTTTGGAGCATGCCGATACGTGCGCAGACTCTGCCCATCCACCCACGCCAGCGAAATTGCATTCAGGGTCTGTTCTCGATTCAGTCCCAGTACCCCGCAGACCACGGCAGTCGAAGCCACCTTCACCAGCACCACATGATCAAGACCGACCTTGTTGAACGAATTCTCCAATGCAATGCAACCTTGAATCTCATGTGCCTTGATCATCGCAGACAGCACGTGACGCATCGTCAGAAGCGGCTTGCCTTCCGCCGCACCGGTTCGGGAAAGCCAATCTGCGACCGCAAGAATTCCTCCCAGATTGTCTGACGGATGTCCCCACTCCGCTGCCAGCCACGTGTCGTTGTAATCGAGCCAGCGGATTATCGTGCCAATGTTGAACGCCGCCTGCACAGGATCGAGTTGATAACTCGTCCCCGGCACGCGCGCGCCATGCGGCACCATCGTTCCCGGCACAACCGGTCCCAGCAGCTTGGTGCAGGCCGGATATTCAAGCGCTTCCAGCCCACATCCGAGCGTGTCAATCAGGCAATAGGCCGCCGTCTCATACGCGAGATCACTCTTGACTTCATATTCCAGCGAGTAATCTGCGATATCCGCGATGACTCTATCGAACTCCGGCCTTTCATTACTGATGTGCGATGACACTTATTCTCCTACTAAACTCGGGTGCCCTAGGTCTCGCTTCTGAGACCTGGGAGGAAGGTATATAAACCGATGATCTAAGTCCTCTTATCAATCGACACAAATTCCAAATTATCCGGCCCCGTGTATACCGCCGACGGCCGGATAATCTTCCCGTCCTGCCTCTGCTCGATCACATGCGCGCACCATCCGGCCGTTCGGGCTATTACAAACAGCGGCGTAAAAAGGTCCACCGGGACGCCCATCAAATCGTATGCCACCGCGCTGTACCAATCGAGATTCGGAAACATTCGCTTGATCTCGTGCATGGTGGTTTCAATGCGCTCGGCCACATTGAACAGCCGCATATCTCCACCGGCTTTTGCCAGTCCCCGAGCCAGCTCCTTGATGATGTCGCTGCGCGGATCGCTGATGGTGTACACCGGGTGTCCAAAGCCGATAATGACCTCGCGTTCACCAACGCGCCACCGCATGTCTGTCTCGGCCTCGTCTGGCCTTTGATACCGCTTCTGGATCTCCAGCGCTACCTCATTTGCACCGCCGTGCTTCGGCCCCTTCAGCGCGCCGATCGCCCCCGTTATGCACGAATAGATGTCCGAGCCCGTCCCCGCGATCACGCGCGCTGTAAACGTCGATGCGTTGAACTCATGCTCCGCATACAGAATGAGCGACGCCTGCATCGCCCTCGTCCACTCCTCACTCGGCGCTGTGCCATGCAGCAGATGCAGAAAATGCGCCGCAATGGAATCTTCAAACCGCTCCACTTCGATGCGCCGTCCGTTGCGCGCGTAATGATGCCAATACAGGAGCATCGATCCCAGGCAAGCCAGCAGCGTATCGGCGATCCGTCGTGCACCGCTTTCTTTGTGGGTTTCGCCCTCCGGCAGCACGCACCCAAGAACAGACACGCCCGTCCGCAGCACGTCCATGGGATGCGTCGAGGGTGGCAGCAGCTCTAGTGCCTGTTTCACTGCGGCCGGCAAACTGCGCAGTGGCCGCAGGCTCGCCTTGTATGCCGCAAGCTCCGCTAAATTGGGCAGCTTGCCATGCACCAGCAGATAGGCGACTTCTTCAAACTCACAATGCGCCGCCAGATCCTTGATGTCGTATCCGCGATAGTGCAGATCGTTGCCGCTGTGACCCACCGTGCATAGCGCAGTCGAACCCGCCGGCGTACCCGACAGTGCAACGGACTTCTTTGGCTTGAACGCCTCCGGCGCAGCGTTAACGTCCTTGCTCATTGCGACCCTCCGCAGAGCATCAAGCTAAAGGATCAGCGGCGAGGATGTCTACTTGGCGTCCTTCGTCTTGGCAAACAGTTCATCCAGCTTCTGTTCGTAGGCGTGGTAGTCGAGATACTTATAGAGGTCCGCACGCGTCTGCATCATCGGAATCACATGCTTCTGTGTTCCCTCGGTGCGGATCGCTTCATACACGTTCAGTGCAGCCGCATTCATCGCCCGATAAGCTGCGCAGCAATAAAGGATGATGTCCACGCCCGCCACCGCCAAGTTCCTCGCGAGTCCACAGCGGAGTCTGCCCGAATTCGGTGATGTTCGCTAGTATCGGAACGCCTGCCGCCCTGCGGAACTCCGTGTATTGCTGCAACTCCGTTACCGCTTCGGCGAAAATCATATCCGCCCCCGCTGCCGCGTAGGCCTGCGCCCTCTCGATCGCAGCTTCCAGCCCCTCGCCCGCAAGCGCATCCGTCCGCGCCATGATTACAAAGTCTTCATCTGTCCGCGCATCCACCGCCGCCTTGACCCGGTCCACCATCTCCTCGGCCGGAACGAGTTCTTTCCCCGGCCGATGCCCACACCGCTTCGCGCCAACCTGGTCTTCCATGTGCACGGCCGCCGCGCCAGCCTTGATCATGGAACGAATCGTCCGTGCAATATTGAATGCGCCGCCCCACCCGGTATCGATATCCACCAGCAACGGAAGCGCTGTCACCTCGGTGATCCGCCGTACGTCCGTCAGCACATCTTCCATCGTGCTGATCCCCAGGTCCGGTATCCCCAGCGAATTCGCTGCCACGCCTCCGCCCGACAGATATAGAGCGCGAAAGCCGGTTGCCTCCGCCATCCGCGCCGAGTACGCATTGATCGCGCCCACCACCTGTAGCGGCTTTTCTTCCGCTACTGCTGCGCGGAACTTCTTTCCAGCCGATCCCGCCGTGTCTGTCTGCTGCATGCAATGCCCTTCCGCCGCATCATAGCAGCAGGAACGGCAGAGCTTCCCCACCCCCACCCCGTGGTGCGACAATCGTTCCCGTTGCCGCGGCCCGCGCATTCAGGCCGCTGCGGAGGAGAATCACTCATGAAACATTTCATCGTCTGTGCCGGCCTTCTCTTTGCCTCCACCGCCCTGTTCGCTCAGCAGGGCCCTCCCAAGAGCCCACCCGCCAAAGCGACCGCGAACGTCGGCGGCCACGAGATCACCATCACCTACTCCTCGCCCGGCGTTAAAGGCCGCGAGGGAAAGATTTTCACCAAAGATGGCCTCATCAGCCACAACCCGCACTATCCCGTCTGGCGCGCCGGCGCCAACTCTGCCACCACTCTGCACACCGATGCCGACCTGATGATCGGCGATCTGTCCGTGCCCAAAGGCGACTACACGCTATTCGTCGACATCTCCGACCCCGACAACTGGACGTTCATCGTCAACAAGAAGACCGGTGAGTGGGGCCTTGCCTACGACGGTTCGCAGGATCTCGGCAAAACCAAGATGACCATGAGCAAACCGCCCGCCATGGTCGAGAATCTCATCTACACCATCACCGATAACGGCGGCGGCAAGGGAACCCTTACCCTCGCGTGGGAAGACCACTCCGCATCCGTGCCCATCACCGTACACAAATAGTCACGATCCGGCCCAAAAACGGCTCGGGGCAGAGATTACTCAGAATCTCCGCCCCGCCGCTACAATAGATAAAGAGCTAATCGCTTCCGGAGAGTCGAACCGCCTTGCCCCTTTACGCCTATCGCTGCACAACCTGCGGCAACAAATTCGAGAAAATCCAGAACTTCTCCGCTGAGCCGGAAACCGTCTGCCCCAAGTGCGGCAATGCCACGCTTATCCGCCCACTCACCGCACCGCGCCTGAATTTCAAAGGCGCCGGCTGGTACATAAACGACTACGCGTCCAAGAGCTCCGACTCTTCGTCAGAGTCCTCCGGCGATTCCAAGCCCGCCGAATCCAAAGAAAAGACCAAGTCCAGCGAGCCGGCGGCGGGAACGCCCTCTTCCACTCCCGCCACCCCGCCCGCGCCCTCCTCGACGTCGAAGGCCTCCACCGACAGCTAGACCACGGCAGAGTGCATCGGAGCCGCGACTGCAGCCGACTTCCGCGGCCGCATAAGCAAAGTAGCTGTCACGCCCAACAGGAAATTCTGCGTGAAGATCTCCCCGATGTGGATGTAACGCTGCGTAGCGCCCATCATCTCGTTCGGAACCAGTAGTGGAGCAGCCCCGCCGATCACCCACACCAGCAAACCCACGATCAGTGCAGCCTGCCAGCGCGGCAGTCGCAGAGCATAGATAACTGGCAATATGGCCAGCGTCATCACCAGCCCTCGCGCAATCTGATACCCAAAGAACCAGGCCCCCATTGCCGACACCTGTTCTACAGCATGTGGGTAGTAGCCCTTGGTAAAGAACTGGTACGTGATCGCGCCAAAAATCTCGTAATACACCAGGTAAGAAAAGGCCGCCAACAGCACCATCGGTATCGCCATGCCAACTGAGCGATGAGCAATCTCTTCATTTTGCTCTTTACGCAACTTAAGCAATTTCGCGAGCACGGCAAGCACCACCGCCACAATTAGGTACAACACCGATCCTCCGACGAAGCCGGCGATCATCTGCGCCTTTTTCTCCGGAAAGAACACCACGCCCTCTGAAAGCGTACAGACCAGGCCAATCAAAACCAGCATCACAAACATCGTCACGCCCTGCGCAACCATCCCGCGTGGTCCAAACCGCACTACCGGAACAAGTGCAGCCACGGTCAGGAGACCCGATACGTACCACCATCCAAAGTGTCCCGCGCCCATCGCGGAGATCGTGAAGCACAATCCGCCCAGAAGACAAAACAACGCAATTCTCATGTTCATGTTCATCGCTAGCCCCTCTTTCCTTTCTCGTATGCCGCAAGAGAAGAACGGGCCCACTTCAACCGTGCCTCGTACTCCTCGATTCCCGATTCGAATGCGAGCCGCGCCGACATTGTCATCTGGCTCGCCTGCTTGTTGTGAAACTCTTTGAGGCTTGGGATGTAGCCCGCAAGCTGCACCTCATACTCCTTTAGAAATTGCGAAGACCGCTCAGACCCCAGCGCATCATCCATAAACGCAAACCGCAGCATCAGTTCGTCGATCCGCCGAATCACATCGTGCTGCGTCACCGGCCTCTTCAACCACGCTTTGAGAGCCGCGACCCCTTTCGCCGTTACCTTGAACACGCGCCGCTTTCGTAAACTCGACGATTCCTCGACCGTCCCCTTCACCAGTCCGCGCTTTTCCAGTCTTCCCAAGGCTGGATAGATCGCCCCCGGGCTATCACTGAAACTCCCCATTGCTGTTGAAGCAAACACTTTTCTCAAGTCGTACCCCGACATAGGCTGCTCATTCAGCAACCCCAGCAGCGCAAATCCCAGTAATGAATCGTTCCTATCCATAGTACGCAACGTATTATTACGCTACGTACTATCTCTACGCAATAGAAATCTATCCGGTTCCAACAATTCCCGGAGATCTGGGTGCCCCAAGTTCCGAGTGGCCACCAAAGTGGGTGCCCCATAACTCGCTCTTGAGACATGGGAAAGCAATGCTGTCATTTAACCCTCCCCCAGTAAACTGAACGCAGTCCATGCCCCTCCTCCACCCCATCCCGTCCCCAGTCGAAAACGCCGACACAGCTGCACTCGAGTGGGAGCCTCTCCTCGCTTTCCTCAGCACATATGCCGCATCTCCTGTCGGCCGCGAAGCCATCCTCGCCCTGCGCCCCTCCACCGACGAGCCATGGATCACGCGCCAGCATCAGCTCACCGGCGAACTCCGACTGCTTCTGAATGAGCAAGTCTCCATCCCCCTAGGCGGCCTCTTCGATCCCACCCAGCTCGCAGCCAAGGCCCAGATCCCAGGCGCGGCCCTCGAAGCCGCCGAGTTCCAATCCATCGCGCGCCTCGCCAACGACGTCGCCGCCTGGCAGGTCCTTCTGCGTGAACCTCCAGCGCGCGTTGCCGGAAAAATCCCCGGTCTCTCTGAGCTGTCCTCAGCGCTCGACCGGATCTTCTCTGAAGCCACTTGCCGAATCCATCGAGCGCAAAATTCAGCCCGATGGCACCCTTGCCGACGACGCCTCCCCCGAGCTCAACCGCATCCGCCGCGAACAGGAGCGTCAACAGCGCGCCATCGAAGAATCCCTCCGCGCCGCGCTGCGCAAGCTCTCCGGCGAAGGCTCCACGCAGGAAGACCTCATCACCATCCGCGGTGACCGCTTTGTCATCCCTGTCCGCAGCGAACTCAAGCGCCGCGTCTCCGGCGTCGTCCACGGCGCCAGCTCGTCGGGCCAAACCGTCTACGTCGAGCCGCTTGAAACCATCGAGCAGAACAATGAACTGGTCCGCCTTCTCGAAGAAGAGCAAGCCGAGATCCATCGCATCTTCGTGGCGCTAACACGCCAGGTCGGCGGTTACGCCCACGCTCTCGTCGAAGGTGCTCGTGTTCTCGCCCTCGTGGACACGCTGCTTGCCCGCGCCCGCTTCGCCCGCGACTACGACTGCATAGCTCCGACCATCACGCCCGATCAGCTCAGCTTGACCTCCGCACGCCATCCGCTGCTTGAAAAGCACCTGCGCGCTGTGGGCGGAAAGATAGTTCCGCTCACTCTCGAACTCACCACCGAAGCACGCCAGCTGATCATTAGCGGCCCCAACACCGGCGGCAAAACAGTCACTCTCAAAACCACCGCGTTGCTCGCCATGATGGCTCAGGCAGGCCTGCCTATCCCCGCGGCTTCAGCCAGCTTTCCAATCTTCACAGCATTTCTCGCCGACATCGGCGATGCCCAATCCATTGAGGCGGAACTCTCCACCTTCTCCGCTCATATCGTCAATCTCAACCGCCTCTCTCGCCTCGCCGATCCTCACTCTATCGTCCTGCTCGACGAGCTTGGTTCTGCCACCGACCCTGAAGAGGGCTCAGCGCTCGCCGTTGCGGTCGCCGCCTACTTCCTCGAATGCCACGCGTGGACCCTCATCTCCACGCACCACACTTCGCTCAAGGTCTATGCCGCCAATACCCCCGGTGTTCTCAATGCGGCTGCCGGCGTCGACGAAGTTACGCTCGTGCCCAACTACCAGCTTCGTCTCGGCGTCCCCGGCGCCTCCGCCGGCATTCAAACAGCAGAACGCCTCGGCCTCAATCGCACCATCATCACGGCCGCCCGTGAACGCCTTGGCTCGCAGCAAGTCGATATCGCCCGCTTCCTCGATCGCCTCCACAGCGAACTCACGCAGCTTGACGCAGACCGCAAGGCGGCGCGCGAGCAGCAGTACGCCCTCAACCAGGAACGCGCCAAACTTGCCCGCGAAGGTGATGTAGAACTCCGCAACCGCACCCGCGAGCTTGAGGCCAAGCTCGCCTCGCTGATGAAAGAGTTTGAATTTCAGATGCGCGAGAACGTTCGCGCCATTGAAGACCGTGCCGCACAGCAAAAGCTTTCAAAGGAAGCCGAGCGTCGCATCACCCGGCTCCGCCGCGAGTTTCAGGAAAGCTTTAACCAGACAGTCGTAGCCCACCGCACCGGCGCAGACACAGGTGATGCCAACGCGCAGCCGCATCTTCTGCGCCACGTCTCTCCCGGCGATCAGGTTCGCATCAAGTCCATGAACAAAATCGCCATCGTCCAGCGCGAAATCGAAAAGGATCTTTTCGAGGTAGCACTTGGCCCCATCAAGATGCGCGTGAAGAAGGATGACCTTTCCGAGGTTTCGCGTTCAGGTGCCGCGTCGGCTGGTGAAAAGCCCGATCCTTTGGCCGCCGCGCGCAAGCAAAAAGGCGTCCACGTCTCCGTCACCAGTGCCAACACCGACGATATGCGGATGGAGATCAACCTCATCGGCCGCACCGTTGACGAAGCCACCGAGGAACTCGAAAAGTATCTCGACCGCGCTTTCCTCGCCGGCCTGCCCCGCGTCCGCATCATCCACGGCCACGGCGCCGGCATCCTTCGCCGCGGAGTCCGCGAATTCCTAAAGTCGCACCCCCACGTGGCCACCATAGCCGAAGCCCCCCAGAACGAAGGCGGTCAGGGCGCAACCCTGGTGGAACTCCGCCAATAACTTCCCCCGATTCTTTGCCTTGTCATCCTGAGTGACCGCTGCGCAGCAAGAGAGTCGAAGGATGTGAGGATGTGCGGTTGCTCATTAAACGCGCAACTGTGAAGTTGCACATTGAATGCAGCTCATTGAACTTGCTCAAGAGGAATATCGGAAGAGGGGAGCCTTCAGGCCCTAATATACGGCGTCAAAATCCATGAGCTTTAGCTCGGGAAAGCTTGACCGCCCGTCGCCGAAACAGGCCCCTCGCGTTCGACAACTTTAGGCTCCATCCAACTCTCTCCCTCGTCCAAGGCCATCACCTGCTCCTGCACTCCTGCGCGCATCGCCGCGCGCAACAGCCGCGGCAACGGCTCATCCATAGGCTCACGTCCCAGCCGGAACGTCCCATAGTGCATCGGAATCATCAACTCGGCCTTGCAGATCCACAAAAGCCTGGAGCGCCTCTTCCGGACTCGTATGAACGGCGCGATAACTATCCGGGAAATACGCGCCAATTGGCAGCAGTGCAATCTCCGGCCGCAAACGCCGCCCGATCTCGGCAAACCCGCCAAAGTACGCCGAATCGCCGGAGTGATAGATAGTCGGCCCACTCGCCGATTCGATTACGTATCCGCCGAATCCGCGATGCGTGTCCTTGAACATCCGTGCGCCCCAGTGCCGTGCTGGAGTCGCCGTAATCCGGATAGCTTCGGAAGCGGCCCGCCCAACCTCGCTATGCCGGAAGGGAATCGGCTGCGACTTATGACTAAATCCTCGCGGCAGGCCCGCCAACTCCGTCGAACCCCACCACTCGAGCGAAACAATTCGCGCAAACCCGAGATCCTGCACAAGGTCCTCGACGCCGCTCGGTACAATCGCCACCGGCGCATCGCAGCCCCCGCCCGTCGCATCTCCCGCGTAACCGCCCGCAACGACGGACGATTCAGATGATCCATGTGCGCATGCGTCAGCAGGACAGCATCGATCGGCGGCAGATCAGCAACTCGCAGCCCAGCCCGCCGCTGCCGCCGCAGAATAATCAGCCGCGTCGCAAACACCGGGTCAACAAGCAATGCCCGCCCTGCCGTCTGGATCAGAAACGACGAGTGCCCGATAAACGTGATTGCCGTACTCTCCGGGCCCACCTCAGGCGGCTTCGCGTGCGTCCCAGCCAGCGGCCGCGCATGGCTCTCGCGCACCAACTTCCAAAGCTGCTGCAGTTTTCTTATCCAGAACGGAATCTCCAACTTCGCCACCTGCAAACTAGATGCTTTTGCGACCGTCTTGGCTTCAACCTTCGCGCCGTTGACATTCTCTTGACAACCAGGATGGTCCGTCCCCTTATGATCGATTACAGCCCCTGCTCCAAGGAGGAATTCAGTGCGCAAACCAATCCTGGCTTTCATGGTGTTTCTCGCGACGGCAGTAGTGTTCGCAGCAAGTCCAGGCAGCATCTACGACTTCACGATCAAATCGATCGACGGCCAACCTGTCAGCCTGAAGAGTTACAGCGGCAAAGTCGTTTTACTGGTCAACGTAGCCAGCAAGTGCGGCTTCACGCCCCAATACACCGGTCTCGAGGCGCTTTACGAGAAGTACAAGGACCGCGGTCTCGTGATCATCGGCGTGCCCGCCAACAACTTTGCTCAGCAGGAGCCAGGAACGAATGAAGAGATCAAGACGTTCTGCTCCCGCAAATACAACGTCACCTTCCCCATGATGGCCAAGGTCTCGGTGCTTGGCGACGATAAGACTCCGCTCTACCAATTCCTCACCGACAAGTCCACAGATCCGAAGTTCGGCGGAGACATCAAATGGAACTTCACCAAGTTTCTCTTTGATCGTAATGGCAATCCTGTAGCCCGATTTGAGCCCGCAGTAACTCCCGATTCGCCGGAAGTTCAGACAGCAATTGAATCGGCTCTGGGCAAATAGGAATCGCACACTTCGCGAAACGAGAAAAGGCCTCGGAAATTCCTCTCCGAGGCCTTTCAATTGCGTTCACGCCGCGCAAGCGGCGCCCGGCCGCACCGCAGGTGCTTACGCCATCGCTTCGCGGCCCATCGGCTCAAAGTGAAGCTGGTTCGACTTGCGATCCACATCGATGCGCACATGTGCCCCGTGCAGAACCTCGCCATTCAGAATCTTGATGGCAAGTGGATCCTGAACCATCCGTTGCAGAGCGCGCTTCAACGGACGTGCACCATAGGCAACGTCTGAACCCGACGCGAGAATCAACTCACGTGCCGACGGCGTCAGTTCAAGGGAGATCTGCCGGTCTTCAAGCAGCTTCCCGATCTCGGCCAACCGCAATTCCAAAATCGCTTCCAGCTGCGCATGTCCCAGCGGACGGAAGATGACCATGTCATCCACGCGGTTGAGGAACTCCGGCCTGAAGTGCTCGCGCAACACACGCATCACGCTCTCGCGCGCCATGTCGAAATCGTGCTCCGTCTTCAGCGCTTCAGTGGCCAAAAACGCAGCGCCCAGGTTTGAGGTCATGATCAGCACCGTGTTCTTGAAGTCCACCGTGCGCCCCTTGGCGTCTGTCAGTCGCCCATCGTCCATAATCTGCAGCAGCACGTTGAACACGTCAGGGTGCGCCTTTTCGATCTCGTCGAACAGGATTACCGCATACGGCCTGCGCCGCACCGCCTCGGTCAACTGGCCGCCCTCGTCGTAACCCACGTACCCCGGAGGCGCGCCAATCAGCCGCGCCACCGCGTGCTTCTCCATGTACTCGCTCATGTCGATGCGAACCATCGACTGCTCGTCGTCGAACAGAAACTCCGCCAGCGCACGCGCCGTCTCCGTCTTTCCCACGCCCGTAGGTCCAAGAAAAATGAACGAGCCGATCGGCCGCTTGGGATCGCTCAGTCCCGCGCGCGAACGCCGAATCGCATTCGCCACAACGCTCAGCGCCGCGTCCTGTCCAATCACCCTCTCGCGCAGCCGTTCTTCCATGTGGACAAGCTTGCTCACCTCGCCCTCGAGCATCTTCGAAACGGGAATTCCGGTCCACTTGCTGACGATCTTGGCGATATCTTCCTCGTCGACCTCTTCCTTCAGCATGCGCACCGTTCCCGCGTTACCATCCTGCAGCGCATTCAATTGCTTCAGCTCGGCCTCCAGCTTCGGCAACTCGCCATATTGGATCTGCGCCGCCCGATCGAGCTGACCCTTGCGCGTTTGCTCTTCCGCTTCGAAGCGCAGCGCTTCGATCTTCTTTTTCAGTTCGCTGATGCGGCTAATCGCATCGCGCTCCATCGTCCAGCGAGCGCGCAGTGCGGTTGTCTGCTCCTTAAGTGACGCCAGCTCGCGTTCCACTTCCTGCAGGCGTCCGCGGCTGTTTGTGTCGGTCTCGCGCTTCAACGCGGCCTTTTCAATCTCAAGCGATGTCGCCTGCCGCTCCAACTGATCGATCTCCGTAGGCACCGAGCCGATTTGGATCGCAAGCGAGGCCGCCGCTTCATCCACCAGGTCGATGGCCTTGTCCGGGAGAAATCGATCGCTGATATAGCGATGCGAAAGCGTCGCCGCAGCCACAATTGCCGAATCCTTGATGCGCACGTTGTGATGCGCTTCGTACCGGTCCTTCAAGCCGCGCAGAATCGCGATCGTGTCTTCGACGTTTGGTTCGCCAACATAAACAATCTGGAAGCGCCGCTCCAGCGCCGCATCCTTCTCGATGTATTTGCGGTACTCATTCAGCGTGGTTGCGCCAATGGCCCGCAATTCGCCCCGCGCCAGTGGCGGCTTCAGCATGTTGCTGGCGTCGATTGCGCCCTCGGCCGCGCCAGCGCCTACCAGCGTATGCAACTCGTCAATGAACAAAACGATCTGCCCGTTTGACTCCTCGATCTCCTTCAGGACTGCCTTTAAACGGTCTTCAAACTCACCGCGATACTTGGCGCCGGCCAGCATCGATCCGAGGTCGAGCGAGATCACGCGCTTTTCGCGCAAGCTCTCCGGCACATCCCCGGAAACAATGCGACGTGCGAGGCCTTCAACGATGGCAGTTTTGCCGACGCCGGGCTCGCCAATCAGCACCGGATTATTCTTCGTACGCCGGCTCAGCACCTGGATCACGCGCCGAATCTCTTCGTCGCGCCCAATCACCGGGTCAAGCTTGCCGCGGCGCGCCAGTTCGGTCAGGTCCTTTGCGTATTTTTCAAGCGCCTGGAATTTTCCTTCAGGGTTCTGGTCAGTCACGCGCTGCGATCCACGCACCGCGGTCAGCGCCTGCAATATGGCTTCATGCGTTGCGCCAACAGCAAGCAGTGCATCCCGGGCCGCATCGCCTTTCTGGTGCGCCACGCCGAGCAGCAGGTGCTCGGTGGAAATGTACTCATCCTTGAAGTTCGCAGCCTCGCGAAATGCCTGGTCCAACGCCTTCGTGAGCGCAGCGCTCGGGCCGGGCTGCGCAGAACCACCCTGCACGCGAGGCAATTTCTCCTCGATCTGGTGCAGAGTGCTCTCCAGGCGCTCGGTAGGAACGCCGATCTTTTCAAGCACCGCCGGAATCACGCCCTCGCGGTCCTCAATTAGAGCAAGCAACAAATGCACCGGCTGTATCTCGGGATTTCCGAGTTCCGCCGCGCGTCCTTGCGCCTGCTGCATCGCTTCCTGCGATTTCACAGTCAGTTTTTCCCAACGAATTGCCATAAATTCAGCTCCCGGCCACTAGCTTCGAGCTTGCCCCTCAAGAAGTCAAAAGTGCAGCTCAATAGCAAAAGATTTGATCTTCATCGTCCGCGTTGCAGAAACAATTGCGCCGGGGCGGCAGACGACTACCCCGGCGCGCTCACTCTTGTTCATTGCAGCTAGCCTCCGTACAAAACAAGCCAAGAGCTAAAACCTAGCAGCTAAAGGCTCGGTCTTTACCGTGCTCCCACCAGTTCCTGTGCTTCTTTCTTGTCTTCCAGCTTGCTCTGGCCGCCGACATTCACCTTGATCTGCTTCGGCTGCGCTTCGGCCTTCTTGTTCAGTTCCAGCTTCAGAACGCCGGCGTTGTAGCTGGCCTGCACGTTTTCCGTGTCCACAGTCGAAGGCAGCGTGAAGGCACGGTAGAAGCTGCCATAGCGGCGCTCGATCCGATGGAAGTTCTCTTCCTTCTCGTCCTTCTCCAGTTTGCGCTCGCCTTTCACGGTAAGCGTGTTGTTTTCTATCCGAATGTCCAGATCTTTTTCTTCCATGCCGGGCACTTCGAGCTTCAGAACGACCTTCTTGGCGTCCTCATAGACATCGACAGCCGGCACAAAGCTGGCAGTCGTCAAGGGGTTGTCGCCTTCGTTCATCTCGCGGAAAAGCGAATTCACGCGATTCTGCAGAGCAATGACGTCACGAAAAGGGTCCCAACGAGTGATTGCCATGATTGTGTTTCCTCCAACTGATTTTTGAGATTTGTGGCCGAGGCTTCGACCCAGCCATACATTCAATCTGATGACACTATAGCACGATAGATTCATAAAATATGAGCGTATGACGCTAATGTAAATGATATTGACAATAAACAATTAAAAATAGACATCTTACGAGCAGCTCTTAGTGATTTTCTCTCTCGATCTGCTCAATCTGACGCCTCCATCCGCCCGCTCGGAAGCGTCCTGCACCGCTCACCGGCTCTTAAAGATGCACCGGAGATGTACGAGGCCTTGAGCGAAAAGACCGTTCCGGCTTCGCGCTGGAAGGCGAATCAGCACGGACCTCTAGAATCAACAGAGATGATCCTTCTCTCCGGCGCTCCCTCCTACATGGATCTGCACTGGCTTTGGCTCACAGTTGCCGCCTTTCTGGCAGGGCTGCTAAACGCCGTGGCCGGAGGAGGATCGTTCCTCCTTTTTCCTGCGATGTTGAGCATGAAAATGCTCCCGGTCCAGGCCAACGCAACCAACACGGTCGCTCTCTGGCCCGGCCAGCTCACATCGGTTGCGGCCTATCGTGCAGATGTTCGCAGGAATCTTCGCGTGGCAATTCCAATGGCTTTTGCCGGCCTCATCGGCGGAACCGGAGGAGCGCTCGTGCTGCTGAACACGCCGCAGATGACGTTCCTGCACCTTGTGCCGTGGCTATTGCTGGTCGCAGCAGTGATCTTCGCGCTCAGCGGGCCGGTCTCGCGCTGGCTTGAGCACCGCAAGTTCCAGCGCAACCAGGTTCCTCAAACGGGCGACGTGCACCGCCCCCATATGACATCGGTCTTCATCGGCACGGTCGCGGTCTGCTTTTACATCGGATACTTCGGTGCGGGAGCCGGATTTCTGATCATCACCCTGCTCTCGCTTTTCGGTTACCAGGACCTGAACGAGATCAATGCGCTCAAAGTCGTCTGCACCACAATGGCCAACGGCATTGCTTTCGTGCTTTTCGTACTCAACGGCCAGGTCGTGTGGCGCTATTGCCTGGTGGCCATGATTACCTGCGCCATTGGCGGATACACCTCCGCAAGCCTGGCGCGAAAGATTCCCCAGCCAATTCTGCGCGGAACAGTAGTTGTCATCGGACTGGGCATGGCCGCCTGGTTCTTCTATAAGAACAATTCATAGAACAGTTAGAGTTCATGTTCTAAGGTCCAAGCTCCAAATGCTGGTATCAGGATTCGGCGATCGTTTCAACCTACGCAGCATGAACTACGAACTAAAAACTACGAACTCATAGACGAACTAAAATAGGAGCCATGAGTCACGAAGGCATTCGCTTCGTTAACAAAGAAGAGCAGGCCCGGCACGAGGATGGCGAGAAGCCGCTCGCTCGTATCGCAGTCACTCCCGACAAGGTGCGTGTGAAAATCACCGAGGGCACCGGCCTTGAGATCGACTGGCAGGACGGCCACAAAAGCAAGTGGAACTTTGCGTGGCTTCGCGATGCCTGCCCCTGCGCCACGTGTATTGACGAACGCAACGCGCAGGGACGCAAAGCTGGCCAGCCCAAGCCGAAGCCAACTGCCGTTCTCCCGATGTATACCGCTCCGGCCAAGCCCGCAAGCGCGCACGGCGTGGGCCGTTACGCCCTCCAGTTCAACTGGGCAGACGGTCACTCCGGCGGCATCTACTCGTGGGACTATCTGCGCCGTCACTGCCAGTGCGCAGAGTGCCAGTTCGAAGCGAACGAGGGCACGGGCACGCCCAACTGATCGCAGCTTGCGATAGCGTAATTTGCAGATATTGCAGGCAGTTATAAGTTACCGCAGGTACTGAAGATTCGCATCTTTTCATCCAATTCTGAACATACCGCGTGGTAGAGTGCTTTCCAGAACCACAGGGAGGCGCACGTGTCCTTCAAGCAATTCCTTGCCAAGCAGTTCATCGACGTCATTCAGTGGAACGAGCCCGAAGATGGAATGCTCGCCTACCGGTATCCGATGCAGGACATGGAGATTCAGAATGGCGGCCAGCTTACCGTTCGCGAGTCCCAGTTGGCGCTCTTCGTCAATGAAGGGAAAGTCGCTGATGTGTTCGGGCCCGGTCTGCATACGCTCACTACGCGCAATCTTCCGGTGCTTACCGATCTGCTGAACTGGGACAAGGATTTCGAATCTCCGTTCAAGTCGGATGTCTATTTCTTCTCCACCCGGCTGCAGATCGATCAGAAGTGGGGAACGGCCACACCCATCACTATTCGCGACAAGGAATTTGGCGCGGTGCGTCTACGCGGATACGGAATCTACTCCTACCGCATCTCAGACCCTCGCATCTTCTTCACGCAGATCAGCGGCACGCGAGACACCTTCTATGCCTCGCAGCTTGATGGTCAGTTGCACAACACCATCGTCGCTCGCATGACAGACATCTTCGCCAACAGCGACGTCGCGTATCTCGACATGGCAGCCAAGCAAGCAACCCTCGGCGCCAAAATCGCCGAAGAGATGAAACCGACCTTCGCGGCGCTGGGACTCGAGTTGACGCAGTTTGTTGTCGAAAGCATCTCGATGCCCGAAGACCTGCAGGAGATCATCGATCAACGAATCGGAGTAAGTATGGCCGGCGACATTGTGCGGTATACACAATTTGAGGCCGCGCAAGCTCTGGAACTGGCCGCTGCCAATACCGGAGGAACAGCAGGCACGGTAGTGGGGATCGGCGCTGGAGCAGCGATGGCCCAGGCCATGATGTCGCCAATCAAGCCAATCGCGCCGGCTACTGCCACATCGGCCGCAGCCAGGCACTGCGTTGATTGTGGAGCGGCAATTCCGGAGGGTGCGAAGTTCTGCCCCGGTTGCGGAAGGGCGCAATGAACTGCCCTTCCTGCGGCGCCCCCATGCATCTCGCAGCGGGTAGCGATTACATGCAATGCGAATTCTGCAAGAACATTCATATTGCAGATCCCGACGACGAGGGTGTTCGTCTGAACGAGGAACAATCGGCGCTTCGCGTGTCCCATCTGCGGTGAGCCGCTCTGGAACGCGACGCTTACCGGCGTACGACTGCAGTCCTGCCGGAAGTGCCGGGGCATGCTCGTCCCGATGGAGACCTTCGTTGACCTCATTGAGCAGCTAAGGTCAAAACAGGGCGACGCTGTGGCGACTCCCAAGAGAGCAGCCCCTGACGAGCTACGCCGAAAGATCAATTGTCCCAAATGCCGTCGGCCGATGGAGGCGCATTTCTACCTTGGCGGAGGCAGTGTGGTCATCGACGGTTGTGACCCGTGCTGTCTCAACTGGCTCGACCATGGCGAGTTGATGCGCATCGTGCGTGCACCCGAGTAGACGAAGAAGCAGCCAGGTGCGAAAAACACAGGCTTTTCGGAAGCTCAACAATTGGCGAATCAATCGAGAATATTGGGTTCTTCCGAGAAGTGGGAGTCGTTCTGAATTCTCGATCTCCTCGATCAGTTGGAGAAGTTGCTCGCGTTTACGGTCGCTCAGGTCGAGAAATCGAATCCCGACGTTAAATGGGTCATAGATAGCCTGGGTGACGCCTCCGAGGCGAAATGGCAAGCCTTCAATGCGAAACTCGACTTCGACCCGCCGGAAAACCCCAACTGGGAATCGTCTTTCGGTGCGAATGTGACATCCACCAAGGCTCAGGTCGAGAATGCGTCCGTTCACATCCGCAGCCAGGTTGATTAAACGAATGACTGCGCTCGTCTCGACATCATGTCTCGTTTCGAAACGCCGCCGCATCCGCATGGCTTGGTAAAGCGAATCCGCAGGAATCTCCGACGGAGAGTTCGTACTCTGGTCTATAGTGCTTTTCCGGTCATCTGCCACGCCTGCAACTCTCCTCGCTATCGCGCGAGGAGCGCGCTAGTGGCCGTCAGCCAATTCCCACGGCCGCTTCGGCGCGGGAGCCTCATCTTCGCGTCCGCGCAAACGGTCGTACTCATAGAGATCACTCGTTGTCCCGAGCGACTCGTTATAGAGGCTGATCCCGCCTGTCAGCTGCGTTAGTTCCTCGCTGAACGCATGAATGGCATGCAATTGGGATGCCGTTGCCGGCAATTCAAATTGAGAAGTTTTAATGAACTTCTGATAACCCCGGTCAAGCAATCGAGCCACCTCGCCACGCACTAGGATGCCGGGGTGCTCCGCCAATGCGGCCGGCGAACCTGCGCCGTTTCGTGCTGGAACCAGCACTGCCGCGGCCCCAGATTTACTCACCAGCATCCCACCCTGACTCCCGTTGAATGTAGCGACGTCGAAGCCGTGCATGCGGAGGGTTTCCAAAATTTGGTCAAAGCTGGGGCGGACAGTTTTTTTCGCCATAATCTATCTCTTCTTCAAGAGTACAGGAAGCACCTTTCTTCGCTCTATTCTGCCGTGATTTCGGTGCATTCCTCGCGGATTTTTCCGCCAGATTCTCATCCATCAGATTGCGCCTTTCGAAAGCAGCCATTATGCTCAATGTGCTTCCTGCGTGCCGCCGGTGTACGCGCCTGCGCAAAAAGTAACCCACTTCCCCAGGGAGATCAAAATGAAAATGCATTCCGTTTCGCCCTTGCAATCAGCAGTTCTTGTTCTGGCATCATTCGCAATGATTCCGAGCTCTGTGTACGCACAGCAGGAGCATGGCGCCGGGTCTCGTGGAAAGTACACCCTGGCCAGCGTGTGCGGAGACTACGCCGCGGTTGCAACCTATGGCGCAAATGTCGCGCGCGCGTTGGGTCATGAAGAGATGGATGGCCGAGGCAGATTAACGGGATCCGCGATCGTGAACCAGCCCGGGCCAAACGACACGACGCGCTCGATCACGAGCATCGGTCTGGATGGAACGTACACAGTCAATCCTGACGGCTCTGGATCCATGCTCCTCACCATTACTCTTCCCGGTGGCACGACTGCTTCGGTGACCGAAGACTTCATCATCACCAAAAGCAAAATGGTCGATGGTATCCAGATCGCAACCGAGATTCAGGACGCCCAGCAGGCTCCCAGCGCTGTCATCGATGAGTCAAGTCTCGTGGTGCATGCATATACACTGCGCGGAACTCCCCATTCCTGTAGCGGCGGCCACGACCGCTGAGTCGGCTTGAAAACCTATGACGCCGGCGAATCCTCCGATCATCACGACGACCCGCACAATATACGCTTTGCCAGACAGTGAGACTCCATGAGCCTGCTTCGCTTGCGTCGAACGCTCCTTGAGCAGATCGGCATTCACGCCGAGGAACAATACCCGAACGAATGCTGCGGCGTGCTGCTAGGCACCGCCGGCGTCGATGGATGGACCGTCGTCGATATCGTCTCGGCCGCCAACGTCGCGATGGAGTCTGCCCGGAATCGATATGCCATCGAACCGGCAGAAGTCGTGAGAATTACAAAGCAAGCTCGGCAACTCGGTCTCGAAATCGCTGGCTTTTATCACTCGCATCCCGATCACCCGGCAGTGTGGTCGCCGACTGATCTCGCCGAAGCACACTGGCTGGGGTGTTCTTACCTCATCACGAAAGTAGCTGAGGGACGCGCGGAAGCGACGAACTCGTTTCTCCTTTCCGGCACAAAAGAAGAGGACAAGCAGTTCGTTCCAGAGAGAATCGAACTCTTCGACTGAGATTCGCGAGTCCGATTTTCCGCGAATTCTTCGACCTTGACAGCCATTGGGTTGAGACAGGAGATTCGGCGCCCAGTCTCGTACTGACAGTTCTACCAGTGTCAAACGGAACTCAGACAGCCTAGACTTCTTGCGATTGGCTTTTCAAATTTTGTTGGAGTGATTGCCGGATGAATTCTCACGTGAAAAAGCTGCACATCGTTTTGATGGTCATGATGTTGTCCACTGCCTGTGGCTTCGCGCAGAAGGTAAACGTGGGATATGACAAGAGCATCGATTTCTCAAAGTTCAAGACCTACACGCTGCTGCTGCCTCCTTCTCCCACGAGCAGGCCGCTTCTGTATGCGTCAGTGGTGGGGTCGATCAGGAACGGAATCGAAACAAAGGGGCTGGTGAGCGTGGAGAAAGGCGGCGACCTGACTGTGATCGCCGCAGGCAGCCTGGACTACGGCCTCGATTCCGAGATCAATCCGGTTGCCGATACTTGTGCGAATTGCCAGGCGCCGCAGGTGGACGTGCTGCTGTGGGCCGGATTCGAGCCGCCGCCCGGCTCTGCGGGCAAACCACAGCCAAAGGGAATTCTTCGATTGGATATGGTTGACCAGGCAAATAACAAAGTGGTCTGGGTGGGAACTGTAGCGCAGAAGCTGAACCCGCAGAAACCAGATCAATCGCTGGTGAAGGTCGGCGCGGCAATCGAGAAACTGTTGTCGCAGTTTCCGCCAAAAGCCAAGTAAAGCGCCCAGCACGTCGTCGGTTGACTCTGGTGGACTAGCGGAAACGAGCGACCGGCGCAGCGAAGATGGGCGATGGGCTGGAGCCGGCAAGCGCTGAGCGGATTGCATTGAGCAGGAAATAGCGCCTCTCCGTCGTCAGCATGGAGCCAAAGGCGATGGCGGTCTTGCCTTCGAGCCGGATGACTTTTCCCTGACGGTTCCAATTGTCGGACGAGTTGAAAGAGAAGTCTTCAGACGCGCGATTGAAGTCGGAGAAGGCGCAACTTCGGCTCCACCCGATGGGGCCGACTCCTGTGAAGATGGTGAGTTGATCAGCGTGCCGAGTGAGTGTCACCTTGCCGGCGACACTCATGGCGCACCACGAGATCAAGAAAATCGAGCCAATGACAAAAGGGATACCGAAGAGCGAAGAGGCAAGGTTGAAGTGTCCCTTGATGAGCTGAGTTCCATAGATGCCGAACATCGAACCGCCGGACCAGATACACGTGAAGGGCACAACGAAGAGCGCAGCCCATGTGCGCGTTGTGGCTCCAGCCGTGAATCCGTCAGGCAGCGGCTGGTACCAGGTACCTTCCGGTGGGGAGTTCAGATCGACGGAAGCAGATGAGCTACCGCTCAAAGAGATTCCGCCGATGATTTCAGAGAGGCGAAAGGTGTTTCCGCAAGCGCGGCATAGGGCGACGTCGGTAGAGACGTTGATGTCGTCGGTCGCGATCTTCGAGCGGCAGGACGGACAGTTGATCTGCATGAATGCGGCAATTATGCCATGAAAGGAAAGAGGAGGCTGTAACACGAACAGCAAGATCAAAAACAGAGAGTAACTAAAGTTGCCGCGTGACGCAGCGTCGGCCCTGGATTTCGTAGTCGCCGCAGGCGACGCGGGCGATGGCTTCGCTGTAGGCGATGTGCTCTTCGACGAGGATGCGCTCGGCAAGGGAGTGGGCGTCGTCGGTTTCGAGGACGGGGATTGCGCGCTGAAGGATAATGGCGCCGTGGTCGAGGTGTTCGTCGACGAAGTGCACGGTGCAGCCGGCGATTTTTACGCCGTAGTCGAAGGCCTGTTGCTGGGCGTCGAGGCCGGGGAATGCGGGGAGCAGCGAGGGGTGGATGTTGAGGATGCGGTTGGGGAAGGCGGCGATGAACCTGGGCGAGAGCAGGCGCATGTAACCGGCCAGGCAGACGAGGTCGACATTGTGCTGGCGCAGGCAGGCGATGAGGTCGGCGTCGTGGTCGGCGCGGGGGCGGCCTTTGGAGACGAGGAGTTTGTGCGGCAGGCCCAGTTCAGCCGCGGCCGCTAGGCCAGGAGCTTCGGCGACGTTGGAGAGGACCACGGCGATTTCGACATTGGGAAGACGGCCTTCACGGATGTTGCGAGCGATGGCGAGGAAGTTGGAGCCGCGGCCGGAGAGGAGGACTCCGAGGCGTGTAATCGGCTTTCCTGCAGGAGAACCCAACGGCTTGCCTCAGGGGCTGAAGCCCCGGTTTGATTGCTGGAGCCCAAAGCAGATCTTTCGTTGCGCTCTGCCGCAACCCCTTTGGGTTCGTGCTATCCCAGGTCTGAAAACACAGACCTGGGGCACCCATCGTTGTGCGGATTGACGGTACGAATGCGAAGGCTCATGTGTACTGTACGCGGTGGTCGCCTTTGACTATGCGGCCTATTACGTAGAACTTTTCTTCTGCGCGGTCGAGCAGGGTTTTGGCACGCGTGTACTTGGCGGCGGGAATGACGGCGATGAGGCCAACGCCCATGTTGAAAGTGCGCATCATCTCGTCCTGCGAAACCTGCCCGAGGTCGCGGAGGTGATCGAAGATGGGCAGGACGGGCCAGGAACCCAACTCGATCTGCGCGCCGGTACCCTTAGGCAGGATGCGCGGCAAGTTCTCAGTGATGCCGCCACCGGTGATGTGAGCCATACCTGCGGTCATACCCGCGGCAACGAGCTTTTGAATGACGTGGAGATAGCTGCGGTGCGTCTTCATGAGCGCGGCGCCGGCTTTCTCCTTGATAGCTGTGACGTATTGGCTCGGCTTGTAACCGGCAACATCGAACATGAGCTTGCGGGCGAGCGAGTAGCCATTGGTGTGGAGACCGGTTGAGGGGAATCCGATGAGGACGTCGCCAGGCTTGATTTCGTCTCCGGTAACGAGTTTGTCGCGATCGACGGCTCCGACGATGAAGCCGGCGAGATCGTATTCGCCCTCGGCGTAGAAGCCGGGCATCTGGGCGGTTTCGCCACCGATGAGGGCGCAACCGTTGGCTTTGCAGGCGTCAGCGAGGCCGGAAACGACCGTTTCGGTGACCTCGGGGTCGAGCTTGCCGCTGGCGAAGTAGTCAAGAAAGAAGAGCGGAGTGGCGCCCTGGACGGCGATGTCGTTGACGCAGTGGTTGACCAGATCGGCGCCGACGCTGGAATGGAGGCCCATTTCAAAGGCGATTTTCAGCTTGGTCCCGACACCATCGGCCGAGCTGACCAGGATTGGGCTTTTGAACTTCTGCAGGTCCAGCCGAAAGAGGGCGCCGAAGCCGCCAATTCCCCCTAAAACATTGCGATTAAAGGTCTTCTGCGCCAGATATTTGATGCGGTCTTTGGCGCGGTCGCCGCGGGAAATGTCGACGCCGGCGTCGGCATAGGTGATGGACTTGGGTGCGGACTTCGTCGAAATGGGCTTGGATTTGGATTCTTCGGGCACTTTTCGGCCTTCTACGTTGGAGTTTGAAGCAGGCGCTGCGGACCGGAAAGGTCGATTCTAGCAGGGTTGAGGCCGAGGGTCTGTGAACGGCGAAATCGATTCGCTGTTCAAAATGTGGAGAACGATGAAAGGTGAATTGGAGAGCGGCTCCGATGGACGGTGCGACTTCTATACTGGAGCCACGATGAGCACCAAAACTCCGGTCCTGACGCGTACACGGTCCCACGAATTGCAGCAGCGCGCTGAGCGCTTTTTTCCGGGCGGCGTGAATTCGCCGGTGCGCGCGTTTCGCGCGGTGGGCGGAGCTCCGCCATTTGTGGAGCGGGCCGAGGGAGCTTACGTGGTGGACGCGGACGGCAACCGCTACATCGATTACGTCGGCTCGTGGGGACCGATGATTCTGGGGCATGCGTTTCCGCCGGTGGTGGAGGCAATTGAACGCGCGGCGCGGAACTCGGCGAGCTTTGGCGCGTCGACGGCGAGCGAGGCCGACCTGGCGGAGCGAATTGTTGCGTGCTATCCGGCGATTGAGAAGATGCGCTTTGTGAGTTCGGGAACCGAGGCAACGATGTCGGCGATCCGGCTGGCTCGTGCGGCGACCGGACGCAAGATCATTATCAAGTTTGAAGGCTGCTATCACGGGCATGCGGACGGGCTGTTGGTGAAGGCCGGCTCGGGCGTGGCGACGTTTGGGATTCCTGGGTCGGCTGGTGTGCCGGAAGAGATCGCCGTGCTGACACACGCGTTGCCCTATAACGACACGGCGGCTGTGGAATCGGCGTTTGATGCGCATCCTGATGAGATTGCGGCGGTGATTCTGGAACCGGTGGTGGGAAATGCTGGATGTATTGCGCCGATGCCCGGCTACTTGCAGGCGCTGCGAGAGTTGACCAGGCGCGAAGGCGCGCTACTGATTGTGGATGAGGTGATGACGGGGTTCCGCGTGGCGCTGGGCGGAGCTTGCGAGTTGTATGGACTCGATCCCGATTTGGTGACGCTGGGGAAGATTGTGGGTGGTGGATTGCCGGTTGGCGTTTTCGGCGGCAAGCGGAAGTACATGGATATGCTGGCGCCGCTGGGCGCTGTCTATCAGGCTGGGACGTTGAGCGGGAATCCGCTGGCGATGGCTGCGGGAATTGCGACGGTGGGATATCTGCATGAACATGAGGCGGAGGTTTATGCACGGCTGGAGTCGACTGCGAGGGCCGTTGCGGAGGGTGTTGCTGCGGAAGCCGCGAAGGCCGGCGTTGCGATGACGACGAATCGCGTGGGAGCGATGTGGACGTGGTTCTTCAACGAAAATCCGGTCACGAATTACGACGAGGCAGCGAAGTCGGATACGGGGGCGTTTGGGAAATTTCATCGGGCGATGCTGGATCGTGGGGTGTGGCTGCCGCCGTCGCAGTTTGAAGCGGCGTTTCTGGGGGCGGCGCATGGGGATGCGGAAGTGCGAGCTACGATTGAGGCGGCGCGTGAAGCGTTTGCTTGACGAGAAGAAGCGGGTCCTTCGACTCGCTCCACTCGCTCAGGATGACGATAGCGAATTTAGAATTGCTTCGCAGGGTTACTCGGTCCATGCGTCGAGGGTGACAAACGTGTGGGCGCGGTGGTAGCGATCGAGAAGCTGAGCGGCTGCGGTGATGGATGGGCCGCGATCGGCGTTTTGGCCGCGATGGCCGCCGTCGTGAAGCACAATGTTGCTGGCGTATCCGCTGCGCTGGTTGCTGCCGATCTTCTTCATCAGAACTTGCGCAATCTTGTCTGCGGACGGCTCCTTCCAATCGGTTGTCATGGCGTTCCACATTACTGGGATGAGGCCGAGTTGGCGTGCGAGTTTGAGTACGTAAGGACGGCGTGCGCCAAAGGGCGGACGGAAGTAGACGACGGGTTTGCCAGTGATCTCCGTGAGAATGTCGCTGGTGCGGGTGAGCTCGTCGAGAACGTTTGCGGATCGGGCGCGGGAGAGGTCGGGGTGGGTCCACGTGTGATTGCCGATCAGGTGTCCAGCTTCGGCGACTCGGCGGGTTAGTTCGCGTTCGGATTGCGCGCACTTGCCGACCATGAAGAATGTGGCGTGCACATTGTGCTCGGCGAGGATGTCGAGGAGACGCGGCGTCCACGCTGGATTGGGGCCGTCGTCGAAGGTGAGAGCGAGCTGGCCGGGTCTGCGCGGGGCGACGAGCGTGCGGCCGAAGATTTGCGAAGTTGGCCAGCGCGAGGCGTAGGCAAAACCGCCGATGCCAAGCCCGGTTGTGCCGGCGAGACCGATCACTCCGTAAATACTCGCAGCTAAAGGAGAAAGCATTACTGCCAATAGTGTGCGGCGGCAGGCGCCCAGTCAGCAAGCAAAGTGTGACGAGCCGAGATGGGTTTGGGCGTATACTTATGTTGTTCGGGTCGCATCTTGTGTTTACGGAGCGGCACTGGAGACTGCATGAGCATTACGAACTTCCCCGGAAGCGCGAATTCTTCGCCGCTTGATTCTTCCACACAAAAGTCACGATTCCTGCGCTGGCCGAGATGAAACGGCAGGGCAAGCCTATCTCTGCGCTCACCGCGTATGACTACGCAACATCGCGACTGGTGGATGAGGCGGGCATCGACCTGGTCCTGGTGGGTGATTCGCTGGCGATGGTGGTGATGGGCCACGACAATACGCTAGCTGTGACCGTCGATGAGATGCTGCATCACACGCGTGCTGTGCGGCGGGCTGTGCGCCGGGCACTGGTGGTGGCGGATATGCCTTTCGGCAGCTATCACGGAACGGTGACGGAGGGTGTGGCCAACGCCGTGCGGTTTATCAAAGAGGCGGGCGCGGAAGCCGTGAAGATCGAAGGGCCTCGCGTGGCGCTGGTGCAGGCGCTGACGGAGGCAGAGATTCCAGTGATTGCTCACCTTGGGCTGACGCCGCAAAGCGTGCACCGGATGGGCGGTTACCGCGTGCAGGCCAAGTCAGTGGATGCGATCCAGCAGATCAAGACGGACGCGAAGGCGCTGGAAGAAGCGGGCGCGGGCGTGCTGGTGCTGGAAGGGATTCCGCGCGAGGTGGCGACGGAGATTACGGCAGAGCTGACGATTCCGACGATCGGGATTGGAGCGGGGCCGGATTGCGACGGGCAGATTCTCGTCTTCCACGACATGGTGAATCTGAGCTTTGCGCCGAAGGCAAAGTTTGCGCGGCGATATGCGGATGCGGCGGGGCTGTTCCGCGAAGCGATTGAGCACTATCGTGAAGACGTAGAACACCGCGCGTTTCCATCGGATGAGGAGAGCTATCACCTGTCTTCGGCCGTGCGCACCGAACTGGAAGCAGAGCGCGGTGATGCGAAGCCAGTGAGGCAACTGCGCAAGGCCTAATGCAAATTCTAAAGACAGTGGAAGAACTGCGAGCGTGGAGCCGCGCCCTGCGTTGCGATGGTGGCGGCGGAGTTGCGCTGGTGCCGACGATGGGAGCTCTCCATGCGGGGCACGCGTCGCTGATCAGAGCGGCGGCGGAAGCACGGCCGGGCCGTGTTGCGGTGAGCATCTTTGTGAACCCCACGCAGTTTGGACCGAACGAGGATTTCGCGAAGTATCCGCGAACGTTCAAGGCGGACTGCGAGTTGGCGGAGCGGGAAGGTGCGACGGTGATTTTCGCGCCGAGCGTGGAGGAGATGTATCCCGGCGGTGCGGCGACGTTTGTTGACGTGGAAGGATTGAGCGACCGGCTCGATGGCGCGTCGAGGCCGGGACACTTTCGCGGAGTAGCGACTGTGGTGGCGAAGCTGATGATTGCGGCGGAGGCCGATCTCGCGTTCTTTGGACAAAAAGACGCGGCGCAGGTGGCGGTGCTTCGGCAGCATGGTTGCGCGATCTGCGACTCGGCACCAAGATTTTGGTTTGCCCGATTGTGCGCGAGGCGGATGGGCTGGCATTGAGTTCGCGCAATGTGTATTTGAGTTCCGAGGAACGGAAGCAGGCGCTGGTGCTGAGCCGGGCGATTCGTGCGTGTGGAATCGTGGTGGCCGGTGGGGAGCGACAGAGCGCGGTATTGCTCGAAGCGGCGCGTGGAGTGTTTGCGGAGGAGCCGGAGGTCCGCGTGGATTATATCGAGCTGGTGGATTGGGAGACGCTGTGGCCTGTGCTCAACGCCGCGCCGGGCACGCTGTTTGCGGTTGCGGCGTGGGTGGGGAAGACGCGGCTGATTGATAACACGATCATTGGTTGAGCAGCGACCGCGTGATTTCAGCAGCCTAAAGGCTGCTGCTCCCTCCGTATTCGCAACCTCCAAGTTGCCCGTCGAATAACTGATGAAGGTTGTTGCTCAATCGTGTGGCAAATATTGGTCGAGCCATTCGATCCAGCGGCGGTAGACGTCGCGCATGCGCACCGGATCGTTGGGGCTGTGGCCGCCGATGGGATAGGCATAGAACCATGTCTTGACACCGCGATCTTTGAGCGCGTGATAGAGCTGGTATCCCTGGGTGATGGTGACACGGTAGTCGCCCACATCCTGCAAGACGAGCGTGGGTGTTGTCATCTTGTCGTAGTAGGTGATGGGTGACTGCTCGACCCAGTGCTTCATCCAGTCGCCGGTGTACGGTGAGCCGCCGATGGCGGTGGCGCGGCTGACGTTGCTGTCGGACAGAGCGTACTGATCGAGAAGGTTCGTAACTGGCGCACCGGCTATGGCGGCTTTCCAGAATTGCGCGTGGCCGATAAGCCAGCTGGTCATGTAGCCGCCGTAGCTCCAGCCAGTGACGGCGATGTTGGATTCGTCGACGATGCCGCGCTTCTTGAGCATGTCGAGGCCGGCGAAAACATCGCGGCCGGGGCCGTCGCCGGAATCGTCAACGATGGCGCGGCTGAAATCGTTGCCGAAGTTGTCGCTGCCGCGATAGTTGGGCTCGAAGACGAGCCATCCCTGGGCGGCGATGAGTTGCGCGAAGAGCGAGAAGGCGTTTTTTGACGACGACGTCGGGCCGCCATGGATGTAGAGCACGAGTGGAAGCTTTTTGCCGGGCGTGTAATCGGGCGGATAGGTGAGGATTCCGTTTTCGGCCCAGTTCCTCGGAGCCTTGTCAGGACTTTGCCAGGTGACGACTTCGCTCTTGCCGAGGTTGAGCGAGTCGAAGGCGGCATGAAATGTGGTGAGGCGGCGCGGCTTGGATTGAGGCGTGTCGAGAATGTAAATCTCGGAAGGGCGATGCGGTTCGGTTCCTACGAAAGCGATCTGGCCCTGGTTGCTGATGGTGGCATCGAGCCAGTAGCCGGTGTTGGGAGTGACGCCGCCGAGGTCGAGCTTAGTCGCGTTGCCTGTGAGGGGCTGGATCCAGAGGCTGGCGGTGGCGCCGTCGTTCGCGCCGGTCAGGATGGATTTGCTGTCGGGCCTCCAGAGAGCCCGGAAGAAATTGCGATCGATGGCGCGGGTGATGTTGTCGCCGTCGCCCTTGAGTCCGTCGACGACGTAAATGTCCTGGTAGTTGCGATCGGTGCCATCGCGCGGAAAGATGTAGGCGAGGTGCGATCCATCGGGCGAAGGGACGGGCTGCGTGGAGTACATGGTGTGGGTTGTGATCGGGTCTGACTTGCCGGTGGCGAGATCGAGCACCTGAGGCGAGGAGTAACGGCGATCGCCGGAGTAGGTGTTTTCAAGACGCACATAGACGAGCTTGTTGCCATCGGGCGTGAACGCGATAGGCGATGCCGGAGGTCCGGGAGGAAAGGCTACAGGCAAAGTCCACGTACCTGAGGTGAGGCGTTTCGCCTCGCCGCCAGTGGCGGGAATGAGCCACAGGTGCGTGGGCAGAGCCTTGTCCTTGTCGAGGAAGCTACCGTTGCCGACCTCGAAGGCATCGTCGAATTTGTCGGCGCCGGTCTTCTTGGGAGGCGCGTCGGCTGCAGCGAGGGCGATGGCTGTGCCGTCGGGTTTCCAGGCGAATTGCTGGATTGAGGTCTGGCTTTTGGTCAGCTGTTGCGATTCGCCGCCGGCCATGTCGAGCACGAAGATCTGGTTATGCTTGTCCTGGTCCTCAACGAGGAATGCGATGCGGTCACCGGACGGGGACCAGCGCGGAAACGAGACATGCTTGCGATCGTGCGTGAGGTAGCGTGTCTTGCCGGTTGCCGTGTCGACCAGTGCCAGGTCGGATGCATAGATGTCTTCTTCGTAGTCAGGATGCGCAACGACGACTGCCAGCGATTTACCGTCGGGCGCAATCCTGGGATCGGTGATGCGTAGGATCTTGCCTACCCAGGCAAGATCGAAGACCTTGCCCGGCGTGGTGGGAATAGGCAGACGCGAAGTGGCCGTTGCAGTAGGAGGGCTCTGGCCGAACAGGGCCGCGTTGAAGGCGAAGAACAGGGCAAGAAGAGAAGGCAGAAGACGCTTCATGGTTTTCGCACCTTGGAGTGGACGGATCAGCAACAAGAGGAAAGCGTGGGTCAAATATACAAGATGCTGCACTTGCGTCAACCTTGCGCCAGCCCACAAGCTTGTACACATGCCCGAATTGCCGGACATCTCTGCATACATCACAGCGCTGGAAGAGCGCATCGTGGGGCAGACACTGGAGCGTGTGCGATTGGGCTCGGTGTTTTTGCTGCGGACGGTGGATCCTCCTTTGAGTGAGGTTGAAGGCCGGACTGCACGAGAGCTGCGGCGCATCGGGAAGCGGATCGCGATTGGTGTCGACGACAATCTGTGGTTGGTCCTGCATTTAATGATTGCGGGGCGGCTGCACTGGAAGGCACCGCAGGCAAAGCTCGCCGGCAGGAACGCGCTGGCGGCGTTTGATTTTCCGAATGGGTCATTGGTACTGACGGAGGCCGGCTCGAAGCGGCGGGCATCGCTGTATGTGGTGCGTGGAGAAGAAGCACTGCGGGCGATGGATCCCGGTGGAGTGGAAATTTTTGAGACGGATCTGGACGGATTTCGTACGGCGCTGACGGCGGAGAATCGCACGCTGAAACGCGCTTTGACGGATCCGCGGCTAATCAGCGGGGTGGGGAATGCGTACTCGGACGAGATTCTGCATGCGGCGCAGCTTTCGCCGATTACACTGACGCACAAGCTGAAGCCGGGAGACTGGGAGCGGCTGTTTGCGGCGACGCGTTCGACAATGACCGCATGGATGGATCGGCTGGGAGCGGAGGCGCGAAAGAGCTTTCCGGAGAAGGTGACGGCGTTCCGGCCTGAAATGGCGGTGCATGGGCGGTTCGGTTTGCCGTGTCCTCGATGCGGGGAGAAGGTGCAACGGATTCGCTACGCGGACAACGAGACGAACTACTGCGCGAAGTGCCAGACCGGCGGAAAGGTGCTGGCCGACCGAAGTCTGTCGCGGCTGCTGGGTTCGGATTGGCCGAGGACGCTGGATGAATTGGAAGCGCTGAAGCGGAAGTAACGAGGGATGTGGATGATACGGCGGATTTGACACGGCAGGCTCGTTTTGCGAGACTCAAAGTTGCTGCCGATCCGGCGGAAACTGCTGGATTTGTGTCTCGTGCCGAAGTGGCGGAATTGGCAGACGCGCGTGGTTCAGGTCCACGTACTCGCAAGGGTGTGGGGGTTCGAGTCCCTTCTTCGGCACCAATTCTGGATACAGTCTGTGGTTCGGCCAAGAGGTCCGGCATTGCGCACTTCTCTTTGACTCCTTACGAATCGCTGAACGAACGTTGAAACAAAAGAATATGGATCTTTTCATCGAGTGAACAGAAGACGTGATGAGATCACGAGCGCTTCTCCAACGATCTTGACTTCGCGAAATTGGACGATTACGGTCTAAATACGCGCTACCCCCATCCACTGATTCAGGCCTCTCGGAAACGAGGGGCCTTCGAGTTTTTGGGGAAAGGAAGTTCCAGGATGCGCCGGGACGATCCTCGCCGGGGCAAACCAAAATCACTCTGAATCTATTTGGAACAGGTAGTAGAGATCCCACTTTTGGGGACGCCGCGTTTGGGCTCTGAGGCCGGAACGGGTAAACTTCGGACGAATCGGATTGGACCCTGGAGAGACTCTCAATGAAGGCATTGGTCAAGAGCAAAGCTGAACGAGGCCTTTGGCTGGAAGACATTCCCGAGCCGGTGATCGGCGTCAACGATGTGCTGATTCGCGTGCGCTACACGGGGATCTGTGGAACCGATGTTCACATTTATGAATGGGATGAGTGGGCGCAAAAGACCATCCCGGTCCCGATGGCCATTGGTCATGAGTTCGTGGGCGAAATTGTGAAGGTGGGATCGAACGTCAGCGACTTTTTTCCGGGCGACCTGGTGAGCGGAGAGGGGCACGTGGTATGTGGCAGGTGCCGAAACTGCCTGGCTGGGAGGCGCCATCTTTGCGCCGTGACCAAGGGCGTGGGAGTGAATCGGCCGGGAGCGTTTGCCGAGTTGATCTCGCTTCCGATGACCAACATCTGGAGACACCATCCGGGCATCGATCAGGAAGTTGCCGCCATCTTCGATCCGTTTGGCAATGCGGTTCACACGGCGTTTTCTTTCCCGGTTCTGGGCGAAGACGTGCTCATCACCGGAGCTGGTCCTATCGGGATCATGACAATACCCGTCGTGCAACGTGCGGGCGCACGGCACGTGGTGATCACGGACCTGAATCCATTTCGCCTTGAGTTGGCCAGGAAGATGGGGGCCACGCTTGCCGTGGATCCGACCAAGACGCCGCTCGCTGACGTGCAGAAACAGCTCAAAATGGTGGAAGGGTTCGACGTGGGCCTGGAGATGTCCGGGAACGACCAGGCACTGCAGGACATGATCGCGAATATGAGCCACGGCGGGAAGATTGCGATCCTTGGAATTCCGGCGAAGAAATCACCAATCGACTTGCGAGCGGTCATCTTCAACATGCTCACATTGAAAGGCATCTATGGACGCGAGATGTACGAGACCTGGTACAAGATGTCGGTGTTGCTCGAAGCGGGCCTGGATATCTCGCCGGTGATAACCCACCGTTTCCCGTATTTCGAATTTGAGCAGGGTTTCCAGGCGATGACATCCGGCCAGGCTGGGAAAGTTGTGTTGGACTGGACCAACGTGAAGTGAGTCTGGCGTGAAGTGAATCAGCCGCGCTTTTGCGCACTGTAGCTTCGACCAAAACGAGACAATATCAGTTCACTCCGTAATGCAGCCCATCGGAGCCGTTCGCGCTGGTTTTCTTGCGGCGGCATTCGAAGCCGTATGCTCGGTTTGCGGCGGGTCGGGCTGACGGGTACACTTGCTCGTTCAGCTGAATGACCTATCTTCTCGCGCCGGGACGGACGATCACCGGGACACTAATCTCGTGCGATGAGTATCGACTGTGTCTGCGGAGTAAATCATGAAACAACTCGCCTTTGTCGTTGCCTTCGCCTTGTCGACGGTGCACGCGCAGAACTACACGCGCGGAATTGGAGTGTATCCCGGAGATCCAAAGGAGTACATGGGGCCGACGCTGGTGACGGACGCGAATGCCTATCGCAACCTGGCGCTGCATCGGCCGGCGTACCAGTCGAGCGCCTATGACTACAACCTGACGGCGCAATTGATCACTGACGGCATCAAGGAGTCTTCGATGCCGCAGTGGATCGAGACTTCGACCAGCAACGCCGGAGCTCTTGCCTAAGAATGAACGCGAACTCTTTCTGGATGGCAATGTCACATCTTCAGTGAATGTGTCGGGCGATTCGCCATGGGTTGAATTTGATTTGAAGGGCGGAGGCGAGCCGCCGGAGATCGACCGCGTTGACCTTTATCTCCGCAAGATTTACGGCAGATCGTTATCGGGGACGTGGACCTACACTGTCTCCGGTTCCGACGATCACGTGACGTGGAAGGAAGTTGGACGAGCCACCGGCTCAGAGTGGCCGGACATGCGGGAACCCGGTCCGAGTTTTCTGGAGACGATTGCATTTGCCGCGCCAGCACGGTTCAGGTCGTATCGCGTGCAACTGGCGTCACCGAATGTGCGCGCGTGGGGAGTTGCGGATCTTGCGCTCACTGACAAGGGGCAGCCGGTTCGCGTGGCGGGACCCGATATATTTGCGAGCGCGTGGATGAGCGCGGGGAGTGGAGAAGAATGGGTCTACGTTGACCTGGGCGCGGTTTGCACCTTCGATCGCATTGGGCTGGCCTGGATTCAGCGTGCGGCAGAAGGTTCTATCCAGGTGTCGGATGATGCGGGCCAGTGGAAGACGTTGCAGCCGCTGCCTTCAGGGACAGGTGCAAACGATGACATTCACTTGGCGCAGCCGGCTCGCGGACGCTACGTCCGAGTGCTGATGACGAAGCCGGTTAATGCAGGAGATCGCTACATTCTCAGCGAGCTTGAGGTCTACGGTCGCGGCGGACTCGTGACGGCGCCCCACGCTGCCGCACAAGCTCTGGGCGATGGAACGCTGCCTCTTGCGGGTGGAAACTGGCGCGTGCAGCGCGCTTCTCTCGTGCCGGCGAGCGGAGAAGAACTCTCGACAGCTGGCTTTGCCGATAAAGACTGGATGATCGCAACGGTTCCAGGAACAGTGCTCACCAGCTACCTGAATGACGGTGCGATTCCGGATCCTGATTTCGGTGACAACCAGTACGCAATCTCCGACTCGTTCTTTTGCGCTGACTTCTGGTATCGCGACGAGTTCAATGTGGCTGCGGAGCAACATCCGGGTGATCACACGTGGCTTAACTTCGATGGCATCAACTGGAAGGCTGAGATTTTTCTCAACGGACACCGCGTCGGGAAGATCGACGGCGGTTTCATGCGCGGGAAATTCGACGTGACTGCGCTTGTCCATCACGGGGGAGCGAACACTCTCGCGGTGCGCATCATTCGAGTTGCGAATCCCGGCAGTACGAAAGACAAGGCAGGGCCGACGGTGAACGGGGGCGCGCTTGGTCGCGATAACCCGACATACCATGCATCAGCGGGATGGGATTGGATTTCGACGATTCGCGGACGAGATACGGGAATCTGGAGCAATGTTTCCCTTACTACCAGCGGCCCAGTAAAGATTGAAGACCCGATGGTGACAACCGCTTTGCCGCTGCCGGATACGACGCGCGCGGATGTCACGATCAAAGCCACTCTGCGGAATCTCGATACAAAGGCGGTGAGCGGTTCTCTGCGTGTGCGCTTTGGCGATGTAGCTGTGGAGATGGCGGCGACTGTCGATGCCGCTTCAACACAGACGATTGAGCTTTCGCCTGCGACACAGGCCGCGCTGAGGCTCGTGAATCCGAAGCTGTGGTGGCCGGTGGGTTATGGCGATCCCAATCTCTATCCGGTATCGATCAGCTTTGTTGTCGATGGTGTGGAATCGGACAAGACTTCATTCGAGGCGGGAGTTCGGCAGTTTACCTACTCGGAAGATGGCGGGGTGTTGAAGATCTGGATCAACGGGCGGCGGTTCATCGCACGCGGCGGCAACTGGGGATTCCCCGAGTCGATGCTCCGCTATCGCGCGCGCGAGTACAACACGGCTCTCCGCTACCATCGCGACGAACACTTCAACATGATTCGCAACTGGGTGGGGCAGACGGGCGATGAGGCGTTCTACGAAGCAGCGGATCGCAATGGCGTAGTGGTGTGGCAGGACTTCTGGCTAGCGAATCCGTGGGATGGACCTGATCCGGAGGATAACGATCTGTTTCTGCGAATGCGCGCGACTACATGCTGCGCATCCGGAATCATGCGTCGCTGGGGATATTCTGCGGTCGCAATGAAGGACTGCCGCCGAAAGCCATCGACGATGGCTTGCGTGATCTGGTCTCGGAGCTGGAGGCGGGATCGCATTACATTTCGAGTTCGGCTGACGGGCCGGTGAGCGGGCACGGGCCGTATCGCGTGGAGCCGACTGCGTTACTACTTCGAACATGCGCCGACCAAGCTGCACAGCGAAATGGGTTCGCCCAATGTGGTGGAGATGGATATTTTGCGCAGGACGATGCCTGAATCTGCGATGTGGCCACAGGGCTATCAATGGCCGCTACATGATTATCACGGAGCAGAATCCATTTACCACCGCGGTCGACAAGCAGTATGGAGGCGCGGACAACGTCGGCGACTGGGTCAGCTTCGCGCAGTTCGTGGATTACGACGCTTATCGCGGCATGTTCGAGGACAAAGCAAGAACCGGCTCGGACTGCTGATCTGGATGAGCCATCCGGCGTGGCCGTCGCTGCTTGTGGCAGACTTACGACTATTTTTTCGACACTGACGCTGGCTACTACGGAGCGAAGAAGGCCGCAGAGCCGTTGCATATCCAGTGGAACGCTGCAACGGATGCTGTTGAAGTTGTGAACTACAACGCCGGCGAGCAGAAGGGGCTTGCCGCTCACGCAGAAGTGATCAACATCGATGGGACGGTGAAGTGGGAGAAGAGCGCGACGCTCGACAGCCTTGAGGACAGCACGCAATCTCCGATGCAGCTGGAGTTTCCTGCGGGGCTTGCGCGCACGCATTTCATCCGCTTGACGCTGACACACGGCAAAGATGTTGTCTCGTCAAACTTCTATCTGCATGGGCTTGAAGAGGGCGATTACCAGGGGATTCGCGATTTGGCCGGCGCCAGGGTGACTGCAAAAACGCACGTCCGGCGCAACGGCGCAGACTGGCAGATCAAGATGGAACTGCACAACGTTTCGAGGACGCCGGCGTTGATGGTGCGCGTGAAAGCGGTGCGCAGCAAGAGCGGCGATCTGATAGTGCCGGCGCTCTACGATGATAACTACATCGCATTAATGCCGGGCGAGAAGAAAAGCATTTCGATATCGCTTGAAGATGCGGACACGCGGGGAGAGAAGCCGCGCGTGCGTGTGGAAGGCTACAACTTTGCGGGGGCCAAGTAGCTATCATCTTTCCCACAGGTTCGAACGGATCTCTGTTTAGGGGTTGTTTCGTTCGAGGCTTTCGCGATCCCAGTTTGCCGCCTTTGCGCCGGCTTCGTAGGTACTTTGACAGAATGCGAGCAGCGCATCGGTCGGCGATGCGGATGTGCGGATGACGTCGTACATGACGACGAATTCGCTGAGGGTCTGGTCGTAGTGAGCGGCCGCGGGTTGGACCTGCGCGGTGCGAAACCCCTGGGGCTCAGGCGCCATGTACGAATAGAAAGCCGGGCCGGCAAAGCCAGCACCAGGCCAGAATCCCACACTGCTCACTTCGTGAGAATAGGCCTCGCGGGTGATGGAGTCGGCTCCTTCGCGCGGCGGAGCTTTGCGGCCTGAGAATCGGGTGACAGCCAGATCGAAACTGCCCCAGAAGAAATGCACAGGGCTGCTCTTGCCGATGAATTGCGAACGGAATTGCTGGAAGACGGCATCGACTGAGAAGCAGGATGCGCCAGAATCTCGCAACGGATTCAGGATCGTAGGAGCTGTGCTGCCGGTCCTGATCAAAGCGGATGGGATTGGGAATCTCGACCGGCATCGGCCAGATCTTGATGTCGATGCCGGCTGACCGGAGCATGGCGAGACATTCCTCATAAAAATCGGCAACGGGACGAGGCTCAAGGGGAAGCTTCTTCACGATGGCATCGCTGGTCTCAAGAATGAGCTGATGTTGGATGAAATCAAAACGGAGCTCGAATGATCTGTCCCCATAGGGGATGCCGGAGGTGGTCAATCCGCGAGCCGTCACATAGAGGGGAACGTTCCACCAGTGATTGACGAGCGGTGTGAGTCGGAGGCGAATCTTGCCGACGATCTGCGTCCACATGTGTAGCGTAGCGTATGTATCCTGCCAGGAATCGAGCGGAAGGGCCGGCCAGCAGGCCGGATGATCCATGGTGTTGTTCACTGTCGCTAGACCTCGTAGGCATCGACAACGGGGAATCAATGCCTTGCAAAGAGGATATGCCTCTCCGTTCGCGGCAACAACTGTGCGCTTACAGGCCCTTCTTCATGCGGAATTCGCGAACGACGTCGGCGGGGTCGTGGTGCTGCCCGTCGACTGCTTCGTTCATAGCACGCATATCGTTTGCGGTGATATGTCCGGCGAGCGCATGAAGGGCAACCTGTGATCTGCGGCCAACGGCGCAGGGCGTCGTCGCGCACCAGCGGGACTGCATCGTAGGGCGGGAAGTAGTGACGGTCGTCCTGGAGAGCAACGAGGCCGAACGCCTGGATCGGACCATCAGTTGAGTTGGCGGCGATCATGTCGACCTGGCGGGCATTGAGAGCGCGATAGAGCAGGCCGAGGTCCATGGTTCGGGGCGATCCGTCGAAGTGCAGGTTGTAGGCAGAACTTAGTCCGGGCAGGCCATCGGGGCGCTGTTCGAATTCGTATCCAACCCCAAGACGCCACTGCGGTGTGTACGGTCGCGGCCTGGCTCAACGTTAATAGATTCAGCCGGCGCGCATCGTCACCACGAATGACCATGGCAAATGTGTTTTCGAATCCGAGCGGCTCGGCGACTGTGATGTTATAGCGCGATCATAAAGCCGGCGAACGGTATCGAGAACTGACTCGGGATTGCGATCGACTGGCTGCTTGAGAATGGCGGTGAGCGCGGTGCCGGTGTATTCCACGTAGGCGTCGATGCGGCCTGAGACAAGAGCCTGGTTGCAGATGTAGCTGCCGGCGAGGTAAAAGCGACGCTCGACTTTGAGATTGGATTTGCTCTCGATCTCCTGTGCCAGCAATTCGCCGAGGATGACTTGCTCGGTAAAATTTTTTGCGCCAATGATCGGGTGATCAGAACGCGGCGGTGAACAGCTAACAAGAGGCATACAAAGAGCCAGGACGCATGCGAGAAGAGATGTCCGGCTCATCGGTTTGAACCTTGGGAATCCGGAACCCTGAACCGCCGTTCGAGAAGTCCGAGGGCCGCATCGGCAGCGAGCGCAAGAAGAGCGGCGGGAATGGCTCCGGCGAGAACAAGGCGATTGTCGACCGAGGCGACGCCGCGAAAGATTAGTTCGCCGAGACCGCCGGCTCCGACTGCCGCCGCGATTGTCGCGATGCCGATGCAGGTCACGGTGGCTGTACGCAGTCCGGCGAAGATGAAGGATGCGGCAAGGGGAAGCTCAATCTTGAACAGTCGCTGCACGTCCGTCAGGCCGATGGCTCGGGCAACTTGAATCAGTGTGGGGTCGATGCCTCGGATTCCAGCGTAGGTATTGCGCAGGATGGGGAGAAGCGCATAAGCGGTGAGGGCGACGATGGCGATGCGCGCGGCGCGTTCTCCGAACCATGGGAGGGGGAGCAGGAATCCGAACATGGCCAGCGAGGGAATGGTCTGCAGTATATTTGTCAGGCCGATTACGGGTTTGGCCCAGCGCGGCGAGCGCGTGAGCCAGATGCCGGCGGGGATGGCGAGAATGGCCGCAAACAGCATGGCGGCACCGGTAAGCCAGAGGTGTTCCAACGTGAGCGTTGCGATTTCGCCGCCGTATCTCGATAGGAACGATGTGCTCATGCGGCACCGTCCTTCGAATTCGCATCGTGTGCTGCGTGCGACTGGCCGCGATGGAATGCCTGAGCATACGCCACGATTTCGGGTTGCTCGGACTGGAGGAATTGATCGCGGGCAAAATTTGCGAGCACCCTGCCCTCGCCAAGAAGGACGATGCGATCGGCGAGATAGAGCGCTTCATCGAGATCGTGAGTTACTAGTAGAACGGTGGTGCGCACTCGCTGCAGCAAGCCGCGCAGCATGTCTTGCATTTCTGCCCGTGTGAGCGGATCGAGCGCGCCAAAGGGCTCATCCATGAGCAGAATTTTCGGCTCGGCAGCCAGCGCACGAGCTAGCCCGACGCGCTGCCTCTGCCCTCCGGAGAGCTGATGGGGAAAGCGGTGGGAAAACACCGCTGGATCGAGACCGACCAGTTGCAGCAATTCGTTACTGCGGGCGACACGTTCGCTACGGGCCTTGCCTTCAGCTTCAAGAACGATGCCGATATTGCGTTCTGCGTTGAAATGCGGAAAGAGGCCGGTCTCTTGAATGACATAGCCCATTCTCCTGCGCAGTTGAACGAGGCTGAGATCGTTGATGGTCGTGCCAGCTACACAGACCTGACCGCGCGTCGGCTCAATCATCCGATTTGCCGTACGGAGGAGGGTGGTCTTCCCGGAGCCGCTGCGGCCGAGAATCGCAGTGACAGTGCCCTCTTCGAGCGCAAGCGAAACGCCATCGAGCAGCAAGCGGCCGCTCTCCAGTGCGACGGAAGTGTTTTGGAATTCCAATGCTGCGCTCATGGCGCGGACGTCCATTCTCGGGTTCCACGGAACTGGCAGGACGCTGTGGCGACGCCGGCCGCTTCACGCAGGGCATCAACGAAGCTGGAACCGTTTGCTGTGTGAAAGCAGAAAGCGCCATGGAAAATGTCTCCGGCGCCCGTCGTATCGATTGGGTCGACTTGCGGCACGTCGACAAAGCCGGAATCCGAGCCGGCAACGAAGCGGACGGAACTTGCGCCGTGCGTGATCGCGACCCGGTGCACACCAGCAGTCTGCAGATACTGGATGACGGTGTCTTCGCTCGTGCATCCGGGGGGCGAGAAGTCGGCGGAACAGATTGCGGTGCCAACGAAATTCAAGAGCTGTTCGGTTCCGGGCTTCCAGCTTCCTCCATCGAGCACCACCGGAATTCCGAGCGTACGCGCAGCCGCGGCCCAGACCTGACACGCTCTCATGAAGTGGCCGTCGACCATTAATATGGATGCCTCTCGCAACAGGGATTGATCAACTTGAGGGCTTGGGATATCACTGCGGGTTGCATTCACCGAGACAACATTGCGCTGACCGCGCTGATTTACCCAAACTGACGAGATTGTGGGCAACAACTCTGTTTGGGTCGCTGGGTCGACGAGATCGACCGCGTATTTTTGAAGCTCGTTCTTGATCAGGTGTGCAACCGGGTGTCCCCCGACAACCGATACGAGCGTAGCTTTTCCACCAAGAAGGCTGAAGGTGATGGCCGCATTTGTCGCAGGTCCACCTACGAGGATTTCCTGACTTTCCGCTACGGCTTTTGTATCCGCGAGCGGAAACTCATCGACAGTATGGATGAGATCGATGGTCGACAATCCCACGAAAATGCCGCTCGTCATGATGGAACCTCGCCGATACTCGCTCGTTCACATTTTATGTGGAGAGGGAACCAAAACATGCGATCCCGCGACTACGCGGGAGTTTAATCAGGATAATCGGCTTCCTTACTGCTTGGTCACGTCTGTCTCATTGTCGTCAGCATCGCGATCGATAAGTTTGTTGAGTGGGTCGATTCCGGCGCGCGCGGGCATCTTGTCCACGACGATTTCGAATGTCTGCTTGCCATCGTGGACCCAATGCTTCTGGAGGTAGAGTGGCTTTTCCGTATCGCGCGGGCCGGTGAAGACGCCGATGTCGATCAAGTCGTTCAACTCTTCCGGCGTCTCATTACCGCTACCGTCAGACTTTACCTTGTGCGCCTCCACCACCAGGGTGACCTTGAATTTGTGATCTGGCGTCTCCGTTACCGTTGCTGACTCCGCGCGGTTGTTGTAGAGAACGATGTTCTCGAAGGAATCGTCGATGAAGTACTGCATGTTGGCGGGCGTCTGCTCGCGCAGGGCAGCGACTAACTGGCGCGTATCGGGATAGGGCGCTGACTGTGCGGTGCCCGCGTTCGCGTAACGATATTGCATCAGGAAGTTGTGGAGCGCCAGGTTAACCTTGTCTTCGCCGATGTAGTCAGAGAGCGCATACATGATCTGGCCACCCTTCTGGTACCAGACGTATGCCTCCTGTTGGACCTGTGCGAGGGGCTCCTCTCTACGAACCTCCGTGCCGCGGCCGCGCAGATAGCGATCGAGCTCGAACTTGAGGAACTTGTGCATATTGTCGTCGCCATAGCGATGGCGCATGGTCATCAGCGCCGAATACTCGGCCAGAGTCTCCGACATCATGTTCGATCCGGCAACGCGGCCACCAATCAACTGATGTCCCCACCACTGGTGCCCGAGTTCGTGCGCGGTTACGAAGTAAGTGAAGTCGATATCGGTCGGTTTCTTCACCCGCTCAATAAAACCTATTCCTTCGGAGTACGGGACGGTGTTGGGAAAGGATTGGGCGAAACTGCGGTAACGCGGAAACTCGATAATTCGATACTGCTTGAACTGATAGGGGCTGAAATCCTTTTCGTAGAATGCGAGTCCGGCCTTCGATGCGGCAATCATATCGGGAACGTTAAAGCTGTGCGAAGGCAGATGATAGACCTCAATAGCGATGGGACCGTTAGCTCCCTGGAACGTGTCGCGCGTGACCTCGTACTTGCCAGAGAGGAAGGAGAAGAAGTCCTGCGTCTCCACATCACCCATGTCGTAGGTGAAGTAGTGGCGCCCGTTCGCAATCCAGTCTTTTTGAAGGTAGCCCGGCGAGATGGCGATCTGATCGGCCGAAGTGCTTACCGTAGCGCGATAGTGCATCCAATCGGATTGTGGTGAGAAGAGGTTGGTAACGCTGCCCACCGGATCTCCACGATTGGGAAGCAACTCAAGTTCTCCGAGATGCTCTTCACGGCGGCGGCGGGGATCAGTAAGTTCGCTATCTGCGCTGTAACCGATGGTCGGAAAATATCCCGAATCGAAGAAGGTACCGTTGTAGGCCAGCTCGGCCCGCTCGTGGCCGTCGAGAAAGCCGCGAGTTTCACGGCTCATTTTGAAGGTCATGTTTATCGTTTCGCCCGGGGCAAGCGGCTTATCGAGAGCGTAGATTACGTAGAGATTTCGCGGGCTGGCTGAGGCGATGTGGAACGGCCGATCGAAGGCTACGTCCTCAACCGACTGTTGCGCGTTGGTGATGTGGATCTGCGCGATCGGCTGGGAGGTCTTGTTCTGGAGCACGAAGTGGCCGCTACCGCTGAAAGAGCGGCGCTCAGGAAAGATGTCGATTTGCGTATCGACGGATATGACTTTTGGCTGGGGAAGATGTTCGTATTTCTTGAAGTCCTTTTCGTATTTCGCCTGAATCACGCGCAGGTCTTTGTTGTTCACGTATTCATTAAGAACGTGAGTGTTGTAGTAGAACCAGCCTCCGCTGCCCACGGCCATCAATAGAAAGACCAAGGCTGCCGGGGCGAGTCCGAGCGCGTTCTGGCGTAGAAGGTGAAGCCGGGCGCGGAAGGAGTCCTCTGCTCCGCGGCGGGCGAGTCCGATCGAGACGACGGCAAGAAAAGCCGCGACCGAGAGCCAATATGTAATCGCCCAGAACAGCGGCCGGACGAAGTGTCCATAACCGTTCATGTCGGAGTAGGTAGAAGGTGGGGTTGCGCCGAAGAGGTATAGCGTATTCTCCCATCCGAAGTTGAAGAGGATAATCTGCATCAAAAAGACGCCGGCGACGATGCCATGCCCGATGAACTTGTTGGATACGATGGTCTGCACGAACATTGCGAAGAGCGCAAAAATGAGAACCTGAGAGAACGTAACGACGTAGAGTTCTTTCGCGTATTGCAGCAGCTCGTAGTGATAATAGCCGGCGATCGTCTGCATGAGAATGCCGCACAGGCCCGCAATAGTGAGGAGTGCGAGTTCCACCACGCAGAGGGCGGTGAGTTTTGAGAGCCAGTCGGTCGACTCCTTCATCGGCAGCGCATCGTGAATTCCCTCGAAGTGGGTATCGCGTTCGCGCCAGATGAGCTCCGCTGCATAGAACGTGGCCACGATGTAAAGAAAGAGAACCGCCCCGCCCTCAACGGACTGCAGCATGAGGTAGGTGACTGGCCAGACATTTCTTCCTTCCACTCGCCCGGCATAATGGCCATTATTGAGAGCCAGCCCAGCCATGAGCACAAGCAATACCCAGAAGGGAACGTCGCGCACAACGTTGCGAACGCGCATGCGTGTGAGTGAGAGATATTGCTCGATCGTTGTGCCGAGGCCAAAGGACTGGTGTATGTGTGGAATTCGAGCCACCGCCCGAGTACGTATCGGTTGAAGCTCTTCATCCTGCTCAAGCGCGATGCGAGCACGGCGGCTACTGGTACGTGCGGTGAGCGCCTCGAGTGACATCGGAAAGAACTTCCAAAGCAAGCCCAGGCTGAGCAGGCCGACGCCTATCCAGAGAACGCGGTTGTAAAAGAACACGCCGCCAGCCGTGTGAAGCGACCAGGAGTAGAGCAGGGTGTTCTTTTCAACCACCGTCCAATAGCGAGTGATGGAGTCGTTAAGGATGACGCCAACCGGGTCAAAGACGCCAGGCCAGAAAAGGGCGGTGGCACGGGTTGCTGAAAAGGTGCCGAGACCGATCAGATACAGAATCAGGAAGGCCGCGCCCTGTACGTAAACAATGAAGATGCGACGGGTAAGAGCTGCCACCATGAAAAAGATGGAGCCAATGAAGAAGATTTGCACGAGAACGATGGAGAGGAACGGTTGAAGATACCACCACAGGTGCGTTGGCGCGATGCGAGTGTGGTCTGCCCATGGAGCCAGCGTGCCCAGTAACTCGCCGAAGACCAAGCCGGAAAAGGCGAATGCGGTTGTGAGCAATGATCCCGCCCATCGCCCGCCGAGATAGCCAAACTTGGAGATCGGCTTGGTAAACAGGATTTGCGTGGTATCGCGCTGAAAGTCGCGAAGGATCGAGGTGCCGAAGATGGCGCCGATGATGATCAGTCCGAAGAAGGTGGAGAAGACATCGTTGTAGATGTTCGCATACGGTCCGTTGAGCAGGACCTTACCATTGCCGAAGGCGATGGGGCCAAAGTTTTCGCTGGCAATGCAGAGGAAGCTGAAGGCGAACCAAATGGCGAAGTAGACGTAGGTAGAGATCGTTTTGAAACGAAACCTCAGCTCGAAAATGAAGAATTCAAGAAACAATCGCATGGGGTTCTCCGCGCTCTAGTTCTTCGCATGACGGGCAAGGCTGAGGAAATAGACGTCTTCCAAATCCGACTCAGAAGATTTAAATCCATCTCCGGGATCGGAGTCGGCGTACACGCGCACTTCGTGCTGGCCGGCGATCAAGTGAGTGGAGATCACCTGCAGATTGGCTTCGAGCGCCTTCAACTCATCGTCGCTGCCAACTACCTTGGACCAGATCTTTCCATGCAATGCGTTGAGCGTTTCCGCGGGCGAACCCTCAAGCAGAACCGTTCCATTGGCGATGATGGCCATGCGCGGGCACAATTCGCGGACATCTTCGACGATATGCGTGGACAGGATCACGATGACATCCCGGCCGATGGAACTTAGCAGATTGAGGAAACGATTGCGCTCTGCTGGGTCGAGGCCAGCGGTGGGTTCATCGACAATGATGAGCTTTGGCTTACCCAGCAATGCCTGCGCGATTCCGAAGCGCTGCTTCATGCCGCCGGAGTAGGTGCCGAGCGATTTTTTGCGGACATCCCAGAGATTGGTTTGATGCAGGAGGGCATCGACGATCTCGTTGCGCTCGCCCTTGTTTGTGATGCCCTTCATTACAGCGAGATGATGCAGCATGTCGGTCGCGGAGACTTTGGGATATACGCCAAATTCCTGTGGAAGATATCCGAGGACTTTGCGAACTTCTGTCTTGTTCGCGATAACGTCGAGCCCATCGAGATTCACGCTGCCTGTATCGGGAGCCTGGAGCGTAGCCACCGTCCGCATCAAGGTGCTTTTTCCAGCGCCGTTGGGACCGAGTAGCCCGAACATGTGATTTCCGATGGTCAGCGAGACGTTCTGGAGCGCCTTAACACCGTTGGAATAGGTCTTTGAAAGACCGGAGATAGTGAGAGCCAAGGCTGTGGTCCTCCTGGATGCTTCTGATTTTGGGCTTGGGACGGGGACTTAGCGGCCATGCTATCACACAGATAGGTCAACCAGATATCGACTTTACTGAATTATCCGGAACAGTTGGCTACTCTAGAATCGCCGCTTCAGTCGTCTGCATTTTCTGCCAGAGGAATGAGTAGATGGCGATAACGCAGTAACAGATGAGCGGCACAGCGTACGCCAGGGAAATGCGATGCGTGACCTGAGAGATCCAGCCCATCAGGGGTGTGAGAACTGCTCCGCCGACGATGGCCATCACGATGATTGAACCACCGATTTTGGTGTTTCGGCCGAGGCCCTCAATGCCGAGCGCGAAGATTGTGGGGAACATGACCGACATGAAGAAGCTGGTGAAGAAAATCGCCCAGAGGCCGACCCATCCCGGGAAGACGACGCCGATGGCAACGAGGGCGATGTTGATCACGCTATAGAGGGCCATGAGCCGATGAGGACGCACGTAGCGCATGATCGCCGCGGATCCAAAGCGTCCGACGCCAAAGGCGCCCAGTGTCCCAGTGAGCAGGTAACCGGCGATCTTCTCATGCTGGTGGGTTGAATCCTGAACGTACTGAATGAAGTAGCTCCAAGTGCCCACCTGCGCGCCGACGTACATGAATTGAGCAACGACGGCAAACAGAAATGTGGGATAGCCGAGAAGGTCACGAAACCTTCCATGGCTTTCCCCTTCCGCCTGGTGCTCGCCGGCGACAACGGGAAAGCGGGTGAGCGCGATGAATACGGCCCATATGATCGTGACGGCGCCCAGAACCATGTATGGCGCGACAACCCGCATGGTTTCCGCGCGCAGATAGGTTGTGTAGGTATTCGCCGCTTGCATTGCGGCCACTTGCGATCCGCTGAGTTCGATTCCTGAAAAGATGAATACGGTGCCCATCAGCGCGCCGGTGATAGAGCCGAGCGGGTTGAAGGCCTGCGCGAAATTGAGACGGCGCGCGGCGGATTCAGGGTCTCCAATCTGCGCAACGAAGGGATTGGAGGCTGTTTCGAGAAATGCCAGTCCACTAGCAATCACAAACAGCGCGGCGAGGAAGTATGGGTATCGCCCAATGATGGCAGCGGGCCAGAAGAGGAAGGCGCCGGTGCCGAACAGGAGCAGCCCTACGATGAAGCCCGATTTGTATCCGAATCGCCGCATTAACAGAGCTGCCGGAGTGGCGAGGAGAAAGTAGCCCATGTAGAAGGCGGACTGTACCAGGCCGGCCTGGAAGCGGGACAGGGCGAAGGACTTCATGAACTGCCGGATCAAAACGTCATTCAGATTATTCGGAATGCCCCATAGGAAGAAGAGCGCTGTCACGAGGACGAAAGGGATAAGAACCCCTTGAGGGATCAATCGAAAGCCGCCGGAGGTAGTGTCTTTCAGCTTACTTTCAGTGGAACCAACGGACATCAGACTCCCCTTCCGCTAACACTTGCCTTACACTCCCAGCGCGAAGCTTGAACTTGCCGGAAGAAGAAACGATTGCGAAACATCAACTGTGCCACTTTGATGGCACGAACGGCAAGAGCGCTTGCGTTGCTCGGGCCGGCTCGGTTCGTGGACCCTTAGTGTTGCTTCGGCGAGCCTTTTTCAGCGCGCGCGGCCCACTTGCTCCAGGTGTCCGGTTCGGCCAGCATCTTGATATAGACGCCACCGACAACCGAGCGTGCCTGAAATCCAACCTGCTTGGCAGTGACCGTGTCGTACCAATCCGTCATCGGGACGCGGTCGGGAGTCTTGTTCAAGAACTGGATTATCGGATGGACGATGGTCTGAAAATCCTGTGGGTTCGTGGCCAGAGTCGACGACCAAACCGACCAGTCGAGCTTGGTATAGTCAGCCCGATTGTCGAGCGGCAGGCCGTAATGGCGCATATGCGTTTTATAGAAGGACACCTCTTTTTCAGCCACTTCTTTCGGAAAGAGATGCAGCCCGAGGATGCTATCCCACACGAGGTTATATTTCTGGCTCCACGTTCCGGGCTTGTCGAAGGCCAGCCGGTAGTGATCCCCATCCGCCGCCAGCTTTACCCAGTTGGCAGCCATGCTTTTCGCAGCGCTCCCGTATTTTGACGCTGCCCCATGGGCTCCCAGTTTTTCGGCAAGCTGTGCGTAGGCCGCGAGCGCTTCGATTGCCTTGATCGAGAGATTCGTATTGTGGGCGAGGTGTCCGGCAAAGTCATCGGTGCAAAGCTGATTCTCCGGGTCAAAGCCTTTTTCGAGCAAAAAGTCGGCCCACTTCGTCAAGAGCATCCAATGGCGCTGTGCATAATCCGCGTTGCCTTCAGCGCGTGCGAGGGCCGCGAACATGAGGATCATGTTGCCCGACTCCTCCACGGGCATCTGGTCTTCTTCGCTCACTTCGCCACCACCGTAGAGCTGTCCATTGGCCAGCGGATAAACTCCGAGGTCGTGCGGCGCGAACGGAAACTTCCAATGGCTGCTCTCGGCATAGCGCACCACGGGTTCAAGTTGCGCTTCAACGAGCTTCGGATTGAGGAGCAGGAACATCGGTGACGAAGGATATAGAACGTCAACCGTCGAAATCGATCCGTTGCTGAAGTTCTCCTTGGGCATGAAGAACGGGACGCCGGCGTCGTCCTGAACCAGCTTATGGGCTGCCGATCGCCTGTCTAAAGGCCAGCGATGCAATGGCGGCATAGTCAGGGCCGCCAGCCTGGCGCAGATCCTGCAACAACTCTGCATCGTACTGCTTCGCGCGCTCCATCATCGATGGGTAATCACGCTCGGCCGCCTTCATCAGAGCGCCGAAACTCGAGAATTCCTTGCGCCAATACGGCAGAAGTCTCTGCCGCATGTATTCGACGGAGTAGACATCGTCGTAACCGAGCAGCACGTGACGTGTGACAACTGCTGCACCAACACCGCCCAGGGGCAGAACCACGTTCAGCGCCGGAGGCGAGGGGTAGCGGCTCTGGGGCATTCGCGGCTGATCGAGATCATCCTCTGCAGGGATCTTTCCGGTTTTGACGAAATCGTCTCGATAGCTCTCGTTTCCGGCAACGCATTGGGCCTCTTCTCCGACGGGAATTCCGATGTAGAAATAGCCCCAATTGATGCGGACGTTGTCGCCCCGGTCCTGGAGCATTGCCTGCCGCGAACTGCCGACACGCAGCAGTTGTAGCCCCTGGATATCTGCACGAGACCAGGTCACCTTCTCGTCGGGGTGGTTGGTGGCTGTGTTCCCATCCGCATCGAGATAGATGGCAACGTTGTGCGTCGCTCCATCCCGCGACCTTACATCCCAGGTAAGGTAAGTGACCGGTCGCGCCATCACCGCAAGATCGTCGGGAAAGGCCGGGGCAAGAAATGTTAACTTCAATTCGATTTCCGGCGACTGCATGGTCACGATCGTGCGCGTTGGCGTGATCTCGCGGTGAGCTTCTTCCAGCGCCGGAATGTCGCGATTGGCATCACCTAGATAACGATAGGCTTTTGCGTCGACGCGCATAAGCCCGTTCAAGGCCTGCCTCGTTCCGGTCCAATGGCGAGTCGGGCCATCGGTGAGACGATCACCCATCGACCAGATGCTGAAATATGGATCGTGAACAACGAGGGGGGTCGCCGGAGCGCGCAGCGTTTGATCGGGGTTCTCGGCCTTTGCAAATTGTGCGGTAATCCCTGCAAGCAGCAACGCTGTAAACGCCGCAACCGAACTCCAGATTCTCATGGGCGATTTCTCTCCGACTGACCGTGCGAAGGTGCAGCCACACAAGTGGAGTGCGGGCGATCCTCTCCCTCATTCCGCAGGAGATTTCCCTGGCTTCTCGGATTCAAGGGCACAGCTCAGAAGAAGCGATGTTATCACGCACAGTTTGAGTGGCTAAGCCGAGAACAATGGCAGATGGAGAGAGCGTCGGAAGTATTGCAGCTCGTATTAACGGTGCGCGCTGCACCACGGGTGCTCATCTCCATGAGAGACAGCGCCATGTGTTTTGCAAATGGGTCCGCAGCGCATCCGCGCGGACACCGGTCACCTGCCGCAGAGTTCCCGGCCAATCAGTTCGCAGGTCTTATCCACCAGCGCGGCTGAATAAATCGCTGATCCGAGCGTGGTAACTACGGCTCATGGCAAGCTTCTGCCCGTTTACAAGATGGACCATGAAGTCGCCGCGGGTTTCGGTGCGGACTTCTTTGACGTATCGCAGATTCACGATTGCTGAGCGATGGACCCGCAGGAATATCTCCGGATCCAGGCGCTGCTCCATTGAACTCATGGTCTCCCGCAACAGATGCGTCTCCGTCCCTGTGCAGATGCGGACATAATTCTCCTCTGCGCTAATCCAGCGGATATCGGAGACAGGAAGAAAGAGAATGCGCCCCCGGGACTTGAAGATGATGCGAGCGGTGTATTGCCCTGCCGCCCCGTCTTTGGTGTGATTGTGATCATCATGTCGTTCGCCAGTTCGCAGTTGATCCTTTGCGCGGACGACAGCCGAATGCAAGCGCTCGGCGCTGAACGGCTTCAAGAGATAATCTGTCGCATTTAACTCGAATGCCCGCAGAGCATAGTGATCATATGCCGTGGTGAGGATCACGCGCGGCAGCTTAATTCCGCTGGAGAGTGAAAGCTCTGCGATGAGGTCCAACCCGTCCATACCGGGCATGCGTACATCGAGAAACAAGAGCTGTGGATTTGTCGCACGCACCAGTTCATAAACCTCGCGCGCCGAGGAAGCTTCACCCGTGATCTCGACATCCGGTTCGTCGCGAAGAAGCTGCCGCAGCTTCTGGCGGGCAAGCAGTTCATCATCAGCAATCAGTGTCTGGATAGCCATAACCTCTCCCATTCAAGCGCTGTGGAATCGTGTTCCTCGAATCAGAAAGTGATGCAGACGTTCAATCTAGACAGTGACCCACTGTGCTTATGGCAAGTCCGATGCCATCCCATTTGCGATCATTTCACTTTGAATTCAATTACTTGGAGCCAGCTTCATATTCCCGGCAGCAGAGGATTTGTTCGCTTTCGCGACGACTTGTCCGATTCTGGACAGTGGCGGGACGGGGTGCTCGCCTGATTCTGACAGGAGCCAACTTGAGATGAGCAAGCGTTCTTAATCCTCTTCCCCGGGTGCACCTGGGGTGAAATCGGGTCAGGACGGAGGCGGTTCTGGTATCTCGGTGGGAGGCTGTGGAGGAAGCGAGCACGTCTGAAACGGGGACCGATTTTTCATCGGCCCCCGCGCCAGAGTGGGCAGTTAGAAGATAATTCTCGCGGCAAGTTGCGTGGCGCGGCCTGGCTGAGGATCGCCTGCTGAGATTCCAAAGCTAGCAGGTTGAATTACTGATGCAATCTGTCCGAACGTGGTATCGCCGAAGTTACCGTCAGGCTGAGCGAAGTTTGTGTGGTTGAATACGTTGTACGATTCGAGCCGCACCTGTATGGAGGCCTTGTTGTCTTTCAGGATTGGGAAATCCTTGTAGAGTTGGAGATTCGTGTAGTTGTATCCGGGGCCACTGAAGAAGTTGCGTCCAACATTTCCGAAAGTACCAACAGGCTCAGAAGAAAAGTTCGCTGTGTCGAAGTACTGATGACCAGGGGCACGAGGATCGAGTTTGCGGATCCGGAAATCACTCAGGTTCGGGTTGTCTGCGCAGCCGTAATAACTGAACGCATCGCACCACCCAGATTGATAGGCGCCGATCTGCGAAATCGTTATCGGAAATCCGGTTTGTAAAGCCGTCGTGCCGCTCACGTGCCAATTCCCAAGTAATTCGTTAACGAGAAAGTGTTCTTTCATCGAGTTAGGCAACGGGATTTCGTAGATATAAGTGGCTACAAACCTGTGGCGTGCGTCGTAGTCGGAGTTGCCATAGTTCAAATACTCGAAGCCCGGCGTGAAGTTGATAGCGCGCCCATTCAGAAAACCTACTCCATTGGGAGTTCCATTTCCATACGAGGATTCATAGCCGGAGTAGTCATCAAGCGCATGAGAGTACGTATAGGCGAGGGTGAAATACAGTCCGTGCGAGAACTGCTGTTGCAGACTGGCTTGCAGCGAGTGATAGCTCGAGGCCCCCGTGGACGCTTGTTGCGCCACACTCAGGTACCAGGGGATTCCGGCGGAAGTTGTGGCAGGTTGAGCCGCGTACTGCGGGTAGAAAAGGTGAATAAACGGCAGCACCGTGGCGCAACCTTCGGTATCGGCAAGGCATGCATCGTGGCCTGCAGCCGTGATGGGGTCGCCTTCGTAGGTGCGAGGCAACTTTCTTCCGATCGAACCCACGTACCCAACCTGCATAACCATCTTCTTGCCGAGAGATCTCTGCACATTGAGGTTGAAGTTGTATGCGTACGGCGGAAGGAACTGCTTGCTCGGCTGGCTAAGATCCAATTCTGCGTAGTTATTTTCCCAATCCAGCGTGTCGCCAGGCTGAGGTCTCTGATATGGGAACGGATTTGTCTGAGATAGTCCGGGCCTGGCGGCGACATCCGCGAATGGATCCTGGAACCCTGGGCTGCCGCCCAAATCGGCCGCTCCGCGAGAGGCGAAGAGGAACGGTGGCGACGAGAGATTTTGCAGGGCCTCCTCTTCCTGGTCGCGGTTGAAATAGACGCCGAAGCCCGCGCGCACCGCAAGATTATGACTGCCAGAACCGCCGACGAGCGCAGAAGGGCCTGAGCTGGGAGACCATGCAAAACCGAAGCGTGGTCCAAAATGGTTCCACTTCACAGTGGCCGCGCCGTAATTAGTACAGCCGGGATCGCCGGGATAGAAGAGTCCGGGCGCGTCTGCCGGGAAAACCTTCGATGTCTGGCTAGTGTTCTGCCAGCAGGTAATGGCAATGCCGTTGAACTGGTGATTTGCCCACGGTGTTTCGACATCCCAGGAAATGCCGTAGTTAATGGTGAGGTCGGGGGTGGCCTTCCAACTGTCCTGGGCAAAGGCGTAGTACTCGCGGGAGGTAGCGGCGACCAGACTTCCTGATGTCTGGTTATACGTGCTGGGAATGCCCATCAGAAAATCGATGGCAGGATCACCGGAGGAAAATGGGCCATTGCCGTTGATTGTGTAGATGCCGCTGTTATCGGCGTAATAAGGATTGTTGACGCCGAACTGTTCGAATGTTGCGCCGAACTTCAAGCTGTGATTTCCAGCAATTCTCGTAAAGACGTCCTGCGCGAGCAGATTCGTGTCCAGTCGCGGTTGAGGACCCTGATTGCTGAATCCAAGGTTGAAGTACCCAAGAATATTGACAACGGGCAGGCCCGCCGCCGAGGACTGCGGCGTGATGTTGAAGCCGACGGAACCCGGATCCGTAATCACAGCCGGTTCCACCGCCGCATAATTAAAGCGATAGTACCCTCCCCGCAGTTCATTGATGGTTCGCGAATTGAAGATGTGGCTGTAATCTGCGTCGAATACTTTGATGTGTGCGGCATTGATCTGTGAGAAGCCCGGCAGCGTGGCACCGCCGAAGGGCAGCAAATTGAAAGTCGGTTCCGACTCGAAGACGCTTGACGCCCAGATCGCATCGTTTGCTGTGGGGTGGTAGTCGATGCGGATGATTCCCTGGTCGTCCTTGAGAGTGCCGCTGTTATTGAAGTTGTAGAAATACGATGTCGCTCCGTTGCCACTCTGCTGCGTGACGTTAGACGGAGGCACATATGTGTTGAAAAGCGTTGAAGCCACCGAATTCCAGTTCGAAGAGGGTACGCTCACGCTAACGAGCCCGGGGCACGCGTTCCAGGGCGTGCCCGCGCTGCAGCCGCCAAGAGCAAATGGCAACGGATTACTCGAAAGACCGTTCAGCGTCCCGGGAGCTGAGTTTGCCGGAACCTGCGAGTTTGGCACACCCGTAATTCTGTTTACATCGGCACTGAAATCGCCGTTCCGTTGGCTGGGGCTAAACACCTGGGTATTCTGGGTTGTCGCCAAACCGCTCGCTGTGCCCTGGTATGCAAGAAAGAAGAACAGCCTGTTCTTGACAACCGGCCCACCCAGCGTCCCGCCATAAATATTCTGATGAATTGGCGGCTTCTGACCAGGCAACGCAAAATAATCTCTCGTGTTCAAGAAAGTATCCCGATAAAACCAGAAACCATCTCCATGAAAGGAGTTGGTTCCTGCTTTCAGAGTCTGATTGAGAATCGCTCCTGAGTTGCGACTGTATTCCGGATTGATTGTGCTGGAGACGATCGCGAGCTCGCCGATTGCATCCGGGTTCACTATCAACCCTTCGGTCTGGATGGCTGAGTCGTTCACGTCTGCACCGTCGAGCAGATAACTATTCTGTTCGATCTGCGCGCCGTTCGAAGAGAAGCCGCCGAAGCGGTCTGCAGCCTCGACAACTCCAGGTGCTGACTTCTGCAAAGCAGTCGCGTCGCGTCCCAGCAATGGCAGTTGCGTAACAACATCAGAGAGGATATCTGTCTTCAATTGGGTTTCGGCGGTCTCCACCTGCACGCCCGCGCCAGTAACTTCAACCGTCTGGGAAGCCGCGCCGACTGAGAGTTTCGCGTTTACTTCGCGGTCGTCGTTCACCTTGAGCTGGATGCCGCTGGCCGAAAACTTCGAGAAGCCCTGAGACGTCACTGAAATTGTGTACGGGCCGCCGATTTGCAGTTGCGCAATCTTGAAGTATCCGGACGCATCGGACCTGGCAGTAACTGCAATTCCATTGCTCGTATTTAACACCGTGATATCAGCATTGGGGACGACAGCCCCTTGCGGGTCCGTTACATTGCCGTGAATTGCCGCAGCAGTAATTTGTCCAAATGAGCTTCTTACGATTCCTGTGACTCCAATTAGCAGAATTGCAATCGATATCGTCACCTTGATTTTCATTCTGGTCTCCTCCAAATGTGTATGCAAACTGCCACGCTCCGGGACTAACTGCCTGGTTCTGTGACTAATGCGTGGTGTCTGCCGACAATTGCACCTAACTGTGACAAACAACACATTTGACCATGTAACTCATCCGCGGTTTCACGAATGTGACGAAGAGCAGCTTTCAGGGATGAACAGCAGAACAATATGCTTTTGCAATCAACGAATAAAAATATTTAGCTATCTCTTTTGTGACGAGCTGCGCATTCCCGATGACGAAGTGGCTTCCGCGGCCGGCCATCATGCGCGTGGAAGAGACGAACCGCGATTTTTGTGCTGATTACAATTGGCGTATCGGCGAGTCTAGAGATCGTCAGGAGATAAGCATGTTTCTCAGGTCGCGCCCGACGAGCCCGAGAAACGAAAGATCAGCTCCCATCCGCAGTGAAGCTAATTGATCGTAGAAACTGCGTAGCTTGCTCGGTCATTTCGAGGAACGACAGCAATTGTGAATAGCGAGGTCAACTCACTCCACTCGAACGCGATAGTGCGTTGACCAGAAATACGAGTAATTTGCCGTGACAAGCAACTTATAACGTCACGACAACTCGATTTCGGCGATTTGGTAATTTGGACACCCTCTGGATCTGTCATTGCTTGTGATTCAGGAGCTGTTTCTAGGCCGAAGCAGCCTTCGCTCAACGTTCATAGTTCACAGTCCCTCAATGAACCGGAGGCATCTATGACTAGCTACCGCAGTGAGCGTACGGTCTCAATCGTTCCTCTTCTGATCTTCGTATCAACGTTTTTGGCGCTCGTTCAACCTCGAATCGCGCGGGCAATAGACATCCCGCGAATCCAGGCGGGAGCCGAGAGAGGATCGATTCAGCAGCAGATCGAACTTGGAGCCGCATATCTCTCTGGTCGCGGTGTGCCCCGCGATGAGAAGCAGGCAGCCTATTGGTATGAGAAGGCGGCGAACGCCGGAGACCCCGGTGCACAGCAACAGATTGGCTACTTCTACCAGGCGGGCTTGGGTGTGGAGCGAGATCCGGCGCGGGCCGTTCGATGGTTCCAGCGCGCTGTGGCCGGTGGACTCATTAGCGCGAAGGTCAATCTCGGCGTTGCGTACGTGTGGGGTCTTGGAGTACGTAAGGATCCCACCTTCGCGATTCAATTGTTTCGCGAGTCAGCACAGAAGGGCAGTGGCATGGGAGCATGCTATCTGGGACTTATGTATTACTTCGGCATGGGTATTCCGAAGGATGCATCGGAGGCCAGGCATTGGTTTGAACTCGGAACCAAGCTACACAGCATCTCTGCAAAGTTCGACCTTGCTCTTCTCCTCTCCTATGAACCAGATGCAGATAGCCGGGCTCATGCAGTCCGGTTGTTGCGCGAAGCTTCAACCGACGGCGTAGTGGCCGCAAAGCACCAACTCGGGCTCGCTATCATCCAGAATCCCGACCTGGCTCATTCATCCAATGAGGCCGTGTTGCTGCTCAATGAGGCTGCAGCCGATGGTTTCTGGAAATCGTCTGTTGTGCTCGGAATTCTGTCGCGCGATGGACGAGGGATGGCTAAGGATCGCAAGGCAGCCTACTATCGTTTCCGGATAGCTGCCCTCCAGGGTGGTGAAAGCGCGACCACGTTGCTCGCAAATGATCTGCGAACGCTCTCCTCGGAGTTGGGTCAGACGCAGATTCAGGCACTTGATCAGGAAGCCGCCGCGTGGGTACAGAAACACAATCGACCGCTCGAGTTCGTGAACTTGGGGGGCGAGAACTCAAGCATGTTTCCCGCGTATGCATTGCAGTATCCCGACAAGGATACGCACGCCGGAATGCTTCTTGGCACCCCTGATACTGACAGGAATGGCGACATGCCAGACCTTGGCGACGCTCTTCGTTGATGCGTTCTCAAAAAATGAAAGACGAAAGTGAGGTCTGGTTCAATCCCAGCTTTGGAACGCGATGATTCGCACAGTTCTTGCAGACGATGAAGTGTTGGCCCGCCAGAAGCTTCGTCAACTCCTCAAAGAAGTTGAGGACGTCGACATTGTTGGCGAATGCGCCACAGCGCGTGAAACCGTTGAACTGGTGAAACTCGTATCTCCTGAACTACTATTTCTCGATATCTCCATGCCTGATATGGATGGCTTCGACGCTCTCAACGCTATCTCGTCCAACAAGTCCCGGTGTTTGCCACAGATCGTTTTTGTAACTGCGAATGATCGATGGGCGGTTCGCGCCTTTGAAGTCCATGCACTCGATTACCTGCTCAAGCCGTTCACCACGGAGAGATTGAGTGCGGCCGTTCAGCGCGCTCGAGAACGATTGGCGTCGATCAAGGCATTTGGCTCAAGCGATCTGCAGGAGTCAGGCCAGGAATGCTACACCACCCGAATGGTCTTTAGATCTCGCGGAAGAGTTCTGTTTCTTTCAATCGAAGATATTCGCTGGGTCGAAGCCGAGGAAAACTACGTTCGGATACACACCGCAAACGAGTCACATCTTCTTCGTGAAGCGATCGGACACCTCGAGAGCCGGTTGGATCCCCGGACTTTCATCCGAATCCACCGCTCTTCGATCGTAAATCTGCAGTACGTCAAAGAGGTTAAACGCGAGCCGAACGGCGATGCCACTGTTGTGCTAATTGGGGGAGAGAAGATATCTCTCAGCCGCAGTTACCGATCCAGGTTTCAAAGACTCGGCAAAGTCTGACAGAATTCCAGATATTGCATTCTACGAAAAGCGACCAGGCGTAAGTTACAGCAAAAGCAGCCAGCTCATCACGCTTAGTCAGTCATTGGTCCCAATTCCGTGCAGCTTATCCCGGGTTCCCGAAATCAGTAACTCGCGGGTGATAAATACAGTTGGGAGAATATTTCTCCCTCCCCCCTAGCAAGTTGAACCGGAACGGGTGGCAGTCGGTGTAGCTCTCTAAGCGCATCATCCCGCCAATGCACACCTCGTCACAAAGAACCAATTCAGCGCTCCCGCGGCGACAAAGATGCAAGCCCCCATATTGAGGTCATTCATGAGCACAAATACATTCCAACGAATTCCTGTCGGCGTCATACGTGAGTGGAGGAGATATTCGCCAACCGTAGAGCCTCTCAGCATCTCGGTTATCGCAAGTGTGAACGCCGATCGCAACAGAATATTTCAAGCGCTGACCGTGCCGGAGTACATTGAAGCGTGGTTTTCAGCTCCCGGTGCAATCGAGGGCCGGACGCAAGTATTTTCTGCTGCAGATTTCCTTTCCATCAGCTACTCGTGCCCATGGGAAGAACGAGGCACCATTCTCTGCGCATACAAGGTCTGCAGAAGGAACAAGCTGCTTCTCACCTGGGAGCCTGTTATGCCTTCCGGAGCAGCCGCGCAGCATGGTCAAGATCCGACTGCTCGGCGATTTCGGACGCACGACGGTGCATGTAACGCATGTAGGCGTAACTCCTTCCAATCAATACTGGCATAAGGCGTTGTGGGAATCATCACTCAAAAAACTCGGCAGGCTATTCTGAAGCTGGAAGGACGCCAAGGCTGTTATCCGGTGAACATTCCCATGCGCGTCGAACTGGATCGCAACCTACCTGAAATCGAACGCGATCCCTACGACTGCGCAGTTTCGGCTCAAGCTGACAAACAATGAGATGGACGCGATATACTCCATTCAGCTTCGAGTAGAGCTCGCGGCTTTTTGCATGTTCCGGAAAGGCTCTGGTTATCAGCACTATGGCCAATTCACTCATGGTTCTAGCTACACGCGTGGTTGAAGTCCTGTTCTTCACCGGACTTATCGGTTGCGTATTTGTCGTGATCATCAGCTGGGTATCGATATTTAAAGAAGGCTTCTCCGACCGCAAAAGTACGGTAGCCGAATAACACGAAGCCGCTCGAGACCTACGAGTTTCTGTATCGAGCTTTGATGTTCCATCTTCAAATACAGCGTTCTTCGGTCAATGGTCCTTCCGAAAAGCCCTCCCGTCACTCATTTGCTGCCACACATCCCTCTTCGAAATCGCGTAGACGGAACGCCTAAGAAATTCGCAATTCAACAGGATTCGACGTTGTGAATTCGGTTGAGATTTCCGATTCCTGACAGCATTTCGTCTGCTCGTCCCATTTCTTGGCGCATCCAACCGCGCACAAATGCCACTCGTCACTCATCCGCCCGGGCAGGCCCAGGTAGGAACCCGGCTTGCATTCTCTAGCGGCACAATGGCCGATTGCAGACACGATTTGCATTCGGGGCGGACGCATGATTCAGGTTTCCCTCGTTGAACGAAATTTCAGCCGTCTTGAACGGATTGCTGTCACAGGAGTTCCCGAACGCATTTCCGCTCCCCTCGGAGCGTGGATTGAGAGGCAGAACCATGAAGAATTCTCTGAAGACTCTGGCCCTTGGAGTATTGGCCGTCGCCCTGTTCGGCGCAACCGAGTTGTCAGCGCAGGTTGAGACCGGCCAACTGGCGGGCACCGTTACAGACCCTCTAGGCGCTGTGATCGCCGGCGCGACTGTGACAGTAAAGAACATTGGCACCAACGCCGTGCGCAACGAGACGACTTCAGATACTGGCGCTTACAAAGTGACCGGCCTCGGGCCAGCCACTTATCAGATCTCGATTCAATCCGCGAATTTTCAACCATTCAATGCCAAGGTGCAGATAACAGTGGGCGGACACATTACGCTCGACGCCACACTCTCGAGTGAGCAGCAGCACGACGCAGGTTGAAGTTGTGGGCGAGGGCGGTTCTCAGGTCAATACGCAGTCACAGGAGTTGTCGCAGATCGTAAATGAAGAACAAATCGCCCGCCTGCCAAGCCTCTCCCGCAATCCTTATGATTTCGTTGCTCTCTCCGGCAACATCTCGTCCGGCGACAGCACTTCAAGCGGCGATTCGCGCTCCAACAATACGTATCAGAATGGACCAAGCTCGACGCGGACTGTGGGGTTCAGCATCAACGGCCAAAGATCGAGCGGCACTGAGGTTCTGCTCGACGGTGTAGAAAACATATTCGGTGTTTGCGGATGGTATCGGCGTGTATGTTCCGGTGGATGCGGTGCACGAGTTTCGCGTAACCACCAGCAATTTTGAAGCGCAGTACGGCCGAGCATCCGGAGGGGTCGTGAATGTCTCCACCAAAGCCGGCTCGAATGCCTTCCACGGCGGCCTGTGGGAGTTCAACCGCCTGGCAGCTTATACAGCGAATACCGAGACGAACGATCAGATCAATTCTGCATTTCTAGCGCAAGGCGGGACCGGTGCGCTTCCGGCGCCAAAAGGACAGTACACGCGCAATCAATTCGGCTTCGCGGTTGGCGGCCCGATTCTGAAAGACAAGCTCTTCTTTTTCGGCAGCACCGAATGGACACGCGTCCGCAGCGGCGCTACTCTCACTGCTGCTGTACCAACTCCTGAGTTTCTTGCGCTTACTGCACCGAACAGTCAGGAATTTTTTAGCACGTACGGCGGTGGCAAGCAGTTCACTTTTACGAGAACCTATCTGTCAGGCCCCGAGGGAATTGGCTCATTCAGGGGAGTTCCGGACGGTACACCGGTATTTGGGCAGGTATCGTTTACCGCGCCCGCCAATGCCGGCGGCGGCGTACCCCAGGATACGTACAACATTGTCGGCCGGATTGACTACAACCTCAACGGGAAGACGCAGATGTTCTTCCGTTATGTGAACTACGATGAGGTTGATGAATCAGGCGGCATCTTCGCCTCTCCGTACCCGCAATACAATGTGGGCCAGACGTTTCAAGACACTGCCTATCTCCTGAGTCTTTCTCACATCTTCAGTCCGACGGTTATAACAAGCACAAAGCTAAGCTTCAGCAGGCTGAACTCGTTTCAGACCTATGATACTTCGCTACAGAATTCACCTGTTCTTATTACCTCGGTGAATGCACAAGTTCCTGGAACGTCCACGTTTATTCAACTGCCGGGCTTCTTTGATGAGAATCCCGCTGTCGGCGGACTGCCTTTTGGTGGACCGCAGAACACAATTCAGTGGAATCAGGATCTGAGTTGGACAAAGGGCAAGCATTCGATGCAGTTCGGCGGCCAACTTCTTTACATCCAGGACAACCAGGCCTATGGCGCCTTTGCGCAGGCTACCGAACAATTGGGAAGCACAGCAGCGAATGGCATACAGAATCTGGTCGATGGCGTTCTGACCAATTTTCAAGCTGCAGTGAATCCGGATGGCAGCCTTCCTTGCGTCAGGAACCCTTATACCGGCAAGCTGACGCAGACGGACGCCTGTTCGATCAACCTGCCAGCGACGGCGCCTTCCTTCGCCCGCAGCGATCGTTTTCATGACTGGGCGGCTTACGGCCAGGATTCGTACCGGGTGACGCCAAGGCTCACCCTTAACCTGGGCGTTCGCTACGAGTACTACGGAGTGCAGCACAACAACAATCGGGACCTTGACTCCAACTACTATTACGGATCGGGATCCGACTACTATCAACAAATTCGCAACGGCCAGGTCTTCACAACGCCGAATAGTCCGATTGATGGGTTATGGAAACCACAGTACGGAACGGTGTCACCGCGCGTCGGGTTTGCCTACGACTTCTTTGGAAATGGCAGGACCTCTCTCCGAGGGGGCTATGGAATCAGCTATGAACGCAACTTTGGAAATGTAACTTTCAATGTGATTCAAAATCCACCGAGCTATGCCGTGGTTGTGTTGAATGGCTCGGCCAATAATCCGATACCTGTAACAAGTTCCAATACTGGTCCCCTGTCAGGTTCCTCAGGCAGCGTACCGCTGCCTCCCACCAGCCTGCGCAACGTAGACGAGAATATCCGGACGGCGCAGACGCAGTTCTACAGCCTTGCGGTGGATCATCAGCTAGCTACGAACACGCTGCTGTCGATTCAATATGCCGGCGCACGCGGAATTCATCTGTACGACATCAAGAACATTAACGGTTTGGGCAGCGGCAATGTTTTTGCCGGTGATCCGCTTAGCGATGGAAACGGCAATGTGGCTCTGACCCGCCTGAACAACCAATATTCAAACATCAACAATCGCGGTTCCAATGGCGACTCTTACTACCAGGCGATGAACATTCAATTTCAGGCTACCAATCTGTATCACTCATCCTTCAGTGTGGTGGCCAATTACACGCTTTCCCATGCGACCGATGAATTGAGCACCGCGTTCTCTGAGACGAACAACGCGTTCTTCCTGCTCGGCTACATGAATCCTTTTCATCCCTCGCTCGATTACGGCAATGGCGATCTCGATATTCGGCACAGGCTGGTTGTCGCGCCGATCTACAGCACTCCGTTCTTTGCCAATGGGCACGGCGCGTTGAAGCAGGCACTTTTCGGATGGCAGATATCGGGCATCTATTCGGTGCGAACGGGCACGCCATTCCCGTATTTCGACAGCACCAACGATTCTCAAGCAGGAGCGGGTTACAACGTTCCCCGGTATACGCCTTCTACGCCGATCAGCAACCATACGTTCAAGTCGACGAATGGAGCAGACGGCGGAGGGCAGAACGCGTATGTTATCGGCAACCTCCCCCCCGCAGTTTCTTTCTCGAATCCGAATCTTGCGATACCGGGATTCCCAGATGGTATTTCTGACTGGGGACCATATCCCGCAAACATGACGGCCCGCAACTCATTCCGTGGCCCCGGCGCGTGGAATCTGGATGCGGCGGTAAGCAAGACGTTTCCGATTCACGAACGAATGAATCTCGTCTTCCGTGCGGAAGGCTTCGACGTATTCAATCACCACAATCTCTACATCCAGGAAAGCCTGGATGATGTCGCGAATACTGGCTATGGCGTTCCGCTTCCGATCACCGCATCGAAGGGCGGCATAGGCAATAACGGTGGCGCCAACGATGAACGCCGATTTGGTCAGTTCTCGCTGGCAATCAACTTTTAGCGAGATTGGCAGGGCCGGATCCGGTCATCGGCTGGCCCTGCGATTTGACCAGCGTCTCAATCGATTGTCGGAACCGCTTATCGGCTGATCCGAATGGCAAGCTGCATCACTCTTGGATCGGTGAACGTGCTCGTAATGCTGCCGAACGCAGCAGAGCCGAAGCTGCCATTCGGCTGAGCGAAAGCAGGCGTATTTGTGACATTGAAAAACTCGGCTCTGAATTCGAGGGCTGTCTCGTGGTAGAGCGTAGTGTGCTTTACCAAAGCAAAATCGAGATCGCGATAGGCGGGGCCGCGTACCGGATTTCTTGATGCACTGCCGATGGTGAACTGAGGAGCAGTTGCGAATGCGCTCGTGTTGAAGTAACGTGCGGGTGTTCTCTTTTCAGGAGAGAGCGAAGGATTGCCAACAAGATTGGGCCGCTGTAGCGCAAAGCCAGCGAAGGAATTGTTGTTGGTGGCCTGAGTTACGGTGACGGGCATGCCGGATTGAAGCAGGAAGATCGTATTGACCGACCAGCCGCCGAAAATGGTATTTGCGATTCCGCTGGCCGCAAAGCTGTGACCACGGCCTGCGGGGAGATCATAGATGGCACTGAACGAGGTCACGTTGGGCATGTCTCCGCTGGACGAGTCCCGTTCAAGCCATGGGCGAAAGGTGTCTGCCGCAATCAGGCTGCTTGAGTTTGGCGACGAGAGCACCGTAGTTGAGAAGACCGAAGATGCATCATCGATGAGCTTCGAATGCGTGTAGGCGAACAGGAAGGTAAGGTCGCGAGAGAATCGCTGCTCCACTTTCGCTTCCACGGCGTTGTAATTCGTAGTTCCACTGTTGTGCCGATAAGTCGCGACATTGAGAAATCGCGGATATGGCTTGATGAGCTGCGCTTCGGTGATCGTCTTGCCACCGATTGAACTGGATATTGGAATCTGGCCGTAATAGGGATTCGGCACCGTCTTGAGAAGTGATGCGCCCTCTGAGAGCTGTGCGGTCGTGAGCTGGTTCAGGTTGGAATCCGGTATGCCGACGTGCACTATGTGCGAACCGACGTAGGCAACTTCGAACGACAGGTTGTTGGTGATGGCTCTCTGCACACCCAGATTCCACTGCTCAACGTAACCCGAACCGGCAGTTCTGTCGGCCGTATAGACGCTCTGGCCGAGGCCCGCATCGGGCGTGAACGGGATGGGAGCAACGGAAGGCCCTTGGGACAAAACGAACGCCGGTCGAAGGCCGTCTTGCGTTTTCTGTTGCACATTTTGGATAAACGGAAACTGGGGAGTTGTAAACGGCGTGGTGATGCCGGACTGATCGATGAACACGATCCCGAAGCCGGAGCGAATGACGGTCTTGGGGGTTAAGAGGAATGCAAATCCCAGTCGTGGCGCAACGTTATCGACGTGAAGTTCACGGGCACTGCGGGAAAACCCGTTCTGGCCGAGATAGTCGAGTTTTTGCGTGTTGAGATTGAACACGGCGCCTTGATTGGTTTTTTCAGTCGATGGGAAATGTAGTGTGTATCGAGCTCCGAGGTTTAGCGTCAGGCGGCCCGTCAACTTCCAATCATCCTGCACAAAATACTCCTCAATATGGTCACGCGGACGAATCTTGCTCTGTTGCAGATCGATCTGAAATGTATCAACCTGACCCAGGAGGAAGCTGGCGATCGAGTTTCCGCTGTTGGTAACGCCTTGCTGGTCAGTGCCGGTGGTGGTGAACGCAAATGATCCGGTTGGATTGGGAGGCGCGACGGCGTTTAGCTGATACCAGCGGAGATCCATGCCGAACTTGAAGGCGTGCGCTCCCTTCGTGTAGGCGACGGTATCGACGGCCTGCCAAACTGAGGTCTGATAGGCGGAGAACGTGCTGGCAGATGGCCCCAGCTGCTGAAAGCCGGTGAATGTGAACAGGGGCAACGCGTTGCTGAATGCAGCATTCGTCGGGATTCCAGGAATACCCAGAGCAGTCGAAGCCGTGTTCTCCAAGGTCGTTCCCGTGATCGTGTTTCCGCGGCGCGTGTAGCCTGCACGCAGGTCATTCAGCAGGTGCGGAGCAAAGATATGCGTCTCGCTCGCGACCGCCTGCTGACCCGTGACATTGGACAATCCGGCAACTCCCCCCGTACCCAGGACAGTTCCAGTAATCGCGCCACTGCCATCGGGCAAGGGCGTCACAGGTGCTTCAACTTCGTTGTAGTAAGAGTAGCGTCCGAATGCCGCATCGTGGGTTCCTCTCACGCCATCAACTCGAAAGTCGAGTTGATTCTGATGATCAGAATCATTGGCCGTGCGGGTGTAGTTATTCGCCTTGGCAGTAAGGTTTGTAGGCGTGGGGAAGCGCGCGAGCAGTCCGACGGCAGCAGGATCGAATGGAATATTGATTACGTCGTTGGGAAACTCCGTGCGGACGGTTACTCCGTTGACGATGGTTGTGCTGGTCGGGTCGTAAATATGCGAAATGCCGGTAAAGATGCCCTGCCGTTCTGCAAGCGTCGGAATGGTAGAGATTCTTGTTACGCCGATAAGCTGCTTAACTCCCTGGTAGTCCCCAAAAAAGAAGAGATGATTCGGCCAGAACGGGCCGCTGATTGATCCACCGTAGAGATTCCGCCGGTACTCGGGCTTGGGCGCTCCCGGCGTCGCGAAGTAGTTGCGCGCGTTCAAATCTTCATTGCGGAAAAATTCGAAGAGGCTGCCGTGAAAGTCGTTCGATCCAGCGCGCGTAGCGACGTTGACAACTCCGCCGTTAAATCGTCCGAACTGCGCCCCCACGTTGTTGGCTTCGACGGTGAATTCCTGTATGTCGTCAATGATTGGAAAGTAGACAACTTGTCCGGGTTCCGGCTGCAGTGCGGAGATTCCGTCAAACAGATACTCATTTGTCCGGGGACGTCCACCATTGATGCGGGGCAGAAGAGTTCCGGGCGGCAACTCGACTCCTGGAGCCAGCGTCGCAAGCTGGACAAAGTTGCGAGTGTTGAGAGGCATTGCGATAACGATCGACCGTGGAATGTTGGTCTCGACGTTGCTGGTTTCCGATTGCAGCAGAGGGGCATCTGCCGTGACTTTGATCGTCTGCTGGCTTCCGCCGATAGTCAAAACAAGGTCCGCGCTCACGGTTTGTCCCACAATCGCCGTGACGCCAGTTCGGGTCAGGTGTTGGAAGCCGGATGCGGTAACGTCCAGCTGGTAGGTGCCCGGCGTGAGGCTGGTAAAGAAGTAATAGCCGGAATTTGAGCTCGTCGTGACAAGGTGCATTTTTGTGCCGGACTGAGTCAGTTCGACAGTGGCATTTGGAATAATGGCGCCAGATGAATCGAGCACACGGCCTCGGATGTCTGCCGCGATCTGTGCCTCCACCGCCAATTGACTTAAAGACAACAAAAGAAATCCGCAGAGGGCTCGTCGAAGCCTCATGATCAAGTCTCCGTGGGAGGCGGGATTGCAACGTGGTGCGTCCCGGTGACGCTCTCAACGAGATTTGCGAGTTGGATGGGGGAGGGCTTGTTCTTTGCCCGCAGTCACCGGGGTATCTCGAATTTATACGTATCGAATCGTATCGTCAACAATCAGTGACGAAACAGCACCGTTTAGGTTTCAGTCCAGTTCGTCCCTAAGCCGCTCGATCATAACGTCAGTAGATTTGATGAGAGCTGCCGCGGTGTCGCCCTTCTTCAGCCGCAGTTCCTTAACGGCCTCGGCCGTAATGATCGCGGTAACATTCGCGTCTCCAATTGCCAGGACGACTTCGGCTAGGAACCCCTGGATGCGAACGCTGACAACCGTCCCCGCCAGTTGGTTGCGACCGCTCACCCGCCGATAACGCTCCCGGGATTCAGATTCTGGACGCGCGCCATCGAGCTGCAGGAACGGCTTGAGACTTGCCAGGGTGAGCCGATGATGCCCCCCCGGAGTCTTGGCTGTTTTCAGTTTCCCCTCCAGAATCCATTTCTTGACGGTCGGGTAGCTAATCCCCAGAATTCGCGAGGCTTCTCGAGGTGTTAGAAGTTGGCGTTGTGCGCTCATGAACTAATCTTCTAGCACCTTAGGCTCACTCGCGCTTAAAAAAATGAGTCGGTGCATATCTCCGGCGAGTTATCAGCAGTTCTGATCACGCATGCCAGCCAAAAGGTGCGCATGGACGCAAATAAGCCACTCCCTGTATGCGGTCGAGCCGATTGTGCAATGCGCCGGACCCAATTTTGATGATGCGCTCGCCTGTTGTCGTCTTTTGTGCTCGAGTTTCGATTTAACAGATGAGAGCAATCTTTGATGGGCCTGCAGCCAACATGGCCGACCCACAAATATCTCGCAAATCAGAAAAGGAGCAAAGTTATGAAACGCACCGTTGCAGTTGTAGCTCTTGTCCTGGGGATGAGTCTCGGGTTCACTTCCCGTTCTTCGGCACAGGAAGGCACGGTCATCGTGACCGTACCGTTCGACTTCGCCGTTGGAGGCCGGGTTCTTCCACAAGGAACCTATCGCATTACCTCCGACACGAACTTCGTCACCTTCAAAAGCGGTGAAGAGAAGACGAACCTTTTCACCCGGGGTTTTCGGGCAGATGCATCGGCCGATGGTCAAACGAAATTGGTCTTCGACGATGTGAATGGGAACTACTTCCTGAGGAAGATCGTCACGGTGGCGGAGAACATGAGTATGGACTTTCCCCGCTCGAATCAGAAAACGAAGGCTGAGAATTCCCGCAACATTTATGCCGAAACCTCTGGCCGCTAAATGCAATCAACAAACGCTTGGCGCAGGAACAGTGCCAATCAACATCAGCGATTCAAGGAGCAGAGACCGGCAATATAGTCCGTCATTGCGCTAGACGTAATTTTGCTTTGTGACGATACGGACTTATCGCCGGGCACACTACATGATTCTTCCTTGATTCAAGCCGTCGTTGTGCAAACCTGCACCGCGACGCCAGTGAATCGAGCATCCAGAGTGCAAAACCTATTTTGCAAGAATTGAAACATTTGCCAAGGTTCTCTCCTGTTCTTAAGTATGCCCGGGAAACATTTCGTTAGCGTACCGCACGAACTCGCTCGCGCCAGGTCATCCTCAGAGATGGCCTGGCGCGCTTGCGGATTTGTTCCTCGGCCTGTCACGCAACAATTACAAATCGGTGACAACTCTCTTCGAATTTCAAATTACATTGGAAGTGGCGAGCCCTCCCCCCTCAGAGGCCGCAATTGCGCGCCTGCGCTGTTGCGGTGCATTCCAGTCGCTGCCACGCTAGCTGAATGAGGCTCGCCGTTCGAGGGATGCGCAAATATTTCGTGTCCAAATTCATCCAATTACATCCAGAACAGAGGAGAGATTTTGTGGACCAAGCTATTTCCCCTATTACCTCCATGTCAGATGTTCTGCAGGACAGAGCTACCGATTCTCTGTTCAGCACCCTCTATTCCGAGTTGCACCGTCTGGCCAGGCGACAGCTTGCCCGTCAATGGTCGCCGGTGGGCATCGGTGTCACCACACTTCTGCACGAAGCGTACTTGAATATCGTCGATCGAAATCAGCCCAGCTTTCCTGACCAAGCCCGGTTCATGGGATATGCCGCGCGGGTCATGCGAGGACTCATCATCGATTTCGCAAGAACGCGCAACGCCGCGAAAAGAGGCGGCAAGTTTGAAATCACATCGATCACGCTGGACACTCCGGAAAACACCGTCGATGCTCAAGAGTTGTCATCGGTCAGCGACGCACTGGATGAACTGGCAAAGGTCGAGCCGGATCTCGCTACGCTTGTCGATCTCCGATTCTTCTGTGGTTTCTCATTCGTCGAAATTGCGGCAATGCACACACTCTCGGAACGTACAGTCCAGAGACGGTGGGAGAAGGCACGGATCTTCCTGTATCGCAGCCTCAACGGAGGTCTGCCTGCTTGAACGATCAACGATCCGCCGCCGACCCTCGATCAATGGGCAGCAATAAGTCCGCTACTCGACCAGGCACTCGAACTGGAGGGAGAGGAACGTTCAAGCTGGATTCGCTCCCAGGATCCTGAGCTTGCGTACCAGCTGGAGCTGTTGCTCCGCGAACATAGGTTCCTTGCAGACGAAGGATTTCTGGAAGACCGCGTCATCGAGTTGCCTCCGACCGATGTATCACTGGCGGGTCAAACCCTCGGTGTTTACACATTGATTTCTCAAATCGGCCAGGGAGGAATGGGAAGCGTTTGGCTTGCCGAACGCAACGATGGACTCTTTGAACGTCGTGTTGCGGTGAAGTTCCTCAATCTCGCGCTCATGGGGAAGGCCGGCGAAGAGAGGTTCAGGCGCGAGGGAAGAATTCTTGCGCTTCTTGCCCACGAGAACATTGCGGATTTGATTGACGCAGGCGTCAGCAGCGCTGGACAACCCTATCTTGTTCTTGAGTACGTCGATGGGAATGAGATAGATCGATATTGCGACCAGCACTACCTTGACGTTCATGCGCGCATTCAGATGTTTCTCGACGTGCTGGGGGCAGTCGCAAAGGCGCATTCAAACTTGATTGTGCACCGCGACCTCAAGCCTTCGAACATCCTGGTGCGCAACGACGGCCATGTGAAGCTGCTCGACTTTGGCATCGCCAAGCTGATCGAAGATGAAGAAGTCGCGGAGAGCCGAGCCGCATTCACAATTGGAGGCAATGCTCTTACTCCTGAATACGCCGCTCCTGAGCAGCTGCAGGGCGAGCAAATCACCACTGCAACGGACATCTACGCACTAGGGGTTTTGCTTTATTTGCTGCTCACAGGACAGCATCCCACCGCCACAGGCCGGCAAACCCCGGTCGAGCGAGTTAAAGCGATTGTCGAGTTTGAGCCTCAACGCGCATCTGACATCGTGTATTCACCGAGCTCCACATTCAGCATGGTTGCAAGTCACGCAGCGAACGTTGGCACGTCGCCAGAGAAGCTTTACCGAATTCTCCGAGGCGATCTGGATACGATCCTGGGAAAGGCCCTTAAGAAAGACCCGGCAGAGAGATATGCCTCCGTGACCGCGTTTGCCGAGGATCTGCGTCGATATCTGCAAAATCGCCCGATTGACGCCCGTCCCGACACTCTTACGTATCGTGCCTTCAAGTTTGTGCGCCGCAACCGGACGCCCGTCGCGCTTTCTGTACTCGCCATCGCCAGCACTGCTGCCGGGCTTGTTGGAACTTTAGAACAGGCGCACACGGCTCGAACCCAGCGCGATTTGGCGGTGCGCCAGTTGGGACGCGCAGAACGCGCTGCCGACTTGAACGAGCTTCTCCTTAGCGATGTGGCGCCAAAGGGAAAACCCCTCACAGCAGACCAACTCCTGAAACAAGAGGAGATAGTGGTTGAGCGCGAACATAATCCCGATGCTGCAAATCACATTGAGCTTTTGATTTCTCTAGGCGATCAATATTCGGGAGAAGACGACAACAAGAGCGCGCTGCGAGTGCTCAACCAGGCTTATCAGCTTTCTCGAGCACTGAAAGATAGTTCAATTCGCGCCAAGGCATCTTGCGTACTCGCCGCAGCGATGATCCCATCAGGAGAGTTGTCGCGGGCAGAAGCCCTCTATCAGGAGGGCATGCGCGAACTCGACTCACAACAGCAGTTCTCTTCGGATCGTTCCTTCTGTCTCTTGCGCGGAAGCGAAATAGCTTACCGCAACGGTAATTCACAGGAAGCCATTTCTCGAGCACGAGCCTCTGAGCAAGCGATCCAGGGTTCTCCGTCGCATTGGAACCTGCAGGAGCTCAACGTACTAATCAACCTCGCGGGAGTCCTTGGCGATGCAGGCAAGTTTCGCGAAGCAAACCGGACATTCAAACAAGCGTCAACGCTCATGGCAGATCTCGGGTACGACGATACGCAGAAGGCTGTAAAGCTCTTTAACGATTGGGCACTCTCCCTGACCTACGATGGACGTCAGCTCGATGCGGAAAGAATTTATCGGCGCGCCATCGAGATCAGTCGCACGGATCAAACGGAAGACTCCATTCCATCGGCGCTCCTCTATAACTACGCAAGCGTCTTGCGCGATCTTGGCCGAGGGAAGGAAGCATCCTCGTATCTTGAATCGGCCGCAACGAAAGCGCGAAAGGAAAACAATCAGATTCTGATCGATCAAACCGATCTTCAAAGGGCTCGCATGTACGCCGACAACCGCGAGTATGCCCGTGCTGCCGAGTTGCTGACTCAAACCGAACCAAGACTGCGAAAAAAGTTCCCGCCGAATCACTATGCTTTCGCGGCACTCGCTTCCGATCGATCTCGTTTGGCTTTCGATACAGGGGACACAGCCTCGGCCCTCCGTCTCGCAAATCAGGCGATCGATCTAGATGAGGCGTCAATCAAGGAGATCGGCGAGTGCGCAGCCTTTGTTCCGATGCTTCTCATCCGCAGATCTCAGTGTCGAATTGAAGGCTCAAAGACCGGATCAGGCTGAGGCGGACGCCGTTCACGCATTGCATTTGTTGAACGAGCAGTCGGAATCTGGAATTCACTCCAGCAACATCGGACGCGCTTATCTCGCGTTGGGGCTTTCGCTGAGAGCTCAGGGCAAATTGAATGAATCTCAGGATGCGTTTCGCAATGCTTTCCAAAATCTCCAGGACACTCTGGGCCCCGCGCATCCAGACACGAAGGCCGCCCTTAGTACAGCCAACCTGATTCGGTCCGGCGATTGACCGCTTGGACTCTCCTCCGGGCAGATTTGGGAGTTTTGGCTCAAGAACGGTTCGCGCACTATATATATGAGAGGCGCGGATCTTCGCGGGCGCGCGCAGGCGCCGCCGATTGATCGGCCCTGGAAAACGCGACAAAGCCCAAGTCAGTTGAAGGCCGATGACGCCCGACCTCGTGGAGCGTGCGCGGCTTGGAAATGGCTCGAGAAGGTTCTCAGTTCTCTCGCGCAGCTGCTTCCAGTGCGGGCATGTCCATCTTGATCATTCCCATCATGGCTTGCATGGCTTTGGGGTGATTGATCAACTCGCCGATGTTGCGTGGCACAATCTGCCAGCATAGGCCGAATCGGTCAGTCAGCCAGCCACAAGCCATCGGGCTGCCGCCTTCGATCAACTTGTCCCAGTAGTTGTCAATCTCTTGCTGAGAATCGCAACGGACAAAGAACGAGAAGGCGGGGTTTAGCCGTTGCGCGGGGCCGCCATTCAGAAAGACCATCTCCTGACCCTCAAGCTCAATCGTGATAGTGGCAATCTTGCCCACGGGCCAGGGACCGACGCCTTTGGAACGCAGCTCATCGAGTTTGCGTGCTTGCGGGAAGACGCTGAGGTAAAACTCGGCGGCTTCTTCGGCGTTGTCATCGAACCAGAGAAATGGCGCAAGTTTGTTCATGGCTGGCATGGTACCAGCCGGCAGGTCACCTCCGACAAGCCGACATATCCGCATCAATCAGACATTCGAAGCACCACGGCCGGGTAGGTCTATGTTGGCTATCGCACACAGGGATAACGCTAAGAAATTCGGAAGTTAGCGTCACAGACTCTGGAGGCCCTGCGCAATCTCGGGCCAATGAGTCGTCGGCAGCCGGGGGATGAGCACGCGGAGATGTGCAAGCTATTCAAAGTGAGACACTACGGTTGGTGAATGGGAGGACAAAGAGGCAATTCGAAACGCGTTAGCCAGTTTGGATCAATCCCCCTCCTGAATGCTCTCCAAATTCGGTCTACGCAATCCAAATTCCTGCATCCAAGAGAGTTGAGTCTTTTCCCCTGCTGCGTTTACCCTATAACATCGCGCCGGCGTCTCCCGATGTCGGAACCTGCCAAGTTCATCGTACTGAATCAGTCTAGTTTCTCAGAAGCTGAAATCGGACTCGCCCGGATGCCGCTTCTTCATCTGCACCTTGCTGAATCAAACAATCAGGAGATCCTCCATGCGGAGAAGAGATTTTCTGTCTTCCTTGTCGCTTGTGGCGGGAGTGGTGGCGAGTCGCCAAGCATGCGCCTTTGCGGCTCTGGTATCCAAAAGCATTTTGGACTACGGCGCAAAGCCCGACGGCAAGACCTTGAGCAGCAAAGCAATTCAGCGCGCCATCGACGATGTTTTTCGCGCTGGAGGTGGTACAGTCAACGTTCCTCCTGGCATCTTCCTTACCGGCAGAATCGAATTGAAGAGCGGCGTCACGCTCAATCTGGAGGCTGGATGCACGCTACGCGGTAGTAAATCCATCAACGACTACGACACCACCTCCGGCATTGCAGGAAACTCGCGACACCTGATCTCTGCGATGAATGCAGAAGATATGGTTCTTTCCGGACCGGGACGAATAGACGGACAGGGATCAGCGTTCTGGGAACCTTCCGGAAATGCCGCGCTTTCACAGGATCAGCAGTGGGCCGATGTGGCTTCTCACGATCTGGCAGTGAGAAAAGGCGGCCGGCCTAGTCCGATGCTCGAGTTCGTGAACTGCACGCGGCTCAAAATCCAGGATGTCCAGATTGAGAACGCGCCTGGATGGACGCTTCGGATTGTGAATTGCGACAACGTGGATATTCACGGGATCGACATCAAGAATCCAGTCAATGGTCCCAATACGGACGGAATCGATATCACCGGATGTCAAAACGTCACGGTGTCGAACTGCTCCGTTGCCACGGGCGATGACGCAATCTGCCTCAAGAGCGAGAATCCATATGGCACCGAGCCGCGTCTGCTGAAGAACATCCTTGTGACGAAATGCCTTCTGACAACCTGCTGTAATGGCTTCAAACTCGGCACTTCGTCCGAGGGAGGCTTTGAGAGCATCACGTTTTCAGACTCTGTGGTCTATAACGCAGATGTTCCATTCCGCGAACGCGTGATATCGGGCGTAGCTCTCGAAGTTGTAGACGGCGGCTGGATCGACGGCGTGGTTGTCAAAAACATCCGGATGGAACGAACACGTACGCCAATTTTCATTCGTCTTGGAAACCGGAAACACGTCCACGACTATCCACAGCGTGGCTTGCGTAATGTGAACATCGAGAATGTCCAGGCAACAGAGGCTTTGCTTGCAAGCTCGATCACTGGTCTTCCGGGCATGGAGGTTCGCAATGTGACGTTGTCGCAGATAAGTGTGAACAACGTGCTTCAAAGCCACCCGGAGTGGGTCGGACGCAGCGTACCGGAAAAGGAGAATGCGTATCCCGAAGCGCGGATGTTTGGGATGTTGCCGGCATCAGGTCTTTATGTACGGCATGTTCGTGACCTTCGATTCAACGATCTGGCGTTTACAGCGCCCCGAGGTGAGAGCCGGCCAACGATTATCTTTGACGATGTAGTTGGCGCGCGCTTATCCAAGATCCAAAGTTCGCCCATAAACGGTGGAATGCCCCTCCTCCTGCAAAGTAGTTCGCGGGACGTGCAGTGGGTTAGATCTGGTGCGGACTGATCAAGGTGCAAAGTTTGCCGGGGTGCACGAGTCATATCCAAGCGACTGCGCGCTCACTGGGGTTGGAGGCGACGGCGGCATCGACCATGGGACTGCACTGAAATCGAAGAAGTCCAGCAGATTGGGCTGGGCCGCATCTCGGGCAGTGAGGTGCGCCGAAGATCCGATGAAGCGGTCTTCGACAAACTTGATGATCGCTGTATGATCCATCGGAATGTGCGAGACATAGTGACGCCTGGTAAACGGCGAGATCACTATATTCGGAACCCGGAAACCGATCTGCGCAGCGAATCCCTGAACGGCAGCCGCATCGGCCGGATTTGCTCCGGGGTCTGTTGCATAAAGGTCGCAATGCAGCGTCGGTGTTCCGCCAATCGGCACGCAAGGGTTGTATGTGTCGGGATTTACCGCGATTTGCGAAATGTCCGGAATGGCCCCGAGTAACGGGTTCGTGAAATCGTTCGAGTGTCCAGGAACGGGCGGCACGTGATCGTAGGGCCCGCCACCTTCGTCGTAACTAAGGAAGAACACCGAATCTTTCCAGGACGAGCTTGTCATCAGCGCGCTCACAAGGTTTGCCACTTGCGCCTGCCCGTTCAGAATCGTCTGGCCGGATCCAGGATGTTCATCGTTGTGGCCGTACCCTGCCTCAATGAAGGCAAAGCTCGGCAATGTTCCGTTGGTCAGATCTGTGAAGTATGTTGGTAACGGCGCGATGTGTGTCGGATCGATGCAGAATGAGTCGGACGTGTCGCCGACAACGCTCGATGGCTTCGTCGGCGGAGTGCACGCTGCTCCTGGAGCTGGCTGGTAGAGATAGCGATACGAGTAGGTCAGATTAGAAAAGTGAGTCGCCGGGTAAACGCTGTTGCCCGATGCAAGACAATCATCCTCATCGAGGCAAAGACCTTCGGTTACGGTGTAGTAGATCTTCCACGATACGCTGGCCTGATCGAGCTCCTGGAATATGTTCGCAACATTGAGTTGCGGCAGATGGTCGTTGCCGCCGGGGTCATGGACTAGCCCCTGCGTCGTACCTCCAGTGAAAGTCGCAAATCGATTGGGGACGCTTTTGCTGGCTATCGGGGAGAACCACCTATCAGAGATGGCAAACTGCGATGCCATGTAGTAGTAGTAGTTCAGAAAATCCTGATCGTAATATGCCATTGCTCGCTGGCCGGTGAGGTCAGTGAATTGACCTGAGCAAGTTCCGCTCGCGGCGCAGCTCTTGGCAAAGCCTTCGGCAGTATGCACAAAGCCGCTCATTTGTATGGGGCGCGTGTCAAGGAAGTTATAGCGATTAACGTCGCCATAGCTCGCGAGCCAATCTGAAGATTCATCATCCAAGCATGTGCTTTTGCTCTTGAACAGCGGGAAGGCTGTTCCCTCGTCGTCAAGATTGCTGATCGTCGTCAACTTGTCATCGATGCCATCCACGCTGTAGGTGACTCCGTCGTCTCCAACATTGAGGTGATTCGCCACCCTGTAGGGATTCAGCATGCCGAAATAGTTATCGAACGAGTGGTTCTCCTGAAGTAGGAAGATCACGTGATCGATCGATTGCACGCTTCCGGCAGGCTTTACCGTCACAGTTGCCGCCGCCGTGGCTTTGCTGCCGGATCCAGTCGCAGTTGCGGTATATGTAGTGCTCGTTGACGGCGTGACGGCTTGCGTTCCTCCACTTGGTTGCAGATTGTAGCTACTTCCGTCAGATCCGCTCACCACAACTTGGGTTGAGTTGGCTGCAACAACCGTGAGGGTTGAGGTGTTTCCCGCGACTATGCTCGCAGGGTTAGCCGTTATGGTTACAGTTGGTGCGGGATTCACTGTTACGGTCACTGTCACCGTTGATGACGCTGTACCGCCTGGGCCTGAAGCTGACGCGGTATAGGTTGTCGTCGATGTGGGGTTGACCAGTTGCGTGCCGCCACTTTCTTTCAACGTATAGGTACTTCCGTCGGTTCCTGATACGGTTACCTGGGTTGCATTGACTGCAGTTACCGTGAGAGTAGAAGAACTTTCGGAGTCAATCGACGAGGGGCTTGCGGTGATCTGAACTGTCGGAGCCGGATTTGGCGTCACGGTGACAGTCGCGTTTGCTGTTGCAGTTCCTCCGTTCCCCTTGGCGGTCGCAGTATACGTAGTGGTGGCCGCTGGGCTCACCGCTTGCGTTCCTCCCGCAGCACCAAGACTATATGTGCTTCCGTCTGAACCGCTGATTGTGACTTGTGTCGCGTTCGTTGCCGTGATTGTGAGAATCGACGAGCTCCCGGCGGCAACGGATACTGGATTCGCGGTGATTTGAACAGTCGGAGCCGGATTAGGCGTTACGGTGACGGTGGCTGTTGCAGTTGCGCTTCCTCCGCTTCCCTTGGCCGTCGCAGTATACGTAGTGGTGGCCGCTGGACTGACTGCTTGCGCACCTCCCGCCGCACTAAGGTTATATGTAGTTCCGTCTGAACCGCTGATTGTGACCTGCGTCGCGTTCGTAGTCGTGATCGTGAGAGTTGACGAGCTGCCGGCGGCGATTGATGCGGGACTTGCTGTCATTTGAATGGTCGGAACCGGATTGGATGTCACGGTGACGGTGGCAGTTGCTGTTGCACTCCCTCCGCTTCCCTTGGCTGTCGCGGTATATGTAGTTGTGGCCGCTGGTGTGACGGCTTGTGTTCCTCCTGCAGCACCGAGGCTATATGTGCTTCCGTCTGAACCGCTGATTGTGACTTGCGTCGCGTTCATTGCCGTGACCGTGAGAGTTGACGAACTGCCGGCGGCGATTGATGCGGGGCTTGCGCCGATTTGAACTGTCGGGGCTGCGACAGAAGTCACGGTAACGGTGGCAATTGCTGTTGCGCTTCCACCGCTTCCCTTGGCTGTCGCGGTATACGTCGTAGTGGCCATTGGACTGACGGCTTGCGTACCCCCGGCAGCACCAAGGCTATATGTGCTTCCGTCTGAACCGCTGATTGTGACTTGTGTGGCGTTTATTGCCGTGACCGTAAGGGTCGACGAACTTCCGGCCGCAATGGATGACGGTGCCGCAGTGATTGTCACTGTCGGAATTTCCGCGGATACCGACACGGCAATAGCTACCGTTGCCGTTACCGATCCGCTGCTGCCCGAAGCCGTGGCAGTGTAGGTTGTCGATGCGGCCGGATTTACTGTTTGCGTCCCGCCTGTTGCCGGCAGAGTATAAGTGCTGCCGTCCGATCCTGTAACCATAACCTTCGTTGCATTTGTAGCCGACACAGACAAGGTGGATGATCCACCGGCTGCAATCGCGGTCGGGTTGGCCGAAATGGTTACGGTGGGCGGAGCCCTCCGTGCTGTTGCGGGTGACTCCGCCGCATCCAACTGCGAGGAGTAAAGAAATAAGGGCCCAATATCTAAACGAAAGCACCTGGCGGAGATTTCCGAATCGTGGCACCACAGGCAAAGGCTTTCTCCCTTCTATAGCACACGTCGTCGGCTTCTCACGGCAATCAGGGACGCAATCTTCCCACGTATGTTCCCAGGCATATTGGAATTTCCGTATTGACTCAAGAAGAGATCGTCTTATTAGAAATTTGAGAATAGGGCACAGCGCCCAGCGCTAACTCAAGACGACGGCTTCCCCTCTTATATAGATGCTCAAAGAGCACAGCTTAGATGTCCGATGTCTCATTGGTCTCAGCGTGGATCTTCCATCTCCTCCATACAGTATTTGCGGCAATTGCAATCAGTCGCCTATACGAAAAATCCCGGTTACTACGGGACTGTCCTTTTTGCCCTTCGCGCTAGCGAACGCTTTAATGGTCAATTCCGTCCCCTTAACCACGATCGGAGCATGATAAACACTGGATTCAGTGAAGGGTTGAGAACCGTCAACTGTGTAATGGATCGTTGCACCTGGCGTTTCGCTTCTTAAGCCGACCTCGATGTCACTCCGGAAGACGCCAGGAGAGAGAGAAAACCTGGGCTCCGCTGCGACATCGGCCTTGATACTTCTCTGCGGTGTAGAAACGTCGCCATTGGCCCACTGTGCAGAGGGCGGTATACGCAGGAAAATTGAACGAAGAAAACAGCGTTGAACGTCGTGAATCGGCCAGCCCTGATAGTCTTCGTTCCAGCCTTTCAACAGAGTCTGAACATCGTGAAACGATTTGAGAAGGCTCTCGGCGCGGGGCTGATGAACTGCAACAACGAGAAGGTCAATGCGGGGCGTGTTTAGGTGATCCACAATGGAGATATCGAATAGTCCTTCAGAAGGAAGTGTCAGCGTGATCGATCGCGAACTCTTCTCGAAAGCGCGCCTCGGCTGCTCTTGAGAGCCCTGAAAAAGTGGGCGCACTTCATACCAGTAACTGCCATTCGACAATGCAGCGGCAAGGCCCGCGATCTCCACATTATTTCCATCACCAAGCGCGGCGACAACCTCGTCCCGCGGCAATGCCGCCTCTCGCCTCGGTGGGGTCGACCGGCTATCACTGGCTCCCCGCAGCAAAACGGCATTTACACGTCCCAACAAATCGACTGCAAGACCGTCAGGCTCACGATAAAGCGAAGGCACGCGAAAACCACGCGCACAATCTTTCGCACTGAAACACTCATAGAGAACACGCTGCCCATCCGGCAAGAGAAGGGTGATCGAGTGATCCTCCGTTCCCGCTCCGGCTTGAAGAAGAGATCCAGGGACGATTGCGTTGCCGTTTGATATAGGGCTCTTCACCCCTTCCTCATGCCATACACCGCTTACACGCCAGGCGATTCCAAATGCAACCCGCGTTGTTTTTTGGGCATGCGATCGAACTGGTGAGAAGACCAGTGCAACTGCAACCAGACAATGCAGGACAGTGACTACGGGTTTTAGAAAAGGTTGAGCCGGTCGTCGTTGGAAAGGAAGCGAGACTTTGCACTCTCGTTTGACTAACATATCTTCCTTATTTTGATGCAGACCACGGGATAAAGTCGATTTCCTTTGAGTTGGAGGCAACCGAAACGCAATTATCAGCCATCGAAGAAATTGCTCGTAGGCCCATCTTCTTCTAATCGAGCCCAAGTTTTACAGGAAGAGGTCCATCACTATTCGCTGGTGAAACGATATTGCTGTCCCGATTGAGGTGCTGTCTTTCATGAATGCGACGTGACCCGCCGTCCTTTGTGCTGTTTCTGCACTGTGTTCTTCAACTGACAAAGAGTGGTTCGTCCCCTTCAGGTACTCGCGCATGTCTGAAATGAAGAAGCCTTCCCGGCTTAAATATGCATCATTCATACACAAGGCAATAGAGAAACGTAATAGGCTCCTTGCACTTCTCCTTGCTTCGCCTTGTTTCCTGGTTGCAACCTTATCTGCTCAGATACCGACCGCTGTTCCGGTCCTTACGTGGCGTTACGATTTGACTCACTCAGGACAGAACACCAGTGAGACAGCTCTCTCGCCGACGAATGTAAGCGCTGATTCATTCGGCAAACTATTCTCGCTCTCAGTGGACAGCACCACATATGCTCAGCCTCTGTATGTACCCGGCTTGAAAATGGGTGACGGACAGACGCATAACGTTCTTTTCGTTTCGACCTCGAACGACTCTGTCTACGCATTCGACGCGGATTCCAATGGAGGAGCGAACGCAAATCCGCTGTGGAAGATCAGCCTGCTCACCGCTGATCACGGCGCGGGCGCCGGGGCCACTGCAGTTCCATGGCAGGACACCGGCTCGCCGGATGTAGCGCCCACAGTCGGAATCACTGGAACGCCGACAATCGATCCGGCCACGAACACGATGTACCTTGTCGCAAAAACAAAAGAGAACGGCGCATATTTTTCGCGGCTGCACGCAATCAATATCCTTACAGGTGCCGAACGACCGAACAGCCCGGTGAACATTACTGCGACAGTGGCCGGTACCGGCAATGGCAGTTCTGGTGGACAACTTTCATTCAGTCCTCTCTGGGAGAATCAGCGCACCGCGCTCAATCTCTATAACGGATATGTGTATTTCGGCTACGGTGCGCATGGAGATAATGGTCCGTGGCATGGATGGTTATTCGCCTACAACGCCAGCACTCTGGCGCAGAGCGCTGTGCTGTGTCTCACCCCGAACGGCTCGGGAGCCGGAGTCTGGGGGTCGGGCGCGGGCTTGCCAATCGACAATGTTGCAGCAGGCGGGCGGATGTTTGTCAGCACTGGCAACGGAACTCATTCGACATATCCGCCATTCGATGCAAATACCGAGTTTGGCGAAAGTGTTATTAACATCAGCCTGGCAAACGGCGGCCTCAAGCCGACAGATGCTTTTACGCCATTCAACTATCAACTACTCAACGGTGAGGACTGGGACCTGGGAGCGGGCGGCCCTTTGATGGTGCCAGACCAACAAGGAACTCATCCTCACGTTCTCGTCCAGGTCGGTAAAGAAGGGCGAATCCTCGTCCTTGACCGAGACAATCTCGGCGGATACGCCGCCGGAGCTTCGTCGAACACAAACGCCTTGCAGGATATCTCCAGTGCTATTCCGCAAGGAAGGGGATTCTGGAGTACGCCCGCATATTGGAATGGAAATGTTTATCTCTGGGCAGAGAACAACGTTCCGATGCTGTTCAAAATGAATACAGGCGTCATGAATACCACGCCAGACAGCCAGTCGACGATCACCTCGGCATTCCCTGACCCATCGTTTTCAATCTCTTCGAACGGCACGCAAGGCGGCATCGCCTGGGCACTACGCGCCGATCAGTTCAATACCAACGGGCCAGGTGTTCTGTATGCATGGGATGCAAATGATTTGACTCACACGATCTACGAGAGCGACACCAACTCCGCCCGCGATGTTGCGGGCGCAGCCAACAAATTCTCGATCCCAATCGTGACCAACGGAAAGGTCTATGTCGCGGCAAATATGCAGGTCGATGTCTATGGTCTGCTCGCCGGTCAAGCAGTTGCTGCCGCTCCCGTAATTACACCAAATGGAGGAAGCTTCTCGACCGCGCAGAACGTCACACTCTCCACGACGACATCGTCTGCGGCCATCTACTATACCCGTGACGGCTCTACTCCTACGCCCGCCTCCACGCTCTACGCGGGACCAATCTCCGTCAGCACAAATACGACCATCAAGGCAATTGCGAGTGCGGCCGGCTTCGTGCAGAGTGCGGTCAGCAGTGCGACCTTTACGTTTACAACCCAGACCCCGACGGTCACTTTCACGCCGGCTCCGGGAACTTATTCATCGTCGCAGACTGTGACGTTGTCCAATACGGACGCTAACGCAAAGATCTATTACACTACGGACGGCTCAACGCCCTCTGCCTCTTCGATTCTGTACGCAGGCCCTATCCAGGTGTCTACGTCAGAGACGATCAAGGCCATTGCCATTGATCCCCAACTTCAGAACAGTCTAATCAGCAGCGCGGCCTATGTTATCCAACTGGTCGGAACATCAATCGACTTTGGAATGGGCTTCTCTTCCACGGCGGGCTTGACCTTGAATGGAAGCGCTGTGGCCAACAACGACACTCGACTGCAATTGACCAATGGCGGTCTTAACCAGGCGGGAAGTGTCTTCTGGAATACGCTGATTGGTATCAACTCATTCAGCACAAAGTTTGAGTTCCAGATATCAAGCGCACAGGCGAACGGGTTCACTTTCTGTATTCAAAATGTGGCACCGACGGCGCTGGGCGGAAGCTCGGCAGGGCTGGGTTACCAGGGTATCGCGAAGAGCGTCGCAATCAAGTTCAACTTTTACGATTACCAGGGCGAAGGTAGCGATTCGACAGGAGTATATACAAACGGCGACCCGCCGTTGTTGCCTAGCACCGACATATCTCCGAGCGGGATACAGTTAAGCAGCGGCGATTCGATCGATGCGCAAGTTACCTATGACGGCACAACTTTAACCCTCAACCTTCTTGACCTTGTAACCAACAAAACCTTCACCACATCGTGGCCTATCAATATCCCGCAAATCGTTGGTGGGAATGCGGCGTACGTAGGGTTTACGGGTGGAACTGGAGGTCTAACTGCAAGCCAGAAGATCTTAACCTGGACTTATGGTACGCAAACAGCCGGACAAGCAGCGGCTCCTACCATTTCGCCAAATGGTGGAACCTTCTCTGTGGCGCAGAACGTCACGCTAGCCACAGCGACACCGTCCGCAACTATCTATTACACGCTCGATGGATCTACTCCCACTGCTGCATCGACGCTTTACGCCGGCCCGATCGCCATTAGTGCGAATACGACGATTAAGGCAATTGCAACCGCCGCAGGTCTTACACCAAGTGCCGTCAGCAGTGCGACATTCACTTTCTCTGCTCAGACGCCAATGGTCACTTTCGCGCCGGCTCCCGGAACATATCCCACTGCGCAATCCGTAACTCTCTCGGATGCGGATGCGAACGCCAAGATCTACTACACAATCGATGGGTCAATGCCATCTGCATCGTCAACGCTGTACGCCGGCGCTATCCAGGTGTCGACATCCGAAACGATCAGCGCGATCGCAATTGACCCGGCGATGCAGAACAGCAACGTCGCTACTGCGGCCTACATCATTCAGCCGCCGGTCACAGATCCAACATTCGCGATGACCGGCAGTCCGATGTCTGCGATTAAGGCCGGAAACTCCTCGACATCCACCATCACGATTACTCCAAGCGGCGGATTTACCGGGACAATAACGTTCGGATGCACGGTAGCCGGCGGCCCTTCTGGTGCAACGAACCTGCCTGCATGCTCGATCGATAAGTCCGCATCCATTGCAGGAACGCAGCCAGCAAGCGTGACACTTACGATCAAGACGACAGCCGCATCCTCGGCGATGACCAACAATCCGTTGAAGCGCATGTTCGCATTTGGTGGTGGAACGCTGGCTGCGATCCTCTTCCTGCTTCCCATTCGCCGACGCAAATGGCAGTCTCTGATCGGAATGGTATTGCTGGTTTTCCTGCTGAGTGCGGCCTGCGGATGCGGAGGGACAAATGTAAGAACCCCGCCCCAGACAGGCGGTTCTGGTACTACGCTAGGAAATTACGTCGCTACGGTAACGGGCACAACCGGCACCACAAACGCATCCACGACAGTGCCTTTCGCAGTTCAGTAGTTCATAGCCACAGATCGAAGATTCAGAAGCCAAAACCGATCGCCCTGCCGCTTGTTTGTCAATGCTGATTGACGAAGATTCGCGACAGGGCGTTCGGCGTCAGCGCGAGAGAGCCGCTCGGTTCATCGCCCCCCGGGCTTCCGAATCGATGAGACGGGCTGACGATGAATCGATTGCGCTTTGTCTTGCCGAGCCTTTGCTTGGCAAGTACCTCAGTAACGCGATCAGTACCCTCTGCACCTTTCTCTCATACGCAGCCGCGCGTATGCTGATTACCAAGTAAACATTAAATTCTCGTGCTATTGCACTAGACGCACGCACTCTACGCTCAGCGCGAGATCTCGTCCAAATGTCCTGCACGTTTCACTTGGAACGAGTGCGCAGGGCTCACCAATGGTGACGGCCCTTTGGTAACTTATTGCGCCCCGATCTAGATCGATGACGCAGCAGGGATAGGTCGGGATGTGTCCATATACGAATGTTCGTGACGTCACCCGGGTAGGCCTGGTTTCTCCCGGCCGCAATTCCCGCCTTCTACTCAATCGATCACAGAGACGCAGGACACGCCTTTCTATCGCCTTCTCACGCCCAAGTTGCATTCAGTCCTTCAAGTCGAACGCCCAAAGATACGAAAACGATTGCGACGTCGCGGTTGGACAGTCCAGAAACTCCGACAGTGAAACCTCCCCCGCTGTTTGTTCCGATGTGCCGATCGCAGCTATAGCTGCGCAAGGATCTCATCGCCATACCACTCGAGGTTAACTTATGAGGACTCTGCTTTTTGCTGCATTAGCTCTCACGGCCTTTTCAATTCCCGTGAAAGCAATTACGGTTACTGCGCCCGCCAACGGTGCCAAGGTGACCTCACCTTTCCTGCTGACCGCAAGCACTCGGACATGTGCTTCCCTTCCAGCTGTTTCCATGGGCTATTCGATCGACGACGGAAAGGCAATTATTGAGCCCACTTCGTTTTCGGCCCAGGTTACAGCCACACCCGGATCACATGTGTTGCATGTGAAGTGCTGGGGCCAGAAGGTGAATGATCAGGTCCTCCTGAACATCACGGTCTTGAATGCGACCACAGGTACGGATATATCCGTCGCGACTCCCTTTAGCGGAGCCAGCGTGAAATCGCCGTTCACAGTGACAGCAAGCGTGAAAACCTGCGCATCGGTTCCGGCAGTTTCGATGGGCTACTCAATCGACGACGCGAAGGCGGTCATTGAGCCGACATCTTTTTCGGCTTTGGTCAGTGCGACTGCAGGCACTCACGTTCTGCATGTCAAATGCTGGGGGCAACAAACGAGTGATCAGAGACTCATAAGCATCAATGTTAGCTCGACGTCTCAGGCTGCGACCCCGTGGTTTTCAGTGCCCGCTGGTACTTATACAACCAAACAGACCGTGTCGATGTCCTCAGCAACATCCGGCGCGACGATCTATTTCACAACTGATGGCTCAGCGCCTTCGACATCCTCGTATCGATATTCGGGCCCTGTCACAATTGCGGGTTCGATGACCCTCCAAGCGATCGCGATGGCCCCAAGCTACAGCAATAGCGGATTAGCTCGGGCCAGCTACGTGATTTCGTCAACACCCAAAGGCCCCTCGATCCCATCGTACGCAATCGCTCAGAAGGATATCCAACTGCTTCCCAACTGGCGAATCAAGCATGATCCGGCAACGCCCGGCACATCAACAGGTTCTATGACCCTGGTTAGTGATCCTACACTCAGCGGTCAAACGGGCAAATTCTATACAACATTCACCAATGCTGGCGGTGAGCTCTATTCGGTTACGTACGGAAACGATACGGACTCTAAGAACTTCGTATACGACGCTCACGTCTGGATCTCTGCGGGCAGCGTGCTTAGCAACCTGGAAATGGATAACAACCAGGTAATGCGAAATGGCGACACTGTGATCTATGCGTTCCAATGCTCTGGGTACGCGAACGTATGGGAGTACAGCTCCAATGCAGGAACCCCAACGCAGCCGGTTGTGAAATGGGTTCGCTCAACCGCTCCGTGTAATCCCTCAAATTGGACGCGTAACACCTGGCACCATATTCAAATCAGCTATTCGCGCGATGACGCGGGAAACGTCACGTATCATTCCGTGTGGTTCGATGGAGTCGAGTCACCGATCAACCAGACGGTCAACTCCGCATTCTCCCTCGGATGGGCGTTGGGAGCAATGGTGGCCAATTTCCAGGTCGATGGCATTGGCACGAGCGGATCTTCAACTTTATATCTCGATAACTTCACCATCAGCCGCTGGTAAAGTGAAAGATTCACCGTCACGACCAAAGCGTCGGATAGCGCAACTGGGTTTGTTGCTCTATCCGACGCTTTGGTCATTTCTTCTTTGCCAAAAGACACGAGCCGAGTGCCGAATGTCACTTACTTCGGTTGAGAGATCTCGTTAAATAGAGGCGCTGAAGAGACGCGCGGTCGTGAACTTTTTACGTGATCACCGAGTAGGTTTTTCTCGATGCTTGTAAATATTTCAAAGATGCCTGATCAAGCAAATTTTTCTTACTTTTTTTGTGGATTTGCGTTGTCGTGACAATTTATTTGTGTAAGGATTCTCCAAGAACATTAACCAAAAGTTGCCTGGGGTTTTAAAAGAAACCTCGCGGCGATTGGGCCATTTTGGAGCGGAAGCAACAAGAACCGCAAAACAAAACCCAGTCGAACGCGTCGTGCTTTTTCTAAAGTTAGTCCGGTGCCCAATTGGGAATACGCGACACCGGCGCTGCGATTAGAGGTTGCTGAGCAGTTAGACCTGGTACGCATCCTTTCGTGCCTCTCAGACCAGCCCATCCACAATTCAAGACGTCTTTGGCTACCTTGCGGACGCTAGCAGGGAGTCAGCGCGAAATCTATGTCCTCTATCGCAAAGGAATCTGATGAAATCTTTCCGGAATCTGACCATAGCATCCTCCATAGTCTTGACTTTTTCTCTTCCGGCACTCGCTGGTGTAACCGTTAACAGCCCCGCAAATGACGCCGACGTATCAACGACGTTCACCCTCTCAGCTTATGCAAGCACCTGCTCGTCTACGAATGTTAATGCGATGGGGTACTCGTTCGATAGCAGTAGTGATACTACGGTCGTCAATAGTCAATCGATCAACAAAAGCATCTCCTCTTCGACAGGCACACATGTACTGCATGTAAAGGCGTGGGGATCGAACGGCGCTGCGTGCGTTAAGGACGTCACGATCAACGTGAAATCGTCAGTGAGCAGCTCAAGTACTTCAGTGGTGTCGATTCCTTCGTATGCGGACTCTGTGAGCTCGATCGAATCTCTGAGCGGGTGGAGAGCAACTCATGACACTGGCGGTCCTGGAACGTCGAGTGGAACGATGCAGATAGTCAGTTCGCCTTCGAAATATGGCAGTTCGAGACAATTTGTCACTTCGTTTACAAACAATGGTGATGAACGCTATACCGTATCCCTCTCCGATAACATCGACGCCAAGAATTTCTTCTACGACACGTGGGTGTACCTTACAAGTTCTGCGAGCATGCTAGCAAATTTGGAATTTGACGTGAATCAGACGATGTCCAATGGGCAGACGGTCATGATGGGTGTGCAATGCGATGGCTGGACCGGACACTGGGCCTACACGGTCAACACAGGAAGTGCGGGAAGTCCAAAGCCGAAATGGGTGAGCAAAAGCGGAACGAGTTGCAATCCACAGCATTGGTCGCAATACACTTGGCATCACGTGCAGGCCAGCTTCTCAAGAGATAGCTCCGGTTACATCACGTACCATGCGATCTGGCTCGATGGAGTTGAGTCTTCATTGAACGTGCAGGTCTTCGGAGCCGCCAGCCTTGGCTGGGGAGACGTATTGCAAACTCAGTTCCAAGTGGATGGGTATGGATCCAGCGGGCATGTGACGGCCTATCTTGACGGATTGAAGCTCTCCGCCTGGTAAGTTCACTGTCGCCTCGACAAGCTTTCCAGCAGTTTCAAACTAAGTCCCCGAGTCGATTGAAATCGGCCCGGGGACTTTCGCTTTGCGAGGCCTGCTGACCTGCGTAGCATGCCGATGCTGTTAAGAAAGCCCTATGCCGCATACCCCTCTGGCGTAATAACAAAGGCGCTCAAAACGTCGTCGTCAATCGAAGGAGAAAACTTCTGGGAGGGCCAATTGAATTCCCAGAGAACAATCCGCCAAAATCAATAACATTCAGAATATTAGTCAAGTTCTGCCCGTCAGCCTGAAGCCTCACATTGAGTTTTTCAGAGTTGTGAAGATCGACTCCGCCTGAAGCGTTTACCTGAAAAGAAGGATCAACACGTCCCCGATCAAAGTTGATGCGATCGAATACCTGTTGGCCATACTGTGCCAGTGCGGTGGATGGGTCTCCGTCAAATTCAAATGGAAGGCCGCTGTCATATTGGATCCCGCCCGCCAGCCAGAATCGAGGATGAATCTGATAGCGAAGTCGCCCTCTAACTGTATTGCGTTGATCCTGGGAGGCAGGAAAGTGGCCTGAGAGCTCTGTTTCTGCCGCGGTCGCGTCATTTCCAAGGAACAGTCCTCCGGTTACGGGATTCCACGCATTGCCCACTTCGTAGGAGTAACTCAGGAATCCGGAAAATCTTCCCCACTGGGGTAAATCGAGCTTTCCCTCCGCGCCATAGATAATCGCTTTTTGAAATGCAATCGGGAAACTGATGGTCGTGTTATCGATCTGGTCGTCGTCTGCATAGTTATTCGCGACTCGCCGGAAATAGTTGATATCCAGTTCTGCTTTTCCGAAAAGCTCCTGCGTCAGGCCGCCTTCGAAATAGTCGCCGACCGAAGGTTCCACAGGCAGACGGAGAAAAGTCGATGGGTCCAACGACTCAACCTGCGTTGAGCTTGAGAGCAAAATGTTCTCGAAAGAGGGCGTTTGGAAAACGCGATCGTAGGAAAAATGCAGAATGAGGTTGGCTGATGGGAAATATCGCGAAATGGCGAGTCGCGGTTCAAAGGCTTGATTGTTGATGAGAAGCTGGTAATGATCCCACCGAAGACCGGCATTGATGGACCAATTCCCCAGATGGACCAGATCTTCGACGAACGCGGACTGCTCCAATTCTGGTCTCTGCCCTGTGAATGCAAAAGTTAGTGGGGTCCCATCCTCGTATTGCGAGGGATCGGTGATGATGTAGCTCGTATTTTCCTGCAGAAACGTATTATCGGATTCGACTCCCGCCCTCCACTCGCTTCGGCCGCGATCAGCAATCAACAGCGCCTTGAAGTAGCCTTCGCGGAAGCGGTTATGCTGGAAGACTTCGATTGGCGTCGACTCCGGGTTCGAATTGAAGTTGTTGGCATTGTCTCGCACCATCCCTCCGAGCCTCATCAACGTGTTCTGAGAAAAGGAGTGTTCGAACGAGGCGATGCCCATCGTTTCGATGTTGTCCGCTGTTTGGCGCTGGCCCGCAGCCTGCTGCACCTGTTCATTAGGAATCTCATAACGCGCCAACTCATGGCGGACCGTTGCGCTAAAGCGATCGTTCCGCGTGAAGTCGCGTTCATAGCGGCCTGAAAAGTCGCCGAGTGTTCCGGTGTTTGAATAGTTCTGCGGGTACGACCGGATTCAGATAGTGATCGGTCATACTCCCGCCGGCGCTGCCGCCGAAAATGTTTTTGCCGGCCGCGTACTGGCCCTTCGCAAAAGCGCTTCCGGTGCCGAAACTCCCCCCCGCAACGACGATATTGGCGTGGAATCCCGGTTGGGTTTCCTGCACCGTGTTCACCTCAATCACCCCGCCCATCTTCCTGCCGTACTCAGCCGGAATACCTGCGGTGTAAATGCTGAGGGACTGGACATCGTCCGCCTCAATCTCAGGACCAAAGCTTGGAGATCTGTTGTCAGTGAGTGGGATTCCGTCGACCACGAACTGCGTCTGGTATTCAGAACCGCGTGGATGAAGCACAGCATTTCCTTCGTAAAGCCAGCCTGGCTGCGAATTGACGAGATCCTGAATCGACCGGCCAGGAATTGAACTGAGGCGATGCTGAATGGAGGAGGACCCCACCTGAGCGACATTGCCGGGCTGTTCGGGATCGATCAAGGTGTTGGCCGCCTGAACCGCGATGCTCTGCTGGACTGTGGCGAGTCTCAACGCAATCGAATGTGCGACTGGGATTGACGATCGGATAGCGACAGTGTCGGCAACCGGCGCGAACCCATCTTGCTCGACACCCAGGAGGTAAATTCCGTAGGGAAGCCTTGCTAAATTGATGTTTCCCTGCTTGTCGGTCTCAAGATCGGCACTGTATTGATTGGCCCGGCTGAGGATGTGGATTGTTGCCTGAATCCCTCGGCCCGAAGGATCGGCCACATGGAGTCGCAACTGCCCGCTGTTGCTCTGCGAGAAAGCGGGAAGCGTCACCAAGAACAATAGAATCGTGTATCGTCTCACCGGCTTGGCCTCAAGAGTCTCGGTGGAATTCTCGACCTTAAATAATTCGAAATACAGTACTTGCGCTTTGGGAACAGGTATTGGGTGTCTTGTTTTTCGATCGCGCCCGGCTGAATCAACTCATAGGTCGGATGCGATTCGCCGTTTTGGTACCCGCGACGAGGCTACGCCCTGGGGGTGCTATAGATTTAGATGCGCGCCGGAGACTTTAGGCGATCGCTATCTCCAATTGGATGTTCGAGAGCGCCATTCCACTGCGACGGGAGCATATCTCCGCGGCGGCATCTGATTCTCGTTCGCCTGTTACTGAGCCTATCCCTCAAAAAAGAATTCCAAACGGTCTGTAATGGTTTTCCCCATCCGTGACTTTCATCTAGTGGACGCCGTTAGAGCGAATGAGGAAAGTCAATCGGATGAAAGATCTCCTTAGCCGAGCCGGAAGGCTGGTCTTGATCAGTTGTATATCCTGTGCGGGCGTTTCGGCGCAGGAGCCGCTGACCCTTAAGGATGCAATCCAGGTCGCATTGAAGGAAAGTCCAGACGTTGAGGCCGCTCGAGCGGACCTGGACGAAGCGCGAGCGGGACTTGCACTGGCAAGAACTCAATATCTTCCCCAGGTCAACTTCATTGAAGACATATCACGGGGCAACGATCCCGTTTACGTATTCGGAACATTGCTGCGGCAACAGCAATTCACGCAAGCAGACTTCGCGCTTGATTCCTTGAATAAACCTGAACCGCTCGGAAACTTCTCGACGCGCGTCTCTGGCAACTGGCTTCTGTTCGACTCTCTGCGCACGCAAAAATTGGTGCACGGCGCAGACCTGATGAAGAGAAGTGCAACATCGTCTGCCCAGGCCGTCGATCAAAAGGTCGTGTTCGACATTGTTCGGGCCTACCAGGGTGTCCTTTACGCAGAGCGCCAGGTAGACATTGCTCAACACGAATATGAAACTTCCGAATCATTGCTGAGCTCCGTTGACGATCACGTCAAGGCCGGGCTGGCCGTGGAGTCTGATCGCATGTCTGCGCAGGTCAGCGTGGCAACCCGCAAACAAGGGCTAATCGAAGCTCAAGGTGAGCTGGATCTCGCGTGGGCGCAGTTGCGTCTCGCAATGGGAAAACCAGAACTGAAATCGTCGCCGCTTCGACCCATCAACCAAAAGGACTTCCCGAAGAGGCGACCTGCAGCAAGAATTCCAGACCGCGAATTTCCAATCGCCACGATCTCGCGGCAATCGCAAATATCCAGGCCGCGCAGGCTGCTTCGGAAAGTGCTGCGCGTCTCAGCTTCGGTCCACGAGTGAGCACTTACGGAAACTGGGAAGATGATCGCCCGACGCTGAGTGGAAACGGCGGGAACAGCTGGGTCGCCGGAGTGCAAATATCCGTGGACATACTCCCTTTCAGCAAACGCGCACAGCTTGCCAAGGAGAAGGCAAGCAAAGCGCGCGTTGATGCCCAGCTCACTGCGTACCAGCAACAAATCAGACTGCAGGTGAACCAGGCGCACATTCAGCATCAGACTGCGGCGCTCTCACTGGAGACAGCGAGAAGCGCGATCGACCAGGCAACTGAAAGCCTGCGGATCCTGAAAAACCGATACGATGCGGGTCTTGCGACGATCACCGACTTGCTTCGCGCAGGCGATGCCGAGCGCGAGGCTCAGATGAGCTACTGGCATGCCGTCTACGGCAACGCCGTGGCCCATGCCCAATTGCTTTTCGCGACAGGAACACTGACACCCGAAGCGGCGGAGGATTTGCAATGAGAGTTCTTGGATACATTACCTTGCTCGGCTTAGCCGCCGCGGCCGTTCCTGGATGCAAATCAGGTGCACCTGAGCGCACTATTGCCATCGAGACTGTACACGCGCGAGTAGTGGAGAGCAAGCAAGCGCAGGCACCCCAAATGGTACAAGCCACTGGCGCGCTACACGCACGTGAGTCTGCAACGCTTTCGGCACAAGTGATGGGCCGTGTGCAACAGGTACTGGTGCGCGAAGGAGATTCCGTAAGACCGGGACAAACGCTCGTGGTCCTCGATGACGCAACCCTGAAATCATCATCCGAACAGGCAGAAGCAGCCGTGATGGCTGCGGAGAACCAGCAGATCGCGGCACAGACAAATGCCGATCTGGCGGCAAGTACACTCGCGCGCTATAAGCAACTGCAAGCGCAGAAGAGCGTAAGTGCTCAGGAAATGGATGAGGTGACGCGCAAGGCGGAAGCAGCAGCAGCCCAGGTCGATGCCCTGCGCGCTCAGACGAATGCGATGAAGGCCCGAAAGTCCGGCGCTCGCACGATGCTGAGTTATTCGCGCGTTGACTCACCTTTCGCAGGAGTGATCACGGCGCGCATGGTTGACCCCGGCGCACTGGCTTCTCCCGGCGTGCCCCTTCTGCAATTGGAAGGGTCAGGTCCTCTACAACTTCACGCTGCGGTTGCCGAATCCGTAATCGCATCCGTGCGAAAAGCCATGAAAATCGCGGTGTCAGTGAACAGCGCTTCAGATGCGGACATTGCCGGGACCGTGTCCGAGATCGTTCCTGCCGCGGATACATCGAGTCATAGCTTTCTGGTGAAGATCGATCTTCCCGCAATGCCTACATTTCGTGCGGGCATGTATGCCACCGCGAAGATTCCGACCGGAACCAGACAGGCCGTTTTAGTGCCGCGTTCCGCCATTGTCATTCGGGGATCTCTTCCTTGCGCGTACGTCCTCGACAGCAACAATGTTGCGCAGCTCCGCTATGTGACTCTGGGAGCCTCGCAGGTAAATGCGATCGAGGTTCTCTCCGGACTTTCCGGAAACGAAAGGCTTGTAGACGATCCTGCCGATCGGGACTTTTCAGGGAAGCGTATCGAGGTCCAGCCATGACCCCGAACTCTGGTTTACATGGGCTTGGTTTGGCGGGGCGTCTGGCACAGGCGTTCCTGAATTCCAAGCTGACTCCACTCATCATCGTTGCGTCGCTTGCGCTCGGTGTGTTTGCCGTGGCGATCATCCCGCGAGAGGAAGACCCGCAAATCCTGGTTCCCATGCTTGACATTGCGACGGCAATGCCGGGCGCCTCACCAGCAGAAGTCGAGGAGCGCGTCACACTTCCGATTGAGAAGCTCGTTCACCAAATCTCGGGCGTGGAGTACGTATATTCGACTTCCGGACCCGGCCAGAGCCTCGTGATCGTGCGCTTCCTGGTGGGAACGCCGCAGGAAGATGCGCTGATCAAGGTCTACAGCAAGCTCTACTCCAACTTCGATCAGATTCCGCCCGGAGTTACCCAACCCATCATCAAAGCGCGTTCCATTGACGATGTGCCGATTCTTTCGCTGACCTTGTGGGGAGAACACTACGACGGCTATCAATTGAGGGCGATTGGGGACGAAGTACAACACAATATCGCACAGATCGCCGATGTATCGGAAAGCACAGTGATCGGCGGCCTGCCGCGGAGCATGCGCATTCTGCTCAGTGCGCCTAAGCTCGACGCGTACGGGTTATCGTCACAGGCGATCATTGCGCATTTGCAGGCGGCCAATGCGAGTCTGCAAGCGGGCAATTTTGCCGAAAACAACCGCCAAGTTCGAGTCGACGCTGGCAATCTCTTTACCGATCGCAAGGACCTTGAGTCCGTCGTCGTTGCCGTAGATCACTCACGTCCCGTTTACCTGCGCGACGTAGCTGACCAGATCATCGATGGGCCATCGGAACCTGCTGACTACGTGTTGTTCGGGACGACAAACGCGAGTTCAAGCCCAGGACGCGCGCCTCAGCAGTATCCGGGTGTAACAGTAACCGTCGCAAAACGCAAGGGAACGAATGCGACCGATATCGCGAATGCGGTTTTGAAGCGCATCGACGAGATGAACGGCGTGCAGATCCCAGCCGACGTGCACGTGACCACGACGCGCAATTATGGCGACACTGCGAAAGCGAAATCGGATGAGTTGCTGGAGCATCTCTTGTTGGCGACGCTCTCGGTAACGTTCCTCGTTGCGCTTTTTCTTGGATGGCGTGAATCGGGAGTCGTACTGCTTGCTATTCCCGTCACGCTCGCACTCACCATGTCGGTTTTTTACTTTCTCGGCTACACAATCAATCGCGTCACTCTTTTTGCATTGATCTTTAGCATTGGCATCCTGGTCGATGACGCAATTGTCGTAGTCGAAAATATTGTCCGTCATCTCCGCCTTCCCGAGAACCAGAAACGATCCCGTGGTTCTGTGACTGTCGAGGCGGTCGCCGAGGTGGGCAATCCGACCATTCTGGCAACCTTCGCGGTGATTGCAGCCGTGCTGCCCATGGCCTTTGTTCGAGGACTCATGGGACCATACATGCGACCGATTCCGGTAGGCGCGTCGGCTGCGATGCTCTTCTCGCTAATGGTGGCATTTGTCGTATCACCGTGGGCCGCCATGCGACTGATCGGGAAACATATAACTGGCGCGCGCCTGCTGGAACCCGAACAGGAGAACTGGCGCACACGACTCTATCGCAAAGTGATGTCGCCCCTCATTGCCTCCGGAAGAAATCGTCTTCTCTTCTTTGCCGCCGTTCTTTGCATGCTCTTGATGTCAGTCGTGCTGGTGCCATTGGGCCTTGTACGGGTAAAGATGCTCCCCTTCGACAACAAAAGCGAGTTGCAAGTCGTCGTCAATATGCCCGACGGCACGCCTCTGGAGCAGACCCTGGCCGTAACGCAAGCGCTTGGAAATGAACTTGCGCAGCAGCCCGATGTGCTCAACTACCAGCTCTATGCCGGAACCTCCGGTCCGTATAACTTCAATGGCCTGGTACGGCACTACTACATGCGCCGAATGCCGAACCAGGCGGACATCCAGGTTAACCTTCTTCCGGGAGACGTCCGCCACGACCAGAGCCATGCGATTGCCAGGCGCCTTCGTCCGCTTCTAGTACGCATCGGCAATCAGTACGGTGCACGCATTCAAGTGAGCGAAGTGCCTCCCGGTCCTCCAGTGATTCAGACCTTGGTCGCTGAAGTGTACGGACCCGATCTCGACGGGCAGACGAAAGTCGCGCGGCAGATCAAGTCCATCTTTCAGAACACACCGGGCGTGGTCGATACGGATTGGTATGTCGAAGATCCGCAGCCACGAATTGCAATTCACGTAGATGCAGTGAAGGCGGCGCAGAATGGAATAGCGGTTGCCGACGTTGCGAATGCAATTGCTTTGGCAACCTCGGGAAGCGAAGTAGGACTCCTGCACGACGATCGCGCGCGTGCGCCGATTCCAACAACAGTGCAATTCACACGTGAGGGCCGTTCCTCTGAGGAAGCGCTGAAAAGCATCCACCTGCCAGGCACAAACGGCGCCCTGGTTCCCTTGCGGGAGCTGGTCACACTCGATCACGGTTCGATTCCGCAGAGCATCTATCACAAGAACCTGCGCCGGGTAGTGTATATCACCGGAGATGTCGCCGGCGCAGAAGAGAGCCCTGTCTACGCGATCCTGAAGATGAACAAGGAACTGGACAAGCTCAAGCTGCCGGCCGGTTACACCCTCACGCGCTACAACGCCGCCATGCCTGATTCTACTGATCACTACTCCATGAAGTGGGATGGCGAATGGCACATCACCATCGAAGTCTTTCGCGATCTTGGACTCGCATTCGCCGCGGTTCTCGTGCTGATCTATGTGCTTGTGGTTGGCTGGTTCCGTTCTTTTATGGTGCCCTTGATCATCATGGCGCCAATCCCTCTTACGCTTGTTGGCATCCTTCCGGCCCACGCCCTCATGGGCGCCTTCTTTACGGCAACGTCGATGATCGGCTTCATCGCCGGCGCGGGCATCATCGTGCGCAACTCCATCATCCTCGTCGACTTTATTGAGTTGAGACTTCGCCAGGGAGCACCCCTTCGCGAGGCCGTCATTGATGCAGGCGCCATTCGCTTCCGCCCCATGCTGCTGACGGCTGCAGCCGTTGTGGTTGGAGCGAGCGTCATCCTCACTGACCCAATCTTCCAGGGACTCGCCGTCTCGCTGATCGCCGGAGCTATCGCCTCGACTTTCCTGTCGTGGCCGACGATTCCAATCCTCTACTACCTGGTGCACGCGAAATCTGAGACAACTGAGACGCGTGCGCCTGAAACTCATGAACATCAAGGAGTGGCTCAATGACAGTGGAACGCGCAGTCCGTCTTCTCGCAGGGGTTATGGTGCTCCTGTCGATTGCTCTCAGCTATTACGTTTCGCATTACTGGATGTGGCTTACCGTGTTCGTTGGGCTCAATCTGTTGCAATCGGCCTTTACGAACTGGTGTCCAGCCATGTCCATCCTGCGCGGCATGGGGTTGAAATAGCAGGCGATTGAACCAGCGACTGCGGGTCCCTACGGGATTCAATGATTCCATTAATGAAGACTCAGAAGGTATTCATGGCTCGTTCAACGGTCAATAAGTCTTCGCAGTCCCGGAAGGCCAATCGCCTGAAGGACGAGGTATATCGGGAGATGTTTCTGCTGGAGTCGCATCGTGCCGGCTCCGAAATGGGGCTTGCATTGGCTCTTCTTCGCGCGGTCGCTCAGTCTCAGTCACTTGCGAATTGCAGCGAGTTTCAGGAATGGCTGAAGACCGTGTGCACTCTTGGCCTTCATATGATCGAGACGTCGCTGGCGGCGACTTCGAATTGCAATCTGCATGTGCAATAAAGGTCTCCGGGCCCGGAGCGGACCACCGGTCGACTATCCTTTTATAAGGAAAGTGACGTGATTGGTAGCCATGCGGCCTGAACTCGTCCAAGCATCGGAACTACTGCAGAAGAACACCCCCGAAGCGATTGAGCAGGCCATTGGGTTGCTGCAGAACACTGTCTTCTCGTTCAGCATGAAGATGTGCGGGCACCGTGAGGATGCAGAAGACACCATGCAGGACGTTCTCTTTCGCTCACTCAAACACTTATCAAAGGTTCAGGAGCCCAACGCGCTCGCTGCGTGGCTGTACACCGTAACACGAAATCGATGCCATCGTATAAGACGAGGACACGATACCGAGCGAAAGCGACTGCCGTTGGACGAATTAATCCCAGACGCCGAGGAGCTTCGACACCTGCTTCTCGAAGCCGAGGGTGGGCCCGAGCAAATTGCGATCCATGCCCAAGAGCATCAGCTCCTGCACCAGGCGGTGTTACGAATACCAACGTCTCTGCGAATGGTACTCGTCCTTCACGATATGGAGGAGCTTACCGCAGAGCAGATTGCACAGATACTTGATCTTCAAATCGGTACCGTACGGGTCAGGCTGCATCGGGCCAGACTGGCGGTCCGGAAGGAAATGAGCTTCGTTCTGAGGGGAATGCCCGAGCAAAGCGCGTCATCGAGCAAGGTGACAGTAGAGCGTCCGAGAGAATGCCGTGAGTTGTTTGCCAATTTATCTGAATATCTTGACGCACGTATAGACCTGCGGACGTGCGAACAAATGAAAGCACATATAGAAAAATGTCCAGCCTGCGTTGCCTTCCTCAAGGATCTGCGCACTGCTGTTGATCGCTGCCGGTCATTCAATGTCGCGTGCGATCCGGATGTTGCACAGCGCATGCGGAAACTGATGACACGGGAGTACCTGCGGCTCATCGGGGCGCCTCCAGAGCAGCAGGATGCATTGCTGGCCAAAAAGTGAGGCCTTCTTAAAGATCCACTCGGTGTTGTGCGTCACTTCCAACTAGCGGTAAGAAGCATACCGTTGTCGGTAGTCACACCGACATGCGGTATCACCGCACCGAGCGGTGACTTCGGCTTTGTTTCTTGGAGATGTTCACATGGAAGTTCATATCGATCAAATTGAAGGCGTGAAGTTTTCCGTCCGGACGCGGACGCATACCATCATCTGCGATCAGCCGGAAGCCAATGGTGGTACAGACGCCGGCATGACTCCGCCGGAGTTTCTTCTGGCTTCGCTTGGTAGCTGTGCTGCTTTCTACGCAGCCGAATATCTGCGTTCGCGTAACCTGGCAAACCGTGGCGTCGCGGTTTCAGTCGAAGCAGAGAAGCTTAAGAGTCCCACCCGAATCGGCAACTTTCGAATCCGCGTTGACAGCCCGGTAAGTCTAACCGCCGAGCAGCGTGAAGGCCTGATGCGCTCCGTGGAGCATTGCCTGGTCAAAAACACGCTACTCAACCCTCCACAAATTGAAGTTTCACTCGAGGTTCCAACCACTATTGGCGTGTAGATCTGATCTGATCTGATCACCTGTTGTGGACTCGCCAATCTAGCTCAAAACAACTAGCCATCCCAAGTCTTGTTAAATCCTGGGATAGCTAAGTTTTCGATGGTCTCTAAACTAATTTACGCAAGCGCCAGATTCATGTTGCTGATGGCCTCGTCGATCTCCTGCGTGGTCTTGAAGCCAATCGTCGCGCAGTCAACCCCTGCATTCTGGAAAGCGAACCTCATCGCTTTCACTCGGTCGTCATGACTATTCTGGAACTGACCGCCGCCGCACAGCTTCATGCCGATCACACCCAGCCCTTCCTTCTTCAACTGGTGGATATGATCGACCACTTCGCTCACGTTGGCGGGGTGGTTAGTGTCCTCGTAGGTCGGCCCGTCCATGCGCGCGCCATTGTGGTTGATGCGGATCAGTCCCACGTCGAGCCACTGTGTGCCCGGCATCTGCCGCAGCGCCGGCAACCCGTGCACTGAGGCGCCATGCGTGCGGATGATCTTTCTCTGCTGTGCTGCAAGAATCCCATCCTGCCAGCGTTTCGTGGTCTCCGGCCAGTCGGCCGTGTGCTGCCAGTGCAACAGCATGATGTCGAAGTACTCGGTCTGCGAGGTGCGCCGCAGCTCGTCGAATTTGGCCTGCGGGTCAATGCCCTCGTGGAACGTAGTCACCTTGCTCATCAGTTGATAGCTATCGCGCGGCAAGCCTTTCAGTGCCTCGCCCAGCATTGCCGGGCGTCTGGTAGGCCTCAGCCGTCTCGAAGAAGCGGATGCCGTGATCGTACGCATAGTGCACCAGGCGCGTGAACTCCTGCTGCCCGAGCGCAGCCTGCACGGCACCGCCGTCCGTTCCGGTTCCGAAGGCCAGCCGCGTCACTTCCACCTTGGAGCGGCCCAGCACCACGGTATCGGTCGCAGTGCGCTTGGCGGCGACCAGCGGAAGGGTTCCTACGGTCGCCATGGCTCCGGCGGCCAGACCTGTTTTGAGGAAACTTCGCCGTGTGGTTGGACTCATCTCGACCTCCGCGGCTCAAGCCGCTTGGCGAGCCGAATGAGTGGATGTTAGCACGCATAGTAGCAATCTGAACTCAGCCTGGCGAACAGTTCCGGTATGCTGGATTCCGCAGTTCTGCTCAACCCTTCATTGCCGGAGTTCCACGATGAAAGCTGTGCTCGCTGCTGTTATCCTGTGCATCTGCCCCGCGGCTTTCGCCGCATCTGTCATCACCACCCGTCTTGAAGATCCCAAGGCTATTTATCTCGATGTTCGGCCGCGACTGGGGATAGTTCTGCTGCATTGCAGGCGGCCATCGACAAGGCCTCGGGTACTGGGCGTGAAGGAATCGTCTTTGTCCCGGCCGGGCCGTTACAACCTCACGCGCACCGTGTATCTCTGGCCGGGCGTGAGGCTCATCGGCTATGGCTCCACGCGCCCGGTGTTCGTACTGCCGCCAAATACGCCGGGGTTCCAGAAGGGCATGGGCGTGATGGTGATGTTCACGGGGCTCACGCCTCACGAGCGCCCGCGGGCCGGAGATCGCATTGCCTTTCCTCCACCTGGGTCGGTGCCGCCGAACAACAACGTGGCCGATGCGAATCCGAATACGTTCTATTCGGCGATGAGCAACATCGACTTCGAGATCGGGGACGGCAATCCTGCGGCCGTGGCGGTGCGCTTTCACGTGGCGCAGCACTCGTTCCTCACGCACATGGATTTTCATCTGGGCTCAGGGCTGGCCGGCGTCTACCAGGTCGGGCAATGAGGCGGAGGACCTGCACTTCTATGGAGGACGCTACGGAATCCTGACCGAGAAAACCTCGCCGGCGTGGCAGTTCACGCTGATCGATTCAGTGTTCGAGGGGCAGAGGGAGGCGGCCATCCGCGAGCACGAAGCTGGGTTGACGCTGATCCGCGATACGTTCCGCAATGTGCCGAAAGCAATCGATATTGATCGATGGCTATCCCGACCAACTTTGGGTGAAGGACTCGCGCTTCGAGAACATCAGCGGGCGGCGGTCGTAACAATCAGCCTGGAAAAGAGCCCATTGACTGAGATCGGATTCGAGAACGCAGTTGCTGAGCAATGCGCCGGTGTTCGCCAGGCTGCGCGAGAGCGGCAAGACAATCGCCGGAAAAGGCGCGGTGTACGAGGTGAAGAACTTCACCTACGGGTTGATCGTGCCAGGCGAAGGGCAGATGGGGTCGATCGGCATGCGGTATGAGGCTGCGCCGCTCGCCTCGTTGCCTGCGGCCCTTCCACCCGCGATCCGGCCGCTTCCGCCGAGCAGCGAGTGGGTGAATGTGCATGACGCTCGGGGTGAAGGGCGACGGGGAAACCGATGACACGGCGGCATTCGCAAGGCGCATCAACACGCATCGCGTGCTTTATCTTCCCGAGCGGGCATTACGTAGTGCGCGACACGCTGGCGCTCAAGCCGCGACACGGTGCTGATCGGCCTGCATCCCGACGCTCACGCAGATCGACCTGCCGGATGAGACGCCCGGATACCAGGGAGTGGGTGCGCCGAAGGCGGTGATTCTTGCGCCGTCCGGGCGGCGAAACATCGTCAGCGGCATCGGTGTCTTCACGGGCGGCATCAATCCGCGTGCAGTAGCCGTGCTGTGGAAGGCGGGCGAGCAGTCGCTGATGGATGACGTGCGCTTTCTCGGCGGCCACGGCAGCGGCGGCAATCCGTACAACAACAACCACACGGCCGACCCTGATCTGCACAAGCGCTGGGACGGGCAGTATCCCAGCTTGTGGGTTGCGGATGGAGGCGGAGGAACTTTCGCGGACATCTGGACGCCGAACACCTTCGCCCAGTCAGGTTTTCTGGTATCGAACACAAAAACGCCCGGGCATGTGTACGAGTTGTCGAACGAGCACCACGTGCGCAACGAGATCAAGTTCGACCACGTGGAGAACTGGGACATCAACGCTCCGCAGACCGAAGAAGAAGCGGGAGAGAGCCCCGAATCGCTCTCCTTTGAAATCGCTGACTGCCGCAATCTCACCATTGCGAACTATCACGGTTATCGCGTAACTCGCTCGCGTGCGCCGTTCCCGGCGGCTGTACGCATTTATCGATCGTCGGATATTCATTTCCGCAACGTGCATGTGAATGCGGAGAGCGGGTATGGCATCTGCGACGCGAATGGATGCGGCACGTTTCTCCGCCTGAGCAAGTTCCCTTACGAGAACGCAATCGAGGACGTGACGCATCATCTCGAGGTGCGCGAACGGGAGTTCGCGGTGCTGGATATTCCGGCTAATCCAGAGAAGCCGCCGCAGAGTGATGCGTCCGCGGTGCTGGACAAGGGAACAACCGTGAGAAAGCTGGAGGAAGGCTTCTTTTCGATTTCAGGGGCGGCGGTGGATGCAGCAGGCAAGCTCTATTTCGTTGACCATCACAATCAGCGCATCTATGGCTGGTCGGAGAAGGAAGGCCTCACGGTTGAACGCGACAATCCGCTCGATCCCGTGAATCTGGCGATCGACAAATCCGGCAACCTGCTGGTGGTTTCGTCAGCAGGCCCGGAGAGCACCGTCTATACATTTCGGCCGGGCAGTTCTGCAGAGGAACTCACAGTACTGACACCGCAAGCTGCCCAGTCTCGCGGCAAAGCTGCCGTGATTCTTCCGGTGAACTGGTGGAATAACGGAGAATTCAAAGACCAGTTGAACTTGGATACCCTGCGTTTCACCACGCTGGCGGAGATGTTCGCCGCAGATGCAAGTGCTCCAAGACGCGCGTATATCTCTCGCAAGATGGCAGCATCTTTCTGCCCGCCGGCCGCGTGTTCCAGCAAGGGCCGGCCAATGACATATCCGGTTGGCGATTCAGCGACAACCTCGATACGTATGGGTTCATCGTCGCAGAAACAGGACAGCAGGTGTACGTGAGCAGCGAGTCTGAAGACATTACCTATAGCGCGACCGTGAACTCCGATGGGACTCTCGCGAAACTGAAACCCTTTGCGCAGCGCGGAGGCGAAAGCGTTGCCGTTGATGCGCATGGGAACGTGTATGTCGCGAATGGCCAGATCTTTGTCTACGCTCAGGACGGGCGGCAGATTGCAGAAATCGATGTGCCGGAGCGCCCTCTACAACTGATCTTCGGAGGCCCCGATCACCGCACGCTCTTCATTCTCGCGCATCACGCATTGTTCGCGGCGCAGGTGCGCTGAGGTACCTGTGCTTCGCAGATTTGCGACACGCAAACGCGAGATTCTCTCTTCTGCGGAACAAGCGACGCCCGGGAAGGACCATCTCCCGGGCGTCGCTTTTGAAAGCCGCACGCTAGCGAGGAACCGCCTCCAGTAGCGACAGTGGAGAACGCGTCGACACAATTCTTTGCAGCGCAAATCCGGCTGCGGAAAGCAACTGCCTGAACTCTTCGGCAGTCCTTTCTTTTCCTCCAACAAATGCAATCATTTCAATGTCGAGGAGCTTTCCAAAATGGGGAGCCGGCGTGTCGTCGAGTACAGCTTCCGCGAGCACAAGCTTTCCGTTCTCGGGGATGACGGCGCGGATATTGCGGAGCAGCTTGATCGCGCGGTCGTCAGCCCAATCGTGAACGATGTGCTTCATGAAGTAAAGATCTCCCCCCGCCGGGACCGACTCGAAAAAGTTGCAGGAGACGGCTTCGCACCGGTTCGCCAGGCCATCTTGAGCGATCGCAGCCTTTGCTGCGGGAATTAACGACGGCATCTCGGCGATTGTTCCCCGCGTCCCAGTGTGCTGCTTCAGGATACTGCGCAGGATCGCTCCATGTCCGCCACCGACGTCCACGATTCGTTCAAACGAACCGAAGGGATAGGCCTCGAGAAATGCGGGGATGCACATTTCGCTGATGCTGGTCATGGCGTCGTTGAACACAGCGGCTTCTTCAGCATTCTCCGGTTCGGTGGTCCAGTCGAAGAAAGGAATTCCGTACATTGCATCGAAAGTCGTTTCTCCCGTCTCCACGCTGGTGCGGAGTTCGCTATACAGAGTCAGGTGGAGTGGATCAGAGATCCACGCGGTGGCTGACGCCAGTGATCCTGCCGCATCGCGCCGAAGCAACTGGCCTGCGGCAGTCAATACATAGCTGCGATCAGCGTTACGAGCCACAATTCCGTTCATCTCGAGCACGCGCAGTATGCGAAAGAGAGGCTCTTCCTTCGCGCCGGCTTTAAGTGCGAGGTCCTCGAGATCGGTGAATCCCTCGCCGATCAGATCCGGAATCCGCAACTTGACGGCGACGTTCAGGCACGCGGATGCGATATATCCCAACGCAGCTTTGAATACGGCGTCCGCCGGATTCACATCAATTCCTTGTTGATCCGCGACAACTGCCGGCATCGGCAGATTCGAAATGGAAGCTGAAGACATTGTCATAGACATGGATTTTCCTCTCAATCTGTGTAAAGGCTGGATGGGCCAGAACTGGACCGGCCAGAGCTAGATGGATCAGAAGCGAAAGATTCCCGAAGCCGTTGTGGAGGAATGAAGAAGATACCGGCTAACCAGTTCCTCCACTATGCCTTCCGGTGTCATGAGCTTTCTTTGAGGAGCGCGATGCGTCACCGGCGCCGATCGACTCTGGCGCAACTGCCATCCGCTGAACGCGATCCTGCAAATTCGTGTCAGGCGTAAAACCGACGCGAGAGTTATATGAAATGACCATGGAAACCTCCTCGGTCGTAGATTCTGCAACTGAACTTGAGGAATCGCCGTTATCCCGACCTGCCATGTAACGCGCAAGGGCGCGGCAAACCGGCTCACGAAAAGTAAGAAAAAGTTGAAGGCACCAAAATTTGGGCAGATTTGCTGGTTTTGCGCTGGAAAACGCGAGGGGATGAGCCGGTTCTGCATCCGATGGAGCGTTATGTAGCAGTGGGAGCCCGGCTCCCTCGGAGGTCGAAGATGCCGATGCACCTGCGCTTCAAGCTAGCTGGAATCGCATTGACTCTGGGCGGGCTTACGGCTGCAACCTGTCATCTATTTAGCTTCGAATCATCTTCAGATGTAGGCCAGACGGCGCAGTACGCTCGCTTCGGAGAACCAGTTCACTTGCTTCTCTTTGTGAGCTTGATTGTGGTGCTGCTGGGATGGTTCGAGCAGTATTCGCTGCAATCTTCGGATTCAGGAATAGTGGGGTTCGCAGCGTTTGTGTGTATGTTTCTAGGTATCGTTTGCGGCGATCTACTTCATTGCATCCTGGAGTTCAGTGTGTTTCCCGTGCTCGGTTCGATCGCTCCGTATGCGCTGCCCGGGATTGCTCAATCGACTTATCACTCAGCCGCGCTTGGAGGCCTGATCTTGGCAGGGCGCTTTCTGATGTGTTTCGGAGTTGCCGCGACAGCGATCTCGATATATAGAAGGCAATCTAGACGCCTCTGGGTGGCAGCTCCCTTTGCCCTGTCGGCCGCCCTTCTGGGAGCAGGGTCGCTTCCACAACTTGCGCCGACGATTGAACCGGCATCGGTGACGTCGTTCTACATTTCCTTAGCAGTACTGGGAGCCTCATTCCTTTGCGCATCACGGCCACTGGCGATGAACGACAGCAAGGAGCCATCGGCGAAGGTGACTGCAGCGCAATGAGCTACTTGCCGCGAAGCTCGGCTGCCTGCCGTGCAATCAACAAAAGGCCACGAGAGCTGGCATCGGCGGCAATCGCAGCAGAAGCAGAATGGACGTTTGCAGCTTCGCCTTTCTTCTGATCAATCTCTGCTCGAACAAGCCTGGCCGTCAGCTGCAGTGGTATAAATCCGTGTGCCGATGCAAGCTGACTGGCGCTATCAAGCTCTGATCGAGCTTCACGCAGTTTCCCTGAGAACCCATCAACGCGCGCCGCTTCGATGAGAAAACCGATACGCACAAACGGGTTTTCAGCACGCTTGGCTGCGGATCGCATGCTGTCGATCGCTTTCATTGCGTCGTTGGTTTTTCCCTGATTGAGCAATGCGCGCGCAAGATCGCCAACAGCAGTTATTTCCTGGTCCTGAGAATCTGCCTTGTGAAAGACCTCGCGCGATACCCTGAGCAGTTTCTCTGCCTCTGCGGGTTTTCCCTCCGCCGTGTTCAGCTGTGCCATAGAATTCTGGCTTTCTGCAACGCCGAGCTGATCTCCAAGTTCTTGCCGCAGCGAAAGCGCTTCCTGAAAACTTGCACGTGCACCTGCGAAGTTGGCTTCCGCAAGGCGGATTTCGCCCAGCGTATTAGTGCCTTCCGCCAGCACCGCGCGTTCACCAATCTCTCGAGTCAACGTCAGAGCGCTTTGCAGAAGCTGATCTGCGCACTTCAGGTCTCCTTGTTGCAGGCAGATATGCGAAGTATTGATGATCGTTCCGACCTCTCCGCCCTTGTCCCCGATCTGTTGGGAGATAGTGGACGCCTGGGAATACATCTTGCGGGCCGCATCGAGATCCCCTCTGGCCCAGAGAATATTCGCAATATTATTAAGTGCTACGGACTCTGCGAGACGGCTACCCACCTCGCGCATGATGGCAAGTGTCTTCTGGTATTGATCGAGTGCCTCAGAATGATGTCCCTGGCGCTCAAAAACCGTGGCGATCTGGTTGATGGTTGCTCCCTCGCTATATCGATTTCCAATTTGACGCGCAAGCTTCAGGGCATCCTGATAGTACCCAAGGGCGGTGGCCAGCTCGCCTTGCATCAAACGAATGGTTCCGAGATTGCGCAACATGCTGGCCTGCCCGTTGAAGTCTCCCACGGCCTCATAGGCTGCGAGCGCATCTTTGGTTAGCCTTAAGGCGTCGTCCATCTCGCCAAGATTCAATGCCGCCCAGGCCTCCGCATATTGCGCTCGTGCAGCCAGCATCCGTGCTCCACGGTTTTGCGCTTCTTCAACCGCCCGAGCAGCCATCTTCTCTTTCATGTTTGAAGTCTGCGGCAACTTCGCTTGCATTGGCCTCGGCAAGATCGATCCGAGGGTCGCCGCTTGCTGGAAGCCCCATCTTCCGCATGGTTGCGATGGTGGCCATTGCATCCTTTGTCCGTCCCGCCGATATCTCCGCACTGGTAAGGCGCAGAGCATACTCCAGATTGTCTGGATAGAAGCCGACAAGTGTGCGGTAAACATCAATGGCTTTATCCCATTCGTGCGTAGACTCGCGAAACCGCCCCTCAACCCAAAGCTGTTCACTTTGCGGAAGGTGGCCTGCAAGTGAAGCAGCTTGACGCGCCTCAGACCGCGACTTCTCGTCAAATCCCAAATTGCCCCAGGCCTCCGCTAGCGCTGCATGAATCAGAGGATGGTCCGGCTCTGCGGCTACAGCTTTCAGCAGCGAGTCGCGAGCGCCGCTGGGATTCAACTCGCGAAGGTGGCGGAGTCCTTCCGCATAGAGCTTCGCCGCAAGTGGATTGCTGGGAATGGTTGCGGCGATCTTCGTGACTTCCGATCCGGCGATCTCTCCGATGCCAAGTTTGGCCCGAAGATCGGCGCCCGTTTGCGACAGAAGCGTAATCAGTTGTGACTCCGTTCCAGTCTCAGGCAGTGAGGCCACGATCTCGCCTGTGCGTGCGTCTTGCAGCCGGGCGTCAAGTCGAAGCTGGCTGGCGCCCTCGGGCCCTACCTCCAGATATGAGCCGGTAACCACATAGTCCACGCCCAGATTCTCGCGGAGCTTGGCAAGGGTTTGCGCGGAAAATGCGCGCACTTCGCCGAGATCCAGATCCTTACGCGCACGCGCAACATCCTCGCCGGAAACTACTCGCATGCGTCCGCCCGCCGCCAACTCCGTCGACAGCATCTCTGAGAACGCAGTAGAGAGCCATTGATGCTCCGGGCGTTCCGTAAGATTTTCAAATCCAAGGACGGCGATGGAGGAGCGCGCAATTGTCCCATGAGTCGCTGCCGTGGATGGAGTTGAAGCGGTACGAGCGCCACGCTTGATCACAAATAGGGCCTGCCGCGGCAGCCATCAGAATAACGGCCATCAGCAGGCCCGCCCACACATGCCGACGCGCACCGGCGGGCGGAGTTTGAGATACAGGCAGAGGCACAGATGTCGCGTTCTGCTTCAAAGCTCGCAAGTCGGTCGATAATTCAGAGGCGCTCTGGTAGCGGTGTTCACGATTTTTTTCGAGACACTTGGAGATGATTGCGGCAAGACCAGCTGGACATTCAGGATTGCTGTCAGAGATGCGCGCCGGGGAACGGTTGAGAATTGCGTCGAGCACCAGCACCGGCATCTTCCCCGGAAATGCCGGCTGGCCTGTGGCCATCTCATACAACACTCCTCCCATCGAAAACAGATCCGAGCGCGCGTCCAGGGATTCTGCGCGAATCTGCTCCGGAGACATATATGAGACCGTGCCAAGAATCATTCCGGGAGTCGTGAACTCCGCAGTTTCATCCATGCTTCTGGCGTGAGGACCACCTTGTGCGGCTGTTACGATCGCGGATTGCTTGGCGAGCCCGAAATCCAGAATCTTTATCTGCCCCTTGTCGGTAAGAAAGATATTGGCCGGCTTGAGATCGCGATGAATAATGCCTTCGGCGTGTGCTGCCGAGAGCGCCGAGAGGACTGGAATGGCGATTTCGAGCAATTGCTCCGTTGAAGGGGTCTTCCCCGCGATCACGTCGCCGAGAGTCTGACCTCTCAGCAGCTCCATTGCGAGGTATGCGTGCCCCTCAAAATCATCGACACCGTAGACCGTACAAATATTCGGATGATTCAACGCAGAGGCGGCGCGGGCTTCGCGCTCGAATCTTTCGCGAGCGCGAACATCCTGTCGCATCGCGGCATTCAGAAATTTGAGTGCGGCTTCACGACCCAAGCGCTTGTCCAGCGCCCGATAGACAATTCCCATACCACCGAATCCGATGCGTTCGAGAATCCTGTAAGGCCCGATCTGCTTTCCAATCCATGGGTCCGTGACCTCATGGGCGCCATTGTTCGAAGGGGAAAGTTCAGATTGGGACTCAAGGAAACCTTCAGCGGCACCTTCGGCACTCAGCAGCGATTCGATTTCGGCGCGCAGGCTCGCATCACCCTGGCATGCGGAATCGAGAAAGCGGGAACGCTTTTCCGGTGCGAGTGTACGTGCGTTATCAAACACGGTGCGAATCTGCCGCCATCTCTCAGTATTCAAGGCTTCGGCCTCGCACCGATTTCTCTGAAGAGCCACGCGCGAGCCGCTGCCCAATCACGCTTAACCGTTGCGGGCGAAATGCCGAGAACATTGGCAGTATCCTCGATTGAAAGACCGCTGAAAAAGCGCAGTTCGACGATCTTTCCTTGCTGCGGATCGAGCTTCTCAAGCTTCTGCAGACCTTCCTCAAGGTCGACTAAATTGACACTGCGTGCCTGGGCTTGCGCCATCGGCCTCGTTTAACTCCAGTTCGGGCATGCCAGCCCCACGCTTGTCAGCATTGTGACGGCGTGCATGGTCGGCCAGAACTCGTCGCATTATCTGCGCGGCAATGCCATAAAAGTGGGCTTTGTTCTGCCAGCGCGTCTGGTTCTGGTCGACCAGGCGGAGATATGCTTCATTCACCAGCGCGGCGCTCTGCAAGGTGTGATCGGGCCGCTCGCGGCGCAGGTAGCTGGCCGCAAGACGTTTCAGTTCTTTGTACACGAGGGGTATCAGCGCCTCGAGCGCCTCATTGCTGCCCTCCTGCCACTGTTTAAAAGCTGAGTAACCTGCGTTTGGGGCTGGACACTCACGGGGTATGCCTTTTTGATATCTCTACGAGCCGAAGTTAACCGGTAAGCATAACCATGTCAATGCTTTCAATGCGAAGATTTGCTGCCCGCCCTCCAGAACATTTCTCGCACCGAAACTCTACGATCGAATAGGGAGCACGCGCCTTCCAAGCGGCCGGTATCCTTCGTCTGTTTCGAGAAAAGACAGCCACGAATGATTCTGAGCAAGCACCTCTTCCAGTTCCGGCTCGCTCAGAACCATGCACGCAGTTGAGAGCGCATCCGATTCGGCGGCGGTATCGGCAAGGACCCACGCACGGTTTTGCCGCGACGCGGGGCGGCCGGTGCGCGGATCGAGAATATGGGCTCCCTTCACCGCCAGGCCTGAACCGCTCAACGAAGCGTGAGTCAGAAAGAATCGCTGCGATGCATCGTCTTCTCCCAGGCCGCAGGACCAGCCAGGAACATCGGCCGGCGGATCTCCCGCCAGAATGCTGCTGCCACCTGCAACGAGCAAGAACGAGGGGCAATCCCACTCACGAAGCAGTTCGCCCATGCGATCAAGAGCAAACCCCTTGCCGATCGCGCCGAGGTCGAATTGAACTGGCCGCTCACGCAGAGAATGGAGTGCTCGTCCGGCAGTAGTTCCCACTGCGGAAGAGATGGCCTGGTCTTTGAAGGCGGCGGGCGTGGGGCAAAAGGCGCTGTGTCGTAGACCTCTTCCATCTGCTTCGCGATTTGAAGGCAGGCAAAAGCCGGTTCGCTCAAACGCATCTTCTCGCCGGACGCAAGATGAGCAATCTGCGCGATGTCACTGTTTGCGCCGAAAGCGGCTTAAGTGCGATTCCAGCCCATCCACAAGATCGAACGCTGCCTGTGCGGCCTGCGCAGCATACGGCTTGTCTTCGTTGGCGATGCGCACCTGAAAGTGGGTCGCCATGGCGTGCGTGGTTGAACTGATGAATCTCAGACATGACGATTTCATTTCGGCGCCGGCGACCACAACAGGATGAGAACGCCGGGACGAACGCCGAAGAACTCCGGGCGAAAGTTCCGCAATCGATCGGCATATTGTTCTGTTCGCGTCGGCTGAAGTGATAAAGAAATCTGCATCTGTGACCTGCTGGCCAGGCTGCCAGAAACCCACTTGATCGAAGTGTCGCAGGTACCAGGGCAGCGGCCACGGATCAGAAGCGATCACCGCGATGCGCGGAGTGGCTATGCCATTTCGGCGCGCCAGATCTGCGATCTCCGCCGGCAAGTCCGAGGATGTCGTCCGAAGTGTGCGCATAGGCATACGGGTTGTTTTCGTCGGCTGGGTGGAGAAAGACTCGCTGCGCGGGTGTCATGCGCAATCAACACGCCAGCGAGGACTGCGAGAACGCAAGCAGCCAGGAATCGCTAAGCGCGGTCTCGAATTTGTTGCGGCCCAGCTGCCAGAGCGACTCGACTGCCGTCGCCGCAAAGAGCGAAAGCGGGAGCCAGAGATTCAGCGCCAGCCATGGAGTCTTATATGGAATCAGGCTATAGAGCGCGGCGATCAAGAACGCGTAATACGCCAGACAGCCATAGGGTGAAACGCTGCGCGTTTCTGATGCTGATGAAGAGACCCGAGGCAGGCAAGAGCGACCAGCAATCCGCCCGACCACCCGCTGGTAAGAAGCTGGCCGTAATACCAGAATGGCTTTTGATGGCCTTGACCGCCCGCCCGCGCGAAGAAATTCGGGGCCGCGTGCAATAGAGCAGGCAGGCCTTTCCAGTTTCTGCCGAACCATGTGAACAGAATCGACGAGGAGCGCCAGAAAAGTGCCGCCCGCAGCCAGCAGTGGCCAGGGCCGCCGAAACGCGCACAAGCCTCTTGCCGCGCAGATTTCGGATTCTGAACACAATTGCCGCAGCGGCCAAAGCAAAGAAGTGCAGGATCGCGGTTTCTTTGCCGGCGAACATCAAGTGCGGCGCATGCGCCTGCCAGTGCCGCGTGCCAACGGAGCGCTTCGTCACATGCGCGCCAACAGCGACAGGATCAGTCCGAACGTCGCTGCGCAGAAAAGCGATTCATGGATGAAGTACCTGTCGTAGTAGACGGGCAGCGGACCCAGCGCAAACAGCATCGCCGCGAGCAGGCTGGGCACGAAGCCGAACATCTCGACTGCGGCGCCAAAGAGGAGGATCGTGATGGTTCCGGCCACGACCGAGGTAAGCCGCAGTTCCGATTCCGTCAGATCAGAGAATGATCTTGCTCCCTGCATCCTGGCCAAGCGGTAGAGCAAGCGCCGCCAGCGCGGGGCCATGGCGGTCTTGCGGATCGTAGGTGAACGCCTCTCCGGCAAGCAGCTGTCCAACGATGTAGGCATTAACGGCCTCATCGGTGTGCATGGGCCGCGCGCCCAGTTGCGGCAGGCGAACAGCAAGTCCGATAAGCGCGACGAGAACGAAAGCGGCCCAGCGAGCCCAAGGCGAACGAGGGGCCGCGTTCTCCATTAGCACGCTGCCGGAACGCGTGGACTCATGCGGCAGGCTTGCCCCACACTTCAACCTCGATGTAGTCGTTCAATTTGTTGGTCGTGTTCCCGTTGCTGTAGAGGCGAATGTAGCGGCCCTTCGCGCCCTTGGCGTCGATCAGCTTGCCCTGGTAGGTTTCGACGTAGTTCAGGTCCTTGCCTGCGCCAAGTCCGAGCTCGTTTTTGAAATCGTTATTGAAGATGGTCGTCACGCCTGACTTGAACGTCGGATCATCGGACACCTGGGCCACGACGTCGCGATAAACGCGCGCCTGGGAGTGGAAGTGCCAGACGAGAACTGCATAGATATTTGCGCTCTTCGCCAGGTCGATCTGCACCCATTGTTTGCCGGGCCCAAGCTCAACCCAGGATCCTTCATCGCCGGCCTTGTCGCCATCCGTGACGAGGTCCAACGTCCCGGTCACGGGATTGTTGTCGCTGGCCGTGACCTTCTTACCCTTGGCCAGGTTGACGGTGCCCGCGGGAACCATAAAGTCGGGGCGCTTGCCCTTCATCGGGGGCTCAAGGTTCGGTACATTCAGCGGGACAGGCGTGCCGACGAAAAGGGGCCGAGGCAGTTGGGTCTTCAGCGGAACTTTGTCCTGCGCCAGTGCGGCGGTGGCAACAAGCAAGAGGGCCACCAGGGGATATTTGTGCGAAAGGATTGTTTTCATAGTCTCAGGCTTTCACTTCTTCGCTGGTGATGGAAAGTCTTCTTCTCGGCGTCCACAGCTTCGTTGGCTTTATGAATGACGTATTCACTGGTGAAAGCCTCATCCGCGGGGCAATTCAATTTCGCCGTGCCCCGTATCGCGTTGAAGAAATTTTCCAGGTGTGGTTGATGCGGCGGCTTATTGAAGAACACCGGAATCTCGTATTCCGCAAGTTGCGCGGTTTCCCGCACATCTACTTTCGTGGCATCGGCGCAGACGTCTGCTTTGGCGCGCACATAGCCCTTCTGCGCCAGGTCGTCCCATGAGACCGCATCAGCGCGAGCTTCCCGATAGATGGCGCAAAGGGACGGGTCCTCGGACATTTTGATGGTGCCGTCGTCGCCCATGAACGATTCGAAATAGCCGCCGCCCGCGCTGGTCGTCGTCTGCACCTGATAGAACGCGCGCGCGACTCCCTGGGCCAGCGGATACTCGTAGATGACCATCGCGTTGTCATACCAGTCGTGGTTCTTAAAGTAGTCCAGGCCGCCGCTGGCCACTACGGATTTGGGCGTCGTCCCCAGCCACCAGTTGAAGATATCGATCTGGTGCGCCCCGAGGTCAGACAACGGACCGCCGCCAAGTCCTTTGTACCAGCGCCAATTGCGGAACTGGTGCATGTCCTTGTACCCATACTTTGCAAGCATGCTCGCCGGCATCTCGAACTTCTTGGGCCAGCCGAAGTCCTCTTTGACTGCGCGATTCCACTGTCCCTGCATAGCCGTGAGCCGGCCGCAGAACTGGGCGTCGTGAAGCAGCCGGTTCAGGGTAAATAGATAGCGCGGATTACTGCGGCGCTGATGGCCGATCTGCAACAGCTTTCCGGTTTCGCGCATGGTCTGCACCATGGAGCGCGCACCTTCAATCGTGTTGCTCATCATCTTTTCGCAATACACATGCAGACCGGCTTTGAGGCATGTGTTCGTCATCGGCGCGTGGCAAAAGTCCGGCGTCGCAATCAGAACCGCCTGCAGATCCTTTTCTTTGGCGAGCAGGTCCTCGTAGTTTTCGTAAGCGCGGACTTCGTTCCCGAGCTTCTGCAGATAGCGCTGGCCTTCGCCGCGGTGGTACTCCCAGATGTCGCACAGGGCTACCAGCCGCACGCCCTCAATATTGAGTAAGGATTCGAGGAGGATTTTGCCTTCCTCGCCATAACCGACAAGGGCCACATTGATGGTGTTCAGCGAAGACTTTTTGACTGCAGCCTTCTGTTCGCTCGAATCGGACTTGCAGGCTTCCAACAGCATTGCGGCGCCTGCCACCGCAGTCGCGCTGATGAATTCACGACGATTCAACTTATCTACCATTTCTTAAGGACCGCAAATCTGTTGTGCTGGGCAAGCAGGAACGCGCCAGCCACTAATCCAATATGAATGCCAAGGAACGCCACGCCATCGTTCGGATCGATCAGAACCAGGCCGACGGTCAGCGCGATGAAGAGCATGCCCTGTACAAGCAACGACACGCGCGTGCCCAGACCGATGATGAGCATGAGTCCCGGTAAAATAAACACCGGCCCTAGCATGCGATCGAAGAGCGTCAACGCGAATTTCGGAAACAGCGGCTCATGCGCGAACTTGTCTCTGAGCCCCACCGGGATGCCCGCATAGTTAGCCAGTGCGTAGGACTTGACGCTGACATTGACCATCACGCCGCTTGCATCCGGCTGGCCGGTAGAGGGATCGATGAGCGGCATCGCAACCGATTTATAGGCTGCGTATTTCTGCAATGCCGACAAACAGGGCACGAACACCCAGCCATAGCCGCAACATAAGGAAGGCGAAGGTGAAGTCCCAGGCGACTTTCTGGACAGGGAGCACTCTTATTTCAGTTGATGCAGCCATGTATCCTCAGGCGGTGATGCGCTAAGTGGAAAGGTTTTTCAGATAGTCCGCATCCACCTTCAGCGATTCCTGCCACGGAATATCAAAAGCTTCCTGCTCGACGAAAGCGTGCGTAATCTTCTGGTTTTCTGCTGCCTGGGCAAAGATCGGCCGATAGTCGATCGATCCGCGCCCCAACTCCGTCACCTTCGCCTCCTCATGCGTCACATACGAGATGTTCGCTGGGAGGTGGAAGTCTTTCACGTGGAACATGGAGAAGCGCTGCGGGTACTTCTTCATCAGGGCGACCGGATCCTGGCCTGCGACCTTCACCCAGCCGCAGTCCATTTCGAAGGTCATCTTGTCAGGCTCGCAGAGCACGAGCAGCTCTTCGTAGGGCACCTTGCCATCGACCGGCTCAAACTCCACCCAGTGATTGTGGTAGCCGAACGTGATACCTGCATTTTTCAGCTTCTCACCCGTTTTGTTAAATTCCTCGGCGTTGTACTTCCAGTCATCTATCGCGAGCGGACCAACCTTTTGGCCGGGAACGGGTGGGTTCTTGCGTCCCGGTCCCGGGCAGATGATGTAACTCACGCCAATGGTCTTCTCGAATTCCGTTGTGGTGTCCAGGTTCTTGGTGACATCAATAAACGAGCGATGCGAACTGACGCACTTCAGCCCCGCCTGGTCGAATGCCTTGCGGATCTCCGCCGCCGGCTTTTTCGGAAGCGCAGCAGATTCCACTTCAACGTATCCGGCCTTACGCACTTCCGCCAGCGTTCCTTCAAAGTCCTGCGCCATTTGCTGCCGCACGCTGTACAGCTGGATGCCCGGCACCAGTCCCAACGGCATTCCAAACGAGAACTTCGCTGATGAAACTGCCGTAGCTGCTGCTGCGCCGATAACAAAGTCCCTGCGAGTTACGGGTTGCATTGTCTCTCCAACTGAATCGACCGTTCTATTGGCGGCCAGTGTTCTGGCTCAACCACCCAGCCTCGAATCTTGCCGGGAAAGGGTGGTCGAATTCCTAGCTCATCTTCCACGGGGCACGGTATTCGCGCGTCATCAACTTGCTGGCTTTCGTATCGCCGATGATCTTCTCTTTCTTCGCGTCCCAGCGGATCTTCCTGCCGGTGAGCATCGAGATAAGACAAAGGTGGCCGGGGATTGCCGAGTTGTGCCCGACCTCCACCGGCGTGACGGTTGCTTGACGTGTCTTGATGCAATCCAGGAAGTTCTGCTGGTGATCAGCAGAGGTGTAGAGCTTCACTTTGCGCACTTCCCTCGGCAGGTATTTGCCTCGCTTCCATGCGGGATTCGAGACGTCGAATCCCTCGCGATCGACCCATACCCAGCCCTCGGTGCCAATCCACTTTACGCCCGTCTTAATGTCTGGATAGCCGCCGGCAATGGTCATCGTGATGCCGTGCGGATATTTCAGCTCAAACCGGTATTTCTGCGCGGTGTTCCAAACCGCGTTGGCTGGCGGAAGTTCGCCGCTGCCTTCGACCTCCAGCGGCCCGGTGTGGTCGAAATCGAGACCCCAATGCGCGATATCGCAGTGATGGCCGATCCAGTCCAGCAGCTCGCCGCCGCCCGTGTTGTAGTTCCAGCGCCAGCATTTGTGGGAACGTGCCTCATGTAGGGCTCCATCTTCGCCGGGCCGACCCAGGTCTCGTAGTCCAGTTCTTGGGCGGAGCGCTGACCAGCAGATCCCATGCCTGCGTGCCAGGGACGATCTGCTCCAGGCTGGCCCCCTTTAGCCCCCGGCTGCTAGTTGTGCAGCGCCTCCTCACCTACGTCGTCGAAGTCGGAGTTTCCGCCGGGCAGGCCAACCTCGACATGGGTCACTGTCTCCGATCAGCCCGTTGCGGACGATTTCCGCCGCTTTATGGAACATGGGAACCGAGCGCTGCCATGATCCCATCTGCCAGACGATGTGGTTCTCCTGGACGGCGCGCACGATGGATTGCTGTTCGGCAATGGTGTGCGCCAGCGGCTTTTCGCCGTAGATGTCTTTCTTGCGCCGGGCGGCCTCGGTAGCGACGATCTCATGCCAGTGGTCGGGAACGGCGATCATCACGGCATCGATATCGGCACGGGCCAGCAACTCGCGATAGTCGTGGTAGCCCTTGCAGTCTTCGTTGCCATAAGCCTCATTGATCTTCTTGACGGCGGCTTGCAGATGATTCGCATCAATATCGCAGGCGGCCACTACCTGGCAATCCTCCAACGTCAGAAAGGCTTCCGTATTGCCGGGGCCCTGCCAGCCCATACCGATGACACCGATGTTGATGCGGTTATTGGCGTGAAGTTGTCGGAGTTTGCGCTGCGGCGGCGCTGCGAAGAACGGCGGGAAGAATGGCAGCAGATCCGGCAGTCTTCAGAAATCGACGGCGATTGAAAGGACGCAAGAGGTGTTCGTATCCTGATTCTTGTGGCATTACCTGTCCCAATTTCACTTTAAGGTGGACTAAAGTGATTTATATCATTTTTACCCTCGAAGATTCGACTTCATCGGTCTGTTTCCGAGAGGCCTATCCGCGCAAATCGACCACGCCAACTTGCTTGTGAGAATTGAGATAGATCTGCCCGCAAGGTCGGCCAGTGTCAAACTGCGGCCGAGGCAAAAAAATCAACAGCATCATGACGATGCATGGCGCGGGCAAGCATTAGAGCAAGAAGAGCGCGATTTATTGCGGCTATCCGACGATTGCGAATGCGATCTTCGCCCACCACTCTGGCTTGGTCACCACTATGCAGAGAGCGATAGCTTGTCCCACAGCAAATAGAGGCAGACCGACCTTGTACACCGCATGAATGCGTCTGTTCACAATGAGATCGCGCACCACGCCCAACAAAATCAAAAAGTCCACACCCACATAGAAAGTTCCCGGCGGAAGAATCGGCAGTCGTCCCCAACCAGCTGCGGACAGTGCGCAGGTGGCCAGCAACATCAGGCGCCGGTGGTGCTCCAGCTTTTTGCGCCACGCGATCGCCAGCGCGAAGCACACCGCGAAGCAGCTAATGTCCCAAAGCGGAATCACAAGAAGGTTTGCTTCATTGCGATGTAACTGGTGCACGTAGTAGCGTGCCATCGTCAACGTAGTCGATATTCCCAGGACGAAGATTCCCGCACCCAGCGCTGCGCCAAACCAGCCCACATTTCTGTGCCAGCGGACGCTGCGCGCCCGCACCAGCGCGGACTGCAAAATGAAGAAAAGAAGCCAGCCCGAAAATACGATCCCGTGTAGCCACAGAATCCACGGCCGGTGTATGGCGGGGTGGACCAGGTTCTTGTTCACCGTGAAGCTGAATCCATAGAACACGACCACGGCAATGAACACGGACATGAAGCAGTAGAAATACTTTTCGAGTGCACGCGTAATCACCGATTTTTCCGAAACCGCTATCAACGGAACTGGTGCTGTAATCGCCATTGCATCCTCCTTCAGGTTTCCTGCGAGATCGGCGCCCATCTCAGATGGGCTTCATCGCAGGCAGACTTTTTACAACTTTTATTCCCTTACCGGCTCGCAACAGTCCCCTTGTTCGCGGAATGGCCGAACAAACGCGCCACGACCTCCGCCTGCTTCCGGTCGCCCTGAATTTGGACCCATACCGGCTGCCCATCGGGGGAAGTTCCGAGCAAGATTGCCAGCGTCTTGTCGGGCGTGTAGTAGGCCTTCGCAAATCCCTCAATCTGGCGGATTCCGTCTTCACGGTTTTCTGGTCCTGGGCTAGATCGCGCACCAAAAGGTGCACTCTCACGTCAGGGCTTACGGTCGCCGCTCGCTGTTCATCCTGGAGCGCGCGAATCTGCGGCAGCACTTTCTCCAGGTGCGCCTGCTGAATAGCCTTCGAAGCTGCATAAGCTTTGTTGGCCTCGGCCCGCAGCCTGTCGGACTCCGCCTGATTCTTGTTCTTCAATTCGGCGATGGACTTGTTCCCAGGGGTCGCTTGCGTCAACAACAGCGTCCGCGTTTGCCTCGGTCAGCAGCTCGCCAGGGTGTTGATCCGCTGTTCCGGATATCACGTAATCGCGTCGCTCTGTTTCTGTTCCGTAAGCGAGACATAGGTTGCATCCACCGCCGGCGCCGGTTTCGATCCCTTGCAGACGCTCGTTGGTGCACCCGGAATAAACTGCGCCGGCTGCAGTTGCCAGCCATCCGGAGTATCGGGGAGTGTCGCTTTGAGTGCCTGCATGCTCGCCTCGTAATGCTGCTGCTCCGCCGCGGTGGTGGGCCGCGTACCTTCCGGGCAATCCGCGAATAGAAACCCCGCGCCCGAGAGCAGGATGCAGAAAAGAACCTTCAAGCTGAATCTCAGAAGCTTCATGTTTATCTCCTAGGTCGAACAAAGTCAGGGTCCGGCAGGCCCGATTCAAATGGCTCGTCATCTGGATACGCGTAGTACCGCAGGGAATTGGCTCATCAGATCGTTGGAAACTTTTCAGCGCAGTGCCCGCGACGATTTGAATCGCCGGGTCGGACTGTCCTTATGCGGCGGCAATGAGCGCCGGACCCAGCACCATCGGATTTCGTTGACAGGGCGAAAAAACCTGCCCTATCCTGCTTGAGTCCCGCTCTTAAGCCATTGTGCAAAAAAGAGCTTCCCCCAAGATTTCCAAGGCTCGAAATCTTCAATGAGGTGCAGTCTTGATCGCCCCAGGTGACTGGCAGAGAGTCAAAGAAGCATTCCATTCTGCGCTTGAACTCGACTCGGAGGAACTCAAGTCATTCCTTGACGAATTTCGCGATTCCGAGCCCGAACTCTTTCGCGAACTGGAGTCTCTTCTTGCCCACCAGCAACCCACCATCGGAGTCTTCGATGAGAAGGCCTTGCTCCTTTCAGGCCTCGCACAGGAGGAGCAGGTTCCGTGGGAAGGTCGGAGCATCGGCGCATATAAGGTGGTGGCGAAAATCGGCGAGGGCGGAATGGAGGTCTTCCAGGCCATCCGAATCGACGACCACTACCTCAAGAATGTCGCAATCAAGGTGGTGCGAGCATCCTGCGCCACCCAGCCTTACCTGCAGCGCTTCAGAGGTGAAAGGCAGATTCTCGCAACGCTCGATCATCCTCACATCGCTCATCTTCTCGATGGCGGCGCAACGGAAGACGGCCTGCCTTACCTTGTCATGGAGTACGTCTCCGGCCTGCCCATTGACGAGTATTGCGATCGGCACAATCTCTCCATATGTGATCGGCTCAGCTCTTTCTTAAGGTCTGCTCCGCGGTTGAATACGCTCATCAGCTGGTCATCCATCGCGACCTGAGCCTGCAAACATTCTGGTCACCGCGGAAGGCCAGCCCAAGTTGCTCGATTTCGGCATTGCCAAGTTGCTCGATCCCGGACTCTACTTCCAGACAGTCGACGCGGACTCGACCAACGCGTGGCCCATGACTCCCGAATTTGCGAGCCCCGAAGCAGGTGCGCGGCGAGCAGATCACAACCGAGCGACGTCTACTCGCTCGGCATCGTCCTCTATGGCCTGGTGACCGGACATGCTCCCTACGTCTTCCCCGGTCCGGCCCTGTGCTGTGGTCGCGCATCATCCTTGAGGCCGAGCCCGAGCGGCCTAGCCTGATCGTCGATCAACCGTCCCATATCTCTGGGCCTCACAGGCTCCCACGAAGCCGGTACGCCCGAGGAGATCGTCCTCTTCCGCGCGACGCGTCTTCCCCGCATTACGCCGCAGCCTGCTCGGCGACATCGACAACATGGTGCTGATGGCTCTTCGTAAAGACCCGACGCGACGATACTTGTTCCTTGTCGAGCAGTTGGCGAACGACATCCGGCGGTCGCTCGATGGCATGCCGGTCGCTGCACGTCCAGACACGATCGGCTATCGCGCTGCGAAATTCGCCAGGCGCCATCGGTCTTGCTCGCCGCCGGGGCGGCGTTGGTTGTGTTGTCGTTAAACCACCGGCATGATCGTTTCGCTCCGCCAGGCGCGCATCGCGGAGCAACAGCGCGCCGTCGCGGAGCAGCGCTTCAACGACATTCGCACCGTCTCCCACGATCTCATCTTTCAGATTCACGACTCGATTCAGTTTCTGCCTGGGGCGACTCCGGGCCGGAAGCTAGTGGTGCAATCTGCTCTTGGTATCTCAGTTCGCTCTCAAAAGATGCTCCCGGCAACCTGTCGGTACAGCAGGAAATCGCATCGGCCTATGAAAAGAGTCGGCAACGTCCACGGCGGGATCGGCAGCGCGAATACAGCGGTGACACCGCAGGAGCGCTGAGACAGCTATACGAAGGCCCTCGAAATCAGAAAGAAGATTCTCGCCGCGCAGCCACTCGATGCAGAAACGCGCGACGGCCTCGCCCAGGCCTACTTGCGCATGGGCAGAATTTTTATGGATATGGGCCGGTACGAAGAGGCCCTTCGCGTCGGCCAGAGCCATCTCGATCTCACCACGCAAATTGCAGCGGAGTCGCCTGACAACCGCAAAGCGAAATCACGCCTGGCCGCCTCCTACGACGGCATGGGCGACGTATTTTCATCCCTTGGCCGGTGGGATGAGTGCCTGAGAAACTACGAGTTAAGTTCGCAGTTGTACAAATCGCTCGCGGATTCGACGCCGAAGCCGGAAATTGCTCGCAGTAACTGGGCTCTCGAACGAAGAAAAATTGGAGGCGTGCTCGAGGCGCTAGGCGCGATTGACAAAGCTCTCGTGGAATACCGCGCCTAATTGAAGGTTGACCGCGAATTGTCAGCGGCAGATCCGTTGGATGCTTCCCGCGCTCGCGATCTCGCCATCGACTACACCAACTTCGGTGACGCGCTTCTAAAAACGAGCGACATCAGCAGCGCGCTTCAGAACTATCACCAGGCTCTCTCCATCGATCACCGGCTCATGGATGCGGACCCATCCGATGCCTCAGCCCGCTACTATCTCGTATCCGATTCCTACCGGCTAGGGGATGCCCTGCTGAAATCCTCAAAAATGGACGAGGCTGTTGCTGAATACAAACTCGCAACATCTTTGGCAGAGAAAAATTCGCGCTCCGATCCTGAAAACGCGATGTTGCGTTCCGAATTGGCGCGTGTATATGCCAAGCTCGCGAAAGCGCACTTTGCCACGTCAAGCTCTCTCACTGGGAGAGAGAAACAGGCCACGTTGGCCGCGGCTCATTCCAGCTACAGGAAAAGCCTGACGATCTGGCTCGATCTGCAGAAGCGCGGCGCCATCCAGAGCAACGACCAGAAGGAACCGGAGAGAGTGGCCGAGGAACTCAATGCCTGCTCGCAGGAGATGCAGAGGTCTTCCTGATTAGCTTGCGCGTTCAGTTTGCGCGTCAGCGGCTCAGATCGCGCATCAGCCATGCCTTCGCCATTGCCCAATCTCGCTTCACTGTTGCAGGAGAGATGCCAAGAGCTTCCGCCGTCTCTTCAATCGACAAGCCGGCAAAAAATCGCATCTCCACAATCTTTGCCTGTCCTTCATCCAGGCTTCGACAGCCGATCCAGAGCGGCATCCAATGCGATCACATCCAGGTCTCTCGCCTCGGCAATTGCCATCCTCTCGTCCAGCGTAACCTTGAGGCCCTCGCACCTTTTCACCGCATTTCGCGCTCGCGCATGATCGACAAGGATACGGCGCATCATCTGCGCCGCAATTCCGAAAAAGTGCGACCGGCTCTGCCAGTCCACATTCTGATCGATCAGACGCAGATACGCTTCGTGCACAAGGGCCGTGCTCTGTAGCGTGTGCTGTGCGCGCTCACGGTGAAGATACCCTGCGCCAGTCTCCGAAGCTCGTCATAGACGATCGGAAGCAGTTCATTGACCGCACCGCTATCGCCGCTCTTCCAGCGGAGCAGCAATACGGTCGCGGAAGATGTGGAGAAGCGGCCATATCCTCCCATCATCAATGAGCCTGACCCTGGAGTTCTTCTAGTCCATCACAATCATAGATGCGAAGCCGACACGGCCAATGCCGCGATAAGACTGCGGCATGGATGAAGCCGCTCGGATAGCAGAAGCGGAAATTGAGAAGGCTGTTCAGCAGGCGATTACGAAGCGGCAGGAACAACAGGAGCAGCACTCACCGAAGACAGGTTTCGACGTGGAATTGGCCGAGAATTCTGGCGGCTTAACTACTACTTTTCACTCTCAGAAACAGGAACGGCCTAGAAGTCCCAAATCTTCTAAGCCATTTGAATGTCGAAGGTTATCGTGTGCTGGCTGGTATTTCAATGTCTTCGCCACGGCGTTCCTCACCCGAACCCAGCACAAATGGAGCGGCTTCTTTTGGCCGTAGTTTTCCGCCCGAGTAGATGGGCATCGATGCGTATCCGCTACTCGAACCACCGTTGCTGCCATTGCCATCGGATCTATAGCTGAACTTTCTGAGATTCAATTGCACTTCCACCACGTATTCACGCGCTGGCAGACCGCTTATCCGATACGACCCTTTGTCGTCGGTGATACGACCCGAACGACTTTTAGGTCCTCGATTACGTTTGAGAAGCCGACATCGCGGTACCTATTCAGCGGCGCCATCAGTCGAGGTTCCGACCCCGCACTGCGTTGCGTTTGTTTCAGCGCCGTTGCGCCTCCCCGCTTACAATGTCCTCGCAGTCGTAACTCGAGGAGAAACAGGTGCGGATTTTCTCGAGAAGAACATTTGTAAAACAGGCGGGCATGTGCGTAGCCCTCGGTGAACTTCTATTGTCGGGAGAGAAGTTGGTTCATGCGAACCCTCTCGGGCTTCCTATCGGCTGTCAGACCTGGCCGGTGCGCAGCATGATTGCGAAGGATTTTCCGGGAACTCTCAAGCAGTTGGCGGCCGCAGGTTTCCAGAGTATCGAAATGTGCTCACCCGTGGGGTACGCCGACTCGGGTTTCGGAGGCCTGAGGAAATACAGCGGAAAGGAGCTGAGATCCATCATTCAAGACGCGGGCCTGACCTGCGTGAGCAGCCATTTTTCACTCGACGAGTTGCGCAAGGACCAGGACGGGCGTATTGCATGGGCCAAGGACGTGGGGATGACGCAGATGCTGGTCGCCACTCTCAGCGGCCCGAAGAATCCTACGATGGATGATGTGAAGCGCGCCGCTGAGGAATACGAAAAGATCGGCGAGCGTGCTGCGGCAGCCGGCATTGTGCAGGGACTCCACAATGAGGATTTCGAATGCACGACGGTGGATGGCCAGCGGACCTACGACCTGCTGTTCAAGCTTCTCGATCCAAAAGCTGTGCAGTTCCAGTTCCAGGTATCGACGATCAGCGAGGGATTTGACGCGGCTGAATATTTCACGAAGTATCCCGGTCGATTCATATCGATGCACGTGCAGGGATGGTCGGCGAAGACGCGCTCCATTGTGCCGGTGGGCCAGGGCACGCTCGACTGGAAGAAGATTTTTGCGGCCGCGAAGACAGGAGGCGTCAGGAACTACTTCGTCGAAATGGACCTGCCGCTGATGAAAGCAAGCGTGCCGTATCTTCATCAACTTCAGGTGTGACAAAGGGCTTGGCGCGCCGCTGCGTGAAGCCGAACACCGGTCTTGCCACTTCTAATGCGATGCGAAGCAGAAAGGGTCACAGATATGATGAATCGCCGCACGTTTCTTGAAACCGCATCCGCCTCCGCTTGTTTCACTATTCTTCCCAGGCATGTACTGGGCGGAAGCGGGGTTGTCCCTCCGAGCGACAAAATCACGCTTGCTTACATCGGCACAGGCACCCAGGGTCTTCGCGAGATGCCGAGATTGATGGCGATTCCGGAAATCCAGATTGTCGCCGTCTGCGACCCTTCAAAGCATGCGATCGGATACCGGGATTGGGGAAGGGATGACCTTCTCAATGAACTGCGGACGGTCCTCGATAAGCCCGAATGGATGGCGGGAACCGAAGGAACTGTCCCCGGAGGCCGCGATGTAGCCAAAGATTTTGTCGAGACGTACTACGCGACCGAGCATCCGGGCGGCGCGTTCAAGGGTTGCTCCTCCTATGCCGATTTCCGCGAGCTGCTCGGACAAAGAAAAAGACGTGGATGCAGTCAAGATCATGACGCCGGATCATCTTCACGGCATCATCAGCATCGCCTCCATGAAGAGGGGCAAGCACGTCATCATGCACAAGCCCATCGCCAATCGATTGCAGGAAGCACGAATGGTGATAGACACGGCGCGAGAAACCCGGGTTGCCACGCACTTCATGCCCTGGGAAGCGAATGGATCGATGGATCAGGTGATGGCCTGGATCAACGGTGGCGCAATCGGCGATCTGCGTGAAATCCATAATTGGACGAACCGTCCTGTGTGGCCGCAGTACGCCAGCGTGCCCACTGCTTCGCACGCCTGTTCCGGAAGGCTTTGACTGGGATTTGTGGCTTGGTCCTGAGGCCGACCGGCCCTATTCGCCCGACTATACGCACATGGTATTTCGCGGGTGGTATGACTTCGGAGGCGGTTCAATGGCGGATATGGGGCATTACAGCCTGTGGACGGTCTTCAATGCCCTGGAGTTGGTGATCACCGATCAGCGTCGAACCCACGCTAACTCACACATGTGGGTTGAAGGACGGAATCGCGTTCACAGTGAATAACGACTTTTCCTTTCCGACGGCCAGTACCGTCCGCTTCAAATATCCCGCAAGCGGGAAAAGACCCGCTGTGGACCTGGTGTGGTACGACGGCGGGATGCGTCCGCCGACGCCGGAGGAGCTTGAGATCGACCAACGAAGAGCTTCCCGATCGAGGGCATGATGTTCGTCGGCAGCAAGGGAAAGATCCTGGCTGGCTTTCAGCTTGAAGATCCACATCTGATACCGCAAGGAAGGATGCCGAAGGATCTGGTTGCGCCAGTTCGTGTCCGAGGGCAACGCGGCGCGGTTCCGTCGGGGATGCGCCAGTGGATTGAAGCTGTGCGCGGCGGACCGCAATCGCCCTCGAGTTTCTTGAACGCGGGTCCAATTTCAGAGGCCGTTAACTTGTATGCGGTCGCACTGCGGACAGGCAAGAAACTGCTTTACGACGGGCAATCTCAAAAGGTCACCAACGTGGCAGAGGCTGATAAATATCTGAGCCGGGAATACCGGAAGGGTTGGGATCCGCGAGCACAATGAGAATCGTTGCCCGACCCTGTCGGTCTTCTGAAACGGATCGCGCCAGCTAGATGCGATTTTCTTCATCGCACCGAATTCCTACAGCAGGCCGACTTCCGGGTACGAATCCTGCGTCGATGATCGCATTGGCCATTTAACAGCAGCTAGTGGCACTCGGTGGAGTAGGATGGCCGTGGTCCTGCCTGCGCTCTGAGGTGAAATCATGCCAAAGCCTCTTTCATTGTTGACCGCTGTCCTGACAGCGCTTTCAGCCCTCGCCGTTGCTGGCGTGACGAGCGATTGGAAAGAATACACGGACAACGAACTTCACGTCGCTTTCCGCCATCCAGGAGACTGAAGCCCTTCCCTCAGTATTCCGACAGGACCTTCTTTGGAGGGCCAGACGGCGAGGTTCAACTCGATGCGTCAGAGGGCAACAGCCCAGAGCAGGTCTGTCGAGGTGCGGCTTCACACAAGCTGCAACCCTTCGGTTCTCACCCTCAAATAAAGCCAATCACGGTAGAAGGACACAAAGGCTGCATTGTCTGGGGCTCGGACGACCAAGGTGCTTCCTACTATGCAGAACTCGTTGTTCCGTTTTCACAGCCGGTAGAAATTAGGGGTGATCGTTATGGTCTGCTTACTCTTTACGCCGACAAGAAACATTTCCTCGACATTATAAAAACACTTAAGTTCCTGCCCCATTAGGCGAACATCCGGACTCACTGGCGAGCCTGATAATCGACGACAGCGTAGTTGCAGAAATCTAGAAATCAGGGCAAGCAACTTATCCAAGGCGCACCTTCAACACGAATTGCGGTCGAGTTGTGGCCTACTTCTTCCCTTTCTTTTTTCTTGGCCAACAGAAATTGGAGACGGGCGAAACTTGAGTCAGGAGTATGGACGGTGACTCGACCAAGGTTCTCAAGAGCAGTCGTACGTATCATTTCCGATTACTGCACCAAGTGGTTGACGGTTGCAGTAGCTGTAGCTGCGCCAGAACTGCCTGTCACAGTCACCGTTAGGGTCCCGCGGTAGTGCCGGGGTTGCTTGCGCTTCCTCCGCCGCCAGGCGTCGTACTCCCGCCACCACCACCGCATGCAAGCACACCGCCAGTAAGCGCCACAAATAGCGCCAAACACCCAAGCATGACCTGCCTTGGCGCGAAGCGGACCAATAAGGTATGCGGCTCCACTCGGCGCAGCCTGACCAATTAAAGTAGCCCGCGCACCTACGCCGCAGTTCGGAATATCAACTTCTGACGACAGGGCAAATAACGAATGAGAACCTGAATAGGTCCTCATGACCGCCTGCGACTGCGGTCCTCCCCGCAGACTGGCCGCGATGCCATGCCGACTTGCGGGTACTAACCGGTGATCTTTCACTCCCTTGATCAGGGTTGAGTAGAAGCATTGGAGCAAAGTATCTATATAGGGATTTGAGAAGTGTAGGATCATCAACGTTACCTATTACTCATCGAGTGTTTGCCTAATTTGTAGCCGAAGTCGCTTCGCGACAAGCCAAGCCGTCTTGCAGCTTCCGCTTGAACGCCTCCCGATAAGTCGATAGCGCGTTCAATCAGACTCTTCTCCAGCTGTGTAAACATCTCGCGGATGTCGATCTGCTCGGGAAACTGAGCGATGAGCCGCTCAATGCTAAATTCGTTAGATGTAGAACTCGGTGAAAAATCCACCATTGGCAGACGGGAAATCCTCGGGTTTAAGTCGGCATGTTGGCCAAGAATAAGCGCGCGCTCGAGCAGGTTCCCGAGTTCGCGAACGTTCCCCGGAAAGGCATAACCCTCCAGCTTCTTAAGTGCTTCCCCGCTGAGCGGCTTGCTCGGCACCTTCATTTCCCGGCGATTCTGGAAGACAACATCGCGCAAAGCACTTCGATGTCTTCCTTCCGCTCGCGCAAAGGAGGAAGTTGGATCGGAACAACCGCCAATCGATAGAAGAGATCTTCGCGAAAGAGTCCTTCAGCTCACTCGCCCTTGAAGGTCACGATGCGTAGCCGCCAGGACCCTCACGTCAACTTTGCGTGTAACTGTCGATCCGACTCTCTGAATCTCCCCATTTGCGAGGACTCTCAAGAGCTTTGCCTGCGCAGCTGACGACATCTCAGCTACCTCGTCGAGAAAAAGAGTACCTTCATGAGCAGCTTCAAAGAGTCCCGCCCTCGATTTATCCGCTCCGGTGAACGCGCCCCGTTCGTGACCGAATAGCTCGCTTTCCAGCAGAGTTTCGGTTACAGCTGCGCAGTTGATCGCGATGAACGGTCTTTGCGCTCTCGGGCTATTGCGGTGGATTGCGCGAGCAACCAGTTCCTTTCCAGTCCCGGTTTCGCCAGTAATCAGCACGGTGGATGGCGTTCCGGATACTCGCGCGATAAGGTCGCGCACAGACTGGATGCTCTGGCAGTTTCCAAGGATTTCTTCAGCGCCTTCGAGCTTCCGAACGGTCGTCCTGAGAACAGCATTTTCTCGCAACAGGGAAGTTCGCTCGAATGCTCGCCGAATGGTCGCCTTCATAACATCTATTTCAAAAGGCTTCGTCAGAAAGTCAAAGGCGCCTTGACGCATGCTTTCAACAGCCAACTCAACAGTGCCCACTGCCGTCAGAAAGATGACCGATGTGGTGGGATCACTCTCTTGAACAGCCCGAAGTACATCGAGGCCAGTGCCACCGGGCATCTTTTGATCCGTGACAACAACGTCAAAGTCCTCCTTCGACAGAAGCACCACGGCTTCAGACGAGTCGATGCCTCGACGCAGGTGTGATTGTCCATACGGAGATTGGCTTTGAGAATCCGCCTCATATTCGGTTCGTCGTCGACAATCAGTACTTTACCCATTTGCAGTTGCCTTTCGCGGACTATTAATCGTTGGCTTTTTAAGGGTCATTGAGAATGTTACGCATCCATCCTGATTGTTGCGTAAAACAGATCTCCACCATGTGCCCTGGCGGCACCCCTCGCGATCGCGAGGCCGAGGCCAGTTCCCGCCGGCTTCGTTGTAAAGAAGGGTTCGAAGATCCGATCCAGATCTGGAGCGGGTATCTGCGGACCGGAGTTCTGAACGTCAATGCGGAGCAGATTCCCTTCCAACGCCGCACTCAATGTAATAGTTCCCCCCTCCTCGATCGCATCGATGGCATTCAGGACGAGATTCAGAAGCGCTCCCTCCACTTGTGAGACGTCAATTTCAACGGGAAACTCCTGTGACAATTCGCATGAGACGGTGATGGAGCGTTTTGCCGCGTGCGACTTAGTGACGCTCGCGACATAGGTAAGCAGGTCCCTGATCGAAGCAGGTGAGCGGTTTGGCAGCACCGGCCGGGCATAGGTGAGAAAGTCCGCTGTGAGATGCTCCAATCGCTTCGACTCTTGTGTCGCAATCGCAAACATCTCTTCTCGCACGGCGTCTTCCGTCTGGGGATGAGAAGCCGTTGACAATGAACTCGATATCATGGCGACGGGGTTCCGGATCTCATGTGCGATTCCGCTCGCAAGTCGCCCCACGGCAGCCAGCTTTTCTTCACTGATAAGCCGTTCCCGTGTTGCCCTAAGATCGGTGAGAGTTGCAAATAGCTTTATCTGATTGGTCTTCAGCCGGTCTACCAGGAACCACACCAGCAAACCCATTTGCATGTAGATGACTGAAAGCATTCCGCCCTCGAGATACTGTGATACACGAGCCGGCGGATGCAAAAGGAAGTAGCGCCAAAGCCAAAGGAAGATCAGGCCGTCAGCGGCAACAATGGATAGGATTGTCGAGAGCAACCCAAAGACATATGCACATTGAAGTATTGGAATTGCCAGGAGGACAAAATATGGACTTTCATCTCGATTCGTGATGTGGGTCAGAATCGCGGTGAGCGCGAACGCGGCGGCAATCGAGAAACAACTCTCGAGCTTGACTGCCCGTTCTGTCACGCTCTGGCTTCGGCTGCGCAGCCAAATCAATTCAACAAACGAAAGAAGAAGCGCCAAACCGAGGAGCAGGACCACCGCAAGTGAGGGCCGACCCAAAACAGAGGAAAAAAGTACGTGCAATAGAAGGAGCACTGCGACAACAAGGACAGTAATCACGCTAAATACTGATTTTTGCCGGCAGAGATCTTCTACAGAATTTGATTCTCCGGACAGTGCAGCTTCGGTGGTCATATCTTCCTTGTTCCGCTACGAATCAAAATCCCAGCGTTGGAACTCCATCTCTTAAGGTATTCCTCTGGGATCGCGATGCTCTGTACATCCGCTTCAATTCAGATTTGCCAATTGAGGGCATCGTTTCTGCCATGCAGGTCTCTTGCCATTTCCTCCCGAGCGATAGAGGTCATCGGGATCTCGTCGTTAACGTCCTGACCGATCCGGAAAGGGCCGAGGGCTGTCCGAAGGATTTGACAGAGTTGTCAAAACATTTTGACAGTGCGTTTTTACGGAACTGTCTCGCTGGCCTAACCTTAAGGAAATAAAGGATATCAACAGACGCTCATTTGGATGCCTACGTGCTGGCTAGTGGTCAAGCAACCATCCCATGGAGGCATTCATGCCACTCTACGAAGAAAGACGACGGGCGACAAATGATCCTGAGAGGGAGCGCGCTTCTATACGTCTCCGATTCCGTCAGCGATAGTCCGGAGTTCCTTGAATTTGCCCTCAAGATGGCAGAGAGGCACGGTGGAAATCTGGAGCTATTGCAGGTTGTCGATCCCGGCCAGGCGTCTTCAAACCCAGATGCACATATGGGTGCTCAATACAGCCTTGAGAGGTTGGCGCGCAGCCTGAAAGCCCTCAAGAGGAATGCACATGCTCTCCTCTTATTCGGCCACCCGGAATCAGTAATCTCCAAAAGAGCTGCTGACATCAGAGCGAGCGTGATTGCGTTTCCACTGGACGGATCCGCGAGAGACCGCAGCAAGAAGAGCCTGGCTCAACGCCTGATTCAGAAGTGCGCATGCCCCGTCCTGACCTTTTCTCTGTTTTCAGGAAGCGCCATGAGGACAGTCGCTCGGCGTGTTCAAGTTCATCCTTAGGATTCCTCTGTTTCGCACCAGTTCGGTCGCCGGAGCCATCTGTCCAAAGATCCGAGTCAGGCGTCAGAATCCTTTGACATTTTCCTCGCTGACCGCAGAAAAGGCCGACCAAAACACTCATTCCAAAGATCCACGGTTTGGTTAGGGAAATGCCTTAGACGTTATGTTGCACGGCAACAAAGGCAAGATACCGAAGAGCATGAGGAGCATGTGATGGCACAGAGCACAATCGTCCGTTGGAGCGACCCAAAGGTGATCCTAGTTGCAACAAACCTTCTTGAAGGGCAAACCCTGATACTCCACGCCATGTACCAGGCCAGGCTTAGCGGAGCAAAAGTTCTTCTTGTTCATGTGGTTCGTCGCTCCAAGTTGAGAGCCGAATATCCCGAAGACAAGCCGTCTTTTTTACCGGGGCCAGTGCTTCAATCGGTCAAATCGAAGCTTGATGAAACCGTCAGGGAATTCCTGCACGGAGGCATCCTGTGCGAGCCGATCATTCTGGGAGGACATCCAGCGGAGCAAATCGCTCTGCTCGCTAAGTCGAGGCGTGTTGATCGAGTGATCGCCGGGACGAGGTATGCTTCAGGAATCGCGCGTCTAGTCGAGCCGTCCGTCGCGGAAGAACTCATAGCGACGTTGGACATTCCCGTATGCATCATAGGGCGACGCGCACACCCGGGACCTGCTTGCGGCACTCCACTCGGCCGGATCCTCGTGGCTACGGCGCTTGATTCACTGAGTTCAACTCTTGTCAGTTTTGCGAGCACCCTTGCGGAGTTGAATCGCTCCCGGCTCACTCTTCTTCACGTTATCGAAACCGAAGGCATGAGCGAACAGCAACGAGAGCTTGCTCGGATGGTTGCTCGCCAGAAGCTAGCCTCTTTAGTTCCCAGAGAGGCAAGGCACAGATACGAACCTGTCCTATTGATTCGCGATGGGGATCCGGGCACGATCATTCTCGACGAATCTAGCTCCTTTCCGCAGGATTTGGTGATTCTCGGCTCTCCAAACTCGTCAATTTTCGAACGCCTTCTGACGAATAGCGTTATTCACCGAGTCGTTACCGAGTCTCCGTGCCCGGTAATCACGGTCAAATGCCCTTCCCCAGATTCAGACGAGGAGATAAGCGAAGAAACTTGCGCTGAGTTGACTTACGCTTGATTGCCTCAAACCAAAGAACGAGAAAGCGAGGGAGAGTATGCAATGCGCAAATCCAGATTGTTGCTGCGCCTTACTTGACCAGCCAGGCGGATCAGTTTGGATGATGGAACTTGAGACATCGTCGAGAGAGTTCACAAACGGAGAAGACAATGGCTTTCCAATTCCTGCTCAGCCAGTAAGGTATTTTTGGCTTTGTACTGACTGCAGTGAGAAATTCATTCTCCACCGATGGACTCCATCCGGGTTAGTTCTTCTTCCCAAATCTACGTGGGACAGACAACTTCCTGCTATCCATTTTGAACCCGGAATCTCTAGGCCTCCCATTCGCTTTCGTGCGTCTCCGCGGCTTGAGGCAGAACTCCTGGAATCTGCCTAGCGATGGGCGAATTTGAATACCATCATCCTGCCTATCTCTACGTCTGTTAAAAGCCTGATTGAGGCCGAAAGTCTGTGAGAGAGCGCACATCCACAGACCCGATAAGTCCTTAGCATTCCCATCATGACTGCCTCAGAACCATTGACGAAGCAGCATTTTGCAGGTCTGCATGGCCTCACCGAAACCGAGGCGGCCTCCAGACTGCGGACCGAAGGCTTTAACGAACTGCCTGCGGCCAAAGCTCGCAACCTCCTTCAAACTGCCTGGAATGTTTTGCGCGAGCCCATGATTCTGCTGCTAATCAGTGCTGCGGTCATCTATTTTTTCCTAGGCGATCTGCGTGACGCTCTGGTCTTGATGGGCTCCATTTTCTTTGTGGTGGGTATTGATCTCTATCAGCAGCGCAAGACGGAACATGCTCTCGAAGCTCTGCGTGATCTCTCCAGTCCCCGCGCAATGGTCATCCGCGACGGGCAGCAACGACGCGTAGCCGGCCGCGAAGTTGCTCGTGGAGACATCGTAATTGTGTCCGAAGGTGATCGGATACCTGCCGACGGCGTACTGCTCTCGGCAGTGAACCTGTCTGTGGACGAGTCGCTGCTGACCGGTGAGTCAGTGTCGGTGCGCAAAGCCGTATCAGATCACCCTGTCGATCGGATCGGTCGACCTGGAGGCGACGACCTTCCGTTTGTATTCTCGGGGACACTGGTCGTGCAAGGCCAGGGCTTTGCTGAGATCAGTGCGACCGGTGCAAAAACGGAGTTAGGCAAAATCGGAAAGGCGCTACGATCTATAGAGCCCGAAGCCACTAAGCTGCAAAGCGAGGTGAACCGGCTGGCGGGTGTTCTCGCTGTACTGGCCCTTTCGCTGTGTGCGGTAATCGCCATCACCTACGGCTTGACGCGCGACAGCTGGGTGAATGGAATTCTTGCTGGCATCACGACAGCAATGGCCCTCCTTCCCGAAGAGTTCCCCGTAGTACTGACAGTCTTCCTTGCGTTGGGTGCCTGGCGCATCTCGCAAAAACAGGTTCTCACCCGACGCGGCAACGCCATCGAAGCACTTGGCTCGGCGACGGTCCTGTGCGTGGATAAGACCGGCACGCTCACTCAAAACCGGATGGCTGTAAGAAAGCTATTCGCCGGCGGAAAGATCCTAGATGTGCAGCCAGAAATGGATGCGCTGCCTGAGGCGTTTCATGAATTGCTGGAATACAGCATTCTTGCGAGCAAACGGAATCCGCTTGATCCAATGGAAATCGCGTTCCAGGAGTTCGGTTCTCGAAGCTTATCAAACACGGAGCATCTCCATCATGACTGGGCGCTCGAACACGAGTACGCGTTGTCTCCGGCACTCCTGTCGATGTCGCGCGTGTGGAGTCATACCGAAGGACAAGGGTTCGTTATCGCTGCCAAAGGCGCTCCGGAGGCAATCGCGCAACTCTGTCGGTTATCGCCAGATGGTCTCGATCAGATAGCGATGCGGGCTTCCGAGTTGGCGTCCGAAGGTCTCCGTGTTCTTGGCGTCGCGAAGAGCAAATGGGGACCGTCGCCGCTTCCGGAGAGCCAACGGGATCTGGCGTTCGAGTGGATCGGGTTGGTGGGTCTTGCGGATCCCATCCGCCCTGAAGTGCCTGCGGCTGTTGAGGAATGTCGCCGCGCTGGGATCCGAGTCGTTATGATCACGGGCGATTTTCCAGGGACCGCGCAGAACATCGCTAAGCAAGTAGGCATATCCGCGCCAGACCAGATGCTGACCGGGTTGGAAGTCGGGCTGATGGGTGATACCGAGCTAAGAGAGCGATTGAGATCAACCAATATCTTTGCCCGCATGGTGCCCGAACAGAAGCTTCGCCTTGTTAACGCCCTCAAGGCAAACGGCGAGGTTGTGGCGATGACAGGTGACGGAGTGAACGACGCACCTGCGCTCAAGGCAGCACAGATTGGTATCGCGATGGGTGGTCGGGGAACGGATGTGGCCCGCGAAGCGGCGGATCTGGTTCTCCTCGATGACTCCTTTTCATCGATCGTCGAAGCCATTCGACAGGGACGGCGCATCTTCGACAACCTGCGGAAGGCTATGTCATTCGTATTCGCTGTTCACGTACCCATCGCAGGTCTTGCTCTGATACCGGTTCTGGCGCGCTGGCCCTTGATTTTGCTGCCAGTTCATATCGTCTTTTTGGAATTGATCATCGACCCTGCCTGCTCAATCGCGTTTGAAGCGGAGCCCGAAGAGCCCGGTTCGATGCAGCGCGCTCCGCGTAAAGCCGGTGAACCCTTGCTTTCTCGTCGCCGAATAGTATTGAGTACGCTCCAAGGCTTGAGCGTGTTGTTGGTTGTCTTTCTCGTATTCGCGACCGCGCGGTACCGCGAAGAAAATGAGACGACCGCACGTACGCTGGCATTCGCGATCCTTGTGATCGGCAATCTTATGCTCATCCTTACGAACCGTTCGTGGACACGCCCCATCGTCGCAACCTTGCGAACCCCCAATCGCGCACTTGGGTGGGTCATACTTGGAGCTGCTACGATGCTCGTACTCGTCATCTACGTGCCGTTCCTACAGACACTTTTCCGCTTCTCGCCCCTGCATCTCCACGATATCGCGGTATGTATTGCGGGCGGCGTTGCCAGCCTCCTGTGGTTCGAGGGGTGGAAACTATTGAGGAACAAAGTAAGTGAGGCAAAGTCCGTTTAGATAATCTCTGAACAAAGCGTGACGGACTGGTCCGTGCCCCTACACCCGCAAATTCAACTGAACTGATCATTCATCATCGAGAAGGAGGCCAATGGAAAGAAAACAGGCGACCACGTTTTTCTTGCTGGCTTTGTCCGCCATTGCGCTCTACTTCTGTTACGTCATCGCCAGACCCTTTCTCAGCCCCGTGTTCTTGGCAGTAATGATTGCGATTGTTTTCCATCCTGTCCACGCCCGCATTCAGGCGCACATCCATAGCCGGAATACGGGAGCTCTCATCTCTACAATTCTGGTACTACTTGCGCTAATTGTTCCAGCGGTCGGATTGGGAGTGGCGGTGAGTCACGAGATCAGAGGGCTGTATCAGATTCTGAACGAGAGGAGTGCTGCACAAGGCGGTTGGAACCCATGGGTGATGCATGCGATGGATCGTCTCGCCAGCTGGGCCGGGAGGTACGTTGATCTGTCCTCATTTGATTTGCGCGGCGCACTACTGCGATGGCTGGAGCAGATCAGCCGGTCCTTGCTTTCCAGGGGTGCTTGGGCCGCCGGCAACATCATCTCTTTCGTCGCAGATGCCGTGATTACACTCTTCACTCTGTTTTTTCTCTTCCGGGAAGGTAGATCGATGAGGGCGCACGCGGAAACATTCCTTCCCCTCAACGCTGCTCAAGTGGAGCGGCTATTCACGGGGCTCAGCAACTCAATCGTTGCCAACGTGTACGGTTGTCTGGCGGTGGGTGTGGCTCAGGGGACTCTTGCGAGCTTGGCTTTCTGGGTCCTGGGTCTGCCTTCTCCGCTTCTTTGGGGACTGGTCACGGCGTTGTTTTCGCTCGTTCCAATCATCGGCTCGGCGGCAGTGTGGGGTCCCGCCGTGATTATCCTGGCCATCGGAGGACATTGGTGGAAGGCGTTGATCTTGTTGATTTGGGGAGTTGTCGTCGTCGGGCAAATAGATACCTTGATCCGGCCTTACGTGATCAGCGGACGGGTCAAGCTGCACACGCTGCTGATCTTTTTCGCTCTGCTTGGGGGCGTGGAGGCATTCGGCGTCATGGGGCTCTTCATCGGCCCGGTCGTCCTCTCGGTTACGCTCGTAGTGCTTGAGATGTTGCGAGAGACGAACGTGGAGACCTGAAATGTCTGGACCTACAGAGGGGCTCGGACGCCGAGCTTCAGCAGGCCTGTTAGCGGCTTTGGGTGCTCTGCTTCTCTTCCATCACAAGCAGGCGGTAAGTTCTATTCTTCTGGTCGCGATCGCGATTTCTGCGCTTCCAATTCTGATCGAAACGTCGCGCGAAGTGCTGAAACTCAACTTCAGCGTGGATATTCTCGCCGTTCTCTCCATAGCTGCGGCGCTGCTGCCGCATGAGTACGGGGTCTCGGCAATTGTGATTCTGATGCTTTCAGGCGGAAAGACGCTTGAAGAGATAGCCACACGCCGCGCTTCTTCCTTCTGAGCGCGCTGGCGAAGCGTATGCCGCAGATCGCACATCGCATCAAAGCCGACGGTTCAACAGAAGTTGTCTCTACTGGATCGATCAACATTGAACGACGCCGATGCACGCGGTGAAAAGCCCGCGATTGTGGTGACCGCATAAGACGCACAGGGACATGACATTTAAAGTCGGCTCGAACTCGAATTAATTCGCTTTGCGATGTGCGATGGAACACGGCTCCGGAGTGAATCGGAGGGTGATAGGCTTGGTGTGTTTGAAAATCGGGCTCCCGTTGCGCGACCTCCCGCGTCGCGAGGGCAATACTGAGAAAGCTGACACGGGAATTGCCATGATGATGAAAAAAGTTGCCGCTTTGTTTTGTCTTTTGTTGTCCGGGTTTGTCCCTGTGCTCGCGCAGCAGCAAAAATATTCCTTCAACGATCCCTCGTTGCCCGTGGAAAAGCGGATCGATAGCCTGCTCTCGCTGATGACGACGGAAGAGAAGGTGGCGTGCCTCGGTACCCAGACGGGTGTTCCCCGGTTGGGCGTGAAAAACGTCGGCGCTTCCGAGGGCATTCACGGCGTAGTGCAGCGCGAGGCGCGATTTGGCCGCCAGCCCGTTACTACGACACAGTTTCCACAGCCTCCGGGCATGGGCGAATCCTGGGACCCGGAGATGGTGCGCAAGGCCGCCGCTGTTGAAGGCTACGAAGCGCGCTTCATTTCGCAGACAGCGAAGTACGATCGCCAGATCCTGATGCTGTGGGGGCCGCAGTCTGATCTCGCGCGTGATCCGCGCTGGGGCCGCAGCGAAGAGGTGTACGGCGAAGATCCGTTCTTTAACGGCACAATGGCAGTGGCGTTCATCAAGGGTCTTCAGGGCGAGGATCCGAAGTATTGGCAATCGGCCGCGCTGCTCAAGCACTTCCTTGCCAACAGCAATGAGGATCATCGCAACAGTTCGACCTCGGATTTCGATGAGCGCCTGTTCTGGGAATACTATTCCGTTCCCTTCCGCATGGGATTCACCGAGGGCGGCGCGAAGGCTGTGATGGCATCGTATAACGCGTGGAATGGCACGACGATGGTCATCAATCCCATCCTCAAGAGCATTGTCCGCGATAAGTGGGGCGTGGATATCATCTCAAGCGACGGCGGCGCAGTGAAGCTGCTTGTTGATCCGCGGCATCTTTTCCCCGATCAGAAGGCAGCGGTCGTCGCGTGCCTCAAGGCCGGCGTCAATCAGTTCCTCGATCGATATGCTGACGAGACCAAGGCAGCGCTGAAAGATGGATCGATCACCGAAGCGGAAATCGATCAACTTCTGCGACCCAAATTCCGCGTAACGATCCGCCTCGGCCTGCTGGATCCAGCGGAGATGGTCCCCTATTCCGCCATCAAGGATTCGCCCGAACCGTGGAACGACGATAAGAACAAGGACGTCTCGAAAAAGATTGCGCTTGAGTCTGTGGTTCTGCTGAAGAACGAAAAGGACTTTCTGCCTCTCAAGAAGGATTCGATCAAATCGATCGCAGTAATTGGTCCACTGGCCGACACGATTGCGTGGGATTGGTATGGTGGCACGCCACCCTACAAGGTAACGCCTCTCGATGGAATCAAGGCCGCACGTGGGTGAGAACGTGAAGGTGAACTACGCTGCGGAGGAGACCGGCAACACTGCCATCAACGCCGCCAGGAACTCTGACATCGCTGTGGTGGTGATCGGCAATTCGCCCACCTGCGGCCCTGACATGCCGCACGACTGGTACAACACGTACGAAGGCGGCGGTTATACGCTGCCCTGCACCAATCCCAGCGACGGACGCGAGGGACGCGATCGCGAAAGCATCACTACCCCTGAAGAGCAGTTGGTGAAGCAGGTTTACGAAGTCAATAAAAAGACCGTTGTGATTCTGGTTTCCAGCTTCCCCCTGGCCATTAACTGGACGCAGGAGAATGTTCCCGCAATTCTCCACATGGCGCACTCGTCGCAGGATGAGGGCACGGCTCTGGCCCAGGTCCTGTTTGGCGACTACAACCCCGGAGGCCACCTTGTGGAAACCTGGCCGAAGTCGCTCGATCAACTGCCGCCAATGATGGATTACAACATCCGCCATGGCAAAACCTACATGTACTTCAAGGGCGAGCCCCTGTATCCGTTCGGCTTTGGCCTCAGCTATACCACCTTCAAGTATTCCAATCTGAAAACGAGCGCTCCGCAGGTTGCAAAGGACGGCGACGTGACAGTGAGCGTGGACGTGACGAACACCGGCAGTCGCGCCGGTGACGCTGTGGTTCAGCTTTACGTCAGTCACTTGCGATCCAAGGTTGAGCGCCCCCGCGAAGAGCTAAAGGGCTTTCTGCGGGTGACGGTGCAGCCCAACGAGACCAGGACGGTGCAGATTCCGTTGAAGGCGTCCGCGCTCGCCTATTGGGATGAGAAGGTGCACGACTTTCGCGTTGAGACGGAGCCGGTCAAAGTGATGGTCGGCAACTCCTCGGCAGACCTCCCGCTGAGCGCGACAGTGCGTGTCCAGTAGAACCGGATAACTACGCCACTTTGTTACAGGTTCTCTGAAGGATTATTCCACAAAGGTCCGGCCAGTGATTACAAATCCAGTCACCTGGACGTATAACCGGCTTACCGGATAGTTGAATTTTTATCTTTGCCAATTGACTCGCACGACTTTCCCGACGAACGATAAATCGCCCGTAAGGAATTAGCTTAGAATCCGATCACCCAGCTACCGATCTGGATCACATCCTATTCGTATACCCGGTGAGCAAGCTGAATAGCGATCAGGCCGTCGTCACCAAAGGCTCGACCAAGTCGGGGTCAAAGGGATTGGTCTATAGCGAGTCCTTGGATGTAAGCAAACCGATGTGATTCGCGCCTGCGCGCTTTCCGATATCCATGACCGTTGCAATAAATGAGAATTCAAGATTGTCGTCCCCTTTAATGAACAGCTCTTTTTCCGCGCGAGCCGAGAGAATGGAGTTCAGGCGGTTCCCAAGTTGGTCGATACTCACGTCGTCCTGATTGATCTTGTAGCTTAAAGATCCGTTCCGGGCACTCATGATCCGCACGACAATTGCCGTTTCGGGTTTCGGATTCGGGTTGACGGACCGCTTTGGTAGCGCTGCATCCAGGCCGTGAGGTAAGACCGGAGTAATGACCATAAAGATGATCAACAGCACCAGCAGAACGTCGATCATTGGGGTCACGTTGATGTCACCGCGCAGTTCACCGGAGGTATGACCATTCTCGAACGCCATAGGACAATGCCCTCTTCGCTCCTTTAGGTCCCGAAGAACCTTTCGGAGATTTCTCGCTGATCGAAATTCGACTTCTTGTGCTATAGACACCGCAGTACGACAAATGGTTCCTGTCTTGATGGGTTGATGAAATCGAGGCATGATCCGCGCTGCCCCCAAATTGACGATCATTCAGCCGGGCCCAACCTGCGGTGATCGATCACGTGCCTTTGGGACCGCCCTTGTGGGTGAGAGTTCACTTTGCGGATCCATGTGTTTCGCGCGAGAGTTCCGTGAGGATCATCTTTGAGCCGGACGGAGGCGCAATATCTGGCACCATCGGTCTATCGCATCGCTGTGCCCGGCGGTACACCCCAGCGCGTTGTCGACCTGAGGGACGTCCGCTACGGATGGTTTGGCCTCGACCCGGACGACACTCCCCTTTTCCTCCGCGACAACAGCACCAATGACATCTACGCCCTCACTCTGGACTCGAAGTGAACAGGGCTGGGAATTAAGGAGCTCGCTGACAATATGAGGCGAAATCGCACTAGGGCGGATGCTTAACCGAAATAGACAAGTCAGGCGTTTGTTAAAGGTTCTTGCTACTAAGGATCTGGCAACGAACAGCGCACGCCTTGTTGCATTAAGAGACGAAGCTCATTTTCCGGTTCAAGAACACAGGGCAAAGACTCTCCTATTCCATGCGTCACAGTTGGCGCCCATCAACGGGTACGGTCTCGATATCCTCGCGCTCGAAGATCAGATTGACAGAGTAAGCGCCCGAAGGAGCAGTACGATGCCGAACACCTTGCGGGACGGTGCAAAGTTGTCCTGGTCCTAATTCGATTCTTTGATCCTCAAACTCCACAATGACAACTCCCTCGATGCCAAGAAACATCTCGTCGGAATTCGGGTGGAAATGCCAGAAATAGGGATTCTCCATGCGGCTCATGCGAACGACGTGATCATTGCACTTGGCCAGAACCATGTTCTCGTACACGCCGGACAACTCTTTAGCCTTTTGCATCAGTTCGATTATCTGTGTTACCTCGTACATATACACCTCGCTATGGTCTGCCTGAGTTTTTGTATCAGTGGGGTAGTTGATTAGCGTGGAGTCCGATAGTCGTCGACCGTCTCTCCTCGGACGTTTTGCGACAAACTCCGTTGCCCCTACCAGCCCGCTTGTTCGGTCGCCGCATCCGAAGAAATTCGGGTTGTCATAGATGTTTTGTGCCATCGTTTCACTCTCTGCGCGTAGTACTGAGACTCGCACTGAGTTCGTTAGATGCACTTCATTCAATTCGTTCTTCAGCGGAAGAAATCTTGCGCTTGCGCAGGCACTCGGCCAACTCGACCAGTTCCAGGAAATGCAACTCAGTTGTCATCGATTCACGCAATCTGTCCGGCTAATACCTTGGCGACGAAGCTGGCAGTAGCGCTGCCAACTGCATCGGGTGAATCTTCCTGAAGAAAATGAGCCCCGTCGACCGTGATCGTGGTCTGGTTTGGCCATGAGCGGCAAAACTCCCGCTGAGCACCGATGAGGAATCCGCCCGGCTCCGCATCGATGAAGAGCTTCGGGATCGGCGAGTTCGAAAGCCATTTTGCGTACGAGTCGACGATCTGAACCACGTCTTCTGGTTCTCCGGCAATGGGAAGATCGCGCGTCCACGAAAGCATGGGCTGACGTGTCGGACCCGGAACGCGGTAGTGCCGTCGATAGACCTCCATCGCGTCCGTGGGGATGTTCCGTAGGGGAAGTAGATATTCGATGAACAGATTCTTTTCAAGAATGAGATCTTCGCCGGCAGGGGTGCGCTGCGCCTGAAAAAATGCCCTCGTGGAGTCAGGCCACTCATCCCATGACTTGAACGGGCGGACGATCGCTTCCATATAGATGATTGCCTTAACCCTATCCGGATGGCGCTGAGCCCACGAGAACCCAAGCGCCGATCCCCAATCATGGACGACCAGGATCAAGTCTTTCGTGATTGCGAGCGCCTCGAACCAGGCATCTAGGTAACGCTGATGATCGACAAACCGGTATCCGCCATTCGGCGCGGATCCCGAATTGCCCATTCCGACATAGTCCGGTGCGAGGCAGCGCCCGAACGGCAATAGATAAGGAATGATATTGCGCCACAGGTAAGACGGCGTGGGATTGCCGTGCAGGAAGACGATTGGATCGCCATGGCCAGCATCAACATAGGCCATCTTTGTGTCAAGCACAGAAACATATTTCCGGTAGGAAGTATCTTCAGTTGAGATGGGGGAGTGCTTCATGGTTATTCTCCTTGCATTTCGGACTGTGGCATCGCTATTCGCGCTCCAATCAACACTAGTAAAAGTGTATTGATGGTGTTTATTGCTGTCAACTAGCAAAACGGTTATGCTGGTGTTCTATGCGCTTGGCAAAGAAATACGCGGTCCCACCGGAAATTGCGCTCCTGTACGAATTCCTAAACTCTGCCGATCTCCGCACCTACGTTGAGAATGGCGAGCAACACGTCCCGTCCGATGAACTGGGGACCCAAGCTCAGCTTGAGTCTTGGATGCGTGAACGCGGTTTGCTCAAAAAGGGCGAGCGGATCACCGCGGCCCATCACCGGCAGGCGCTTGAACTGCGCGGCGCGTTGCGCTCATTTCTCAATCTATCGCCCGATTCGAAGGCGGCAGCGCGACTGCGCGCAGTATGTTTGAATCGAGTAACTGATTTCTATCCTCTCGTAGTGAAGATCGCCCAGGCAGGAACACTTAAACTACAGCCGGCGACCGATGTAAATGGGCTTGGGCTGGTTTTGGCAGAGATGTTTGCCCTGGCCGAGAGCGGCCGCGTCAATCGCCTGAAGATGTGCAGATCGGATGAATGTCAGTGGGTGTTCTTTGACAGATCGAAGCCGGGCAACCGCCGTTGGTGCTCTTCACTGCTCTGCGGGAACAGGCAAAAGACGCGCGACTATCGCAAACGGTTGCAGGCAGGTGTTCCCATGGAACGGCCCTAGCTTTCAAATTACAAGTGGTTCCTCTGTTGCCGGTAAATCGCCGATGCACTCGCCGCTCCCGAAAACTTGGCACCGGTTGCGGGACTGAATTGAACCAGCATCTTTGGGTTATAAGCTCTTCATGAGAACAATCTTGCCTTCGACTGAACCAGTTGCCAGCAGTTCAATGGCTTCTTTTGCTTCAAGGAGCGCGAAGGTTCGAGAGACAAGCGGGTCAATCCTCTTCTCTTCAAGGAGCGCGAAGATCTTCGGCAAGTCTTCACGGAAGGGCTTTGGGTCTTTTCGGTAGAGGGCCGTGATGCCATAGAATCTACCCCGCCGGCCACGCAAAGGTGCGCCAATGAAGATGTTGGCAAACATCCCCAATTTGGAGAGAATTCCCGGAGCCCCCATGAAGCCAAAGCCGACCAGCGTCCCACCACGACGGAGTGCGCCAATGCACAAGCCGATATTGGTTCCACCCACCGCGTCGAAGACATAATCTACGCCCTCTGGTTCGAGTGTGCGCATGACGTGGTCCAAAGGCCCTTTCCGATAGTCGATTGGCGTTGCACCGAGCGAACGCAACGTGCTGTGCTTTCTCTCCGAAGCCGACCCGTAGGTCTTCACTCCCGCCAGCCTTAGCAGTTGCAGGGCCGCGGTGCCAACGCCGCCGGATGCTCCTGTGACAAGCGCGGTTTTGCCCGACTGAACCTTCGCGACTCGATGAATCATCTGCCATGCCGTCACGTAATTCAGGATCACAGCTGCCGCGTCACGATCGGACACGCCGTCAGGGATCGGCAGAAAGTTCTCGGCCTCACGCACGAGAAGTTCTGCAAAGCCACCATAAACGGTGAGCGCAGCTACACGCTGGCCCACTTCGAAACCAGTGACGCCATCACCAATCGCATCGATCACGCCGACGGCCTCATAGCCAGGAACGAAGGGGATCTTCGGAGCAAACGGATAGTTGCCGGCCAACATGATCAAGTCGGTCGCGCCAACGCCTGCCGCCTGCACACGCACTCGCAGTTGCCCTCGACGAAGAGGCTCTACTGGCAACTCGACGACCTTGAGAACGTCGGGGCCGCCCTTCTTCGTCAACATCACAGCTCGGTATTTCTCTGTCATATAGTCTCCCCGCAAATGCCCACAGGCACATCCGGTCCGATTTCGATAAGGTGCGAGAGCGGTACGGAGATGCGCGCCAAGCAGATTCAAGTCCGTCTTTAGCATCAATAGAAGGGCTTAGAGATTCGGATCTCAGAAGCAAGAAAAGAGCCACCGGAAACGGTGGCCCTTTTTATCTGTCCCTAACTGTCCCCGATGGGGTGCGTGCAACAACATCTAAGTTGCTGATTTAATTGGTTGCGGGGGCTGGATTTGAACCAGCGACCTTTGGGTTATGAGCCCAACGAGCTACCGGGCTGCTCCACCCCGCAGTCTTAGTTTAACAACCTGCCATGGGTGGGTCAAATGCCCTCGATCTGCCATTGCTCCCCCGCCGTGCGACCCGCCTCCGCTCTATCCATTACACTTCTGGCAGCCCTAAGCCGTGAAAGACAACTTGCGCCAAATTTCGCGTTTTTGCTCCGTTATGATGCCCGGAGCAGCAGCGACCGACTGACACAACCAAGGAACCAAGCAGCAGACTCCTGGAGCCCACCGGATGTCACAACTCTATGTCGCAGTCCTGGCCATCATCGTCGTCGTTCTTCTCTGCAGTGGCCATCTTCCGAACGACGCGCGTCAAAACCAAAGCCGACTACCTCGTCGCCGGACGCTCTCTGCCTGCATTTCGTTCTCGTCCTCACTCTCCTCACTTCCTGGATCGGCGCCGGCTCTCTCTTTGCCGGAGCGGAAAACGCCTACAAAAACGGCTTTGCAGCGCTCTGGCAACCGGCCGGCGGATGGCTCGGGTTGCTGCTCATCTACTTCATTGCGCCCCGCGCACGCAAATTCGCGCAGTTCACCCTGCCCGATCTGCTCGAAGCCCGCTACAACCAGACAGCCCGCGTGCTCGGTACATTCGCCATTCTGTTCGCCTACGTTGGCATCACCAGCTATCAATTCAAAGGTGGCGGCGACGTGCTGCACTTGATCTTTCCCGACACGGTTTCTTCGCAACTCGGCACCTACATCATTGCGGTCTTCGTCATCGTCACCACCGCCCTGGCTGGCATGTCTTCGGTGGCATACATGGATGTAGCGATCGGCTCACTTGTCACCTGCATCTGCATCGTCGCTGCGCCGTATTTATTTCTTCAAGCCGGCGGTTGGACCGGTTTGCATTCGGTTCTTCCACCCCAGTATTTCGAGGTGCTTGGAAACTATCGACTCTCTCCCAGCGGGGACGAACAGCCTGTCGCGATGGGCCTCATCCGCGCTCTCGAATTCCTTGTTCCCACGATGCTGCTGATGCTTGGGCAACCAGGTGATGTATCAGAAATTCTTTTCCGCGAAGAGCGAAAAAGATGCCCGCATTCTCCGTGGTCGGCTGGATCATCGGCACGCTCGTTCTCGAGACTCTGATCGTCGCCATTGCGGTCTTTGGACGCGCGCTTTATCCCACCGGCGAAGTCGCACTGCATCCTCGCGAAATCATTCCCTACACTGCTCGGCACGGCTTGCCTGCGGTTCTCGGCGCGATTCTGCTCGGCGCAGTGTTTGCCAAGGTCATCTCTACTGCATCGAACTATCTTTTCTCGCCCGCTACCAATCTTGTGAACGATGTCTTCGTCCGCTACATCGCGCCTGACGCCTCCAACAAGCGCGTGCTCATCATTTCGCGTCTGGCCGTTGTGCTGCTTGGATGCTGGGCTCTTTACCAAGCCGTCTATCGCCGAAAGCATTCTGCAGAAGATGCTCTGGGCCTATACCATCTACTCTGCCGCGCTCACTCCCGTTGTTCTGGCGGCGTTCTATTCGAAGCGCGTCACGGCGTGGGGCGCAGTCGCGGCCATCGCCGGTGGAACCGTGGTCACGCTGGCGTGGGATTTGCCAGGAGTCAAGGCTCTCTTCCCGCACATCATTTCCGATCGCGACGCCATCTTTCCTGCACTCTTTATAGCCGTCGCCGCGCTCATCATCGTAAGCCTGTTCACCGCGCCTCCCAGAGAATCCCAACTCGCTCAATTCGCCGAATAGCGAATCTGCTTCGTCAATCCCGCGACGCGAAACAGCCGCATCAATGGCCTAGACTGTTGATTGGACGGTCTGATGCATACGCGCCCCTGCTGGGTCGAGATTTCTACCCGCGCCCTCGAAGACAACTATCGTTTTCTTGCCAGCCTCGCTGGCCCGCAGGTTGAACTCCTCGCAATCGTCAAGGCCGATGCCTACGGTCATGCGCTCAAGCTCTGCGCGCCGGCCGTCGTCAGTGCGGGAGCCCGCTGGCTTGGCGTCACCAGCGTTGAAGAGGGAATCGAGGCGCGCCAACTTTGCCCAGACGCGCGAATCCTCGTCATCGGTGGCGCGTTCTCTGGCCAGGGTCGCGATGCCGCTCGCCACAGACTCACTCCTGTCGTTTGGGATCTTCGCCAGCTCGATGAGATCGAATCAGCAGTGCGCGCGGCAGATGTCCGATCCTTTTCTGTCCATCTTGAAATCGACACCGGTATGAGCCGTCAGGGAGCCGATCCCGAGTCCCTGGCCCCGCTTCTCGCCCGCTTTCATCGCGAGTCTCCTCTGCGACTCGAAGCTGTGATGACCCATCTCTTCGCCGCCGATGAAGCCGACGAGCGCGTCACCGACGATCAACTCGAAAGGATGGAAGGCGCACTCCGCAGTGTCCGCGCAGCCGGCATTCACCCCGGAATACTCAACGTCGGCAACTCGGCTGCTCTGCTTGCCGGCCAGGCCCACAAGATTGCTGACCTTGCATCGCGCTATGAAATGAAAGCTCTGATGCGTCCCGGCCTTGCGCTCTACGGGCTCGTCCCCGAGTACGATCCAGCATTCACAACTACAGAGCCCATTTCGCTCGCACGGGCCCGTCGTGAACTGCGACCAGTGCTCGGTTGGAAATCGCAGGTCGTCAGCCTCCGATCCGTTGCATCCGGCGCAGTTGTTGGCTATAACGGAACCTTCGTCGCCACTGAGCCGATGCGCCTGGCACTCGTCGCCGCAGGATACGCCGACGGCCTCGATCGCAAGCTCGGCAATCATTTCAGCCTTCTCGTTCGTGGCCAGCGTGCGCCCCTCGTCGGACGCATAAGCATGGATCAGTGCGTCATCGATGTCACCGACATTCCAAACGTAGCCGCCGGCGACGAAGTAGTCATGCTCGGCCGCCAGGGCGACGAGTCGATTACAGCTTTCGATCACGCCAAATCAGCCGGCACCATTCCCTGGGAGATCTTCACGCGAATCGGCGCCCGCGTTCCACGGATGGCAATTTAGAGTCCGCTAATTCAGCAGGGAGCGCCCGTAGGCCCAATTGAACTGCCTGCGGCTACAGGCTGCGCGATCTCAAGCTCCGCCGCTCCGCTCACCGCGGCAATCATCGCTTCGGTTCCCATCGCCGAGTTCAGCAGCATATGGTAGAGCCCGCGCGCGCACCATTCCTGCTGATAGAACTTGCGAATCACCGCAGCGCGTCGCTTGTCGTATGCTGCCAGCGCCTGCTCCGCGTTCTGCGCCTGCTTGGGAAATGCCTGCGTGAACCAGTCGCGCTTCGCCTTCAAAGTCGCATACACAAATATGTGAAAACAGCCGGGCTGACATGCCAGTGCGCACGCCGCTCCCCGACCCACGAGAACACAGTTGCCGTGTTTCGCCGATGCCACAATCTCTTCGCGAATCAGCGTCAGCATGCGCTCGGAATCAAAGACCTGCTCTTCGGAGAGGCCGGTCATCTGGTACGCCGTATCGTGCCAGAACACTTTGCCGTAACGGTAGTACCAGGGATCGAGCCGGTCGTCGAACTTCGCGGCCAGTTCCGGCGCAACGCCCGCACGCCTCGCGGCCGCGCTCACCAGCTCAGAATCAAGCAGCCGCCACCCCAATCTCTCGGCGAGATCGTGAGCAAACTCTCCGCCCCGCGACCCGTATTCCCGCTCAACCGTAATTACCCTGATCGGCGCATGCATCATCGAGCAACTCCCCCGCCACAGGAGCATACAACGAAACAGCATTTACCCCGCAAGTGAATAGACACGCAGAAAACGTCTTCGGTTGCACGCCTGTCACCGATGCCTTGACTATCTACAATGCTTGTTGTAGATAATCTAGGTATGGGAAAACCGAACGATCTCGTGCAGGGCACCCTCGACCTCCTCATTCTCAAAACGCTCTTGCCCGACCAGATGCATGGATGGGCTATCGCCAAGCGAATTCAACAACTTTCGGGCGAAGTGCTCCAGGTCCAGCAGGGCTCGCTCTACCCCGCGCTCCACCGCCTCGAACAGCAGGGTTGGATCAAAGCAAAGTGGGCTGAAAGCGAAACTGGTCGCCAAGCCAAGTTCTACTCGCTAACCACCGCCGGCCGCGCCCAGCTTGAAAGGGAAACCGCCAACTGGAACCGGCTTTCTGCCGCTATCAACCTGGTCGTAAGCGAAGCCTGAGCGGCCCCATTTCCCATCCCCAAGGAAACAATCATGCGCTGGTTTGGACAACTTCGAATGCGAATACTGATGCTCTTCCGCCGCAAATGCGCCTCGGCGCATCTCGATGATGAGCTCACCTTCCACCTTGACCGCCAGATCGACGAAAACATCGCCGCCGGCATGACGTCCCGACGAAGCGCGGCTCTCCGCCCTCCGCACCTTCGGAAATCCCGCGCTCCTTCGCGATCAGGCGCGCGCCACCTGGTCGTGGGCCGCCGTCGAATCCATCCTTCGCGACACACGCATCGGCGCGCGCACGCTGCTCCGCGCTCCCGGTTTCACTATCATTGCCATCCTCGTCATGGCGCTCGGCATCGGCGCCAATGTCGCTCTCTTCACCATCGTTCGCGGAGTGCTCCTCAAACCGCTTCCCTACGCCGATCCCGGCCGCCTCATCATGCTCTATGAGAGCGAACACGCCGCTTCCGCCGGAGCACAATATGCGCCCGTCGATCCTGCCAGCTTCTTCGATTGGCAAAAGTCCGAGACCGGCGTCGAGCAGATGGCGATGGTCTCGCCGTTCCAGAGCTATAACGTCTCCGCGGAAGGCGGCAAACTTCCCGAGCGGATCGACGCTGGCTGGTGTTCCTGGAACTTCTTCTCCGTCCTCGGTATTCAGCCTGCCCTCGGCCGCGCCTTTACTGCCGCTGATGACCAGCAGGGAGCCACCTCCACCGTCCTCCTCACCAGCACGTTCTGGAAGCGCCGCTACAACGGCGATCCCGCTATCGTCGGCAAGACAATCTGGCTCGACTCGCATCCCTATACGGTCATCGGCGTGCTCCCTTCCTGGTTTATCTACTCCGGCTCCTTCGGCGGCAAGAACGTTCAGGCCTGGACGCCTTTCAACCACGAAGCGCCTCCCAGCCTCCTGCACACTTACGAAGACCACGAAGCAATCGTTGCTGCGCGCCTGAGGCCTGGCTCAACACTGCAAAGCGTCGTTGGTCAAATCAACTCCATCCAGCATCAGATCAAGATCGATCACCCTGGCCCTGCCGTCCATCCCTACGCCACCGGCCGTTTCATGCTCGATGACGTAGTTCAGGACTACAAGACTCCGCTGTACGTACTTCTCGCCGCCACCGCCTGCGTTCTCCTCATCGCGTGCATGAACGTCGCCAGCCTCCTCGTCGCGCGCACCGCCGCGCGTGGCAAAGAGTTGGCCATTCGCACCGCCCTCGGCGGCGGTCGTCTTCGCCTCCTTCGCGAGCGGCTCACCGAGAGCGTTCTCATCTCCGCAACCGCGGGCGTCATCGGCATCGCACTTGCCTGGACTACCCTGCAATTCCTCGCGCGCTTCCAGCCCGACATGAACCGCGTTGAATCCATCCGCATCGATGGCGGCGTGCTCCTCTTCACCTTTGCCGCCGTCGCCGTCTGCGCGCTCTTCTCCGGGCTCATCTCTGCGCTCAGCTTTGATGGCAAAAAACTCCTCGGCACGCTTCAGGAATCCTCACGCTCTGCTAGCGGAAGCCAGAGACGTGCCACTCTGCGCCGCACTCTCCTCGTGCTTCAAGTCGGCCTCACGGTAGTTCTGCTCGCCGGCGCTGGACTTCTGCTCAAGAGCTATCAGCGCATTCGCGGAACCGATCTCGGCATTCCACTCGAGAACACGCTCACCATGCACGTAAGCCTGCCGCCTGCGCGTTACAGCGAAAACACAAAGCAGGCGGCCTTCTTCGAACAGCTCATCACCCGGGTCCGCGCTCTGCCCGGCGTTACTTCAGCCGGTCTCGTTACCGTTGCGCCCGGCCAGGGCTGGGGTGGTGACAGCCTCGCTGATATCGTCGAGCACCCCCGCCGCCCCGAAGATCTCCTCGACATGCACATGCGCGCAGCCGATCCCGGCTACTTCGCAGCCGCGAAAATCCCACTCATGCGCGGCCGGATCTTTACCGCCGATGAGCGTCTCGCTCGCGGCAACGTCGCGATCATCTCCAACGAAGCCGCGAAGCAGTTATTCCCCAGCGATGACCCAATCGGCAAACACTTGCGCTTCAATTTCTCCCATCAAGTCTTCGAAATCGTTGGCGTATCGCCGACACTCGCTGGGACATTCACGAACCGCCCAAGCCCACGCTCTACATGCCCCTCTTCGGCAGCGACTACTCTGGAGCGACCATCTTCATCCGCGCAAATCGAAACGCCGAATCCCTCGCCATGCCCGTCGAAAACATCATCGGACAGCTCGACCGCGATCTGCCCGTCTCCAATGTAATGACCCTCGGCGACACGGTGAACAAATCCACCCTCGACTCCGAATTCAACTCGCTCCTCATTGTGGCGTTTGCCGTCATCGCACTGGTGCTCGCTGCTGCGGGCCTTTACGGGGTGCTCACTTACCTCGTCACACAGCGCACAGCCGAACTCGGCATCCGCCTCGCTTTGGGCGCGAGGCGTAAGCAGTTATTGAGTGCTGTTCTATTCGATGGCATACGACCCGCCCTGCTGGGCCTCTTCATCGGACTCACCGGGGCGGCACTCGCCGCGCGCCTCATCAAATCGATGCTGTATCAGACCGAGCCGCTCGATCCAGTCGTATTTGCAAGGGTCGCCGCAATTCTGCTTGCTGTAGCATCAATCGCCTGCATCGTTCCCGCCTGGCGAGCCTCGCGCCTCGATCCCATGCAAGCACTCAGAACCGAATAGGTCACAAATAGAATAGGCGCGGGGTTTGCCCCCGCGCCTACTTTCCAACACCGTGTTCTATTCCTTATTCCCTGTTCCCTAATCCCTGCTTTTACTGCGTTACCGGTGGCGCCGGCGGCGCTTTCGGCGCTTTCAGATGCGGCGTGTTCGGCGAAGCAGGGCCGGCAACCGTCGGCGGCAGAGGCGGAACTTCGTCACCCCGCTTGATGTGAATGTCGCCATTCTCCGCCGTCAGCGAGACCTTTGGCCCACCCGCACCAATCTTGCCGCTTACTTGTTTGCTTTCGTCACCGCTCACTGCCAGAGGAAAATCGGTAATGATATCGCCGTTCCGCGTATTGCCGGTTACGGTTGCAGCGGCATTGGGCGGCAAAGTGAGTTCCACATCACCCTTCAGGTTTTTCGCGTCAACTGCGTAGTTGCCCGCAGTCTCCACAGCAATGCGGCCATCCCGGTCCTGAACATAGGCGTCGCCATAAATCTGGCTCAAATCCACGTCCTTTGAGTGCGTGGTCACGCGCACCTGCCCCTTGGCTTGCGTTACGCGCAGATTATCGGAATTCAGAGTCATGTCACCCGGAAGGGCAGCCAGATCCAATTCGGTGACCGAGGTGCGAACATGAAGTGGCCCGGTCACGTTTTCCATGTGCACGTCGCCGAACAGCTCACCGTTGATCGTGACTTTGCCGGTAATCTCCGACAGGGTGAGATCGTTGCAGTTTCCCTCAGCGGTAATATCGCCGTCGATCTGGTGGGCAGAGAAGTCGCCCTTGTCGGTAGAGAAATGCACCTGCACAGAACCCTTGATTACGCTTAGGTGCACATCGCCATGATTGGAGTTGATATTCAGTCCCCCATCCAGATTCGCCGCGGTCACATCTCCGTGGCCGGAATGCACCGTAACATGCGAACTCTTGGGCACCGTAATCGTCAGGTTAATCCGGCCATTGTTGTTGCTGTCAGACTTCACTAGCACAGCATTGCCGCTCACCGTCACATGCGCCTGTTCGGCTTCAAAGATCTTTTTGGCATCTTCGTCCGAATGGGCGTACGCCACTTCGTGTGCTGAAACTTGGATATTCGGCGAGTCTCCGGCGGTCACACTTACATCGCCGCGCGGGTTCTCGATAAGAATCGCGGCATCCGATGGGATCTGCACATTCATGACCGGCTGCTCCAAATCGTGCTCAGGCATGCCGAACATGTTGAAGAAATTGTTGTCGTCGTGGTCGCCCCAATTGTTGGCCCACGGTCCCCACATTCCACGTGTCGTTCCCGATGCGAAGAATCCAATCACGGCCAGCAGGATCAGGATGCCGACAAATCCGGTCCCGCGACGCACCGGAGCTTCGCGCCGCAAATCCAGCGCCCACTCGGCCAGCATTGCCAGTCCGGCCGCGATCAGCAGCAGCGGCCACCATTTGCCATACCAGCTCCAGAAGTTCTCCGGAGCAATTCGGCCGGCATAGATCAGCAGCCACACAATACCGATTGCAACCAGGATTAGTGGACCCACCACAGAAGGAACGCGTGGTCCGTACGCTTGTTGATACTTCGCCTTGTACGCGTATTGCTGCGCCTTCCAGGCATCGCGCTGGGCGCGCCAGGCAGCACGTTGCTGCTCGCGATACACCCGCCACTGCGTGCGCGGATCGTATCCGCCAGGTGGCATATTCGGGGGCACGCTGCTCATGACTGCCCTCCCTCGGGACCCTTCCCGTAGTCTTGCGTCGAAGGAACAATGGAAGTGCCGGGCTGCGGCTGTGCAACTGTTGCCGCTCCTGTATTCGCGGCCGCGCCATACGGATACGGAGAGCCCGGATACGGCGTTTCGTCCCCTGCCGCGGCCAGCGCCGCACGCTCAGCCAGTTTCAGCACGCCGATCAGAATCAGCAGCAGCGGAAAGAACAGACTCCAGAACTCAACCATGCCGGCTTGATGCATCAGCAGAATTGTCCCCAGAAGCAGCAGAATCGCTGGCCCTCTCAGTCGGCGAATCAAGATATAGCGGTTCATTGCTGGCCTCCTTTTGTATCTTCAAAACGACGCACGATCATCCATACGCCAAGCCCGATAAAGACGAGCGGCCACAGGAATTTGAAAACATGCTCGGCCAGGAAACCCAACTGATTCAGAAGCAACAGCAAACCGAATCCGATGAGAATCAGCGCGCCAATCGGCTCCTTGCGGCGCCAGAAGACGGGAGGCACCGGGGGCACCGGCGGAATAGCCGGATCCACAAACCCTGCAGGCGGTGGCGGTGGATAAGCCGCCTGATACTGCTGATATGGAACCTGCTGATACCCGCCCGCACTCGTGCCAGGATTTGGCGGCCCACCCGGTCCCGGCGGAACGGAGCTGATCGGCATACCCGGCCGATGCTGCGGTCCACCGAGGTTCAGCCAGTTGCCAACCTCGTTCAGACCCAGCGGATCCGGAATCGGCTGTCCATCGCGAATCGCCTTCGCCGTGTGGAACGCCTCGAAAGATTGATACAAAATCCATGCCGGAATAAACAGGCCGAATATCCCGTAGTGCGTCGTGATGCTGATGATCACCACAAAAATCACCACGTGGATCAGCCCCTTGAAGTATTGCCCGTTATACATTGCGCCCACGCCGGGAATCACACCCAGCACCGCCGCAACCGACGGGTTCGGACCGCCCGCACTAGGCGCTACAAATGGCTGCTGCATGCTCTGCCACGCCATCAGGCAAGGCTCGCAAAGAATCTGTCCGTTCCCCGCATTGCGAACGCAGGCTGTGCAGAGCGCCTTGCCGCAGTTCTGGCAATAGGCTGTCGCACTAACTCCGCTGTGATTTACGCAATCCATATCGTGCCCCCTTCCCGTATTGCCATGTCGAACTCGGGTTCCCCAAGAACTGCGCTCAGTACCTGAGGTGGATTGCCGGGTTCCGAAGAGCCCTCGAAATGCATGGGCCGATCGTGATGCGAAACGGAAGATTCCTGATAATCGAAGTCTTTCAGCGATGGTGTCCCGGACTGTTGGGGAGGATCGACACGCGATCCGCCATCCTTCCGGTTAAGGTTTTGTTTTGACTCCCCCGGCGTTACCGGCTGGGTCTGTTGCTGCTGCTTGCCCTGGTTGTTCTGGCGTATCTCCCGCATGCGGGATTCAACTTCGTACACGAGCCGCAGGTGATCGTAATAGCGGATGATCGGCGTCGAAGCCATGGTCAGCCGGCGCTCCATGAACGAACGCACCGCCGTCGGCCGCAGATTCGAAAGCCGGAAATCCGTCAGCTTGACGCCCGTCATATTCAGCGTCAGTGCGATTGAGAAGAACGCCATCGCGGCCGTCATCAGCAGTCTCGGCTCGGCAAAGCGGCGAATCCGCCCCATCATGCCCGGCCGCTGCCATGCCGGAATCGCCATCGGAACCACGTTGCCTGCGGTTGCCAGCTTGTATTCGGAGGTATGTCCCGGACCGGTCTGAGCCAGGATCTTATCCAGCAGACCCTCCGGGACCTCTGGTTCCGGGCTTAAGAACTCCAGCCACTCGCGCCCACGTCGCGCTTCCTCAAACAGTGCGGTGCATGACGCACAGACAGCCATGTGCGAGGAGAAGGTCACCTCATCCTCAGGCCGCAACAGCCCGTCCAATGCGTCGGCTAGGAGAGTCTCCCAAAGCCCGCAAGCTGGAGAGTTCGGAATGTTTCCGCGGTCTGCCATCACATCACCTCCCGCTTATTACGTTCCAGAAGGCGCGCTAGTTCCGCACGGCCCCTGCTTATACGGGACTTTACCGTCCCTTCGGGGATCCCCAGCACCTGGGCGATTTCCTTGTAATCCATATCTTGTAAATCCCTTAGAATGACTGCTTCGCGCAGTTCAACCGACACTTTGGCCAGCGCTCCCTGCACCATTTTGGCCAGTTCCTTCTGCGCTGCTTTTTCATGGGGTGAAGGTCCGCTCGCCGTCAGCCGGTCTATCGGCCGCAGCTCGTCGGTCTCTTCCCAGCCTGCGTCGAGCGAGTCGGTCGACCGCAGGTTCCTTGTGCGACGGAAATTGTCCACCAGCAGATTGCGGGTCATCGTCGTGATCCACACCTGCAGGCTGCCTCTGGTTGTATCGAAGCTGGAAAGATTGGAATAGATCTTCAGGAAGACGTCCTGCGTAAGATCTTCCGCATCTGCGGCATTATTCGTAAAGCGATAGCAGAGCCCGTAGACACGCCGATGGTGGGTACGAACAAGTTCGGCCCATGCTCCAGAATCCCCGTCCATGCAGCGGCGGACAACTTGGGACCAGTCGATCTCCAGCGGTCTTACCTCCCCGCTCGTTTGGCGGGCGTCCGTCATCGTTGTGGCTTTCTGACCGTGGCCCTGAAAAGGCTTGCGTGGTGCACCCCCGTCACGGGGCTCCAGCTTGCGCCGGATAGGCGCCGTCGGCGCCACCAGTCCTGCCACGCTCCAGCTTAATGTACTCGCACAAGCCATGGAGGCCTATACGCATGATTTTGTTGCGCGGTTCCCGTCCTGATACCTCTATTCCCCCAACTGTCAAAAGTATTCAGGCCACACCCAGCAACCCTTTCCAATCAGAGGCGGATTGTTCCAAAGGAAAGGCGAAACAAAAGCGTAATGCCGCCCAACTGGAAAGGGCCGCGCCTATGACAGGCGCGGCCCTCTTTGCTTATTGCTGATTTCAACAACAACCGCGGATCAGTACCGGTCCCCAAATTCCGGCTCAACCGGGTTTTCGAACAGCGAAGCGTCGCGCGTGACAATCGTCAATCCTGACGGCGTAACGAAATAACGACGCTTGTCTTCAACCGGATCGTAGCCGATCACTGTTCCCTCGGGAATATGCACATCGCGATCAATAATGGCGCGGCGAATGCGACAGTGCCGGCCAATCTGCACGTGCGAGAAAATGACGCTCGAGTCGACTTCAGAGTAGGAATTTACGCGCACATCCTGCGACAGCACGGAATTCGAAACCGAAGCGCCCGAAATGATAACGCCGGCGGTGATCACCGAATTTACCGCCATGCCCGTTCTTCCCGGCTCGCCAAACACAAATTTCGCCGGCGGATACTGCCGCACCCGGGTGCGCATCGGCCAGTTCTTGTCATACAGATTGAACACCGGCGATACCGAGCACAGGTCCATGTTGGCTTCGTAGTAAGAATCCAGCGTCCCAACATCGCGCCAGTAAAGCGCCGTCTGCTTGTTCTCATCCACGAAGCTGTAGGCCATCATTTTCTTGTTGCCCAGCATATTGGGAAGGATGTTGTGTCCAAAGTCGTGTTTTGAGTTGGGATCCTCAGCGTCGGCGATCAGGGCCTTCAACAGAATCTCGGTGTTGAAAATGTAGACGCCCATCGACGCCTCGACCTTGTCTGGATTGAAGGGCGAGCGGAAGGTGGTGGAGGTCGGCTTTTCAAGGAAGCCCTGAATCTCGCCGCTGGCTCCCACATCGACCACGCCAAAGCGCGCCACCTCATCCGGAGCGACCGGCAGCGTGGCAAGTGTGACGTCCGCGTGCGTTTCTCGGTGATGCTCCAGCATGCGGCTGTAATCCATCTTGTAGATGTGATCGCCACTCAAGATGATCATGTGCTTGGGCTGCTCGCTGCCGATGGAGTAGATGTTCTGATATACGGCGTCCGCGGTCCCCATATACCAGTTGGTGCCGGTGCGCTGCATGGGCGGCAACAGCTCAAAGAACTCGCCCAGTTCCTGCGCGACAATGCCGGTCCATCCCTCGCGGATATGCCGGTTCAGGGAAAGGGCCTTGTACTGGGTAAGAATGAAGACTCGTCGCAAGCCGGAGTTGATGCAATTGGAAAGCGTAATGTCGATGATCCGGTAGTGCCCGCCAAAAGGCACGGCGGGTTTGGCGCGGTCGCGGGTAAGCGGAAAGAGCCTTTCCCCAGCGCCTCCTGCAAGCAAAACACCCAAAGTGTCTTTCATGTCCAATGAGCCTGCCTTGTCGCGTTGTCTTTCCGGAGCCTTTCTCAGCGCGAATCCAATGTGCCGTTATCCGGTACGGCATTTTTCAAAGAAGGATCTTTCAAATCCGCCTCTGAACGGCGAAGAATACCACACAGAGATAACACGCGCAGCATCTCCGTGTTACACGTCATCAGCGGAAGCGAAAAACAGCAAAGGCCGGGGGCCTGACAGGTAATAACTCCCGATCAGGTTTCCCCGGCCTTGAATCCACGCGAGCTGGCTTGATTAGCGGCGTTTCGCCTTGAACCGGTACTGAACGCCGACTGAGATAGCAAAGTTCACATCGGTCTGTTTGTACTTGGCGCCATAGTCGATGCCGTAGCGCGTGATGACTGCATCGGGGGAAATCCGGAAGACCCAGCGTGCAGAGCGGTTCAGATCGATATGTCCGCCGACGACGGCCGCCAGGGCGAGTTGGTTGTTATAGAAGGCGACGGCCGAAGGAGGCAGTCCGCGCAGGTCATGCTCGAAGTCGCCGTAGACGCCGCCGATCAGACCATGCGCGATTAGCGCGCCATGTTTGTTGTGCGGTCCCAGCCACTCGGGGCCGGCGAGAAAGAAATACTCCTGCACAAATGGCCCCGAAATCGACTGAGTCGTGACGTTGTCACCGAGTCCCGCGCCGCTTGTGGCCAGGTACCCGCGGAGATTGCCTTCGAGGGCCCAGCGTTTCGTCAGCCAGTAGGAGCCTGCCAGGTCAAGACCGCCCAGGTTCGATCCTTGAAGGATCGTTGGACCGGCCTTCATATGGACATAGGCCATTCCCAATGAGACGTCGTATTTGTTGTCGTACTTCACATTCGCCAGCGGGTCGACAACGATGTACGTGCCGTTCCCGGTGTTGCGCGAAGTGCTTTGCGCCGCCGGTTGCACCTGGCTGTGGGCGAGCGGAACTGAGGCAAGCAGTCCGAGGCCGAGGACTGCCGAAAAGAATGAAAACCTTACTGGAAGACGCATCAACACAAAGCTTACAGGACCATACCTTTGAGGGACAATGAGCGGAACTGGGTGTTAGACGCCCCTGACCTCGTGTTGGCTAGCGACTCCCTCATTCAATTGCATTAAGGCTGGCAGCGCTCGGCCCAGCTGGCGTACACCAGGTACCTCATCGTCTTGAGGGTTTCGATTGCCGATCCAGAGCTCGCCGCGCCCGCCTGCAGAGATGGCGCCGCGTGCATCCGCCAGTCGAGCGAAGTGCGACCGAATATCATTGCCGCGCGCGGGAGGTGATAAGCGCTCGAAATGATCTCAGCCGAATGCCACCCATGAGACCGCATGATCCGCTCTGAAAAGCACGCGTTCTGGATCGTGTCATCTGCCTTCGTCTCCACGAAGATCGCCGAGGGTGGAATCCCTTGCGCCGCTGCCGCGGCCGCCATCACGTCGGCCTCCACAAATCTGTTGTGCGCGGGACCGCCGGTAAAGAGCAGACGAGGAGCCACGCCTCGTTCGTATTCCCGTACTGCTTCTGAAACGCGAGCCATCTCCTCAGGCGTAGGGTTGCCGTCTGAGTCAGCCGGATACCCCAGCACGAGAATCGCGTCGAAATGATCGCGGCTGGTATTGGCAGCTGGGGCAAGCCGCCGCGCCATCACTGCCCAGCCAACGAGAATGACGGCCAGCAAAATGCCGCCCAGAAACGCGCGCACGATCCAGCGCTTCTTGCCGAGGTCGATGGATTGGTAGCGATGACGAGGCCGGCGAGTAGGTGCGCGCCGGCGCGTCGGACGGGTTGAAGAAGCAATTGCCACGCCGGACTCCGATACTCAACTCTAAAAGCGAAAACCTCAGAGCGGCGGCACGAAGGTAGTAACTGAATTGGGGCGGCTTCCCGGTCCAGAAAGTCTTAACCGAGGTCGGCGGGATGATCCCAGCTCGACAAGACAATTTCGCTCAGTGGTTTACGGCTGCGCGGAGATTGCTCCTGCCCCTGAAAACGCTCGTTAAGAGTGGCCGGATCGCCCTGGTAACCAAGGGCCATCACTGACCCAATCGCGTATATCTCGGGAATCGCAAACGCCTCGCGCGCCTTCGCCTGATCAAATCCGGCCATCTGATGTGTGGCGATGCCCATCGAAGCGGCTTGCAGCGTGATGAAACCGTCGGCCGCGCCCAGATCGTGAAGTGCATAGTAATTGGGCGAGTCATTATTGCTGAACCGGGTCTTCGCTACGCTGAGAATGAGTACCGGAGCGTTCAAAGCCCAGGCCTGGTTAGCCGGAACAAGCGCATCGGAAATCTTCTTGTAAGTCTCAGAGTTGCGGTGGCCCACGATAAAGCGCCAGGGCTGTTCGTTGAAACAGGAAGGAGCCCAGCGCGCGGCTTCGAAAATCTTCTTAAGATCAGCCTGGCTCACATCGCGATCAGCAAAAGCGCGAGGACTCCAGCGCTCGAGAACTACGTGCAGCACTCCTTCAGTTGAAGGCTGCGCATACTTCATTTGGTGCACTTCGCTCGCAGTAAGCGTCATCGATTTCCGCTCCAGAACAGACTTTGTACTGATTCGGATGCCGCGCACACTGAGAACGATGCGCGTCCTCGACCGCGAAGATCTTGCAGATGGCAATCCGTTTAGGGATAGATCCGGTGCAGCGTCCGAGCAAACGGAATCGTCTCCCGCACATGATCCAGCGCGCAAACCCAAGCCACCACGCGCTCAATGCCCATGCCGAACCCCGCGTGCGGCACCGACCCGTACCGCCGCAGATCGAGATACCACTGGAACGCCTCCAGCGGAAGCTGGTGATGCTCGATGCGGCTCTTCAACAACTCGTAGCTCGAAACACGCTGCGATCCGCCAATGACTTCGCCATATCCCTCGGGCGCCAGCACGTCGACGCATAACGCGAAATTCGCGTCCTTCGGGTCAGGCTCCATGTAGAACGCCTTTACCGCAGCCGGGTAGCGATGCACCATCACCGGGCGATCAAACTGCGAACTGAGCCACGTCTCATCCGGCGATCCGAAATCGTTCCCGTATTCGAATGGCTGCTCCAGAATTCCCTTGGCGTGTGCCTCGTTCAGCATCTTCGCCGCTTCGTCATATCGCAGGCGCGGAAACGGCGGCACGATTTTCTTCAGCGTTTCAATGTCGCGGCCGATGACCTGCAGCTCAGAAGCGCGATTCTTCACGACAGACTGCACGATGTGAGAGATGAAGTTTTCCGCCAGTTCCATCAGCCCGTCGAGATCGCAAAACGCAACCTCCGGCTCCACCATCCAGAACTCCGTAAGGTGCCGGCGCGTCTTCGATTTCTCCGCGCGAAACGTCGGCCCAAAGCTGTACACCTTGCCCAGCGCCAGCGCGGTCGACTCAATATAGAGCTGGCCTGATTGCGTGAGAAATGCCGGATCGCCGAAGTAATCCACCGGAAACAACGTCGACGTCCCCTCACAAGCTGCCGGCGTAAGAATCGGCGGATCGGTGCGGATGAATCCGTTATCGTCAAAATACTCGGCCGCCGCCCGCATGATCTCCGCCCGAATGCGCAGAATCGCCGACTGGCGCGGCGAGCGCACCCAGAGATGCCGATGCTCCATCAGGAAATCGACACCATGCTCCTTCAGCGTGATGGGATACGGATCGGATTCCGGCACGCGCTGAATCACCTGGATGTCCTCGACATCCAGTTCAAACCCGCCGGGTGCGCGCTTATCCGCACGCACCTTCCCCGTAACAATCACCGACGATTCCTGCGTCAGCCCCTTGAGCGACTCGAACACCTCGGCCGGCACGCTCTTCACGTGTGCCACACCCTGCACAGTTCCCGTGCCGTCGCGAAAGATAGGGAACAAAAGCTTGCCCGATTCGCGCGAGTTGTAGAGCCATCCCTTGATCTGGACAGATTGGCCTTCGTACTTGCCCAGCGTCGCGATCGTGGCAACTGGTGCGGCAGGCTTGACGGTTTCAGCGGATACGGCGGCGGGGGCGGTTTCTTCAGGCATAGATCAACTCTCTCGGGTGCCCCCATCCACTTCGCCTTTTTTTGCGAAATGGTGGGAGATTAATTCCATCGCACCAGCTCGATCTCCAGAGCGGCGCCGGACCTTCTAGGATAACGCGCGCTGTTCCCGCCGCGAGTGATCGCCGTGACATTGGACTCGCCGCATCCTCCCCGACTGATTTATCGTCCATAGCGTATGGCTACCAATCCCAAGCCCCAGCCAGTCGCCAGCAATCAGCCCCACCCCACACCCGAGGCCGAAGAGGTTTTCCGCCGCTGGATCCGCTTTCTCGACGAGGAGTTCTACCGCCATCGCTCCCCCGAACGCCGCGCAGAGATCGTGCGCGACCAGCTTTACCAGCTCTATCTTGGGCCGGCCGCACGGCGGCAAACCCAACGTCACCCTCTCCAGCGAACTGCCTGGAAACGTCCTCGGCATGTCGCTCGACCCTGAGAACGTGACCATCGAGGCGGAGTACTTTGGCGACGCCGACCCCGTTGAGTTTGCCGTCCGTAAGCCGCTCATCTGGTTCTGGAAGATGTTCGATCGCTCGCCGATCGGCTTGAACCTGTGGCTGGGTCTGCGCTTCCGCTGCATGCTGGGCCGCCACATCTTCGACCACATGGGATCAGGCGTAAAAATCCATCACGGCGTCGATCTTACCTATGGCTACAAGCTCTCCATCGATGACGGCGCGGTGATTCACCAGGGAGTGCTGCTGCACGATCGCGGCGGCATCAAGATCGGCAAGCATGTCGTCGTTGGCTCCTTCGCGCGCATCTTCTCGCATAGCTACTCCAACAACGGCGCAGAAGAAGAAGTGAAGCTGCAGCCCACCGTCATTGGAGATGGCGCTCGCATCGGCAGCCACGAAATCATCATGGGCGGCACCAACATTGCCGCAAACGAGGTCGTAGGCCACTACCCGGCGTACAAGGTCTAAGAGCGGAGGCCGAACACGACGGCGTAGCGCACCATGCTAACCTGAGCTTTCTAAATCAGGGGAGCGTCCGGTGCAGTCTGCCCAATTTGCAATTGCGGTCTTTGAATTTGTTTTGCTCATCTTCTCGCTGAGCGTCCATGAGTGCGCGCACGCCTGGATGGCCTCGCGCCTTGGGGATCAGACCGCACGAATGCAGGGCCGAGTGACTCTGAACCCTATGCCCCACATTGACCCGATGGGCACGCCTCATCTTGCCCGCCATCATCATCTTCGGCCCGTTCATCGGCTTCACTCTTTTCAGCGGCATCCTGATCGGCTGGGCGAAACCCACACCCGTCATCAGCCGCAACTTCGCCAAGATCCGCCGAGACGAAAACCTTGTCACGCTGGCCGGCCCCATCTCAAATCTGCTGCTGGCCGTGATCGCAACGGTGATTCTCCTGGTCGTCATCCACGCGGTTCCGGGAGGCACGCCAGATCGTAAACTTCACCGCGCAGGGCATGCTCCTGCCGGGCGTCAATTCCTCCGTCCAGGCAATTGCGTTGCTCGGAATCGCGGCGGTACAGATCAACCTGGCGCTATTGTTCTTCAACCTGCTGCCCATTCCGCCGCTCGATGGCAGCCACCTGCTGCGCAACGTCCTGCCCTACAACGCAGTGCAGTCCTACGATCGCATTCCAATGTGGGTAAGCTGGATGCTGATGATCTTCGTGGGCGGTTACATCATGCGCTTGCTGCTCGACTCCTGCTTTTGCCATAGTCGGTCTCGTGCTGACCAAGGGGTAGGAGCGGAGCCTGCGGCTACAATGAAACGAGCCTCACTTTGACCTCTCTGATCAAAAACGGCTGAGCAATCCCGGCCTCATCCCGGAATCGAAAACAGAATGTCTGAAATCTGCAATCTCATCTTCTCGCCCGCGCGTTTTAAGCGGCATGCGCCCCACCGGCAAGCTCCACCTGGGCAACTACATGGGTGCGCTCGCCAACTGGGTCAAGCTGCAGGACGGCGGCCAGTACGAGTGCTACTTTTTCATCGCCGACTGGCACGCCCTTACGACCGACTACGCCGATCCCTCGAATTTCATGGGGAACACGACGCGAGGTGATGCTCGACTATCTCGCCGCAGGGCTCGACCCGGCGCGCTCGGTGCTCTTCGTCCAGAGCCATGTACCCGCAGCATGCCGAATTGCACCTGCTGCCTGAGCATGATCACGCCGCTGGGATGGCTGGAGCGCGTGCCCAGCTACAAGGAGCAGCAGGAAAACCTCGTCGGACAAGGATCTCAGCACATACGGCTTCCTCGGGTATCCGGTGCTGCAGGCCGCCGACATTCTGCATGTACCAGCCGAAGTATGTGCCCGTGGGCCAGGACCAGGTGGCACACGTCGAGCTCACCCGCGAAATCGCACGCCGCTTCAACCAATTCTATAAGCTCGACGGCCGCGAAGTGCTCCCCGAGCCGGAGGCCCTGCTCACGCCGTCGCCCAAGCTGCCCGGCACCGATGGCCGCAAGATGTCGAAGAGCTACGGCAACACGATCATGCTGACCGACCCGGAGACGTAGTTCGCCAGAAGCTGAAGACCATGGTCACCGACCCGGCTCGCATCCGCCGCAACGATCCCGGCGATCCGGACAAGTGCCCCGTCGGCGATCTGCACAAAGTCTTTTCCGCGCCGGAGACGATGGCCAAGGTATACGATGGCTGCCGCTCCGCCGGCATCGGTTGCATCGAGTGCAAAGGCTGGGCTGCGGACGCGCTGGTGCAGATTCTGAATCCCATCCAGGAGCGGCGCGCCCGCTTCACCCCGACCGAGGTTGAGGATATCCTCAAAGATGGCGCCGACAGAGCACGCACACGGGCCGAACAGACGATGACGGAAGTCCGCGCAGCAATGCAGCTGACGGCCAGACAGTAGCCAACGAAATACATTCCCTGAAGCAGAGATATCTTTGAACCAAGCCGACAAAAATCCGGAGATCGAGCCCCCCAACGATCCGCAGAAAGATCCAGTCAAGGAGCCGGCCCCTGCGCCGAAACCTGTCGAGGATCCCGAACCCGGTCATCGCGGCCCCGTCAACGATCCCGAACCCGGCCCCGCGCCGGAACCAGACGCACCGGAGCCTTCGCCCGAGCCGCCGCATGGCGATCCACCATCGAAAGAGCCCGGGCATCAATACGGCTCCGCCACTTGTGCTCACTTCGAAACCTGTTCCGGAAGAAAAGCCGGCAGCCAAATCCGCGCTCTCCCGCGAAACCGAAGAAGCAGGAAGAAGAGCAGGATCAGTCGCCCTTTTCCGTTACCGTCGGCCAGGTCTACGACGGCCCGCTCGACCTGCTGCTCGATCTGATTCGCAAACAGGATATCGACATCTACGACATTCCCATCGCGAAGATCACCGCACAGTTCCTCGCCTATGTCGACAAGTTGAAGTCCACCGATATGGATGTCGCCGGTGATTTCATTTACACTGCATCACTCCTCATTCACATCAAGAGCAAGATGCTGCTGCCGCGCTCGCCCGCTGGCCCCAACGATGAAGCTGACGACCCGCGCCGGGAACTTGTCGAACGTCTCCTCGAGCACGAACGTTTCAAAAACGCCGCGCAGATGCTTCAGCAGAAACAGATGCTCGAGGCGGCCACGTGGTCCAATCCCGGCGTGCGCGAATTCAAAGACGATGCCGCGGCCGAACCCGAGATCGCCGCCGACACCGTTGATCTCGTGCGCATCTTCCGCGACATTCTCGAGCGTGCGCGCAAGCGCCCCACCTTCAACCTGCAGGACGATTCAGTCACCGTCGGTCAAATGATCCAGTTCCTCACCCGCCGCCTTTCCATGGAAGATCGACCGCTGGCGCTCCGCAAATTGCTGGGCCACACCAAATCTTCGCGCGCACTCGTCGCCATGTTCCTCGCGCTTCTGGAATTGGTTCGCCTGCAGGCCATCCTCCTCCGTCAGGACCGCGCCTTCTCTGAAATCTTCATCAAGAAGAGCACCGGCTTCGACAGCGTCGTCAATGAAGGCCTGATCAACTCGACCGACGAGTGGCGTTAGAAAATCTCCGACAAGAAATAACGCAGAACTCTTGTCAGCACCCCTCGAGTTAAGACGAGTGCTGCCAAAATTCGCCCAAGCGCAATTCAACGCGGTGCGCGTTTGAATTTCGACATCAGAGGGCACGTTGAAAAACGCTACCAATTGGTTGCATGCTTTCCAACCAGAATCGAAGGTAATTGTGGTGAAACCTTAGGCAACCATATGGTTGCGTTTTACAAGTCGCCATTTTGGTTCAAATTACAGAAAAAGAAACATTTAGTTCAGACGGCCGATAGATGGTGAATAACCTGTGCAAATCGGGCCAATCGCGGAGATCATTTTCAAAAAAGTGAAACAGAATCTAAACAATTGAAGCTAATAAACTTAAGACCCGTCTTTGTTCTCGGTCTTACCGCCCCTTAACCAACCACTATCGCGTATCTCATGTAAAATCAATAGTGCGCAGCCAGATCGACGGCAACGCGCATCAAACAACTGTTGCACGCATTCAGTTGTTGGGGTTTTATGCAATTCTTTTTTGATCGTCCCTTCTGCTGCGATCTAAGATCGTTCTATCCCCATTTCAATTCAAAATTCTTAGCCGATTCTGCGTTGGCTTGCTCCAAAGTGCGCCTGGAATCGTTTGTCGCGGTCGGAGAGATCTGATGGCTGCAACGACGGCAACTGCTTTACCCAGACCCTCACTCCTCGACCGCAAGCTGAAGAGCGCGCCGAGCAAAGCTGGTATTCTCGCGTTTCTTGCAGTGCTCGCAGCGGGGGTCGTCTACATCGTCTTTCACGTGGCCCACGATCTCGATGCCGCGTCCATCACCAGCTACGCGCCTTATGGTCTGCTCGGGCTGGCCTTGCTGATTGCACTTGGCTTTGAATTCGTCAACGGATTCCACGACACGGCCAATGCCGTTGCGACCGTTATCTACACTCACTCGCTCGAACCGAATATTGCCGTGGTGTGGTCCGGCATCTGCAACCTTGCCGGGGTGCTTCTCTCCTCCGGCACTGTGGCCTTTGCCGTCATCACTCTTCTGCCCGTCGAATTAATCCTCCAGGTAAGTTCGGGCGCCGGATTCGCCATGGTCTTCGCGCTGCTCATCGCCGCGATCCTCTGGAACCTGGGCACATGGTGGCTCGCTCTGCCGGCTTCAAGTTCGCACACCATGGTGGGCTCCATCATCGGCGTCGGCATAGCCAACCAATTAATGAATATGCGCAGCGGTACTTCAGGCGTCGATTGGGAACAGGCCATCGAAGGTCGCTGAAGGCCCTGCTGATTTCGCCCGTCATCGGATTCGTGTTTGCCGGAATGCTCATCCTGCTTGCCAAGCAGGTTGCCAAATTCCCGGAGCTCTACGAAGCGCCGAAAGACAACATGCCGCCGCCGCTTCCGATTCGTGCGCTCATGGTGCTCACCTGCACCGGCGTCAGCTTCTTCCACGGCTCGAATGACGGACAAAAGGGCATGGGCCTCATCATGCTCATCCTCATCGGCACCGTGCCAACCGCCTACGCACTCAATCACGCCGTAAGTCCGGCGCAGGTGCAGGACTTCATCGTTGCATCGCAGCATGCCGGCCACATTCTCGATCGCCACGTTGATCCGAAGGGCATACTCGGTCCCGACGCGCGCGCCACGGTCACCGACTACATCCGTACCAAGCAGTTGCAGCCCGACACGATCCTCGCGCTCCGTGAGCTTGTGGAAGACCTCGGTCACGAAGTCACCCTCTACAAGGAATTCAAAGCTGTCCCGCCGCAAGAACAAGCCAATGTCCGGAACGACATGTACGTGGCCAGCGAAGCCTTGCGGCTGATGATCAAAGCCAACAACCCTGCATTCAATACAAATGAAAAAGTGGCCCTGAACAGCTACAAAGACAAGGTGGATCACGCCACCAAGTTCATCCCATCGTGGGTCAAGGTTGCCGTGGCACTTGCTCTCGGATTAGGCACCATGGTTGGCTGGAAGCGCGTTGTCGTCACAGTGGGTGAACGCATAGGCAAAGATCACCTCACCTACGCACAGGGAGCCAGCGCCGGCCTCGTCGCCATGGGAACCATCTTCGCGGCCGACAAATTTGGACTCCCGGTCAGCACGACCCACATCCTCAGTTCGGGCGTCGCGGGAACCATGTCCGCAAACGGAAACGGACTCCGCTTCTCCACCATCCGCAACATCGCGGCGGGCTGGGTCTTCACCCTCCCGGCGGCGGCACTCCTGTCCGGCATCCTTTACTGGGCATTCCGGCACATCAGCTAGACGTACACTACTTTCCAATTTGATGGAATCGTAAAGTCCTAGGCGCGCACCAGCAGCGATGAACGCGCTCGCTTCTCTCACTAAAAGGATCGGCGAACCCCGTCCATAGCGTGGTTCGCCGACTCGATCTCCCGATCGTGGGAAGAGTGTTTAAGGAACCAGAACGTCGCGATTCACGATCTGCGTCTCATACGAGAACACCTCGCGGCTCGAGGGATCCACATTCACCTTCAGCCAGTTCACGTCACCGAGGAACGGCTGGTGATCGCCAAAGGTCTCTACGCGCGTGAAGTTCACGACTCGCTTTCCGGCGGTGTCCAGCAGCGGCTTGTCCACGCGGAAGTAGTGCGAATCGCCGTTAACGTAGGCGACAGGTTTTCCGAAAGCAATCACCTGGCTACGCAGAGCGCGCAGAAAATCCCCGTAGCCGTCAGTCGCCTTCAGCGCGTCGTCCTCGACGAGGGTTTGTGGATTGCGCGTCGGGGCGCGGGTAGCGTCGGTATCATCCAGCCCGGGTCCGCCTGGGATATGAACATCACAGCAACACAGCCCTGGTCGATGGCTGTCTGGAAGGTGCCTTGCATCCAGGCAATGTCGGCGGCCATGCGCGCAGCGTGCTCGACGGGATCAGGATAATCGTCGCAGAGGTTGTCGCAGGAGCCTTGAATGTCCAACGTCGCATACATGACGTTGCCAACAATCCAACGGCGGTTTTCCGAGCAGGCGACGTCGGTGTAAGTGAACGTTTCGCTCTTGGTTTTGTCGGCCAGAGGTCCATCGGTGCCAGTGAGGAAGCCTTTGCAGGTCGGCGTGGACTGCACCTCTTGGAGAAACTGGGTTTGGCCCAGGGTTTTAGGGGTGGAAAAGAAGAGGGACCGCTCGTAGTCGAGCAGTTTCAGCGAGTTTCTGGCCTCTGAACCCAGACTGGCGCGATCGCAGTCAGTCCAATCGTTATCGCCCGGCGTGAAGATGGCCGGAGCCCTCAGCGCATTGAAGTAGCTGAGCCCTCGCTGATAGATATTGCCGAGGTCGACGATGCCGCCGGCGCCGTTGGAGCTGTTTTCGGCGCATGACGGAACGCCGCTGCCCTGGCGCAAGTCGCCGTCTTGAACCGTGAAGACTAGGTCCTGAGAATTCATGTCCTCGATCATGGCCGGGATCGCATCGGCCTGCGACTGGGAATAAGGCAGATCGCCCCACAGCCCGATCGAGTAGGGACGGCTGCTGGTTTGATTGGTGCCGTAAGGATAGTTCTTGTTCTTGCCATAGGCATTGCCATTTCCGTTGTTGGTCTGCGCGGGCAGCGCCGTTGCCGCAAGTGTGATTGCGACCGCAGCGCAGACGGTCCGCAGGCTTAGTATCCATTTCTTGTTCATTGGAGGTCTCCTCCAAGACACTGTTGGAGAGCTGGGTTTCCTTCGAATGAAGGCAATGTAACAAACCAGTGAATTTAGTGCCGGACCGTGAACAAGCTCTTCAGCTGCACCGCGAATCGTGGTGTTTACTCGTGGCTTGCTGATCTGAACATGGATTGACGAAATCAGGCGCTCCTGGCGACCGAATAGCTCCTTGCTTAGTCGGCAAACCGAAATAAATTCCGCCAACCGTCGCCGATCTGATGCTGAGCCGAATTGCGCGCAAAGGCATCGACACGTCTTCCTTCCCATCCAGCAAGGCGCCCTCGCAAATTCATCTCCGCTTCATCTCGCGTTCACACGTCTCGGATATTCCTTGCTCCATCTGGAAAGCCCTCCCCCAGCGTCCAGAATGATTTCACCCCACACTCCGGAGTTCAGCCATGTCCGAAGCGGCAACCGCTGTCGCAGCCCGTCCACCGGCTGCTGCAATCCTCGATAAGAAGATGCATCCGACTCATGCCATGATCAGCGGAGCCGTCGTTCTGCTCGCCCTCATCATTGGAATCTGGTTCATCGCTACTCACATCTCTCAGGATTTCAGCGGCGTAACCATGGGCAGCGCCTGGCCTTATGTGCTGTTGGTCATCGCCCTGCTGATCGCACTCGGATTCGAGTTCGTCAACGGCTTCCACGACACCGCGAACGCCGTGGCTACGGTCATCTATACCCACTCGCTCGAGCCAAACATAGCCGTCGTGTGGTCCGGATTGTGCAATCTCGCCGGCGTGCTCAGCTCCAGCGGCCTGGTTGCCTTCACTGTCATTACCTTGCTGCCCGTCGAGTTGATTCTGCAGGTGAGTTCGGGCGCTGGCTTTGCCATGGTCTTTGCTTTACTCATCGCCGCCATCTTGTGGAACCTGGGCACATGGTGGTTCGGGCTTCCCGCGTCCAGCTCGCACACCATGGTCGGCTCCATCATCGGCGTCGGTGTCGCCAACCAGTTGATGAGCGTGCACTCCGGCACTTCAGGCGTCGACTGGGAGCAGGCGACCAAAGTCTTCAAAGTGCTGCTCATCTCGCCGATCATCGGCTTTGGTGCTGCCGCGCTGTTGTTCCTGCTGGCGAAAGCGACCATCAAGTACCCGGACTCTATGAGGCGCCGAAGGGCAGCGCGCCTCCGCCGTGGCCCATTCGCGCGCTTGCTCGTGCTCACCTGCACTGGCGTCAGCTTCTTCCACGGTTCAAACGACGGGCAAAAGGGCATGGGATTGATCATGCTGATCCTGATCGGCACGGTGCCGACCGCCTACGCGTTGAATCACGCAGTCACGCAAGAATGACGTGCAGCAATTCATCGTGGCGTCAGACAACGCCGGCAAAGTCCTCGATGCACATGTAGATCAAGTCCGGCATACTCGGCGCAGACGCGCGCGCCACCGTCACCGACTACATCCGCACCAAAGAACTCCAGCCCGACACGATCCTCGCGCTGCGAGAACTGGTCGAAGACCTCAGCCACGAAGTCGCGCTCTACAAGGAGTTCAAAGCCGTCCCCGCAAACCAGCAGACCAACGTGCGCAACGACATGTACGTCGCCAGCGAAGCCATCCGCCTGATGCAGAAGAGCCACAAACCGACCTTCACCCGGCAGAGAAACTACGCTGGCGACCTACAAGAGCAAGGTCGACAAAGCCACCAAGTTCATTCCTGCTTGGGTCAAAGTAGCCGTCGCCCTTGCACTCGGAATGGGCACGATGGTCGGCTGGAAGCGCATTGTCGTCACCGTCGGCGAAAAAATCGGCAAGGAACATCTCACCTACGCCCAGGGCGCCACCGCCGAACTGGTTGCAATGGCCACCATCTTTGCCGCGGATAACTTCGGCCTCCCCGTCAGTACCACCCACGTCCTCAGTTCGGGAGTGGCCGGAACCATGGCTGCCAATCGAAGCGGTCTCCAAATGTCGACCATCCGCAACATCGCCGCCGCTTGGGTCTTCACGCTCCCCGCCGCCGCGTTGCTCTCGGGCACGTTGTTCTGGCTCTTCCGTCAAATCGCGTAGAGCTCCTCTATAAACTGCCTTGGTTCATTCCTGAGCGAAGGGCGTTCGGAACCCCCGAACGCCCTCTCTTTTCAACAATCCCTCTCATCCGGCTTCTGTGGACGCATCCGCCCCTCGCGTCCGGTACCATACAGAAGGTACTGATTGCTGCATGAGCCTTAAATCCAAGCTGGAAGCCGTTATTTACGCCTCTGAAGAGCCGGTCACCCTGACCCAGCTCGCAACCCTGTTTGGCGCTGAAGCGCTGGAATGGAAAGCGTCGCAGGAGGCCGCCCAGAAGGCTGCCGCCGATGCCGCGAACTCCGCCGACTCGCCGCAATCCTCAATCGACGAGGGGCTGGAGTATCTAGACCTGCGCACCGAAGATGGCCGTCCGCTACAAGGGCCGGAGTCTGCCGACCACGCACCTGTCGCTCCGCTCGAAATCGAGTCTGCACCCGATTCACCGGTCGAGACCAGTTCAGTCCCAGAACCCGGCGAATCCTCCGCATCCGACATCGCGCCATCCAATCCCGCCGAGTCAGCTCAGGCAGAATCACCTTCACTCGACCCCGAAGCCGAAGCCAAGCGTGCCGCACGTCAGCGCGATCGCGAAGTCAAAGCCGTCTTACGCCAATTGATTGACGAACTGATCGCCTACTACGCCTCCGACGACCGTGGCGTCGAGATTCGCGAGATCGCCGGTGGCTATCGAATGGCCACCAAGCCCGAGTGCCACGACGCAGTGCGCATGTTCATCAAGAGTTTGAAACCGGCGATGAAACTCTCGCTGCCTGCCCTCGAGACGTTGGCCGTTATCGCCTACAAGCAGCCTGTAACCGCGCCCGAAGTCAACGAGATTCGGGGAGTGGATTCCTCGGGAGTCTTTCGGCTCTCTGCTGGCGCGCAAGCTCATCACCACCGCAGGCCGCAAACAGGTCATCGGGCGCCCCATCCTCTACAAGACCACCAAGGAATTCCTGATGCGCTTCGGCCTGAAAGACGTCGCCGAACTTCCTTCGATGGATGAGTTCGAGAAGATGGCCAGCGAGTTGGAAGAGACGGAACCGGCAACAGTCGACGAGGCCGACATCGCAACCGCCGCCTATGATGCCGAAGGCAGCGGCGGTCCTGAACTGGACGAGAACGCACCGGAGGAGCCGGATAACGATTCGCCATCGCCGGCTGAAAATGCCCCACAGACTCCGGCAGCCATGAGCGAAACCAACGAGAAAACGGAAACGGCTGAATAGTCGGCTCCTTTCCGCACAAAGCCCGCGCCTGCCGAGCCTGACCGAAACGCAGCAGGCAGAACCGAGATCTCCTCATGAGCGACGATGTGCGCCCTGATCCCAAGCAGCCCGAACTCGACGGCCCCGAAAACGATGCGGCTGCAGCAGAAGAAGCGACAGCCGCTGCTGCCAGCGACACATTTGAGCAGGCAAGCGACTCCGATGCAGAATCCATCGTCGAAGACGCCGATGCCGATGGGGAGAACACGCCCGAAACAGACGGGGAGATCGACTCCGCCGAGCCAGAAGCTGCCTCTGGCAGCGAGCCCGCCGGGAAGCTCGAACGTCTGCAGAAAATCCTCGCCCAGGCCGGAGTCGCCAGCCGCCGTTCCGCCGAGAATCTCATCACTGCGGGCCGCGTACAGGTCAATGGCAAAGTCGTCACCGAACTTGGCACCAAGGCGGATGCCGCCCGCGACCACATCCGGGTCGACGGCAAACTGCTGCAGGGCTCCGAGCGCATCCGCTACTTCATGCTCAACAAGCCCCGGGGCTTCGTAACCACAGTGCGCGATCCCGAAGGGCGACCCACCGTGATGGAGTTCTTCGCCAAGATGCGCGAGCGGCTCTACCCCGTCGGACGCCTGGACTATCTGAGCGAAGGCCTCCTGCTTGTAACCAACGACGGCGATCTGGCCAACAAGCTCACCCGCGCCGCTGCAGGCGTGGAGAAGACCTACCTTGTAAAGGTGGCCGGCGAACCCACTGAAGAAGACCTCGACCGCCTGCGTTCGGGCGTGGGAATCGAGCGCGGCAAACCGGGCTCCGGCCGCGTGCAGACCGCGCCTGCCCAGATTCGCAAAGTCCGCCAGGGCGACAACCCCTGGTACGAAGTCATCCTGATTGAAGGCCGCAATCGCGAGTTGCGCAAGATGTTCGAAGAGATCGGCCACCACGTCGAGAAGATTCGCCGCGTTGGCTACGGCCCTCTGGTACTCGACATTGAGCCGGGCAAAATGCGCGAGCTCGAAGCCGAAGAGCTCGACGACCTGCGCAAGACGGCAGACGGCAAGATGCGCAAGCCGAAACTCAAAGATATCCGCCGGCGCAAGGCGATGGACGCGCAGTTACCGACAATCAAATCCAGGGCTCCGCGCCCGATGGCTGCGCCGCCAGCTGCCCCGCCAACTTCGGAGCGGTCGGCCTTTCCAGCTCGCCGGGAGTTTCCGCCAAAGAGACAATTCGGAAGTGATCGGCCGTCGCGCCCGACCCGTCCGCAAGGGGAAGGATTCCGTCCCGGACCCGAACGTTCCGGCACCGGTCCAGTCCGTTTCGGTGCATCCCGACCCGGCCCACAGCGATCGGGCCCACCTCGATCAGCTCCACCGCGATCCGGCGAAGGCCGTCCAGCTTGGAAGAAGGACGACCGTACCGCCCGGCCTCCATCTCGGTTTGGTGAACGCCCACCGCGATCCGAGCAGCGTCCAGCACAATTTGGATCAGCACCGCCGCGTCCAGGGCGACCAACCGGTAAATTCACTGGGAGCCGTCCCGGTAGCGCTCGCCCCTTCGAGAAGAAGCCCTGGAAGAAACCCGATTCCGATCGCCCCTCCTTCAAACCTCACACCGGCCCACGCCGAGATACCGTCCCTGATCGTGAAGAAGTCAGAACGCCCAGACCATCCCGCCTTCAGATCGAAGCAGTGGAGCCTGAACGCGAATCCCCGATCCGCCCCACTGCAAGCCGGCCTCCGACTGGCCGCCCCGCAACGGGCCGTCCACCATTTCGTGGAGCCGGTTCTGACAGGCCAGCCCCTGGTCGTACTAGCCAAAGCCGTCCAGGCCAGTTCCGGCCGCGAACAGACCGGCCAGGCCCAATGTGCAAGCCCAAATCGTGCAAGCTCGGATCGGCCAAGATCTGACCGTCCGATATCAGACCGTCCAAGACCTGACCGCCCCCGTTTTGATCGCCCATCCCCTGGAGGCCCATCCGCTGCCCGCCCCAGCGGAGCACGCCCAACCAGCGGCGGCCCCGGTCGCACCGGCGCTCGAGAATTCGGCGCAGGCCGCCCTCCTCGTGCCCAAGGCGATCGCTCGCGTCCCTTTACCACCAGCACTGGCAAACCCCGCCCAGGCGGCGCCCGGCCAAGCAACAAACGCTCCGGACCGCCATCAGCAGGGAAGCCCGCGTGGAAGTCCAAATCCGCCGGCGGTGGACGAAAGCCGCCAACGGGACGCCCCGGCGGTAAACGCCCAGGCGGCAAGCCTCCCGGGAAAAAGCGCGGCTGAGATAAGAAAATTCGACCGATCGCCGAGCTAATAATATGCAACCAGTGAGTTGCGTATGTCGGTGAAACGGTCTATCATGCAACCCTGAGGTTGCTAATGGAGTCTTCCACCACGATCGAGAAACGCATTGAGCTCAAGGCGCCGATCTCCCGCGTCTGGCGCGCGCTCACTGACTATCGCGAGTTCGGACAATGGTTCAAGGTGAAACTCGAGAGCCCCTTCGTCCCCGGCCAGGTCTCCCGTGGCAACATCACCTATCCCGGTTACGAACACGTCACCTGGGAGGCGCGCATTGAAAAGATGGATCCCGAGCGACTCTTCTCCTTTTATTGGCCCCACGTTCAATCCTTCGAAACGAGCGACAAACCTGCCGATTACACCAGCGCCCCACGCACCCTCGTCGAATTTCGGCTTGAGCCGATTTCCGGCGGTACACTTCTCATACTCACCGAGTCCGGCTTCGACAGCATTCCCGCCGACTGGCGCCCCGAAGCTTTCCGCAGGAACGATGGCGGCTGGACCGAACAAATGAAGAACATCGAGAGCCATGTCACACAAAATCCGTAAGCGCATCACCGCCAAACCCAAGGCCAAGGCCCGCGTCTTCGCCGCCCTCGGCGATAAAACCCGTCTGGCTCTGGTCGCCAGGCTTTGCTCCGGCGAGCCCTCCTCCATCGCGCAGCTTTCTGACGATTCGAAGCTCACCCGCCAGGCCATCACCAAACACCTCGGCGTTTTGGAGCGCGCCGGCATTGTTCGCAGCTCCCATTCCGGCCGCGAACGCCTCTTCCGCTTTGATCCGGAACCGCTTGACGACCTCCAGGCGTACTTGAGCTCCGTTTCCAAGCAATGGGATCAGACACTGGCCCGACTCAAATCGCACGTAGAAAAGTAAGCCGGCCACCCATTCCAGAGAGGGCATAACCGCGTGAAGAAGATTCGCCCGAATCTCAAGTACCGCGATGCCTGGGAAGCCTACGACCGCCGATGGGCGCTGGCGTGGGCCGGCACCGTGATCTTTGCATTGGCCTTGATATTCACCATGGCCGGACCTCGAGGCGAGACCAGCCCTTTTCCCCTCATCGGCGCTATCCTGTTGTTTCTGGTGCTGTATCTTCGCTTCATGATTTGGCGATGTCCCCGCTGCGGGCACATCTTTTCCATTCCGGGCTTTCGTAGTCTCGCGCGTGGAAGCGAATGCCAAAGCTGTCATCTTCTTCGGTCAAAACTCTGAACTGGCGTCCGAAACAAATCCCAGGCCTCACGCATCTGATAGGTATGAGCATCGAAAAAGCTACATTTGGAGCAGGTTGTTTCTGGGGCGTTGAAGCAGCCTTCGCTGCTATTCCGGCGTCACGGCCACGGCCGTCGGCTACGAGGGAGGCAAGCTCGACAAGCCCACCTACAAAGACGTCTGCACCGATCAAACTGGCCACGCCGAGGTAGTCGAGCTGGACTTCGATCCAGAAAAGGTCAGCTACGACCAGATCCTTGACGCCTTTTTCAACCTCCACGACCCCACCACGCCAAACCGCCAGGGACCGGACTGGGGCACGCAGTATCGCTCCGCCATCTTCTTCCACTCCCCCGAGCAGGAGAAGCAGGCCAAGGCTAAAATCGAGCAACTCACCGCTTCTCGGTCACTTCCTTCCCAGGCGGATCGTCACCAAAGTCGAGCCCGCGCAAACCTTCTGGCGCGCCGAAGAGTACCACCAGAAGTACCTCGAAAAACGCGGCCAGGCCAGCTGCCACATCTAAGAAAAGTCTTCAATTCACAGTGATCAGTCTTCAGCCGCCGCCCGCAAAACTGAAGACTGATCACTGACAACTGGCCACTATTCCTTCCCCTGCCCGAGCCGCCAAGCCTTGATGTACTTCCAGTGGATGTACACCGAGTGATTGATATGCAGAATCAATCCTTCCCGCCCGTCCAGGAATCCCAACCTGAAAATATAGTTATAGAGAAACGTAGCCGCGGGGTTCAGCACGGCGTTCCATATAAACGGAAGAAGAGCCCGGCTGTCTCTGCCGCGTTGGTGCAGCAGCCGGGCAATCTCTGAGCTGTAGCGGTTCATGTGCTCGAGATAAACGCCCATCGTGGGATAGGCATAGTGCAGCATGTCTCCGCGCAGCTTGCCCCGCGGCCCGTTGAACTGCGGAGTCGAGTGCGGCCCCACCCCTTCGCTCAGCCGGCCGCTCCGCGCTTGAAGAGTCGCAGCTTGTGATCGGGATAAAACCCGCCATGCCGAATCCATTTGCCGAAGTAGAGGTTGAGCCGCGGAATCCAGTAAGCATCGAACTTCGGTTCGCCTGCCAGCAGGTTGCGAATCTCCTGCTGCAGCTCCGGCGTCACCACCTCATCCGCATCCAGTAGGAAAATCCAGTCACTGGTACACAAATCCAGAGCGACATTCTTCTGCTCACCATGTCCTGCGATTGCGTGATAGCTCGTCTTCGCCCCAAATGATTTTGCGATTTCGATGGTGCGATCGCGCGAGCCGGAGTCCACCAGGACGATCTCATCGGCCCACTTCACGCTCTCCAGCGTGCGAGGCAGATTTGCCTCCTCATTCATGGCGATCATCGCGATCGAGAGAGTCTTGCGCTCGGGCGGCATCTCACCGAAGGATAAATCAGACACGCTCCGCAACGGTGTTCATCACCAGTCCGTCCCGAGTGAACATAGCGCAACATAGGAGTTGGGAATACGGAGGGAGCAGCAGCCTTCAGGCTGCTGAATCATGCGCACAGAGCCACATGCCTTTAGGCACGGACACTCCAGTCATCCCACATTCTCATGTTTCTTCGGGTGGCGCTTCGCGCCATGAGCGACTGCTCTTGTGCTCTCCGTGCTTTCAGAACCGAATCGTCACGCCTTGCTCGCACATATCCGTCAACACCGACAGCAGGTTCGTGATGCCCAGCAGCTGCCGGATGCGCGGGGCCATGTTCACCAGCATCAGGCGGCTTCCTCCCGATTTGGCTGAGACGTAGAGCCGCACAATTGTGCCCAGACCCATGCTGTCCATGTGCTTGAGATCGGTCAGGTCCAGCACAATGCACTTCGCGTTCGGAATCAGCGCGCGGACCTCGATGGCGAGCACATCACATACGCCCATCACCAGCTTGCCGTGGCACTTCACGGTAGCGACATCGCCATCACGTTCAACATCAAGCGTCAGCGGGGGAACGGCCGCGATCTCTGGCATTCGGTTTTCCTTTGAGAAAGTTGCGAGCGTGGAACCGGGGAATGCTGGATTCTCTCACAATCCTGAATCAACTTGGAACCGAAAATCATACTGCATTCGAACAAAGACCAAGGACACCGATCATCGCGGCCATGCGAGAGGTCGCAGCGGAAGATGATATCGGGGATCCACTGCAACTTGTTTGATCCGATGGCCGGCAGCACATGTCAGCTCATCCCACAGCCATTCTGGCGCTTCAGCCTCTGCGGCCGTCGCATCTCCTTCGAGCCTCACAAACAGTGGAACCCGCGCCGGGCATGTCTTTTCAACACATTGCAGCCAGTACAGCAGCGCCGTCTCGCCGGTGCTCGGCGCATGCAAAATCTTGTGGCGCGTATCGAAACCTCGGCACGAACGAAACATCGAGTAGTTGCCAATGTGCTTGCAGTTCCCACACACCGTCGCAATCGAACGAACATCGATCTTTCGCGCATCGGGGTTGCCAAACGGAGACCCGATGCGGTCATGGGGCAACAGAATCGGCTGCCCGCACCAGGCACAGTAAAAGCAGCAATGAGGAACGGAACAGTTGACTTTCGGCTTCGGTCGCACAACCTGGTTGATTTGAGAAGTTTCTTGCTCTGTCTGCTCGGTGTTGCTCGCCACCATCGGGCGCGGTCTGTGAAGTACCAGCACATAACCGCTTTCGTCGCGCAGTATACCCATAACTTTCTCCTCTACTGCCGTCGATCGCATTCGGTGCGGGGAACTCCGAGCGTCGTGCCCCAAAAATAGTGCTTATCTAGTACTTTCGGAATGACACGTAGGCACTAAGTCGTTGGCACATTGGAGTTAATTACTACTAATTACGATTGTTAGTAACTTATTCTATCTAAAGCCGTCTGTTAGACGGTTACTTTGAGTTACTGACTATGGCATTACTTTATATTACCTATTCGCCCTTCAGGATATGCGTCCTACAGAAACACCGGTGTTTGAAATTGAAATAACTCGACTTATGGGTAATTCTGAAGTGAATTACATTAGGTTACTGAAGAAGTTATGCACCTAGGCGTGCAGCGCCCAGGGATACGGTCACTTCTACTCGTTAGCCTAAGACCCCGTGGATTCCCTCGCTCAAGCCGGAGAAGGGGAAAGCATGGGTGCTCCAATTTCTGCGGCTGACTCAACCGATGGCAATGTGCGGTTTAACGTGAGTACAGTGATGTCGTCTTCCTGGCCGAAGTCCCGTGCCGCCTGGGCGATATCTTCAGCCGAGCGAGTCGCAATCGTAGCCGTGCGTTGGAACCCGTAAAGTTCTCCCATTCGATCGCGCGCTTCCACTACGCCATCTGTCAATAAAGTCAGTTGCTCATCCGCACCCAGCTTGAACGTCGATTCCGGGTAAGTTGTTTTTGCCTCCAGACCCAGTGGCAGGCCATTTTTCAAAGGCAGTTCGTGACCATTCACATAGGGCGCCAGGTGTCCGGCATTGGCGACAGTGAGCGCGCCGTCGGATCGACCCGCACCACCAGGCACGTCGTAAATCCTCCCGCACTCCGGCTCAGCATGCGATAGTTCATAGCCGTCAGAATCTCTTCCGGACTCTGCGTGTAGTGAGCCAGCGTACGCAAGGTGCCCACCAACAGCGAAACGGTCATCGCCGCCGGCATGCCCTTTCCGCTCACATCGCCGATAACGATCAGGGCTCCGCCTTCGCCGGTGGAAAGTATCTGAAAGAAGTCGCCTCCCACTTCACGCGCCGGCTTGTAGGCGCTCGTCAGGTTGAATCCAGGAATTGCGGGTAGCGCCTCGGGAACAAGCACCTGTTGCACTTCGCGGGCGTTCTGAAACTCGCGTTCCATATCAGCCTGGCGGTGGCGATAATCGGCCGCATACCGCAATACCGCATACACAATCGAGAGAAAAAGAGCGGTGCGCAAGGCCGTCTGAAGTGCGATCACGCTTCCGAAGACGGTCAGATGAAGACTGTTCAGCCACGCCGCGACCGGCCAGTGGGTAAATCGAACCCCCTGCTGCGAGATATTTGAAACCGCATACAACACATCGTTGGCAAGGGCGATGCTCGCCACAATCCATCGCGCAGAATCCAGACGCCGCCGCCGCACCACCGCGTAAACGACGAGGAAGATAGGAATGCTCTCACCGGGAAGAATGAAGAAGGTCAGCACCGCATCGGTGATTTGAAACGTCGATTTCGACAGCGTCCCATATAAAAAGCCAAGGGCTCCGTCCAAGGAACCGGCGAAAAGAGACGCAATCGCAAAGATCCTGATTGCGCGCATGAGTCGCTGCGCATCTTCCAGTTGCAGCAGATAGATGAGAACGTACCACTGCGCGACCTCGCGAAGTTGGATCGCGGTCTGCACAAAAAACGTGATCCACAAAGAGGAGTACTGCAGCCGCATGCCGTTCAACATCAACTCGAGCGTCGGCATGAACGTGTAGACCATCATCCAGAAGAGCAGCCATTGCCGCCGGTCGCGCAGCCATGCCACCAGACTCAAAAAACTTACGAGGGCGTAAAGTCCGGTAAGCGCAAAGCGAAACTGCTGTCCTCGCAGCCACTTGTAATCGAGAGAGTCTTTCAGCGAGGCAATCGCAGCAGGGCTGCCAATCACCGGCACCCCTTCAAATCCGCCCGCGGTGCCGTCATCATTCGACGCAAAGGGTATCTTCAACACGCGCACAGCGAGAACACCGCTGCGAATCGCGCCCAGTCCGTAAGTCTGCGCAGGAACGGCGGTCTGATAATCCAATTTAGGTGAAAACGAGCCGAGGCCTCCCACCGGTTCGCCATTCCAGTAGAGTTCGTAGATATCGTCGATCGCCGGAATCAGCAAGGCAACGTCGGCCGGTGCTCCAGGAGCGGTGCTCAAATCGATGCGGCGTCGATACCAGCCCGCACCATCGTAGTTCTGGTGATGCTGCGTTCCCCAGGGCGCGTCGGCAGTCAGTTGCTCCCAGCCATTGTGGCCGGTGGCGTCATCGATGTCCGGCTTCGCCCACGCCAGATCGTCGCCAGCGTGAAACTGCCATGCGCCGTCCAGCGGCACGGCGCCCTTGCCAAGAGCCTCAATCTTGAGAGAAGTCGATGGCGTGGATTTTGCGCTATTCGACTCTGCTGACGCAGGCAGCGTGGCACACATCGTCAGCCACAAGGCTGCGAACGTCAGAATCGCAGGGAATACGATCTTTGAAGCGCCGCCCACCGATTGGGGCAGCATTTTTTGGGGTTGCATGGCAAGAAGCATATCCCGCGAAATCAGGATTGAGCAGCAAAAACTCGCGGCACAAGATTGCAGACGTATAACAAACGGCGACAGTTCCAGCAGATCAACACGGCAAGGCCGCCAGGTTCTTCGTTCCTGGCGGCCTCATATCGAACGCAACTTCGCGTTTTAGTGGGCGACGATCACCGTGTGGATCTGGAAATCGCCTGTATTGACCAGCAGGTAATTGCCATCAATCATGCGCCATTCATACCCGCGTGGGGGTGCACTCAGGTGATAGTGGCGATAATCCACTCGCTCGCCGCGATCCCAGTCCTCGTGCCGGATTCGCTCCCCTTTTTTCCAGTCCTTATGTTCAGCATAATGATGTTGGTCGTGGTCTTTATCATGATGGTCCCGGTCTTGCGCATACGCCGAGCCACCGCTAAGGCTTGCAGTCAGTAAAGTTATTGCTAAAGCGGTGCCAAGTCTATTCATTATTGAGTTTCCTCTTCCCGTTTTTGATTCCTTACATATAGATGGCGTTGTTTCGCCTTCGCGAAAGCGGAAGCACCAGCGATTTTTCAAGGTAACCCGTTTTTGCTCCCATATGGGTACCTCCGGACTAACCAAGCCGTTCGCACCGTAACCAGATGGCTAGAAATATCCGTTCTTAAACTGTGCTGGATGAGGTAAAACCCATGAAGAGAAAGCTGTCGACGCCACCACGCCTCGACGTGATAAATTGAGATTCCCCGCAAGTCAAAGGTCGAGATATGGCAGCAGGCATCCATTTGCCCCACAACAACGAGACCATCGATCTGCAGCAGCAGGTTGCGCGCCTCCAGGCCCTGCTTGAGGCGTCGCGCCAGGTCCACTCCACCATCCGCGAAGAAGCCGTGCTCGGCGCCGTACTCCGCATCGTGGTGCGCGAACTTGAGATGGCAGGCGCCGCGTTTCCCGGCACCGGGCTCAGCTATGGCGCAATACCCGATCCAGCTTCGCATGCTGACGAAACCAATCCGCTCCCGATCTACCTCCTGCAGGACCGCGAAGGCAAGCGTATGGCCGAGCTGGTCGTCGCCCCCCCGACAGCCGCGAACTGACCATTTACGAAGCCGACTTTATTGAAGGCCTTGTTTTGCAGGCCGGTGTCGCCCTTGAAAACGCTCGCAATCACGAACGCAATCTGCAATGGGCGCGCGTGCAGCAGGACCTCGATGCAGCGCGAAACATCCAGCGTTCATTGCTCCCACAGGAGCTCCCAGACATCAGCGGTTACTCGCTGGCCTTCCGCTCCGTCACCTGCTACGAAGTTGGCGGCGACTACCTCGACATCGTCGAACAGCCCGACGGCAGCCTTCTTATCGCCGTAGCAGACGTTGCCGGCAAAGGCCTCGCCTCCGCCATGATGTCCACCAGCTTCCGCGCGGCTTTTCGTGCCATGGCCATCACCGGCCCGCCCCTCGACGAACTCGCCACCCGCATGAATGAGCATCACTGGCGCGAGGGCGAAGAGGCACGACGCCGATACGTCACCGCCATCTTCCTGCGCCTGTATCCCGAGTCGGGCAAGATCGAAGTGGTCAATGCCGGCCACAACCCCGGTTTCCTCGTTTCCGCCGACGGCGTCGCCCGCGAATTCGAGGCCGCCGGTACACCTTTGGGCCTCTTGCCGGGCATGCGATACTCCAGTCGAGAAAGCCGTGTTTACACCAGGGACAAGGCTGCTGTTCTATACCGACGGTCTCACGGAGGTATTCCGGGGCGACGAAGAGTTTGGTCCCGGAAAGACTTATGGACGAATTTTCCAAGTGCCCAGGCGAGCGGGCCGATGTTATTCTCGATGCATTGTGGGCAACAATTGATAACTTTGCCGACGGCGGTCCGCAAAGTGACGACATGACCGCACTTGCGTTGTGCAGGTGTGCGCAGGGTACGGAGATACCGGCATGAGCAAGGTGAAATCCACTAGCGTGGAGGTGCGGCTGCCTTCGCAACTCGGGTACGAGAAAGTGGCGATGAGCACTGCGGCCGCTGTGGCCAAGCTAATGGGATTTCCGCGAAGATCGCGTGGAAGATTTAAAAACGGCCGTAGCCGAAGCCTGCATCAACGCCATCGAACATGGCAATAAGTTGAACGATGACCTCTCCGTTGGCGTAGTGCTTTCAGCAGGCATGAACGCCCTTGAGGTTAAAGTGATAGATGACGGTAAAGGGTTGAAGACCGTTCCACCCAAGCCCGACATCGACAAAAAGATTCATGGTGAAGAGGATCCCCGCGGCATGGGGATGTTCTTAATCCAGGCGCTGGTTGACGAGGCCGAATGGGTCAAAGGCTCGAATGGTAAGAGCAGCTATGTCAGGCTGGTCATTCGTCTGGATGCACTAGAGAATTAACCGAACAATACGGAGACACGAGATCGTGCAGAGCGAAACAAAAGCGCGCGTAGACCAGTTGACATCCCCGGCAGGCCACAACGTCACAGCACTCCGATTTGAGGGTGACATTGCCAGCACGTCGAAAGATGCGGTCCTCGGCAGTTACCAATCGCTGCCAAAGGAAACTGCAAAACTCGTGCTGCTCGACTTCACGAAGGTCGACTACATCAACTCCAGCGGCATCGCCCTCGTCATCCAGATGCTCATCGAAGCTGCAAACTCGGGCCAGAAGGTCTACGCATTCGGCCTCTCGCCGCACTTCACCAAAGTCTTCACCATGGTGGGGATCACCAAGTATGCCGGCCTCTTCCCATCCCAGGCCGATGCTCTAGCGGCGCTGTAACCCAGCGCCGTCTCCACTTCCCTTAACAGCAAATTCGTCATCCCGAGCGCAGCCGAGGGATCCGCGGTTGCTTTCTCCGTCCATCCGCAACAGCCGGATAGCGTTGTGACGCCTTTGTTCTTTTCTTAACTGGCCCCCGCGACAGCGGGAGGTGGTTACCTCTAAGCAACTTCCCCATTCGTGAAAATTCACCCGCTTCGAACCCCTCTAGCGCTGTCATCCTGACGCGCAGCGGAAGGATCTGCGGTTGCCTTTCGTTCATTCCGCACCGGCGCTAATCCATTCGAGAAGATCAGTTTGTATCAAGGCATGACTTTCAGTCATGCCGCAAAGCCGCAAAAAAACGCCCCTGGCTTCAGCCCCTGAAATACGTAGGCTCTGAATTGAAACTTCCGCATCGGCGGTGATTCGACCGGAACTCGGAATTTAGGAATTGCACGGCGCATGCCGCTCTCGATGGGGGGACTGTGATTTGACGGGAGCACACGTGGGAATTCAAATGCCATCACGGCTGATAGCTTTGCCACAATCTTGTTTTTGGGGGCGCACTTGCGATTATTCCTTACTTTCTCGGCATCCGTAACGCTTGCGTGTCTCGGTTCAGTAAGCGCGGCCGGGCAAGCTGTATCAGCGTTTCAGTTCCAGTTCACTGAGAAGCCCGGGGCTTATGCTGTCGGACTGAGGGTAGTAGAGCAGTATGATCGTTCGCGCAGTTTACAGGTCCAACCTCCCTTACCAGCCAACGCAGCCTCGACAGCGGAGAGTCCTAGACCCCTCCAGACCCTGTTCGTGGTATCCCGCAGCGGAGGCTGGCCACCAAACTATTACGGTTGGGGACTACGGAGCACTTATTAAGACCGAAACCAGTTTCGGTAAGCCTGTAAGAAACGGGTAAGCCGCAATCGTTCGTCGAAGCATTTATCCACGGCACGACCGATCTGCATACGTGGGCAGTGCGAGATGCAGCGATGCAGATTGGCCGCTTTCCCGTGGTGATCTACGCACCAAGCGTGAATGCACCTGCCACAGAGAACATTGAACTTTGCGAATATCTGGCGAGTGAAGGTTTCGTGGTGATCGCCAGTCCTAGCATGGGAGCCACTGCTCGGACCATGAGCGTTGATATCGAGGGTGCTAACGCGGAGGCGCAGGATATTTCGTTTCTCGTCGATTACGCAAAAGACACTTCCCGACACAGATATGTCCGAGGTTGCGGCGGTGGGCTACAGCTGGGGTGGCATGGCTGCGCTGTTCGCAGCAAGCCGGGGATAAGCGCATCACGGCGCTTGTCTCAATTGATGGCTCGTTTCGCTACGCACCGGAGACGGTACTGAAGGCTGAAGATATTCATCCTGATCTGATGACTATCCCACTGCTGGTCTTCAGCAGAGCCGAAGAATCGCTGGAGACTTGGGATGCGATGCGACAGGACAAGAAACAATGCGTCATCGCACCAAACGTTCTGAACGAATGGACCCGAGGTGACCTGTTTCACGTCCGGTTATTGGCAATCTCGCACATACAATTTAGTTCCTTGTACCAGCGATGCGAGCGGTTCAGGAAGGAAGGAATGCACTTCGTTCCAGCTGACCTATCCTTGGAAGAAGGTGCGGCGAGTTACAACTGGGTGGCTCGATACCTAGCGGAATTCTTGAACGCGTACTTGAGGCACGATCAAATAGCTCTCCAGTTCTTAACGCGCACCCCCGCCGAAAACGGTGTGCCAAAGCACCTCATGGCCGTGAGTTTGCGCCGTGCTCATGCCGAACCGAGCAAGGGTGACCTGCCCTCTAAGAAATAACGCCTGTGACCTGTTGAGAACGACCAATCAGATCGAATAAGAATCTGTGTGGTCTCGTCTGATGGGGTGGTAGTTCTTTTAAGTTCTGCGTGGATTGTGGGCAATAAGGAAGTTTCAAAGGCGCCGAAGCAACGCGCCGCCAGCTGGGACACGTCAAAAGCGACGCTTTTAAACCCAATCAAGGCCTGCGATCCGCTCGAGCCCGCTGAACGGTGCAAACAAAAACATGAACCTGGAAAATAGTTTAGTTCTCCCGCAGCGTCACTGCTGGATCCACATCCAGCGCCTTCCGCGCCGGAATCCACGCCGCAAGCAGCGCAATCGCCACCAGCAGCGCGGGCACGGCGGTAAACGTCACCATGTCATGCGGACTCACTCCAAACAGCAACCCAGCCAGAAGTCGCGATACCGCCGCGCACAGAATCACCCCGACCGTCACCCCAATCGCAACCGGCCGCATCGCCTGCCGCACCAGCAGCGAAAGCACATTTGCCGCCCTCGCTCCCAGCGCCAGCCGTAATCCAATCTCGCGCGTCCGCCGGCTCACACCATAAGCAACAGTCCCATATAGCCCGATCATTGCCAGTCCCAGCGCCGCTATTCCCAGAACGCCTGCAGCTCCGGCCGTCAATCTCGATATCGTCCGGTACGGTCCGAGATTATCCTCCAGCCGTGCCACTCTCACCTTCAGCGCCGGATCGAGCGTCTTCGCCGTTCCGCTTAGCGCCTTCGAAATCGATCCGTACTCGCCCTTGTAGCGCACCATCACAACCTGCATCCTCAATTCGTCCGTCGGATCAGGCGGAAGATACACAAACCGCCGATCCATCGCTCCCAATTCACCCACCTCAGCATCCCGGGCAACGCCGATCACCTCCCACTTCGTTTTTGCCGGACCGTACTCAATAACTTTCCCCAGCGGCTCCTCGCCCGGCCAGAATGTCCGCGCCATCGATTCGCTCAGGATCAAGTACCTCGCGCCGCGTGCAACATCGGCCTGCGAAAAGTCCCGCCCGCGCACTAGAGGAATATTCAGCAGCGAGAAGAACCCCGGCGAGATCTCGAGATACGGCGCCGCCTGCTCCTGCTGCTTACCCGCCCGGAATACGCTGACAAAGTGCCGATCTCCCAGCGGTGATCCGAAGGCCTGCACCACCGCCTCCACGCCCGGCAATCTCCCTAATCTCTCCACGAGAGACCCGTTGAACGCCCTCGCCTCCGCATCGCTGTATCCCACTCTCCCAACGTCGTAATTCAGCACCGCCACATCGCGCATCGTGAATCCCGGATCCACCGTCTGCGCTCGTAACAGCGCCCTCACCATCAATCCCGATGCCAGCAGCAACACCATGCACAGCGCTACCTGCCCACCCACCAGCACTCCGCTGAAAGCCCCTCGCGGCCTTCCCGTCGTCAGCCCTGCACCCTCCTGTTTCAACAGCGTGTTCAGATCAGGACGCGTCGCCCGCAACGCTGGCAACAGTCCAAAAGCCACTCCCGTCAACATCGTCAGCAGAAATGCATAACCCACCACGCGCCAATCCGCGTGAATTGGCAATTGAATAGGCGGAGCTCCCGGAGGCAGATGCCCTTGCACAAATCGAAACAACACCGCACCGGACCAGCACGCGATCGCCGATCCCAGCACTCCGCCAATCGCAGCCACCAGCAGAGCCTCTGTCAGCAGCTGCCGCACCACGCGACCACGCGACGCGCCGAGTGCCATCCGCATCGCGATCTCTTTGCCACGCGCAATCGACCGTGCAAGCATCAGGTTGGCCAGGTTGGCGCATGCAATCAGCAGCACCATCCCTACCGCGACCAGCAGGCCCGCACCCGCACCCATCACGCCCCTGCGGAGGTTTGGCGCTCCCAGCAGCGTTGCCGCTGAAACCGTAAGCGTCGTCGACCTTTTCGGTACTTGGTGATCCAGATTCTTCGCAATCACCGCCAGATTCGCCCGCACTTCTTCCAACGAAAAACCCTCGCGCCGACGTCCCACCAGTTCAAGCCAGCTCACGTCTTTGTTCGCAAAGTCGACGCCCTTCATCCCTCCGCTCAAAACCTTCATCATCGGCAGCGGCGCCCAAAACGCAGCTGGAACCAGATCCGTTCCGGCAAATCCCGGCGCAGTCACGCCAATCACCATCGCCGGTACGCGATTCATCCGCACCGTGCGACCCACAATTGCCGGGTCCCCGCCAAATTCCCGGCGCCAGTAGTCGTTGCTGAGCACCACCAGATCCGATGCGCCCTCACCCGTGCATTCCGCCTCCGCAAATCCGCGTCCCAGCGCCATCGCTGGCTGCAGCACGTTGAAGTAGTTGCACGACACCACCTGCCCCGCCGTCTCCTGGGCATCCTCATTCACCAGAACCGGCACTTCCGGGTGATAAGCTGCCAGCCCGCTGAGCACGCGATTGCCGTCGCGATATGCCATGTACTCCGGCACCGAAAACCGGTACATCCCGCCTATGTAGTCTTGCTTTTCCCCATTGCTCGCGTGCTCGTACATACTCACAAGCGACCCTGCTTCCGGCGTTGGCACAGGCCGAAGCAGAAGGCTGTTTAGAATCGAAAAAATCCCCCCATTGATCCCGATCCCGACGCCGATTGTGATCGCCGAAATCACCACAAAACCCGGCTGCGCCTTCAGCATGCGCACCGCGTACTGCAAATCCTGCATAATCTGCCGAACAAATATCCCTGCCGAAACCGACCGCACCGCTTCCTTTACGCTCTCCGCACTGCCCAGCTCAACCTTGGCCGCCCGTCGCGCCTCCGCCGCTGGCACGCCTGCCGCGATCTTTTCTTCTGTCAGCATCTCCACATACGAATCGATCTCTTCATTGAGATCGTGCTCAACCGCGCGCCTGCGAAACAGGTTCCGCCACAACCACCCAATTCGTTTCATCTTCCGTCTCCTCTCGCCGACCCGAGAGATACTTGCCTGTGCCTTCAGCTCTCCAGTGCGCAACGGATCGCTACCGAAATCCGATCCCACTCCGACTTCTCCGCGCCTAGCTGCGCCTTACCCGCCTTCGTCAGCTCGTAATACTTCGCCCTGCGATTATTCTCCGATTTCGCCCCAGCGCGAACTCAGCCAGCCTGCCTCTTCCATCCGGTGCAATGCCGGAAACAGCGACCCCGGCTTGACCAGAAATGTCCCTCGGGTTATCTGCTCGATCCGCCGCGAAATCCCCAGCCCGTGCAGCTCTCCCAGGCCCAGCGCCTTCAAAATCAACAAGTCCAGCGTGCCCTGCAGCAGATTGCTGTGTTGTTGCCTGCCCATTTCTTAACTCCCCATATAGAATGACAATAGGAGCGTACCCCGCCTCCTATCGAATGTCAGTACGAGAGTGACGAGTTGTGAATTCTATCGCTGGTCCCTTGATCCACGCACTAGAATGGCCCCTATGAACCTGGACGCGATTCAATCGGCCCTCCGTGACGCCGGCCACGACGGCTGGCTCTTCTACGACCATCACCATCGCGACCCTATCGGCGAGCGAATCCTCGGCCTTGACCCCAAAGCCCACATCACCCGCCGCTGGTACTACTACATCCCTGCCACCGGCGAACCGCGCAAGCTGATGCACCGCATCGAGCAGGGAAGACTCGACTCGCTCCCGGCTCCAAAGGTCTGTATTCAGGCTGGCAGGAGCTCGCCTCGGGCCTCGAAGCCATGTTGGCCAAGTCGAAACGCATCGCCATGCAATACTCGCCCAACAACGCCATCATGTACGTTTCCATGGTCGATGCCGGCACGGTCGAATTCCTCCGCGGCATCGGCAAACAAATCGTCAGCTCCGCCGACCTCGTCAGCCAATTCGAAGCCGTGCTCACTGAGAAGCAGATCCTCAGCCACTCCGTCGCCCAGATGGCCATTGACGAAATTCTCGAAGAAGGCTGGAAGGAGATCGCGCCACCGCCTTCGCCCCGCCAAGGGCAAACCCGGCAAAGTCACCGAGTTCGACATGGTGCAATGGCTCTCCGAGGGCATGAAGCGCGCAAACCTCGTCTGGGAAAATGGCCCCAACGTCAGCGTCAACGCCAACTGCTCCGACTCGCACTACGAGCCCACCGCCGAGCGCACCTCCGACATCAAGGAAGGCGACTTCCTGCTCATCGATATATGGGGCCGCGTCGACGATGCTGAGAGCGTCTACTACGACATCACCTGGACCGGCGTCGTCGGCCGCGAACCAAGCGAACGCGAGCAGCTCGTCTTCGAAACCGTCCGCAACGCCCGCGACGCCGCCATCAGCGCCGTCGAGCAGGCCTTCGCTACAGGCCGCACCGATCCGCGGCTTTGAAGCCGACGATGCCTCCCGCGCCGTCATCAGCGCCGCCGGATTCGCCGACTACTTCACCCACCGCACCGGCCACAACATCGCCCACGAAATCCACGGCCCCGGCGCGCACCTCGACAACCTCGAGACCCACGACGTCCGCCAGATCCTGCCCAACACCTGCTTCTCTGTCGAGCCCGGCATCTACCTCCCGGAGTTCGGCGTCCGCAGCGAAATCGACATGCTGACCGCCCCCGGCAAAGCCTGGGTCACCGGCAAAATCCAGCGCGAGCTCGTCAGAATCTAGATAGATCGATCCCGCCCAGAATTAGTTCTAAATCTTTATCGCGACCTGCGAAGCTGGCATTTCTCGCTGAAGCTCCTCCAATTGGCGATCATGAATACGTGCGAGCGAAATTTGCGCCACAGCCGCACCAATCAGGGCGCACAACATGTCGCTCTGCGTATCCCATGGGTCGCCTTGAGTTCCAAGGAACGCATCCGCGCCGCTTCCTTCAAGCAACGCCACGCCCCACTCGAGCAGCTCGTAACAGGCGCTGATCGCGACGCAGATACACATCACCAGAAACACCCGCCACCACGCGCCCGACACGATGCGGCGCCGGATCAATATCTCTCGCGCAACAATGGCGGGAACGAAACCCTGGGCAAAATGGCCAAGCTTGTCATAATCATTCCGCTCTAGCCGAAAGTGGTCGCGAACCCAATTGAAGAGCGGGACCTGGGCATAGGTATAGTGGCCGCCCACCAAAAGAATAGAGGCGTGCAAAGCGATCAATAGATAAGCCAAATTGGTTAAGCGGAACCGCTTGTAAGTGGCCACCAGTATCACTATCGCCATCAGGGCAGGGAACGATTCCAGCCACCACGTCGAGCGGTCGTAGGCGCCTACCCAGGACCACATGATGACCAAAGCCACCAAGATCAGGAGGCAAAGTGGCCACACAAATTCACGTCGTCCGCGGGACTCTTCTGCAAGCATTCTCTTGCTTCTATCCTCACGACTGCTTCGTGTCAACATTCATAAAATCATTGCGCTTCAAGTTCACCGCGCGTTCTTCACGAATGCGCGCACCTTTGCCGGATTCTTTCGCCCAGGGATAATTTCAACGCCAGAGACAACATCTACCCCCCACGGACGAAGCTTGCGAACCGCCTCGGAAACATTTGAAGGAGTCAATCCGCCCGCGACGATCAGCCGAATTCCACCGCTGCGAAAAACAGATTCAGCCGCGTTCCAGTCATAACTCGTGCCCGTACCTCCAACCGCTGTCGCTGTCCGGGAATCAATCAGAACCGCATCGATACTTTCGTTCCCAGCTGGCGCACCTATTCTCTCGATCACATCAGGGCCGTAGTGCAATGCGCGCACGATCCGCAGTTCCGGTCCGAACTGCTCACGCAGACGTAATGGCAGGTCTTCAACCCCATCGAAATGAAGCTGAACCCCGGTCAGCCCGCAATCGCGCACCGCCGTCTCGATTTCATCAAAACTCGAGTCGACAAACACACCGATTTTTTCAATCGAGGAAGGAAGCTTTGGCGTTATGGCCGCGACCTGCTCGAAGCTCACCCGCCTCGGGCTCGGCGCAAAAACGAATCCGACAGCATCAGCCCCAGCCTCCGCGGCCAGCAATGCATCCTCGAACGAGGTGTTTCCGCAAACCTTGATCCAGAGACTCATCGCGCCACTCTGGAACCTGCGAGCGAGTGCGGCCAGCGCTGACCCGGGATCAGGCTGGCGCATCAGGCTCTCGCCAATCAGAAAAGCATCGAACCCGGCCGCCCGCAGTAGATCTAGATCTTCGGAGCTGGAGATCCCGCTTTCTGCAACGCGGACAACAGAGGACGGAATGCGATCTGCGAGCTCAAGAGACGTTTCCATCCGCACTGCAAAGGTCTTTAGATCACGGTTGTTGACGCCGATGGCATCTGCACCGTTGTCTCCCAGAGCGTCGAGTACCTCATCAAGTTCGTTTGCCGTGTGAACTTCCACAAGCACATCGAGCGAATACTCATGGGCGAGCGCAGCGAGCCGCTTAAGTTCAACCGCGGTAAGCGCAGCGGCAATCAGCAGAATGGCATCCCCGCGGTGCGCGCGCGCTTCTACGATCTGGTACTCGTCAATGATGAAATCCTTGCGCAGGCATGGCAGATTGACTGCCGCCGAGGCAAGTTCCAGGTTCAGCAGGCTTCCTTGAAAGAACGGCTCATCCGTAAGCACCGAGAGAGCAGCGGCGCCGCCTTTCTCGTAGCTTTGCGCGAGCCGGGAAACGTCGAAATCCTCGCGGATGACCCCCTTCGAGGGAGAAGCCTTCTTGATCTCGGCAATGACCGCCAGCTCTGACACAGCCTTTTTCCGCAGTGCCGCCCCCCAGCCCCGAGGCTGATGCAACCCCGCCTTGCGCTCCAGATCAGCCGCCGACTCCCGGGTCTTCGCAGCAGCGACACCGGCTCGCGTGGCCTCAAGAATCTTGTCCAGTCGGGTAGACATGCTCTGGCTTGAGTATACGGAAACTTCAGGAGCGAAAGCATCGGGAGACAGTTAGGCACTCATGCGAGCGAGAAGCGAGCGGCTGCTCCATGCAATGGTGGGCCCGGAGGGATTCGAACCCCCAACCAAGGGATTATGAGTCCCCTGCTCTAACCGTTGAGCTACAGGCCCCTGTGCCCAATAGTCATTTTATCTGTTGTTATTCAACCCGGTTGCCTCGATGCCGGATTGGTCCTTTAACCATGCCGCTGGGGCTGAACCAGGAAGCTAGGATGCCAGGCCGAAAAAGCCGCTTCGTTTCGGAAGATGCTCTGATGGATTGCCGCTGAACGTATCTAAACTAGAATAATCTTCACATTTGATCGGTGGCTTTATGTTGAAAGGTCTCCTTGGAAGCATGGGGAAACGATTCTCGTCGAACTTCGGAACGGGGCTGAGATTTTCTTTCTGGCCGACGGCATTGATCGGAATCATAGCCATCAAAGCCATCCTTTCCCTCGACGTGAAGCCGGGATCTTTTGTGCTTTCTTATAGCGGGATCAGTTATCTCCTGCTGCTGCTTCTGGCAACCGGCTTCGCTCTCCGCAACGGAATACAGAACACCCTCGGAAGGCGGCCCTTCTGGTTGTTCCTGGCAATTGCCGACGGCCTCTGGGCGCTACACCAGTGCGTTACTCTCTACTACCAGCTTGGTCGGCACATCGATGCGCCCGACAGTTCCATTGCCGATCCGGCGCTGTTCCTGCACATCGTACCGTTTATGGCGGCTGTGGCAACCTTCCCGCACCAGAACGTATCCGACCGCAAGCCATACAGAGCGATATTGAACTTTCTCTTTCTATTGTTTTTCTGGAGTTTTCTTTATGGCTACCTTGTTTTCCCATACCAATACTTCCCGAACGCCGCCAGCTACGCCCTGCGCTTTGACATTCTCTATCTGGTAGAGAATCTGGCTCTCCTGCTAGCGGTGGGTGTTTTAACGATTCGCGCCACGCCGCCTTGGCGGTCAATCTACCTTCAACTGTTTGGCGCATCCACTCTTTACGCGTTGAGTTCTACCGTCGCCAACCTTGCAATTGACTCGGGAGGCTACGTCAACGGCAAGCTATATGGTCTGGGCCTGACCGCTTCGGTTTGCTGGTTTGTTTGGATACCGCTACAGGCACGGCAGATAAAGAGGGAGTCGACAGCCGTGCCTTCCGATATAGAACAGAGTTCGCGAGGCTCGTCATGGGCGATGCTCGTTGTCGTGATGGTCTCGATCCCGATTATCTGGGAACTCCTTCAACGGAATGAAAACATCGGTCTAGGCACCCTCCGCCTGCTGGTCGCCATTTTCGCGATAATGTGCCTTGCAAGTGCGGCCTATCATAAAGGAATACCTTGCCAGGCGTGAACTGGATTTCGATTTTGGTGTAGCAAACGACAGGCTACGCCTGGCCATGGAGGCGGGCGCATCGGTAGGGTGGGACTTTGACATCAAAAGCGGGCGGAATCTTTGGTTTGGCGACCTGCAAACCATCTTTGGAATCCCCTCCGATACTTACGTTTCGGACGAAGAAGAGTTCATTCGTTATGTGCATCCGGATGACCGAACCAGAGTTTCAGAAGCGATCGTTGATGCGAGGCAAAACCGGAAGCTGTACTCGGCAGATTTTCGAATCGTGCAGCCCAACGGGACAGTCCGCTGGCTGGCAGCGCGAGGCAAGTTCTACTATGCAAGGAACGGCAACCCCGAGCGAATGCTCGGCGTGTCGATGGATATCACGGAACGCAAATTAGCGGAAGAAGCCCTTTCCGACATAAACCGTAGAGTGATTGAGGCAGAAGAACGAGAACGTGACCGGGTCGCGAAAGACCTTCACGAAAATGTCGGTCAACGTCTCGCTTTATTGGCAATAGCGATCGAACAACTCAAGAATGACTTCCCCAACCAGGCTGTAGATCTTCTCGACCGCATGGATGCAGTCTGGAAAAAGACTCTGGAGATATTGGCCGATGTGAAAGCTTCGGCGCACGAATTGTATTCTCCGCGATTGGAGTATCTCGGCATTGCTGCGGTCATGAGAGCCTTCTGCGAGGAGTTCGGGGAGAGGAAGGGAGTGAAGATTGACTTCAAGAGCAAAGAGATCCCCAGTCCCGTGCCGCCGGATGTCGCTATTTGCTTGTTCCGTGTTCTACAGGAAGCCTTGCACAACGGGGTGATGCACAGTGGGGTGCAGAAATTCAGCGTTCAATTGTGGGGTGAGTCCGATCAGGTTCACCTTAAGATAAGCGACTCAGGCGCTGGCTTCGATCTCAGAGTTGCAAGAAGTGGTCGAGGGCTTGGACTCGTCAGAATCGAGCAGCGAATAAAACTGGTGAATGGAACCTCTTCAATCAATTCGCAATTCAAAGAGGGCACTACAATCCAGGTCAGCGTACCTTTAAGTTCTGGACACAATTCGATGCGTGCAGCCGGCTGAATCCCACTGATTTACTGGGGAAAAATAGCGGAGTGCATCGCACAGATTCTCTCGTAGATATGGCCTTGCTGTTCGCGCTGGAAACTGTTCAATACATACCCACAGAGAATGTCGACATCGCAGCTCCTGGCAATCTCGTCCCATAGCTGCTCGAGCTCGACCGCCGCATCTGCCTTGCCTTGTTCCCATAATTTGGGAGCACATTCGCCACAAGCTGCAACGCGAGGCCGCTCCCCGCCTGCTGCTTTGGCTGCTGTGGCGATCAGATGGCCCGCGGCTTTTAGAAAGCTGGCCCGGTCAGGCCCATCATTCAACATGAAAGTCGAGAGTGTGTCGGCAACATCCAGCGAAGATATAGCGCCCCTGCTCAACAGCTGCGACGATATCCACGCCATCTTCCCGCAATCTCTGAAGAAGACTCATCCGATGTGACTCAGTCGCAATCACGATAACGGCACTTCCCGACTTCAGCGCGGCTTCGATGAATCGAGTAAAGCCAACTACAAATGCCGTATCGTCAGAGTAGAATTCAACCTCGTGGCAGCGCGCGCTGTCCGATCTTACCTTTGCAGGTTGCGGAAGACTCTCGTCGGGCCCATCCGATGTTTTTGGACTCGAAGCAGGAGTGAAACAGTCACCCGACAACCCGCTGCCGACAAACTGCTTGCCTTGAAGAACCTCCTCCACAGCGGGCAGCAGTTCGCTTCCAGCATGAGCCTTGACCACATAGCCCAGTGCCCCCAGCGAGAGAGCTTCTTGCACCACATCAGCAGAGGATTCCTGGCTCATGAAGAGTATCTTGCTCTTGGGAGAAAGCTCGCGGATTCGTCGCGCCGCATCGATTCCGTTCAGCGACGGAAGCCCAATGTCGAGCATGATCAAATCCGGCTGCAGTTCCTGGGCCTTCTGAACTGCTTCTAATCCGTCCGCGACCTCTGCGACTATCAGGAATTCCGGTTTTGTTCTCAGTGTCGAACAAATGAAGCGCCGAAACGGCTCGAAATCTTCGACCACGAGAACCCGGGTTGATGGCATTTCCAATTCGCCCCCTTACAAGGCATAAACCCAATGCAACAAATCTAGTTGCTGGTTATATTCGTAATCGATGTATGGCAAAAGATCGTTGCCCGCGCGCATTGACGACAATTCTGGGGGACCGTAGGGGAGAAGGGTGCTTTTATACTACACACTGTTTGATTCTAGTTTTGCCCTTGTGCCTGTGCATATCGCCTCCAAAAGTAACGTTCGGTGCATGACACAGGCGCCCCGGCCCCCAAAAGCCCGTTCCACTCTTTGCGGAGCGCGTGGGATTGTCGGCCATCCGGACAAAGTCTCGGTCTGGACCGGCCGAGGTGCCGCCGATGCTCTCAGGGCCTCGGCTTCACCGGTCCGTGCAGGAGTAACAGGGATCGATGGACGCCTGGATAAGAGGGGCGTCAGCCACCCGCGCACCCTGAACCATCCAGCGAACGGCAGGCATATTCACATACGTCGGGGTGCGCGCATGGACACGACTCGGCGTTCGCGAGTTTTCCTTCCAAGTCACGCTGTACACGACTTCGCCGCGGGGAGCCTCGACACGAGAGATAGCCGTTCCTGTCATAAATGTGATTTTCGATTCGTTGCACGAGTACTCACCAGGTGGGAGCTTGGCGATGGCTTGGCGAAGAATACGACAGCTCTGAAGAATTTCATATGCGCGGACCAGAAGCCGGGCGCGCACATCGCCTGCGGTCTCTACCGGAACGTCGAATTCCATCTCGGCGTAAGCTGCATAGGGCGCTGCACGACGAAGATCCTGGGGAATTCCTGAGGCACGCGCAGTCGGGCCTACCACTCCACAAGATTGTGCCTTTTCCCGGGTAAGAATCCCAATATCCGCACATCGCGACCTGGCGGTGTAGCTGCTCGTGAAGACTGGAACGAGCTCGCGCGCGATTTCATCTTCGAGATGATTAACCATCTTCAGCACGACATCTGGGTCGACAATATCCCGATTCACGCCGCCGATCCGGTTCATCGAATAGTTCACGCGGTTGCCGGAGATGGCCTGAAGCATGTCCATCACTTTTTCGCGATAGGCAAAGCACGCCATAAACAGCGTCTTGAATCCCATGAGCTTTGCAGCAATGCCGGCCCAGAGCACATGCGAGTGAAGTCGCTCAAGCTCCGCCATGATGACGCGAATATATTGAGCTCGCGGCGGAGGCTCAAGGCCGGTGAGTTTCTCGAGAGCCTGGCACAACGTGAGGGTGTGAATAAATGAGCAGATTCCGCACACGCGCTCCATCAGTGCGATCAACTGGATGTAGTTCCGGGTTTCCGCAAGATGCTCGATGCCGCGAAAATTGAACCCGATATGCAGCTTCGCATCGCAGATGGTCTCGCCCTCGCAGATCATCTCGAGTTTGTAAGGCTCTTCGAGGCCGGGATGAAAGGGTCCCATCGGCAGCTTGTAACTCATTTCGCCACCTCGTGCAGGTTGACGCCAGTGTGGTCATTCTCGCGAAGCAGAAGCGGCTCGTAAACTCGACCGGTGAAATCAATCGAATACTCTTCGTGGATCTCGCGCTCGATCCAATCGGCTGCTTCACAGATGTCATAAATGCTGGGCACGGTGTTGCCCGAGGGGTAGAACGCGAAACCGAGTAGCTGACCATTCCAGTCCCAGAGATATTCGAGGCAAAAGCCCTGGTTCATCGGAAGTTCCGTCGCCGTAATGGTGACGAATCGCGCGCCTGCCCGGTTCAGAACCGGCACCAGATCACGGAGATTCAGATTGCCGGTCGTAAACCACTTCACGCCGCTAATGTCTGTCGAGACATCGGCGACCTTAAGTTCGGCTGCCAGTTCCTCAATGTTATTCATGGGTCTCTCCTGACGGGGCGCTCGTCCCCACCGGGGCGGGCTGCGATTTGGGCGTTGGAGTCTTGCGTTGCAGCGTATAGCTGGTACGCAGGCTTCTCGCCGAGAGGTAGATCGGCGGGCACTCCGGGTCCTGCGTCAACGCATGGTCTTTGCAACCATCCACGCAACGACCACAGAACGTGCATTGCGAAGGGTCGTACGCCCAGGTGAATTGCTTGCCTGCGGCATTGAATGTGATGGCGCGGGCGGTGCAGCGGAACCGGCACATGGCGCAGCCGGTACAGCGCGTGGGATCGAAGTGAACTAGGCCCCGGAAACCAGCCGTCATCGGCGGAGCTTCGGGAAATCGCAGAGTTGCGACGCCGCGTCGAAGGTTGTTCCAGAGCATTCCCAGGATATTCATGAGCGCAACCTCATGAGCAACGTCGCCGAGACGGCAAGAACCCCGAAGGCAAGAGTGCACTGCCAATAGAAGCGAACGGTTGTATCGATGGCGAGACGGGCGGTGGCTGCGGCAATAATCGAAATGACCAGGACCAGAAGGAAGCCAAGGAAAAGAACGCCGGCCAGGTCAAGCCAGATATGAGCTGTTGGGGGAATGGCGAGTGCGGCAACCAGGCCCACACCTGCAATCCACTCAAGGCCGTGCGACAGTTGCCACAGAGCGAGTTCGAATCCCGCGTATTCGACCATGGGGCCTGAGTAGATCTCCTGCTCGGCATTGGGAAGCGAAAAAGGATTGACGTGGAGTTTGGCCGGAAGGCAGATCAGAATTGCAAGTAGCCCGAGGTATCTCCACGGAGTGCCAGGCGCACTGGCGAGAGAATCAAGTCGAAACGAGTGCTGCGAAACGGCGAGCGACACCGCGGCCAGAAGAAAAACAAGGTTGTACGAGACCAGGAGTACAGCTTCGCGCGCAGAGCCAATTTCGCCGAACAGCGAGCGCGATGAAAAGCCTGCGACGATCATGCAGATTGCCGGGATCTCCATCAAGGCGAGCAGAAGAATCAAGTCACCCTGAAAGCCGCCGTGTAATGGCAGAACGGGGAGCAAGCCCACGGCTCCGGCAGCCGCGGAGACGGCGATCAGGGGCCATGCCCGCATCAGGATTCCATTCACACCACTGCGCGGCGGAGTGGATTTTCCCATCAGCTTGATGAAGTCAAAGAACGGCTGGCCGAAGGGCGGTCCAATGCGTTGCTGCAGAAGAGCCACAGATTTGCGCTCAATCCACAGCACCAGCCATGCCGCCGGAATGGCAAAAAGCAATCCAGGAAATACGAGAAAGCGCGCGAGTGCCGTAAGTAGATTCATGACCGCGCCTCAACTGAGTTTGTGGCTACGCTCACCGGCGATTCGGCCGGCGCAGCATTTTCCCTGCGTTCGGCAAGTATGTTTGCTGCCGCCGCGATTCCCCGTACGATCGCATCGGGCCGTGGCGGACACCCGGGGACAAACACGTCCACTGGAATGTGTTTATCGAGCGGACCGACAAGTACGCGGCTATCAATAAATACGTTTGTGGAAGCAGGACAAGATCCGATAGCCACCACTGCTTTCGGTCCGCAAACCTGTTCGTAAACAGTGTGAACAGCAGCAGCGGCTGTGTGTGTCACCGGACCGGTCACGCAAAGAATGTCCGCATGGCGCGGGCTTCCCTGCAACAACACTCCGAGCTGTTCCGCGTCATAACGCGGCGTGAGCGATGCAATAAGCTCGATGTCGCACCCGTTACAACTTCCCGAGTTCATATGAAAGATCCATGGACTGCGACGGCGGCAGGCACAGAGCAAACGACTCCAGAGCTTCATAGCCGCCCCCCTTGAAACGCCTGAATGGCAATATTGGGCCAGAGGCCCGCGCCAAGAATGAAAGCAAAGAGCAGAAGGATGACGACCTTCAAGATTGTCGACTCGTATATGAGCGGAGGAGAGTACCACTCGGTTCCGTTGACCGCGACGATACGTTTGTTGTTGTACGACGGGCTTCCCCACCAGAGACTGGTAAAAGCGATGACGTACGCAATGAGCGCCAGCATCGATGCGAGTACGAAGCCCACCAGCAGAATCGGATGGATCGAAAGAGCCGCTTCGTAAAGCTTCCAACGGCCCCCAAAGCCAAGCATCGGCGGTACACCGAGCAACGTAAGCATTCCCATTAAAAACCCGAATGTACTGAACGGGTAACGCTGTGCCAGGCCCGTGTCTCCGTGAGCGAACACTCCGTCACGTTCTGGAGAAGCGATCGCAATGAAGAGAAGGCTCTTTCCAATGGCATGCGATGCGGCGGCGAGGATGACGCCTTCCTGTCCGAGCTTGCTGATCGAGGCGACGCCCAGGAGCAGGAAACCGAAGTCTTCAATGCTGGAAAGCACCAGCAACCGCTTGATGCTGCGCTGCGCAAGCATCAGTACTGCGGCCACCAGGCTCGTGAAGACCGCGATAAACAGCCATGGCCCCGCCGGAGAGAGCAGCGATGGGTCAACTTGCGCACGCAGCGAGAGTTCGCCCAGGGCCCCAATATCGATGACAGCGAGGACGAAACCCAGCACCACCGCCGGAAGTTCATCCGCAAGCCGAAGCAGCCAGAACAAGAACGGAATCGCGGCGAACTTCAGGCAAACTCCAGTAAGCAGAAAAGTCCGGCTCCATCCCAATTGTCCTGGTTTATCCAGCAGTTGCGCGGACGCCATACAGACTCCGGAGAGCACCACAACCGTCAGATACGCCAGGCGCGATGTACGCGTACGAGCAGCCATCCACACCGGCACGATACTCAGCAGCGCCGCCGTCTCCAGTAGCCCAAACCGAAGCCACTCCACTTCAGCCATGCAGCCGGTAACCGCGAAGAACGAAGGGACAGCCAGCTGAAGCGGAAGGAGTCTATCCTCATTGGTTATGGCCGCGGCACAAATCAGCGAAACCGCCGCAATGCAGACCGCGCCAATCAGCAGCGGCGACAGGTGTGCGGTAGAAAGCCCAATCGAAAGCGCCGGTGCCTTGCCCATCCAGAAGGCGCCCAGCATCATCGCCGCTGAAACTGCCAGAAGTGCCTGCAACACGTGCCGCTCAAGCCATTCAACCGGGCGCGCCAGCGTCTGCGACGCAGTTTGCAGTTGCTGAAAAAGAAATGCGTACGCCTTGTCCACATTCGACCAGCGGAAAAATGATCGCCAGTTCTGTTCAAAGATGTGGGAGAAGTCAGAGGCAGACAGCCTGTCGTGTTCCCACAGTGGTTCGCCGCCCGTAAACACATCGCCGGGACCACCGAGAAGAATGCCACCGGAACCAGCGACGGTTGTATGGACGCGAGGACCACTCGAAATCCGCGCTACCGCGAATATGGCCGTGCCCAGTACGAACGACACGATGGCGAGCACGAGTCCCCCAGCGGTAGAAAACGTTCCCGCGCCGCCGAACATTCCAAACCAGGTGACACGCAACGAGGTATCGAGGCCAATTGCGGTGAACATCGGCTGGAAAAAGAAGACATACGCGATCTGAGGCGCCACACCAAGAGCGATGCTTCCGAAAGCCATCAATCCCATGGCCCACTGCATGCCATGCGAGACCTCGTGTGCATCCTGCGCTGCTTCAGATGGCGGTCCGAGGAATACCGCGCTCGTAGCTTTCGCGCACATGAACACGGTTCCAAGGCTTGCAATCCAGGCAATGACAGCGGGTACAGCCCATCCTGCCTGAATTGCGGCAGCGTACAACATCCACTTGCTGACAAAGCCACTCATCAGCGGGATACCTGCCATGTTCCCGACACCGACCAGCCAGCAGAGCGTAGTTCGCGGCATGCGCGAAGCCAGTCCACCCAGAAGGTTCATGTCCCGCGTTCCCGCGGCATGCTGCACCGCGCCGGCATTCAGGAACAGGCCGCCCTTGAAGAATCCATGATTGAGGCAGTGCAGAAGTCCCGCCATAATTCCCAGCGGAGTGCCGATGCCGATGCCCAGCAACATGTAGCCGATCTGGCTCACAGTTGAAAACGCCAGCATGCGTTTCAAATCACTCTGCACCAGCGCATACATCACGCCGACCAACATGGTGACGGAGGCGATTGAAACCAGAATCAAGTTCCATGAAGGCAGCCAGGCCGTGAAGCTGTGCATGCGCGCAGCCAGATACACGCCCGCGGTCACGTAACAAGCTGCATGCAGTAGAGAACTCACTGGAGTTGGCGCAGCCATGGCGTCGGGTATCCAGGTGTGCAACGGAACCTGCACTGACTTGGCTACCAGCGCTGCAAGCATCAAGAGGAAGATACCTGTCGAAAAGTTTCCGGCGATGCTTGGATCGGTCCAAACGGCTGTGCCCGTGCGGTGATAGAGAACGAGGATAGCAATCAGCAATCCGTAGCCGGCCAGGTGCGTCATCAGCAGAACTTTGCGAGCGCCCAAAACAGCCTCACGCTGCTGATACCAGAAGCCGACCAGGCTGAAGGAACACAGTCCGATCACTTCCCAGCACAGATACAGGAAGAACAGATTCGCGCAATAAACAAGCGCCACAAATCCGCCAATGAACACCAGCATCGTGGCGAAGAACCGTGTGACAGCCGGATCGCGGCGCATATAGGCGATCGAATAGAGAAGCACGATCGCGCCAAGGCAAGTCCCCATAAATGCGAACAGAATGCTCAGCGCATCGATGTGAAATGCGAGCACAAGCGGTCCATCCCAGGAGAACAGGGTGATATCGATTGCATTCCCCGACTGAATGCGGGGAATAAGGCTTATCACGCTGAGCAGCGCAGGGATGCAAGTAACTGCTGCCACGATGCCCTTGACCCGGCCAGAGCAAATTCGAGCAATCAGGATTTGCAGGAGAGCGCCGAGGAGGAGAACACACGGTGCGAGCAAGAGGTAAACCGGATCATTAAGCTTCGGCATCCGCACCTCCCATGTTCATGGGACGGCGCCCGATTTAAGGTCTCCCGAGTCGCAGCGGCGGCTGGCGCCATGAGCCTGCGAATACGAGCGATCCTGGGCAGCGCCGAGCTACGACATTCTGCCGGTAAGGCGTGGGCAGTTCAACTTCAGCATCACACGATCGGTTGTCAATTACTGCTTCGCGCCTCGGCAATTTGCCGAGCACGCCATGGTGTTAGCACATCGCGTCAATCACTGATTGTGACCAACATCACGAGCGTTTCAAACCCATGTACTCGCTTTGGAAAACATGCAATCACGCCGACCTTACATTTGCCCATTTTTTGGGTGAGCTAGTCTGAACTTCGAAAATTGGAGTATGCTGGTTGGCCAGATTTGCAATCTTTCGTAAGGAGCCATCGAGATGGAAGGAATCTGGTATGCGCATTTCAAAACCGGAGAGTCGAATGGCGTGGGCGTGGCCGTATTACACAACGGCCAGATAGAAGGCGGCGACCCTGCCCACACATACTCCGGTTCGTATCAGGAAGAGGGCCCTAATCTGTACGCGAATGTTCGCGTTAGTCCCTATGCCGGTTCATCATTGCCAGCTGATCTGACGCACCCGATCACCTACTTCCTGAGAGGATTGGTCAACGGAGATTCAGCCAAAGTGACTGGGCATCCCAACAACAGGCCGGAGGCAATGGTCTCTGTAGAACTTCACAAGGGCGAGTGAAAGTTGGCCGGCATTCATCGAGGAGTCGTTCCTCAGTTCAACTCCTCGATCGCTATCCATCAAGCCTTTGATTCGACGGAAGCTTCTCTGTCTGAATGAAGAGCATCACAACACGGTGTGATAAAAGGCACATCCGAAGTGGTGTCGCTCATATCAGAGTTCCCACGGACGGTTCTCGGGACTCGAACACCGTAGAACGTTGAAAAGGGCAGCCAACCCGCCGAAATAAGCTCTGCTGCCCTGCGCGTTCTTGCTGTTTTCCAGTTCATTCTCCCGAGCATTGCCGGAAGTGGCGAGGCGCGGCCTGTGATTCGATGCGAAGCAGCATTTCGTGTTGGTTCGGCAAATTCACCTGAAACAACTTGTGTGTTGCAATTTCCCTCACTGCGGCTTTGCCCTCGTTGTTCTCGATCGTTCGAAGATCGAGGTAAATTCCACGTGATCAGGATGCAACGGTCCTTGCACTTCTAGGAGGGTTCGGATGCCGACGGAGTTAATACAGGCCCTGAATGCGAGCGAAAAACTGCTGATTGACCAGGCAATCGCGGCGCATGGTGACGGAGCGGGCGCATTGCTGGGCATTCTCGAGGATGTGCAAGCCGCCAATGCACACAAGTTCCTATCGCTCGATTCCCTTCGCTACATAGCGGCCAAGACCGGAATTCCTTCTGCGACGATCTACAGTGTCGCAACCTTTTATGCGCTCTTCAATCTCGAACCGCAGGGCGACAACGTGGTCTGTGTGTGCCGTGGAACTGCGTGCCATACGCGCGGCTCGCGAGACCTGCTCGCCAAGCTCTGTCTTGACCTCGGGTTGAGTGAGCGATCACCGAATGATTCCGGCGATGCCGACAAAGTTTCACTCACCACAAAAGACCGGCACTTCACCGTGAGAACAGTGGCCTGTTTTGGACAATGCGCCCTGGCGCCGGTTGTCGAAGTGAACCACCACATTCTGAGCCATGTGAACGAGCGCACACTCCAGCGCGAAATCAACGTCTTGAGTCTGAGGAAGAAATGAAACCGCGCATCGACGATATTGCGAGCTTTAACGCTATACGCGAATCAGGCATGGCCAAACTCATGTCTTCCATTCCGCGAATCACGGTCGGAATGGGCACATGCGGTCGCGGCAATGGAGCCGAAGAGGTATTTCACGCCCTCAACGAAGCCATCGAACAAAGCGGCCAGGACGTACAACTCGCCGGAGTGGGTTGTTTCGGTGCGTGTTTCCAGGAACCGCTTGTGAGCGTTCGGATTCCCGGTGGTCCGCTCGTGATTTTGAATCGCGTGCGACCCAACGATGCCGGACGGATTCTCGAGGCGATCTCGACCAAAGTGATGCCGCCCGACCTGATCTTCTGCAAGCTGGAAGACTGGGATCACATCACCGCGCAACTCAAATTTGGTCAGGGTTATCCCGAGATACCGCTATGGAATGCAGATCCCGTTCTTCAAAGGACAGAAGAAGATCGTTCTGAGGAACGCGGGCTCATCAATCCTGAAGACATCGAAGAATACGTTGCCGTTGGAGGTTACCAGGCGCTCTATAAAGTTCTCATTGATGGCCGTCCGGAATCGGTAATCGAACAGATCAAGGCCTCGCGCTTGCGCGGGCGTGGCGGCGCCGGATTCCTTACCGGAAACAAGTGGGACTTTCTTGCCAAGGCAAAGGCTGCCGAAAAGTACATCATCTGCAATGCCGATGAAGGAGATCCCGGAGCCTACATGAACCGCAATGAGATCGAGAGCGATCCTCATTCAGTTTTGGAAGGCATGATCGTCGGCGCGTATGCCACGGGCTCCACAAAAGGGATCATTTACATCCGCGCGGAATATCCCCTCGCAGTTCGCCGCTTGAGCCGCGCAATCGAACAGGCCCGCGAATATGGCCTGCTGGGAAAGAACATCCTCAATCGAGGATTCGATTTCGACATCGAACTCGTGCAGGGTGCGGGTGCATTTGTTTGCGGAGAAGAGACTGCGCTGATTGCTTCATTGGAAGGTTTCGCCGGCCGCCCGCGGCCGCGTCCTCCGTTTCCGGCTCAGCACGGGCCTATGGGGCCTGCCCACCGACATCAACAACGTCGAAACCTGGTGCAACATTCCCGCGATCGTAATCCGCGGACCTGGATGGTTTGCAGAAACAGGCAGCCAAAAAAGTCCGGGCACAAAAGTGTTTTCCCTTGTCGGAAAAGTGCAGAACACCGGACTTGGTAGAAATGCCCCTCGGCACTCCACTGAAGACTTTCATCTACGACATCGGCGAGGGGGCGACCAACGGGCGTCGCGTGCTCGCCGTGCAAACAGGAGGGCCATCAGGCGGTTGCATTCCGGCGGAGATGTTTGACACACCGGTCGATTACGAAAGCCTGTCGCAGATTGGCTCGATCATGGGCTCCGGCGGAATGGTGGTAATGGATGAAGACAACTGCATGGTGGATGTCGCGCGGTACTTCATCGAGTTCACACACTCTGAATCATGCGGAAAGTGCGTACCATGCAGGGTCGGGCTCGACAAGGCACTCCGTATCCTCAACGCGATCACGGATGGCCGCGGAACGAAGGAACATCTCGAGACGCTCGACGAACTTGCACGAATGGTTCGCGCGTGCTCTCTGTGCGGCCTCGGACAGTCGGCTCCGAACCCTGTGCTGACTACTCTGCGCCATTTTCGTGACGAATACCAGGACCACATTCTCGCAAGGCGGTGCAGAGCCGGGGTGTGCCAGGAGCTTGCGGTCTCGCCGTGCGAAAACAGTTGCCCGCTCAGGATGAATATTCCGCGCTTCCTCGAACTCTTCCAGGAAGGCCGTGTAGAGGATGCGTTCGTATCCGTGCTCATGGATAATCCGCTGCCTGCCTCCACCGGTCGCGTCTGTCAGCATCCATGCGATAACCGATGCAGCCGGCAGTCGTTCGATGAAGTCGTAAACATGCGCGAGGTGCATCGTTATATTGCAGACTCAGTGTATCAGTCGGAGTTGTTCGACGCGATGGTGGAGCGCATTCTGACCTACAAGCTGGCGCCTACAGGACGCAAGATCGCAGTAGCCGGCGCAGGACCGACAGGTTTAACCGCGGCGTTCTATCTGGCGATGCTCGGGCACGACGTGACGATCTTCGAAGAGCGCAGCGAAGCCGGCGGAATGCTTCGTTTCGCGATTCCAGAGTATCGTCTGCCGAAAGCTGTGATTCGTCGCGAGCTGGAGTTGATCGAACGTGCCGGCGTGAAGATGGTCTTCAATACGAAGGTAGGGAACGATCTCTCCCTGAACGATCTGGCCAGCCAGTTCGACGCAACATTCCTTTCCATCGGCACGTGGAAAGAGTCGTGGCTCTATCTTACCGGGCACAGAATTGACCGGCGTATATCCCGCTTTGCCATTTCTTGAGTCGATGTCGAAAAGCGAACCCGTGGCACTTGGCACGCGCGTGGCCATCATCGGTGGCGGCAACGCCGCAATCGATTCCGCGCGAACGGCAAAGCGAGCGGGGGCCGAGGTAACGATTCTTTATCGACGCGAGCGCCGAGACATGCCCGCAATCGACGAAGAGATTCAAGCCGCGGAGGAGGAGGGCGTACGAATAGTGTTTCTCGCTGCGCCTCATCGCATCCTCGGTGACGCCAAGGGCCAGGTAAAGGCGATCGAAATTGTGAAGACCCGTCTGGGGAGCCTATGACAACTCAGGCAGGCGACGTCCAATCCCTACCGATGAAGTAAAGCGCTTTGAGTGCGATAGCGTAATCCTCGCCGTCGGCGAAACCTTCGACCTCGACTTCTGCCGCGCTTCGGGACTGGAGCTGAAAGAACAGGGAACGATCAAGGTCGACCGATTCACGCTGGAAACCAGCCGGTCGGGCTTCTATGCCGGAGGCGATGTAATCACGGGAGCCTCGAATGTTTCGAATGCAATGAGCGGCGGCAAACAGGCAGCTCGAAAAATAGATGAGCGGCTGATGGGCGATGGGCGATGGGAGCGAGATTTTCCCGCAGATCGAATATGGCTGCAATACTCCCGGCGAGCCCAGCCTCAGCAAACGCCATGTCGGCGTAAATGTGCCGGTCGCTTCGCGAGTGCGAACACTCGACGAGGTAGTGTGCACGCTCAGTCCCGAAGAGGCGCTCGAAGAGAGTCGCCGTTGTCTGCGATGCGACCTGCGCGTCGTGGCCGCCGAAAAGTGAGACTTGAAAGGAGCATCCTTGGAAACCATCTCGGCAAGAATTGATGGCGAGTTGATAACCGCACGAGAAGGTCAGACTGTCCTTGAGGCCGCTCGGCGATCATGGCAAATTCATTCCGACCCTCTGCTATCTCAAAGGTCTCAGCGCGACCGGCGCGTGCCGCGTGTGCATGGTCGAGCTTGCGGGGACCGACAGATTGTTTCCCGCATGTACCACGCCCGTGCAGGACGGCATGTCGATCAGGACAACTTCGCCCAAACTCGAAGAGTATCGCCGCATGGCGATAGAGCTGCTTCTGGTCGAACGCAACCACATCTGCTCAGTCTGCGAATCGCAACGGCCGGTGCGAATTGCAGGCCCTCGCGCAATCGCTCGAGGTCACTCACGTTCGCTACCCGTACAACAACCCGCGTCTTCAAGTCGACATGAGTCATCCGCGCTACGTAATCGATCACAACCGTTGCATTCTCTGTACGCGCTGTGTTCGTGTGTGCGCGGAACTGGAGGGTGCACATGTTTGGGAAGTATCTGCGCGGGGTATCTCTTCGCACCTGGTGAGCGATATGGCGGACGCCTGGGGTGATGCCCGGAATTGCACGGCGTGCGGCAAATGCATCCAGGCATGCCCGACAGGAGCGTTGATGGAAAAGGGATCCGCTGGCTCTCATTCCGAAAAAGACAGCGCAGTGATAGCGCGAATCTCAGCCAGCAGAAGGACCGTGCACCACCTCTGAGAACGCCGTGTCGCCGGCAGGCACAATGGCTCAATCAGTTCGCAGGAACAATTCTGCCCGTGCACTCGCCGAAGCCGATCCGCGGCAGGCCGGGTGCCTCGCAATATCCATGAAACGTGACCTCGTCACCATCTTCTAGAAACGCGCGCGTTTCGCCCGTAGGCAGTTTAAGCGGTTCCGCACGGTGCTTCATTTCGAGCAAGCATCCTTCAGAGCCTTGCTCAGGACCAGAGATCGTCCCGGTTGCAAACAAGTCGCCCGGCATCAGATTGCAACCGTTGCTCGCATGGTGCGTCAGCAACTGGGCGAGGCTCCAATAAAGATCGCGGAGATTCCCCCTGCTGAGCTGAACAGTAGCCAGTCCTGCCCGTCGCATTTTTTCCGACTGAAGAAATACCTCAAGCGTGAGATCGACTCCGGCCCTGCTTGAATCACGGGAGGCAAGATATGGAAGCGGCGCGGGATCGCCTTCGGGCCGCTCTGCGACTGGAACACGATAGGGTTCAAGCGCCTCCATAGGAATAACCCAGGGCGAGATCGTCGTCGCAAAGTTCTTAGCCAGAAATGGCCCGAGCGGCTGATATTCCCACGATTGAATGTCGCGTGCAGACCAGTCGTTGACCATGCAGAGGCCGAAAATGTGCTGTTCTGCGTCTTCGATCGCGATTGGCTGTCCAAGAGCATTACCCGGACCAACAAAAATGCCCACTTCAAGTTCGTAGTCCATAGAACGTGACGGTCCGAACACAGGTTCCGCCGCATTCGCCGGCTTTGTTTGTCCGCATGGACGGTGAACATCAGTACCGCTCACCACGATCGACGAAGCGCGGCCGTGGTAGCCAATCGGGACATATTTGTAGTTGGGCAGCAGCGGATTGTCAGGGCGGAAGAGCTTTCCAACGCGCGTAGCGTGATGAATCGAGGCGTAGAAATCGGTATAGTCGCCAATCCGCGCGGGCAGCTGCATGGCGACCTCACTGATGGAGATCAGCAGCGGCTTCACGCGCGCTTGCACCTGTAGATCGGCTCTATCGGCTGCGAGCAGAGCCGTGATCTCGCGGCGAAGTGCGGACCACGCCCGGGGCCCGAGAGACATGAGAGCATTCAGAGATTTCTGAGAGCACGCCGCGACGACCTCTGGTTCAAGTTCGGACAAAAGTCCACGCTCGACGCACGCTCTGAGATCCAGCACCTGCTCGCCAATCGCAATGCCGATTCGTAGTCTCCTGATTGTGGCGGAAAACGCCATAGGGAAGATTCTCCAACGGGAAAATCATTACCCGGCACGTTTGCGCTTTCAACCCAGCTCTTCATAGCCATCCCAGCCGCTCCAGATCGCGAATTGGTTCCTCGAAAGAACAGCTTCCAATACTCATGAAGAATTCGCGCCGCATCGTCGCCAGCTGCTCTGTGGTCCAACTTCGATCGCGCCAGCGAATCGAATCGCTGTTGACCTGCCACGCGGTCGAGTCTTCTTCGCCAAGTACGCACCGGGCATCATCGGCATCGCCGCCGAAATAAATGAGTGCTGCAGCACAAGCCAGGTTCACAAACCCATGCATCACGCTCGTGGGGCTCTGCGGCTCGTAGGTCAATGGGTGCAACGAACGCATGGGATGATGCAACCCTGCGGTTGCCTTAAACGGAAGTCGAAGGTCGGCTAGGGTCTTGAGCATTTTGGGCGCACATCGGGGATGGACGGGATTGCCTCCGGAACAACGCCGCCCATCCTGATTTTCGCTCGCGCACCGGCAGCACGAATTGCCTCAAGGGCTGGCAGGCTTTCCGCGTGGATCGGTACTTCAAAGTATGTCATTACATTTCGCGGAACACGTTGAGTTATACGCTCGATTATTGATGGCTGGCTGCATTTAATCTCAAGGCTTTCGACACAAAGACCGGAACCAATTTGTCTGGCCAGGGCATTCCAATCAGCATCTTCCGCAGCAATTACGCTCAACTTGAAATTGCCAAGAGAATCGCCGGCAATCGAGCGCAGTTCCTCCAGATGATCGTAGTTGATGATGAACCGGCCAAGCGCCGAGGCATGCCCGCTGTGGCCATATTTGAAATAGTTATCCACCGCAGAGCGCAGGCTCAAACTTGCAGGCGGATACAGGCCTGCATAGTCAAAGAGGCCCGCGAGCAGCGTTTCAATAGCGCTCATTTCTTCTTCGGCTTTGCCTGCGCGGCCTGCTTGAAGCGCTTCTTCAGTCCTTGCCAGCACTCAAAGTACTCGTGCTGCAAGATTCGGGTCTTCATCGCAAACTCCGTGGGCCGAACAACAAGCTGCGTCTCAAACATGAATGCCAGCGTATTAGCCAGGTACTGCGGTTTCAATTCGGCTGCGCTGGCGCGTTCAAAGGTCTCCGCGTCAGGTCCATGTCCCGCCATGCAGTTATGCAGGCTTGCTCCGCCCGGGAAAAATCCCTCAGCCTTCGCATCGTACGCTCCGAACACCAACCCCATGAACTCATTCATCAGGTTCCTGTGGAACCACGGCGGCCGGAAGGTGTGCTCCGCCACCATCCACCTCGGTGGAAAGATGGCAAAATCGCAATTTGCCGTTCCTGGAACATTCGAAGGCGCACTCAGCACCGTGTAAATCGACGGATCAGGATGATCAAACGACACCGTATTGATGCAGTTAAATCGCGACAGGTCGTATTTGTAAGGAGCGTAGTTGCCGTGCCACGCCACCACATCCAGCGGCGAGTGATCGATCTGCGCGGCCCATAGACCGACCCAGGAATTTCGAAATCATGCGGAAATCGCCTTCGCGATCTTCGAATGCCGCAACCGGCGCCATGAAATCACGCGCATTCGCAAGCCCATTGGCGCCGATTGGTCCAAGTTCAGGCAACCGAAAAGTCAGCCCGTAGTTTTCGCAAATGTATCCGCGCGCCTGCTTCTCCTCGAGCACAACTCGAAATTTCACTCCTCGCGGGATCACACAAATCTCCCCCGGCGCAACTTCGAGCATTCCTAGTTCGGTGTGAAAGCGAAGAGCGCCCATCTGCGGAACAATCAGCAACTCCCCGTCGGCTGTGTAAAAAAACGATCCTCCATGGAAGCATTGGCTGCGTAGAGATGAATGGCCACTCCCATCTGTATCGCCGGATCACCATTGCCGCCCATCGTAACAATGCCATCGACAAAATCGGTCTCCTCCTTCGGAACCGGCAAAGGATCCCATCGCAACTGATTCGGCGAAGTGGGAACCTCCATGAACGGCCCGCTCCGAATGAGCTTCGTAGAATCTCTTCATATGGCCGGTGTGTCACAGATGGCCGGATGCGATATGTCCAGGTCCTGCGGTTGATAGCGCGAGGCGCAGTAAATGGCGAGCCACTCAACTGCTCGGTATAAAGCCCCAGTGGATGATCTGGGGCGCATTCTGCCCCTCCGGCACCCCACCGGCAACGGCCTCCGTGGCGAACTCATTTCCAAAGCCGCTCTGATACCGGATCTCATCGGACATCTTTTCACCTTTCACAGCCTGTTTTGCATCGCACGGTGTTCTGCCTCGTGCATCGCCTCATAGATCTGGTCGAAACCGCTGATTGCAAACAGCAGGTGATGCATCTCATCCACCTTTACCGGAGTATTCAGCACTTCGTCCAATGAAAAGTCATGAACGGCGCAATGGCCTTCAATCACGTTCATGCACTCGCCATGCGAACTGATCAGCCCGCTGCCGTATACCTTGATTTCGTCGCCCTCCCGAATCAAACCAAACTCCACGGTGTACCAGAACAGCCGGCCCAGCTTCTCCAGCACAGCCTCATCTTCGATGGATGCACAAACGCGGCCGTAGTGCGCAAGGAAATCCGCGAACACCTTGTTGGCGTGCATGGGAACATGGCCGAAGACGTCGTGGAAGATGTCCGGCTCGGGCGTGTATTCCAGCGAATCGCGGCTGCGCAGCCACGTCGTGGTCGGAAACCTGCGTGCGGCAAGCATCTCAAAAAATGCGGGCGCCGGAAAGAATCCGCTTACCGGCGTGGAATTCCAACCGGTCCTTGGCTCAAGCCGCGCACTGATCGACTCAAGCCGCGGCAGCCGGTCTCGTTGCAAGCCGATAACCTGGAAGCCATCAAGATAGGCGCGCGATGCGTGCTTTTCCAATTCGGGCAGTACCCGGCCAACCAGCTCCGCCCACACTGCATGCTGCTCGCCAGTGTAGGCTGTGGTAATTCTGTTCAATCAGATAGGGCACAGCAACAGAAAGCGTTTCGGTTTTCATCTTGATCTCTCCGCTGCGCTACAGATTTCCGCGCGCGTGCTGTTCACGTTCAATCGCTTCAAAGAGCGCCTTGAAGTTGCCCTTGCCGAAGCTGCGGCTGCCCTTGCGTTGGATAATCTCGAAGAACAGCGTGGGCCGGTCTTCCACCGGACGCGTGAAGATCTGCAGCATGTATCCTTCGTGATCGCGATCGACCAGGATGCCAAGCCTCTCCAATTCATCGATCGGCTCATCAATCTTGCCCACGCGGCCTTGCAGCTCCGTGTAGTAGGTATGCGGAACGTGCAGGAACTCGATGCCCTGCTCGTTGAGCTTGCTTACCGTATGCAGAATGTCGTCGGTTGCCAGCGCAATGTGCTGCACGCCAGGACCGCCGTAGAACTCGAGATACTCTTCGATCTGCGACTTCTTCTTGCCCTCCGCCGGCTCATTGATGGGGAACTTCACATAGCCATTGCCGTTCGCCATCACCTTCGACATCAGGGCCGAGTATTCCGTCGAAATGTCCTTGTCGTCGAAGTGCTGGTAGAGCGAAAAGCCCATCACGTTCGCATAGAAGTCCACCCATCCATCCATTTCGTGCCAGCCCACGTTGCCCACCATGTGGTCGATGTGGAGCAGGCCCGTCGGTCGCGCAATCGTGATCGCTCTCAATTGCACGATAGCCGGGAAGAAAGGGTCCGGAGTAATTGCGACGGTCGACAAACGTGTGAATCGTATCGCCATATGTGCGGATGCTCGACAACACCACCTGCCCGCGTTCGTCGGCGAGAACATAGGGCTGGGCCACGCTGACCGCGCCACGACTGGTTGTCTCCGTCCATGCACGGCGAGCATCGTCAACCCAGAGCGCTATCACCTTCACGCCATCGCCATGACGGCGAATATGCTCCGCGATTGCGTTGCCACCGCGAAGCGGCGTGGTCAGCACAAAGCGAACCTTCCCCTGCTGCAGCACATAGGAGGCACGGTCCCGCTGGCCCGTCTCCGGTCCCGCATACGCCACCAGCGACATGCCGAAAGCCGCCCTGTAGAAGTACGCAGACTGGCGGGCGTTCCCGACATAAAACTCTACATAGTCAGTTCCTTTCAGCGGAAGAAAATCGCTGCCGGTTGGGACCGATTCGGTGACGGGCTTTGAATCAACATGCGCTGGAGCTGAGTGCACACTGGCGCTCATGGGAACCTCCTGTGCCGGGAACGAGGGAAGTCAAAGGGGAGGAATTTCCCGGCTGTTCGATAAGATAGGCCCGCTCAGCAGGCACTGAAAATGGGTATCCCGTAAAAAACAAGGGTCAAAACCTAACGGCATTAAGCATAATAGGAATGCAACTTAAGGATTGCTGGCACATGGCCCACAAGACCACGCCTAATCGAATCGACCTCGACGCGATCGCCTGGAAGATTCTGGAGGCATTGCAGCAGAATGCTCGCGTTTCCTTTGCGGAACTCGGCAGGAAGATCGGCCTCTCAACACCGGCAGTGGCAGAGCGCGTTCATCGTCTCGAAGAGGCCGGAGTCATTACCGGCTACCACGCTTCGCTCGACAGCGCGAAACTGGGTGTGCCCGTGCGCGTGGTGGTGCGTCTCACCATTCCAGGAGGCGAACTCCAGATCAGCCGGACCGTTTCCGCGTTGAAGGAGCTGAGTGAGATCAGCCGCTGCCACCGCATCACCGGGGCCGAATCGTTTGTCATCGAAGCCGACGTTGTTTCCATCCGGCATCTTGAGGCGCTGATCGACCGGCTCTCCGCCCTCGGTGCGACTTCGACCTCTACCGTTCTGTCATCTCCCGTGGAGCGGCGAGACCACCAGGCGAAACAGATAGAGGCATTCGCGAAGTTCATTTAATGAGGGCCAATCATGCGCCTCTTTATCGGGATTCCGCTGGCCGCCGAAGTTGTCGACGCACTTGAACGAATCTCGCGCAGCCTGCGATCCGCTAACGACAATCTCCGCTGGACTTCCCCCGAGACGTGGCACATCACCCTGCAATTCCTCGGCGAGACATCAATCGAAAAATACCGGTGCGTCGTGCAGCACCTCAGCGAAATCAAAGCGCCGGCAGTCCCCGTCTGGCTTCATGGGACAGGCTTCTTCGACAGGGCCGGGGTATTTTTCGCAGCGGTGAACGTCTCCCCCGAGCTGCGCGTGCTTGAGCGACTCGTTGTGGCAGCTACAGCACAGTGCGGAATCGATGCAGAAGACCGGCCCTATCACCCGCACGTCACGCTCGCGCGCGCCAAAGGCAAAGACAGCGTGCGCGCACTCCGCAAGCTCAAAAGCCAGGTGAAAAGCGACTTGGAATTCCCGTCATTCACTGCGCGTGAATTCCTGCTCTTCGAGTCCTTCCTCCGTTCAGATGGCGCGCGTCATGAAGTGCGCGATCACTTCCCCCTCGGCTGATCGCCGACCCTCATCGAGAATAAAAACCCGGATTGAAACCGGTACACGATATATGGCGCCAAGACCCCGAAGACAAACGCCGCTTACAAGACTTCTGGGATTGCAATGCTGTCGAAGAAGTTATCGCTATAGCTTTAGCGCAGGGAGTCCGACCCGACGCCGGAGTTCGTCAAAGCGCGGGTCGGAATGGAGATTGTCCAAACGCTCATCCACCGTGAGATATCCGTCAGTAAGTAGGATCGCTCCTGATAAGCGCGATTGAGCCAGACGAATGCCTCATCTTTGTTTCCCAGCCCCGCATAGATGACTGCAAAATTGTAAGGAGCGACGTATTGGTGAACCGATAGTTCTTTGAGATGGTCAATGACTTTTTGCGCTTCTTCCCTTTTTCCCGCCACCGCGTAGACATGTCCAAGGCTGGACCATACCTCGGTATTGCCCTCCAAGCGATATCCCCTGTTTAAACGCGGCAATCGCCTCGGGGAATCTTCCTTTTTGCTCATACGCCCTGCCAAGGAAATAATGGTCGAACCAATAATTCGGATCGAGATCGATGGACGTACGCAGTTGCTCGATCGCCTTGTCCCACTGATGCGTGAATACAAAAACCGATCCGAGGTTGCCATTAAGGCCGGTCGAGAGTGGATCGATCTGCAAACCCCGCTTCGCTTGGGCGACGGCTTCATCGCCTCGACCCATGATCGGCAGGAACCATGAATAATATCCGCGCGCGTCGCCACTGTCCGGATTGAGTTCAATGGCTCGTTTGAACTCGCGTTCCGCCGCGGCCCAGTCCCACTCGTACCATTGCGATTCGATAGCCAGTACAACATGAGCTTCTGCATTGCTTTCGTCCAGCTCCAGCGCCTTTTTTGCGGCTTCTCTGGCCTTTGGTCCGGCGGTCTTGGGAGCGATAAACCAATCGGCCTGATTGATGTAGTTATTAGCCAGGGCGCTGTAGGCCAGCGCATAGTTGGGATCAAGGGCAATGGCTTGATTGAGGATATCGATGCCTTTGTCAAAGCCATCTTTGGTGAATTTTGATGTGTAATGCTACGCCTTTGAGATAGAGCTGATACGCCTCGGGGTTTTCGTGTTGAGCCCAGGGCCAGTTTTTGCTGGTCGGCGGGAATGTTGCGAGCGCAGCCGCTGAGAAACTTCCCTGGCGATATCGTTTTCAACCCTTAACAGATCGCCAACTTTGCCGGAGTATTGCTGGCCCCAAAGCTGTTTTCCATTGCGAACGTCATCGAGTTCAACGCCGATGCTGAGGTTATCGCCATGTTGCGCAACATGGCCCGTGAGCAACAGTCTGGACCTGAAGTGCGTCGCCCGTCTTTTGGATATCGACTGCCTTGCCTTTGTAATGGAGGGCGACACTGTAAGGAATTACCTTGACGCTCGGGCATCTGTGCCAGGCTGTTGTTTATGCTTTCCGCGATGCCATCCGAAATGTAGTCCGCTTCAGGATCGGTGCTGCGCATATCGAGAGGCAGAACTGCAATCGAATCAATCTGGCCGGACTTGATCCGCTTCCAATAGATTCCGCCGGCGACACCAACGATCCCCAGCACCGCCAGCAGAGCGCCGCCGATTATCAACCCGAGCTTGCCGAACTTCCGAGGTCCGTTCGGCTCAACAACGCCGAGACTTGCATGGTTGACGCTTTCGTCAGCGCCGTCATCAGCTCGGTTGCAGTCTGGTAACGAGCGTCGGGGGATTTGGAGAGGCACTTGAGGACAATTGAATTCAGCGCAGGCGGTGCATTCAACGGCTCCGGGGTCTTGTGCAGAATTGCTCCCAGAGTAGAAGCGACGGAAGGCGCCGCAAAGGCACGCCTTCCGGCAAGAACTTCGTAGAGCACCGCGCCAAACGAAAAGATGTCAGAACGTTCATCCGCAGGCCGCCCCTCGGCTTGCTCCGGAGACATGTAAGCGGGGCTGCCCATGATCGTGCCCGCCTGGGTAATACCCATTGTTTCGGCTGTGTCGTGGGCCGGGCCGGTATCGCGGCTTTGCTTCGCGAGTCCGAAATCGAGAAGCTTCACGTGCCGCTACTCGTCAACAGGATGTTCGCTGGTTTCAGATCGCGATGAACGATGCCCTTTGCGTGCGCGGCCTCGAGAGCAGCTGCGATTTGCAGGGCGAGTGCAAGAGCTTTCGCTGGCGGAATGGGCAGACTTCATGCTGTTCAGTGGAGACGATCGGACAGCCATCAACAAACTCCATCACGAGGTAGTTCGGGCCGATGTCATAAATCTGGCAGATATTGGGATGGTTCAGCGCGGCAATCGCTTTCGCTTCGCGTTCAAAACGCTCGGTGAACTGTGCGGCCGAAAACTTGATTGCGACCAGGCGATTCAACCGTGTATCGCTTGCCCGATACACTTCGCCCATGCCGCCCGCGCCAATTCTGGCTTCTATGCAGTATGGTCCGAGCTGCGTACCGGGAGCGATCTGCGCGGCCGGTGGTAACCAACTGGGAAGTGCCTGCCTGCTCCCATGCGGGATGGTCGAGCACCCTTTCACCCGAGTCCCTTGCGCGAGCAAAGCTTCAACGCCGCGTCTCATCTCGGGATCAGAATTCGCCAACAGCGCCTCACGCTCTTCGCCGGACTTCTCCAGCGCAGCATGATACAACTCCTCCATCTTCTGCCAGTGTTCAGGGTTCGTTTGAGCGCCCCCGCGATCAGGGTCAATCTTATCGCGAGATCACGAGGTCTGCTCAACGAGACGGACGAGCACCAGCAGCCAGGGTTAGCTCGTCCAGTGCTGCAAGGTACGAATGCGGCCACCCATTACAGCGTCATGCTGCCACTTGGGTCTGTCCCGGGAACACTCTAACCTGCCACCCGGCACTGTGGGGCTCCATCAGAGGCTATCCTGTTTATTGAGAAGTAACTGACGGGTTGTCCACTGTCGTTAGCACATAATATGTCCGGTGTTTTTAGCAAGTGAAGTGTCCGCATAACGTGCGGCGAGGATGGAGCCATGCGCGAGAGCATGGAGACCTATCCGAGGACCGCGGCGGAGCGGGCGATGAAGTTGCAGGAAGTTCTGTTACGAGCCACGACGGGGAAGATCAAGTGGTGGCAAGCAGCGGAGTTGATGGCATCAGCGAACGGCAGATGCGACGCTGGCGGAAAACGGCTTGAGGACGAAGGCCCTGAGGGATTGCTGGACCGGCGACGGACGGCGCAAGCCAAGCAGCGGGCGAGTGCCGGAGAAGCAAGCCGAAGAGGTTCTGAGCTTGTATCGGGACAAGTACTTCGATCTGAACGTGCGTCACTTTCATGAGAAGCTCGGCGAGGAAAACATCAGATCGGTTTGAGCTATACGTGGGTCAAGCAGGCTCGCAGGCGGCCGGCCTGGTGAAGCGCAAGGCCAGACGCGGGGTTCATCGCAAGCGGCGTGAGAGGCGTCCTCTGCCGGGGATGATGCTGCACATCGATGGCAGCGAACACCAGTGGTTTCAGGACGAGCGTAAGCATGACCTGATCGTGATCCTGGACGATGCCACCAGCGAGATCTACTACGCGCAGCTGGCCGAGGAAGAGACAACTGCCACCGTGATGGCCGGGCTGCGGGCAGTGATTGAACAGAAGGGGTTGTTCTGTTCGCTCTATTCCGACCTGGGCTCCATTTCTGGCTGACGCCGAAGAGCGGCGGCAAGGTCGATTATGAGCGTCCCACGCAGGTGGGCCGCGCCATGAAGAAGGAACTGGGAGTGCGTATGATTCCGGCCTACTCTCCGCAGGCGCGAGGACGCTCGGAACGCAACTTCTCCACCTGGCAGGGACGGCTGCCGCAGGAGTTGCTGATTGCACGGGATCCGAAACTTGTGAAGGGCTGCGCAAGTTGCTTAGTGAGCATTACATCGCTGGTTCAAGCTGGCGCTTCACGGTCCCGCAGTCGAGCGAGGTACGGCGTTCATATCCTGCCGGCATCACCGCCGAACTCTAGGACAATGGTCTTCACGCAACGCTACGAGCTCAACATCCCCGCACGCCTTCGGTGTGGATGGATGAGTCGAGGGGATCGGGGGCACCCTCAACTGGATAGCGCCTCGACATCGGGGCCACCCGCCGCATTGAATACTGAAGGTCCCAAAAACCAAAATCCCCGCCCATCAGCGCAAACGGCGCGCGATAAGGACGGGGTACCTGGTCTCTTGAGCTTTACTTCTTGGGCCGCGACTCCGGCGGCACAAGACCTGCGAGGCGGTAGTACACAACGAGCTGGCCGTAGTGTTCACCGCTATGTTCGATGATGCCGTTTGCAATGTCGAGAACGCGCGATTTCTGCCTGAGGGAAATAAACAACCTCCGTCGTCAGGCCTTTTTCGCCTTTCGACTGGAGGGCGGATTGCGCCATCGGCGAAGGATTTCTTGACGAACGCAACGATGTCGGCCTTGGACTTGTATTGGTCGCGCTTCGGATCTTCTCCCGCGGGAGGCTTCAGCCCCATCACAGGATTCGTGAAGTAGTAGCATGAACCCGCCGCGTGCAGCAACTGCTCGGCGAAGCTCCGCTGTCGGGTGTCGGCTTGAAGTCATATTTGTCCTCGGGAAAATCTTCGGCCATCGCCGTCAGCTTGCGGCCAATCTCATTCCAGGAATCGAGCACGACTTTCAATTCCGGATCGGCAGGTTTGACGGCTGCATCTTTCTTCATCGCGTCCTGGGCATGCGCGGGAAATGCGAATGCCAGCAGGACGATAGCGAGAAACGGTATTCTTTTCATTTCTTTCTCCACGATTGAGTTTCGCGAATCAAAGCTTCAACTTCTTATTTCGCCTGCGCTAGCTCCGCAACAACTGCGGCAACTTTATCGAGTATCTCGTTCCAGCCCTCGAGTTGACCGCTATTCTTCGCGCTCTCCATGGGTTCATTTCCAATGTAGGTGAGTTTCGTCTGGCCGTTTCCGAGATCCTCAAAGAGGGTCACATCGTACGCACCCTCTATGGCCTCATGTTCTATTCCTAATTGCTCAGGCTCAATCTTGTTTCCCTCCGAGTCGGAAAAGTACATCGAGGAAACGATCTTCTCGTACGGAACAATCTCGTGGTATTCAACCGCATTCCAGCCCTCCTGCCCATCCGGCGTTCTCATGCAGCAGAGAAATTTTCCGCCAACGCGAAAATCCATCTTGCAAACGGGCGCAGTAAAACCCTTCGGCCCCCACCACTGCATCACGTACTTCGGGTCTGTCCACGCCTTCCAAACCAATTCGCGTGGGGCATCAAAAACTCTTGTGACGACCATCCGCTCTATCTCGTTAACCGTGTTTTTTGTCATCTCTGACCTCCGCTTTTTTCATTTGATTCACAACCACATCCAGCTTGTCGAAACTCTCTTCCCAGAATCGGCGATAGCTAATCGCCCAGTCGCTGACTGTCTTAATCGCCTCTGGCCTAAGCGTGCACACACTCTCTCGTCCACGCTTCGTCTTGATCACAATCCGCGCCCGCACCAGGTAGGCAATATGTTTTGAAATCATCTGCTGCGAGAGTGCAAACGGTTCCGTCAATCCATGCACAGAGGCAGGCCCATGGCTGAGTCGTTCGATCATCGCCCTGCGGGTGGGATCAGACAAAGCCGCAAATGTTGTACCCAACCTATCCACAACCATATGGTAGTGGATTGTCTGTCGGTGTCAAGCATGAATTTTGCGATCCACTCAAGGCAGTCCAGCGAAGTTATCCAGAAAACCGCAGCAAAAACGGGCAGCCATGATCGGCTGCCCGCAATCATTTGTCAGTACCCGCGAGGGCTACTTTGGGGCCTGCACCACAATCCGCCTGGCCGTGATGGTAAAAGTTCCACTGATGCTGGGAATGGGATTGCCGTCCAGATCGTAGTAGGTGTAGTCGCCTGAGCCGGTGTAAGAGTTTCCACTCTTATTAATTGTGGTAGTCTGGCGCACCTTCAGTGTTCCCGTCGGATTGCCGCTGCTGAAGGCATCGAACGTGAGATTGAGGTAGGTGAGATTGAATGTATTTGGCCTGTCATTTCCACGCGCCGTGACCCGCGCTTGCCACCGCAAGAGGATTGAAGGAAAGTTGGTCGGCTTCCGTGTAGCCTCCTCCAACGGAGTAAGTCTCAATCCCCTGGAAGGTATATCCCGGAATGGTCACGGTGTAGAGCCACGACCCTTCCGGTCCCTGGCTCTGCTGAAGGCTTCCGCTCAACTGGATCGTGCTTTGGGCTGTTGCCGCCGCGGGAACTCCCAATGGGATGAGAGCCGCCAAAACGGTCAAGGCTGCTACGGAAAGTTTCAGGAACTGGCAAGAATTTGTGTTCATCGATTGGGCTTTCATAAGAGAGACCTCCTAGTGGTCTGGGTTGATTCTGAGTTCGAGAACGGGGACCATTTGCCCAGCCTTCCCGGGCTGAAACGAATGCCGCTCGTGGGCTTCGTGGAGCGGTTTCATCCTGGTAAGCGAGAAACATCGCGAAGAACTACAACAACGGCGAATAATTCTTTGCTTTCTTCACGAAGTCGTAAGATCGAGGCATCGGCGGGATTCATGGGCGAAGAGACGACAAGCGTCACCCATCTTTTGAAGGCTTGGAGCGGCGGCGATCAGGAAGCTCTGGGAGACCTCACCCCGAAGGTCTACCTTGAGCTGCGGCGGATGGCAGCAAAATATATGCGCAAGGAGCGGTCAGGCGACAGTCTGCAGGCGACTGCCCTTGTCCACGAAGTCTTTCTGCGGCTGGTGGAAGTAGACAACGTCAGCTGGCAGGATCGCGCGCATTTCTTCGCCGTATCGGCAAACATGATGAGGCGGATCCTGGTGGATCGAGCCCGCGCAAAGAACATGGCCAAACGGGGTCATGGTGCGGTCCATGTGAACTTCGACGACGCGCCGGAGATCGCATCAGGCTCGAGAGACCGGGAGATGGTAGCCATTGACGACGCGTTGAATGAGCTCGCTCAAATCGACCCACGCAAAGCAAGAGTCATCGAGCTCCGATTCTTCGGAGGATTGAGCGTCGAGGAAACGGCGGAAGTGTTGAAGATTTCTCCCCAAAGCGTGATGCGCGACTGGAAGATGGCCAGGGCCTGGCTTCTCACCGAACTCGCTCCCTGAGCCGCGCTGATGAATCTCAAACTCTGCGCCGCGGTGACATCCCTGCTCACATCCTCAATCCCTAAGCAGTCGAGCCCGTCCCAAAGCTGATCGCCTTGCGCTGTCTCACTGCAAGGGTTCACTCTAACCGGTGTCAATACTCGGCCCCGTCAGAATCCGCCTATGGCGCTCATTCCGCTGCGAAAACAAACTCACCGCGCTTTGCAGGTTATTTCTCCCAATTCCCTAGAATTGTCTTGAGTTGCCTGTTTCCCGAAACCGCGACTTTCCTGAAAGCTCCGCCATTACAGCCTGCTGAAACACTCTCTTTAGGCCCTCAGACTTGGTTCGACTAACGCGGGGCTGCCCACATCGCAATTGTGGACAGAATTGCACTAAAAATGGTTCAAATGCCCTGAAATAACGTTCAAGTCCTTTTGAATGACGACTTTAGACATTAAGTCCTTTGTTTTCAACAAATCAGTACTCAAGTCCTTTGGAATGACGACTTTAGATCTTAACCTGTTTGTTTCCAAATATTTACAAGACCCCCATCGAAAGCTAACTCGCATAGAATGACGAACTTGGCTCTAAAGAGGATTTTTTCCTCGAAAATGCCGATTCGTCCAGTCCTGGTGACTACCGGCTATTGGCTCCCGCCCCCAGAAGGGTTTGTGTGTGCCTCTAGGTGCAACTATCATGGTCGCTTATGCAAACAGACGATGGCCGCGTGGACGCCCAGGTGGCTTTATGACGATCTTTGCGCCGCCTGCGCAAGATGCCAAGGCCCAGTTGCGCAAGACCATGGGCTTTTGGGATGTGCTGCTGTTCAACATCGCCACGGTGCTCGGACCGCGTTGGATCGCGGCCGCTGGGCACAACGGCACATCGTCGATCAGCTTGTGGGTCATCGCGGCAGTCTTCTTCTTTGTTCCCGGTGCGCTGGTGATCAATGAGCTCTCGTCGCGGTTCCCTGAGGAGGGCGGCCTGTATGCGTGGTCGAAGGAGGCCTTCGGAGACTTCCACGGATTTGTCGCCGGCTGGACCTACTGGATCTACACCGTCTTCTACTTTCCCGGCCTTCTGCTCGCCAGCGCATCAATGGCCGCATACATCATCGGTGGACGCGGCGCGCAGCTCGCCCAGGATCGGACGTTTCTGCTCAGCGTCTCGCTGGGATTGCTGCTTGTCGCCGTAGTCCTCAACATCATTGGCCTGAATATCGGCAAGTGGTTGCAAAATGCCGGAGGCGTCGGGACGTATTTGCCACTGGTAATTCTTGGCCTCGTGGCCGTGGTCGTCGTCTTCAAGCACGGGTCAGCAACGCACTTCACGGTTCAGAACATGATGCCCGCGTGGAACTGGGACACAGTGAACTTCTGGTCGCAGATCGCATTCGCCTTCACGGGCCTTGAGCTGGTCTCGGCGATGAGCGAAGAGGTGCGCGACCCACGGCGAACGCTTCCGCGTGCGGTGTTCGGTGCCGGAGCGCTGATCGCGCTGATGTACATCGGCGGGACCTTTGCGATTCTCGCGTTGTTGCCGGCCGTAGAGCATTGACCCTCAAGAGCGGGGTGTTCAGTGCCATCACGGTCGGGTCAATGACGCTAAAGATCGGCTTGCTCGGTGTGCTGGCAGCAATGCTGGTAACAGTGGGCAATGCGGGCGGCGTTGGGAGCACCGTCGCAGGCATAGCTCGTGTGCCATTTGTCGTTGGAATTGATCGCTACCTTCCGGCAGCCTTCGGAAAGATTCACCCAAAATGGAAGACGCCCTACATTTCGATCCTGGTGCAGGCGGTCCTGTCCGGCACCATCCTTGTGCTAAGCCAGATACAGACAAGGAGCATTCTGGTTGGATATCAGCTTGTCGTCAGCGCAGCGATCATTCTTTATTTCATTCCTTTCCTATACATGTTTGCAGCGGTCATCCGGCTCTCCACCCGCAAGGACAGAAGGGAAAACACCCATGCAGTCCTTGTACCAGGAGGCATCATCGGAGTTTGGATTTGTGGCGCCCTTGGGTTTCTCGTGGTCCTGATCGGAATCATCCTGTCCTTTTTCCCGCCGGGAGAAACGAACACAGCCGTCTTCGAGTTGCAGTTGGTTGGTGGCACCTCTATCTCGATCCTGATCGGATTGTTCCTCTACTGGCGCGGTGCGCGCTCAAAACGGACCGTCTAGACTCGATGGTTTTCAGTTTGCTGTGAGACGGTATGGACGTCGGTACCATCCAAGGTGCTATAGTCTGCGAGTTTGTGTGAGTGAAGAATGGCCGAAAGCTCGAAACTTCAAAACGTGATCGGTTCCAGCTTTGATCCTCAATCCCCGCGCGCGAAAGCAAACCGGGCCGCGCTGCTCGAAGTGCTTGCAACCATTCGGTCGCAGGAAGACACCATTCGCCTTGGAGGCGGCGCGAAAGCGGCAGCAGCACAGCACGCGAAGAAACGCCTGACCGTGCGGGAACGTCTGAAGCTGCTGCTCGACGCAGGCAGCGAATTCCTTGAACTGGGCCTGTGGGCGGCGCTACGAGATGTACTCCGAGTACGGCGGCGCGCCAGGAGCAGGCGTCGTTACGGGCCTGGGCCGTGTCTGTGGCCGGCTCTGCATGATCATCGCCAACGACGCCACGGTAAAGGCTGGGGCCTTTTTCCCGATGACTGCAAAGAAGGTGCATCCGCGCTCAGAACATCGCGCTGGATAACCACATTCCAACGCTCTACCTTGTGGATTCGGCCGGCGTCTTCCTTCCATTGCAGGAGGACGTGTTTCCGGATACGGACGACTTCGGTCGAGTCTTTCGCAATAACGCAGTCATGAGTTCGCTGGGCATTCCACAGATCACGGCAATCATGGGCATGTGCGTGGCGGGCGGCGCCTATCTGCCGGTGATGACCGACACTGTGCTGATGACCGAGGGTTCAGGCCTGTTCCTGGCAGGTCCTTCGCTCGTGCAGGCAGCAATCGGGCAAAAGACCGATCCTGAAGAACTGGGTGGCGCCGCGATGCATGCCGAAATTTCGGGCACGGTCGACTTCAAGGAGCCGGACGATCACCATTGCATCGCACGCTTGCGTTCGCTGGTGGATAAATTCGGTCAACGGCAATCGCCGTGTGCTTCAGAAGAGCGATTTAGCCGCACCGCCTACGATGCGAAGCGCGACGCGCCGAAGTGTGTCATCGAAGACGTGTACGGCTTATTGAATCCAGCACCTGGCACAAGCAACGTTTACGACATGCACGAGGTGATCGCGCGCATTGTCGATCGCAGCGAGTTTGATGAGTACAAGGAAGAATTTGGCCGGACAGTTCTTTGCGGCTACGCGCGTATTGGCGGACACGCGGTAGGCATTGTCGCCAACCAGAAGACCAATCAGAATCAGATCGTCGCGATGGGCCCGTCAGCCGGGGCAAAGCGAATCGAAGTGGGCGGCGTCATATACACCGAGGGCGCGCAGAAGGCCGCCCGCTTCATCATGGACTGCAATCAGAACCTGGTGCCGCTCATTTTTCTGCACGATGTGAATGGGTTCATGGTGGGGAAAGACGCGGAGTGGTCGCGGGATCATTCGCGCAGGAGCAAAGATGGTTTCGGCGGTGAGCACCAGCGTTGTCCCGAAGATTGCAGTGATTATCGGCGGAAGCTTCGGAGCTGGGCACTATGCAATGTGCGGCAAAGCATACGATCCCGCGGTTCCTGTTTGCGTGGCCCACGGCACGCTATGCGGTGATGAGCGGTGCGTCGGCGGCAGGAACACTGGCAGAGGTTCGCGCCAAGCAAGTGGAGCGCGGAGGCAAGGTGCTTTCAGAGGAAGAGAGAGCGGCTCTTTACAACGAGATCAAATCCACCTACGACGCGCAGGCTGACCCTCGGTATGGCGCCGCCCGCCTCTGGATAGATGCCATCATCGATCCTGCCAAAACGAGAGACGTGCTGATTACCGCGCTTGAGGCGTGTGCAATGAATCCTGATGTACCGAAGTTCAATCCCGGAGTGCTGCAAACCTGACGGATCGTACGGGCCATCTTCGATATCCATTTAAAGGCATCTTATCCAGTCAGCAGGTTAGGCTGGCGTCCCATCCCCCAGACGCAAAGGAGCCAAAGAAATGAGCGTAGCGCTCGAAAGTAACGAAAGCCTTTATCCGTTTGTTCTAACAGAGGAGCAGGAGCAGCTTCGACGCGAGATCCGCGAATTCGCAGCGCGAGAGATAGCGCCCAATGTAATGAAGTGGGACGAGGCGAGCGAATTTCCTCTTGACGTCGTGAAGAAGCTCGGCGAGATGGGATTGCTGGGCGTCATTTTCCCGCCTGAGCTACGGCGGCTCCGGCCTTGGATATGTCGACTACGTGCTTGCAATCGAAGAGCTGTCCGCGGTCGACGGCTCGATCGGCATCATCGTCGCTGCGCATAATTCGCTGGGCACGAACCATATTTTCCTGGCAGGAAACGAAGCCCAGAAGAAGAAGTATATTCCTCGGCTCGCAAGCGGTGAGTGGTTGGCCGCATGGGGACTGACGGAACCCGGTGCAGGCTCAGACGCCAGCAATTCGCGCACAACAGCCGTAAAGAAGGGCGATCGCTACGTGCTGAATGGAAGCAAGACCTTCATCACGAACGGTCATTATGCGGACCTCGCAGTTGTGATTGCGTCGACGGACAAGAGCAAGGGAACCCACGGGCTCTCAGCGTTCGTCGTGGAGAAGGGAACGAAGGGATTTCGTCCCGGCAAAAAGGAGAACAAGCTTGGCCTGCGTGCCAGCGATACCAGCGAGTTGATCTTCGAAGACTGCGAAATTCCCGAGGAGAATCTGCTTGGCGCGGAGGGCGAGGGGTTCATCGATGCCATGCGCGTGCTTGATGGCGGACGCATCTCGATCGCGGCACTGGCGCTGGGCATCGCGCGAGGCGCTCTGGACGCAGCGCTGAAATACGTGAAGGAGCGCAAGCAGTTCGGCAAGGCAATCGCGGAGTTCCAGGGCATCCAATGGAAGCTGGCGGATATGGCCACAGAACTGGATGCGGCTCGCCTTCTTACGCAGCGCGCGGCCGTGCTGAAGGATGCCGGCCGGAAAGTGACACGCGAATCATCAATGGCTAAGCTTTTTCGAGCGAAGTTGCCGTCCGGATTTGCGACGACGCGGTGCAGTTGTTTGGCGGCTACGGATTCATCAAGGATTACCCCGCCGAGAAGTATTATCGTGACGTTAAGCTGTGCACCATTGGCGAAGGTACCAGCGAGATTCAGCGCATGGTGATTGCGAGAGAGATCCTCAAGGTTTATCCGTCGCGTGGATAGTTGCCATAGTGATAACACGGGTGTCGATGCAGGTTGCAATTTGAATGGATGAAACGGTCAAAATCGTCGAATGCCCGCGAGACGCCTGGCAGGGACTGCCCAAGCACGATTCCGCCGGAGATCAAAGCCGATACCTTCGCAAGCTGATCGATGCGGGATTCAGGCACATTGACGCTGTAAGCTTCGTTTCTCCCGCTGCTGTTCCGCAGATGGCGGACTCGGAGCAGGTGCTGTCTCATTTCGTCGCCGCCAGCGGATGCTGAGATCATCGGCATTGTAGTAAACGAAAAAGGCGCGCAGCGTGCCGTTCAAACGGATGCGGTAAAGACGCTCGGATTTCCGTATTCTATTTCGGCAGAGTTTCTGCGTCGAAATCAGAACCAGACCTCTGAAGACTCGATCGGAGATGCTGCAGAAGATCCAGTCGATCGCGTCGAGCCGATGATCGGAAAGTTGTCGCGTATGTCTCAATGGCCTTTGGAAACCCATATGGAGAGACATGGAACGTCGATGAGGTGCTGCATGCGTGCGACCTGATTGCTGAATGCGGAGTAACGGAGATCTCGCTGGCAGATACAGTCGGACTGGCCACCACCGATCAAGTTGAAGAAGTCTTGTCCGCAGTTATCGGGCAGTTCGCAGACCTGGAGATTGGAGCGCATCTGCACGCGAGGCCCGCAGAAGCCTCGGAGCGCATTCGAGCTGCATTTCAAGCAGGTTGCAGGCGATTTGACTCGGCGATCGGCGGGCTGGGTGGTTGCCCGTTTGCGCAGGATGTGCTGGTTGGAAATATTCCCACCGAAGTCGTGCTGGCGGAGTTGCGCAGAGTGCGGCGCAAACTTGCCAGCGATTGGATCGTTGGACGCTTTGATAGCAGCGAATCAAGAGATTTCGAGCCGTTTTGGTTCGGGTGTGCAATGAAGGACGCGCATGTTCTTTGGAAGGAGCGAAATTGAGCCACAAGACGATCATCGTAACGGATGACCATTCCATTCGAACCATGACTCTGAATCGCCCTGACCGCCGAAACGCGATGACACAGGAGATGCAGGTGGAGTTGATCAGTGCGATTGAGGAGCCGCTGCGAGCGGATGCTGCGTCCTGATTCTGACCGGCGCCGGAGAAGCCTTTTGTTCGGGTCTGGATCTGTCGGAGTTGCAGACGCATGCGCGACAAGACTGCCGCAGAGCATCGCACAGATGCAGAACGGATTGCCCGGCTTATTTGTGACTCTATATGAGCTACCTGTGCCCACAATCGCCGCGGTGAATGGTGCGGCCATTGCTGGCGGAACCGGATTGGCAACGCATCTGCGACTTTACGCTGGCGACACCGGAAGCCAAGTTCGGCTTCACCGAGGTTCGCATCGGGTTTGTTCCGGCGCTGGTCTCTGCGTTTCTGTCGCTGCAGGTCGGGGACAAGCGCAGCCGCGATCTTTTGCTGACTGGTCGCCTGTTCGGAGCGGCGGAGGCGCAGCAATTGGGGTTGGTGAACGAAGTGGTCGAGCCGGAAGAACTGGTAGCGCGCGCACATGCACTGGCGAAGTCTCTGCTCGCCAATAGCCCGCAGTCGATAAGCGCAACCAAACAGTTGCTTGCTGCGCAAAATCGTAGCTGGCTCGATTCGGCGATTGTTGCGGCCCTGCAAGCGATCGCGGAATCCCGCGAGATCTGCGGATTTTCGCGAAGGAGTTTCGGCTTTTCTGGAGAAGAGAAAGCCGGTCTGGAAGAGGTGAGTTCAGCGGAAATGAAGTGCTGCTCCGGTGCGCTCCTTAACGAACTCGCGCGTAACGCCGTCGGCCAGTTCGAACACTTCGAAACCTGAATCCGTCACATCGAGCACGCATAGATCGGTAATGACGCGATGCACCACGGCGCTGCCTGTGAGCGGCAATGTGCATTCGCGCAGAAGTTTATGGCCTCCGTCGGGAGTGGTGTGCTCCATGAGCACGATCACGCGCCGGACGCCGGAGACGAGGTCCATCGCGCCACCCATGCCTTTGACGCGTTTGCCGGGAATCATCCAGTTGGCCAGATCGCCGCGTTCTGAAACCTGCATCGCGCCGAGAATTGCCAGATCGATATGACCGCCGCGAATCATGGCGAAGGAGTCAGCGCTCGAAAACGTGGCTGCTCCGGGAACAAAGGTCACGGTTTCTTTTCCGGCATTGATCAGGTCGGGATCGATCTCTGATTCGCGAGGATACGGGCCCATGCCGAGCAAGCCGTTCTCTGATTGCAGCGTCACGGTCATGCCTTCCGGAATGTAGTTGGCAACAAGCGTCGGAATGCCGATGCCGAGGTTCACGTAGTAGCCATCATGCAATTCCTTTGCAGCCCGAGCAGCCATCTGGTTGCGTGTCCATGCCATCGCCTCAGCCCTCCCTCGTAGTCTTCTTCTCGATCCGCTTGATGGGATGAGGGATGTGTACAAGGCGATGAACGAAGATTCCGGGAGTGTGAATCTCGTCGGGATCGAGTTCGCCGGGCTGGACGATTTCTTCCACTTCGGCGACAGTGATTTTTCCGCAAGTCGCCGCATTGGGATTGAAGTTGCGGGCGGTTCGGCGATAGATCAGGTTGCCGTTGAGATCGGCCTTCCATGCCTTCACCAGTGCGAGGTCCGCTACGATCCCGCGTTCCAGAATGTATGTCTTGCCATCAAAGTCCTTGTGCTCTTTGCCCTCGGCGATGATGGTGCCGATTCCAGTGCGCGTGTAGAAGCCGGGAATCCCTGCGCCGCCGGCGCGCAAACGTTCCGCCAGGGTTCCCTGGGGGCAGAACTCGACCTCGATTTCGCCGGCGAGGAACTGGCGCTCGAATTCGGCGTTCTCGCCGACATAGCTGGAGATCATTTTCTTGATCTGGCGCGTTGCCAGCAGCAACCCAAGGCCCGCGCCATCGACGCCGGCATTGTTGCTGGCGATGGTCAGATTGCGGACACCGCTATCGCGCAAGGCAAGGATCAGTTCCTCAGGAATGCCGCAGAGGCCGAAACCACCGACGGCGAGCAGCATTCCGTCACGGACGATTCCTTCGAGGGCGGCTTTCGGGTTGGGGAAGAGCTTATTCATCGAGATCTTCTGGAGAATGTTACGCTGAGCGACTTCTCGCTCCCGTCGCTTGTTTTACATGAATGGCCGCATTGGCGCCAAGCGGGGCGGAAACGGATGCTCGTCCTGAATGAAGGGTTTAGGTCCTCCAGTGCGATTGCTGCCTGGAGAAGAAGCCATAAGTAATGTACAACGCTGGCCTTCCGAAGGGCATCTAATTGAAAAGACTATTGCTTAGAATGCATGGCCGACGTCTCACTTATAGAAAGACTGAACGATGCCTAGATTAGCCTGTTCTCGCCTCCTTTCCGGAAGAACTCTGCAAGCAACGATCCGTACTTTGGCGGTTCTGCTGGCCCTGCTGGTCGGGGCCGGTTCTTCCCACGCGTATTCGGTGCTGACGCACGAGGAGATTATCGATCTCCTGTGGAATGATCATCTGCGTCCAATGATCCTGGCGCGTTATCCCGGGCTGACGGATGATCAGATCCGCGAAGCTCACGCTTATGCCTATGGCGGAGCCGTGATTCAGGACATGGGCTACTATCCCTTCGGCGATCAGGAGTTCAGCGACCTGGTTCACTACGTGCGCAGCGGCGACTTCGTGCTGGAACTCATCAAGGAGAGCCAGAACGCGGACGAGTATGCCTTTGCGCTGGGCGCTTTGTCGCACTATGCAGCGGACATTACTGGGCATCCGGCCGTGAATCAGTCGGTTGCGATTGCGTACCCCAAGCTTCGCGCCAAATTCGGCCCCTTCGTTCTCTATGCGCAGGATAAGACTGCCCACATTCGCACCGAGTTCGGATTTGACATGGCGCAAGTAGCCAAACGGCGTTACGCGCCGGAGCAATATCACGACTTTATCGGCTTCGAGGTTTCCAAAGAGCTGCTTGAACGGGTCTTTCCAGTGGTCTACGGGGTCCAGTTGAAGGACGTGATTCCGCATGAAGACCTTGCCATCGGGTCGTTTCGCTATTCCGTCAGTACTCTGATTCCGCATATGACGAAGGTGGCTCTTCGCACGCACAAGAAAGAAATCATGAAGGAAGTTCCGAATTTCGAGAAGCAGAAGTTTCTCTATCGGCTCTCGCGTGCTGACTATGAGAAGCAATGGGGCAAGGACTACCGGCGCCCCGGATTCGGCGTGCGCTTTCTGGCCGTGCTGCTGAAACTGATGCCAAAGGTTGGCCCACTCAAAGCGCTGGACTTCAACGTGCCCACGCCAAAGACTGAGGACCTATATTTCACGAGCATTAACCAGACGGTGGACAATTACGGTTTGCTGCTTGATGCTACGCGAGCCAGGAAAGTGAGACTCGATAACGATGATCTCGACAGCGGCAAGGCGACGATTGCGGGCGAGTACATACTGGCCGATGACACTTATGCGAAGCTTTTGTCGCACCTGGCCGACAAGAAGTTTGACGTGACAACTGTCGCGCTACGGAAGAACGTCCTCGCTTTCTACTCGAATGCATCGGCACCAATCGACACGAAGAAAGATCCTGGCAAGTGGGAGAAGGTGCAGAGTAACCTCCAAGCACTCAAGACTTTCACTCCCAATCCGGCACAGCCGGCTGCGCCACAGGCACAATCCACGACCCAGTCTCCGAGCGGCGGACAGCGGTAGGAATTCGTCTGCGAAAATAGAAGAGGAATGCTGTCTCTGCAAAATGCCGGTAAGCGGTTTGGCCCGCGTGTGCTGTTTCTTGAGGCCAACTGGCTTATTCGAGCAAGGAAAAGAACCGCACTGGTTGGCGCCAACGGCACCGGCAAATCAACACTGATGAAGGTGCTTGCGGGCCTCGAATCGCTGGACTACGGCGACCATGCAGCAAACCAGGGGAATGAGCATTGGCTATCTTCCGCAGGAAGGGTTGCGGCTGAGCGGCCGGACCGTTTTTGACGAGTGCCTGAGCGTGTTCGACGAGCTGCGCGCCATGGAGGGCGAAGATCGAGCGACGGCGGCGCAGATTGTCGGAACTGGATCATGCGAGCCCTGAGTACGAAGCGGCTGCCGAGCGCTATTCCATGCTGCAGGAGCGGTTTCACGCGCTGGATGGCTACGCTCTGGATGCGCAGGTGGGAACGGTTCTGACCGGGCTTGGATTTGGCAAGGAGGACTGGAGCGACAGGTGGACGAGTTTTCTGGCGGGTGGCAGATGCGCATTGCGCTGGCCAAACTGCTGCTGGCGAAGCCGAACCTGCTGCTGCTGGACGAGCCGACGAATCACCTGGATCTTGAAACGCGCAATTGGCTCGAGGATTATCTGCATAACTATCCCTTCGGGTACATCCTGATCTCGCACGACCGGTATTTTCTCGATGTGACGATCGATCGCACCGTAGAGATCTGGAACAAGCGGCTGACAATTTACCAGGGGAACTACACCAAGTACCTTTCCCAGAAAGACGAACGTCGCGCGCAGTTGACGGCTGCATACAAGAACCAGCGCGACCAGATCGAGCATCTTGAGGCTTTCATCAATCGCTTCCGCGCGCAGGCCACTAAGGCGAAGCAGGTGCAGTCGCGCATCAAGGAACTGGAAAAGATCGAGCGCATCGAGATTCCGGAAGAAGAGCCGGTGATTCATTTCAGGTTTCCGCAGCCTCCGCCGTCGGGGCGCACGGTCGTGGAAGCTGAGGGCCTTGGAAAGAGCTACGGAGCGAAGCACGTATTCAGTAATGCGCGCTTCACGATTGAGCGCGGAGACCGGGTAGCGCTGGTGGGCGTGAACGGCGCGGGCAAATCCACACTGATCAAGCTTCTGACGGGCGCGGAGGCGCCGACAGAAGGCACGGTAAAGCTGGGTCACAACGTGGTCGAGCGAGTACTTCGCGCAGGACCAGTACAAGGTGCTGGATCGGCGATGCGCGGATGCTGGACGACATCAGCCGCGCGGCCGGAAGGTGCCGGAGAGTGAGCTGCGGTCGCTGCTGGGATGTTTCCTCTTTTCTGGCGATGACGTATTCAAGCCGCTGGGCGTGCTTTCGGGCGGCGAGCGGAATCGTTTTGCATTGGCGCGAATTCTGGTTTCGCCTTCAAATTTTCTATCTGCTTGACGAGCCTACAAATCACCTGGATATGCGGGCCAAGGACGTGCTGCTGGATGCTATCGCTGCGTTTTCAGGCACGGTGGTTTTTGTTTCGCACGATCGGTACTTCATTGATCGGCTAGCTACCCGGGTGATCGAAGTGGAGAACGGGGTGATTACCACGTATCCGGGGAACTACGAGGACTATCTTCGGAAGAAAGAGGAACTGGCGGCAGCAGCGGCACTCGACGAGGGAATCTCGACAAGGGAAGTTCCCACCCATGTCTCAGAATCGAGATATGGGGCACCCGCCTCCTCTAATCATGAAAATGGGGCACCCAGGTTTCAGTTGAACGAGGCGGCACCTATCGGCAGGACGATTGTGATTGAGGGCGGGCCGGATAACAACCGTTCCCGGCGGCTGAATCCGATCAAGCAGAAGCAGATGGAAGAGCGGTGCGTTTTTCTCGAAGAGGAGATTCCGCGGGTTGAGGCTTCGATTGCGCATACGGAGGAACAACTCGGGGTGTATGTTTCTGCCACGGAGACGCAGCGGCTGACGGAGCTTGCGGCGGGTTTGCGGGAACAGCTTGGCGCACTGACTGCTGAGTGGGAAGAACTCATGCTGCAACTGGAAGGCGCCTGACTCCTTTTCGGTGGGGTGTACCCACCCATACTCTGTGAGGAAGTTCCTGCAGCTCAATAAGTTACATGGGCAAGCGAGGACTTCGTGCTGCAGCTGGCGAAAGAACTGCCATTTTGAGTGCGAACCGGGTATTGACACATCTGTGAGGTGAACCCTGAGGGCTGCTTCCGCGGAATGAGCCTCGGAAGGCGCCGGAGTAGGATGGGCCCATGCGCTTTTTCATTTTGGCCTGGGCCCTATTCGGGCTTGTCGCAATCTGCTGTGCCCAGGCACCAGTTCCCGATGCTTCGCTGGATAGCGATCATGACGGCTTGGCGGACGCACAGGAGACATTGTTGCTTGCGCAATTTGAGCCGCGATTTTTCATCAGCCGCAGCGATTGCTCTTCGCATCCAGCGCAGTTTACCGGTGATGCCGGGAAGCCTGTCGTGGTGGCAGACAACGGAACAATCTATGGGCAGGCTTTTCCGCGTCCGGGTCATGCGGAACAGGTGGAGTTGCACTACTACGATCTATGGCGAAAGGATTGCGGCAAGAGGGGACATGACCTGGATGCGGAGCACGTATCTGCGATTTTGAGTCGCGACGAGGCCGGCGTTTGGAAAGCGCATTACTGGTATGCGTCGGCGCACGAGGATACGTTGTGCGATGCGAGCCAGATTGCACGTGCGGCAACATTGGGCGCTGAATCGCAGGGTCCACAGGTCTGGGTTTCGAGCGGGAAGCACGCATCTTTTCTGGGACCGGCAATCTGTACACGCGGATGCGGCGCAGATCGATGCGACGACATGGAGAAGCTATCAGTCGAACAGTGTCATTAATCTTGGGGAGCCGGCTGCTGCAATGAATGGCGCCTCGTGGGTGGCCTCGCCGGGTTGGCCTCTGGCCGAAAAGATGCGGCGAAGCGACTTCAGCGATGCGCGCACTGAAAAGTTGGATCGACTTGCTGCAAATGAGATCGCCTGGGTGAATCCGGGAAAGAGGCCAGCGCAGGCAGCGATTGTGGGTGGCGATAATGCGATTGCCGGAATTGGCACGGGAATGCAAGCGACCGATAATGCGCTGACCGTTGCTGATACAAACACCGGAAATGCTCTGCAAACCGCATCGGACAATACCAGCAATGCACTGGCAACGTCGTATCGCAAGGTGAAGAAGGCTCTGCGGGCAGCGATGCCGGGGACGACTGCGCCAGTCGAATCGAAGTAGCCGAGCTGCTTCTCTGCTGAGCGATAATGTGCAGTGAGCAGCAAACGTTTACCTGCTTTCCGGAATGGGAATGAGTTTAGTTGGAGCAGGGCGGCAAGCTCTCGGAATTTCAAGTTGCAAGGGAGTTGTGGATGAATACTCAAACGCGTCGGGATTTTTTGAAGATGAGCGCTGCGGGTGCCGCTTTAGGATTTGTGGCGCCGGCGGCATTCACGAGTTCGTTGCTGGCGGATGCGGAAGGGTCGGGGTCGGAACGGATTGTTCCCTTCCCGCTTGGCGCGGTACGGCTGGAGCCTGGCATGTTTGCGCAGCAGGCGGAGATGAATGCGCGCTATCTCGATTCGCTTACGACCGACCGGCTGTTGCACTCGTTCCGGTTGACGGCGGGCATCACGTCAAATGCGAAGCCGTACGGAGGCTGGGAGAGTCCGACAGTTGAATTGCGCGGGCATTTCAATGGAGGGCATTATCTGTCGGCGGTGGCGCTTGCTTCAGCGACGGCTGGGAATTCCGTTTTGAAATTGCGAGGCGATGAGGTTGTGGGTGGACTGGCGCAGTGCCAGACGAAAAATGGCAACGGCTACGTGAGCGCTTTTCCGACGGGTCTGTTTGAGCGCCTGGTGCAAGGAAAGGAAGTTTGGGCGCCGTTCTACACGTACCACAAGATCATGGCTGGGCTGCTGGATATGTACGTGCTGACGGGGAACACCGATGCGCTGAAAGTTGCCGAAGGGATGGCACAGTGGGTGAACCACTATTTTGAGGGCATCAGCGATGAACAGCGGCAACGGATGCTGCGCACGGAGTATGGCGGGATGAACGAGTCGCTGGTGAACCTGGCGACGCTGACGAAGAAGCAGCAGTACCTCGATACGGCGAGGTTGTTTGAGCAGCCGAGCATCCTCGATCCGCTGGCCGCGCGGCGGGATGAGTTGCAGGGGCTGCATGCGAATACAAATGTGCCGAAGATGATTGGCGCGGCGCGGATGTACGAGGTGACGGGCGATGCCCGGTACCGGCGGATTGCGGAGTATTTCCTCGAAGAGGTGTTGACGGCGCGGAGTTACGCGATTGGGAATACGAGCCTGGATGAGCATTGGACAACACCTGCGGATCAGTTGAAAGGATCGCTGGGCTGGACGAATGCGGAATGCTGCGTGGCGTACAACCTGATGAAGCTGGAGCGGCTGGTGTTTGGCTGGACGGGCGATGCGCGATGGATGGATGCGTATGAGCGCTCGATGTTCAATTGCAGGCTGGGTACGCAGAATGCTCAGGGGCTGAAGCAGTATTTCTTCCCGCTGTCGGCGGGATACTGGCGTGCGTATCACTCGGCAGAGGATTCGTTCTGGTGCTGCACGGGGACCGGCGTAGAGGAGTTTGCCAAGTTTACGGATACGATCTATTTCCATCGCGGCAGCGATGTGTATGTGAACCAGTTCATCTCGTCGACGCTGGACTGGAAAGAGGAAGGGCTGAAGATCGAGCAGACGACCAAGTTTCCGCGCGAGCAGGGGACAACACTGAAGATCACAAGTGCGCGACCAAAGATTCGGACGGTACATGTGCGGATTCCGGGATGGACGACGGCTGCGGCGGAGGTGAAGGTGAACGGGAAGCCGCTGGAGGCTGTTGCTGATCCAGGGTCGTATCTGGCGATTCGGCGAGTGTGGAAGGATGGCGACACGATCAGCTTGAACTTGCCGATGGCGTTGCGGACGGAGACGCTTGCGGGGGATGACTCGGTGGCGGCTGCGATGTATGGGCCGCTGGTGCTGGCGGCGGACCTGGGAGCCGGGCCGACGGATGGGCCGAGCAAAATCATTTCCGGCAGAGCGACGATGCCGGAGGGGCTGGCGAAGCCGGATGCGTTGCTGAAAGCGGCGAGCGCGGATTGGGTGAGGATGGAGTCGACGGGGGAGTTGCGGTTTAAGGCGGCGGGCGAGGGTGCGCAGTACGAGCTAATGCCGATGTACGAGATTCGCGATCAGAAGTATGGGGTGTATTGGCAGTTGGGGAGCGGGAAGAAGCAGGGGTAGTGGGCTCATGGTTGCGATTGCAACGAAACTTCGTCGGTCGGGTCCATTGAGGTTCGTGCTTACCCACTCTTGCTTGGGAGGAATGGACAGCCGCGCGTCCAAGCTAACGCGAGCTGTCTTACAGGCAACCGCAGATCCCTCGGCTTCGCTCGGGATGGCAACTTCATACCCGTTGGAGCTTGCATGACGAATCTCGCAGACTGAGAGCGATTCGTGCCTCGCACATTGCCTGCTGAAACGGTATTCAGTTCTGCTCGTGCATAATCAAGACACGATGGCACTTTTGTGGAATCCCGAGAGCTGGTCACAGCGGCTGGCGGAGCTTGAGGCACGTCGGGGGACCTGAAGGAAGCACCGTTGCGGCGTGACGTGCGGTCGCTGGGCATGCTGCTGGGCGAGGTGCTGCGGGAGCAGGTGGGCGAGGAGCCTTTTCGCGACGTGGAGTCACTGCGGCAGGGGACGATTCGGCGCCGCGATGCCGAGGCCCGTGGCGACAATGAAGAGGCGGCGCATAAGGGGGCGAATGCTTTGGAGCTTGTTCATTCGCTGCCGGCGGAGCAGGCAATTCTGCTGACGCGGGCATTTGCGTTTTATTTCGAACTGATCAATCTTGCGGAAACGAACCATCGCAAACGGCGCCGCATTGCGTTGCGATTGAGTGGTGGAACGGGCCGCCAGCGCGGATCGCTGGAAGGCACGTTGAGCGAGATGCGGCGTGTGGGCATCAGCGCTGAGGAAGCCATGGACTGGCTCGGCGCGTGCTATGTCCCGGTATTTACGGCGCATCCAACAGAGGCGGCGCGGCGGTCGGTGATGTTCAAGCGGCGTCGCATCGGCGAATTTCTGACGATGCTCGATCGCATTCCTGTTCCGGAGCAGGAACTGGCGAGGCTGGAAGAACTGGTGATGCGCGGAGATCACGAGCCTTTGGCAGACGGATGAAGTGCGTTCGCGGCGGCCGACTGTATACGACGAAGTGAAAATGGGGCTGGATTACTACGACGTGTCGATCTTTGAGACGCTGCCGGGACTTTACGTCGAGATTTCTGAAGCGCTGCATGCCGGCATACGGCGTAAAGGTTGATGCGCATGAGTCTGCCGCAGGTGCTGCAGATTCGGGTCGTGGATCGGCGGCGATCGTGACGGCAATCCGTTTGTGACGCCGGAGGTGACGCGCGATGCGGTGCAACTGGCGCGCGGCCACCTGCTTGCTCTATTACCAGGCGCCAGCTCGATTGATCATTGATCTGCTGACCACCAGCGCACAGCAGCGCCCGGTGAGCGAAGACCTGCGTACGAGGCTGAAAGCTTACGTGGAGCAGGTGCATACGCCGGAGGCGCAGGTCTTCGGAGCGCAATATGAGTTTGAGTATTATCGACGTTTCGTCATTTGCGTGAAGGCGCGCATTCAGCGCACACTGGAGCGGACCGGACACAGGCCCTCGGGCGTGCATCTGCCGATAATGCCGTTCACGCTGGCGCACTCGACAGGAGAAGCTGGCGCAGGTGCTGTCAGCCTACGGCTACGGTCGAGGAATTTCTTCAAGATCTCGAGACTGCTGCGTGCTTCGCTGGCGGCAAATGCGCGGCATGCGCATTGCGCGCACGTTGATCGATCCGCTGATTCTGCAGGTGCGCACTTTCGGACTGCATCTGCACACGCTGGATATAAGGCAGCATGCGCGGGTGCATGCAAGCGGCGCTGCAGGAGGCCATCAGCGACACGATGGCTCCGTCAGCTGCCCAGCGGGCATGTCGGCGGAAACACGCTAGCGTGCTGGAAACGTTCCGCGTCGTAGCGGAAGTAAAGAACGGCTGCTCGCCCGAGGCAATCCGTCAATACGTAATCAGCGGGGCGTCAAGCGTGGACGATGTGCTGGCCGTGGTGCGGCTGGCGCGGCTCGGCGGGGTGCGCGTTGAAGGGCGGCGGACGTGATCCCGGGCTGATGCCCGTGCCGCTGTTCGAGTCGATCGAGGACTTGCGCAGGCGCCGGCGATTTGCCGGGACTTGTGGAGCCGGCCGGATTATCGCAGGCTGATGGCGTCGTGGGGTAACTGGCAGGAAGTGATGCTGGGATATTCCGACTCGAATAAAGACGGCGGCATGCTCACCAGCACGTGGGAGATTTTTCGCGCGCATCGCGATCTGCATGTGGTGGCGCGCGAGTGCGGCATGAAGCTGCGCCTCTTCCATGGACGAGGCGGCACGGTCGGCCGCGGCGGCGGGCCCACGCATCGCGCGATCTTTGCGCAGCCGATGGATTCCTTCGAAGGGCAGCTTCGCATCACCGAGCAAGGCGAAGTGCTGAACTTCAAGTACGCCGACGAGGTACTGGCGGAGCGCAATCTGGAATTGATGATTGCCGCATCCCTCGATGCACTGGCGCGGCCCAATGCGCGCGATCCCGAGGGCCACTTTACTGGTGTGCTCAAGCCGGAGTGGGAAGTTGCGCTCGATGAGCTTTCCGACGATTTCGTTCGGGTTTTACCGGAAGCACATTCTTGAAGACCCGGACGTAGTGACTTACTTTGAGCAGTCGACGCCGGTGGGCGAGCTGGAGCACGCGAAGATCGGTTCGCGGCCGGCGCGGCGCAACTCAGCCCAGGCTGGCCGATCTGCGTGCAATTCCGTGGGTGTTCGGGTGGACGCAGTCGCGGCTGCTGGTGCCGGCGTGGTTCGGCGTGGGATTTTCGATCGAGCAGTTCATTGAGAAGCCGGGCGCGCTCGAGCTGCTGCAGGACGATGGCCAGCGAGTTTCCGCTGTTCATCGATCTGTTGCGCAACGTGGAGATGGCGCTGGGCAAGGTGGATCTGGCGACGGCGCGGCTGTATTCCGAGCTGGTTGACGGATACGAAGCTTCGCGAGCGGATCTTCGACATGTTCGAGGGCGAGTTTCATCGCACGGTGCGGGCGGTGTTGGAGATTACTCAGCAGAAGCGAATTGCTGGAGACGAATCGCGTGTTGGCGCACTCGATCAAGCTGCGCAATCCGTATGTTGACCCGATGCACTTGATCCAGGTGGATATGCTGCGGCGGAAGAGGGCCGGCGAGGATACGCCCGAGGTGAACCGCGCGATAGCGGCGACGATCAGCGGGATTTCTGCGGGGCTGCGGAACACCGGGCTGAGGCGTTCCGGGGTCCGGTGGTACTCTGTCCAGTGTCCAATAAATGGATACAAGAAAGCACCTCAAGCGTGCCGCGTGTGACATAAACCGGCGTTAAACTGTCGCCATGCCCTTAGGAGACAGACTGGAGCGGCGGGCGGTTGAAGCACTCGCTGGCCGGCGCGCTGAGTTCGAGCGCCTGGAGGCTTTTGCTCTCGGTGATGAACCGCTGGTGATGCACATTCAGGGGATTCCAGGCATCGGAAAAACTCACCTGCTGAATGCGCTGGCGGCAAGAATCGGTGGAAAGGGCACTTCGGTTGTGCGGATAGACGCGCGCTGGTGCGAGCCTTCCGCGGCTGCTTTATGTCGTGCGATATGCAAAGAGATCGGTACCCCGGAGACCGAAGATTGCGCGTTGGCGGCGAGCAGTCTGTCGGAGAGAGCCAAGCGCACTCTGCTGGTGATCGACAGCTACGAATCTTTCCGTCTGCTCGATTCCTGGCTCAGGCAGGTTTTTCTGCCCTCCCTGGGCGATGGTGTGCGCACAATCCTGGCGAGCCGCGAAGCACCAAGGGCAGCGTGGCGAATTGCACCAGCGTGGAGGGGGTTTTTCGATTCGATCCTGCTGGAGACATTTTCTGCAGAAGTAGCTCTGGAGTATCTGATCTCGCAGGGCGTGCCGGAGAGCAACGCGCGGGAGTTGAATCGGGTTGCGCACGGGCATCCGCTGGCACTTTCGCTGGGGCTGGCACTCTACGCCGCGGGTGGGCAGGTGCGCGGGAGCGCCGCTACTCGTCACGAGGTGCTGGAGCATATGGCCGCGCTCTTTCTGGACGATGCGGATTCGGAAACCATTCAGGTGGTGCAGGCTGCCAGCCTGGTTCGGACAGCCACCGCGCCGCTGATGACGGCGATGCTGCCGAACATTCCTGCCAATGAGGCACTGGATCGTCTGCGTGCGCTGCCGTTTGTCAGCGCAGGGCCGCACGGACTGCTGGTGCATGATGCCGTTCGCGGGCCGGTGACGGCTGCTCTCAAATCCAGTGATCCGGCGCGATACCAGGCGTACCGGCGCGCAGCTTCGCAGGTGGTGCGGGATCAATACAGGCAGGCACCGCGATCGGACCACTGGCGTTGCACGGCGGACGTACTCTACCTGCTTGAGAACCAGACGCTGCGCGAAGGTTTCTTCCCCACAACGGAGAGCCCGGTTTCAGTGGAGCCGGCACGCGCCGATGACTGGGCAGGAATTTCAGCGATCATTCACAAGTTCAATGGACCACAGTCGCGTCAAGTGCTGGAGCAGTGGTGGCAGTACCATCCGGAATCGTTTTTTGTAGCGCGCGATGAAAACGGCGGAGTGCGAGGTTTCTACCAGGCAATTGTGGCCGCGAAGGTTCACAAGAATGTGATTGGGAGAGATCCGCTTGCGGCAAGCTGGGCCAAAGACCTGCCGCGTTCAGAAGACAGGGCCGCCACGCTCTGGATTCGCCGAACGCTGGATCGCGACACGGGAGAAGGACCTTCATCAGGCCAGGCGGCTTGCTGGCTCGACAAAAAGACGGACTTATTTGGAACTGCGACCGGGGCTCCGCTGGATCTATACGTGCTATTGCGAAGCGGAATTGTATCGACGCCCGTTCGAGCAATTGGGACTTCGACTGGCCGACGAAGGCCGCCCGCTTCTCGATGGAATTATGCAACACACATTTCGACTCGACATGGGAGTGGACTCCGTGGATGGCTGGCTAGGCAACTTGCTTGCCCGGGAAGTTGGCACGGCGATTGTAGAGACTGCGAGTCCCTCGACCTTGCTGGATGAGCAAGCGCGGGAGCTGGTGTTGAATGGAAATCGGGTTGGCCTGACCCCGCTTGAGTTTGGAGTGCTGGCATATCTTGTGGCCCGACCGAACAAGGCTGTTGCGCGCTACGAACTGGTGGAAGCGGTGTGGGGATACGGGAAGGAAGCGTCAACCAGCAACGTGGTTGAAACGGTGGTGCGCTCGGTGCGACAGAAGCTGGGAGCGCACCGGAACGCGCTGGAGACGGTGCGGGGAGTTGGCTACCGATATCGGCCAACAATCTGAAGCGCTCCCCGCGCGGAGTTGAATTGGTGTTCTAGGGCCGAGCGTCAAGAATCAGGTTGAACGGAGTTTGCATGGCGACCCTCGCACTCCGAAACCCGGCGTCTTTGAGGATTGCCAGCAACTGAGTAGCGCCAGCCTGCGCTCCCAGTGAATATCGTCCTCCTTGCGAGAGTGCGTTCTGGGTGCAGAGACCGGTGGAGGCCGAGTAGTACATCCTTGCTACAGGGCCGACATTTTCGTGAGAGCGATCGTTTGCGAATGGCTCAACCAGCATGAGCGCGCCGTGGGGAGCCATTGCCTGCCGGGAGGACCAGACAGCTTCGAGCGGATCACCCATGTCGTGAAGTGAATCCATGAAGCAGACGAGGTCGAACTTCTCCTTACTGGTGGCAAGCAGCCGCGGCGTTCCCACTTCAAACCGAATCCGATCGGCCACTCCGGCCTGCTTCGCTCGTTCCCGCGCGACTTCGATCGAAGATTCATGGTAGTCAATTCCGACGAACGTTGACTTTGGGAATGCCTGTGCCATGAGGATGGCCGAGGCGCCGTGCCCACATCCGACGTCGGCTACACGGCCACCCCTGGCTAACTGATCGTGGATGCCGCTGAGAGATGGAATCCAGGTTTGAGTCAGGTGCGCGCGGTATCCATTGCGGAAAAAGGCCTCCGTTCCACTGAACAGCCGGCAATCGTGTTCGTGCCAGCCCACTCCGCTGCCGGAGCGGAAAGCGGCAAGGATTTTGTCTTCGCCGTGCCACAGCGAAGCCGCTACGTCGAAAGCCGGCGGAAGAAATGCGGGACTGTCCGGATTCGCCAAAACAAAAGCGTGCTCCGGCGGTAGGAAGTACTGGTCGGTGTTGGTGTCGAACTTCACATATCCACCGGCGACCTGCGCGTTAAGCCACTCTCGCACGGACCGCTCATTGGTGGTGGTGCGACGTGCCAGTTCGTGCGAACTGATGGGACCGCTCTCTGCCATGGCCTGATAAAGGCCGAGCTTGTGTCCAAGGTTGGTCATGACACCGGCCATGGCGGCCGCGAGATCGGTGACCACCTGGCCGGCGAAATGCTCGATTCTCTGCTGCATATCTTCCCCGACGGGATTTGTAGTGGGATTCTGCATTACCGACCTCCTGCCAACAAGGCTTCTGGTTCTTGAGATTGCACGGGAACGTCTCCCAGAGGAGCCCGCGTGATGGCCGAGAGGGAAGTCTCAACATCCCATAACTCGGAGTGCGTGGAAACTACGTCCGGATTGAGGCGCACGGCCTGGACTATCGGGTGGTTCAGGTAAGCCTTGGCAGTTTCACGGTTGGCAAATAGATATATGCCTCCCATTTCAAACGCCTCTTCCTGAAAGACCCATATCTTCCAGATCAGGCCTTCTACCGTGGCAATGAAGGAAGCGGCTTCGCGGCTTTCGGCAAGCAAAAGATCCGGCGGTACCCGCAACTTAAAGCGCATGTGCAAGACGGTGTAAGTGGTAGCACTCTTCTCAGACATTTCGGTTCTCCAATGTGTTTTCTCTGCATCGGTGGCAGACAAATGTGAGTCTAGGAGTCCTGAAACGATCCAAGATGAGGGCATGATGAGAACATCATGAGAATCGGGTACCGGTGCGGATGTAACCGCTGCGGCTTACTGGTGGCTCGAGGAGATCGATGGGCTGATGATATTGCCGGAAGGGGCAGATCAAAGCCAGCGCGAAGTAATGACTCGCGTTGGCTCCTAATTAAGTGCGGCCCCCAGGAGAGGGCCGCTTTGCGTCTCGTGCTATTTTGTGCCATCTTCGGTGTTCTTGATGAAGTGGCTTAGGAACACCGGCTGACGCTGGCGTGGAGGCCGACGGACGAGTTTTGACGAATGCAGCAAGTTGGCGATCGCTTCGCGATCAAGCGAGTTAGCTGCCCTCGGCAAACGATGCTATTTCGAATGGATGAGGCGGATGCGGGCGGTGAGGGCGCGGCCTAATGGCTGGGTGAAGGTGCCGTACTGCGGGGAATCGACGTTGTTGTAGACAACCGTGTAGTCGCCGGAGCCGGTGACGTTTTCGATGATTCCGCGGAGGCCGAAGTAGGCCCCGTGGAAGTGGAATCGCCATTCGAGGCCGGGACTGAAGTTGGTGTAATGGGGGAAGCGGCGACCACCGGCCGCGCCGACGACGAGATAGTTCGCGTTGACCGACGTATACGGGAAGCCCGTGTGCCAGTCGAGCGTGTAGACGAAGTCCCAATTCTTTCGGAACCAGGGCAAGTCAAACGGTAGCCATCCCCAGGAGAGGACTCGGTTGGGAATGTCCCATGCGAGGGGGCCGCTCTGTTGCGGACCAAGGTAGGAGATCGTCGGTACGTAGTCGATGGCGGAGTTGGTGTGCGCAGTGGAGTGGGTGTAAGCGCCGAAGAGCGTGTAGCCGTGGGCAAAGGTGTGGCGCAGGTCGAGCTCTTCCAGGGTGTCGTTGTCTTCGCGGGCGTTGGTGAGCGCGTAGTTGCCTGAAAGTACGGAGGGATCGGACTGATTCACGTATGCAAACACGTTCGAAACGCGCTTGCGAATGACGTTTGCGGTGAGGTAGGTCGATGCCGAAAGTTTCTGCTCGAGTCCGATGCTCCAATTAAGGGCGCGGGCCTGATGCAATGAGCTGTCATCGGCGGTGAAGGTTGTGAGCAGAGGCGGTGTGATGGGCGTGACGCCGTCAGCAGCGACATAGGTATCATTGCGGATTCCGGCAAGCGCGCGCTCGAGGTACTCGAGTTGGGTGTGCTCGTAGTAGAGTCCGATGCCCGCAGAGATTTTGGTTGCATCTTTGAGTTCAGCGGGCGTCCAGGCGAGGGCGAGGCGCGGTGCAATGCAGGGACGACGGATGATCTCGTCCCAGTCGAAGCGCAAGCCCGGCTCGACGATGAGGTTGGAGATCGGCACCCAGCGATCCTGAAGGTAGGCACCGACTTCGACATTGTGGCGCGTGAACGGCGGAGTGGAGGGAAATTCGCTTAGGCGAGAGAGTGTGCGGTCTTCGCGCAGATAGCTAACTGGCGTGCGGCTGATGGTTTCATCGAAAGCGATGTGGTCGAGATCGATGCCGGCCTTGAAATTGTGAGTGCCGAACCAGTGATGAGGCGGAAGGTAGAGCACCGCATTGCCCTCGACTCGCTGCGAACGGCCAGTAGCACTTTCGAAGAAGCTGCCCTGCGGCTGCTCGGGCGTGATTGCATAGGGAACTGTCCCGTTGGGCTCGTAGCTGTCGCGGATGCGCTGGAAGGCGACGCCCGCGTCAAGCAGTGCGCCATTACGAAAGCTGAACTGGTTGCGCACATAAGGAAGCCAGCCGATTGTGTTGCGGTCGACGGTGCTCTCCTGTGGGACAAGTGCAGAGATGCCTTCGTAGGGCGAGTGGTAGTTGTTGTAGAGGAGCCCGAAAGAGAAAATGTTGGCGGGCGTTGCGTTGACCTGAAAGCGAGCCAGGTTGCTGCCGCGGATGACATCGTTAGTATCTGCGTTTGAGGGAAGTTCGCTGATGTAGATGTTGTCGTACTCGAATTCGAATCCGTCGAAAAACCACGCACGGTTCTGAACGAGCGGACCGGAGAAGGTGAAGCGCGGAACGAACTTGTCGAAGCGGATGCCGTTGTTTTCCCGGAACGAAGGGATGAAGTTGGTCGCGCTGAAGCGGAACCTGTTATCGCCCATACCGGTGGTGAAGGCGATGACGCCGCCGGTTGCGCGGCCGTATTCGACGGGGTAGCGGGTTGTGCGCTCGTCGATGGAGCGAACGGCGTCTGCGCTGAAGCGCATGGCGAGATTGCCGCTCACCGGCGAGCGGATATCGAATCCATCGAGGGTGTCCAGCGTGGCGTAGGTTTCTGAGCCGACGACGTGTACCTGGCCTGTTTCATCGGCAATGACACCAGGGTAAAACGGGAGCAGGTTGCGGATATCGCGCGAAGTGGGGTAGGGCACATTGATGATCTCGGCCACGTTCATTACGCGAGAGTCGGTGGTCTGTTCAGGATCGATCCCGGGGACCGAAGCAGTGACACTGACCTGTTGGATGAGCATCTGCTCGTGATACAGCACGACACGGATTTCGCGAATCTCCGGGTCCGTACTGCTCATGACTGCTTGATAGAAGCCGGGCTTCTCGACGCGAAGAGTGTAGGGCTGCTTGCCTAGGAGAGAGAAGGTGTTGTGGCCGGCATAATCAGACACGAGCCGCACCTCAGCGCGCCCTTGCTCCTGAACCATAACCTGCGCTTCGGCGACTGCTGCGCCGGTTTCATCAACAATGGAAAGGGCAGTGAGGCGAGGGGTCGGCGCCTGTCCCTGCAGAACAGACACACATAATCCAACGAGAAGGAGAACGATCAGCGTGCGGACGCGAAATGGAAACCGCATCGATTTACCTAAGTCGACACTTCATCGTCTCACGGATTTGAAGATCTGATGCGGCCGTCCCGAGCGGAGGGCTGCACGGATGTTTGGCTACTTGGTGCCGTCTTCGGTGTTGCGGATGAAGTCGGCGGTGGCGTCGTGGAGCTCTTTCAGAGCGGGTGTGGTGATGTAGACCATGTGGCCGGTCTGGAAGAAGCGATAGTTGATGTTGCTCTGGAGCGACTGCGGAATCTGCAGGTGCTTGTCTTCATAGATCGCGCCGAAGAAGGTGCAGCCGAGGTCGTAGTAGCCGCCCATGAGCAGGACCTTGAGTTTGGGATTGCGCTTCATGGCCATAGCGAGGTCGGGCATGACGTTGACGCTTGAGTCGTCCCAACCTTGTTCACCCGGCGGCACATGCTTGAGGTCCCAGTTGAAGCCGTTGGCTTCGCGGGCACTGGGTTTGTACGTGAGGTTCTCGCCATACTTGAGAGTGGTGCGAGCGTACTGGTTGATGGCGGTGTTGTAGGCGGAGGATGTGGCAGAGCCGAAGGGATCGTACTCGGCTTCCTGGCTGAGGGGATCGATGTCGGGACCTTGATAGCGAGTGTCGAGGCGGCCGGTGGTGATGCCCATTTCGGACTGTAGCTCTTTGGAGAATTCGCCGCCGCTCACGCGGAGATTGGCCTTGATCCAGTAGGCCGCGGGGACGCCGGTGTAGTTTTGGAGTTTTGCGGCGACTTCTTTTTTCTGCGCTTCAGGCAGATCTGCGCCCTGAAGCAAGGCTGAGGCGTAGGCGCCGAGGGAGAACTGCTCCACTTCTTTCAAGAAGGGTTCAAGGTCGGCGGGCTGATTGGGAACTCGGTGGTGATACCAGGCTGTCGCGGCCATGGAAGGCAGGGCGAGGAAGTAGCCGTTGTCGGTTCCGGGATTTCCCTGCGGGCCGTCGGCGCTGCTATCAAAGCTGAGGATTTGCGAGAGGAAGATGGATCCGTTGAGATCGAGGTGGCGCTGAAGCAGGTTTGTGAGAATGGCGCTGCGAGTGGTGCCATAGCTTTCGCCGAAGAGATATTTCGGGGAGTTCCAGCGATCGTACTTCGAAAGGAATCGGCGGATGAAGCGGTCGAAGGCATGCGCGTCGGGATCGGTTCCGTAGAAGGCCTTCGATGCGTCTTTGCCGTAGATTCGGCTGAAGCCGGTGCCGGGCGCGTCGATGAAGACGAGGTCGCTGACATCGAGAAGGCTGTACTCGTTGGGAACGATCTGGTAGGGCGCGCCTTCCTGGTGGGCGGAGTCCTGCGGAAGGACGAGACGCATGGGACCGAAGGCGCCCATATGGAGATACATGGTGGCGCTGCCGGGACCGCCGTTGTAGAGGAAGGTGATGGGGCGATTCTTCGCGGGATTTTTCTGGAAATAGGCTGCGTAGAAGAAGCGCGCGGTGGCGGGCCGATCTTCAGGTTTGGCGGTCAGGTCGATGGTGGCATCGGGCAGGTATTTGCCGTCGAAGCCGATCATGGCGTCCTGCGGATCAGTGGAACCGACGGTGAGGGTGCCGGCGATGGCGCGATACTCGATGGTCTGGCCGCCTGCTTTGAGGGAGCCTTCGGTTGTGGAGTCGGCGGGAGCGTCGGGAAGATTTTTGACTTCTGGCTTTGGGGCGGATGGCGCGGGGTTGTTCTGCGCGATTGCGAGAGGAGCGGCAACAAGGGCGATGGTGAGCGCGGCGAGCCAGCGACTGCGTGCGCGATGCAGCATGGTTGAGGAGTACCTCCGGGAATGATTCGTCGGTTCCCGGAGTATACCTGAGCGGCTGAATCGCGGTGAGTTGCTGTGGTGGTCAGTTCGAGCGCTTGAGGCCCGATTCGGTCTGGACTCCAAGTTCCCAGTGGGCCGGGATGCCGGATGGCTTGTACTGGTAGGTGTCATTCGTCTCGGCTCGCAAGGCTGCGAGGCGCTCCTTGAGATGCGCTGTGAGTTCCGCATATTCGGGCTTGCCGTAGAGGTTGTTCATCTCGTCGGGGTCGGAGTGGAGATCGTAGAGCTCGAACTCCTGCGGCTCAATGAAGAAATGGATGAGCTTGTAGCGATCTGTCCTGACGCCGCGGCAGGGACGCACGTTTTCGAAACCGGGATATTCGTAGTACTCGTAGAGCCAGTCTTTGCGCCACGACACGTTCGGCTTCCCTTCTGCCAGCGGCATCATGCTTTTGCCTTGCATTTCTGGCTGGGACCGCCAGTCCGGCAATGTCGAGAAGCGTTGGAGCGAGATCGAGGTTCAAGACCATCTCATTGGAGGTCGTCCTGGCTTTCACGCGGCCGGGACAACTCACCATCATCGGAACGCGAATTGACGGTTCATACATGAGCCGCTTGTCGTAGAGATGATGTTCGCCGAGGAAGAAGCCGTGATCGGAGCTGAGCAGGACCGCAGTATCGTTTACGATGTTCTGGCGCTCGAGTTCCTGCCAGACCGCGCCCATGTTGCGGTCGTTATCCTGCACGCCGACGTAGTGATCCTTTACCAGCTCTTCGAGAGAGCGCGGATCGTCGCTGAAGACTTCGGAGTAGCCGATCTTGTTGTCGGCATCGGCTACTGCGCGGGGCTTTCCTGGATAATCGTTCAGATTCTCGTCGAAGGTTTTTGGCTTGGGGATTGGTACACCATTGAGGTCGTTGACCATGTCCTTGGGCCGGTAGAACGGCGCATGAGGAGCGTAGAACCAGAGGAAGAGGCAGAAGGGTTTGGTTCTTTTCTGCTTGAGCCATTCAACCGCTTTTTGGGTGAGGAGCGTATCTACGTATTCGCCTTGATAGAGCTTTGCCGGGCCGTATTTGCCGCGAACTCCTTCGGTGATTCTGGGGCGGTAATAGTCGGCCTGTCCGACGAAGCCGAAGTAGTAATCCCAGTTGTGTTCCATGAGCGCGCCTTCGATGTGCGACTTGCCGAGGAAGGCGGTCTCGTAGCCTGCGTTCTGAAGCAGATCAGAGACGAGAGGGAACCGGGCCGGTATTTTTCCTTCGACGTTTGAGACGGCGCCAGTGGTATGCGAGTACATGCCCGTCAACATGGTTGCGCGCGCCGGCAGGCAGAGTGCGTTGACGACGAATCCGTTCTTAAATGTGCAGCCTTCGTGACCGATCCGATCGAGGTTGGGCGTCTGGATGAGTTTGTTTCCCGTCGAGGACAACTCATCGGAGCGCAGACCTTCGCCCACGATGCAGACGATGTTTGGCTTTTTGCTGTCGCCATTGAGTTGCCGGGCAAACGATTCAAGTTCGCTAAGTCCACACGCCGATGCACCGACGGCACCTGTGATGTACTTCAAGACGGTTCTGCGAGTTGCCATGCGGTCGGTCCTGTCCGGAACGCGGTAATTCCTTGACGAATGTTTTTTTGGATGTCTTTCTGACGGAAGAGATGTGAAGGTGCCTTGATATTCGCTTCGGCATCGCGCTGTCAAGACTGAGTTGTTTGAGTGTTTCGCGGAGACGCGGCGCGACGCTGGCGATGGAACTAAAGCAGACAGCAAACTTCAGCGACAGATGCGTCGGTTTGGGACCGAAGGCAACCTGCGCAGATGTTGGATCAGTTATGCGTGATTCTGAGATTGCAAGCTGGGAACGCATTGCCTGAGAAAAAGCACGACAGGCAACGGCGACACATGAATCACTGAACCAATTGTTGAAAAGGCCAAGGGGGATGCAAGACGGATATGCCGGCTTGCGCCGGCATGCGTATGCGACAACCAGGGCCCAGATTAGCCAGCGATGGCGTTGGCCGCCTGGTCCGTTCTCGATCAGCGGGCGAAAGGCGTTGATGAGATTTTCGACCTGGGCTTTTTGCAGCCGGAGGAGATCGAACTTCCGCGTGATCTCGTTCAGCTCGGTCATGGCTTGTTCGTAGGCGATGCGATAGGGATCCATGTCTATGTTCTCCACTTGGCGAAGTGTAGCATCGGAAAACAGCAGAAAATCAAAGGTACGGAGAGGTTAACCATCCTAAAGTAATGGGTGGTATTTCAAAGAACCGTGCTCAAGAAGTGCTTCTGGAACTTGAGGTTGAGGCAGGTTATAGATCACGGGCCGGGTGGAATCGTCGCACCCAGCCCGTGACGCTAGCCACCCCCATCTTTGCTTTCCGGGTCGTTCAGGCTAGACACCTGAGCAGTTTTGTTGAACGCTGTGTTCAGAGCTTGTGGATTTATCGTAGCCGGAGTTTTGTATGAGTAAAGAATCTTGTGCGGGCAGAGAGTGACGGAAGTTTTTAAGCAAGGATTGCGTTGAATGAAGACGCCTGGATGAGAATCCTGATTCGAGCTGCGGCGGAGACGGACGCGGGTGCGATCGCGCACGTGCATGTGGAGAGTTGGCAGACGACGTATGCCGGAATCATGCCTGCTGCCTATCTGGCGGGTCTGGATGAGATTCTGCGGGCGCGGTTGTGGGGCGAGTGGTTGAGTGGCGGATCGCTGGTGTTCGTTGCGGAGTGGGACGGGCGCGTGGTTGGGTTCGCGCATGGAGGGGCGAGTCGCGAGGCGGTGGGAGGATGCGATGCGGAGCTCTACGCGATCTATTTGCTGAAGGAAGCGCAGAAAAGGGGGATCGGCGGGGAACTTCTGAAAGCAGTGGCAACAGCATTGTTGGAGCGCAACTTCAAAAGCATGGCGGTGTGGGTACTGGAGCAGAACCGCTCGCGCAGTTTTTATGAAAAGACGGGGGCGCGGCTGGCGACATCGAAGGTGATTGATATTGGCGGCACGAAGCTGATGGAGGTCGCCTATGCCTGGGCTGATCTTAAGGCGTTAACGATGCGGGGTAGCGCGGGAGTTGGCGAACATGACGCAGGGGTGTGAAGCGCGTCGTGTGACTGGACTGAAAAACTGCCGTGGCACTCCGTGACCGAGCCAAGCTGCCTAAGAACCGGTCGAAAAAGCCGAGGGCCGGACTATTGGCCCAGCCCCCGCTTCTGTCTGCTAGATTCTGCCGAAATCGGGTGGCTTACAGCGGCTGAACGTCCGCGGCCTGCCAGCCTTTTGGCCCTTTGACCACGTTGAACTGCACGGCTTGGCCTTCCTGCAGACTCTTAAATCCACTTGAGTTGATTGCAGAGTAGTGCACGAATACGTCCTCGCCGTTCTGGCGCGAAATAAATCCGAAACCCTTCGCGTCATTGAACCACTTCACAGTACCTTGTTCCATTTTTTGCGTGTTTCCTGGTTTTGAAATTGCGCTGGATGAATCGGAGCGACCACTGGCAGAATCTTGCTGGTTCTGCGTTTCAGGAAGATCCTGAAGCGCTATGGGCGAGCTGCTGCACAAGCCCGGTTCGACTCTAACGCTGCCCACAGTGTACCACCGGACCGCAGATTCCCAGGCTCGGATTGCCGCACGAAAGTCCGTGGAGAAAACTGCAAGGTTCGCGATACTGCTGAAAATGAGCGGCTTACGAAACCAGGTTTCGCTGTGATACGGTGGAGGGTCGCCATGCCTGATGACCTTGTGCCCGACTTGTTGGCGCGCGCCACGGAAGTGCTGGAGCGGGAGTTTGGCATGCTGCCGGCATTCAAGCCGGCACGCCCGACGGACGGTGATAACCAGGCGATTGCAGCGGTGCTGGAGGAGACGGCACGTCTTCTGGGGGACAATTACCCCTACTTTCATCCGATGTATGCCGGGCAGATGCTAAAGCCGCCGCATCCGGTGGCGCGGGCAGCTTACGCCCTGGCAATGACGATCAACCCCAACAATCACGCGCGCGACGGCGGGCGGGCCAGCTCTGCGATGGAAATTGAGGCGGTGGCGGAGATTGCAGGGATGTTCGGATGGACGGAGTTCCTGGGACACCTGACTTCAGGCGGGACGATGGCAAACCTGGAGGCGCTGTGGGTGGCGGGGCAGATTGCGCCCGGGAAACGCATTGTGGGATCGGAGCAGGCGCACTACACGCACCAGCGGATTTCGAGTGTGCTGCAGCTGGGATATGGCTCGGTGGCGGCAGATGCACGGGGCCGGATGCGGCTGGATGCGCTGGAAGACGAGCTGCGCAAGGGCGATGTGGGCACGGTGGTGGTGACGCTGGGGACAACAGCGGTGGGAGCGGTGGATCCGCTGCCGGAGATCTTATCTCTGCGAGAGCGATACGGGTTTCGGGTGCACGTGGACGCGGCCTATGGCGGGTATTTCAAGCTGATTGAGGATGTCGCTGGATGAGCCAGCGCGGCGGGCGTACGCGGTGATCGGGGAGGCGGATTCGATCGTGATCGATCCCCATAAGCACGGGCTGCAGCCGTATGGGTGTGGGTGCGTGTTATTCCGGGACCCGGGGGTGGGGCGGTTTTACAAGCATGATTCGCCTTATACGTACTTCACGTCAAAGGAGTTGCACCTGGGAGAGATCAGCCTGGAATGCTCGCGAGCCGGGGCGGCGGCGGTCGCTTTGTGGGCGACTCAGAGGCTTTTGCCGTTGGAGCCGGGCGGGGAGTTTGCCAAGCGGGTTGGGGGCAGGACGGGCGGCGGCAGCGGAATTGGACCGACGGCTCCGGGCAGATGAGCGATTTGAATCGATGACTGGAGGCAGACCGGAACTGGATATCGTGGTCTGGAAGATGAGGGCGGCGACGGCGGCGCTTGCGTCCGAGCTGGGTCAATCGATTTTTTCGGCATGTGCGAGGCGCAACTTACATCTGGCGCTAGTACAATTGCCGCAATTCTGGTTTGGGCCGGCGAGCGATTCGAGCGCGCCTGAAGGGCATGTGATGTGCTTCGCTCGGTGATGATGAAGCCGGAGCATCAGGCGTGGCTTGACCACCTCTGGAATCTGCTGACCGGAGCTTGTGCGGAGGTGGAGAAGGGGTGAAGATGACGATTTGCAGGCATCTTTCTCCGAAACTGAAAACGTTCTCATTCGGGCTGGCGATTGCACAGTGACGGTACTTCCGCTTGTTTGGGGGGAAGATCGCATCGTTCGAATTGGGGAGCGGGAATTACTGCAGCAGCCGCTGGCGCCGATCGCGCCGCGGACCCGAACGATGGCATTTGATGCCGGGGACGCGAGCGGGTGGGATGAGTGTCTGCCTTCAGTGGCCGCTTGCCGGGTGGAGACGGCAGCGGGAGTTGCGGAGGTTCCGGACCATGGGGACTTGTGGCGCGTGGAATGGGCGCCAATGATCAATGAAGCCTATTCAGTGACGTATCGAGGCGAGTGTTTTTCGTTGCCGCTCCGGCTGGAGCGGACACATGACCCTGACTGAGCAGGCGGCTGGCTGGAATTTGCGGTCTTGATTATTCAGTCACCAACCTGAGTTCTGGGAGAGTGCCGTGGTCGTGGTCGGCGCATCCTTTGTTTGCTGATAGAAAGGCGACCGCATCCGTTTGCCGGAATCGATCATGCGCTGCGGGTGGAGGGATCGGGTGGCGGGCGGCTGGGCAAGGGTGGCGATACGGTTTCTTGGCCGATTGCTAGGCTGGCGGGCGGAAGTGCAAGTGAACCTCGAGTGTCGCAGAGAGGCCGGATTCGGGTATCGGCGACAAGGTGTTTGCCGGGACCGTCGAATGCATCAGAAAACTGGTGCGTGCTGGAGCGGGCTTCGGCAGGAGTGCGAATCCGAGTCACGTTTGATGCGGTGGCAACACCATATCTAGGGTTGTGGATCTGCTATGGAGGGTGGCCGGAGAGGCCGGGACCGAAACAGGTGTGCGTGGCGATGGAACCGGCAACGGCGCCTGTGGATTCGCTGGCCGTTATCGGGTCGACTGGTCGCGTGCGCTTGAGCCAGGCGAGTGTTTCAGTTGGCCGATGGAAGTGGATCTGGAATTCATGTGAGATCGAGAGACAGAATAATGCGTGACCCTGAAGTATTGCGTTCTTTGCATGTGAGCCGTTTCAAGAGTGAACCGGAGATCTTCGCTGCTCCGGGGCGAGTGAATTTGATTGGTGAGCACACGGATTATGCGGAAGGATTTGTGATGCCCGCGGCGATTGATTTCGCCACCCTGGCCGGCATCTCTCCGCGCAATGATGGCAAGATCGTCATCTACTCGGAGAACTTCAAAGAAGAGCGAACATTCGATGCGACGGCTCTGCCGAAGACGGGCAGCAAGGATTGGAGCGATTATCCGCTGGGCGTGATGGTGATTCTTGCTGGTGAAGGACATCGGATTCCAGGGCTGAGTCTGAGCCTGCTGGGTGATGTTCCTCTGGGATCGGGGCTGTCGAGTTCGGCAGCAGTTGAAGTAGCGACGGCGCTGGCAGTGACATCGCTGCTGGGTGTTGATTATCCGCGGCCGGTGCTGGCGCGGTTATGTCAGCGCGCGGAGAACGAATTTGTCGGCGCGAATTGCGGAATCATGGATCAGTTCATTTCGGCGAATGGCGCGGAGGACCATGCGCTGCTGCTGGATTGCCGCGATTTAAGTTTCAGGCTGGCGCCGATTCCGGCGAGTGTCGCGCTGGTGATTGCGAACACGATGGTGAAGCACTCTGTAGCAGGCGGCGAATACACATCGCGGCGTGCGGAAGTGGAAGAAGCAGCCACAGTGATTGCGCAGCACCGGCCGGAGGTGAGGTTTCTTGCGCGACGCAACTGTGGAAGACCTGCACAAGTGGGGCGCCGAGATGAGCGCGAATGCGCTGAAACGCGCGCGTCACGTGATTACGGAAAACACGCGCACGGTGGCCGCAGCCGATGCACTGATTCATCACGATCTGAAAGAACTGGGCCGGTTGATGGCGGAGGCCCACTTGAGCTACAGCAGGGATTTTGAAGCGAGCTGCGTAGAAGCCGACACGATGGTAATGCTGGCCAATCACCTTCCGGGATTGATTGGCGCGCGGCTGACAGGAGGAGGATTCGGAGGGTGCACTATCAACCTGGTGGAGAGTGGAGAGGCCAAGGAATTTGCTGAGGCGTTGGCTGCAAGTTATGCCACCGAAACGGGGATCGTTCCGCAGATTCACATTTGCCATGCATCGAATGGGGCGCACAAGGTGGTCGCGAGTCTCTCGCATTAAAGGACATCGGGGTTTTCCCGGTTCGCGCTTCGTGCATCTCATTACCATGTGGTGGAAAAGACGGGGTCTCTGAAGTTACCCCTAGCTTGACTCTGCCTCTACAACCAAATCGCTTTTCCTTGCTAGAATCTTTCACAGGTTTCCCATTTTTTGGTCCTAATAGACCGCGACAGGAAATACTTGACCTGGCCGGCACTTTGAGATTTTCGATTTCACATTGTAGGCATTTGCGAGCCGCAGAGAGATGTAGAGGATGCAACTGAATTCAACCAAACCCTTCTCCTACGAAACAACCCCAACCAACGGACTGGTCGCGTATTTCTCAATGGAGATTGCGATCAACCGCGGGATGCCCACATACTCCGGTGGCCTTGGAATGCTGGCCGGAGACACACTGCGTTCAGCCGCCGATCTCGGCGTGCCGCTGGTCGCATTCTCACTGGTGCATCGCAAAGGATATTTCCAACAACATCTGAACCAGGCGGGCGACCAGAGCGAAGAAGTGCAGCCGTGGAATCCTTCGGACTTCTGCACAGAAGAGGCGGCCCGCATCACGGTCTCAGTAGACGGCCGCGATGTGACGGTGCGCGCGTGGCGTTACGACCTCGAAGGCCGCTACGGACATATCGTTCCGATCTATCTGCTGGACACCGATCTGGATGGCAATTCGGGATGGGATCGCGGACTAACCGATCACCTGTATGGCGGTGACACGAATTACCGCTTGCAGCAGGAAATCGTGCTGGGACTGGGTGGCGCGCGCATGGCGAACGCTCTTGGCCTGAAGGTGAATGTCTATCACATGAACGAAGGCCATGCGGCGCTGCTGACGCTGGCGCTGCTGGAGAGCGAGATGGGCGGCGGCCCGTTGAATTCTCCGACGGAGAGCGACATTCTTCAGGTGCGGAACAAGTGCGTCTTTACGACACATACGCCGGTGCCTGCGGGACACGATCGGTTTTCAACCGAGCAGGCGATCAGGATTCTGGGCGGCGACAGAACTGCACGTCTGGAAAAGCTTGGTGTGTTCGAGAGCGGTTTGCTGAACATGACGATGCTGGCGCTGCGTTTTTCGCGTTACGCGAATGGGGTAGCGATGCAGCACGGCAAGGTGTCACGCGCGATGTTTCCGCAATACCAGATCGATTCGATTACGAATGGCGTGCACGCGCCGACGTGGATTTCAGAACCGGTGCAGCAAATGCTGGACGTGCAGATTCCGTCGTGGAGACGCGACAACCTTACGCTGCGCAATGCGATTGACTTGCCCGAACAGGAGTTGCTGAATGCGCATCGCCGCGCGAAGGAAGCGTTGCTGACCGAGGTGGCTACGCGGACCGGGCTGGTGTTGAATCCGAATGTGCTGACGCTTGGATTTGCCCGCCGCGCCGCTACATACAAGCGCGCGAATTTGATGTTCGCCGATCCGGAGCGCCTGCTGAAGATTGCGACGCAGGCGGGCGGGTTGCAGATCTTGTATGCGGGCAAGGCGCATCCTGCGGATGAGCCGGGCAAGGCGCTGATTCACAGTGTGATTGAGACGGCAGCCAAACTTTCGAATGACTCGCTGCGCGTGGTGTATCTGGAAAATTATGCGTGGGATCTGGGCGCGCTTTTGACCGCGGGAGTAGATGTGTGGGTGAATACACCGCGGCGGCCCTATGAAGCTTCAGGCACCAGCGGCATGAAGGCTGCGTTGAATGGCGTACCGAGTCTTTCGATCCTGGATGGATGGTGGATTGAGGGCTGCATCGAAGGCGTAACGGGCTGGGCAATTGAAGATGGCGCGAACGATGCAGAGGAAGCCGAGAATCTCTATAGCAAGCTGGAAAAATCAGTAGTGCAGATGTATCGAAACGAACCCCAGAAATGGGCGAAGTTGATGCGGACGACGCTGGCGTTCAATGGGTCTTACTTCAACACCAATCGCATGGTGAAGCAGTACACACGCAATGCGTATTATCCGGTGAAGCTGGTTGAGACGACTGCCAAGACAGAAGAGTCGGCGCCGTCGTATGCGATGAAGTAAGGTGTTCGGACTGAGTCTCGAAAGGCGATTGATTTAAGCGAAAAGCCCCATGCTTGTTCAAGGCGTGGGGCTTTTCGTTTTCCTGGGTTGGGTTCTGAGGGTGATCCTGATGCGATCTCGAGCGGATCGCTGACAGATCGGGTAAGGGTTAAGCGACCGCGAGGCCCAGAGCGCGGTTGATGCGGCTCTGGATCGGATCGAGAACGGGCTCGGGCACCGGCGAGAACGCGGCAGGGGCAACCGGTTCGGGCGTGGGTACTGCGCGAAGTGCTGGTTGCATAGTCTGCCGCACTGGCTCATCGTGCATCGGCTCAGCATGGATGGGCTCTGGTTGGCGGTGTTCGTAAGTAGTTTCCTGCCTGGAAACCAGGAAAGCTTCGAGCGAGCCAAGCGCGTTCTCAAGCTGTTCTTTGCGGAGCTGGAGCATGTCGAACTGTTCGATGATCTGATCCAGGTCAGAATGAGCAACTTCGAGTGCCGCCAAATATGTTTCGCGATAGACCTGTGAACCCATTGGATTCTCCTCTAGCAAATTCTCCGAAAATACCTGTCGCTCAATTTGAGCCTTATTCTTCAATTCGGGCCCGGGGCGAGCGCGGGGGAGAGCAGGTCGAAAAATGCTATGAACGGAAGTCTAGCTCCAGGTCACCATGCAAGGCATTACCCGAAGTGTGTAGCGAGGCGGACTTTTGTGACAGTCGCGGCATGTAAACTCATGAAAGTAATTGACCTAGAGCAAGCACTGAAGTAACCATGACCGCTTCGGGTGCGCTGACACCGATAGTTTTAGTTCTGACAAACGCATGATTTAAAAGGCGATATCAGCAAAGAGGCCGAATATCGCTGGAGGTGCCACCGGCGGCGGGCACGTAGCATTTCTGGGTATAGTCCATGACCATGCGGTCGGCGTTGAAGCGCCAGCCAAGGGTGCGGATGGTTCGCTTCATCCGTTTTATCCAGCCACGCGGGAGGCCGTCGCGGTCACGGTCGTAGAAAAGCGGGATAAGTTCGCCCGAGAGAACGCGATAGAGATCTTCGCCGTCGCGGCTGTCGTGGACATCCATGTTGGAATGGGTGCGGCCCTTGCCGATGGCGAAGCCGTTGAGTCCGTCGTAGGCCTCGGCCCACCAGCCGTCGAGTACGGAGAGATTGAGGCCGCCGTTGAGGACGACTTTCTGGCCGCTGGTGCCGGAAGCTTCAAGCGGGCGGCGGGGGTTGTTTAGCCACACGTCGACTCCCTGAACGAGGTGGCGGCCGACGTTGATGTCGTAGTCCTCGATGAAGAGGAATTTCTCAGCAAACGCAGAGTCGCGCATCATTTCGGCAATCTGCTGCAGAACGCGCTTGCCGGGCTCGTCATGGGGGTGGGCTTTGCCGGCAAAGAGAAACTGCACCGGTCGCTTGGGGTCGTTGACCATGGAGGCGAGGCGTTCGATGTCTTTGAGCAGGAGGTTGGCGCGCTTGTAGGTGGCAAACCGGCGGGCAAAGCCAATGGTCAGCGCGTCGGGCGTAAGGACTTTGGCGAAGCGCTGAAGAGAAGAGGCGGATTCGTTGCGACGTTCGGCCTGCTCGACCGCGCGACGGCGGGCGAAGTCGAGAAGTTGGGCTTTGAGGGAGAGATGAGTTTCCCAGAGTTCGGCGTCGTCGACTTTTTCGATGGATTCCCACGTGCTTTTTGAGCCGCCGCGTTTCTGCCAGTCCACCCCCAGGTGGCGATCGTAAAGGCGGAACATCTGCGGGGCGAGCCACGAGGGAACATGGACGCCGTTGGTGACGTGGCCGATGGGGACTGCGTCTTCAGACCGGCCGGGATAGAGGCCCTTCCACATAGCACGGGAGACTTCCCCGTGAAGTGAGGAGACGGCATTGACGCGTCGCGCGAGTTTGAGGCCGAGGACCGTCATGCAAAAGGTCTCGCCATGATCGGTTGGATGTTCGCGGCCGAAGCCCATGAGGTTTTCGTGGGAGATGCCGAGCTGATCGCGCAGCGGGCCGAGGTGTTCTTCGATGAGGTCGGGGCTAAAGCGATCGTGGCCAGCGGGAACGGGCGTATGCGTGGTGAAGATGACTTCGCGAGGAATCTGGCTGGCTGCAGCGTAGAAGTCGAGTCCTTCCTCTTCCATGCGGGAACGAATCGCTTCAAAAACTGCGAAGCCGCTGTGGCCTTCGTTGAGATGCAGGACACCGGGTGAGATGCCCATGGCTTTGAGTGCGCGGAAGCCGCCTACGCCGAGGAGGAGTTCCTGGCGGATGCGGGTGCGGGAGTCGCCGCCGTAAAGACGCGACGTGGTCTCGAGATCTTCTGGAGCGTTGCCGGGAACGTTGGAGTCGAGGAGGTAGAGATCGCAGCGGCCGACCTTGACTTGCCAGACTTTGGCACGAATGGCAGCGCCGCGGGTGGCGATTTCGACGACGACCGGCTCGCCGTCGAGGCCGATGGCGGGCTGCATGGGGAGTTGCCTGATGTCGGTTTGAAGATATTCTTCCCGCTGCCAGCCTTCTTTGTCGAGACGCTGGAGGAAGTAACCCTGGCCGTAGAAGAGGCCAACACCGACGAGCGGAATGTCGAGGTCGGATGCGCTCTTGATGTGATCGCCCGAGAGTACGCCGAGGCCGCCGGAGTAAATGGGCAAGGATTCGTGCATTCCGAATTCGGCGGAGAAGTAGGCGACAGGGCGCGGGCGGAGCACGCCGGCATTGGCTGCACCCCAGGTTCGGTCTTCGAGAAGGTATTCCTGCTGGCGGCGGTAGACGTAGTTGATGCGGCTATGCAGGACGAGTTCGGTGGCGCGGCGCTCGATTTCGCTGAGCGGCATTTCATTCAGCAGGGCGATGGGATTCTGATTGAGCTGGCGCCAGCGGACGGGATTGAGATCGCGGAAGAGGTTGGTGCAGTCGTGATCCCAGCTCCACCAGACGTTGCGAGCCAGGGCCCATAGACGTTCCTGCGCGGGAGCGACGAAACGGTCGAGAGTGCGGGCTTCGCTGACGACCGGGGCGACCTGCTCGGCGGCCTCAGAGAGCATGCGGATCTCGCTGTCGCGGAAGACGCGGGGTTCTTTGGTCTGCACCACGAGGACGCCCTGCAGGATTCCGCGATCGATGAGCGGGACGCCTAGGAAGGAGTGATACTCCTCTTCACCGGAGTCTTTGAAGTATTTGTAGCGCGGGTGGCGGCTGGCATCGTCGACGGCGACGGGGCGGACCTGCTCGGCTACGAGGCCGGCAAGTCCCTCATGCAACGGCATGCGGAGCGCGCCGATGCTGCGGGAGTGGAGGCCAAGCGACGCAGCGAGGACGAGGTTGGAACGATCTGGTTCAAGCAGATAGGCGGAGCAGACGTCGGTGCGGAAACGCGAGGCGATGAGCGCGACAACGTTCATCAGGGTGTCGGCTGGCTTGCCCCCATCCTGCGTGAGGTTGGTGATTTCGTCGAGGGTGAGAACCAGATTGGCGTCCATCGCTTCAGGGGAAATGCTCATCGAAAAACCTCCGCCAGTGCTCGCTTGCAGATGGAAACACAGCTGTGCAGATAGACGGCGTGCACGCGATCAGCCGGAGGGACGAAGTAGTTCAGAAAAATGCGAAAGCCCTGGAAAATGGCTGAAAAAATGATCGCGGGTAAAGCTGAATTGTTTTGACGATACCACTACTGCGAGCGGGATTGCCAATGTGAGCGGTGGTTTGGATGGGTCTACGAGTCTTCTGCACAGGTTGCGGTGCATGAGGACACCAGGAGTGTGTGGCTGAGAATGCGTGCGACCCGGCCAACGCCCACTCATCGCGATAAAACCGCGATGAATGGGGCACAGCTTCCTTCTTCCGATGGATGAAGAGCTCGAGGCTCGATGAAGGGCAAGCTGCCACTGGTTTTCAACGCATGGGCTGGCGGAGAATAGTTCTGAGTTTGGCGGGCGCGGTGCGGCGCGGGTCACTCAGATAGATTTCGTGATGCTTGCCGTGGAGTTTTTTACCTGCGGCGTGGATTGCATCGTGCATGCGCTGGATGGTTGGGCCTTCCTCAGAAAACGGGCCCAGATAGAGCGTCTGCACGGATTCGCCTTCGTCGAGGGTTTCGAAGCGGACGCGATCGAGGGCTACGGGATTTTTCTTTCTGCGGACTTCGTCGAAGGCTGCGTCGATATTTGTGCGGGTAATGAATTCGGGCTGGAGGATCATGGCGGTCCATTTCCACGCGGATTTGTCGGTCTGCATGAACGCTCGCGGATCGTCGGCCCACCAGAGGCCTTCGAGCGGCATGACGCCGTAGTCAATGGCGCGAGGGCTCTTCTTCAGAGTGAACTTGAGCGTGTACGAGAGCGAGTAGAGGGCTTCGACGGCCTGCTCGAAGGACCTGGATTTGTTCGGGTCGCCTTCACCGTCCACCATGAGGTAGGTGAGCAGCGGGACGGTGACGGTGGTGATTTCGCCGAGCGGCGGCTGATAGAGATGCTTCCATTGTTTCTTGAAGTCGAGTTTTTCAAGGGTGGGCATGGGGTGCCTCCGGCATTGGATGCCGGTGGGAGTATAGCGCTGGAGTTTGCCTGCGCGCTGTGATGTGAGGGAAAGCTGTTAGCTATTAGCATTTAGCTGTTCACAGTAACTTCGCGGCCCGTGGTTGCTGCCAGCATTGTTTCCCAGGTCTCAGAAGCGAGACCTGGGGCACCCCAGATGGTAGTTGAACCTTGCATCCCGGGGACGTGAGGTACCTGGCTACCAGCTAATGAGACGCGTGTCTTAGTCGCCGGGGGCTTCTTCTAGCTCGGAGCCTACGCGGTGGAGCTTCATGAAGCGCCACTGGAGCTTGTCGAAGAAGAGATAGACGACGGGGGTTGTGAAGAGAGTGAGCATCTGCGAGACCAGGAGGCCGCCGACGATGGTGATGCCGAGGGGTTTGCGGAGTTCGGAACCGACGCCCATGCCGATGGCGAGCGGGAGGCCGCCGAACATGGCAGCAAGCGTGGTCATCATGATGGGACGGAAGCGCATGAGGCAGGCTTGGTAAATGGCTTCCACGGGCGGAAGGCCTTGTTCGCGCTCGGCCTGCAGGGCGAAGTCGATCATCATGATGGCATTCTTCTTCACGATTCCGATGAGCAGGAGGATGCCGATCAGAGCCATGATGCTGAGTTCAGTGCCAGTGATGATGAGCGCGAGGATGGCGCCAACGCCGGCCGGAGGCAGCGTGGAGAGAATCGTGAGCGGATGGATCAGGCTCTCGTAAAGGATGCCGAGGACGATGTAGACGGCCACGAGAGCGGCAAGGATGAGGTAGGGCTCGTTTTTGAGCGATTCCTGGAAGGCCTGCGCCGTGCCCTGGAAGGTGGCGTGGACGGTGGAAGGCATGCCCATATCCCTCTGAGCTTTTTCGAGCGCGGTTACGGCATCTCCCAACGCGACGTTGGGGGCCAGATTAAAAGTGAGCGTTACCGCGGGATATTGGCCCTGGTGATTCACGGTGAGGGAGGTGCGCTTCTGCTCCCAGTGGGCGATGGTTGAGAGCGGCACCATGGCCCCGTTCGCGGTTGCCCCTGTGGTTGCGGGCGCGGTAACGCTGGCGGCAGGCGCGGCGGCGGCAGAGCTGGAAGCCGCCGTGGATGCCGAGGACGATGAGCCCGTGCCGGAGAGAGTGCCAGATTGAATCGCTGCGGCGCTGGTCGATTCATTGTTGGAGGCGGCGATGGCAGCGATATTGGCCGCCACGGTGTTTGTGCTGGAGGAGGTTGGAGTCGCGGCGGCGCTGGAGGCCGTGCTGGTGGTAATAAGTACTCCGCCGGCAGTCGCGAACGTTGCCGGTGCGACAGGGGCAGCGCTCCTGGAAGGTGACGAGGACGCAACTTCGGCGGTGGCTGTCGCCGGTGTGGATGCGGTTGTCGTGCCGAGGTTGGGCACAGATGCGGCCGCGCCGGTTGAACCTGTCTTGATGTAGATGTTGTTGAGCGCGTCGGGACTTAGCTGGTATTGCGGATCAACCTCCATGACCACGAAGTACTGGTTGAGGCCGGTATACATGGTGGAGACCTGACGTTGGCCGAAGGCGTCGTAGAGGACCTGGTCGATGGCTGACGCGGTAATGCCGAGGCGCGCGGCGGTGTCGCGGTTAATGACAAGGGTCTCCGACAATCCCTGATTTTGTTCGTCGGTTGAGACATCGCGGAGTTCGGGCATGGCGCGTGCATGGGCTTCGAGTCGCGGTGCCCAAGTATTCAACTCATCGATATCGGGATCAGAAAGCGTGTATTGATACTGTGCGGCGCTGCCGCGGCCCCCGACCTGGATATCCTGCTGTGCCTGGAGAAATAGACGAGCACCGGGTACGCTGGAGAGTTTGCCACGCAGCCGATTCACTACCTGATCAGCCGTCACGCGCCCCGGGCGCTCACTGGGGGGCTTGAGTGAGATGAACATGAAGCCGGTGTTGTTGCTGCCTCGGCCACCGCCTGCAAAGGCTGTGACGGTCTCAATCGCAGGATCGTTCAGCGTCAGCTGCGCGAGCTGCTGCTGCTTTTCCTTCATTGCGGGGAAGCTGATGTCCTGCGAGGCAATGGTTTGTCCACCCAATCTGCCGGTATCCTGCTGCGGGAAAAAACCTTTGGGGACAATTTTGAAGAGATAGATATTGAGGAAGGCGCAGCCAACTGCCACGCCGAGTGTCAACCACTGGTGGCGCAGTACCCAGCGCAAGGCTGAGTTGTATTCGTAATGAACCCACTGAAACGCGTTCTCAAAGATGCGGTAGAGACGGCCATGACGGCTCTCATCGCGCGATTTGAGGAATCTGGCGCAGAGCATCGGGGTGGTGGTGAGGGAGACGAGCAAGGAGACGGCGATGGCGACGCTGAGAGTGACGGCGAATTCGCGGAAGAGTTTGCCAATGATGCCGCCCATGAGCAGGATGGGAAGGAAGACGGCGATCAGGGAGGTGCTCATGGAAAGGACTGTGAAGCCGATCTCTTTCGAGCCTTTCATCGCGGCTTCGTAGGGTCTCATGCCCTCTTCGAGATAGCGCGTGATGTTCTCGATGACCACGATGGCGTCGTCGACCACGAATCCGGTGGAGATGGTGAGCGCCATCAGCGAAAGGTTGTCGATTGTGTAGCCGAGCAGATACATCACACCGAAGGTGCCCACGAGAGACAGCGGCACGGCAATAGACGGGATGATGGTGGCCCAGATCTCACGAAGGAACATGAAGACGACCAGCACGACGAGAAGGACGCTGATCATGAGCGAGATCTCGACATCGCGCACGCTGGAGCGAATGGTCGTGGTACGATCGACGGCCACATTCATCTTAATGGTGGGAGGAATCTCGGCCTGGAGACGCGGCATTTCCTTGAGGACAGCATCGACGGTGTCAATGACGTTGGCGCCCGGGATTTTGAAGATGATGATGAGAATGGCGTCTTTCAAGACACCGCTGTGGCCCTTTGAGTTATTGCCGGCGAAGCCCGCCGTGTGGATGTCGGAAACAGAGTCGACCACAGTACCGAGATCGGCGAGCCGAATCGCGGCTCCGGTCTGCTGGTTGTATGCGACGATGATGTGCGCAAAGTCAGCGGCCTTGAAGATTTGATCGTTATCGTCGATCTGCCAGCGATGCTGACCATCATTGAAGGCACCCTTGGGGCGGTTGGCATTGGCGGCGGAAAGCGCGGTGCGGACAGCTTCGAGTCCGACGCCGTTGTTGGCGAGCTGCATGGGGTTGAGCTCGACGCGGACGGCGGGCTGCGCGCTGCCGCCAACGAAGACCTGGCCGACGCCCTGGATCTGCGCGATCTTCTGGGCGAGGATAGAGTCGGCCATGTCATAGATCTGTGGCTTGGGAATGACGTCGGAAGTCAGAGTCAGGATGAGGATCGGAGCATCGGCCGGATTGGCCTTGCGATAACTCGGATTTTGCGGCAGATACGCGGGCAACTGGCTTCGAGCGGCGTTGATGGCGGCCTGGACGTCACGGGATGCGGCATCGATGTTGCGATTGAGATCGAATTGGAGGGTGACCGACGCCGAGCCGAGCGAACTGGTCGAGGTCATCTGATTGACGCCGGCGATGCGGCCAAACTGGCGCTCGAGAGGCGTGGCAACGGCGGAGGCCATGGTCTCGGGACTTCCACCGGGAAGTCCCGCCCCGACGCCAATCACTGGAAAATCAACGTCTGGAAGCGATGCAACGGGAAGAACAGAATATGCCACGGAACCGGCGAGCAGCAGGGCCACGCTTAGTAGCGTGGTGGCAACAGGCCGCTTGATGAAGGGTGCGGAAATATGCATCGTTGCCTGCCTTAGTCCGCCGAGACCGTGTGATGTTCGAGACTGGCTTCAAGGTCGCGCGGCTTCATCCGTTGCGCCAGCCTGTCGAAGTAGAGATAAACGACCGGAGTGGTAAAGAGGGTAAGCATCTGCGAGAAGATGAGTCCGCCGACGATGCTAACGCCGAGCGGCATGCGCAGTTCGGCGCCAACGCCGCCTCCGAGCGCCAGGGGCAGGCCGCCGAGAAGGGCCGCCAGTGTTGTCATCATGATTGGCCGGAAGCGCAGCAAGCATGCCTGGAAGATGGCTTCTTCAGCCGATTTGCCCTCTTCGCGCTCGGCCTGGAGTGCAAAGTCGATCATCATGATGGCGTTCTTCTGCACAATACCAATGAGCAGGATGATACCGATTAACGCAATGACACTGAATTCCATCTGCGTGATCATGAGCGCCAGCAGGGCGCCCACGCCTGCCGACGGCAGAGTCGAGATGATGGTGATGGGATGGATATAGCTCTCGTAGAGAATGCCCAGCACAATGTAAACGGTGACCAGCGCAGCAAGGATGAGCAGGGGTTCGTTGGCCAGCGAGGTTTGAAAGGCCGCGGCAGTTCCCTGGAAGCTGGCGTTGATGCTGTTGGGGAGGCCGATGCGCTGCTCCACTTCGTTGACAGCTTTGACGGCGTCGCCCAGCGCTCGGCCGGGCGCGAGGTTAAAGCTGACGATGGTTGATGGGAACTGGCCCTGGTGGCCGATGGCGAGTTGCGCTTTCGTCTGCTCCCAGTGGGCGATCATGCCGAGCGGCACCTGCGTGCCATTGCTCGACTTCACGTAGAGACTGTTCAGGTTGGTCGGGTTGTTCGCGAAGTTCTGACCCACCTCCATGACCACGTGGTACTGGTTGAGCTGAGTGAAGATGGTGGAGATCTGGCGCTGACCAAAGGCGTCGTAGAGGGTGTTGTCGATGTCGGCCATGGCGATGCCAAGACGAGCCGCCGTATCGCGATCGATGACGAGCATCGCGCCCAGCCCCTGGTCCTGAAGGTCGCTGGCAACGTCGGTGACCATCGGTTCCTTGCTGAGTTCCTCCACCAGTTTGCGCGTGTAAGTGGCGAGTTCGGCGGAGTTGGGGTCTTCTAGCGAGTATTGAAACTGGGTCCGGCTGACGCGGTCTTCAACCGTGAGGTCCTGCAGTGGCTGCAGGAAGAGCTGGATTCCACCAACGTCTGCCACCTTGGGCTGGAGACGGCGGATCACTTCAGAAGCGGAGATTTTGCGCTGGTCGAGCGGTTTGAGGGTGATTTGGATGCGGCCGGAGTTAAGCGTGGTGTTTGTGCCGTCGATTCCGATGAATGAGGAAACGTTGTCTACGGCGGGGTCTTTGAGAACGATGTCGACGAGCCTCTGCTGACGCTCGGCCATGTTGGCGAAGCTTACGGTCTGGGGCGCTTCGCTGATGCCGAGGATCACGCCCGTGTCCTGTACCGGGAAGAATCCTTTGGGAATCACGATGAACAGCAGAACCGTGGCGACAAAGGTGGAGATGGTAACTAGCAATGTGATGAAGCGGTGTTCCAGAACCGTCTTCAATCCACGACCATAGGAAGCGATGATGGAGTTGAAGACCTTCTCCGACCAGTAATAGAAGCGGGTCTGCTTCGCTGTTTTCTTGTCCTGAAGAATCCGCGAACACATCATGGGCGTCAGGGTGAGGGAGACCACCGCGGAGACAAGGATTGTGACGGCGAGAGTGATGGCGAACTCGCGGAAGAGACGGCCTACGACGTCGCTCATGAACAGCAGGGGGATGAGCACCGCGATCAGCGAGACGGTAAGCGACATGATAGTGAAGCCGATTTGCTCGCTGCCCTTGAGCGCGGCATGCATCGGCGAGTCGCCTTCTTCAATGAAGCGCGAGATGTTCTCGATCATCACGATGGCGTCGTCGACCACAAACCCCGTCGAGATAGTCAGCGCCATCAGGGTGAGGTTGTTGAGGCTGTAGCCAAGCAGATACATGACGCCGAAGGTGCCGACGATCGAGA
>CAWALE010000012.1:0-172094 GCA_963782775.1 uncultured Acidobacteriaceae bacterium
TCGTCGATCCGGATCATCGCCATCCCGCCTGCACCGGCGCGCCGAATGCCGGCTGCATTCCTTCGCCGCCGTTTGACGCGGACCTGTTGCAGGTCATGCCATGGCCCAATTTCAAGGACTACTCGGATCAAGACCTACGCGCCATCTACGAATACTTGAGCGCTGTTCCCTGCCTCCAGGGCGGCGACCCTTACGAACCAGCCCACCGGTGCGGCTGAGGGTTTTCTCTTTCCGGTTGCGCTTTCGCCGCGACTCCAGCGACATTCTTCGTTGCCGGGTCGCGGCGTTCCTCTGCCTTCGCTTGGCGAGTGGGATGGACCTATACTGACCACGTGAAGCTTCCGCTGCCGCCGCATGAACTCGTCGCCTTGATCGTAGCGGTGTCGTTTGCCGCTGGGATCAACGTGTACGCCACTGTGGCAACGCTTGGCGTGCTGGCTCATACAGGCGTGCTGCCGCTGCCGGAGCCGCTGCACCTGCTGGCAAGCTGGTGGGTGATCGGCGCGAGCATTGCACTCTTCGCTGTAGAGTTCTTCGCCGACAAAGTCCCCGCCTTCGATCTCATCTGGAACGCGCTGCACACCTTCATCCGCGTCCCGGTAGCGGCGCTGCTGGCGTGGCGAGCCACCGCCGCGCTCACGCCAACCGAGCAACTCGCGGCCACGCTGCTCGGCGGGCTGATTGCCTTGGCTGCGCATGGTGGCAAAACCGCCGCGCGCGCCGCCGTTACGCCATCGCCGGAGCCTTTCTCAAATATGGGCCTAAGCCTCGGCGAAGATGTGCTCGCCGTCTCTCTCACTTGGCTCGCGACCACGCACCCGTACATCGCTGGCGGCATAGCCCTGTCTTTTGTCATTGCCATTATTTTGCTCGTTCGCTGGGTGTGGCGCGCTCTCCGTAGTCTGTTTCGTGGCGCCGAACACGCAATCGCGCAATAAATTCATGCAGCTAGGAAATCATGCTCCCGGCATAACAGTTTTTTAAGGTCACAGCGCGCCGGCCTCCCTTGCGTATCAGTTTTTGAAACCAAGGGAGCTCTGAATCTTGAGATTCCTTAAGAAGCATCGAGCTCAGTTGAGGCATTCGGCAGCCAGGAATCAACGATATATCCTTCAATGTCTTTGAATTAATAAGCGTCCTTGGCGAGAGTCCAGCGAAAGACAGAACTCCCTTCGTTACTCCCCGTCGAGAATTTTGCGGCCAAACAAAAGCGACCGGAGTCTATACTTGTGAAACCTTCGTTGCCCCGATCAAGGAGCCAGAAGAAAGTGCACGACGAATTCCCCATCCCGACAAGACACAAAGCGCAGAATCGGCGCAACGTGCCGGGCTTCGCTCGTGATTCGGGAATCCCAGTTGCGGTGAGGCAGTTTTTTCAACCTTGTGTTTTGGCCTTTTTCGCGCTGGCCATCGCGATCGGCGCCAATGGGTATGGATACAAGCTCTCGCGGTACCTGCATCACACCCAGGTCTCAAAAGCCTCGGGCACACACATGTGGGTGGAGCATCGCGACGATTCCTCCAGCGCGGTTACAAAGTTCCATACCAAGCCGCAAAAGATTTCCAAATTGGCGCTTCTCGCTTTTTCCGTCCCCCAGCTTAAGCGTCTTTCTCGGGATCATGTTGTCATCACGCCTGCTCCCGCACGCGTAGCGTTCGTCATCTCCTCGCATATTCCCTTCCGGGCTCCTCCTGCACTCAATCCTTCCCTGGCATAGTCGGCAATACCAGCCTTTATTGCAGTTAACGCAATTTCGGCCGCGTGTATTGCCTTCCCGTCACTTCATTCCAGCCGAATGAATTTGAAATGCCCACCCGAAGGAGAGGGTGCATATGCCAATTGCCTTGAGTGCAATGGAAGTGGAAATGGACGCGTCGATGCGCGAAAGCAGACTCTGCGAGTTTCTCGACACCGCCGAGCGGCGTCGCCCGCAATTGCTGCGGATGGCCCGGCGTTTGACGAATTCGAACGAAGACGCAGAAGACATGGTGCAGGAAGCATTCATGAAAGCTTACAAAGCTCTCGCAAAGTTTCGCGGCGAGTCGCAGATGTCGAGCTGGCTGGGTGCAATCGTGCAGAACACTGCGCACGAACACCTGCGCAGTCGCCGCAATCGCGTCTTTGTGTCCATTGAATATCTCAACAAACAAGACAACGAGGTTGTCGAGATCGATCTTCCCGATCCCGGCAAGAACCCTGAGGAGACATGGCAGACCAGGGAGATAGAGGGCATTCTGCGTGAAGAAGTAAGCAAGCTGGGCATGATCTGCCGTCGGGCAATTGAAATCTGCGTTCTCGACGAGAGCCCGCAGCTTGAAGCGGCCCAGGCGCTGAACCTGAGTGTCGCCACCATGAAGTCGCGTGTCTTTCGCGGCAAGCGAATTCTGGGCCGCACACTCTCGCGGCGGCTCGCTTCCCGGCATGGAGGGGTGACGATGACAGCCGATCGCGTAATTTGCGAGATCCCCTGAATCGTTGCGACGTGTCGCGAACTCATCTTTGCGCAAGAGCTAACAGCTAAAAGCTAACGGCATGTGCCATTAGCTGGCGGACGCTCGCTGGTGCGGCGCCGGCGCTTCGCAGCGGGTGCGCAGGCCGTTGGCTTCGCGGGAGAGGTAGTCCCAGTTCAAGTCGCGGTAGATGCGCGCGACGATGGCGCCGAGCATGCCGGAGTAGTTAAGCGAGAGAGTGACGCGGCTGTGGGCGCCTGCCGCTTCCACCTGATGGCGGCCGACGATCTTGACGCCGATGGCGTGGGTGGTCCAGGCGAAGACGTGACGTTTTTCGTCGAGAGATGTGACCTGCCAGACGGCGGGCATTAACTTTGGCTGCCAAATGCGTGTGCGGCTGCCGAGCGTGAGCGGGCCGATGTCCATGCGCTGGACGCGGGTGACGGATGTAGTCCACTCGGGCCAGTGTTCGACGTCGAGCAGCACCGACCAGACGCGAGCCGGCGAGACGTTGATTTCAATAACGTGGCGAAAGTCTGACATGGGGAACAGCCCCGAAATACGGTGGCCCTATTTGTGTGCCGTTTTCTCTGGCGTTGACTTGGTGTCGGCAAGTGCCTGGTCGATGAGTTGGAAGAGCTTGGTGCGGTCGACCACTTCTACGAAGGGCGCACCTTTGCTGTTGGATGTCGTAATCCAGATTGTGGGTGTGTGCTCAATGCCGATTCGCTGACCGAGGGCGTAATCGGCTTTAACCTCGGCGGCTAATTTGCCCTGGGGATCGATGGCAAAGGGCAGGGCGATGTTGTGGCTCTTGGCGTAGGCCTCAGTAAATTTGCGGAGGCCGTCGAGGGTCTCGATGGAGCGCTGATTGGCGAAGACGGAATCGCGGTAGTCGTCGCCCATCTTTTTGCTCTTGGTGTCGAACCAGCGGGCGTTGACTGCGGCCTGGAAGCTCCAGGCATGGAAGGGGAGAGGGAAGTCGTGGCGCACCCAGGGGATGTTGTACTTGGTGGCAGCCTCTTTCAGCACCACATTGGCATTGGCGCAGTCGGGACATTCCATGTCTTCAAATTCGACGATGGCGACGCGGGCGCCTGCGGGCGGTTTCAGGGCCGCGGGATCGTGCACGGGGGTGGTGGGCGGAGGATTGAACTGGGCGCGCACACCGGGGGCCGCGAACAAGGCGGCGGCCAGGCCGAGCGAAAGGGCAATGCGGCGGCTGGGGAAGCGAAGGGCGAGGGCAAGATTTCTGTGCATAGTGGCTTGGACGACTCCCTTATGTCTATTGTAACGGGGACCAATGAGGAAAGTTGCAGGCGGAAGTCCCACTTTGGAGGATGCTGCTGGTACCCGGGGCCGGTCTTTCTGTCGTTATCAGGGGATTTCGCAGCTGATGCCTACCGGTCATGATCATCTCGGCGTTTGGCCATCCACTGGCGCCATTTGTAGTCGGCCACGAACGAGAGGGCAAAGACGACGAGCGCGAGGATGGCGAGGGCGAGCTTCATAAGGCAGGGTGTAGGGATTGGGGATTAGGGAGTAGAGACCCGAACGCCGCATTCCCCGATCAGAGAGCATGCTTCATGGGGGAGGATAGCTTGCTGCGGGTGCGGAGCGCCAGTCGGGCCGTCCAGATGATCGCTGCCAGCAGGATGGACGTGTCGATGAATCCAGCGATAAGCAGAACCAGGGAGCATGGCACAGGGTGCGCGCGCAGGAAAATGCTGCGATCACTGGCGATGATGCCGGGGAGGTGAAGCAGATACCACTGAAGGGCGACCGCCGCGTTCTGACTCGCAGAGGTAAGGCCGTTCGCACCGGCCGGATAGCCGATGACCCAGAAATTCACGATCTCGATGGGAATGGCCGCGAGCATGGCCGCCTTCACGGTTGATGACATGCATGGAGCCTCAGGTTTCCGGATGAGAAAAAAGCCGCCGGGGTTGGCCACGGCGGCATTTTCTGTATGCGGAGAATTTGTGTGCAGGGTTAGCGGCCCACAACTATAACTTCAAAAGTGCCGGGAATCATCGGCGGACGCGGGCGTGGATTTTCGGTGGTGGCGGCGGGAACCGGTCCGAAGTCGGCGGAGATGAGGTAGACGCGATCGTTGGCTGCATCGTAAGCCATGGTGCGCGCGCGGCGTTTGGTGGGCAATGACTGGATGGTCTTGTAGGTGGTGCCGTCGATGACCGAGAGGATGCCATCACCGCTGGAGGCAAAGGCGAGTTTGTGTTTGGCGCTCCAGCCTGCGGCGTCGGGGCCGTCGCCAATGGCGGGGGTGGCGAGGATCTTGCCGGTGGCGGTGTCGATCACGCTCATCTTGTTTCCATCGCAGACGGGGAAGAGACGATTGCCTTCGATGTCGATGGCGAGTCCAGAGGGCGACTCGCAGCCGGCGGGCCAGGTTTCGGTGACCTTGTGCGCGCTGGCGTCAATCTTCAAGACGAGGCTCTTGTCTTCAATGTTGTTGTAGACGTTTCCCTTGCCGTCGGCTACGGCGAACTCGGGCTTGCCGGGAACCGGGATGGTGGCGATGACTTTCTGCGAGGCGGCGTCGATGACCGTGATGTCTTTGCTGCGGCCGTTGAAGGCCCAGATGGATTTGGTCGTGGGCTCGAACATAATCGCGTCGGGATTGGTGCCGGCTGGGATGGTGGCGACGGCGGAAAGACTGGAACGGTCGAAGACCACGACGGTGTTGCCGCCGCCATCGGAAATGTACCCGAGTTTTCCATCAGGGTTGAGCGCCACGCCGTGCGTTCCGTGTAGACCGCCGATGGTGCCGATCAGTTTGCCGTCGTTTGTGTCGACCACATCGACGTGATCGCCGCGGGTGATGTAGACGCGATGAGCCGGCGAGTCGACGAGCAGGTAATCCCATCCGCCAGCATCAGCGAGTTTCCAGCGGTCGAGGACCTTGTATGGTCCGGCCTGGGCGTTGAGGGCGGCGACGAAAAGAGTGCACAACAGGGCGGCGGCAAGAAGGGTGCGCGCAAAGATTGGGAGACAACGTTGGTTTTGCATATTCGGCTCCGCTTGGGCTCGGCGAATCGGGACGGCAATCCTGGGAGATTGGCCGGCGTAAGCATTGTTCCACGGCGGCATTAAGGAATGCTGAAGGGCACAGGAATTGCGGCGTTGTCTCACTGTACTTGGGCCGCAGGCGCAGGGAGTTTTTGTGGTACGCTCTTCGAAGCGCTGAAGGGCGCATCCGGTCCGCGGGAAGGACAGAAGTCCACCTTTTCTTACAATCTGATTTGCGAACTGACTTTCAGCCCTCAATATGCGGACCTGGGCGCACGAGAGGAAGTTCGTCATGCCTGCAAAACAATTCCCGTCTCAACCAGACCTTAACCACCTCAAATATCAAGCCAAAGATCTGCTCAAAGGGCACGCCGCCCACGATCGCGGAGTCGCGCAGCGCATCCGGGAATTCAATCCGCGTTTCAAGGGCGCTACCGATAGCGGAGATTTTTGAAAGTGCATTGCGGCTGAGCGATGCGCAATTCACGATCGCGCGCGAGTATGGCTTCAAAAGCTGGGCACGGCTGAAGGCGCATGTGGAGTCGCCGGAACTCGCGGGCCGCTTGAAGTTGCCGCACCATGAGCGTATTGAAAATGCCGTGTTTCGTCGAGCGGTGGATCTGCTTGACGCGGGAGACGCGGCAGGACTGCGCGATCATCTGAAACAGCATCCGAAGCTTGTTCATGAGCATGTCGAGTTTGAGAGTGGGAATTACTTTCATAGCGCTGGGCTGCTGGAGTTCATTGCGGAGAATCCGATTCGGCATGGGAAGTTGCCGAAGAATATTGTCGAGATTGCGAAGTTGATTCTCGATGCCGGACCAGATCAGACTTCGCGCAATGTGACGCTGGCGCTCGTGGCGACAGGCAGCGTGCCCCATGAATGTGGCGTTCAGATTCCCTTGATCGATCTGCTTTGCGACTATGGAGCCGACCCGGATAGCGCGATCCATGCGGCCGCTCTGCATGGATATTTTCAGACGGTGACCGCCTTGATTGCGCGCGGTGCGCATATCGACTTGCCGATTGCAGCGGTGCTGAATCGCGTTGAGGATGCTCGTCGACTGCTGCGTGCAGCGGACGGTGCGGAAAGGCATTTGGCCCTGGCTGTGGCAAGCCAGGTGGGACACATTGAAATTGTTCGATTGCTTCTAGACGCGGGAGAAGATCCGAATCGATATAACCCGCCCGGAGGACACGCGCACACCACGCCGCTGCACCAGGCTGCGTTGATCGGCCACGGAGACCTGGTGCGATTACTGATTGAACGCGGAGCAAACGTGGATACGAGGGACCTGCTGTGGCGCGGCACTCCGGCCGATTGGGCGCGGCATGAAGGAAGAGCGGAACTGGAAGCCCTTCTACGAGAGTATGAGCAGAAGAGCCGATAGCTCAGTGCAGGCGGTTGAACCAGTCGGTGAAGAGCGCTTGCTCGCTGGGCTTGTTCATGCCGGAGATGGTGAAATGGAGTTTCTTCCCGGAGGTGAGGCGAACTCCATTTTCATCGACCGCGCTGATCTCGGAGATAGCGATTTGCATGCTAGCGTGGATGTCGCTGAGGCAGTTGAATTGGAGACCGGTACTGCTGAGGACGAGCTGACCGGAACAGCCGCCTCCGAAGGCCTTTTCGTGGCGGGCGTTATAGGACGATGGGGCATAGGCTGGACGAACTGCGGGAGCAGGCGCCGGCGACAGGGCTCCGGGGATGGGAACGGGGGCAACTGGAGCTATCGCGGGACCGGGCATACCTTGCGTGGGAGAGGTGGGCGCAGCGTTCGCTGCCTGAATCTTCGACCAATCTGGTATGGGCGGCAGCGGAGCAGGCGGCGTGGCTGGCACCAGCAGCTTTCCGGCGGGTGGCTTGGGTTTGGTGCCGTCAGAGAGAAGCGAGGGACGATGACTGACCGAAAGCCCGAGGTCGGCGGCTCTTTTCATTGTGCCCGGTGCGCGCTGCAAACCAGATGATGAGGGCCGCGATCGGGACGGCGAGAACAAGGAACAAAGCTTTAGGTGTCAAATGTCTGGGGCGCGGCGAGAGACCGAGGCGGGTATTTGAAGTGTTGCCGAAATGGCTCAAGGCAGATTCCTTTCACCGAGTGGAATCCTGCCGCTTGGCAGATGCCGGAACCCATTGTCGACCAGGAACTGGGCGAGCTGTCCACATTGCAGATTGGATGCGCCAAAGAGGCACGCTGTTCGATATTTCCGACCAATTTGCTGGACTGCATAGCCGGACTGCGCGCGAATTACACTCGGCGCTGGAACAAGTGCCCAAGTCAGCCTTTGGGCAATCGGATCGTTGCGTTAGTGCCGTTTCCCGGATTACTGATCAGCGTAATGGTGCCTCCCGCTCTTTCAATCACAGCCTTGCAGATGGCGAGGCCAAGGCCGGCGCCTCCAGTGGTGCGCGCGCGGGAAGGATCGCCGCGATAGAAGCGGTTGAAGACGTGCGGCAGTGCATCCGGGGCAATACCGTCGCCGTGATCCTGAACAAGAAGCTCGATGGAGTTCTCGCGAAGATTTGCTTCGACTTCGATTTGTGCATTCGCGGGGCTGTGCTGGATGGCATTCATCAGAAGGTTGGAGATCACAAGTCGGCAATCTTCAGCGTTGAGTGGGACAGTGCACGCATCCGGGGGTAGAGTGCGAACGGTCAACTCCACCTGGCGCGCGGCGGCGACGGTTTCCAGGTCGGCGACGGTCTGAGCTATGCATTGGTTCAGATCGCATTTGCTGTTCCCAGATGGGTTCGTGGCGCCGGCTCTCAACGCGTGCCATGGTCAGCATCTTGGCAACAAGTTCTTCAATGCGGGCGGTGTCAGCGAGGGCACGCTCGTTGCCGGCCTGGTATTCCTCAGCAGTGCGCGGACGCATGCCTACCAGCTGCAGAGACGACTTAACCACTGCGACCGCGGTTTTCAATTCGTGTGCGGCATCGGAAACGAATGTGCGTTGCTGCGTGAACGATCGCTCGAGCCGTTGCAGGGCAGTTTCGAGTGCCTGTGTGAGTGGGGCAAGTTCGGCGGTCTCGCGCGCGGAGGCAGGCGGCGAAAATTCCCATGAGTCTGCCGAGACGCGGCCAGCCATCGATGCAAGCTGGCGGAGCGGCTCAAGTCCGCGATGCAAGACCCAGGCGATCAGCGGTCCGGTGATGAGAACAAGCAGCAGCATGCCGGCTGCGTAGAACTCGACTGCGCCGTAGATCGCCTGCCAGACGCGCTGGGTCGGCGCGCCGTAAATGATCGTGACGTAGCGCAGATGTCCGCCACCTGCCTCGCCGGGATCAACGATGCGCGTGCCGCGCATGAAGAGCAGCCCGTACTCACGATTGTGAATTTCCGCTCGGAACATGCCGTTGCGGCCGGGTACCGGCATGCCGGCGCTGCCTTGCCAGTTTGGAGAGCGACCCAGCAGCTGTCCGCGCCCGTCCCACACTTCGTACACGTCATCGGGCGGCACATGCAGATCGGCAAGATCGAGCATCACGTTGTCGCCCACATCTTCTGCGTCTTGCACGGCGCCAAGTACGGAATCAGCGCGGCCGTGCACCATTACTTCGAATGAGCGGAAGTGACTGTGGCGCTCGTATCCCAGGGCGACCAGGATGACGAGCGCGGCAGAGGCCAGTTCCACAAGCATCACCGCGGCGATGAGGCGGAAGGCGATGCTTGTCATTCCGAATCTGGAACGTTGGGTCATGACGAGGGCTCAGGGCTAAGGCGGTAGCCGCGGCCGCGCAGAGTCTCGATGATGGGTTCGGCATCGGGCACGGCGGCATCGAGTTTCTTGCGCAGGTTTGAGACGTGCGCCTCAATCACGTTGGAGTGGTGCTCCCAGTTGTAGTCGTAGAGATGCTCCAGCAGTTCCTGTTTGCTGACGACCTTGCGCGGATGATGCAGCATGTATTCGAGGATGTGGTACTCGGTGGGCGAGAGATCGACGAGGGTGCCGCCGCGATGGACAGTCTGTTCCAAGGTGTTGAGTTCGACGCCCAGCGCATTGAGCGTGGGGTGGGGCGTGCCCTTGCCGCGACGAATCAGCGCTTTGACACGCGCAAGGAGTTCGCCGAGGTCGAAGGGTTTGGCGAGGTAGTCGTCTGCGCCCGCGTTGAGCAGCTGGATGATGGTGTCTTTGCCTTCTTTCGCCGTGAGGATCAGGACCGGCGTTGCGTCTTTGCGGGCGCGCATGCGGCGCAACACTCCGTGGCCATCGAGCTTAGGGAGCATCAGGTCTAGGATGACGAGGTCGTAGCAGAGATTGCGCGCCGCGTCGTCGCCTGCTTCACCGTCGGCAGCCCAGTCGACGGCAAGGCCGGGGCCGTCGCGCAGGGCGGCAGCAAGATTGTCAGCCAGCCGGACTTCATCTTCCACGAGCAGCACTCGCATGGCGCGGAGTTCTCCTTCTTAATTATTGTTGCAGCAAGATTAAACGAGGCTGAAGCCACCTGCCGTGGGGTCGGCGTTTTATGGACCGAATCTGACCCCTTGATGCATTACTCTTATCGTTGCGTTTACATTCCTATCGACGGATCTGACTTTTGCGCATTGTTCTCTCGAACATCGGCACGCTTGGCGATATCAATCCGCTGATCGCGCTGGCTCTCGAATTGAAGCGGCGCGGGCACTCGCCGGTGATGGCGCTGCCGAATGTGTACCGGACACGGCTTGAACCGCTCGGCCTTGAATTCCACTCGATCAGGCCGGACATCGACCCGACAAACAACGTGCTGGTGGAGATGGTGTACGACATCAAGCACGGAACGGAACATGGGCTGCGCGATTTTCTGTTTCCATCGTTGCGGCAGACCTATGACGATCTGCTGGATGCGGCGACGAAGCCGGTGCGCGCCGATCTGCTGTTGCTTGGCGAGTTAAATTACGCCGGGCCGATTGTGGCGGAAGTGACGGGGATCCCGTGGGCGAGCTACGTGCTGGCGCCGCTGTCATTCTTTTCTGCGTTTGATCCGCCGGTACTGCCGCCGTATCCCAAGTTGGCCAAGGCCGACAAGAAGGTGCCGGGGTTCGGGCGCGTCATCAAGCGCGTCGCGCGGTTTGTGAGCCGCAAATGGCCCGAGCCGATTTATGCGCTGAGGCAGGAACTGGGATTGCCGCGCGGCCCAAATCCGCTATTCGATGCGAAGCACTCGCCGTACCTGGTACTGGCCCTGTTTTCGCGCGTGCTGGGCGAGGAACAAAAAGACTGGCCGGCAAACACGCTGATCGCAGGATTCGCCTACTACGACGCCGACGCGGGGAACGCGAAGCTGCCGCCGAATCTTGAGCAATTTGTTTCGAGCGGAGATCCGCCCTTCGTGTTCACTCTTGGTTCGGCGGCGGTGCTGGCTGCGGGAGATTTCTACGAGGTGTCGGCGAAGGCGGCCATGGAACTTGGCAAACGCGCAGTGCTGCTGATTGGGAGCGACCCGCGAAACAAGCCGAAGCAAGAGCTGCCGGAGTCGATTTGCGCGGCAGAGTATGCACCGTTTTCCGCGCTGTTTTCACGAGCATCGCTGGTGGTGCATCAGGGCGGTGTCGGGACAGTTGGGCAATGCCTGCGTGCCGGCAAGCCCATGCTGATCATGCCCTACTCCCACGATCAGCCGGATAATGCGCGGCGTATGAAGCGGCTCGGCCTGGCAAAGGTGATCCAGAAGGCGGATTACACGCCGAAGAAAGTTACAAACAAGCTTCGCAAGATGCTCGAGGATCCAAGGCTCGCCGAGAAGGCTGGCCTTGTCGCCGAGCAACTGCGCGGCGAAGATGGCGTGAAGACGGCGTGCGATGCGCTGGAAGCACTGCACGCGACGACGAAATCTAAACCCTAATCACCATGCCGGGGCGGTTACATCGATCATGACGACGTTGCCAAACGGTTTCACTGTCGCAGAAGAGCATAAGATCTTCGACCCTCGGGACGCTGCGACCGGGTCGCACGGAGTGGAGTTGCTGGACGCAACACTTGCAAAGCGCGACCGGTGGTGGATGTTTCTCGCAGGGCAGCCCGGCGGATCTGGAGCTACGGATCTTTTCTGCGCCTCTCTTTCTCCTGGCGCGCCTCTCTCTTCTCAAGGTTGGAAATTGATGCGCGATGAGGAAGGGCATCTCATTCCGCTTGCTGGTCGAGATGCCAGCAGCGCATGGGACGGTGCGGGTGGGAGGCATTGCCCCTGTTATGTAAAGGGCTGGGAGCCGCACGCGAACCGGTGGGTCGAGCGCATCTACTACGCAGGGGCTGCGCAGAATTTGTGGGGTCCTTACGCGATTGGATATTTGGAGTGGGATGGTGAGCGATGGGTCGATCAGGCGCAGCCGGCGTTCACAGCAAGAACGGAGTGGGAGCGCGGTAGTGTTTATGAACCAAGCCTGATCTACTTCGACGGCAAGTGGAGACTCTGGTACGTTGCGGGATCGAACCAGCAGGACTACCTGGTACATGGCTACGCCGAGAGCGAAGACGGCCGCTCGCAGTGGAGCGAGCACCGTGTCTTCGCGCCGGCTGAGATGAAGATGTTCGATTTTTGCGTTCGACAGCGTGGCGACAGATTCGAGGCGGTATACGCGCGGGTATGTATGACGGATTCAGCCCCGCCTGAAACTGGCTTGTGGTGGTGCACCGCGGAAACGCCTTCCTCGAATCTCGCCGATTGGAAAGAGCCCGTGCAGATTTCCGGGGCAGAAGATCGAGGCTGGCACAAAGGACCCTGGAAGCCTTCGCTGCACTACGATGACGCGCAGCCGGATGCCGGATTTGTGTTCTTCGACGGCCTTTACCGAACCGATGATCCGGGTCCGTTTCCGTTCGCGTTTACGCTGGGGTGTCTCAAGCTGAGCTCTATCGGATAAGGCTCAGACGATAGAAGTGTCATTCCTATAAACCCTTATACAAGATATATTTGCAGCGCGGATTCGAGTTGGAAAACCGGGCAACTCGGCTTCCGTCGAAGGGCATCCGACTGTGGGTGCATGCGTGGACCGCGCGTGTACCTGGAGGATCATCAATATGGATGTGAAGCGGATAACTTATAACTTGTCATTGAGCGCGGGGACGGTTCTTTTGGCGGGCGTAGCAGCACTAGCCCAGACGCCGGGGAGCCCGCAGCAGCCGGGTATGCCAAGCCAGCAGCAGCCTTCAACAACCACAAGCCCTAATCCTGGGATGGGACCGGGCGCCTATCCGGGAACTGCTCCAACTGGGCAAGATCTCGCAGAGAAAACCTTTGTATCGAAGGCGCTCCAAGGCGGAGAAATGGAAGTGCAACTTGGGCAATTGGCGCAACAAAAGTCCCAGAGCAACGACGTGAAGCAGTTTGGGCAGAAGATGGTTAACGACCACGGGCAGATGGGCGACAAGTGGTTCAAGCCTGTTGCGCAGCAGTTGGGCATCTCGGAACCGAAGGGCCTCTCAAAGAAAGACAAGAAGGAGATCGCAAAGCTAGAAGCGCTCTCGGGCGAGGAATTTGATCGTGAGTACATCACGATGATGGTTAAGGATCACCGGCAAGACCTGAAGGAGTTTAAGGACGAGGCGCAGTCTGCCCAGAATCCCAACGTAAAGCAGATTGCTCAGCAGGGCACAAACATCATTGCGCAGCATCTGCAACTGATCGAGCAGATCGCGCAGAGCCACAACATCACCGTTGAAGCCAGCTCAAAGAGCATGTAGCGGCGGCACAGCATGAGGGCCTGATGAGGTAGCTTTCTCAGGCCCATGCGCCTAGTAGTTCTTTGCCTGTCCGGTCCGCGCATTGGTAACGCTGAAGCTGCCGTCTTGGTGCGCGACGACTTTGAAGTAAGCGCCGTCTGGGCCGCCTCTGAGGTTCGCGATGAGCGGATCGCTGCTGTTGTGAGCGGCATCGGAGCCTTCAGCGGTGTGCAGCATATAGAGGTCTACAAGGCCGGGGCTATCGTGCACGGTTTGCCATGCCTCGGGGCTGCCGGCTTTGTGCGCACCGTTATCCATGATGGCGACGCGGGGACGGATGGCGTCGACAAATGCTTTCGAGTTGGAGAGGTTCGATCCGTGATGGTTCACAAGAAAAAGATCGACTCGTCCGATCAGATTGTCGGGACAGACAAGGGGAATTTCCTTGGCTTTGGTGAGATCTCCGAGATCGAGAAAGCTGAACTTGCCGAAGCGGACAAGGATTCCTGCTGAACGCGGATTTTCAGTTGTGTCCAGTTCCCACTTCGGCTCACTGGCGCAGTAGGAGTTTGGTTCCACATTTGCGCCGGGAACGGACTTGGTGTGTTCGCCGTCAGCGGCAACAACGACGATGCTTAGGCCGGGGAGGTCGATGGTGTCGCCGGGATGGACGGTGCGGCGTGGTGTTGTGCCGATGGCCTTGATGTAAGCGGCGTAGTCGTGGCGCGTGATATCGGAGTCTTCGCGGTTCTCACCGTGATCGAGGAACTCGCCCACTTTGATGCGCTCGACGAGATTCGGCACTCCGCCGACGTGATCGACATGGAAGTGAGTGATGAGCACTTTGTCGATCATTGTGATGCCCGCGTCCTTCATCGCCGCCTGAATACGCTGGGCGTCGCGGCCGTTATTGCCCGGCCAGCCAGTGTCGACCAGCAGCGACCCGCCCGAAGGAGACACAAGCAGCGTTGCCTGGCCGCCTTCGACGTCGATGGCGTAAATCTGAAGGTTTTTGTTTGCTGGTTGGGCCTGCGCGGTCGTCAACCAGACGAAAAACAGGGCCATCGCGACGGCTGGGAGCAAAAACCGGAAGGAGTTCATGCAGGAAAGACTCCGGGTGCGGTCGGATGTGTCGGTAGGCGGGAAAGCGAAAGTTCGCATTTGCCGAAGAGTGTATAAGACCAAGCATTGCTTGGGGAAACTGCCTGAAGCGGGCTCGAAAACTGCACTGCTGGTAAAATAGAAAGTGCCGCACTGTGTGGCCATTCATCTTGTATTCATTCCCAACCTGATGGCCTGCTGACGGCCATACCTGAGCGCAAATCCAGATTTGCCCTAGAAGAGAAGGAACACTACGCCTGTGAGCCAGACGATACGCAATATCGCCATCATCGCCCACGTTGACCACGGTAAGACCACCCTTGTTGACGCCATGCTTCGCCAGTCCGGCACGTTTCGCGCCAACGAGCAGGTAGCCGAGCGCGTGATGGACTCGAACGACCTGGAGCGGGAGCGCGGAATCACGATTCTTGCCAAAAACACCGCCGTCAACTTTGAAGGCGGCAAGATCAACATTGTCGATACGCCGGGCCACGCCGATTTCGGCGGCGAGGTGGAGCGCGCGCTGAAGATGGTCGATGGCGTAATGCTGCTGGTTGACGCAGCAGAAGGTCCACTGCCCCAGACGCGCTATGTGCTTTCGAAGGCGCTCGAAGCGAAATTGAAACCCATTGTCGTGATCAACAAGATTGATCGCCCCGATGCGCGTCCAAAGGAAGTGCTGGACGAGATCTACGACCTCTTCATCGATCTCGATGCGGAAGAGTCGCAGCTTGATTTTCCGGTGCTGTATGCGGTGGCCAAGGCAGGCACAGCCTCTCTCGACCTGGACAAGCCCGGCGAAAACCTGCAGCCGCTCTTCGAGACGATCGTCTCGACGATTCCCGCAGCAACAGGCGATGTGGATGCGCCGCTGCAGATTCTAGTTACCAATCTCGACTACTCGGATTATTTCGGCCGTATTGCGATCTGCCGGGTTTTTCAGGGAACGCTGCACGCAGGCGACGATGTGAACATCTCAAAGCGCGACGGATCGTTAATGAAGACGCGCATCACCAAGCTGTTCACGTTCTCGGGATTGAAGCGTACCGAAACTACCGAGACAACGATGGGAGACATTGTTGCCGTCGCGGGTGTTGAAGGCATCACGATCGGCGAGACCATTACTTCGCTTGAAACGCCTTCGCCGCTGCCGCTGATTGTTATCGATGAGCCGACGATTGCCATCCAGTTCAGCGTGAACAACTCGCCGTTTGCGGGCAGGGAAGGCCAGTACGTGACGAGCCGCAACCTGCGCGAGCGGCTTGAGAAAGAACTGCTGACCAACGTGTCGATTCGCGTTGAGGAGACGGGCTCGCCCGATACGTTCAAGGTGCTAGGGCGAGGCGAACTGCAACTCGCGATTCTGATTGAGATGATGCGCCGCGAGGGGTTTGAGCTGATGGCCGGGCGGCCGGAGATCGTCACCAAGATGGTGGACGGCACGCGCATGGAGCCGGTTGAACACCTCACCATCGACATTCCTGAGCAGCACACAGGAGTGGTGATCGAAAAGCTTGGGCCTCGCAAGGGCGAGATGACAAAGATGCACAATCACGGCTCGGGCCGCGTGCGCCTGGAGTTTCGCGTACCCAGCCGCGGCCTGATCGGACTGCGCAGTGAGATGTTGACGGAGACGCGCGGAACGATCGTGATGAATTCGCTCTTCGACGGCTACATTCCGTACCAGGGTGAGATTCCGCAGCGGCCAACAGGTGCGCTCATCGCCGATCGCCAAGGCCTGACCACGACTTACTCGTTGAATGGTTTGCAGGAACGCGGCATCCTGTTTCTCGGGGCTGGCGTGGATGTTTACGAGGGCATGGTTGTGGGCGAACATTCGCGCGACAACGATCTCGATGTGAATGTGGTTCGCGAAAAGAAGCTGACCAACATGCGTGCGTCGAGCGCTGACGATGCCATTCGCCTGGTGCCATACAAGACGCTGAATCTCGAGCAGGCCATCGAGTTCATCGCTGACGACGAACTGGTGGAGATCACACCAAAGTCGCTTCGCCTGCGCAAAAAGATTCTGCAAGCCAACAAACGGCCCAAGCGCTGGGAGAAGGCGGAGCAGTTCAGCACATAGGTGTTCGCGCGATGAATTACAGAGCGATCAATCTCGGCGAGAAGTTTGGGCTGTTCACCGATCAGTGGCAGCCCAAAGTCATTGCCGAGATGAACGACTACCAGTTCAAGGTCGTGAAGCTTCAGGGTGACTTCATCTGGCACGACCACAAGGACACCGACGAAACCTTCATCGTGATCGAAGGTACGCTCCGCATTGATTTTCGCGACGGCGCGTGTCGAGATCGGTCCCGGCGAAATGTTCGTCGTTCCCAAAGGCGTAGAGCACAAGCCATATCGCCGAGCGCGAAGTGAAGCTGATGCTCATTGAGCCGCGCGGCGTGCGTAACACCGGCGAAGAGGGCGGCGAGCGCACAGCGGCAAACGACGTCTGGATTTAGTCTTTATCGAGCCGGGCGGATCGCGCTAACCCTCTAACCGCTTCTTCGCTTCCAGCACCCGCTCCAGCGCTTCCTCCGGCGTCGTGCCAGTTGCGGAGAGATGCCCCATCTTGCGGCCCATCTTCGCGGCGCGCTTTTCATATAGATGCAGGCGCACCCCGGGAACTTCAAGCGCCTTGGCGAAGTTCGGCGACGAAGTGAGCCACACATCTCCCAGCAGGTTCACGATGGCTGCCGGAGTAATGAGCGACGTATCGCCGAGCGGCAGATTGCAGGTCGTACGCACCAATTGCTCAAACTGGCTCGTCACGCATGCTCGCTCGCTCTGGTGATAGCTGTTATGCGGACGCGGCGCCAGTTCGTTGATCAACAGCCGTCCTTGCCGCGTGATGAACATTTCCACGCAGAGCAGCCCTTCGATGCCGAGTTTCTCAATGATGGATGCTGCCAGTTTTTCGGCGCGCGCTTCGATCTCCGGTGAGACGCCTGCGGGCAGTACGCTCCAGGCGAGGATCTGATTCTCGTGGTGATTGCGCGCGGCGGGGTAAGTGCGCACGTCGCCCGCAGGATTGCGCGCTGCCATCACGCTGATTTCGCTCACGAGGTCGAGCGCCTGTTCGGCAACAGATGGTTTCTCTCCGATGCTGGTCCAGGCGTCTGTGATGATTTGCTTGTTGAGCAAGGCCTCCATGCCGATGCGTGCCTGGCCGCGGCCATCGTATCCGCCTCGCCCGATCTTGAGAAAGATGCGGCCAGCGAGTGACTTCACAGCATGGTGAAGTTCCTCTTCACTGCGGACGATGCGAAACGGGCCGACAGGGAAACCGTTCTCAGCGAGCCACGTTTTTTGAAGAATCTTGTCCTGAATGATGCGGATAGGCTCCACGCCGGGGCGCAGGGGAGCGAGTTGCGCAACCTCGCTCAATGCATCGACGCCGATCTGCTCGATTTCAAGTGTCACGGCATCGGCTCCGTGGGCCATTCGTTTTGCAGCCGCCACATCGTCCCAGGTGCCCACAACCGTTTCGTCGACAACGAAGCTCGCCGGACAACGAAACTCGGGGTCCATCACGCGAACGCGGTAACCCATGGTGCGCGCGGCCATGGCGGTCATGCGGCCAAGCTGGCCTCCGCCGAGAATGCCAATCAAGCCGCCGGGCTCGATGACAGGTGGTTTCTTGATCATGGGAGATTGGACAGACACTACGGCAACTCCTGCGTCATCACTTCTGCGGTCCGCGCGGCGCGCCAGGCAGCCAGGCGTTCGTAGAGTGTGGAGTCGTTTGCGGCGAGAATTTCAGCTGCGAGCAGCGCGGCGTTGGCAGCGCCGGGCTTCCCAATCGCCAGTGTTCCCACGGGAACGCCCTTGGGCATCTGCACAATTGAGAGCAGGGAATCGAGGCCATTGAGCTGGGTCGCTGAGACAGGGACGCCCAGCACGGGCACGAGGGTTTTGGATGCGAGCATGCCGGGTAAATGCGCCGCGCCGCCCGCCCCGGCAATAATCACGCGCAGGCCGCGCTCTCGCGCCGTTTCAGCATACTTGAAGAGCCAGTCAGGAGTGCGGTGGGCGCTCACGACGCGTGCCTCGTGGGGAATCTCGAACGCCTGCAGGATTTCAACGGCCGCGGACAGCACTTCGTAGTCGCTTTTGCTGCCCATCACTACGCCCACTAACGGCTTCTCGCTCATGGGGAGATTATAAGAGGTCGCTGTCGAAACGAAGCATTGTAAGCCCAATGGTATGTCCTGTTGGGTTCGCTAGTGCCGGTGCCATGCCACGACGGCCACTTCCGCCACGGCCAGCAGCACACTGAACGCTGCCATAAAGCCCTTGGCGCGTTGCCAGTTCTGCTCGTGTCGTTCCATACGGTGTTCAAGCTCGGCGATGCGCCCACCGTTTCCGTCGCCCATCAACCCGCACATTTGCGCTTTCAGTACACTTAGATCGCTCAAAACCTGCGCTTCGAATTCGTTCATCATTCGCATCCGTTGTTCCCCAGCCACTTTCTGTGAGATTGTTTTGCCCCCGCGGCGAGATCTTCGTCCGTGGGGAGTTCTCACAATGCGAGTGGCATATTGAAGATCAGAGCCGCCGAAAACTCCGAATATTTGGGCGGGTTCGATCCGTCGTAGATTTTTATATAGAAACGGTCACTGGCCGAGACGCGCGAAAAGGTCATGATCGGCTCGGTGCCTCGCATCACCAGGTCAGGATCTGTGCCGGGCATGAAGCAGTTATCTCGCCGGCGAATTTCGAATCCGCCTCCGCTGGGAGCCGAGGCTCCTGTATTGATTGTCACGTGGCCGTTGCTCATGGCAGTTACGGCAAGCCTGCTCAGGTTTGAGAGGTAGTTCGGTGAGATTGGCGCCGGCAACCATGCGTCAGCGGGAACCGTCGCGCTCGTCTTGATCGCCAGGTCATCGGCCCAGTCATTCGCAAAGCTGAAGGCATAGTGCACCAGGTCGGGGCAACTTGCTGTATAAGTCAGCTTCACGCTGCGGATGATTACCTGCGCAGTCAAGTTAGCTGACGGAGCGCTCAGTACGAGCGCGTCGCCCGGCCACGCATCGGCGTCAAGTGCGGCCGATGTGCATTTGTAGGTTCCGCTCCACAGGGCGCTCACGCTGGCGGCGGCTTGTTCCATAGCGAGTGCGGCATTGCGGCAGTATTCGGTGCTCGTTGTGCCGTCGCTCATGTGGTAAATCGCCGTGTAGAAAAGGCCGGCCGGAGACGATCCCAGGTTCGGAGCCAGGTTCACAGTTACAAATCCATCAGCTCCAATAGCCGTCGCGATCTTTCCCGCTGCGACCGTCTGGTTTGAAGCGGTGGTGAACGCGGGCCAGCTCAGTTGCAGCGTGCCCGATCCCGGAGAGCCGTTCGCAAGATAAACCGTCCCCTGCACCGTGGTAGTGCTGATGGTTTGCGCAAGGGTCGCAACAGACATCGCCATTAAGACGAGGCACACTCCGAGAGTTTTGGCGCAGCGAATGGATTGATTTCGAGTGAGGCTCATGCGTGATTCTTCCTTTTTCCTGTGCTGCAACGCGGGCCATGGCCGCCAGTTTCGCGCTCTGAAACACCTAGCGTGAGGTTGACGGTCATTACCCGTTTCGAGGTTGGCGTTGATTAGAGACCCGGTTGCTGACAGATAGGCGCCGGTGCGGCGTTCTAGTCCGCGCCATCTTCTTCGTCTGTTATCTCCGCTTCCGTTTCGCCCTTCCATTCCGGCGAGTTGGCCCACTCCAGGGCGATGCTGCGAAAAGTTTCTGCGCCGCCTTCGCCTTCAGCTGATGCTTCGGCCGTTTGCGCCAGACCGTACAGAAATTTGGCGCTCTGGATATGGCCTTTCTTTGACTTCGATGAGAGAGCCTCGACGATCGGTTTGCAATCGCGACACACAATCTCATCGGCCGCCTCCCGCATCTGTGCTGCGGCTCTCTTGCCCTTCGGCCTTGGAGCCTTCTTCTTTTTATTCAAATCAACGAGTTTCGGTTTTGCTGCGTTCATCTGCCCGACTTTCCCGGACAGCCTTCCGCCGATGCAGCCCTGACCATCGAGGAATTGCGAAATTGACAATTCGCTCATGCCCCTGGTCATTTGGACGCAATGGTGCGACACCCGTCTTTTTCAAGCGAGTCTCAGGAGGCTCACTGGCATCGGTCTTGCGCTGACTCAGTCGCTTCTCTGCGGTCAGTTCTCCGCGGAAGGAGTCCAAAAAACATTTGAGAGCCTGAGCGGCTCTCCTTCGTGCATGTTTCCGATTGATGCTTCAAGCTTAACGGAATACCTCAAAATAGCCTGCAAACTCGGGGGAACTTTTTGCGCAATGAATTCAGGAGTTTAGGCCTGTCTAGATCTGCGCATGGCTTGACTCAGAGATTTGGAGTTGCAGAAATGTTTGGATTCTTAGTCCCGGGACCGGTCACAGTCGCAATCTGGTTCGATCAGCTACCATTACCGGGTGATGCGGAAACCAATCATGCTGGTTCACGGCGGGGCCTGGGCCATTCCCGATGATGCTGCCGAAGCACACCTTTGGGGCGTGCGCAACGCTCTCGAAGCCGGATACAAAATCCTGACGCTCGGCGGTTCAGCTCTCGATGCCGTTGAGGCTGCCGTAACTGTGATGGAAGACGATCCCACCTTTGACGCCGGCCGCGGCAGTTTTCTTACCTCCGACGGCCGCGTGCAACTCGATGCGCTGCTCATGGACGGCGGCCGGATGAAGGCTGGAGGTGTAGCCTGCGTGGAGCGTCTGCGTAATCCCATCCAGGCGGCGCGGCTGGTTCTGGAACAGAGCCCGCATGTCTACTTCGTCGGCTCCGGCGCAGAGGAGTTTGCCCAATCGCACGGCATGCCGCTGATCGACAATGCGGAACTGGTGCTCGATCGCGAACGCGAACGTCTGAAGAATGCGCAGGAGCGCCAGGCTGCAGGCCTCGCCGACGCCACGTTCTCGGGGCTCGAAGACGACAAAGGGCCGGAGACGGCGATACCGCGCGTGATCGACTCTTCGCACGATACCGTTGGTGCTGTTGCGTTGGACGCGCATGGAAATCTCGCCGCCGGAACGTCCACGGGAGGAACGCTGAACAAAACTCCAGGTCGTGTCGGCGACTCATCGCTCATCGGTTGCGGTTGCTATGCCGACAATATGTCGGCCGCAGTCTCACTTACTGGATGGGGGGAGCCCATCATGAAGCTCGTCCTGGGAAAGTGGGCCACCGATCGCGTGGCCGCTGGCAGCGCCCCTGAATTCTCCGCACGAGAAGCGATCACCTATCTCCACAACCGCCTCGGCGGCCACGGCGGCATCATCCTGCTCGGCCCCGATGGCCGCTTCGGCATGGCCCACAATACGCCGGCGATGGCCTGGGGCCTTGCGACAGAAAATGGGTTGGAGACCGGGCTGAATATCTAGAGGGCCAAGGATACGAAACTTGCCTATTGCTGCGCCAGCTTCCACTTCAACCTCGTGTACGCCACGCGAAATCCCTTCCGCTCAGCGTTGCGTTGCGAATTGCTGCCCGCTTCCGCCACCATCATCGCCAGGTCGCATCCATGCTCGGCGGCATAGCGCATGCGCTCGCTCAGCAGCGCCGCCTGCAATCCGCGTCGGCGCAACTCAGGAACCGTAGCCGCTCCGCCGAAAACTGCAACTCCCTCATGCACAATCAACGCGCCCGCCGCTCCGGGCTTGCCGTCAACCTCAGCCAGAAAGCACGGGCTCCCCTCCCGTGCAACCATCAGAACGCCGGTTTCTCGCACGAAGCTTTCGAATTCGGGATGTTCGTGCGTCCAGCCGCGCGCGTTGACGTCACTCCATAGCTGCCCCTCGTCCTGCCCAGCTATGCGGACGCGGATACCCTCAGCATGGGATTCCGTTGGCAGCTCGACCGCGCGATAAAGCACATTGCTGATCTCAAACGGCCGATAGCCGCGCGCGCAAAGCAGGTCCAGCGTCGCCGCACCAGCAAACGGACAGACCTCATGCATTACTTCAGCGCCGCGATCGAGAAAAAAACGTTCGATCTTGCCCAATGCCGTCGGCGTGAGTTCCTCATACAAGCCAAGGCCGAACGTCTGCGTCGTTGGCGCATCGATCCCGTCAAAAACTACGGTCGCACCGGCGCACTCCATCCACGCCGACGTGCACTCGGGATAGATCCGTTTGCGCGCCACCGCGAACTGCGCACAGGCGAATGCCTCCGCGCCTTCCAGCCGCTTCGCCAAATCGAGATTCGCAAAGATCATCGCGCTCCTGATGCTACACGGCACAAGCCGCAAATGCATCGAACTTTCCGCCGCAGGCGCCGCGTCGCGCTACCCTAGAGAAGTCGCCATGCCACGATTGATCCTCGCCTCTGCCTCGCCGCGCCGCAGCGAACTGCTCACCCAGGCCGGCTACACATTCGAAGTGCATCCCGCGCACGTAAATGAGGATCCGCGCCCCGACGAAGATCCGATTGCTTATGTTGTGCGCCTGGCCCGCGACAAGGCACAGGCCGTCTTTGCTGACGTCAACGACCGCCATGCGATCGTGCTTGGTGCAGACACCACCGTTACACTCGACGGCCACATCCTCGCGAAACCGGAGGACGCCGCCGACGCTGCCCGCATGTTGCGCCTGCTCTCGGGTAGAACCCATCGCGTGATCACCGGCGTTGCGATTGCAACCGCAAAAGGCGCGGAGGTGGCGGCCGAAGTCACCGGAGTGCAGTTCCTTACCCTGAGCGACGAAGAAATCGCTGCCTACATTGCAACCGGTGAGCCCATGGACAAAGCCGGAGCCTACGGCATCCAGGGCCTCGCCGCAAAATGGATTCCCCGCGTAGAAGGCTGCTACTTCAATGTGGTAGGCCTGCCGTTGGCGTTGGTGGCGACCATGCTGGAAGCGGCGCAGATTTAGGACTAGACTGAATGGCGCCTGGGGAGGGCGAACGTCGTGCCTCCACTACCAATTCTGATCGACATCAATAAAACCAATTTGCATGCGGTCCCCTGTTGCGGAATCCAGAATCCTGCGCACCCCGGACTCGTTTCCAAGAGACTCTGGTTAATGGAGCATTTCAAGCTTGGACTGAAAGCCAGAGTCTTGATGGATGAAGACGGTAAACCATGCGGCTATATCGAATACCTGCCCGGCGAGCACGCCTGGCGAGGCGTAAATGCAAGCGGCTACATGTTCATTCATTGCATCTGGAATCACTCGAAACGCAATCGCAGCAAGGGTTGGGCTAGTGCAATGGTTGAAGCCTGCGTGGCGGACACAAGAGTGGCACGAATGAGCGGCATAGCCGTAATGACGCGCCAGGGTCCGTGGATGGCCGGCGGCGCGCTCTTCAAGGAGAACGGCTTTGAAATTGTCGAGGTCGCGCCGCCCGACTACCAACTCTGGGTCCGTAAGTTGAAACCGCGAGCCACCAATCCAAGCTTCAAGAAGGAGTTTGCGAGCAAAGCCGCTCGTATGAAGAACCAATTGACCATTGTTCGTTCAGCTCAGTGCCCGTACATCGCAAAATTCACGGCTCAAATCGTAGAGACAGCGGAACAGGAATACGGGATTCGGCCACATGTGATTGATCTTGCCTCGTACGAGCAAGCCCAGGATGCGCCAACTCCCTATGCTGTTTTCTCGATTATCTCTAAAGGCAGGGTGCTGGCCGATCATCAGATCAGCCGCACCCGTTTCCGAAACATCATGAAAGTGGAGCTTGCGAACACCAGATAAGTCATCGAAGAGCAGCCCTTACGGCTTGAACTCGACGCGATCACCCTTGTAGATCACCGCGCGCCCCTGTGCCGCGCCATCACCGATGCCGACTCCCTTGCCTTCGCCAACCACAACCACATTGAAAGTGTGTTTCTCGATCATCCCAGGAAAGCTGCCCTCGCGCGTACCGATGGTCAACTTCCCAGCCGAATCATCCCAATGCAACTGGATAGTTGCATGTTGTCCCTTGGCGTAATCGTAGTTATCGTTCTCGTCCTCATAGAGTGTGAAGTCGCCATCCGATCCCGGATAAACGCGAATCTCGATCGGGTCTGCGGCCTTTTCGGTTGACCACTCCATCGTCGGCCCCATCGGGACAATCGAGCCCGCGCGCACATAAAGAGGCAGTTTCGCAAGCGGCGCATCGGCTTCCACCCGCTTGCCGCCCTCCAGCTTCGCGCCCGTCCAGAAGTCATACCAGGTCGCCTTCGGCAGGTAGACAGTGCGCGTCGTTGCACCTTGCGTCGTCACTGGGCTCACCAGAATTGCAGGCCCAAAGAGATATTCATCGCCCGTATTCTGCGCCTCGACATCGTTGCGCCAGTCCATCACCAGCGGCCGCATCAGCGTGCCGTGCTTGCTCGTTACCTGCCACGCCTCCGAGTAGATATACGGCAGCAGGCGATAACGCAGATTGTCATAATCCACCAGGATTTTTTGAGCGTCCGGCCCATACGACCACAGCTCGTTCTCATCCGGATTCCGTGTCCCGTGTACACGGAAAATCGGTGAAAATGTTCCGAACTGGAACCACCGCACGAACAGTTCGCGGAACTTCGGATCCTTCAGATTGCCGCCGGAAATAAATCCACCAATGTCCGTCGTCCAGTAAGGCATGCCGGAGATGGAGTAATTCAACCCCGCCGGAATCTGCCGTGCAAATGTCAGCCAGTTACTCAGCACGTCGCCCGACCAAGCCGTTACGCCCAGTCGCTGCGTTCCTGTATAGGCCGAACGCGACAAAATGAACACACGCTTCTTGTCCGAGGCCTTCTGCTGTCCCTCTGAGACACCTTCGGTGTGGAACAGCGGGTAAATATTCGCATAGCGAGCGCCCGATCCGATGTGCAGTTTGTGATTCACAAGAATGTTGTCTTGCTGCCCCTCGGTCTCCGGCTCATCCGTATCGAGCCACCACGCGTCTACACCTTTTTGGAAGAGCGCGGTATTGATATTCGCCCAATATTGCGCACGCGCATCCGGATTCGTCGCGTCATAGAGAGCCTGACCCAGCGGATGGAAACCCGCCAGCTTCGTCTTCGCCACGAACCATCCGTTCTTGTCGAAGTCATCATAAGTCGCGCTGCCCGGCCTGAAATAAGGCCACACTGAGACCATCAGGTGGAAGTGTTCGTCGTGCAGCTTGTTGATCATGCCCTGCGGATCGGGATAGTTTTGGTTCCACTTCATCTCGCCCATCGTGACCCACCAGAACCAGTCCTGCACGATGTTGTCCACCGGAATGTGCAGCGCGCGATACTTCGCCGCAACACCCTCAATCTCCGCCTGCGACTGGTACTTGTTCTTGCACTGCCAGAAGCCGTAAGCCCAGCGCCCAAAGAGCGGCACTTCGCCCGTCAATTCGCGATAACGGCCAATGATCTGGTCCGCTTCCGGCCCATAGATAAAGTAGTAGTCAACACGATCAGCCACTTCGCCGCTAATGTAAAGCCAATGCACGAACCGGTTGTTGACGACGCTGCGCGAGGGATTGTTCCAGAAAATGCCGTACCCATTGGTCGAAACCAGCAGCGGAATCGCGATCTCCGTGTTCTCCTGCGAAAGATCGACCGTCTCCCCGCGATAGTTCCACACTCCTGCCTGGTGTTGGCCAAGCCCGTAGAATCCCTCATGCGATCCGTAAATGCCGAATCCAACCTCCGCGTGGAATGTCTGCTCGCCGTTCACTTCCGCCGGATGAAGCATCCGATAGGTATCGGTTGTCAATTGCTTCCCGTCCGCGCCCTGGTAGTGGATCGAGCCGCTCTGCCGCTCAATCGCGACCTTTAGCTTTGCGGTTGTCAGCATAATCGCCTTGTCATTCTGCGAGACATCAAAGCTTGTGGCCGGCCAATCTTTCTTGATCACGACGTGATCCGATGAGCGCGCCGGCTGGTTCACATCCAGCGGCGAGTAGGTCACGTGAAGCACGTCAGGCGCATCCACCTCGAATTTCAGTACGCCTTCCTTCTGATGAATCTCAATCCCGTTAGCCTGCTTTTCAAAGCTCACCACGGAGTTCGGCGGATTCCATTGTGCAACGGCTGCAACAGGCGCCCCAACTACTGCGCAAACAGCGAGAAATGCCCCTGCCCATCGACGAATTTCCATTGAATATATTTCCTTTTTTCGCGCAGATTCCAAACGCATCAAGTGTAACGCCCGGATCCGCCGCGCCATTGTAAGCAGCGTGAAACTCCCGCGCCGCTTTGGGAACAATCGCTATTTCCTCACTCCGAAGGAATTGAAATGGCCCAAATGGGTCAAAAGTGCCGTGCACAAACAGGACAGAACTGCGATACACTTCCACTCATTCCTTCTCAAGGACCTAACTCATGCGGTCGAGAATCGCTGTCGTCTGTTCGTTTTGCTGTTTGACCTTCGTATTTCCCGCCCTCCTCCGAGCCCAGTTTCAGCCACCAATCAAGGAAGAATTGGAGATGACCTCCGACCCCAAAGCGCCGGGTGCCGACGCCGTCTATCTCTATCGCGAAGAGAAGACCGACGACAATCTCCACTACCACAGCGATTTCGTCCGTCTCAAGGTGCTCACAGAAAAGGGCAAAGAACTGGCAACCGTGCGCGTGCCCTACGAGCGACGCAGCTTCAAGGTGACCAGTATCCAAGGCCGCACGATTCACCCCGATGGAACGATAGTTCCGCTGACCGCCAAGCCCACCGACCTGACAGACGTCAAGACTAGCCAGTACCAGGTCAACACGATGGTCTTTACGCTGCCAAGCGTCGAAGTCGGCAGCATCCTGGAGTACTACTTACAAATCCGTTACGACGACAATACCGTTTCCTCGCCGACATGGGAGATCCAACAGCCCTATTTCGTTCACAAGGCCCACTATTTATTCGAGCCCTCAAAGGACCTCGCTTACATCACGAACTCGCGTGGCGATATGGCCAACAACCTGATGTATGCCTTGATCGCGGGCGATGGCGTCAAGATGAAACGCGACGCGGTGAACCGCTACAGCCTCGACGTTGAAAACGTGCCGCCTACCCCAAATGACGATTGGATGCCGCCGCTAAATACCATCAAATGGCGCGCACAGTTCTACTACACCGGCTACATGAGTGGTACGGAATTCTGGCAGAAAGAGGGCAAGCGCTGGGCCAAGGAAACAGATCGCTTTGCCGATCCCAGTAAGACGTTGAAGGATGCAGTAACCAAAATTGTCAGTCCCGCGGACACCGATGAACAGAAGGCGCGAAAGCTTTACGACGAAGTCATGAAGCTCGACGACACCGATTTCACGCGTGAAAAATCCAGCGCCGAACTCAAAAACCAAAAGTTGAAGCAAGTCCACAATGCCGAAGATGTTTGGACACAAAAAAGCGGCACTTCCGACGAACTCGCGCTTACTTTTGTAGCCATGGCCCGTGCTGCCGGATTGCACGTGTATCCCATGCAGGTCGTCAACCGCGACCGGGCCGTCTTCGATCCAAACTACCTCTCACTCGGCCAGCTCGATGACTACGTCGTGGCGATCGCCTTGAATGGCAAGGACGTCTACCTCGATCCGGGTCAGAAAATGTGTCCTTTCGGATTGCTCCACTGGAAGCATACGTTCGCGGCGGGTCTCCGACTCAACGATAGCGGTCCCATTCTCGCTAACACGCCTGGTGGCGTATACACCGCGTCGGGGATCCAGCGCTACGCTGATCTCACCATCGACGGCTCCGGAGGTGTGAAGGGAACCGCGCGCCTTGTTCTGATGGGTCAGGAAGCGCTCCGTTGGCGTCAGCTTGCCATTCGGAACGATGAAAGCGAAGTCAAGAAGCAATTCAATGAGAACCTGCGAGGCTATATGCCCGATGGCGTGCAGGCGGAGCTCAACCACTTCCAGGCATTGCCTGACTTCGGCTCCTACCTCGTTGCCTTCGTTGATGTTTCCGGAAACATCGGAACCGCAACAGGAAAGCGTTTCTTCCTGCCCGGTCTCTTTTTTGAAGCTCACGCGAGCCATCCATTTGTGGCGCAAGACAAGCGAACAATGCTGATCGACGTCCATTATCCAAAGGGAGACCTCGACCAGGTCACATATCACCTGCCTGCAGAATTTGCGGTCGAAACGCCACCCCAGCCTGCATCGATTGCGTGGCCCGCGCATGCGATTCTCAAGGTCGACGCCAAGGTGAACAGCAACGATGTCGTCGTAACTCGCACCGCCGCATTCAATTTTTCAATTCTTCCCGCCGCCGACTACGGTGATCTTCACGACTTCTATCAAAAGGTCGCTACAGCAGATCAAGAACAACTCGTACTCACACGCGCGCAAGCTGCTTCCAAAGGGAACTAATCATGCGGATTCGGCTCAGGACCATCGCTCGTCTCAGGCCTGCAGCAGCCGTGATCCTTTTGGCCGCTCTCCCCATTCCCGGGTCGGCCTTCAACAAAAATCAGCCCCTACCCAGCTGGGCCGTCGAAGCAAACAAGACCCATACTCCTGACTATGCGAAGGATGCCTCGGCGGTCATTCTCTACGACGAGTATGTGGAGACAATCGATGCAAATGGCCGCGCGACCGAGCGGGAGCGCGAAGCGATCCGGATTCTGAAACCACAGGGACGTCACAACACCTGCGAAGTGGGCTACGACGTCGACGAAAAGGTCAACTACTTCCGCGTGTGGACGATCGCTGCCGACGAAAAACAATATATGGCGCAGGACACCGATTTCGCGGAGGTGGGTGATACCAGCGTTCCCATCATGCTCTCAACCTACAAGGCGCGTGTGGCTCATCCGCCCGCCGTTGATGTGGGAGCCACAGTCTTCTGCGAATCAGAAGAAGTTCTCGAACCGTACATTCGCGAGAAAGTCTGGAGAATTCAGAGCGGAATCCCTATCGTGTTTCAGGCCCTGGAAGTGGACTTGCCCCCAGGACACCCGCATTCACAGTCCTGGCACAGTTTCAAGTCAGTGCCGGCAGTCGAGGTCGCGCCAAGTCACTGGCGCTGGGAATTGAAGGACATGCCTGCCCTCGATCTCCGCGACATACCGTCCCACCCGGAGTGGGCAGGACTCGCGGCGCGGATGAGCGTGCAATGGGGCGACGCCGCGGTGGAGGGAACTGACAACGAGTGGAAGGCTATCGGGCAATGGGTGACGACGCTTGAGGCTGACCGGCCCACGCCCTCGCCTGAAATCACTTCCTTTACGCAGGCACTCATTGCCGGTGCACCAGACTTCTACACCAAGCTCAGTCGTATTACCGATTCCATCCAGAAAAACATCCGCTATTTCATCGTTGAGCGCGGAATCGGTGGGTTGCAAGCCAATCCCGCCGCTGACATTTTCCGCAATCGCTACGGCGACTGCAAAGACAAAACTACGCTGCTGATCGCGATGCTGCGCGTCGCCGGCATCAATGCATATTACGTTCCGGTGGATGATCGCCGCGGCATCGTCGATCCTGCTGCCCCGTCGCTCTATGGCAATCACATGATCACCGCCATTGAGATTCCGGCCGACATAAACGATCCCCGCCTTCTGGCCTTAGTCAAAGCCCACGACGGTAAGCGTTATCTGATCTTCGACCCGACCAACGAGCGCACTCCCGTCGGCAATCTGCCCTCGTATCTGCAAGGCAGCTATGGCACCCTTGCTGCGGGCGCCGCCAGTCAGATCATAGCCTTGCCCGTTCTGGCACCCGACGCTAACGGCACCACCCGTAAAGGCGAATTCACGCTCGCACCTGACGGCACCCTCAGCGGACTTGTCGACACCACGCATTCCGGCCCCGAAGGCGCAGACATGCGCATGATCCTCAAGTACTCCGACGAGAAAGAACGACGCGAGTCACTCGAGACAGCGATCTCGCTTGATGTGCCCGGAGTGGTGCTGAACTCATTCCAATTTGTCCAGCCCGCAGAGCTCGACAAGCCGCTCGAGGTGCATTACAAACTCACCGCCGCCCAATACGCACATCGGGCCGGCACATTGCTTCTGGTGCGGCCGCGCGTGGTTGGCTCGCACGCCATCCCGTTCAACGACAAACCGCGCACCGTGCCGATCGATCTGAATGCGACAGGGCATTGGCACGACAGCTTCGACATCACCTTGCCGCCAGGGTATGTCGTCGATGAAACACCGGACCCCGTGAATCTGGATCTCGATTTCGCCAGCTACCACTCCAACATCACCGCGAAAGGTGACCAGCTTCATTACGAGCGCGAATTTGTCGTCCGACAGGTCGAGCTTCCCGCGGCGCGCGCTGCCGATTTCCGCAAGCTCGAAAGCACCATCTTGATGGACGAAAAGGGAACTGCTGTTCTCAAAAAACAGTAAAGAGATTTCCCTGGGGGGATGCAGGCCGTGCGGCTCCATTCGTGCGGCCTGTGCTTTTCCTGGAGACAAAATAGACTCCCGATCCTCGCGAGCGCATCGAACTCGAAACAACCGCCGGCATGGGCCGCGTCGTTGTCCTACTCTAAAGACATGACCGATCGGGAACTGCTGGCTCAGATTGCGCGCTCCGCCGGCGGCAAAGCCGGATACAAGCAACTGGTGCGAGAGCTTGGCCTCGGCGGCGGCCGCGAACGCCGTCTTCTCCTCGAGCAACTCGCCCGCATGACAGCGCGTGGCGACCTCGTCAAAACCGATCGCGAACATTGGAGCCTTCCCAAAAAATCCAGCGGCGGCACGCGCGACAACCTCATCGCCGGCCGCCTCGATCTGCATCGCGACGGTTACGGCTTCGTCCGCCCGAACACACGCCAGGGTTCCCAGAGAGAAGACGATGTCTTCATTCCGCCCGACGAGATCAACGGCGCCATGCAGGGCGACCAGGTACTGGTGGAACTGGCTCCGCCTCGCGCTGACGGTCGCCGTCTGGGCCGCATCGCCCGCATCCTCGAACGCCGCAACCCCACCGTCGTCGGCATCTTTCACTACGCAAGGTCCGATCGCGAGATGGGTGATAATGTGGTTCCCTTCGACGAGCGCATGACGCAGCACATCGTCATTCCTTTCGGTCAGGAGTTGCCGCAAGCCGACGAACCGGCCACACCGCATCGCGTCCTCGGCAGCGAAGCTGCATCGCCAACACATTACGACAATCTCGAAGGCATCGTCGTCGATGTTGAAATCACAAGCTGGCCCACGCCCACGCGTCCTCCCATCGGACGCATCATCGAAGTACTCGGCGATCCCGATGACTTCGGTGTCGACGTGGAGATGATGATCCGTAAGCATCAGCTTCCGCGCGTCTTCCCTGACAAAGTGCTCGCCGAAGCGCGAGCCGTCGCCTTCCTCGATGACGTTGAAGTCGATCGCCGCCGCGACTTTCGCGGACTTCCCATCGTCACCATCGACGGCGAAACCGCAAAAGATTTCGACGACGCCGTCCTCGTCACCGAGCGCGCCGATGGTGGATACGAACTCCAGGTCCATATCGCCGACGTCGCCGAGTATGTCGGCGCAGGCACTGACCTCGACCTCGAAGCGCGCCTCCGCGGAACCAGCGTCTACTTCCCAGACCGCGCCATTCCCATGCTTCCCCAGGAACTCTCGACCGGCATCTGCAGCCTGCGCCCCAACGAGGACCGCCTCGTCCTGAGCTGCCTCATGCAACTCAGCGCTGCGGGCCGCATTGAAAGCTTCGAAATCGTCGAAGGCGTCATCCGGTCCGCCGAACGCATGACCTACACCTCGGTACACGCGATCCTCGAGGGCGACCCCGAAGCTCGCGCCCGTTACGCTCCCCTGGTCGCCGACTTCGAGCGCATGCGCCACTTGGCCGGATTGATGAACAAGCGCCGCGAAGAGCGAGGAAGCATTGACTTCGACCTGCCGGAGCCGGTCATCGAGTTCGATGAACAGGGCCAGATGCGCGGCGTCACCAAATCTGAACGAACCTGGGCCAATCGCCTGATTGAAGAATTCATGCTCGCGGCCAACGAGTGCGTCGCCACTTGGTTGGAAGACCTTGGCGTGCCCTCGCTTTATCGCATTCATGAGAAACCCGAGCCCCGCCGCGTTGTGCAATTTGAAGAGCTCGCCGCCAGCTTTGGCTACTCCCTCGGCCTCGGCGCACTTCCGGTCAAGCGTATTCAAACTCGCGGCGACCGGCGCGATGCGCAGCGCAGCGGTCGACAGGCCCGCACCCACGAAATGCCGGAAGACATCGCCGTTACGCCCAAGATGTATCAGAAGCTGGCAGCCCGCATCGAAGGCAAGCCCGAGGAGCGCATTCTAAGCTACCTCATGCTCCGTTCACTTAGCCAGGCGCGCTACTCCGAGATCAACGAAGGCCACTTCGCGCTCGCCGCGCCTACTTACACCCACTTCACTTCGCCCATTCGCCGTTATCCCGACCTCATCGTGCACCGCATTACCAAATCGCTGCTGCGCGAAGGCGTGGTGGGCCGTGCCGACGTCGCCGAAGGACGCCACGGCTCGCCCTGGACGCATCCCCACGAAGCGCTGAAGGGCATCGTAATCCATCACGCAAAGAAACTTAAGCCCGGCGAAGGATTCCACGGTGAGCCACCCATTCCCGAGGCCGAACTGGCGCAGATCGCCGAGGAATCCAGCCAGGCCGAGCGTCGCGCCGCCGAAGCAGAACGCGAACTGGTGGAGTGGAAGAAAGTGCGCTTCATGGAGAACCGAGTAGGCGAGGAGTTTGCCGCGCTGGTTCTCAACCCCACCAAGTACGGCTTTTTCGTCGAACTCACTGATCTGTTTGTCGAAGGCCTGGTCCCCATCGACTCCCTCCGCGACGACCGCTACACGTGGCGCGAAAACACGCACGAGATCATCGGCGTGCGCTCGGGCCGGCGTTTCCGCGCTGGCGATCGTGTGCAGGTGATCCTCGATCGCATCCTCGCGCAGGAGCGCCGCCTTCAGTTCTCAGTTGTCGAGGAAGGCATTTCCCTTACAGGGAAGAAACATCCGAAATTGCCGCCGAAATCGAAAGCAAATCGGCGCAAAGAGAGCGCAGCCTTCGGATCAAAGAAGAAGAACCGACAGGTCCGGAAACCAAAACGTCGCTAGGTGACAATCGCTCCAATTCCGGAATTCTCCCCGATCAGGATTATGCGCCAGCTTGTTGTGCGGCAAACTTGCCGATAATCGGAAGTTGGTATTTCTCCCCCTTTAATGCCTTCAGCAGCGCAATGATCCAGACGATCAGAATGCCCAGCGAGGCAAAGGGCAGAAGAATCCAGCCGATTACCGGGATAATCCCGAGAACGATCTGAATTGCAATCGCAGTTATGCCCAGAAAGATGCACTGCCATGCGTGGAAGCGTACAAACGAATTCTTGTTATACGGCTCGACCAGCAAAAAGACGATCGCGGGAATGATCGTGACATAAGCGAGCGCTCCGGCGGCTGTGTCAGACAAGCCGCTCTGAGCGGCCTGCGGAGGTACGGGTGTGTACTGCGGCGAATCAGACATGGCTGCTCTCCTTCACTTGAACCTGGAATGGACCCCGGAATAGCAACGAAAAGAGCGGATGTTTGCAGGAGACGAGACGCGGCGTCACAGGCGGATACAGCGAACCGCATCACGGGATTCCTGTGGTGGCAAGAAGACTACTTCATCGCAAGCTTTTCGGCAATACTCCCCAGCAGCGGAATTCTAAATCGTTTTCCATTCATGGCCCGAACGACACAAACGAGCCAGAGAATCAGCCAGAGCAAGAAAATAATCCTGAAAGTGTAGGCGAGGGCAGCGGTACCCAGGAACAGCGTCAGAAGCGCGATCGATCCGAGAATAATGTCGATCACAAATGCCGTAATCGATAGCAGCACCGATTGCCAGGCGTGAAAACGAACATAGTTGCTGTCTTTGTACGGAGGAAGCAGGAGAAACACGATGGCCGGCACAAACGTGAAGTAAGAGATAGCGCCGGCTGCGTTGTCTGAGATTCCGGTTCGTGTCGCAACGGTCATTTGAGGTTCCTTCAGTCCCCATCCATTCCCTGCCGCCCGGAAGGCGCTGACGCTTCGAAGCCCCAAAAACAGCCTTGGGCGGCAAGACAAAGAAATCGATGAGATGTCACTAAGAGACCGCCTGCGCAAGCGAAAGTCAAGCGGAATCACCACATTGTCCGTCCGGCAGTACTGTGGGAAAACCTCAGAACAGTTCCCGTTGAACGGGCTGCGTCGGGCGCTCCGTCAGTAACTCAGGATCGTCGTTGCGCACATTGCCCACCCGCTCATCCACCGCCCACGACCGCATCTTTTCCGCGGGATAGGGCCGAAGCAAATCGATCGGCGGACGCGCCGGATCACCAACCTCCATCCAACGCGTGTAGTCCCGGGGCTCCAGGATCACCGGCATGCGGTTGTGCACAGGCTCGGCCAGCTCGTTCGGATCAGTCGTCAGAATCGTGAATGTTTCGAGCGGGTCTCCCTCCTTCGGCTTCCACCGCTCCCACAGCCCCGCAAAGGCATAAGGCTCGCCGCTCTGCATTCCAAACGCAAACGGCCTCTTCGTCTTTTCATTGATGCGCTGCCACTCGTAAAAAGCGTCCGCAGGAATTAGGCACCGGCGCCTCTTCAGAGCGTCCCGGTAGAGCGGCTTGTCCGCAACCTCTTCTGCACGCGCATTAATGGTCGAGTAGCCAACCTTGGCATCTTTCGCCCAGTAGGGAATCAGGCCCCACCGCATCAGCGCAAATTCGCGCTTGCCGGTTTCACTGTTCAGCCGCACAACGGGTTGCGTGCTTTGCGGCGCCGCGTTATACGTGGGCGCAAACCACGGCATGTCCTCTATCTCCACGCCAAACCAGTCGGCGAGGACCTCCTGCGTTGATCGACGGGCAAATCGGCCGCACATAAATGAATTCAGTTTGATTGTACGAGTCGAGGAAAAGTAACAGCAATTTCTCGAAATTTCATCATTAATTTCGCGAGTCGCAAGCAGGTTGAACCACTCCCAGTTCTCACAATATTCGCGTAAGTATTCTCTGTAACTTTTCGCGAGCGCGGTCACTCTCCTTTGCACAAGGGCCCTCGTGTGTGGCTCGTTCGGGCAATCTCGAATGAGCATTGGCAAGAAACCAGCAGGAACATCACCAAGGGTCGACTTCCCCTGATTGGAGTACCGGAAAAATGAAGAGCCTCAAGCTCGCAGTCGTAGTGTGTCTACTCGCCGCCGTCGGATTCTGGCCTGGCCAGCAAGCATCGTTGCTTGCTCAGGAGAATCCCGGCGCAGTCTTCGTCATGACCAACTCCGCTAACGGAAACCAGATCGAATCCTACGCGCGGCATGCGGATGGCTCGCTGCAGTGGATCGCCAGTTTCGCAACCGGCGGCAACGGCAGTGGCGGCACCATCGATCCTCTGCACTCACAGGGATCGCTGATTCTCAGCCAGGATCATCGTCATCTCTTCGCAGTCAACGCGGGCAGTGGAACCATCTCTTCGTTTCGCGTCGACGGTACGTCTCTCGCGCTTGTCGACACGACAAATAGCGGAGGCGCCTTCCCTTCAGCATTGGCCCAGAGCGGTGACCTGCTCTACGTCCTCAACGCTGGCGGCAACGGAAATGTAACCGGCTTCCGCGTCACCCCGAAAGGTGATCTGCTCCCCATAAACAAATCCACGAGCAATCTTAGCGGTCCTTCCACCTCGCCTACCTCCTTGGCGTTCAGTCCCAACGGCCAGTTTCTCGTCGTCACAGAGAACGCCACCAACAATGTCGACGTCTTCCATGTTCTCCCCAACGGCTCGCTGTCTGAAGCCGTCACCAATTCAACTCCGGGCGCCCAGCCGTTCGCGGGGGTATTCGCCCCCAACGGAACCCTGATCGTTGCGGGCACCGCAAACACCATCTCATCCTTCCAGGTGCAGTGGGATCAAACCATCCATGCAATCACGTCGGCGCTTCCCACTGACGGGCAAGCAACCTGCTGGGACGTCGTCACGCCCAATGGCCGCGTAGTCTATGCGATCAGTGCCGGCACCTCAAACCTCGCGGGATTTACGATCGCGCATGATGGATCCCTTACGCCAATCGGCGCCACAATCGTTGGCTCCAATCCTACCGGAAGCACCAATCTCGATACCGCGATCAGTCAGGACGGTCACTTTGTCTACACACTCAACGCAGGCACCGGAACCATCGGCATCTTCTCTGTCCAGAGCGACGGCAGCCTGCTGAACAACGGACAGGTGGACGGCCTTCCCGCCTCCGCCGGTCTCAATGGTCTCGCAGCATTCTGAAGCGCCTTCATTGTGGGAACCGTTCTGGAAGGACGGTTCCCTCTACATCCCCTTGGCCGCATCCGCATCGCTTCCATACTCATCCCATACAATAGACAATGGGAGCAGGAACGATGGCGCATATGGTTTTTTGTGTTCGCAATAAAAAAGAGATGGAGGGCCTCGACGAGCCGCCTTTCGACTCGGAGTTTGGTCAGAAGATCTACAAAAATGTATCGAAGGCTGCGTGGGGCGAGTGGGTCGACCGGCAGAAGATGCTGCTGAACGAGTACCGCCTTCAGCCCTGGACCCCACAGGCGCAGCAGTTTCTGGTCGAGCAGATGGAGCAGTTCTTCTTCGGCGAAGGCTCCGCGCTCCCGTCGGAGTTCGTGCCACCATCTCACTAACCCGACCACGAGTCTCTTCACTCTTACGCAATGCACTCGATCGTCGCTGTTGGAATTCCCGCTCGACGATCATCACCCTTTTCATCAGCTACGAAGAGGCAGCACTCCAGGACCCTGCGCTGGTGTAAACTAAATCAGAACCCCATGGGCCGGCTCACCCGAGCCGGCTCGACTGTGTCGGGACGTGGCTCAGCCTGGTAGAGCACTCGCTTGGGGTGCGAGGGGTCGGCAGTTCAAATCTGCCCGTCCCGACCATTATTAGAATCAATAAGTTACCATTAGTATCGCAGAGCTCAATCGCAAGTGGTCGCAATGGTCTGTTTGTCGACTATGCGGGAGAATCTGTTAGGATCATTTCCCTGACTGAAAGAAGTGAGGTTTGAGTGACTGAGTAGGCTGCGTATTAACGACGCTATTTGTTCTCATCCCTGGGCGCTTTCCTAAAATCGGCTTCGCCTATTCCTGTTGGCTCATTGCTGTCATCTTTATGTAACTGCGCCCCACCTAGCTCTTCGATCCTCTTCTTGATGGCTTTTGTGATTTCGTCATATGCGGCTATGTTCATCTTGTTGCCATTGAGCAAACTTAAAAATGCGCTCACCTCGTCGACATTTCGCGGAGTTACGAGAGTCGGCCATGTTTTCCTTCTCTTTTCAAGGCTCCTGTGCTGATACCGACGCATCATCACAGCCATCGTTGTGGGGCTCCAACCAAGAATTGGAGCGATCTGTTCTAGGGTGCACCCAGCATCAAGCAGCCGCGTAACGGTCGTATGACGGAGATCGTGAAATCGAAAGCGGACACTGGCACGTCGGCACGCTGTTTTCCATGCCCGCTTCCAAGCACCCATCGGTTTCTCTGGAAAATGTTTATAGATTCTGACTTGATTTGCGTTGGCGTTGAACGCGTATTTCTCAGCGGGGAAAACGAAGTGATTAGGGCGTCTTTCTGGAAAAAGGGCAGCCCAATTTTCATCGCCTCTAATGCAGGGCCGATAAGCGGTACGACGCGATGTTCACCGTGTGGTGTTTTGCTTTCACCAACAGTCAGGAAAGCCTTTTGGAGATCGATCTGATACCACCTAAGTAAACGCATCTCCTCGCGCCTCAATCCTGAGTAGAGGCCAAGGATCACCGCGAGAAATAATACGCGCGAAGCACTCAAGCGACATTCCTTCAACAACTTTTCTTCTTCCTCATACGACAGCTCCTTGCCAGCAGTCATCGGCTCCTTAAGCTTTTTGTAATCGGCGCGGAGACGCTCCCATTGATGGTTGCGCCGCAGAATAGATCTAAGCGTCCCGATCATCACGTTGACGTACCGATTGGAGGCTCCCCGAGCAAGCTCATGATCTACGACATCCTGAATGTCCTGCTGGGTGATGTCGGGGAGAAGCTTTTTAGCCAGGAATGGAAGAAGATGTTTTACGCCGCGTTTGATGATGTCCAACTCTCGAACGGCTGGCATTTTTGAACTCTTCAGCTGCCACAGAGAAAGTTTTCGGGGCTTGCGGCCTCCTAATCCCGCTGTGGCTTTCTTCTAGTCGGCGGCGATGTGCCCGCTCCGCTTCACGTGCGATGTTCTTTGACTTGCTCTTTGAGCTTTCACGGATCCGCTGCCCACTGAATTGAAATTCGTACCACCAGATATCTGAGCCGCGTTGCTTGTAGAGCGCCATAAACTGCTGCACGAGGCAAGTAAGAGACTTGCAATCGGTAAAATTGCCGAGTCCGCTTCTCTATCGCGGAGATTCGAAGAGGATTTATGTCGCCAGAAAGAGTGCCTGTTCACGAATCGGCATGGATATTGGCGATAGTCGCAACTTACACCTTCTGCATCGGAGCGAGTTCAGGACAACGACTGTAGGGACTTTTGTAGGGAGTGGCTGCTTCTATTGGCTTGTACGGGTATTTAGGCGAATTGTGTAAACATTTGATTCTACAATAGGATACAAAGTCATACAAAACCTCGAATCGCCAAAATTGGGATTATCGGTCCCTTGCTGGGGATCACCAAAGCATTGGCCTCGCAACTCGAATCTCATCACGGAGCGGGAGATCGATGATCGCCATCGCAATTGGCGTTTATGGGAAATGTCCCAAGAATAAAGAAAATGGTTAAGTCCATTTCGTCCGCTCGCAAGGAACGAAATTTTCTGTGTCATGATTGCTGGTCATCATTCCGTACGTAGCGCGCGCACCGGATCGAGCGAAGCTGCGCGAAGAGCAGGGACGAACGCCGCTGCGGTCGCGCAAATCGCCAGCACCGTCGAAGCAGCAGCCGGGGTGGAGAGGATCGTACCCACTCACGTGGAAGAGGAGGCTCGTTGTCAGCCGGCCCATGAAGAGGCTCGCCGGAATGCCCAATGCCAGTCCCAGAAAAACTTGTGCGATCGCTCCCCGAATCACCATGCGTACGATGAGAGAGCGCGAGGCGCCAATGGCCATGCGGATTCCGATTTCACTGGTGCGTCGCGCCACGAAATACGACATCACACCGTATAGACCAACCGACGCAAGAATCAGCGAGAGAAGGCCAAATGCCGAGGTGAGCCGCGCAATCAGCCGCTCCTGGTTGAAATTGCTGGCAACCACCGAGTCATACGAAACGAAGCGAAATACAGGAAGTTTCGGATCTATCTCCGCGAGTGCCTTCCGCACCGGTAGCTCGATCTCTTTTTGCGAACCCGCAACCTGTAGGATCACCGACCCAAGAAACATTGATGCTTTTTCCGCAGCATCAATCTCCTCACTGCTGTAACCGGTATATCGCTGCGTGTTAGGAACAAGAAAAAGCGGGCGGGATGCGGCGCGCGGATTCGTCAAAACAAAATCGGAAAAGACACCCACGATCTCGTACTCGCTCGAGTACTTTGCTCCTTCCCTGCCAAAGTGTTGGCCGATCGGATCCTTGTCGCCGAAGAACTTCTTCGCAAAAGCCTGATTGACAACCGCCACCAGCACTGAATCCGCTCCATCACGCGTGGTGAATCCGCGACCACGAACGACGGGCACCGATATCGAATCGAGAAATTGAGCGCTCACCCGATCCCAGTCTGAGAAGCACTTGTCCTCCGGTCCTGACTCGGATTGACCTTGCAGATAGACGCAGCTTCCCCATTGGTTCCCGCCTAGGGGAATGTATCTGGCGAAGCTCACGTGGGTCACGCCCGGCAACGCTCCCAGCCTTTGTTCGATCTGGCGATACAGGCTCGAGGCGCGATCAGGCGTGTATCCGGCTCCTTCGAGATCCATCTGGAATGTGTATCGATTGGCCGTTTCAATCCCAAAACTCTGGTGCTCCAGATTCATAAGCGACCGCGTCAGCAGAAACGTGCTCGACAGCAGCACGACCGACATCGCGAGTTGCAGAATCACGAGTGCACGCTGCGGAATCGAGGCGCGGTCCCGGTTCGCAATATTGGCTGCGCGCAATGATTCGGAAGATTGCGTGTGCGATGCCGCCCATGCCGGGGCCACGCTGAACAACGCACCCGTCAATAGCGACACGAGGAATGTGAACCCAAGCACTGGCCAGGAAGGTTCAGCATGCAGCGGCATGTTGTGCGCCTCCGGGTAAGCCAGCGCAAGAATAGCCTTCGCACCGAACCATGCCACACCCAGGGCCGCCACACCTCCGGCTGCACTCAGCAGCAGGCTCTCGATCAGTATCTGGCGGATGATGCTCAACCGGCCCGCACAAGTGCCATGCGAACGGCTATATCCGTCCGTCGCGCGGTGGAGCGCGCCAACACAAGGCTGGCGATATTCGCGCACGCCATGAGCAGCACCACGCAGGAAAGAATCATCAGCAGGCGCAGATTAGCGCTGGATTGCTGCTGGAGCTTCTGGATTCCGCCCCCTGCTCGGGCAAGCACTACGTGCTGTCGGGGAATCAATGCTGCTCCGCCGTGCTCCGTAAACCTCGGCCATTCCCCCATCCACTGCCGCAGCGCGGCAGACAGCTTCGCCTCGAGAGCAGGCTTCTGAACGCCGGGTCGCAACCGGCCCAATGCATAAAGCCATGCCGTCAACGGTTGTGAAACTGCGGCATTTGCTCCTTCAATTTCTATCTCGGCGGAGAGCGGCATCCACAGTTCCGGCGGAATCGATGCGATGCGGTCGCCAAAGAATCCTGCCGGAGCCACACCCGCCACGGTGAAAGGATGTCTCTGGACATATATCGTCGAACCGACAATCGACGGATCACGGCCGAATTCCGTCTCCCATGCCGCGTAGCTCAAGATCAGCACGGGCGCAGCTCCCGGGTGATCGTCGCTATCGGCCAACGGGCGGCCGAGGTAGACGCCAACACCCAGCGTGTTGAAGTAGTTGCCGGAGACAAACTCAACCCGCAAAGGGCGTGGCGTCCCTGAGCCGTACTGCACGCTGTACCCGCTTCCGCCCGCCTGCACCGCCGCAAGCTGCTCAAACTCCGGCGCCGCTTGCCTGAATCGGCGATACAAGTCATACGAGAGCAGGTCGAAATCGCCGTCCGGAGATTCGAAGTTGCCGTAATAGCAGCAGGTGTTGCGATCGCCGATACGATAAAGACTTGCCGGATCAGCCACTGGCAGCGAACGCAGCAAAAATCCCTCCACCAGCGTGAACACGGCGGTATTGGCGCCGATGCCAGTGCAAGAGTTGCGATCACAACGAACGTAAAGCTTGGCGAAGAGCGCAGCCGCCGCGCGGCGTAGCGCACGTCCCTGCCTAATGAGGTGACGAAAGGAAAGCCGCGGCGCGTGCGATACGATTCCTTGATTTGAGTGACGCCGCCAAACACGCGGAGAGCCGCCAGCCGGGCCTCGTCGGGCGTCATGCCGCGACGGATATTGTCTTCTGCCGCAGCCTCAATATGCGATTCAAGTTCCTGTTCTAATTCCTCGTCGAGCCTGCGGCGGTGCAGGAACGATGCGCAGCGGCTGAACATTTCGCGAAGCCAATCCATCGGCCACTCCTATCTCGAAGGTGAGAGAAAGCGCGCCATGGTGGACACGATGCGCGACCAGTTTTCTTCTTCCGCCGCAACTTGCTTCTGCCCGATGCGTGTAAGAGAGTAGAACTTCGCCTTCCGACCCGTATCCGACGTGCCCCACTCCGATCTGATCCATCTACGCTGTTCCAGCCGGAGCAGTGCGGGATAAATCGTGCCCTGGTTAAGGCTCAGGGATTCGCTCGAGACCCGTTCGATCCGTCGAGCAATGCCATAGCCGTGCAGCGGTCCCATGGATTCAAGGGTTTTGAGGATCATCAGATCGAGCGTGCCCTGTAGAACATCGAATTTGATTTCGCCCATAGAATTGCACCGACCTGTTGAATCACAACATATCGTCCAACTTTGATAGGCAGAATGTCAACAGGTGTGTGACGGAGGGACATCAAAGCGCTCCCAGTCGGCCGGAATCCTCTATTGAGGATGCTCCCGGCTGTCTGATAAGTATCGCGAAGTCGGCTTGGCGCCAGAAATCCGAAAGAGTTCACGCACTCCTGTCGATGCCCCTTCATACGGCACACCGAATCTCGCTCTAGGCCGGAGACGTCGCAGCCTCTCGGTTAGATTATGTTGATGGCCAGTCAGCGCACCGCATTTCTTCGACATGCAGGCGATCTCCACGAAGGCAAAACAGGACTTCCTTTCAATAGCGAAGCAAAATCGCAATCAAGGGCGTCCCTAAATTGCTTGATTATCCGCCGAAGAATCCGAAGGGGTATGGGCCTCAGATAGTCGGCGGATTTTGCATCCATGGATCCGAACGCCTGGTTCTGTTGAGGCAATTTGGATACGGTGTGCCCAGTCTCGGCCGCGCTCTGTTGAGTTGCACAGTCAGCCTGGCAAGCAGATTCCAGAACTCACTTGGATGAACCTTCTGCATGGCGGTGACGAACCTTGATGTTTCCGGGGAGCAACCAACAAGCTGGAGTGCATCGCTCGATCAGGTTTGCTCCGGAAGCACAAACGGGGGCGGCGATCCGGAAGAACCAAGGCGTCTCTGTCGGCTGGCAAAGCCGCGGCCAGTCTACAGAGAGGACGTGGAACCAAAAACGGTGAGTTACACGTTGGCCAATTGCACGCACGCTAGTTGTTGTTCTAGAACAGAGCGCAATTCGTCGATCACGATGGAAAGGATTCAAGCATCATGGAAAACATTCAAAGAAGTTACCTTCCAGCCGCCGGCAAGAATTGGACTTTGCCACTTTACGATCCGCTGGTGAAACTGCTCGGCGTTGAACGGGTAAGAACTGCATTTCTCGATCAAGCTGCTCTGCACACAGCTCATCGCGTGCTCGACATCGGCTGCGGCACGGGAACACTGGCAACGTTGATCAAGCGCCTGCACCCCGACGTTGAAGTCGTCGGTCTCGACCCTGATCCCGACGCTCTGGCTCGAGCCAAACAAAAGGCCGCAAGAGCGCAGGTGTCCATTCATTTGGATCAAGGTTTTGCTGATGGTCTTTCGTATCTCGATGCCTCTTTCGACAGGGTGCTCTCATCGTTCATGTTCCACCACGTTTGGGCAGGCCAGCGAGAGAAGACGCTCAAGGAAGTGCGCCGGGTTCTGACGCCCGGAGGTTCCCTTCACTTGGTTGACTTCGTGCGACCGGAGGAATGGTCGGCTGGCTGGTGGGACCGCTTGCTTCGCTCGAACCCACATTTGAAGGACAACTCCGAAAGCCAGATTCTCGCGTTGATGCGCCGGGCCGGGTTTCGAAATCCGACGAAAGTCGCAGACGGATCAATCGCATTTCGACTTCTGCGAATCGCCTACTATAAGGCCTCTGAAGCCACATCGAGTGGGCAAGAGTGATTCCAAGCGCGATTTCGATGAACCGTGAGATCGGTCATCATTTGTACGCGTGGATCTTTGCCCATGCAGTCAAGGTGGACAGGGAAGACAACTCTGGGTCGCCGACAAAGGCTCGGATATGGTCATCAAATTAAGCCCGGAGGGCCGCGGATTGATGGAGTTCAGTACGCCCCACAGCATCGCCACAGATAATGGGGCAACGTGTACGTGGCCGACCGAGCCAATTACCCGCTTCATTGTCGGCCTGATGACCTGGTTTACGGCGCTAACCGTCGTCGTTCGCTTCATCCCGCATCGCATCGACCCAAACTTCTTCCGCCTCATCAAAGCCATCCTCGGTCTTATCGTCCTGGGCTTCGCCACGTTCTGCATAATAGTCCTGTTCCGTCATTTCCCGCATTGAAACGCAGGGTTCCCACGAAGGACACTTACTCTCGTACGGTAGACGGACTAAGACAGGTCAGTAGAGCACGGGGTCCTATATCCAGTCGAAGCTCGCCGTTTGCAGGTGTGCGCGCTACGTGTTACGTTCGCCACGTATTCGGATCACTCTGGCGGAGTTGTATGAAGCAGGTTGCTCTTGGTTTTCGCGCCCATTCCGGCTGGACCGCTCTCGTCGCCATAGCGCTTGAAGAGGGCACTCCAAAAGTCCTTTTGCGCGAACGTCCTCACCTAGTCAAGACTTTCACTTATGAATTTCGCCAGCCCTATCACACCGCAAAGAAGCGATCGTCAGCCGAGGCTCACGATTTCGTCTCGCGTGTGCGCTCCGAGGCGAGGGGTCTTGCGTGGGAAGCCATCAACTCCGTCCAATCGAGCTTTCGGCATCAGGGCTATCAACTCAAGCAATGCGGCCTTCTGCTCGCCTCCGGAAAGCCACTGCCAGATCTCCCGCAAATTCTGGCGTCTCATGCACTGATTCACACCGCTGATGGAGAGCTCTTTCGCGAAGCGCTCCTTCACGCTAGCAAACACTGTGGCTTAGAGACGTTCACGACTAAAGAAAGCGAACTGCTCGAAAGAGCATCTCGCACTCTTCAGCTGAAAACTGATGAGCTAGGCCGTCGCCTTGTCCATCTCGGTAGTGCGGTTGGTTCTCCATGGACGCAAGACGAGAAGTTGGCTGCACTGGTTGCGTGGCTTTCGCTCGTATATCCGCCTCATGCTCCGCAGACATGAGGGATGGCCCAATCTCGATGACATGGCACGAATATCACGAAGCGACGAAGCATAGCGTTGAATCGCTGAGGCGAGCGCGGCACAATCTCGACTGGGCGAACATGCCGGATCCCTTTCGTCATTACGAGGGCGTGCCGGTTCTCGATCTGCCGGCAGATCCGCCCACCCCAGAAATGCCAGCACTCGACGTGCTTCAGGGCACCCTTGGAAGCACATCCGCGGGTGACGGACCGGCTTTCCTCTCTCAATTACTTTTCTATTGCGCCGCGATTAGCGCAACCAAGCGTGTTCCGTCCAGCGGATATGAATACGCGCTGAGAGTGAACCCATCTTCCGGGAATCTGCACCCTACGGAATTCCACTTTGTCACGCGAGGCCTGAAGGATTGGCCAGATGGGCTTTATCACTACGATCCGTCCAGGCACATGGCGGAGGAGCGCGGGCGCGGTACGTTTGAGATGAAACTGGCCGGCGGCCCTGCGCCAATTGTCTTCGTATTGACGAGTATTGTGTGGCGCGAGGCTTGGAAGTACGGAGAACGAGCATATCGGTACTGCTTGCACGACATTGGGCACGCCTGGCAGGCGCTTGCACTTTCCGCTCGGGCAATCGGATGCGATACCTTCGCGTTCGGAAGTTTCGTGGATGATGAAGTCGCCCAGTTCTTTCGTCCAAACCAGGATGAGTGGCCAATGCTGATGGTCAGCCTGCAAGGCGAGTCCATTCCGGTGCGCGAAGAGGACACTGGCAATACCGTGTGGTTCGGCGGGCAGGCGAACCTGCTTTCGAAAGAGACGATTGCTCAGCCACTGATTGACCGCATCCACTCTGCCACAAAACAAAGCAGCGGAGGGAGAAGTGGCACCTCTTTCGCAGAGCCGGCCCCAACTGGCTCCGGCGAGATTGGGATGCCTCCGCCAGCTTCATCGGGTCGCAGCTTTGGCGAGGTGGCCCGGACGCGACGCTCGGCGCTTGACTTCCTGGGAGGAGAGCAATCGATGTCATTGGCGGAACTCTCTGCTATCCTCTCCCAGACAGCCCGGCGATTGTCAGCTGACTTTGCCGGCACGCGTCTCATTCAGCTGTATTTGTATGCTCACCGCGTCGATGGGTTGCAGCCTGGGGTCTACAAGTTCTGGTCGGAGTGTGCCGAGTTAGAGCAGGTGAAGAGTGGCGATCAGCGCTTGGTCGCCGCTGCTCTGAGCCTTGGACAGCAACTGGCCGGTAACGCCTGCCTGACCTTTTCGATGATTGGCGATCTCGATCGAGCCACTGCCGCATATGGAGACCGTGGCTATCGCTATGTGCATTTTGAAGCTGGCGCGATTGGCCAACGTCTGTATCTAGCCGCCGAGGCACTCGGGTTGGGTGCCACCGGTATCGGCGCCTTCTACGATGATGAGGTGCATCGTCATCTCAACTTGAGGCCCACAACAAGGGCAGGTCGTCTACCATTTTGCGATTGGTTATCCGGTTCCCGATCCGCGCATCTCGGCATGAGAAGATGCGCAGGCCCCCCTGCTGTTAGAGAGGTTGAATTTCAACGCTCCTTGCAAGTAAGCGGAGGTGCGGCGCTGAATGGTTCTTACGGCTGAACACACGGCTCTTCCCCTGACAGCTTCACGAGTGCTACAGATATTTTGGGAGCATGATTCATGCCAAAACCGATCACCAGATCTGAGCGAAGAAGGGTCGCGTTTCCAGGCGTGCTAAACATTTCGGACCTGCGGCAGATTGCCCAGCGCCGTATTCCGCGAGTCGTATTTGACTATCTCGATGGCGGTGCCGATGCCGAGGTTACCTTGGGTGAGGCCTGCCGGGTTTACGACAGGGTCATGTTTCGCCCGCAGGGCGCGGTGACCTTCCCGGAATGCAACCTGCGCGTGCGCGTACTGGGCATGGATCTTGAGTTGCCCTTCCTGCTCGGGCCAGTAGGCAGCAGCCGATTGTTTCATCCTGGAGGCGAAATGGCGGCTGCACACGCTGCCGGGGAGGCTGGCACGGCCTATATTCAATCCACGCTCTCGGGGCACCGGCTGGAAGACTCCAAGGCCGCAACTCGTGTCCCGATGTGCTACCAACTTTATCTTGTCGGTGGGCGGGCGGTCGCCGAAAAAACAATTGAGCGCTGCCGTAATGCGGGAATTCATGCGTTGTTCGTCACCATCGATACACCGGTTTCCGGAATGCGCGAGCGCGATTTCCGCAACAACATCAAACAGCTGCTGGCGCGCAACGCGTCATCAGTAGCGCCATTCTTGTCGCAATTCGTAACGCACCCTCGCTGGTTGCTTTCCTATTTCGCCGATGGCGGGTTGATGCAGTTTCCAAACATTGTGCTGCCGACCGGGCCTATGAAATATGCAGATGTTAGCGTGGCGCTTGAGCAGGCGGTGGTGACCTGGAAGGACCTGCGCTGGATTCGCGAGGTTTGGGGCGGTCCAATCGTGATCAAAGGCGTCATGACCAGTGACGATGCATTGCGCGCGATTGACGCAGGCGCTGAGGGGATTGTGGTCTCCAACCATGGTGGACGGCAGCTGGATTGCGTCTTGCCGACGCTGCGCGTGCTACCGGAAATCGCCAGAGCCGTGAACGGGCAAATTGAAGTAATGCTCGATGGTGGCATTCGCCGCGGCAGCGACGTGGTGAAGGCATTGTGTTTGGGAGCGAAGGCGGTGCTGCTAGGCCGCGCTTATGCGTATGGACTGGCAGCCGCTGGCGAGGCAGGTGTAGTCCGAGCTATTGAAATCCTGCGTGGAGATATTATTCGTACTCTAAAGCTGCTGGGTGTTGGAGCATTGACGGAGCTGAACCACTCGCACGTTGAAGTCCCATGGGAGTGGGAAGCCGACGCTCGAGCTTCTCGGGTTCGTCCAGTCCTCGACCCCGCTCAAGAGCTAAGAACCAACCGGCAAGGCTCGCTTAACCTGCCGAAAAGCGGGAATCAATTCTGAAGCCACGAATTCGTGGACGCGCGCTTTGCCGTAGCAAAAGGTCCAGAAAAACTGTAGTTTGTTTAGCGCGCCTTTGAGAAATGGGTTTGAACTCGAAGTCGGGGTTCGAATCGCTGCTCAGGGAATTGATTACTGTCACCCTCAAAAATTCCCTGTTCGGATCCGGGCAAAATCGGACAAAAAAAGCCAACAAGACCATAAATACTGGCGAATATCGATACCGATGCCGTTTCAGTTGGTGAATTCCCACAGAGTTTCCAGAATCTGAACGCTCGACGGCTCCCGAATGACATCTAATGGTCTGTTTGCCTCTTGTCTACTGGCGAGACTTGCCTATTTCGATATGCCTATGTGGTTGTCAAAGGCTCCTGCGGGAAAATGGCCACGCGGTACTGGCCATTGCCGCGCCAGCCGGCATCGTAGCTCGAGGGAGTCGATTCGTCCTCTGGGAGCAGTATGTCACTTCGGATTCTTACTCTTGTCTTCCTGATTACATCTTTGGCGTACGCTCAACATGAATCCAATCGTATTCCCAATTACCAGCCGATTTCGCACCAACAGCGGCTCAAGTGGTTTGCGGTCTCTACGGGAGGGCCAACGAACCTGCTGGTTGCCGGGCCGTTCAGCGCAGGTCTTTCCACAGCCTTCAACAGGCCCAAGGAATATGGCCCCCACTGGGAAGGATTCGGCAAACGATATGGAATGCGGCTGACCGGCATTTCAACCGGGAATGCGATGGAAGCAGGCCTGGGCGCGATATGGGGAGAAGACCCGCGCTACTTTCGCTCGCCGGACCGAGCATTTGGCAAGCGTGTGGTGTATGTGATCAAAGCGACGTTCCTTGCCCCGGATCGCGATGGCCGAATGCGGCCCGCCTATGCTCGCTTCGCCGGAAACGTCGGCAACAATTTCCTCTCCAACACGTGGCGCGCGCCAAGCGAGAACGGACCAGAGAACGCGGCATTGCGGTGTGTGTGGGGCATTACGGGAGAGATGGCAAGCGATGCACTCGCCGAGTTCTGGCCGGATGTAAGAAGGCTGATCTTCCGCAGAAAGTAAGCTGCCGCACTGTGCGATTCAAGTGCGCGAGAGCACCATCGTGGAAATCGATGAAGCCTATATTCCACGCTGCGCGACTAGATAAATTTATCGGCGATGCCATTTATGAGGGACGCAAACACGTCCCCACTCCTGTAAGTGCTACGATGGTTGGCTGGGTTGTCTGTGCTCAGCGCGAGTCACTCCATTCATCTCTAAATCACGCCACGCTTCTTTTCTTACTCTCGTATCCATAGATTCGAAACCCTTGCTGCTCCACTCCAGGGGCTCGATCCGCTGCATGGGCACACCAAATACTCTGGACTCTCAACCGCAGTTCTTTGTCTTGTAGGCGCTTTGAAAGGGGATGCATGAAACATAAGAAGCTGGCAGTTCTCGCTCTCTTGGTTGTAGCCGTTTCGCAGAGCAGTTTTGGCCAAGGAAAGCCGTCAGCAGCTGTGTCGGATGAACTTGTTGCTGCCGAAACGGAGATGTTTGCAAAGATCACGCAACAAGACCCGGCTTTTATGAAGGATCTTGTCGCCGATGATTATTTCTCAATCAATGCAGACGGGACGACGGTAGACAAGGCACAGCTAATGGCACAGAAAGGCAGTCCTCAACAGAAGATGATGGCTGCGGCCACCTACAAAGTGTTCGATAAGCAGGTCCGTGCTTATGGGAACGTGGGAATCATCACCGGAAGGGCGCGGGCTTTTATGAACGACACTTACCTCGTGGAATTCTTGTACACGGCTGTCTTCGTCAAACAGAACGACAAGTGGATGTTTACTCTGTGGCAGGGAACTATTTCAAAGGATTCTCCGCCGCCACCTGCCCCTAGAATCACTCCGAGACAATAATACGGCCGGTCTAAACGAATGGTCGCGACCGCGACGTGCTGCTTACTCCGAAGCTGCTGGAGACACTGCGCGAGTGGTGGTGCTGCATGTTACGTGTGGATTGCGGCGTGCCCATGCCGCGCCTGTTCTAGCTGCTGCGCGTTCTGGTACCCGACCGCCGCAAAATAGAGGATGCGGTCAAAAAAGCGATCCAGTGAGTGAAGCAAGTCCATACCGCCAAGCATGTCAATTGGTTCTGTGAATATTCCTTCCGCCTCCATGAATTCCCACAGATGCTCTTTGGTCGCGCTTACAGCCCAGAGAAGATCAGTGTAGGGTACGCCCTGCTTCGCTCTCCTCATGCCCAGCCCTATGTAGTTGTCTTCGATCTCAGATTCCGTCTTGTTCCGTAGCCAATCATTGATGTTGAAATATATCTCGTGGGATCGCTTTCTGAGTTCATCGGGAGGCACTCGCCGCAAGAGCTCTGCGCACCTGTCATCTTTCTTTATTCTGCGCATGAGTCCGTCCGACAGAGGTTCCGCACGGGTTTCGATGAGTTGGATCAATTTGAAGGCAAACATTGAGTTTCCTCCTGACGGCAATATATTCCGAGGGACGGGCCGGATGTGTCGTCAGCCCATGCCCATCAAAGTCTGATCGCATCGTGCGCAGGTGCTTGTGCGAGGCATTGCGACCGGCAGTGGCTGAGCCTTAGGTTAGCCGTCGTGGTAAAACGACACAAGCTCGGCGGTTGAGATTATCCCAATGGCTTGGTATCAGGGAAATGCTGTTCCCTGATGCGTGGGTGATAATTCCCTGTTCAGAATGCAGCTCATGTTGGGCAGAGATCTAATAACTCGCGTAGTTTGAGCACCATACGGCTAGAATCAGAAGGCGCCGGGTGCTCCTATCGCTGCTGTAGTTCCTTAAAATGAACTTGACTCGAAAACCATGACGAGATCTCGATGCAAGGTGAAACGCAGTTGCAGATGATCAAAGTCGATGCAACGCCAATCCGCTTCCGTAGGGCCTTGAGACTTCTAGGCTTTGTCATCTGGCTAACAGTTATGTTCTTCCCGACCCTTGTTCTTGCTCAGGGGAAAGCATCGTCCCCGTCGCAGTCTGCCTCTGGACTGCATGAGGCCTTCGCACATCCCCCAGAGGACAGCAAAATAATGATGCGTTGGTGGTGGTTCGGGCCTTCTGCTACGAAGCCTGAGTTGCAGCGCGAACTGGAGGAAATGAAGGCAGCCGGAATTGGCGGCGTCGAGATCGCCACGCTGTACCCGCTGGCTCTCGATGATCCCGGCACCAACTTCCGAACCTACGATTTTGTCTCCGAGGAGCACTTAGAGAACCTGCGCTTTGCCGCAGAGCAGGCACGGCGCCTCGGGTTGCGTGTCGATATCACGCTCGGCACAGGTTGGCCTTTAGGAGGCCCCCACATTCCTGTGACTCAGGCTGCCGGAGAACTGCGTGTTGAAACACAGCGACTACCTTCTGGAACAGAATCCGTCGCGTTGCCTGCTCTTGAGCACGGGGAAGAGATGCTGGCGGCATTCGTTGCTCCCGGAGTCAACTCTAGCCCGGATTACAAACAAGCCCGACGCGCCGCAATCTCCAATGACGACCGACTTGAACTGCCTGACAGCAGGCCGTCAGATCGATTCGCGATTTTCTTCATCTCCAGCCGGACCGGCATGATGGTCAAGCGAGCAGCACAGGGTGGCGGCGGCTTTGTCCTTGACCACTACGACATCTCGGCGGTTCAGAATCATCTTCGCGCAGTTGGCGACCGCCTTATTTCGGCCTTCGACGATCACCCGCCGTATGCAGTATTTAGTGACAGTCTCGAAGATTACGGCTCCGATTGGACCCCAAATTTTCTCACTGAGTTCCGGCATCGTCGTGGTTACGATCTGGCTCCGTATTTGCCGGCTCTCGTTGGTGACATAGGTCCGGATACAGCAGGCGTACGCCACGATTGGGGCCAGACGCTTACGGAACTAGCAAATGAGCAGTTCCTTCAACCTCTTCACACCTGGGCTCAACAGCATCACACACTCTTTCGCTCGCAAACGTACGGATTCCCTCCGGTCACGCTTTCGAGCAATCAATTTGAAGATCTGCCGGAAGGTGAGGGAAAAGCCACTATCAAAATGTGGCGGGAGTTTTCTGACACACGCTGGGCAGCATCGGCAGGGCACTTGTTTGATCACTCCGTAATCTCGTCCGAGACTTGGACCTGGTTGCACTCGCCACCATTTCGCGCCACGCCGCTCGACATGAAGACTGAAGCCGACCTCCATTTCCTCCAGGGCATCAATCAGCTCGTTGGGCACGGCTGGCCTCACTCGCCCGAAGCTGCCGGCGAACCCGGTTGGCGCATGTACGCCGCAGGAGCCTTTGATTCGCATAATCCATGGTTCGCCGTGATGCCGGACCTGAGCGCCTATCTTCAGCGCGTGAGTTGGGCGCTTCGTCAAGGATCGCCTGCGAATGATGTAGCAGTCCTTCTTCCCAACGATGACGTGTGGGCATCGTTCAAGGCTCGCGTGCAGAACCACAAACCGGCAACCTCGCTCGGCGGCTTCGACGACACCGGTTCAAACGTGACCATCGATGAATCGATGTCAGCGTTCCTTGGACATGAAGTGGTCTCTCAAATACTCGATGCCGGATTCAACCTGGACTTCATCGATGCGGACGCAATCAATACCGTCGGGATCAAGTACAAAGTCCTGGTCCTCCCCGGAGTTGAACGCATCCCCGTCGAAACATATGAGAAGATTGCCGAATTCGGGCGCCATGGAGGCATTGTCGTTGCTACCCGCCGCCTTCCTGGTACAGCGCCCGGGCATTTGGACGCAAATGCAGTTTCCGGGCAGATAGAAGCCCTTTCTGATTCCCTATTTCGTGGAAAAGTTCTGACCGCCCATTTCGTGCCTGATGAGCGGAAACTCGGTGCCTCCCTTGCATCTTGGTTGACTCCGGATTTTCGGAATCTCCCGCAAACTCCCGATGTTGGCTTCATCCATCGTCGCCTCGACCACGGAGATTTGTATTTCGTCGCCAACACGAGTAACCAGCAACGAACAGCGCGAGCTACCTTCCGCTCGGCCGCAGTTCATGGCGAAGAGTGGGACCCGTTTACTGGGAAGACCACCGGAATCGTCGCCAATGGCCCAATCGAACTGACGTTGGAGCCATACGAATCGCGCATCTTCTATTTTTCGAGTGAACAACTCTCTCCGGTGACCAGTGAGAGCGCTTGTCGTTATAGCAGTATGGACCTTTCACATGATTGGCAGGTTACGATCGGCAATTCGTCCTTTTCGATGGCCCAACTTTCCTCCTGGACCGAAAGGCCGGACCTCCGCTACTTTTCAGGACATGCAACCTACGAGAAGATAATCAACATCGCGGACCATGATCTTCGCTCGGGGAACTCTTTCTTCCTGGACTTCGGGCAAGGAAATCCGGTTCCTTTGCCCGACCCATTGCCGCCACTCAACATGCGCGCCTACCTCAATAGTCCTGTAGCAGAAGCCGCACAGGTTTTCGTAAACGAACGCTTTGCAGGTTATGTCTGGCATCCACCGTTCCGGATAGAGATTTCTTCCCTGCTCCAACCTGGCAACAACCGCCTCCGAATCGTGGTGAGTAACACAGCGATCAATGAACTGGCTGGCGAAGCCCAACCCAACTACCGGCTCCTTTACGCACGTTATGGTGTCGAATTCATCCCGCAGGGGATGGAGAACCTCGAGCCTCTGCCCTCAGGCATGCTTGGACCAGTCACACTCAATAAAAACAAGCTGGGGCAAATGAAAGACCGAAGCAGGGAAACCTGTTCCCTGTTTCAGGGTCGATAATTCCCTGTTCGCTACACGGCTCACCTTCGGAAAACTGTGTCGCAACTCGCCCAATTTCAGCCCCTTACAGAGACCATTTGCTAGATCCAAGGACTGAATTTGAGATTTTCCCTGTTTTTTTCCCTGTTAGCAGGGAAATCCAAACCGGAGAACGGTTCGCGGCAGACTCCATCCACCGCCAGCGAGTCAACTTATTTGTTATAGGTAAGTTACACGGGTTTAATTCCCGGTGTTTCGTTCCCACACTTAATCTGTCGACGTGTAATGTGCTCTTCACCGTATTCGGTGTGGCGCCGTGCAGCGTCTCTGGCGGCGGCAAGGCCGGGCAGAGACGCTGCGCGGATGTTGGAGGTTTGCTCAGCGACCGGCGAGTGCGACCAATTGCTCTTCCTTCTCGTCGTACACCGATGATTTAGTTTCGCCTTTTCCCTGGCTGCTGTAGGAGTGGCCGGTGAGCAATCCAAGAACAAACCAGGCAAACAGTGCTGCTCCAATTGCGAACAGGATGTCTCCTGGGACTCTCATCCAGCGCAAAGTTTGCATGGAACTGGATTGCATGAACTCCGCGGAACGCGCATACCATGTGCCGCGTTCAATGGAGGCCCACGCCTGAAGCAAGCCGACAGGCAGCATGCTGAGGATGACCATGAAGATCAAGCCAAAGTTCAGAGACCAGAAGGAGAGCTTGAGTGGGGTCTCCTTCCACTTCCGGCCAGGATTTAGCGCGCGGAGGCAGAACAATGTGAGGCCGAGGCCGAGCATTCCGTACACGCCGAACAAAGCAGTGTGACCGTGAACGGGAGTGAGATTGAGCCCCTGGACGTAATAGAGAGAGATCGGAGGATTAATGAGGAAGCCGAAAAGACCTGCTCCCACGAGATTCCAGAACGCGACTGCCACGAAGAAGTAGATGGGCCATTTGTAGTTGGCGATCCATTGAGTCTTCTTTGTCGGCTGTGCGAGGCGAATATTCTCCCAGGCTTCGTAACCAATCAAAGTGAGTGGCACAACTTCGAATGCACTAAAGATTGCGCCGAGGCCGATCACTGCGGGAGTAGCACCGGCGAAGTAGAGATGATGGAACGTGCCGATGATTCCGCCGGAGAGAAAAATGGTGGTCGAGAAGAGAGCTGCTTTGGTTGCGGTGCGAATCTCGATCAGCTTGAGCCGCGTGAACAGGAATCCAATCACAACGGTTGCGAATACTTCGAAGAAGCCTTCAACCCAGAGGTGAACTACCCACCAGCGCCAGTATTCAGCGGTAACGAGATGGCTGCGCTGGCCGTACATGAGTCCTGCCGAATAGAAGAGGGGGATGGCGATGCTGGCGATGAGGAAGAGCGTCAGGAGTGCGCGGTCTTCACTCTTCCGAACGAGCGCCGGTTTGAGAGAGGCGACCATCAGAACAAGCCAAAGAACCAATCCGACGAACAGGAGAATCTGCCAGAGGCGTCCGAGATCGACGTACTCATAACCCTGGCTGCCTAGCCAGAACCACATGTTGCCAAGGCGCTGTTGAATCCCCATCCATTCGCCGGCCAGCGAGCCGCCAACCACGAGGATCAGTGCACCGAAGAGCGCGTTCACGCCGAGGCGCTGATACTTGGGTTCGTGACCGCTTACCGCGGGTCCAACGTAAAGACCTGTCGCTAACCACGACGTCGCGATCCAGAAGATGGCGATTTGCAGATGCCAGGTTCGCGTGACGGCGTAGGGCAGAAACTTGGCTAGCGGGAATCCAAAGAAGGCCTGTCCCTCGACACCGTAGTGCGCGGTGAGGACGCCCATGAGGATCTGAACACCCCAGAGGATGACTACTACATAAAAGTACTTCAATGTCGCACGTTGCGACGGAGTTGGCTTGAAGACAAGGAATGGATCGCTCTCCGGATAAGGCCCGTGCACAAGTTCCTTCTCCTGCGACGCATACCACCAGACGAGGCCACCGATTCCTGCCAGCAAGCCGACGAAGCTGAGAACACTCCAGAGGACCGCGCCAGACGTCGGAACATTTGCTACCAGTGGCTCATGCGGCCAGTTGTTGGTGTATGTACTGTTAGAACCCGGACGTTCGGTGCTTGCAGCCCATGACGTCCACCAGAAAAATGCCGCCAGTTGATGTTGTTTTGCGGTGTTGGTTAAGGCGCCGTGCGGGATTGCGTATTCAGATCGGCCGGTTGCAAAGACGTCGGTATAGTAAGCGCGAAGCTGTTCGAATGCCGCGGCACGATCGGCACTTAGCGTGACACGATTGCGCGAAGCATCGTAGGTGTTGGTACGCATCTCGCGAATCAGACGCGCCTTGAAGATGGCCTGATGGTCGAGATCCGAGAGCAGCGAAATTTGCCGCCCCGGATCTGACAGCCCAGGTATTGAGCAGGATCTCCGATTCCCGGTGCAGCCAATCCGCGCTCCAATCGGGTGCCACATAGGCTCCGTGACCCCAAACCGTACCGATCTCCTGTCCGCCGATCGACTGCCAAACTCCTTGTCCATCGGTGATGGAGCTTCCTGTAAAGAGGAGCTGCCCGTCAGTGGTGTACACATCTGGAATGGGCGGCGCTCCGCTGATCAGTTTTCTGCCTACTCCTCCGAGAACGATGAAAGATCCAATGATTACGATGGTTAGAGCCACCCAATACCGCTTGTAGGACATAATTTCTCCTCGATGAACCGCGCGCTCTATGCCGCGCTAAGACCACCGTAGCGCTGGACGTGCCGCATTGCAGGGACTTTAGTCACACCGAGATGAGAAAACGATTCGGGCACCGGAATTCGGGCATTCTCCGCTTGGAATTCTGTCTGTTGATGTGGGTTTGTCCCTGAGCCTGTTACAGTTTCCAGTGTCCGGTTTCGGGTTTGCGCACCCGCGCAGCCAACGGACCCAATTCCCCGGGGGCCGACCGCATGTCATTTCGTTCTGTGTTCCTGGCTGTTGTGATCGCCTTTGCGCTCATTCTCGGTGCTTTTCTTGTGAATCGGGCGCGACCGAGCGTCGAAACCGCACAGCCGACCGCCGATTTTGTGAGGGCCTCGGGAAAGTGCGCCGAATGTCACGCTCGGCTTCAGTATTCGGTGGTGCACGAATACGAGATGTCTGCACACGCAAAGAAGAGCGTCAACTGTCTTGACTGCCATCAGGCGACTGCCGGCCAGCAGAAAGTCGATCACCACGGATTCGTAATCAGCACGCATCTCACCGCTGGAAACTGCCGCTCTTGCCACGAAGGCATCTATCAGGAGTTTCTGCGTAGTCGCCACGCGGCTCCGAGTTGGGCCGCCGTCCGCGGTGAAAAGGGCTTAAGTCCGGAACAAGTCTCCTTCAGCGAACAGTTCCAGCCGGGCGGCACGAAGCGTCCGCCGAACCCGCTGGTGCTTCCCGAAGGGCACTCCGCCGCGACATCCGGTTGCGAGCAGTGTCACGCGGTCGGCAAACCTAATGATGACGGAACGATTGGGACGTGCACGCAATGCCACTCCCGGCACACGAGTTCAGTTGAACTCGCGCGGTTGCCAAGCACCTGTGGCCAATGCCATATGGGCCCCGATCACTCGCAGATCGAGATCTACAACGAGTCAAAGCATGGGATCATGTTTGCGGCTCAGCGAAATCTGCTGAACCTCAAGGCCGATCCACGCACGATTGACGACGCGGGATATGTTTGTGCCAACCTGCGCTACCTGCCACATGAGCGGCATCAACGGGCTAAAGGTCACTCATAACCCGTCGGACCGGCTCGGCTGGTACCTTGCCGATGCTGTTACCACGCATCGCCCTAACTACCTGCAGGCGCAAATCAATATGAAGCAGGTCTGTATACAGTGCCACACGCAGCCTCTGATCGATCGGGTCTACAGTCAAGGAGAACAGGTTGTCCAAAGCACGAACGCAAAGGTCCTTGCCGCCAAGGCGATCATGGACGACCTTCATAAGGACGGCACGCTCTCAGGCCCGCCATTCACGCACACCATCGACTTCACTTACTTCAATCTCTGGCATTACGACGGACGCACATCGAAGCACGGCGCCTTCATGGGCGGCGCCGATTTCGTGCAGTGGCATGGGAACTACGAACTGCTTGCGAAGACTGTCGAACTCCAGCACGCCGCTGACGAATTGCGGAGGGAGCATGCCCACAAGTAAACGGCTGCTCCGATTACAAAGCATCATCGCCGATAGCCGCGTTAGGTGGGCACGCGATACTCAACTTTGGGTTGAGCTTTTTGTGACCACAAATCTCGCGATACTTGCTGCCGACATTTACATTGCGCACTCTGTAAATCACTTTCAGAAAGCAGCGGAGTACATTCCCCTCTACTTCTCCCTCGTGGCTCCCGTTGTTCTAGCCGTCGTGATCGGCTTGCGCTGGGTGTGGAGGTTTGAAGCGCCGTGGCGCGATGTTGGCTATATGATCGGCTGGCTTTCAGTCCTGGTTGGGCTGGGAGGCGTTCTCTACCATCTCGAGAGCCGATTCTTCCTGGATAGGACTCTGAAAAGTCTCACGTACGCGGCGCCTTTCGCTGCGCCACTGGCCTACACAGGGCTGGGATTTCTGCTTCTCGTGAATCGGATGGTAGGCGCCCGCACCGCGGAATGGGCTCGTTGGGTGATCCTTCTGGCATTGGGTGGCTTCTTTGGGAATTTCGTACTGTCATTGACCGACCATGCGTCGAATGGATTTTTTGCAAAGACAGAATGGATTCCCGTTATCTCCTCTGCGCTTGCGACCGGCTTTCTCATCATTCCTCTCGTGCTGACCGTGACTCGACGATTCATGGATGTTTGCCTGATTGTGATGTTGACGCAGGCCTTCGTCGGCGTCTTGGGCTTTTGGTTTCATGTTCAGGCAAACCTTGTTGAGCCGGGGCACAGCATCTTCGACAAGCTGGTTAACGGTGCTCCGCCAATGGCTCCTCTGTTGTTCCCCAACCTGGTGGGCTTGGCTTTAATTGGAATGTGGGCGCTTCTTCCTCACTTGGACGAGGCGACTCCGGGCCGATCGTGGCTGGGCGCAACGTATGATTGGGCGCACCCGGAAGAACAGTCCGAGACAAACAACTAGCCTGCTGTTCCGGGGCGCTGACGTTCGTGCGAACTACGCCGCAGCTTCTTGAGCCGCGGTGCTCGATGCAAACGCTGAGCGCCCGGCCAGAAATGTAAGCGCAAGATTGGTCGCGAAAATCAGTACCGCAGAAAGTTCAAACATGCCTGAAACTGGGAGTACTTTCCACGCGAACGACACCAGCCCCTCATATGCGAGCGGTTCAGAAGCCACGCGCAAGAAGCATCCTGCTTGCAGGCAGATCAGACTGAGAAGCATGAGACGCTTACTGAAGATGTTTTGAATACCGGCGAAGTGGGGCAGTATGCGCGGCCCGATCGCGAACACCATCGTTGCGGCGAACCCGACCGTGAGCGCGTGGCGAGAGGCACCCCAGATGCCGCCGTGCACATCGGCAAACGCAGCCCATACACTCATCAGCGCCGCAATGATCAGCCACGCGTACGGCAAACGAGCAAAGGTTGAAAAGCTTGGATGAATGCCTTGAGTTTTGGCATGCCCGTGAGGCCGTTCTGCGAAACGAAGCGCTAATCCAATTGCACCTGCGCTCAACGCGAACAGAATGGTTGCCGGTTTCGGAAGCCCTGAAACCCCGAACAGTACGCCCGCGACAACCAGGCATAAGGCTAGTCGAAACAAACGAACGTCCGGCTTCGACATTGCTAAAAAGGACGGCAGCCATCTCGCTGAGAAGCCCCAGACCACCGGAACAACGAAACCCCAGCCGAGCAATACGAGATATTTCTGATCGAGAGAGTGGGGAAAAGACCGAAGGGCGCCCTCCAGGCCCAATCGAATGCACTCGACAAAGTTGAAGGTAACGGCGGATGCGAGTCCTGCTGTGCCGATTAGAACGGAAACCATCCAGAGTTCCATCGGAGTCCTGGTCACTTTTTCATCACTTGATGCCGGCCGCTTGTGGTGTGAGGCCGCAAAAAGAAACAGAATCACCGCGATCAGTTCGAAGGCCGCAGAAATCGGGAGAAGCGTTCGCCAATGCCATCCATAGATGTTTGCAGACCAGCGCATTGCAACGCCGGATGTCCAAAGCGCGTAGCAGAAAAGCGGCAGACGGATGACCGACCGTCCAAGTGCGGGTTGCGAATAGAAACCAATGCCAAGAATGAAACTGCCAATCCAGCCGAACATCTGCGCGTGGCCGTGCCCCTCCATCCACGCTGCAGGCAATGTGCCCAGGCCGTGGTTCGCGCTGATTGCCATCAGGTTTGAGAATCCCAACAAAGTTCCCGGCAGCGCCATAAAAAAGAGGCCGCTCGCGATCCAGGCGCGAAGCATCAGGCTTTTTTGTCGTTCGCGAGCAAGGACGGCTGCGTTCTCGTGGACTCTAGCGTCGGAAACGGGTTGATCGAATAACGGAAGAGTAGCCATGACTAATTCCTTTTCTTGAGTTGTGCTTCCAATTGAATGGCGCGGGGAAACAAAACATCGTTCTCCAGATGAACGTGCTGCCTGAAATCAGCTTCGTATTCGCGGAGCCCTGAATAGAGTGCGATGTGCGTCGCACAGGCCCATGCGGGAGGCTCAAAATGATTGGTCACATGGATGAGATCCGCCATTATGTGGCTCGGCAGACTCGTGCTCCTGCTCCATCACGAAGATAGGGTGCGTTACAGAGCGGAAGCAGATGTGCGCGGTCGGATTTACTGCTGCGGATTCTTGATCCATCTGCGAGATGTATGGAAAGAGAACCAGTTCCTCCTTCTCGATATGCGCATACATCTCGCAACGAAGTTTTTCAACCAGTTCGGCCACCTTAACCAATTCAGGCGCTCGATCGTGTCTCTTTGCCGCGACCTTGGACGCCATCTCGGATAGCCCCGGAAGCACTTGGCGCACCTGGAGATGATGAACGCGGACGATGTGTTGAATCAGGCGGGCCAGCGACAGATTTGCCGGATCCAATGCTTCACCACCGCGCTCGCTTACCGCAGCGTCATCCAGTTTTTCGAGGACTTGATCGACAGAAAGCTGCAGCTCCTGGCATGCTCCTTCGAGCGACATCTCTGCCTGGAGGCAGAGATCGATGTCAAATCGATGGAAGATTCCTGCGGCGGATGGCTGTTTGCTTACGATCTCGCGTATTGACTGGGTTGCCGTGGACATATGTACTCTCCACTTGCAACCGTAGCTGGTAGGGAAGAATGGAGCAGTAACTTATGTCACTCGGGGTCAAACTGGCCTATGACGAGGCTTCCAGTAGAGCCTTCATTCCTTCCAGATCCTTCACGACGATCTGTCTCGCATCCACATCCAGAAGCCCCTCGGCCTGAAGCCGCATGAGATTGCGGGAGACGAGTTCACGCACCGTTCCGAGCTGATTGGCCAATTCCTGATGAGTGGCCGGCAGTTGAAACTCGATTCCGCGGGCGCTCTTCTTGCCTTCGCTTTGGGCGAGTTTGACGAGTGCGGAGATCAGGCGCTGGCGAATCGTCGTGAACGATAATTCCTCGATAATCCCCACGAGCCGCCGCAACCGCGAGCCGACCACTTGGAGAACCTTGAGTGCAACTTCAGGATGCTCCATGCAATACGCCTGGAAATCACGGCGCGAGATGAAAGCGATTTCCGCACTCTCAATGGCCACTGCGGAGGCAGGGAAAGGACCGCCGTCAAAAACAGGCAACTCCGCGACCGACTCGCCAGGAACGTTCACGGCAAGAACCTGCTCACGACCGCTTATTGACGTCTTGAAGATGCGGACTTTGCCTTGCGCAATGATGTGCAGGCCACTACACGGCTCACCCTCTGAAAACAGCAACTCCCCCGCACTGAAGAGCTTGCGGACTGTTCGCGCAGCCAGCGTTTTCAATTCAGCCGGCGTGAGACTCGACAAAAGTGCGGTTCTCCCCAGGGCGGTGGCAAGGTCGGTGCGTTCGGCAGTCACCGGGAGATTCTAGCAGCCCTGGGACTTTGGTCACTGCATTCGGCTCTTTCTCGCGCTCTGATGAGTCTATGAACCCGCAAATCAACACGACCGATTTCAACGAACGGCCATTCATCGCCATATGGGAAGTGACCCAGGCATGCGATCTTGCCTGCGTACATTGCCGCGCATCGGCCCAGCCGGATCGCAATCCCTTGGAACTCAGCACCGATGAGGGTAAAAAACTGATCGACCAGATCGCGGCTTTGAAGGTGCCAGTGTTCGTGTTGACGGGAGGAGACCCGATTAAGCGCCCCGATCTATTCGAGCTGATCGGTCATGCACGGTCGGTCGGCGTCAGAGTTTCGCTGACGCCAAGCGCTACACCTTTACTTACGAAGGATGTCATCGAACGACTCAAAGAGGCTGGACTTGCCCGCCTTGCCGTGAGCATGGATGGTGCGTGTGCCGAAACTCACGACGCATTCCGCGGGATGAGCGGATCGTTTGCGCGAACGCTTGACGCCGTTCGATGGGCGAATGAGGTTGGCCTGCCGGTGCAGATCAACACTACGTTCAGCCGGAGAAATATCAACGAAATTGACAACATCGTTGCGTTGATGGAGAAGCTGAAGATAACGCTCTGGAGCGTCTTCTTCCTGGTCCCCACGGGACGCGGAAAACTGAATGATTTACTCAGTGCGGAGGAGTTCGAAGCGGTCTTTGCGAAGATTCATAGTCTGTCTAAAGTCGCGAGTTTCGACATCAAAACAACCGAGGCGCAGCATTACAGACGCTTCATTTTGCAGCAGCGCGTTGCTGAACGAAGGTTGGGAATGGACTTTGCATCGCCGCAGGGGCGGACTGTCGACGCAATCGGGCGCGCGCCTCGCGGTCTGAACGACGGTAAAGGATTCGTCTTCATCTCGCATAAAGGCGAGGTTTTCCCGAGTGGATTTCTTCCTCTCTCAGCGGGTAGTATCCGTGAACAGGGATTGGCAACGATCTATCGCGATTCGCCGCTGTTCCGCAATTTGCGCGACACGTCGAAACTTGAGGGCAAGTGCGGCTCCTGTGAGTTCAAAGAAATCTGTGGAGGATCACGATCGCGCGCGTACGCGCTAACCGGGAATCCACACGCTGAAGAACCTTGCTGCTCCTATGTTCCGAAGGGTTATGTTCCGCCGGAAACACGGCTGAAAACGGCAACTACGCTGCATGTTCTTCAGGGCGCGTGAGACCAACCATCGCCGAATCGGAGACAATCACAAAAACGTAAGAAAATGAGGTGCACGCAATGGCGATTCAGATTGGCGCAAAGCCCGACAGCGGTTTTGATGACCCGATCGGGATGCTCAAGGACTGCCATCGGCGGATCGAGAGCTTCCTGGGCATTCTCTGCGTAGTGGTTGGCCGCGCGCAGGGCAGGACTCTGACCAGCGAAGAACGGGTTGCGATTCAGGCTGCGTTGCAGTACTTCAGAACTGGCGGGCAACGCCACACGGCCGATGAAGAAGAATCCCTCTTTCCGCGACTGCGCAAATCCGCAGCCGCCGATTCCTTCGAGGAGATCGATAGGCTCGAAAGCGACCATCATGAGGCGAATGATCTGCACGGATCAATCGAGCGCCTCTACTCCAGGTGGATTGAGTCTGGCGAATTGAGCTCTGAAGAAGCAACGCAACTGCTGACTGAAACTGAGCGCCTCAAGCAACTCTATTCCGACCATATCGAAATCGAGGAAAGGATTGTTTTCGCCCGGGCGGCCGAGGTGCTGAACAGCCACGATATTGCGGCAATTGGTACGGAATTTCGATTCAGGCGGAAATAGCATCGCCGGTTTCTGAATATTGAACGCCGAGTGACCAAAGTCGCTGTGGCGGATATAGCGATCACACTAAGCTGTAGTTCAAGGAGATCGAAATGTCCGCAGTTACACAAACCGTTCGCGAAATTGCACTGGAGCAGCCGTCGTCAATACGCGTATTTGAACAATTCGGAATCGACTACTGTTGCGGAGGACGCAAACCTCTTACCGAAGCATGCACCGCAGGGAATCTGGAAGTCGACACAGTTCTTGCTGCGTTGGAAGCCGCCGCGAAGCAGCCACAGGTCGAAGTCGAGAATTGGGAGAGCAGGTCGCTGGAGAGTCTAATCTCACATATCGTTGCCATTCACCATTCCTACGTGAAACGGGAACTGCCACGGCTAGCTCAGCTCGCTCAGAAGGTTGTTAATCGCCATGGCTCGAGATTGGCGGAGCTGCCAGTGATTGCTGCAACGCTCAAGAACCTCGACGAGGACCTTACTCAACATCTCTTGAAGGAGGAAACGATCCTGTTTCCTTACGTTGTCAGCTTCGAGCTATCTCGGTCCGCCGGTGCAGCCAGGCCACAAAGCTGTTTTGGTACAGTCGCCAATCCAATCGCAATGATGACGCAGGAACATGATGCTGCGGGAGCGCTCATTGCGGAGATTCGCCGCCTCAGCGGGAACTTCACCACGCCTGCGGACGCTTGTCCTACCTTTCACGCGTTCTACGACGGACTAAAAGAGTTCGAGCAGGATCTGCATCAACATATCCATCTTGAGAACAACATCCTGTTTCCGCGCGCAATCGAACTCGAGTCATTGGCCAACAGGATCGGAGAGTGATCCGGCTTTTGATACGAAGAGGGTGAGCAGGGTACGTACCGCGCCGAATGCCGTGATGTGCCCTGCAAGGACCTGATCCTCCAGTTCAATGAGACGATTTTGCAGAGTCGGATCAGAGCGGAACAACTGCATCAATCCCATTTCGAGGCTTTCGCGCATCGAGCGATGAGCCTGTTCACGCCGGCGGTGCTCAAACCAGCCGTTTGCTTTAGTTAACGTGGCAAATTCGAGCACGCATGACCACAGATTTGCCACTCCGTGCCCAGTGTGTGCTGAACAGGCCATCGCGCGCGGGACCCAGCCCGAAGGTGATGAAGGCAAAAAATGTAATGCATTCTCGGCCTCGATACGCGCCCGTTCGGCGGCTCGAAGGTTTTGGCCGTCGGCCTTGTTGACCACGACAACGTCTGCAAGTTCCATCATGCCGCGCTTGATGCCCTGCAGTTCGTCCCCCGTACCTGCAAGCGTGACAAGCAGAAAAAAGTCCACCATTTCGCGGACAGCAGCCTCAGACTGGCCGACGCCAACCGTCTCGACAAGAATATTCTGGTAGCCCGCGGCTTCACACAACAGGATTGCCTCGCGCGTATGCTGCGCCACGCCGCCATGTGTGCCGCGGGACGGAGTTGGGCGAATGAAGGCACTGTCGCTCGACGCAAGAAATGTCATGCGTGTTTTGTCGCCGAGGATGCTGCCGCCACTGACTTGACTGCTTGGGTCGATGGCAAGCACCGCGACTTTCTCCCCGCGATCCGTGATCAGGTGTTTGCCGAGAGCTTCGATCAGGCTGCTTTTCCCGGCACCGGGAATGCCGGTTATTCCAACGCGGATCGAGTTTCCGCTCGCAAGCAGGCATTTTTCTACGATCTGCTCGGCGAGTTGACGATCGGCGAGGCGCGAGCTTTCGATTAACGTGATGGCATTGGCGAGTGCAGAGCGATCGCCCTTCTGGATACCTTCAACTAGCTGCGCCGCAGAGACATTTCGCGGACGTTTTGCGGCGCGCCGAGATCCATCAGGGAGCGCCGGCGCGGTGCAACCAAGCTTGACATGAAGCGTGGTATGGTCGGCATCGGGCAAATGAGTCAATTAGCAATGTTCTCCAACACGGCTACCGCTAAGAACCTGCAGCATGTGCTGCGCTGCCGCCGGAATCACCGTTCCGGGACCGTAAACACCGGCGACACCAGCGTTATACAGGAACTCGTAATCCTGCGGGGGAATGACGCCTCCAACCACAACGGCGATGTGTTCATGGCCAAGCCGGCGAAGTTCGTCGATCAGTTCGGGCACAAGGGTCTTGTGTCCCGCGGCGAGTGAAGATACGCCGACGACGTGCACATCGCTCTCAATCGCGAATCGTGCAACTTCGCTTGGAGTCTGAAAGAGCGGACCAATGTCGACGTCAAATCCAATGTCGGCCAGTGCGGTGGCGATCACCTTGGCGCCGCGATCATGACCATCCTGGCCCATCTTGGCGACGAGGATGCGTGGCCGGCGCCCCTCCTCCTGCTCAAATTCGACGACCATCTCGCGCGCTTTTCTGAATTCCTCTGCGTTGCCAGCGCCTGCGGAGTATACGCCAGAGATGGTGTGCGTGACTGCTTCGTAACGTCCCCAGACCTTTTCGAGAACAAACGAAATTTCGCCCAGCGTAGCTCGCGCGCGCGCAGCATCTACGGCACACTCCAGCAAATTGCCGTTCTCTGAAACTGCGCAGTCCTCAAGCCGGGACAACGCGCGCTCTGCCGCCTGCGGATTGCGTTCGCGCTTTAATTGCTGCAGCCGCGTAATCTGGGCTGCGCGAACCGCTGCATCGTCGATGTCGAGAACGGGAATCTGCGGCTCCTCAGCGGCACGATATGCATTAACCCCAACGATCACATCTTTCCCGGAGTCGATGCTGGCCTGCCTGCGCGCGGCCGCCTCTTCAATCCTCATCTTCGGAATGCCGGCTTCGATAGCCTTCGTCATTCCTCCTAGTTCTTCGACTTCTTCAATCAGTTTCCAGGCACTGTGCATGAGCTCGTGCGTGAGCCGTTCAACATAATATGAGCCTGCCCATGGATCGATGACGCGCGTGATGCCGGTTTCCTGCTGCAGGTAGATCTGCGTATTGCGGGCGACGCGCGCGGAAAACTCCGTTGGCAGAGCGAGGGCCTCGTCGAGAGCGTTGGTATGCAGCGACTGCGTATGTCCTAAAGCAGCAGCCAGAGCCTCGACGCAAGTACGCACGACGTTGTTGTAGGGGTCCTGCGCTGCGAGGCTCCAGCCGGAGGTCTGGCTGTGTGCGCGAAGAGCAAGGGATTTCGCATTCTTTGGTTGGAATTTCTGAACAATCTTGGCCCAGAGAACCCGCGCAGCGCGGAGTTTGGCAATCTCCATGAAGTGGTTCATGCCGATGCCCCAGAAGAAGGAGATGCGCGGCGCGAAGTCGTCTACACTGAGGCCAGCTTTTACTCCGGTGCGCAGATATTCCAGGCCATCGGCCAGGGTGTAGGCCAGTTCGAGATCGGCAGTCGCTCCGGCTTCCTGCATGTGGTAGCCACTTACGCTGATGCAGTTGAATTTCGGCATTCGAGCCGAGCAGTAGCGGAAGATATCGCCAACGATACGCATGGATTGCGCAGGCGGGTAGATATAGGTGTTCCGCACCATGAATTCCTTGAGGATGTCATTCTGGATAGTTCCGCTCAGCTTCTCAATTGCGATGCCCTGCTCTTCAGCCGCAACAATATAAAAGGCCATGATAGGCAGAACAGCGCCGTTCATAGTCATCGAGACCGACATGCGATCGAGCGGTATCTGGTCGAAGAGGATCTTCATGTCGAGGATAGAGTCGATGGCTACGCCCGCTTTGCCGACATCGCCCTTCACGCGCTCATGGTCTGAGTCGTAGCCACGGTGCGTGGCGAGATCGAACGCAACCGAAAGTCCTTTTTGCCCGGCGGCGAGGTTGCGGCGATAGAACGCATTAGACTCTTCGGCGTTGGAGAATCCCGCGTACTGCCGAATGGTCCACGGCTGCATTACGTACATGGTGCTGTAAGGCCCGCGCAGATAGGGCGGAATACCGGCTGCGTACTCGAGATGCTCGATGCCGGCAAGATCTTCACGTGTGTACCGCGGCTTGATGGCAATGTGCTCCGGAGAGAGCCAGCCCTCGGTTGTCGCATCGGACCCGTGCATGACGGAGCCGTGCGCAACGTCTGGTTTGTAGTCGATTTTTGAAAAGTCGGGGCGCATTTCTAGTCTCTGATTCCTATAAGCCGCTGAATGTCCGCGAGAACCTTCACTGCATTGCTGCGGAGGTGAATGAAATCGGCGATGCCGAGGTTTCGGAGCTGCTCTGCAGTGTCGGGGTTGCCGGCGATGACAACATTCGTACGGCTGTCGCGGTTTTTCAGAATGGAGAGTAACTTGGCGGCGATGGGAAGATACTCGGCATCTGAACTGCAGAGCACGATCAAAGCGGCATCGCTGTCGGCAATGCGCTCTGCCTGCTCGAACTGTTGAGTGCTTGTTGCAAGCCCGGCACATGCGAGGAAGTCGGCTGCAAACTGCGAGCGGGCGCCCCGCATCCTGACGTCGCCGATTTCCGCAAGAAGAATTCGCGGTTGGTCGCCGGTGCACTGGATGAAGCGTTCCGTGCGGAGCCGCAAGGCCTCAAATGCTTGCGCTGCTCGCGGCATGAGGTGAATGCGCGTTTCCGCAAGACTACCCGGGGCTTTCTCTGTTGCGTTGGCGAAGCGATTGGTCCCGGTAAGGACGAGCCGCCGGCTTGCGACGGCCTGTTCGCGCGAACTTGCTCGTCTCTCGAGCACTGCTGCAATTACTCCTGCTGACCGCGCCTTTTGATAGCCTCCCGCCGACTCAAGTTCCTGAAATAATTTCCACGCCTTTGACGCGATGGAGTTGGTCAAGGCCTCAACCAGGTACGCACCGCCGAGCGGATCGGCAACACGGGAGAGAAACGCTTCCTGCTTCAAAACGATCTGCGTATTGCGTGCAAGCCTGCGACTATCCTCGTCCGGATGCTGATGGCACTCATCGAAAGGTGCGCACGAGATGAGTCCGCGCCTCCGAGTATGGCCGACATCACTTCTGTCGTTGCACGCAGGATGTTGACATGCGGATCATAGATGGTTTGATTCCAATGCGCAGTGCGCGAATGGATCGGCGCTACTGCTGCTGCCTGGGTTCCGGCAAAACTCTCGACGGCTTTCGCCCACACCATTCGGAAGGCGCGGAGCTTAGCGATCTGAACGAAGAACTCAGGCCCGGTCGCAAAGGAGAAGGAAAGCGAGCGTGCAATACGATCGGTCTCCAAGCCGCGTTCCTGCATCTCAGCAATAAAATCCACCGCAGCGGACAGTGCGAATCCAATCTCTTCGATGGCGCCGGCTGCGTGCTCATGAAAGTCGTCTGCGCGGATGAGGAAGGACCTGAGACCGTCCGGGATGTTGCGTAATATGTCGGCAGAATAGTCGAGGTCGGCGAGAGGATCCTGATCTGTCGAGACGTTTGCGCCGTGCGGTCTACTTGCTAGCCGTCCGATAAGCACATGGAGAGAAGCTCGGGTGAGGCCTGCAAGATGCACGGGTATCGAATGGAGATTTGCGAGAAAGATCGCAAGGTCTGAAGGGCTCTCGAGCTTCGCGCGGTGGAATGCAATTTCTTCGGCGCCGGCGGCAATCGCGCTACATGCAGCGCGGTTCGCCTCTTCGGGATCGGCAATCTCGAACTCTTCGCGGATTCGCCAGTCACCCGTCAAACGAGCGCCGCGCACGTAAGGGAAATCTCCGGGCGTGGCATCAAGGAAATGCAGACCCGCCAAATCTTCGGCCCGGTAGTACGGCTTCACCGCGAGTCCTTCTTCCGGATGCCAGATCATCCTGGACGCATACTCCGCGCCTTTGATGTTCTCGCGAATGACGCGCTCCCAGTGCTCCGTACTTACTGGCGGGAACTCCGATAGAAGACTTTCGGTGGCCATTTTTACTTGTTCTCCGGGGCCTCAACGATTTCGATCAGAATGCCGAACGGGCTATCCTCTTTTGACTTGGGATGAACGAAGAACACGGTGGTACCGCGCGAGCCTTTACGCGGAGCCGGATCGATAATCCTGAAACCCTTTCTCTCGCATCGCATCAAACGCATGCTTTGCATCTTTTACGCGGAAGGCAACATGCGCCAGCCCCCCGCGGCCGCCGTTCTTTTCGATTGTCTTCTGCACCGGCGAGTCCGTATTCAGGGGTTCGAGCAACTGGATCAGGTTGGGACCTTCGCCGATCTGGAGCAGGGCTTCGCTTACCTGGTCAGAGCCCAATACGTCTTCCTGATGGATCACGCGGAAACCAAGCAACTCGTACGCATTCACCTGGCCTTCCAATTCCCCTCGCCGTACGGCAATTGCTACGTGATCAACAAACATGATTCCGGGAATGTCGGCGAGCGATCCGTCGACTGTCATCTGGCTCGCCTTCACTTCGTTTTTTACGGATGCCGTCACCGCTTCGATCATTCGAACTCCACCAGCAACTGGTTTACCTTCACCGATGATCCCGGAATCACAAGGACGCTCTTGACCACCGCAGCTTGCGGCGCCGTGATCTGCATTTCCATCTTCATGGACTCCAGCACCACGACAATCTGATTCGCCTCCACGGCTTGTCCCGGCGCGGCTTCAACACTGATCACCATACCCGTAACGGGACTACGGCATTCCTTTTCGTTGTGGGTTACCGCGGTCTGAGGCGCAGCAAGAGGTACGGGGATCTCAGCTGGGACATACGCTGGGGGAGCAGGCGGATATGGCGGATACTCAGGTGCGCTTTCCGCGGCCTCCAGAATCTCGACATCGGCCTCATAGGCTTTGCCGTCAATTGTGATTCGAAGCTTCAATGCCCTCTCCAATACTTCCGAACTTGCGAATCACCTTCCAGCGCGAGCATTATGCGAGCCCTGCACAAGAACCCGACCCTGCTGGGACCATGGGCTCGCGACTGGCTTGACTGCTCGAACGTGCGCGTCCGTTCCAAGCGCCGCAACCGTTGCCGCTGCAATCACCGCTTGAATTTCAGGAGCAATTGATTCGGATTCTGCTGCGCCTTGTGTATCTTCGGACTCGCCAGTCAGACCTGTGCTCGCCTGGCCTCGCCCTGGTGCAGCTAAAGGATCATGGTGCTCGGCAAGACGGGTCTCCAGTGCGCGGATCGCGTCGTCGAGCGAGCCAAGCTGGTCCGCGATTTTCAGTTGGCGCTCTGCAACGATTTGTTTGAGCTTGCGCAGCAATAGCACGTAGCCCGCCGCAGATCCCACGGCGACAACCGCCAGAACCAAAATCAAGTCTGTCCAGTGCAACGTCACAACCGGTTCCTCATAACGGAATCAATCCATGTTTCTTCTGTGGGCGAAGTTCTCGCTTACCGTGCAGCGATTCCAGGGCATGCGACAGATAACGGCGGGTCTCAGCCGGTTCAATAATTTCGTCAACCAAACGGCGTCCAGCGGCGACATATGGATTGGCAAACGTCTCGCGATACTCTTCGACTAATTCCTGGCGGCGCGTGACCTGGTCGTGCGAAGCCTCAATTTCATGCCGGAAGACGATCTCCGCAGCGCCTTCCGCGCCCATCACAGCAATCTCGGCTGTGGGCCACGCTACGACACGATCGGCACCAAGCCCTTTGGAACACATGGCAATGTATGCGCCTCCATAGGCTTTGCGCAGGACTACCGTAATTTTGGGAACCGTTGCCGCCGAATATGCAAACAGCAGCTTGGCGCCGTGCCTGATGATGCCGCCGCGCTCCTGTTCCACGCCCGGCAGGAAACCCGGCACGTCGACGAACGTAAGAAGCGGAATATTGAAGGCGTTGCAGAAGCGGACAAAGCGCGCGGCCTTGTCGGAGGCGTTGATGTCGAGCACTCCGGCCATGGCACTCGGCTGGTTGGCCACGATTCCAACGGGGCGACCTTGCAGGCGTCCGAAGCCGATGACGATGTTCGGCGCAAAACCCGGCTGAATCTCAAGGAAGTCGTTGTAGTCGACAACGCGTGTGACAATGGCGCGTACGTCGTAGGCAACTTTGGGATCGACCGGCACAATCGAGTTCATGTCCGAGTCAGACTTGATGCGCGAGTTGAACGGCATGCGCGGCGGGTCTTCAAGATTGTTCGAAGGCATGAAACTAAGCAGACGTCGACAAAGCTGCAATGCTTCTTTGTCATCCTGCGCGATCAAGTGAACCACGCCAGACCGATTCATCTGCGATTGCGGGCCCCCAAGTTCCTCGGAGCTTACATCTTCACCGGTGACCTGTTTGATGACCTGCGGTCCGGTGATAAACATGCGGGCCTGTCGCGTTTGAATCACAAAGTCAGTCAGTGCCGGACTATAGGCTGCTCCGCCGGCGCAGGGGCCGCAGATGACGGCGATCTGGGGAACGGTTCCCGAGAGTTGCACGTTGCGGTAAAAGACGCGAGCATAGCCGTCGAGGCTGTCGATGCCCTCTTGAACGCGTGCACCACCGGAGTCGTTAATGAAGACGAACGGGGTGCCGGTCTTGAGCGACATGATCATCATCTCGACGATCTTGCTGCAATGCACCTCTCCGGCTGCACCGCCGAGGACGGTAAAATCCTGGCTAGCCAAATGGACCAGACGGCCATCGACGGAGGCTGCGCCGATTATGACGCCATCGGCAGGGAGGTCCTTTCCAGCCATTCCGAAGTAGGAGGCGCGATGGCGGGCGAAGGCTCCGACTTCTTCAAAACTCGACTTGTCGACCAGTGCGGCGATACGCTCGCGCGCCGTCAGTTTGCCTGAGGCGTGTTGCTTTTCGATTCGATCTCGACCGCCTCCAAGCTCTAGTTCGGCGCGGCGGGCCCGCAGGTCGGCGACCTTCTCCTGCATCGTTTTCGCCTTTACGCGTTCTTCCAGCCTAGCCATTAAGCTCCAAATTCCCTGTTTCGGGTGCAAGCGTCCGCTTCGAGCGAGCCTGCCAAACCTCACATATCGAGGCGGGATTCTCTTCGAGCACACTCGGCAGAGCCTCATTTATCGGCCCGTAACCTTCGCAATTCTAAGCGCGGATAAGAGAAGACGATGTGACCTAGTTCACGTCGCCGATGGATGGGTTTTGATTCCGCCTCGGAGGCGAATGCTTAGTAGGGGCGGAAGTCGAGACTGGATGAAGGGACATGGTGGGGCCAGCTTAAACGGCTAAAACCAATCTACTTACCTCGACTCGACCGGCAAACTCGAAGGCGGCCTTAGTTTCCGATAACGAGCACCTGGAAACTACTGTCGACGGCGCTTATCTTCAACGGGGCTCCATTGATTGGAGGGTTATTAAGCACGGCGCCGTAGATGACACTGGCAAGATAGACCTCTCCGTTTGAAGGATTAATCGCCAGTGTTCGCGCATTCTGCCGGGTGGGCAGGGTCTGGATGACGGAATAGGTATCGGTCACATCCTGGCGAATGATGGTCACGCTTCCGTCGCTGCCTCCGTTTGCCGTAAAAATTAGCCCGCGGTTGGGATCGTAGCCGATGGCGTCGGCGCCGAAGCCAATGGGGAGAGCCGCGACAGCCTGACCGGTGGTCGCGTCCAGAGCCACCATCCGCATATTGGAGCAGGCGGCAAAGAGCCGGTTATGTGCATTGTCGATGGCAAGCGCACGCGGACGCTGGCAGTTCGCATCGAGCCTTAATGAAACGGGATAAGCATCCGCTGGCGCGGCGGGGTTCGCGCCGGGAGTCCAATCGAGCAAGAGAGGCTTCCTAGATGTTCCGGCCGTTCCCACATCATTAGAAGTTGGTGTTGGTCGGGCGACGGATTGCGGAGTCGTGCGAGTGGCTGGGCGTCCGTCGATGATCTTGCGGACTTCATCACCCATCGCCTCGGCATCGAGTCTCAGAATCTGGCTGCGATCGGAAACTGCGATGTAAATTCTGCCGTTGCCGTCTGCCTGCGCAAAACCGAGACTCCCTGGAAGCTGGATCTGCGCCAGGGCGACTCTTCGCCCCGTGTCGATAATCGTCACCGTGGATTGCGGGCCGCCCTGTGGCGCATTGCTCTGGGTGTTACCGCGTGGTGGCTGAGTCTGCCTTGAAGCTTGCGGACTGCGCTCCGCTTGAGGTCTGGCTATCCCTAGCGGTTGCCTGGGCGCCGACCACGAAGAGCAACCCGCTGGCTGGATCAAGGGCCATGGAGCGCGGGGTAGGTCCCGTCGGAATGCTGGCAACCACCTGGAAACTGCTCCGGTCGAAGACCCGCACCATATCGGCCGGGCCATCGCTGACATATCCAACGCCACCTTCGTGGTCGAGAACGACGGTGTGAGCCTGACGCAGCCCTCTGACAACTCCGGCGACCGAACCGCCTTCGACATCGATGACCTGCACCGCCGGGCCATGGGCGATAAAGAGCTGGTGGGCGGAGGGGTCCATCGTCATGTAATCCCAGTCGCCAACGCCGCCGACGATCCATGTCTTTGTAATGAAGAAGGGTTGCGAGGGCAGGGCAGTGGATGGTGGCGGCACGGGAGACAACTGTGCCGATGCAATTCCGCACACCACCAGCGAGAGGCACAGGAAAATCCTCGTTGCGCAGCTACTCATCAAAGATTTGACGCTCCAAGTTTGTTGTAGCGCTCAAGCTTTCTTGACGCAAGGCGAAATCTACTTCTCGCCGCACAAAACAAAAGCACAACCCAGCTTGGCCTGCGGCATCAGAATCGATGTAGCAAGCATTGGGCCAATTGATCGTGCACCTATCTTTAACCCTTCGGATTTGGGAATCATAGACAGAAAGGACACGCCAAGATGGACGCTCGCGAGTTGAACGATACAGCAAGAGCGATGGTTGCTGGAAATAAGGGCCTGCTGGCCATGGATGAGAGTACGCCGACGGCCAACAAGCGCTTTGCCGCGACTGGCATTCCGCAGACCGAGGAGAAGCGGCGCGCCTATCGCGACATGATCGTGACTGCGCCTGGGTTGGGGGATAGCCTGAATGGCGCCATCCTGGTTGACGAGACCATTCGCCAGCAGACAAGAGCGGGCATTCCGTTCGCGAAGGCGCTGGAGAAGGCAGGCATCATTCCCGGCATCAAGGTCGACGCTGGGGCCAAACCAATGGCTGCGCATCCCGGCGAAAAGATCACCGCGGGGCTGGACGGACTGCGCGAGCGGCTGGCGGAGTACGCAAAGATGGGTGCACGATTCGCCAAGTGGCGTGCCGTCATCACCATCGGGAACGGCATTCCAAGCGACGGCTGCCTCGAGGCAAATGCGCTCATCCTTGCCCTCTATGCCGCGTTATGCCAGGAGGCTGGCCTGGTTCCGATCGTGGAACCCGAAGTGCTAATGGATGGCGACCACACCATGGAGCGTTGCGCCGAGGTTACGGAACGAACCCTGCACACCGTCTTTGCTCAACTGATCGCTCAGGGAGTCGTACTCGAGGGCATGATTCTGAAACCGAACATGGTCGTGCCCGGGTTGAAATGCCCGCACCAGAACTCGAACGAAGAGATTGCCGATGCCACCGTGCGGTGTCTTCTGCGCACTGTGCCCGCGGCGGTGCCCGGAATTTCTTTTCTCTCCGGCGGACAATCGGGCGAACTTGCTTCTGCCCGGCTGAGTGCGATGAATGCACGGTTCAAGGGACGAATGCCGTGGGGGTTAGCATTCTCCTTCGCTCGCGCCATCCAGGAGCCGGCCATGCAGATCTGGCATGGCGAAGACGCCAACGTGCCCGCAGCGCAACAAGCTCTTGTGCATCGGGCCCGGTGTAACGTTGCCGCCCGGCGCGGCGAATATACGCCTGCAATGGAGAAGCAATGACAGGCAAGCGCTTTGTCGATGAGTTTCTTGTTTCTGCTGGAAAACGTGTTCGGCTCAAGGACTTTGACCCTGCATTCAAAGGCAGGCACAGCAAGAGCCATGCGCTGCACAAGACCCAGGAACTGTGCCTGAGGATGGACGAACTGCAGCAGAAACTCTTTGCGGAACGCAAACGCTCGCTGCTCATCTGCTTGCAGGCGCTCGATGCCGGCGGGAAGGATGGTGTGATTAAACACGTTATCGGATCGATGAACCCGGATGGCTGCGATGTGGCTAATTTCAAGGAGCCTACCCAGGAAGAACTTGCACACGATTTTCTGTGGCGTGTTGAAGCGAAGACACCAAAGCGGGGCGAAGTTGGAATCTTCAACCGCTCACACTATGAGGACGTACTCATCGTGCGCGTGCACAACCTGGTGCCCAAAGAGGTCTGGTCAAAACGCTACGAACAGATAAACGACTTTGAGCGCAGGCTCTCTTTGAACGGTACGCGGATTCTCAAGTTCTTTCTCCATATCAGCAGAGAAGAGCAGTTGAAGCGCTTCGAGCAGCGACTCGACGATCCCGCCAAGCGTTGGAAGATCAGCGAGTCAGACTACACAGAGCGCGAGTACTGGGACGATTACGCGCAGGCCTACGAAGAGGCGCTGGCCAGGTGCAATACGGAGGATGCCCCGTGGTTTGTGATTCCGGCAGACCATAAGTGGTTCCGAGACCTTGTGATTTCGGAGATCATCGTGGCAACGCTGGAATCGATGGATATTCAGGTGCCGAAACCGACAGTGAATATTGAGGATATCCGCCGGAAGTACCACTCGGCCGCAAAGGCGGACAAGCGCGGTAAAGGGAGTGGTAGAGGTAGCACACGCGCCTGATGCCGAGCCGGGAATGACCGCTCAACATCCGCTACTCGATTGCGTTATGCTTGAGCCCGTGCCGGCCTGATTCGGCCGCCCTGGGGGAGCCTCACAATGGGCGAACTGGTTCTCAATGTCAACGGAAAAACTCACAAGGTGAACGCGCCGGAAGAGGAGACGCTGCTCTCTGTCCTGCGCAACCGGCTCAACCTGACAGGCACGAAATATGGCTGCGGCGAAGGACAGTGCGGTGCGTGCACCGTGCTGATGGATGGCGCCGCAACGCGATCATGCTCGATCCCTGCTGCGGCGACGGCAGGCGCGAAGATCACCACCATCGAGGGCCTTGAGGTGAACGGCAGGCTCACAGTGGTTCAGCAAGCTTTTCTGGATGAAGGCGCTTTTCAATGCGGCTATTGCACGTCGGGAATGATCATGAGTGCGACGGCGCTGCTCCGCGACATGAAGAAGCCGAACGATGAGCAGATTCTCGGCGCGATGAACGGGAACATCTGCCGCTGCGGAACCTACCCGCGCATCCTCGAAGCAATCAAACGCGCTTCGGTCATACAACGGCCGGAGGTGGGCGATGAGCCTTCGTGAGTTGGAGTCCGAGCGCCCCCTCGATTACAGGGTACAGATTGATCGACGCGATTTTCTGAAAGTCCTCGGTGGGGGACTGCTTGTTTGTCTCACTCCTCTTCCCGCGTTGGCGCAGGAATCCGGTCGCGAGCTTCGGCTCTCACGAACTGCCCAAGGACATCGACGCCTGGATCCATATCGGTGCCGACGGCCAGGTGAAGGTCTTCACCGGCAAAGTCGAAGTGGGACAGAATATCCGCACTTCGCTTGCGCAGGCAGTCGCCGAAGAGTTGCGTGTCCCATTCGACTCCATCACGATGGTGATGGGCGATACCGATCTTGTTCCATGGGACATGGGCACATTTGGAAGCCGCACTACGCCAACGATGGCTCCGCAACTGCGCAATATGGCGGTTGCAGGACGTGAACTCCTGGTGGAGATGGCGGCGCAACGATGGAACACCGACGCCTCAAAGCTCATTGCCACGTCGGGAAAGGTGACGACGCCGGATGGGTCGAAGTCGCTTACCTACGGCGAACTGACGCGCGGAGATGCGCTGGTGAAGAGCGTAGTAGGTGATCCGCCATTTACTCCGGCGACTGAATGGAAGATTGCTGGAACGCCGGTGCCCAAGGCGAATGGCCGCGACTTCGTGACCGGGAAACATCAGTTCCCGTCTGACATCGTGCGACCGGAGATGATGTTTGGCGCCGTGCTGAGGCCGGAAGGATTCAACGCGACGCTGCAATCGCTTGACACTAGCGCCGCGGAAAAGATGCCGGGCGTGAAAGTGGTGCGCGAAGGCGATTTCACCGGAGTGGTCGCGAGCGATCCATTCACGGCGCAAAAGGCTCTTAGCGGCCATTCAGGCCAAGTGGAATGTTCCAGAGCAGCAAGGCAACCGGGGCCTCTTCGAATATCTCAAGAACAATCCCGACGGACAAGGGGAACGTCCCGACCATGTTGTGGGATCGGTTTCGGAAGCGCTCTCTGGCGCTGATGTGAAGCTCGAATCTCAATACACAGTCGAGTACATTGCGCACGCTCCACTGGAACCGCGCGCCGCGGTTGCCGAATGGAACAATGGCAAACTCACAGTATGGACCGGCACGCAGCGGCCATTTGGCGTGCGCGACGAGTTGATGCAGGCGTTTCAACTGCCCGCTGACAAGGTGCGCGTGATCCAACCCGACATGGGCAGCGGATACGGCGGCAAACACACGGGCGAAGCAGCCATTGAAGCTGCGCGCCTATCCAAAGCTGCCGGCAAACCTGTGAAAGTGGTATGGACGCGGCAGGAAGAATTTACGTGGGCCTACTTCCGTCCTGCAGGACTGATCGAGATCAAAGCCGGCGCCCGTCGCGATGGAACGCTCGTGGCCTGGGAGTACCACAACTACAACTCCGGCCCAGCGGCGATCGGCACGCCTTACGATGTTGCGAACCAGCTCATCCAATACCATCCGGCGAAGTCGCCGTTGCGGCAGGGCTCGTATCGCGGACTTGCAGCAACCGCGAATCACTTTGCGCGCGAGTCGCACATGGACGCGATGGCGCGTGCCGCGCAGATAGATCCGCTTGCCTTCCGGCTGAAGAACATCAGCAATCCGACGGCTGAAGGCCGTGGTTCAGGCCGCTGCAGACAAGTTTGGATGGGCCGGTGCAAAATCCACACCGGAGCGCGGCTATGGCATCGCCTGTGGCACGGACAAAGGCGGGTTCGTTGCAACGTGTGCCGAAGTCAGCATCGATAAGGCGACGAAAAAGGTAAAGATTCGCCGGGTGGTCGAAGCTTGGGAGTCCGGCGCGATCGTGAATCCCGATGGACTGCGCAACCAGATGCAGGGCGCCATTGTGCAGGCTATTGGGGGAGCGTTGTTCGAACGGATTCTCTTTGGAAATGGACGCATCGAAAATCCTGCCTTCTCAAAGTACAGAGTACCGCGTTTCAGCGATACGCCGGAGGTGGAGATCGTGCTGCTCGATCGCAAGGATCTGCCCTCAGCCGGTGCGGGTGAAACAGGTCTCGTGGGACTCGCGCCCGCAGTAGGCAATGCAATCTTCGCAGCGACTGGCGTACGCTTGCGCAGCATGCCGATGACGCCGGACAACAACATCATTCGGGCATAGCTCTATGCGGGCATAGCTCTCGTCATTTCCCAGAGGATGGTGCGGGCGTCCACGTCTTCCCGTCGTAACTTATCCAGGTTTGCTGCTTGTCGTTCACGAGTTCAAACCGGATACTTTGCGAGTTCTGCATGGCGGCGGCTGGTGTAGCAGCCGGCAGGGTACGTACGAGAAGAGCGCGACCGGTCCACTGCGCGTGAATCGGCTGCCAGTGTTTGCCTGCGTCTTCGCTCAGGAACATTGCACCAGCCGTATCGAGCGCGATGCTGCGGGCTGCGTCGGATGCTACGGAAAGAGCCGCAAGCCGGCTGGGCAGCGTTATCGTCTTCGCCTTACTGAGGCCTGCAGTTTTCGCGGAGGTAATTTCGTAATTTTGACCCGTCAGCGGAATCGAGGAGAGCTGTGGTGATGTCGCTGGGGCCGGGGCAGCTGACTTTTCTAGCTTGTCTGCCTCGACGATGGCGGTTTGCGATGTCGATGCTGGAGCAGTGTTCGCCATGGCCGGCTTGTTCGACGCATCGGCAGAGGCCTTTTGCGATTCCTGCACGGTATTCTGAGCGACATTTTGCTGCGGTAAATTCTGTTGCTGTAACTGATTTGCGGCTGCCGGGCCGCCAAAGGAATTTTTGGCTCGTGCAGACAATGTTCCATGAGCCGATCCACCTGAAACGCCTGGAGAAACTGCGATCAGAGCGTCTGCGGATCCTTCCGCAAGTTCCCTTCGATCGGCAGCCTTCTTTTCATCGAATTGTCTCTCCGCGTCCTTCGATGCTGGAGCTGCGTCGTCCCGTAGCTCGGAAGGCTTTGCTTTCTTCAGCTGCTTCAACTCTTCGTTTGATTGGGCAAGCGGCGCTGGACTGACCGGAAGAGCATTTGAAGGTTCTTCTTTTCTCAAATTATCGGAAGGAGCTAACTTTGCGGATAGCTGCGTCTCGGGTGCCTGTTGCCGGAAATGCTGCACGACGGCAAACCCTACGAATCCGGCGAAAGCGACCGCCGGAATCCAGGCCCACTGCCAACCGTTGAACCATGAGGTGCGCTGTTTCGTGGGCGCCGGAGCTGAATCCGCTACGGTCGTCGGGTGGTCCTGAGACGCCGCGTGCTGCGCCAGGAAGACAACCTCGCGACAGCGGACGCAGGTGGCCATGTGCGCGAGAATCTGATCGCGCTCAGGCGCAGGCAGCAGCTGCTCCGCGAATAAGCTCAGACTCTCGGCGTCGGGGTGTATTCCGGATTGGGCTGTCGGATTTATCACGTGGACTTTGCCTCGTCGGAGAGCGGCACACTCGCAACGGTTTCTTGCGCGGATGGCGGGTCTGCAATCGCCTGCACTATGAACGGCTCCGGTTCAGAACTTTGCAGCAGTTTTCTCAAATCCACTTTCAAATCGAGATCACGGGGATCTGTTCCAAGGGCTTCTTCGGCCGCCCTGCGGGGCATCCCGTTTGTTTCAAGATTGCGGATAAGCTGCTTGCGGACTGCATCTGTAGCTCGCCGCAGCCTACGGCTGATTGTTGCTTCATGAACATGCAAGATTTGGCCGATCTCGGCAAGAGTTCTATCGTCAACATAATAGGATGCAAGCAGAAATCGATCTTCTGCAGGCTGCTGATGCAAAACCGCACCGATAGCATTGCGAAGGGCTGAAAGAATCGTCGGCTCGGGATCTGGAAGTGCGTTCGACACAGGCACATCGTGCATTTGGTCATCAAGCGCCTGTTCGCGATAGGTGCGCCGGTAGTGATCAACAAAGCGCTGCGCTAACGTTGTCCGGAGCCACCCCAGGAGCGAGCCGCGGCCTCGATACGAATCGAGCGGGCAGCGGCGCTCACCGTCGCGAGTGTTCAGCCCGTATAGTTCTGCATAGAATGCGTCGGCCAGGTCACGCCCCACAGTTTCGCTACCGCTGATGGCGATGGCCGCACGTGTAAGTGGCTGACCGTAGATCGCCATGAAATGCTCCCACGCACGCTCATGTCCCGCGGCACAGGCCTTCGCCAGCACAAGGTCGGCCAGCTTGAGACTGCGAAAAAATGTCGCCTGCTCTTCCCTTTGAGCCACAACCCCAGAGGCCAGCCCGAAGTTCTGGGCCATGGCGACAAGCAGAATAATGCGATCGAACTCGCTTTGTTGCAGTCCCCAGGCTCGAGCCTCGCACTCGCGCCAGAGTTCGTTCATCAGGGCCGGATGAACCGAAGCCGGTGATGCTGGAACCTCACTGGTAGGTTCGTCCTCGACTGGCTGGATTGGCGCAGCGTCCACGAAACGAAGATACGCCAAAAAATCTCCGCAAGAAACCTCTGCTGCTCCGTTCCCAGCTCAAAGCCGAGGCATTGCTTCGGGCGGAGGATACGCATGAGTCATCAAGCCAGGTTGAGTCTTCTCGGGTCCACGTTTCTGGTTACCACACTGGTCGCAGGTTTTGGGTTCCGCTTGAATGTACGCGCCGCCGGGCCGACGGAACAGCCGCACGGTTCCTATCGCGTGCTGGCGCCGATTGAGAGCGGAAATCTGCTTCTCTTCCCGGTTGTGCAGTCCGGCAAGACGCCGGGGTCTCCTTTTCTCACACTCGATGAAGGTATCAAGAGCGGCCAGGTGGAAGTGACTGAAGCCGGCAGGGTTCGCGGCCTGGTGCGCCCGCGACCTGCGACGGGACCAAACTCGACCCGGCTCGCTCCCTACCGAAATCCCGAGCCGCAGTACAATCGCGGCGACCAGGTCAACACGCTGGTGCTGGTCAACAACTCGGACAAGCCTCTGCTTCTGCTTGCGGGCGAAATCGTCACGGGTGGGAAGCAAGACCGTGTGATTGCCAAAGACCGCATCGTTCCCGCGGGCAATGATCCCATTGACCTTGGCGTCTTCTGTATTGAGCCGGGTCGATGGACAGAAGATACAGCGACCTTTGGCGGATCGGCCAAGGCGCCGGCTCAGAGCATGATGGTGCAACCCACGGTGCGCGCCAAGGCAATGGTGGAGAAGGATCAGCAGGAGGTATGGAATTCGGTGCACGGCAGCATTGCGGCCGCACTCGCCGCACCGGTTTCGCCGACTGCTGGAGTCGCCGTTACTCAGCAGCCGCAGCTTGTCCCAAATGCGAACAGCCTTGGAACTACCAGCTATGCTCGCGCGATGCAGAGCGCCGCTGTGAGCGAAAAAGTGGATGGAGCGGCCGCTCCGGTGATGAAGTCGCGCGAGCAAGTGCTTGAAAAGCTTCGCGAACAGCACGCTGTCGGAGTCGTGGTCGCCGTGCGCGGCGATATCGTGTGGGCAGATATCTTCTCTGATAGCGATCTGCTGGCGCGTTACTGGACCAAGCTGGTTCGATCGTATGCGGCCGAAAGCCTGCTCGGGGGCGAAACACATGCTGCACCAACCACAGCCGAGGCACAGCGCTTTCTTGACGCTCCACGGGGAGGTACCGAAACGAGTGTCGGCGACGTAGGCGTTTATCGGTATAAGGAACTCCGCTCCGGCGGCACCGAGACCTTTGTGCTCGAATCTCTGTTGCCGGGAACGGACTATGACGTACACATCAGCAAGCTAAAGTTACGGGGCGAAGTGCGACGAGTGGGCACGCCTTATGTGAATCGCTAGACGCCCCAATTCAGCTTCCGATGGCCTCGAGGGTTTTCGCAAGTGACGCCGCGCGTGCTTGTGCTCCGACCCGCACCAGCCGGGGTACCGCTATCAGCGTGATCGCGAAGAGAAAGATGGAACCAGCAATGAACTCCATGTGCCCGTGGCGCAGGTCTTCAAATAGCAACTTAATCGCAACGAACGCCAACGCGATGTAAGCCATGCGTGTCATGGCGACGCGACCCCAGCGCGATCCTGCAAATGCCAGGCACAGCGACACTGCCGAGATCACAAGGGTACGGAGGAACGCAATGTGATGCACATCGAGCGAGATGGCGAGTGTCGTAAGGGCCAACAGGCCACGCACCAGCAGTGCACAGATCGCCGACACCGCCAAGAATGCAGGAATGAGGTGCAGGCCCTGGCCCGTCCATTTATCGTCGCGGCTGTCCTTTTCCACCGTATATGCCACAACGGCAGCGAAGGCGATGATCCACACAGTCAATGCAGGTCTGCCCGGCACCGGGCCCGCAAGAGTACCGAAGACATACAGCGTAATTCCCGAAATCACTGTGGCCCCGGTGAGAAAGAGCGCCCCGTGCAGTTCGAGGATCCTTAGGTCAGATCTTACCGCGACGATATAGGCGATAATGCCCACGACTGCCAAGGCGATTCCTGCCGCTGATTGCGGCAGAGACCATAGCACGCCCACGATGAGCAACGTTGCACTCCACGCGGCAAACACGTGGAAACTGCGTCGATCAGCTCGCTGGCTGAGACGCAGAAAACTTGCTGTGTATGCCGCCGCTGAGAGCGTGACACACAGAATGCCGAGGGCTGCACCTGCATTCCGTGGCGCGAAGAGAAGTACGCTGGAGATCAACAGCAGGAACCCGATCATTGCCTGGATCGAGTCGAATACGCCGATCCTCTTTTGTTGCAGGATCACCCGAACGGCCACACTCGATCCATTCGTGGCGAAGAGCAGGCATGCCGGAAAAATAAGCGCCGCGGCACTCAAGTCAGGGTATTCCTGGCGCGCATTCTGTGGTCCGCTATAGATGAAGATCATTCCCCATATCGCCCCATCCGTCACAAGCGCAATCAGCGGCCAGGCATGCTGGCCATAGTCCAACGCCCTTGCATACTCAACCACCATCAGGGCAAGCAGAAGCGCAATTACAAATGGCATCACATCGTGGGTCGCAACCGCGAGGGCGATCGACGTAATGGCGCCAACTCCCTGCGCGACCCAGGCGAACCGCGAACCGCCTCCGCGCAATCCAATTACCGTTGCGAGCGTTACGAATGCCGTCAATACTCCCGCCGTCACCATAGGAGTAAAAACATGATGCAATGTGATCTCCCACAGCATCGGCGCCAGGATCGCCGCGGATGTTCCCGCATAGATCAGCGCGGCAACGTCTGAAATTTTGGATATGCGTGCCGCCCATATCAGCCACGCAAAGGCGTAGAGAACGGCTACGGCGGCAATGACAGGTGGCATCGCACCAGTGGCTGCAATCGCGCGCAGAACATAGGCTCCCGCAATGCCAAGTAACGCGCGGCCGAGTATCGGAAAAAGTCTTGTTGTTTGCAGTGACGCTTCCGCGTCGTCGGCTGCTGCATTTGCCTGCATGACAATCAATGTCGCTTCGGGCGCCTTTGCCTCGGCCGGGTGTTCCAGCGCATGGACGCGCTTCTCCAGTTCGTCCACGCGGCTCGAAAGCAATTCGAAGGAACCGGGAGATTCGTTCATAGGTCACCCGATCGGCAAACGTGGTGTGGTCAATCGCCAGTAGCGCCTTGGGGCGCATGCTCTGCTGCCCATGGGGGCAACAGTTTAACCAGAGCCCAGAGAATGAACAACGGCAGAATCGATAGTCCCAAGGCGACCAGCGATCCTTCGCGCGTCACCAGGGCCATCTTGTAGGTCGTGTAGCCAAGAAAGCTCTTCGAGAAAAGCTGGCCGCCGATTACCACGTTCCAACGCATCGCGAAGATCCCGATCAGTGCCAGCCACGCCGACGTTACATACATCCGCTTGCGCATCTGCTCTGAGAGTTTCACGACCTGCGTTATGAACAGAAGCACCAGTGGTGTCACCGTTCCCAGGATGATCTGGACAACGATGTGCGAAAAGTACAGCTTGGTGTGCACCATGAAATTGAGGCTGCGGAAAGATTCATCGGCCTCGTAGATGCGATGGATCAGGTCCAGCATCTCCAGGCTGAAGTCAATGATGAAGATGTAGAACAGATACATTGCAATGGTGTCGACGCAGCGGATATCGATCTGCCTGTTTGCGCAGCTTCGTCACCGCCATGTAAATCAGCATCACGCCGGCGATACCTGACACCATTGCGGAAAAGATGAACACCACTGGCATCAGCGGCGATGACCACCATGGGTTTGCCTTGATTGATCCAAAGATGAATCCGACATATCCGTGCAGCAGAAACGCCGACGGAATTCCAATCAGCGTCACAATCCAACCCACTCTTGTCGTCGATGTGCAAGCGAACGCGGGCTGATGTTGTCTGATCCCAGCGTCATCACCTTGTAGATCACTCGCAGCAAGCCCTTGCTGGAGCGCGACAGCAGCACGATATCGCGCCGGTAATCGAGCCAGATTTCAAATACCAGCACAGCCATCAGATACCAGAGATAGACATAGCCGAACATCGCCATCGCCGAAGTGCTGTGCGGCGTAAAGTACATCTCCGGCGAACGCTCGGGATGGCCGAGATGCAACTGAAGCGGCAAGGGCGCAACAAGAGAAATGAGAGTGCCGTCAATAGCGCCAGCCGGTACGTCGGCTTCACGGCTTCAACGTGAAACACACGCTCCAGCGAAGCCAGAATGAAAGCACCCGCGACCAATCCTGTAATAAACGGATACAACACAATCAGGACGCTCCACTGCAGCCCGATCTCGTTGGGATACATGAAGCCTTCAACGCCGTTCATAATTTTTTCCTGCTCCTGGAGGAACATCGCGAGATAGCACATTAGCGCACCGACCCATCCAGCCCGTTGTAGAAGGCTTTTGCACCCGTCGCCATTTGTGGCTTCAAGACCTGCACGCTATGTGTCTTCAGGAATTCGTGAATTGGATCCTTCGGATTCTTCAGATCAGCGAGTTGCCGCGCGCCGGTTGGGCACGCTTCGCAGCAGGCCGTCGTCAAGCCCTTGGTGATGCGGTGGTAGCAGAGCGTGCACTTGTCGGCGACTTTTTTCTCCGGATGAATATAGCGGCATCCATAAGGACAAGCCTGCACACAATATGCGCATCCAAGGCAATACTTCTGGATCGACCAGAACTACGCCGTCAGGGCTGACAAACGTCGCGCCCACCGGGCAAACCTGCGTGCACGGCGAATCTGCGCAGTGATTGCACATCTTCGGAACGAAGAAGTACTTCTCCGCATCCTCCTTGGCAACGCGGGAAACCTTCCTTGCCGCCATCCGGCGAAATCGACCTCGGGATTGGTCATGTTCCCGTCGGAAACGTGGTAGCGCTCAACCCAGGTGCGGAAGTAGCCGTCCGGCACATCGTTCTCGGCTGCGCAGGCGCGAACGCAGTTGCCGCAACCAATGCACTTGGGCACATCAATTAGCATGGCCCCACCAGTGCTCGGACATCTTGTAATTCTCGGCCTGCTCTGGAGTTCCCGCCAGCACGGCCTTCCAGGCAATTGCGGCCGCGGGCATCAAGACCAGAAAATGACGTCGCGATAGATTCACTTCGCACCTCCTGTGGCTGCGGCCGGTGCGGTTGATCCGGCGATCGCCGGACTATGCGGCTGATGGCATGTTTCGCACGGAACTCCGTTTGAGTGGTCCGCCGGATCGACCTGCGGAAACCCTTTGGGCTTGGCAGCACTCGCCGTGTGGCATCGCGCGCAAAGGACAGCGGTGTCCGGCTTTACCGGTGTGACCGAGGCTGGATCGTCGGCATGTTTCGCCAGCGGTCCATGGCATGCCTCGCAGTTCACATGCGCGTGCTTGCCTTTCTCTTCACATCCAGAACATCGGTGTGGCAGGTCTCGCAGGCCTCATGCCCGGCAAACTTCACGGGGCGGGCGGCAATCTCGCCGATCGCAGCACCGCGATAATGCCCATACTGCCCAAAGCTCGGCGGAACCACATAATGTCGGACCACGAGAAAAATGATGAAGGCGAGAACGAAGAGTCCCGCGAAACGGAATAGATGCCCGGCATCTTTGAAAGGGCTCATTGCAGCCGAATCTCCTGACGCTGCGATCACGAGGCCAAGGAGAAAGGCCCCATGTGATCCAGATCATGTTCGCCACAGAGAGTGAGTGTCTGGCGCAATGACTGTATGTGAGACAAATCACGGACGAATGTGACGGCCACCGTAAAGCGCATCCAAGTCGCTGAATGACAAGAGCTTGTATTTCGTTGAAATTGGCCACTCAGGCCGAGAATCAGGACTTTTGTGAGGAGAATCACGATTGCGGTAGCGGAGATGGATGGTTGCCATGGGCATTTCGCTCGCGGTCAAGCACTCACCGAAATAGGCGCCTCTGCGTACGGAGAAGATACGATTGATTTGGGAGAGAACGATGGCGAAAGTCCTGGATGGGGCGGCGATTGCTGCGGCGATCAAGCAGGAAGTGGCGGAAGAGGTGCGTGCGCTCGAGGCGCACGGTATTCGGCCGGGGCTTGCGGCGGTTCTGGTGGGCCATGTGCCCGCCTCCGAAATCTATGTCCGCAGCAAGGTGCAGACTTGCGCAGAGCTGGGACTTTTCAGCGATCTGATTACCCCGCCCGATCTGTCACAACCGAAGAGATGCTGGATCTGGTCCGTGCCCTCAACGACCGCGACGATATTGACGGCATCCTGATCCAGCTTCCGCTGCCAAAGCAGGTTGACGCCAAGGCGCTGCTCGACTCAGTATCGCCGGCGAAGGACGTGGACGGCTTTCATCCGGTGAATGCCGGAAAGCTGCAGGCGGGGCGGCCGGCGCTGGCGCCGTGCACGCCGGCTGGAGTGATCGAGATTCTCAAGCGCAGCAATTTGCCCATCAGCGGGCAGCACGCGGTGGTTGTGGGACGCAGCGATATTGTGGGCAAACCGGTTGCGATGCTGCTGCTGCACGAAAACGCCACCGTGACGATTTGCCACTCGAAGACGCGCGATCTGGGAGCGGTAACGCGGGAAGCTGACATTCTGGTTGCGGCGATCGGGCGGCCGGGATTCATTACGCCGGAAATGGTGAAGCCGGGCGCCACCATTATTGATGTCGGCATCAATCGCATCACAGACGCTCGAGGAGTTTGATCGCTTTTTTGCTGGAGATGCCAAGCGCGCAGCAACCTTTGCCAAGCGTGGCTCGACGATTGTGGGCGATGTGCATCCGAAAGCGTTTGAGCTTGCGGGTGCATACACGCCGGTTCCCGGCGGCGTGGGACCGCTGACCATTGCCATGCTGATGGCCAACACAGTGCGGGCCGCCAAAATGCGGCGGGGCCTCTAGGCCGATGCTTCGCGTTGGACTCACCGGAGGACTTGGCAGCGGGAAGAGCACCGTCGCCGCGATGCTGCGTGAACTTGGCGCGCGAGGTGATCGAATCAGACGAACTGGGCCGCGCAGCTGATGGAGCCGGGACAGGCGGTTTTCGATGAGATCGTCCGCGTCTTTGGGCCGGGTATCTTGCGGCCAGATGGCAGGTTGGATCGCGCACGGCTTGCTGAACTTGCCTTCAAGGGCGGGCGCGTGAAGGAACTGAATTCGATCATTCATCCGGCGGTGATCGAGGCTCAGCGACAGTGGATGAACCAGGTCTTCGCGCGCGATCCCGCAGCCGTTGCGGTCGTCGTCTCCGCGCTCATCTTCGAGGTCGAGCGCGATGCTCGCGAGAGTGGCGAGGCCAAGGCTGTCTTCACCGAGTTGCGTAAACGCATTGATCGAGTCGTACTGGTCACCGCTCCTGACGATGCGAAGGTCGCCCGTTATGTCAATCGCATCGCTACCTCCGTCGTAGATCGACAAGCAGCCGAGGCAGATGCGCGGTCGCGGCTTGCGCACCAGATCCCAGACGGCCAGAAGGAGCCTCGTGCCGATTACGTGCTTGAAAACGCCGGTGATATCGAAGCGCTTCGCGCCAAAGTAGGAGAGCTTTGGCCCAGGCTCAAGCGGGAAAGCAACTTAAACGTGAAGAAGTAGTTATTAGAATAGAAGGAGCAGCAGTTCAGGTTGCGAACCCGACGCTGGATCCTCAGGAACTGCTTTGTATCTAATTCGTATGGTTTATGGAAGGTTGCAAGGTTTAAGAGAGATATGAAATTGCGCCAGTTTGTTTTGGTCCTTCTGCTTGTAGGAGGATTCTGGTTTGTCACCACTCATTTCCAGAAGGGTTTGAATCCTCTGACGCTCACTAGTTCGCGCGCCTCGGGCTCCCCGCTGGAGCTGTCGGAGGCGCATGCAGCGCCTGAGTTTGATGCGGAAGAGCAGAACAACATCTCCGTCTACAAACGGGTGCTGCCTTCAGTGGTAAACATCACTTCACGCGCAGTGATCTTCAACTTCTTCTACGGGACGGTGCCGCAGGAGGGCCAAGGTTCGGGGTTCATCCTCGACAAGGCCGGGCACGTTCTCACCAACTACCACGTGGTGGAGGGCGCGAACCGCGGCGTTGAAGTGAAGCTGAGCAACAAGCGAAGTTTTAAGGCGACTGTTATCGGGAGCGACAGGGTGCACGATCTGGCGCTCTTGAAGATTGATGCACCCGATCTGCAGCCCGTGGTGTTGGCGGATTCTAGCCAGATAGCTGTCGGCGAAAAGGTTTATGCGATCGGCAATCCCTTCGGCCTGAGCGGAACCATGACGCAAGGGATCATCAGTTCCATCCGGTCAATTCGAAATGGAGACGGCGCGCCGATTGAAGATGCGATTCAGACCGATGCGGCCATCAATCCCGGCAACTCGGGCGGACCGCTGCTGAATTCACGGGGCGAAGTGATTGGCATCAACACCATGATTGCTTCGAACGGTGCAGAGCAGAGCTCGGGAATCGGCTTCGCCATTCCTATCAATACTGCAAAGGCCGTGCTTTCGGACTTGACGCGATACGGACAGGTGCGGCGGCCGTCGCTGGGCAATGTGTCGTATGCGATCGGTCCGGACCTTGCCGAGCAGATGGGACTTGCCGCGGAATCAGGCGTCCTGATCCAGAAAGTGGTTCCTGGTGGCGCTGCAGACCGGGCCGGCCTTCACGGCGGCAACGAGCAAGCCTATGTCGGCAATCAACCGATAATGCTGGGCGGCGATTTGATTGTGGCGATTGACGGCCAGCAGATCACCGATCCGCAGGACATCAGCCGTGGTGATGGACAAGCACCAGGCCGGCGACACGGTGAGCGTGACGGTGTTGCGCGGACGCAGGCAGATGACGGTGAAATTGGTGCTGGGCGAGGCGAGGTCAGTGAATACGTAAGAGGGCCGCTGACTTTGAATGAGAAAGCCGCCTCAAGATCGGGGCGGCTTTTTTGTCGACGAATGGGATTCCCTCGAACTGAAAAGCTTAGCAATTTGCGAGCTCAGGCTTTCCACGAACACGTAACTTCTGAGCAGGCTAGACTCCGACCGTTACATAGATTTGCCAATTTGCTTAATCCTAAACAACTGAAAAGTCAATCCTCCAACAGAGTTAGTCGGGGTTGTATGATTTTGGCTAACATCGTTTCAAAATCAGGACACTGCTCACTGTTGGCGAGAAGCCTGATATGGGAGTGCTCGGGCGACGCACGAGGCAATCACTTTTTTAGGTGGGAGCTCTATGGATACAGACTTCTCAGTCGGTATGGTCAGCAGGCTTAAATGGCGGATGTTCCGGGCCCGGCTGGCGTTTGAAGATCCACTCAGCCGCGCTTTTGACAGACGACACTGCGTGGAGACCGCGCGGGAAGAGCGACTGGGGGAAATGGGCGTGGCCGCCGGCGACATCGAGCGCGGCAACGCTGTATATCGAGTGACGTGGGGCTCGCTGATCAAAAAGGCGATGGCGCAGTTGGATATCGATCCCCGGCGCTACAGTTTCATCGACTACGGCTCAGGCAAGGGCAAGGCCATGCTGATGGCCTCGGACTATCCGTTCAAAACTATTATTGGTCTTGAGTATGCGAAGAGGCTGCATGACATCGCCGCCGAAAACTGCCGGACATTTCGCAGTGCGAACCAGCAGTGCCATTCGCTTGAACCAATCCTGGGCGATGTTCTGGATTACACGCCGCCGCCTGGGCCCATCGTTTGTTTCATGTGCAATCCCTTTGACGAGGCAACACTGCACGCTGTCTTCAATAGTTGGCGGGCTCGTTACGAGGGCGGAGAGCGGGAAATCCGCATCCTCTATCTCAACATGCGTAACATCGCGGAGAAGGCCACGGTGCTGGAGAACCAGGACTGGCTGGCTCCAGTGGCACGGAGTCGGCGTTTTGTCGTGCTCGCGCCGAAGTCGAATGTGGCGGTTCCATAGGTCGAAAGCATTCCTCGAAACGCCTCTGCCTGAGTTGGGCCGCTCCGGTGCAAGGGGCGGCCCATTCTTCGACGGTTGAGAAATGCGCATAGAGGAGAACGTCCTTTTAGCCTCAATGGCTAAGGCCCGTTTCTTCAGTTTGCGTTGCTTGCGGCATCTCTGAAGTCGTGCTCAGATACAAGGCTTCTCACTCCACAGTCTCAGACCTCTCTTTTCACAGCCTCATAGCGCGTGTTTCTAGAACTTCACGCCTAGAGTGGCGAGAAATGCTTTGACTTCGGGCCAGGCGGCTTTGAGGTCGTGCGCTGTTTGAATATCGAGGGCGATATTCAGAGGGTTGGAGGCTGCGCCGGCGAGTTCGGCGATCGGCTTCTCAAGTGCGGTGATCAGTGTGGCGAGCGCAGCGACGACCTGCGGCGCGGCTTTGAGAGCCTTGTTGGCGCCGGTGAGCCACTTGAGAGCATCTTCGGCTGCGATTTCGATTCCTTTTTCGATATTGACCAGGATGTTTGCCATCGCGATGATTCTCTTTCTGGTCGGCAGACAGGTCGGGTTGCGACAGCCGCCGACGTGATGTTTGCGGCGACGTCGCTGTCGGAGGCGGCCGTGGTTGCGGCTTTGACCGAGAGAGCGAGTCGCCTGGCGCAGACGAGCGCGGGGGCGCGCGGCTACATAGGTCCGCGTGAGGTTCCGCTGGATTGTCAGGCTATGATTTCAAGCTTAGAGAGTTCGCGGATATAACCTGCAAAAATGCCCCGGAAATCGACTGAGTTAAATCAATGAGTTACAGAGTTTCTCAGGATTGAAGGGTTGACTGACACTAAGAGTGAACCGTTTCCACGACTTCGGGTATGTCCCCGGTCTGTACCGATGAACTGCCGGGGCCCATACGCTGGAGCAAAGTCTTGCATTGTAACGGCGATATGTATCTATAACGCGGAATTGAGCGATAACGCAGACCCGATCTCTCTCAGGCGCGTTTCATGGAAGACTCTGTGTATCACGTTCGTCCCGGCCACGTCAGCGAATTCCATGAAGTAGTCAAGATGGTCATTGCCGGCTACAAGAAGGCCGGAACGGCCGCACACTGGGGCACTTTTGACATCAACTACGGACGTCCTGCCGGCGATTACCTTGTCCTCAGCTCCAGGCGCAGCATATCGGAGATCGACACAGGATTCGCAGAAGACAAAAAGTTTGTGGAAGCCCTGGGCGAAGACGGAATGAAGAAGCTCAACGAACTCGCGGCGGCATCCATCTAGACCTCCGACCACGAGTTGTTTCGGTCAACCCTCGTCAGAGCTATGTGGACGAGTCATGGGCCAAAGCTGACCCGGATTTCTGTAACCCGAAGCCGACCGCACCGCAGGCCTTGGCGGCTGGAGTAAAGCCAGCCCCTGCAGCGGCTGCAAAACCTGCATCGCGCTGAAATCAAACCTGATCACTTATCTGGAGCGGCTCCGCAAGTTCGGGGCCGCTTCTGTTTTGTTACCCTGTAGGTGTACCCGAGTGCGCTTCTCCATTTTTGTCGCGACATGCCCTTACGCGCTCGAATCGAGATCGACTGTCTCCAAATCCACTGACGATTGAGAACCCTTTGACGATGGCGACTGCAACTGACTCTACTCTGCTCCCCGAGCTCACAACCGACGACCTCTCGCGCTACTCACGCCACCTGATCCTGCCCGAAGTGGGTATGGAAGGCCAGCGCAAGCTGAAAGCCGCGCGCGTGCTGTGCGTCGGTACGGGCGGGTTGGGTTCGCCGCTGGCCTTTTATCTCGCTGCCGCCGGCGTCGGCACACTAGGGTTGGTTGACTTCGACGTAGTAGACGCGAGCAACCTCCAGCGGCAAATCATCCACTCGACGAAAGATATCGGGCGTAAGAAGCTCGACTCGGCGGCAGAAAAACTCACCGCACTCAATCCAGCTCTCAACGTTGTCAAGCACGAGACAATGCTCACGAGCGCCAACGCATTGGAGATCCTCAAGGACTACGACATCGTCGCCGACGGCACCGACAATTTCCCCACGCGCTACCTCGTCAACGACGCATGTGTGCTGCTGGGCAAACCGAATGCCTATGGCTCGATTTTCCGGTTCGAAGGCAGGCCAGCGTGTTCGCGACCAAAGAAGGGCCGTGCTATCGCTGCCTGTATCCAGAGCCGCCACCGCCCGGTCTGGTTCCAAGTTGCGCGGAAGGCGGAGTGCTCGGGATTTTGCCGGGCCTGGTCGGCGTAATCCAAGCCACCGAAGTCATCAAGCTGATTCTCGGCAAAGGCAACCCCCTGATCGGTCGGCTTTTGCTGGTCGATGCGCTCAGCATGCGCTTCCGAGAATTGAAGCTGCGCAAGAATCCTGAGTGCCCGGTATGCGGTGAGAATCCCACGGTCAAAGAGCTGATCGACTACGAGCACTTCTGCGGAATCGTCCCCGAATCGAAAGAGGAGAAGGCCGTGAAGAATGGAATTCCGCAACTGAGCGTGAAAGATCTAAAGCAGCGCATAGATGCCGGCGAAGATGTTTACATCCTCGACGTCCGCGAGCCCTACGAGTACCAGATCGCGCAGATCGGCGGAAAGCTCATTCCGCAAAACGACGTTCCGCAGCGCCTCGCCGAGATTCCGCGCGATCGCGAAATCGTGGTCCAATGCCGCTCTGGCGCGCGGTCACAGCGCATCGCGGAATTCCTGAAACAATCAGGCTATTCGCAGGTCGTGAACCTGGCTGGCGGAATCCTTGCCTGGAGCGACGAAATCGACCCCAAGGTTCAGAAATACTGAGCAACTCGAGCGACGCAAGTCAGCTGAAAGCGAGAACGATGATCAAGGTAAGCATCTTGTATCCCAGCAAGCCGGGTAGCCGCTTCGACGTCAATTACTACGTCCAGATCCACATGCCCATGGCCGTCAGGCTTCTTGGCTCCGCGGTGAAGGCTGTATCCGTGGAGATCGGAGTCAGCGGCGCGACTCCCGGCGACCCCGCACCGTTCGCCGCCATTGCCGGCTTCACCTGCGAATCTGCGCAAGAGTTTATTGCGGCTTTCCTGCCGATCGCCGATCAGCTTCAAGGCGATATCCCGAACTACACCGACATTGCGCCGTTAATCCAATTCAGCGAAATCCGCGAAATCTGACCCGCGTACTGGTGCGGCTTTTTTAGCTGCACTAATCTATCGGGCGATCTCCACAGGACCGGCCTTGCTCGGTTCAATGGGCTTCGCGTTCTCGTCCATCTTGCCAAAGATCATTTTGCCGCTGGCGGTTTGCAGCACGCTGGTCACTGAGATTTCGACCGCGCGGCCAATCATCTTGCGCGCATGGTCAACAACCACCATCGTGCCATCGTCCAGGTAGCCAACTCCCTGGTTGTACTCCTTGCCTTCTTTCAAGATGAGCACATTCATCTTTTCGCCCGGCAGCACAACAGGCTTCAGTGCGTTGGCAAGGTCGTTGATGTTCAGAACCTCGACGCGATGAAGATGAGCAACCTTGTTCAGGTTGAAGTCGTTGGTGACAACCTTGGCTTCCCACTTTTTCGCGAGTTCAAGCAGCTTCAGATCGACTTCGCGGATAGACGGAAAATCATCCGGCACAATCTGCACCCGGATGTTGGTGTTGGACTGCATGCGTTGCAGCATGTCCAAGCCGCGACGTCCGCGCTGCCGTTTTGAACCGTCGGTGGAGTCGGCGACGATCTGCAAGTTCGCGAAGAACAAACTCAGGAACAACCATCATGCCGTCGATGAAACCGGCCTCGGCGATATCGGCAATGCGCCCATCGATGATCACGCTGGTATCGAGCACCTTCGCGCTCTTACGCGTTGGCCGATCGCCGGCAAACCATGTGCCAAAAGCCGCGGGATTGAGCAGATCGCCTTTGCTCGCGCCGACAAGAAGACCCACGTAGGTCATCAGCAGCAGAACAAAGATCTGCAGAACCGCCGATGTGGACGAGTTCAGCGGCGCCGAGCGCAGCACCAGGCAGAAGAGCGCCGCGCCAAAGATGCCCAGCACGCTTCCGGCAACAGCGCCTACAAGCCGGCGCAAGCTGAGGGCGCGCACCCGCAGTTCAAATACGATGACCGCGCACGCAGCCAACCGCGCCGCCGGCTGCTCCTGCCCAACCGGTTACGCCGAAGGGATGAAGGAAATAACAAACTCCGGACAGTAAGGCAACAAAAAGAAAACGAACAAGAATGAGATCCATAACGCCTGCTTCCACTGGTGGGAAAGAACATATACCAGTTTGCGCACCGATGGCGAGTATGCATTCACGTTTATTAGGTCGTCAAGTGGGCAGTGCAATCGCCGGGCCGCCGGGACATCCCAGCGGATTACTTCCAGGGCGGTATCTCTCTCGGAGCTACCGCCCCCTAATGTCAAGAAGCGACGGCTAGTTCAGCACTTATCAGCCGCGAGACGCCCTTCCGGGGTCCGCGCTTTCGAGCGCTCATGATCTTCACGCGCTCCAGCAATTCCTGCGGAGAACAGGTCTTTTTGGCCAGCAGGGCATCGGCTCCATGAATCTGGCCATTCATCTTTTGAGGATCGCCAAGAATCACCATCGGGACATGGGAGGCGATTTGTTTGAGTTTCAAGACAAGCTGGTCGCCGCTCATCTGCGGCATGGCATGGTCAGCCAGTACCAGGTCAATTTGATTATCGGCGAAGAGTGCGATGGCTTCCTGGCCGTTCGTGGCGGACAGTACACGGTAACCGTTCGTTACCAGCATGAACTTCAGGACAGATAGATCCTGCTCGTTGTCGTCTACGCAAAGAATAACTTTCTTAGGCCTCATCTTAAGGGTCCTGCTCCTGTTCGTTTGGATTTTGCTGACACCGTCCTGAGGCACACTGCAGCGATGCCCGTTTGTTCGGCGGGCAGGCTCGTCAGGGTCCGGGGCCGTCGGCCACCGCGTGTTTTCCTGCCCGCGAATTGAGGCGCGAGGCCGTCAAGTGGTGCACACGCCCGTGGCTGTGCGATCCACTCCGACGACTTCGAGAGCACCCAACTCCCGGAAGAGGAGGACCTCGCTGTGGTCAGATTGTTGTTTGAAGCCGTTATGAAACCGGAAAAACTCCGGCTGGATGACGCTCAATGCTTGGGCAAGAGTACGGAGAGCGGAACGACATGAAAAGAGGGAACAAGAAGCGAAACACGGCATGAAATACATCATGTAACAAAGGAAAAACCGCCACAATGAACATAGAAAGTAACTTGGCTTGATTAAAATCTGTTGAAAGCGTGTGTATTACGGCAGGAAAAGCTGCCCCTTTGCAACGCGAACAGTGCTGCCCCCCACGCGCACATCGCCTACCTTCCCGGAAACGAGATCGGCACTTAGAAATAAGTCGCTTGTGCGGCCAATTTCGACACCCTGCTGAACGTGAATTTGCTGCCGTGGTGCGACGATGCCATGACCAACGAGGTAGCTGATAGCACAGCCGGCTGCGGAGCCTGTGGCTGGGTCCTCGCCGCCGTAAAACTGCATCCGCGCTCTCCATGCCGGCTTGTCGCCGCCGGTTGGACCAAGAACATAGAACCACCGGCCACCTTTCTCACGCAGATACTTCGTGGCCTCCTCCTGTTCCACCTTGAGGCGGGCCAGCGCTTCATGCGTGCGCAAAGCAACGATGGCAAAGGCAGTTCCTGTCGAGACGACCTGGGGCAATGCTGCCGGGTGAAGATCCTCGATGCTAAGTCCGGTCAGGCGAGCGACCCCTGCGCGATCAAGTTCTGCAAGAAACTCCGGATCGCGCTGGGTCATCTCCCCATAAAGCCCACCGGGACTGAATCGAACTGGCACCGCTCCGACATTCAGAGCCAGCGTGACCGTGTCTCCAGCAAGCGTCTCCGGCGCGGAGAGCTTGAGCACACTGGCGGTGCCGAGAGTCGGGTGGCCTGCAAAGGGCAGTTCCTCGAGCGTTGTGAAGATGCGCACCCGCACTCCTTCCCGCTTTTCTGTTTCGGCATCGCGACGCTGGATGAATGTCGTCTCCGACAAGTTGAACTCGCGCGCGATGGCCTGCATGCGCTCCGTCGCGAGTCCGACCGTATCGAACACAACAGCGAGTCCATTGCCCTTGAGGGCTGTCTCAGTAAATACGTCGACGATCTGATAATCGAGAATCAGGCTTGAAGAAGCGAAAGTGGCCATGCACCATTATGAATCCGCTTCCGGATCCATTGTTCACAGCCAACTTCAGAGAGTCATCATGGGAGGGGGAATGCGCGTTCCGGAGTTTTCAAGGAAGCCGCGCATCCGCCGGGCCTCTGCGCGCTGAACCGCGATCAAACGCATATGTCGACGGATGTGATCGCCGTGATGCAGGGCCGCAAGTCGCGCTTCGTCCGCATCTGCGTCCTTTTCCAGACGTTCGATTCGTTCTTCAATCAAGCGGCGGAATCGGGTACTGATTTCAAAACCTTCGCGAGAATCCGGGGCAGCGTCTTCCAAAGGCATTCAAAAACTCCACATGCAGAGCGGTTGAAAATAATTGTCAGATCAACTCATGTTTCCTCTGCCACCGCCGATCGTAACGATGAAGGCGCCGTTTTGCCAGATTACGAAGTCGCGAAACTTGCGTAATCGTTTGCCCTGAAAAACGACGAGGCCGGAGAGTTACCATCCGGCCTCGCATGCATTTTTCGGCACGATTGAGAGACTAACGACTCATACCGCCCGGTCCCTGCGGAGTTCCGGCTACCGCCACAACCATCCGCGTACCCTCGTCGAGGTGAATGTCACGCCGGGCGCCCACAAGCAACCCGGATGCATTCGCAAAGGGTTGACCATTGAGAGCATTCGCCAGCAGAACGCCCGGGATCGCCGTCGTGCGAATGGCAACATTCCCGTTGCGCGCCACGATCGTACCCGGCGCGGGCATGCCGCTGTTCATCCTTTGCGCAGCTTCTCCAGGCTGAGCCGTCCCATTGGACTCTTCGCCCGGCCGATTGCTGCTCTGTGTTCGCGCTGCCGCATCGATGCCGTTGCCCGTTCGGGGTCGATGACCCGTTCATGCCTGGGAGGAAGGGTTGTTCCGCTCGGGTGTACTGGGTGAAGCTGGACTGGCTCCCAATGCAGTCGGCGCATTTGGAACGCTATTGTCCACTCCGCTGCCCGCTGCCGGAGAGACAGACTGGATGATAGATTCGATCGCCACAGTCTGGCCGCCCTTCAATTCAGCCTTGTCAAACTGGATCGCAATCTGCGAGTTCTCCTTGCCCTCTCCGCGGGCTTGCACATTCGTGACGTGGCCCATCAACTTCGATCCCTTCGGAATGTCCGTTCCACCCGAGACCTTCAAGTCTTCACTGGTCTTCACCACCACGCTGTCCCCCTGTTTGGCAGACTTGGTGTCGAGTTTGTCGACCAGTTCTCCTGACACAGGTTTCAAGTCAGCGGCGGTTGCTGCGGATGCCGCACTGGGGGCGCCTGGTTGCGATTGCCCGGCCGGAGGCGCTGCTGGGGAGGGCTGTTGAACCTGCGGTTCCTGTTGTGGCTGCGCAGGCTGTTGTTGTGCGATTGACGGGAAACTGGAAAAGCTGGCGAGCGCCACCGCGCTCACGGCGGCTGCTTTCATTAAAAGATCCTGCATCGATTCACCATCCGGGTCGGCCGTCGAAGGCGGCGCGAAAACTGCGTGCGCCTACTGAATGGCACGATGGGTGCCAAAGCCGAGCGCATTCTGGCAACGAAACATCCAAAAGTCCCCATCGCAGTCAAAACAGGACTTTTGCGATTTCAAATATTGTGAGAGTTATTGCTTGCGAGAACTGGGAAGAAATGCACTTTGTGCGCGAACGTGTAATTTCTCGCGTGTATAAATTTCGCGCTCGATCTATCGACCCTCACGACCTTCGGGCCCCGGTGCGTAGTAACCCCTGCGAACCTGTACCTTCATGTCTTCGCCTTTGCACTGAACAGAAATGTGCCGAAAAGTGCCGTCCTGCTTTGCGTTGCTAGGTGTGTAGCTGGCCAGATATTCGGTGCGAAGTTCTTCTTCGATCTGAGCGAAGGCGGCTTCGAGCTTCTTGCCGTTGGCGCCCACGTTGATCATGCGGCCGCCGCTTTCCTCTGAAAGCTTCTTGGCGGCAGAGTAGCCGTTGTACCCAAATCCACCATAGAAGCCTGGCTCAGCGATAAGTATCACGTAGACAATCGTGTTCGCTTTTTGTGCGGCGGCAATCGCTTCCTGGATCTTGTGGTCGCTGCCCACATCGTCGCCGTCCGTCAGGATGATCATCGCCTTTCGACCATTCTGTTGCGCCATCTTCTCATTCGACGCCAGATAGATGGCATCGTAGAGCAGTGTGCCTTTCGGGCCTCCCTGGGTAGGAATGGTACCCCCGCCGAGCCCCGGAATGCCGGAGCCGCCGTTGCCCCCTGCCGTATTGATCTGCGCCTTGTCCAGCGCGTGGGTCAAAAGGCGGGCGCTATTCGTGAAATCCTGCAGCAGATCGACATTTACGTCGAAGGAGAGCAGCAATGCCTGGTCCTTCGATTTGAGAACCCGTTCGAGAAACTCGCCGCCAGCCTGCTGCTCCAGAGGCAGCACGTCAATCTGGCTGCCCGATGTATCCAGCATGATGGCCAGGGTTAGCGGCAGATGCGTTTCCGCATTGAAGTTCTTTAGCGTTTGAGGAACTTTGTCTTCCGAGACCGAACAGTCGTCCTTTGTCAGATGAGGCACTAGCTCGCCGGACTTGGTCTTCACAGTGAAGAAAAGATCAACGAGGTTAACGTTGAGCTTGAGAGTGCCGATTGACTCCTCTTCAGGTGGCGCTGGCGGAGCCGTGCTTACCGGAGGCGCGTCAGGCGATGGGACAAGCTGCCCCCAACTCGCTGCGCAAAGCAGCAGGGTGAACAGAAGAACAGCGAAATTGCGGCGCGCACACATACTGTTAGGTTTGACGAAAGAAATGACCTGAAAGAGAGCATACGCTAACTCTTTCCACCGGTTCAGGGCAAACCTGCGAGGCGGCGGCGCGTCTGATACTCTGACGGGTGCAGCCCTTTTCATCGTTTCGCTGAAAAGCGGTGCATCTGCGGGCCAAAAAACCGGCTGGCGCAGTGTCGTATCGGGAGGAAAGAATACCTGTGGACCTTGGTCTAAAAGCACTGGCGCTGACTGCTCTTCTGAGTGCGTCGTTGAGTCTCAGTCCGGCGGCATTTGCCCAGACGCAACCCCAGCAAACGCCAGCTGAGCAGCAGGCGGTCCCGGATGCTCCTGCCCCACAGGCTCCCTCGTCTCTCAGGAGTCTCGGCCCGATTACTCCAGGTATCGGGGGCTCGCCAACGACCCCAGCCACGTCAAGTACGTCGGCGGATGCGCCAAGGCAGGCCCCATCCACCCAGCCTCCGCCCAGCACCAGGGATGTCCAGACCACTGCACCGGAGAACATGACGCCGGAAGACATTGGATCGACAATCCGGGTGAATACGACGTACGTCGAGGTTCCAGTCAGCGTGAAGGACTCCAAGGGAAAACCGGTTGCGGGCCTTACCTGGCGCGACTTCAAGGTGTATGAAAACGACACCTGGGAGCCCCTCAAGATCTTTACCGTCGATCCCGGCTTCGCTTTCGATTGCTTTCGTTATCGATCAGAGCCTCACGTCAGACGTGATGGCGAAGGTGAATGACTCGCTGGGAGCCTTCCAGGGTGCGCTGTCGCCTTACGATGAGGTCGCGATTTTTTCCTACAACAACGGCCCGCGCGAGTGGACCGGGTTTACCGGAGCCCAGGGCAATCGCGTGCCCGCTGTGCTTGCCCTTGCCAAGTCGATCGGGCGCGATGATCTTGTGCCCGTTAACTCTGGCGCCTTTGGCCCGTGCTCGATCACCAAGAACGGCGGCTGCGTCGACTCAAACAACACCGTGCAGCAGGGCGGCTCCACCGGGAGCAGCTCATTCATCACCATCCCCAAGGAGATTCACACTCTCAACGATGCGATTCTCGCCGCTGCCAAGGAACTCTCCACTCGACCCCAGGGACGCCGGCGCGTTATCTATGTGATCTCCGACGGCAAGGAATACGGCAGCAAGGCGACTTACAAGGACGTGCTGCGTTACCTGCAGACCAACAAGATCGCCGTCTACGGCACCCTGGTGGGCGACTCTGCCCGTTGGGGCCTGGGCTACGTGAGCCGGCTCCACTTGCCCTTCACCATGTATGACAATCGTCTGGCTGGATACGTCCTCTCAACCGGCGGCATTCTGGATTCAGAGACCAGCATGAACGGCATCGAGAAGAGCTACGCCAAGGTCACTGAAGAGGCGCGTAACCAGTACACACTGGTGTATTCGAGCCACGAGCCTTTGATCGACGGAAAGTACCGCAAGATCGAAGTTCGCGTGAATCGTCCGGGCGTCGAAGTGATCGCGAAAAAGGGCTACTACCCCTCCGGTCAGGATTACAAACACTAAACATGAGCTCTTCTGGAGCCGCGGCAGGCCTCGGTCTGCTCTCCGCCACTGCCTGGGGCGGGTCTGACTTCGCCGGTGGCTGGGGCGCGCGCCGCGCTTCGACGCTGCTGATCACAGCATCGGGACAAATCGTGTCTCTGGCGGGACTGCTCGTGATCTGTCTTGTGCTTCGACTCGCCTTGCCGGGAACAAGCTACCTCGTCTACGCAGCCATTGGCGGATTTGAGGGAGCGATCGCACTGGCAGTCTTTTATCGGGCGCTTGCGATGGGTGCGATGGGGCTCACCGCGGCCCTCACCGGCGTAATGACCGCGCTCGTACCCGTCGCCTTCGAGCTGTTCCACTCCGGCTTTCCCAGCGCAATCACCTTCGCCGGCCTCGCCATGGGCTTGGCCGCAATTTGGATGATTTCGCATTCTCCATCGAAGGAGGGTGCGGATACCTCTCGGCGTGCGCTGCTGTTGGGAGCAAGTGCCGGCATCGGCTTTGGCGCGCAGCTCATCCTCTTCAAAGCAGCGGCGGCGGGCGGGGTTTTGTGGGCGCTCACCTCGGGCAGAATTGCAGGAGTGGCAGCGATTTTGCTGGTCGTTGCAGTCGCGCCTCCCAAAGCGCCATGGCGCGGATTCTGGCTGGCTGGAATCGTCTCGGGATCGCTGGATACGATCGGAAACCTGTTCTACATGCTTGCTTCGCAACTCGGCCGCCTCGATGTGGCCGCAGTCATCTGTTCCATGTATCCAGCGGGAACGATTCTGCTCGCGGGAATCATCCTGCGAGAACACCCCACCCGGCGTCAGGTGGCAGGCATGGGACTGGCCCTGGCCGCGGTTGCGCTGCTAAGCGTCTAAAACAAACACCCGAAAAATACAGAGGCCCATGCCGGACGGCACAGGCCTGTTATTCCTGGGAGATACCCGTAAAGGGTGCAATTCGGCACCCACTTGGATTATGCCTGCCGCGGAGGTTCTGAGCTTGCCGGGGGCGGTGGCGGAGGGGCCTGCGTGCTCTGTTGCGTTGTCGGAGGCGCAGGGTCTGTCACGCCCTTGATGCCTTCTCTAAAGCCTTTCAATCCTTCGCCTAACCCCTTGCCAAGCTCTGGTAGCCGCTTGGCGCCAAAAAGCACAAACGCCACAATCGCCAGCAGAATCAGATGCCATGGCTGTAATAGATCGCCCATCGTGTATCCTTCCGCGCGCCCGTTGCGAGGTCGCGCTTTTCACCCTTAATTGTCGCACAAAGCCAACAGTCCGGTGTGACCAATGCCACTTGGGTTGGTATCGCTTAGCCCATCTCGGCTAAGCGCGTCAATTCACCTTCGCCGGATTGCCCAGACGTGCGGTCACCATGGTGAAAAACCCGGGCAGGTCCTCTTCTTCGCCGATCGTGAGTCGCCGATGCACCTTCATCAGCGGAAACAGCCGCGAGCCCCGCACATCCACCGCCGGCACCGCATGCTCCCCGCCCGGATACTGTGTCATCTCCCACGAACCGGCATACCGCTGTCGAAGGACCTCGCCCAGGTAACTCCCCCACAGGCGCGATTCGAAATCGAGATCGATGTCCGGACTCTCACCGAGTAAAACAAGAATCTCGTCCAGCGCGTTGATTGAGTCAGCCGAAAAATCAAGCGTCTGCCGGAATTCGCTCTTCGCCACCTCGACCGCAGCTTGAGCGTAGCCCTCCATCATCGCTCCCAGGTCAGGGAACGCGTGTGACTCCAGCTTTTTCCGCAGCTTACTCACTATCAATAAAGACTAAATCTTCGAAGCGAGGGTTAGCGCGAACATTGGTAACTTCATGGCGAGCCGATGCATCCCTTATGGCAGACTTGAAGTAGCCGCCGGAGGACTCCCCGCCATGAAACTTACCAAGCTTTTTTCACTGATTGCCGCTCTGGCGCTGACTGCGGCGCCGGCGTTTTCTGCTAATCGCGACATCTACCCCGATCCATCGCAAGCCAAGGCTGACGTTGCTGCTGCGCTCAAGACGGCAGCCGCGTCGCACAAGCGCGTCATCATCGACTTCGGCGGAAACTGGTGCGGCGATTGCCATGTGCTCGATATCTACTTCCACAACCCTGAAAACCGACCGATCCTCGAATCGAATTACGTTCTGGTCCACGTGAACGTCGGACACCTTGACGAGAACGTCGACATCGCCGAGCGTTATGGAATTCCGCTGAACAAGGGCGTGCCTGCGTTGGCCGTCTTGAACGACAAAGGCAAAGTGCTCTACAGCCAGAAGAGCGGCGAATTCGAAAAGATGCGCCACATGGAAGCAAATTCCGTCACAAGCTTCCTAGTCCAGTGGAAGCCAACAAAACCCGGCTGCAGCGTAATGGTAGTGACCTGCTGAGCTGACCGATTGAAGATCGCGCTAACCAATGGAATGGGACTGTCATCTTGAGCGCAGCGAAGGATCCGTGGTTGCTTTAAAGGTTCTGCTCGCCGGGTGCCACAGGTCTCGCTTCTGAGACCTGGGAGGATGCGTCGAAGTTGTCTCGCGCTTTCTTCTCCAAGCTCGCGATTGTCGCCTTACTGGCTAAGCGGCGCCAGATGCTTCGTGTTCTGGTAGGTGTACTGGATGCGGTGAATCACCGTGATGGTTGAAAGCACCGCAAGCACCCAAAGCACCGGCGCCATCACGCCGAATTGCTCAAACAGCGCTCCGAGAAGGATAAGCACGATGCGCTCGGGCCGCTCCATGAATCCCACCTTGCACGAGCCAATCAATGCCTCGGCGCGCGCGCGTGTGTAACTCACCATCAGCGACGTCACCATCACAAACGCAACCAGCACCACGTAACGAAACCGGTTGATGCGGCCGTAATAGACCAGCAGGCCAAAGAACAGCACCACGTCGGAGTAGCGGTCGATCACCGAATCAAAAAACGACCCAAACACCGTGACCTGGTTGTTTTTGCGGGCGACACGCCCATCCAGCATGTCGAAGATTCCGGCGCCGAAGATGACCATCCCGGCGTAGAAGAACATGCGTCCCGTGATTCGCCGCGATTGGCATGACCGAAAAGAAATGCCGCGACGATGTTGATCACGAGGCCGATGAACGTGAGTGCGTTGGGAGAGATGCGGGTCAGTGCAAGGCCATGCACGATTCGATCAAGTAACCAGCCGCAGGCGCGGCCAAAAGCACTCGTCCAAGTCATTCTTACTTCCTTACTTCTCTGTGCCGGTCCCGGCCTCTTCTTCGTCTTCGTCCACTTCGTCGTGGACGGTGGTCAATTTCAAGATCTCAAGCTCGCGCTTGCCGTTGGGCGTGACGATCGTTGCGATATCGCCGACCTTCTTGCCGACAATCCCGCGCCCGATCGGCGAAGTCGTCGAGATCAGTCCCTTGGCTACGTCCGATTCCTCGCTGGTGACCAGCCGGTACACGATCTCCTCTTCCTTCGTGGAATCGAACACCACAACCGTTGAACCGAATCCCGCCCTGTCGCGTGGAATGTTGGCCAGGTTCACAAGCGAGAGCTCCGCCATGCGCCGCTTGAGCTGCCCCAGGCGCGCATTCACGAATTCCTGCCGCTGCTTCGCCATGTGGTACTCGGCGTTCTCTGACAGGTCTCCCATGGCAACAGCCTTCTTGATCTCAGCCGGCAACTCGTGAGCAAGCTCATGCTCAAGTACTGCGATCTCTTTGAGCAGCTGCTTTTTAATGTGATCTGGCATCCGTGATCCGTGGCGGCGAGCGGGGCTGCTCAACCGCGAAAAATGATACGTCTAGAGCTTTCATTATACGCGGCACGACCAGCAGAGAGCGCTGCGAGGACTTGTCCCAGATCCGGCAAGTCGCCGCGGCAACGACGTTTCGGGCGCACGATCGCACCTTTTTTAGATGAATCCCACTCTGTAAGTCGGAATTTCGTCCATTTTCGTGGAATAAACCTCGCTCCCGCTCAGTTCTCTTCAGTGCACGGAACACGTTCTCGAGGAGAAATCATGAGCAGACCAGCAGATATACAGAATCAGAGCAGAACAGCAGAGAACCAAACCATCAGCGCGGACGGCATCGACCGCCGCGGATTTCTCAAATGCATGGCCTGGGCGGGCACCGGCCTCGTCTGGACCTTCGCTGGTGGTGTGCCCACCTCGCGTGCCTTCGGCGAGTCGGCGCGGACATCGGCACAATCTGACTTCACGTTTGTCCAGATCAGCGACAGCCACATCGGCTTCAACAAGCCTGCGAACACCGACGTCACTGCGACCCTTCAGGCTGCATTGCGCAAGATTGATGCCGCTCCCAACACTCCAGACTTTCTGATACACACCGGCGACCTTACACATTCCTCCAAACCTGCGGAGTTCGACACGCTCAATCAGATACTCGCCCCCCGCCGGCAGGTCTTCTACGTCCCCGGCGAACACGACACCTCCGTCGACGATGGAAAGCTGTATCTCGAGCGCTATGGCAAAGGCACAAAGGGAAACGGCTGGTACAGCTTCGACCACAAAGGCGTTCATTTCATCGGGCTGGTCAACGTAGTGCAACTCGAAGGCATGGGCAAGCTCGGCCAGGCACAGGTCGACTGGCTGAAGCAGGACTTGAACAGCGTCAAAAGCAGCGTCCCCATCGTCATCTTCGCGCACATTCCTCTGTGGGCTGTTTATCCCGAGTGGGGTTGGGGCACCTCCGACAGCGAGCAGGCATTTGCACTGCTGCGACGATTTGGCTCTGTCACCGTGTTGAACGGCCACATTCACCAGGTCATGCAGAAAGTGGAGGGCAAAGTAATGTTTCACACCGCGATGTCGACAGCCTTTCCGCAGCCCGCGCCCGGTACGGCTTCATCGCCCGGCCCCATGAAAGTCTCCGCAGATCGTCTCCAAAGCGTTCTCGGTATCACCGACGTGAATTTCGTCGCACAACGCCGCGAACTCGCCATCGTCGACGCAACATTGGCAGGCAGCACCACCGAATCTCGCGAGTCAGATCCGCTAATGCGATGGAGAACAATCAGCTTCGACGCACTGTTCCTTGCCGCGACCAGCGTGGCCCTTTCATCTGTGCACCCATGGGGCGATGTTCGTGGCGTTATCCCAGGCGCACAGATTCTGCAGGGAAGCGCGATGCCCGATGATGTTCGCGGCATCCTTGAAGCAAAATGCGCTGATTGCCATTCGAACAACACGCGTTGGCCCCTATACAGCAGAGCTGCTCCCGCTTCGTGGTTGCTTGAACACGACATATACGCGGGACGAAATGCGTTGAACCTCTCTGCCTGGGCCGGCATGGGCGCACAAGATCGAATCGCCGCCCTCGCCGGTATTGCCGCAGCGGTTAGGAGCAGCGAGATGCCGCCAAAGCCCTACGCAAGGATGCATGCCGCTTTCCTCTCAGAAAGCGACAAACAAAAGATTACGGCATGGTCACGCGCCGAGAGAAAGCGTCTCCGGACCCAAACCTCCGGAGAGAAGGATAAGAAGTGAATAACAAAAACGACAGCAGGGTTCTGATTTTTGTCGCAATGGCCTGGTTAGCTGCGGCAATCACTTCCTTCCCGCATCTCAGCAGGGCAGAAGGTGCGATCAACGGAAATTCAGAAACAGGAAAACAGCTCTTTGAGAAGCGATGCACCGGATGCCACTCCCTCGACAAGAACAAGGAGGGCCCGCGACTGCGAGGCGTCTATGGCAGAAAAGCAGGCACTCTGCCAGATTTCAGTTACTCCGATGAATTGAAAGCCTCACAGATCATGTGGGACGAGCAATCACTCGATCGATGGCTCATCAACCCTGACGCGATGGTCTCCAACAGCGACATGGCATTCCACGTTTCGAACCCTCAAGAACGAGCGGACATTATTCAGTTCCTTCGACAATCCTCGGGCAAATAGAATTCGGACTGAGGTCTGGCGCAGGAGACAGGATGGATCGTGCGTTTTTCGAACAGCTCGCAATGCCGCTGTTCGATCAGCTATACAACCATGCATGCTGGCTTACCGGCGACCCTGCCGACGCCGAAGACCTGGCGCAGGAGACTTACGCAAAAGCGCTGAAAGGATTCGGAGCATTCGCGGAAGGCACTAACCTGCGCGCCTGGATGTTTCGGATCCTGCGCAATGCATTTCTCACTTCACGCAGCGGCCTGGCTGCCCGAAACACGGAGTACTTGGAAGACGAAAACGTGAAAGCGGATGAAGCGGTGTCGCACGAGGTAACTCCCGAAGTGCTCCTGCTGCGCAGCCAGAATGAACAGGTACTCTTCGCCGCATTGGACTCGCTCCCGGTGAACTACCGGCAGATCATTCTGCTTTGTGAAGTAGAGGAGATGTCGTACCGAGAGATCGCGCAGGTGCTCGACGTGCCAGTGGGAACAGTGATGTCGCGGCTTTCCCGTGCTCGTTCAAGCCTGCGGCGGCACTCGGGACCAATGTTCGTGAGGAGGTGCGATGATGCTCTGCGGTCAGGAACGCGATAAGCTCGCGGCATATCTCGACGGAGAAATTCAGGCAGATCAGGCCACCGCGCTTGAACAGCATCTCCGCACCTGCACGCAGTGTGCCGCCGAGAGTCGCGACCATGGTGAGCATGCGCCGGGCCATGAGACCGGCGCGGATCGCGTTTCACGCCGAGCGCAGATTTCAGGCAAAAGATCCGATCGCAGGTGGCGCCAAAGCGGCGTGGTTTCGGGACGTTCAGCGGATGGTCCATGGCACTTGCCGCGCTTGTGATTCTCCTTGTTTCGCTCGTCTGGATGCGGCAAAACGCCCTGCGAAGCGATGCTTTCCGGGAAGTTGCAGATTTGCACGTCAGCGATCTCGCCAGCGCGAATCCCTACGATGTGGTCTCGTCAGACCGGCACACGGTCAAACCCTGGTTTCAGGGCCGCATTCCCTTCGCGTTCAACCTTCCCGAATTTGCCGGAACTGAGTTCACACTCCTGGGCGGGCGCCTGGTCTATCTGCATCAGCAGCCGGCTGCGCAAGTTGTTGTAGGAATGGGCCAGCACAAAATCTCGGCACTGATTGTGCAGGAGTCCCCCGGCGGATTGCCGAGCATTTTTCCTGTTTCAGGCGCCGACGTACACGACTCCTTCAACGTGCAGACATGGACCAGCCACGGTCTCCGGTTCTTTGTCATAGGCGATGCAGAGAAGGCTGGCATTCAACGTCTTGCGCAGGCTTTGAAGAACGCCAATCAGTAGGCCCACTCGGCGATCGGCCGATTTCAGCTCGACTCCTCGGGTCGATCGCCCGGCGGTCGAGAAACGACTGCAGGATGAGTCGTTGCCGCGACTTGGTCAACCACCCGCCGATGATCCTGCCGCGATCGACCCGCCTCGTAAAGCAACTGATGCGCCTCATGGGTGGTCAACCGCTCGTCCCAAAGATGGACCGGCAATGCGGTCAGTTCGCCCAACTCGGCGGCGAAGGTCTGCACCTTTGCGGCTTGCGAAGTCGGTTCGCCGCTGAGCGCCAGGGGATTTCCAACCACGATTCCGGCAACGCCAAAGCGGCGGCACAGACGCGCAATCGACCGAAGATCTTCGCGTTGGTTACGGCGGCGCTCGAGCGTAAGAACGGGCTGCGCCGTTAGTCCCAGTTCGTCTGAGACCGCAATCCCCACGCGCTTCGAACCCACATCGAGGGCAAGATAACGCGGAATCGTCTTCTCTGTCACCTAACCTCCAGATCCTCTTGCACTTCTAGAATCTCACCTTATCGTGTGCCACATGTGGTTCCGTCCCCGCCAACGCCAACAGAAGCCCGGTACAATCGAATGAGAAACAGAATCCGCGGAGGCTTAAACCGCGTCTTATCTTGAGGAAGGGTGTTCCACTTTACATGGCGTCACGCCGCACTCGGGGGAATCGAAAGAAAAGAGGGCTCGGCGCGGCGGGGATTCTGCTTGCGCTCTTTTTAGTCGTGTCAGCGGCGGTTGCTGCGGCTGCGTGGATCGTCTTCACGCCGTTTGGACCATCAGCCGAGACCTTCATCGACATTGCTCCGGGCTCCTCAACAACGCGCATTGCACAGCAATTGGAATCGGCTGGCGTGATTCGCAGCCAGTTCGGGTTTGACCTGTGGCGCTGGGTTCGAAAGGGCAAGCTGAAAGCCGGGGAATACAGGTTCGATCATCCAATGCCGCTCACGGATGTGTACGACCGCATCGCACGCGGCGATGTTTACACGGTCTCGGTGACAGTACCAGAGGGCGCGAGTATCTTTGACGTGGCTACGCGCCTGGAACAGGCAGGCATCGCCACGCGTACTGAGTTTCTGGATCAGCAGCCACGGTTGGCCGAACTGGTAGCCGACATTGATCCTCAGGCAAAAACCCTGGAGGGTTATCTGTTTCCCGATACGTACCGGTTTCCGCGAAAGGCGACACCGGCACAAATCGCGACGGCCATGGTCAGGCGATTCCGTATCGAGGCGGCAGCAATCGGGTTGAAGGAGAATGTGCACCAGACTGTGACGCTCGCCTCGCTTGTAGAAAGGGAATCCGCCTTGAATTCGGAAAGGCCGCTTATTGCCAGCGTGTTTCAGAACCGTCTCGCAAAGCACATGCCGCTCATGACCGACCCATCGGTGATCTACGGTCTCGAAGTCAAGAATGAATGGAGAGGGAAGATCTACCAAAGCGATCTTACGCGCGACACGCCCTACAACACTTACTTGCATGCCGGTCTGCCGCCCGGTCCCGTGGCGAATCCCGGCCTCCCCTCGCTGCGTGCCGCCATGGATCCTGCCCCATCGAATTACCTGTACTTTGTTGCTGCCGGCGCGAATCCCCAGGGCAAGTCACTTTTCTCTGCAACACTTGAAGAACATACGCGAAACGTCTCGGGTTATCGCCATGCGATGAAGAAGGCGGCCCAGCGATGATGATGCGGAGAGCTTTCAACGCCGCCGTATTGGCGCTGCCTCTTTTGTTGAGCGGATGTTCACTGATCCCGATGAAGCGTCACTTGCCTGTTCCGAAGACGCCGGACAATGTGCAGGCATCCACTCCGGAAGAACTCGTGGAACTCGTCAATCGCCGATGGGATGAATTCAAGAACCTCACCGCCACCGTCGAAATCAAGGCGACTCTATTCAAGCCGAAAGAGGGATTGGCGACAGATTATCCGACCGTCCGTGGATTTATCGTGATGGAAAAGCCAAATCATTTGCGTGTCGTGGGTACCTATCTCAGCGTCCGCGTATTCGACATGGCAAGTGACGGGAATACATTCACCCTGATGATTCCGCAGAAGAGCAAAGCAATCGAGGGTCCTAATTCCGTCACGAAGAAATCTGATAATCAGTTTGAGAATCTGCGGCCCGGATTTTTCTTTGATGCCATGGTGGTGCGCGGCGTGGAACCCGAAGATTACTACGCCCAGATTTCCGACACCGAAACGATCGAAGACGCTGCCAAGAAGCACCTCTTCCTGATGCCGGAATACGTCCTGAACATCACCCGTCACGCTACCAACGGAAGCCGCAGAGACAAGCCCGTCCGCGTCATCACCTTCCATCGCGACGACCTCCTGCCATCCAACCAGGATATGTATGACGCCGAGGGAAACCTCGAGAGTCAGGTGACGTATTCCGCCTACAAGACCTTCGGAAATAGCAAATTTCCTACCAAAGTCATAATCAAGCGTCCCTTGGAAGGAATAAATATAGTTCTGACGGTTGAGAAAGTAACCGAGAATCAGAGTATGCCGGCAGACCAATTCACCGTGAAGATTCCGCCCGGCACCCAGATCCAGCATCTGCAATAGGCCGAATTCCCACTCGGTCCACGATCAAACCGATCCGCCTCTGGCGCGGCCCGTCTTGTTGAGTTCGCTGTAGAAGCCAAGATCGCGGCCTTCCTGCATTTTGGTGATGTAAACGATCTGTCCGTAATGCAGCCCGAAATGCTCGACGACCTGGTAAACCGCGGCGAGCCCGCTCACGGTGTATCCCTGGATGTGCCACGTCGCAAGCAATTCTTCCGGCGTAAGTCGCGCCAGCACCTTCGCGGCCTCTTCCAGCGTCTGGCCGAGCCGGGCCAGGAGATCGGCCGCCGTTAAATCTCCAGTGGCGTTGAACTCCGCCGGACGGTCACGTTGGTCTTCCAGCCGATTAAATGACGCCACCAGCCACTGCCAGACGTTCCCATTCAAATGCAGAATGAGATTTCCGATGCTGTTGCTGGCCTCGTTCGGGCGCCACCATACTTGCTCCTCGCTCAGCCCTTCAACCGCTTTGCGTAGACGCGGCCAGTACTGCTCGAGCAGCTTGTTGCGGGAAAACTGAAGAAAGAGTTCGCTTGCGGGATCGGCAGGCATCAGAGGTGCGCCTCCTGACGAAATAAATTCTATGCCGGCACACCACCGCCGGAGTCGACCTCGATTAGATCGGGCCGTACTCCGGCGGGATGTTGCCCGTTATGTATCGATGGATAGCCCTGAGGAAAAGAGGATCCGGATGCGTTCGCATCCGGATCAGTTGAAGTTCTAATTGAATTTAATTCGCTTTTCGCGATGTTAGGAGGCAAGTGCCTGGATGCTGTCGACGTGGATCATCTTGGAGTTCGCGTCGAGACGGCCCGTCACTTTCACTGTCTTGCCTTCGAAGGCCTGTGCGCGCGACGTGTCATCGAGCTTGTAAACGCCGCCCGAGGAATCGCGAAGAACGTACTGTTCACCGTCCTTCACAACCGTGCCGGTAAAGGTCGCCGTCTTCGACGAGTCCTGGTTTGGCATCGCCTGGTCAGAAGGGGTCTGGGATGGCGGAGTTTGCGGTTCCTGAATTACCGGCATGGGAGAAGCGGAACTAGGAGCGGTCGCTCCCCACGCTTGCACGCTCGCCAACAAAAGTGCACAAGACGAGAGACCGAGAAGCATCTTCATTTTTGTCGAATTCATAATTTAACCTCCGGGGGTTTTAGGGCTCCCGCTTTCACATTCGGCTGAACAACGCGCTAGAAAATCAGGGAGCTCCTTCATCTAGCGAACACCATAGATAGCAAGCAGCGTGCCATTGCGTTGCTGCAATCTTTCGAACGAGTTGCAAACAGAAAGTGCTCGCAACGGCAGGGTAAGAAGTACCAAGTGGGAAAAAAGTGCGGGAGTTTTCGGCGTGTCTGGGAATACCCCTGCGGTGTGACATCCATGTAAGCTTGCAGTGTGCTAGCATCCCGGCAAGCATCTGCCGCCCAAATTCCACAAGGATCTCAGGCATGGAAACGACGCTGCGCCCGCTAACTCTCGGCGAAATTCTCGATCGAACCGCTGAACTATACCGCTCAAATTTTCTTCTCTTCGCGGGCATCTCGTCGGTGTATGGCAGCATCCTTCTGGTGCTGAGCCTGCTGCAGATTGGCGCGCAGCAAGTCGCGCTGGCTCTGCACATGAAGACCGGCGTGATTGTGGTGTCGGTAGCCGGTCTCGTCATTCTATGGCTCGCCATCTTCGTGGCCGGCGGCTTGGCTATGGCTGCCAACACGCGCGCAGTAGGTTGGGTGCATCTGGGTGAGCATGCCACTATCGGTGCCGCCTACCGCGCAATCCTGCCGCGCACAGGGCGCTATTTGTGGTTGATGACCATCACCTACTTTCGTGCGTGGTTTCCCTGCGTGCTTGTCTATGGTGCTTACGCTGCGGTGATTCTGGTCTATATCCGCCCAACGGGACTCCTCACCCCACGCGGCGCCCCACCCGACTCGAAAACAATGATCGTTTTCCTGGCATCCAGCGTGATATTTCTCTTTCTGCTCGCGGGCTCACTCGTTTACGGAATCATCATGAGCCTGCGCTACTCGCTCGCTGTGCCTGCATCCACCGTTGAGAACCTGAAAGCACGCGATGCTATCCGCCGCAGCATTCAACTCAGCAAAGGCTCGCGCGGACGCATCTTCATGCTTGGGCTCCTCGCCCTCATCATCCAGTTGGGGTTGACCGGCATCACCCAGGGCTTCTTTCTCGTGGTGGGGATTAAGCACCACGGAGTGCTTCCCGTATGGATGAGCGTGGTGCAGCAGTTCCTCGCATTCCTCACCAACACATTTGTCCAGCCGATTTACGCCACAGGTTTTACCCTCTTCTACTATGACCAGCGCGTCCGCAAAGAGGGCTACGATATCGAACGCATGATGCATTCAGCGGGAATGACCGAACCTCAGCCTGCGCTCGATTCCGGTTCCTCGATGAACCAGGCGATTGCCCTGGAACGCGGGAGCGGGCATGAATGAACCACTACGTCCGTTAACCCTGTCGGAGATTCTGGACCGCACAGCCCAACTCTACCGATCGCGTTTTCTGGTTTTCCTGGGCATCGGAACCATACCCGCGGGAACAGTATTTGTCTTCGCTGCGGGAGCCTTCTGCCTTCTTCACATGGATGGGCTCGAATTCAAGACATGGCGTAACGGTTGCGGATACTCTTGTGTGGGCCTTTCTCATTCTGCTCGTGATCCTCGCAATTCCGGCCAGCCTGGGTGCAAGTGCCCTGGGCGAAGCCGCCATGAGTGAGGCGGCAGCACGCCTTTTCCTCGGCGACAAGATCAACATACGCAGCGCGTACAAGACAGCCTGGAAGCGTGGTTGGCGCTACGTCGGCCTCTTCATTTTGAAAGGTCTGGTCGTTGTTGGCGCGCCTGCAGTCGTGTTTATGATTGCCGTTGTTGCAATGGTCGCGGGCAAAGTGAGAGGCGTGGCCACAAACGACGAGAGTCCCTTGTTTGCCGTGCTCTTCTTTCTGCTCATGCTCGTTCTTGGTGCATTCGCCGTCTGGCTGCTGCTTCGCCTCTGCCTCGCATTTCCCGCGAGCGTCGTCGAACAATCCACAGCGTGGAACGCGCTGAAGCGGGGCACAATGCTCAGTCGCGGAACGCGCGGCCGCATCTTGCTGCTATATGTGCTGGGAGTCTTCCTGAGCCAGATACTCGTCTGGTGCGTCACGTTCCCGTCCTGATTGCCATATCGTTCCTTCCCAGCCTGCAAGGTCAGGCACATGCGCAAGCCGTCGGCATGATTGCCATGTCCGCCACCTACGGAGCGTTCTTCGCTGTTAAAGCCCTCACCAACCCGATCTACGGAATTGCACTTACAGTTTTCTACTTCGATCAGCGCATTCGCAAAGAGGGCTTCGATATCGAGTGGATGATGCAGCAGGCAGGCATGCTGCCGCCCCCTCAGTCTCAGCCGGAAATCGAGCCCTCGGTTTCGCTGCAGGAGATGGCTTCACCGCGAGTGTTTCCGCCGGCCGCCGAACCAGTGATGGAAACAACCCCCAGCATGAATCGATCTCCATGCACCAGGCGCTTTCAGAGGGCCTCCATGGGAATGAGAACCAATGAGCGAGATGGTAACCCTCCATCCCACGATCCTCCACGAGAACATCACGCTTTCTACTATCATCAGCGCATAGGTATTGAGGGACACGACATCAGGTGCATGATCGACCTTGCCGGCATCTACATACCCGCTCCCGCACTGAGACAAAACGTTGCGGAAGAGACTTCTTCGCTGAAGGAACCCCAGCGGTGATCTCCGTGCGAGAAGTTCTCGGCCGCGCGGCAATTCTGGCAGCGGCCCTCGCCTCAATCGCGGCGCCTGCCCAAACCCGCGCATCGCCTTCCACTCAGGCCGCCGTGCGTTGGCGCGATGTCTCGATGGAGGACTACCGCCAGCATCTTCAGGCCCTTTCCACGCTTGTCGATACCTGCGCCACGGCGCGTAACCTCAAGAGCTGTGATCCTTCCCTCATCGGTCCAGACGATCGCGTACCCCTCGCGAACGGCTCGAGCACAGAGCAGCGCCTCGTGCGGTACGGCTGGCTCCGCGTGTTGTTTTCGAAAGCTGAAGACCCGGATGAGCCGGCGGCCAGAGTCGCCAAGCCCGGCCATGTAGAGGCCGCGGTGCAGGATCACTCGACTACTTCGCAGCTCCTTAAAGATGCAAAACGGCGCCTGGAAAACGATCTCGCGCAAATCGGCTGCGCCATTCGGTCCGATCTCCGTCTCACGCGCAAGAACGCGCAGTGATGCAACAGGTTCTGGCCGCTCCGGAGTTTCGCAATCTGCAGCCTACTGTTCGGGATTCAGTCCTTGAAAAATTCGGCAACTGGCTCAATCGTCTCTTCCAAAGCGCCGCAAATCTCAAGGCCCGCTCCGCATGGGTTGGTCGTGCGCTGGTGTGGGGATTCATTCTCGCGGTTTGCGTTGCGCTGGTCTGGTCTCTGTTGCGATTGGAGCGGCGCTGGCGCATTCGGCTCACTCCCGATCTCGACCGGCCAGCGCCCGGCGCAGCTTCGGCGCGCGACTGGCAACTGTGGCTTGACGATGCGCGCAACGCCGCCGCTGCAGGGCTGTGGCGCGAGGCAATTCACTTTCTCTATTGGGCGGCCATTTCGCGTCTGGAATCGCGCAGATTGTGGCCGGCCGACCGTGCACGCACCCCGCGCGAGTATCTGGCCCTTGTCGCTCCCGAAGATCCGCGCAAGCCTGGGCTCTCCCAATTGACCAGCACCTTTGAGCGCTTCTGGTATGGCGGCCGTAACGCTGGCGAAGGCGACTACCAAAATGCCGAAGCCCTCGCATCCACGTTGATCGCAGGCGGCGCCCCTGCAGGCAGTAGCGAATTATCAACTGCTCCCGAAGGAGGTGCGCGATGAAGTTCATGTCGTCGCTCGATCCCAAAGATCGCCGCCTCCTGCTCTGGAGTGTCTCGATCGCAATCGGTCTCGCCGTGCTCATCGGGTTCGCGTTGCCCAACGAGAACAACAACGATAACCCCATGCCTTCTACCTACCTTTCAGGCCAGCATGGCGCGCGCGCGGCCTACGACTCGCTGTTGCGTGCGGGCTACAACATTGAGCGCTGGGAGCGTCCTCTGGGTGAACTCGCCGCTACCGCCGGCCCTAATACCGTAGTGATCTTTGCGCAGCCCTTCACGCGCGAGACCCAGGACTTCAAAGCTGTCGAGAAGATCGTCGCCCGCGGCGGTCGTGTGCTCGCAACCGGCTTCTGGGGCGGCTACCTTGTTCCCGACGGAGACGCCGGAACACCCAAGGAGTTCACGTTCTCCGCCTGCCAGTTGGAGCCCGAGGGGTTCGATGCGCTCGCCAACAGCGGCGAAGTGTGGATGGTGCCTGAAGCCGCGTGGCAAGTGGGCAATCCGAAACAGCGCACTCAGTACAGTTGCGCCGGGCAGCCCGCTGTAGTCGAGTACGACTATCGCAGCGGCCACATTGTGTGGTGGGCCAGCTCCACGCCGCTCGAAAATGGATCGCTGGCTCGAGCCGCCAACTTCGATCTGTTGCTCAATTCGATCGGCCCGCGCGAAGGCCGCCATTTCTATTGGGATGAATCCCTGCACGGCGACGTTCGTTCCGATTGGAGTTATATCTCCGGACCCACAGTGGCTTTGCTCTGGACCGGCGTGATCCTGATATCGATTCTGGTCGTCTTCAGCTTCAGCCGCCGCAGCGGTCCCGTTCGCGAACTGCCTCCCCCTGCTCGCGCTACACCCATCGAATTTCTCGAAGCCCTCGGATCGCTCTACCGCGGTGCCGGAGCCTCGTCTACCGCGGTCACCATCGCGTGGGAACGCTTCCGCCGCTACGCGTTGCGACTTTGCGGATTGCGCCAGGCGTCGGTCAGCGCCGAAGAACTCGCCACTGCCATCCGCCGGCGCTTCCCCAATGTCGACCCGAGCCTCGAAGCAGATCTGGCCACCTGCGAAAATGCAAGGCTGAATGAGAAGATTGATCCACGCGACGCACTGAAAGCGATTCAGTCTCTGCACCATCACCGGCGCCTGCTCGCCGAAGCGTCAAAGCTGAGCCGCTGGTCCGCGCCAGATACAAGCAGTGAATCCACCCAAAGCGAAAGGCCCTCATGAGCGAGGAAGTGAGAGACAACCCAAATATCGAGAACCAGCCCAGGCTCCAGGCCACCGGCGAACTCATCGCGCATGCGCGCACTGAACTGGGTCGCGTCATTTCCGGTCAATCGCAGGCTGTCGAAGAGGTGCTGATCGCCGTATTGTGCCAGGGCCATGCACTGCTTGAAGGTGTGCCGGGAATCGCAAAGACCCTGATGGTGAAAACCCTGGGCCGTCTGCTTGGCCTCGGCTTCCAGCGTGTCCAGGCCACTCCCGACCTCATGCCGGCCGACATCCTCGGCACCACCATTCTCCGCCCCGGCACCGATACATTCACGTTCCATGCGGGCCCCGTATTCACTGACCTCTTGCTGGTGGACGAAATCAACCGCATGCCTCCGCGCACCCAGGCCGCACTGCTTGAATGCATGGAAGAACGCCAGGTCACAAGCGACGGCACCCGTCGTCCGCTCCCCAGCTGGTTCACCGTCTTCGCAACGCAGAATCCGGTCGACTTCGAAGGCACGTATCTCTTGCCCGAGGCGCAACTCGATCGCTTCCTGATGAAGATTCGCGTTGCCTACCCCACCGAAGCAGAGGAACTTCAAATCCTGGAGCGTCACCACGCAGGCGCCGGAGCAAGTCTGCTCGATGACGCCACCATCGTGCCAATCCCCAAGGGAATGCTCGACGCAGCCCGCGTCGAAGTTCGCTCCATTCGCATCGAGCCCGAGCTCTACGGATACATTCTGACTCTGGCTCGCCGCACGCGCGAGTGGCCAACATTGCTGCTTGGTGCAAGCCCGCGCGCCGCGCTCAGCATCATGCGCGTCGCACAGGCCGCCGCCGCGTTCGACAGCCGGGATTACCTCGTTCCCGATGATGTCAAGCGCGCAATTCCGCCCGTGCTGCGTCATCGCGTGATGCTCAAACCCGAAGCTGAACTTGAAGGATTCGACGCCGACCGCGTCCTCACCGACGTGATCGCCGCGGTGCCGGTTCCGCGCCAATGATCGCACCCTCCTTCCATCCCGGCCCGGTTCGTGCAACATGCGAGCCGCGAGGCCGCTTTGGCTTCGGACTCACGCCGCGCTCCATTGCGCTACTCATCGCCGGCTTCGCTTTCCTTATTCCGGGATTCTGGGTGCCGCGTCTGAGCTATGCAATGTTGGCGTGGGATGCCGTGGTTCTGCTTGCAGCACTGCTCGATGGAATGCGCCTTCCCCGCGCCGACAAGTTAACCGCCGCGCGTAGCTGGTCGAACGCGCCCTCGCTTGATAGTCAGACCGAAATCGAACTGACCATCGAAAACGATGGCGCCGTCATCATCGATTGCCGTTTAATCGACGACCTTCCGCCCGCGCTGCGAGATGCCTCAGGGCAGCACGAACCCATTCAAATCACCGCATTCCCGCGCGTCCCGGCAAACGTTCGCTATCGCGTGGAACCGCAGGACCGCGGCGATTGCACCACAGGCCAGCTCTATGTTCGCTATCGCTCGCCGCTATCGCTTGCGGAACGCTGGGCGGTCGCGCCTTTGACACAGACCGTGCGCGTCTATCCGGCATTGCGCACAGGCGAAGAGCAGCAAATCTTTCTCGCGCGCAGTCGACAAATCGATCTCCAATTGCGGCAAACCCGCCAGCGAGGCCTCGGGCGCGATTTCGAAAGCCTGCGCGATTACCGAGAAGGCGACGACATGCGCGACATCTGCTGGACCGCGAGCGCGCGTCGCGGAAACCTGATCACGCGCCAATACCAGACCGAGCGCAGCCAGCCGGTGTGGATCGTGCTCGACTGCGGACGGCTGATGCGCTCTCGCGTAGTCGCCGCCCCGGGAACCAACGCAGCGCTTCCGCTGGCCCACGGAAGCCTTCGCGAACACTCCAAGCTCGACCACGCATGCACCGCTGCCGTAGCACTGGCGCAACTGGCGTTGTTCTCCGGCGATCGCGTTGGCCTGCTTGCTTACGGCCAGACCATCCAGCAACGTCTTCTGCCGGGACGCGGCGCAGCTCATCTCCGCCAGATGATCGAATTGCTGGCACAGGTGCGAGCCGAGTCCAGCGAGGCTGACCACCTCCGCGCCACCACCTTGCTTGGTCGCCTTCAACCGCGCCGTTCGCTGATACTCTGGGTCACCGATCTCGCTGAAACCGCGATGCGCCCCGAAGTCATCGACGGCGCCATGCATCTGCTGCGCCGGCACGTCCTGCTCTTCGTCGCCATGGCGCAGCCCGAGGTGGATTCAATCGCGCAACAACGTCCGAAAAATGTCGAGGAGATGTTTCGTGCCGCCGCAGCACAGGAGATGGTCGGTCGCCGCGAGCTGCTGCTGGCGCGCCTCCACGAGCAAGGCGCACTCACGCTCGACCTCAATCCCGAAGCAGTAACCTCATCCGTGCTTAACCAATACCTGAAAGTGAAAGAGCGCGCCATGGTCTAATGCCACCGCCGAAGAAGTTCACACAAGTTCCTGGATCTTGTAACAGGGCATGACCTCAGTCATTCCGCCAAGCAGCATTAGTTTGCACTGTCATCCTGAGCGGAGCACGCTTGGGGGCCCACAGAGTGGGGTAAGCGGAGCGAAGGATCTGCTCTTCCCTTTATCAGAGAGCGACTTCAGCGATCGAGTGCGTGGAGCTGGCCTATGCAACCTTTAGGTTGCAACTTCAACCGGCTGCACCCGCTTCGCCAGTGCCCATTTCAACTGGTCGATGCCCTGACCGGTAACGGCAGAAATGGCATGAAACTCTAGCTTCCGCCGCTTCGCAAAGGCCATCAGCTTTTTCAACTTCTCAGGATTCGTAGCGTCGATCTTCGTCGCAACCACGATCATCGGCTTATCCGCCAGCGGATGCCTTTCCGCAGATTCTTCTCCCGCTTTGGGAGTGAAACTCGCCAACTCGTTGTTGATCACCTTGAAGTCTTCCACCGGATCAGGCCGGCCCGACGAATCCGATACATCCACCAGGTGCACCAGCACCCTGCGTCCGCTCAATGTGGCGCAGAAACTGCGTCCCAAGTCCCGAGCCCAGATGCGCGCCCTCGATAAGGCCCGGCATATCGGCGACTACGAATGACTCCTGGTTTGGCTCCTCGCCCACCGTCACGACGCCCAGGTTCGGCTCCAGCGTCGTGAACGGGTAATCGGCAATCTTCGGCTTGGCCGCCGAGATGCGCGAAATCAGTGTCGACTTCCCGGCGTTCGGATAGCCCACCAGCCCCACATCGGCCAGCAGTTTCAATTCAAGCCGGTAAAGCCGCTCCTCGCCCGGGCGTCCAAGTTCATGCTCGCGCGGAGCCTGGTGCGTGCTCGTCGCAAAGTGCTGGTTCCCACGCCCTCCGCGTCCGCCCTTGGCGATAATCAGGCGCTCATCCGGCTCCGAAAAGTCATGGACTAGCTCTCCAGTTTCCTGATCGTAAACTGCTGTACCCACAGGCACTTGCAGCACAGTCGACTTGCCGTCGAGCCCAGTGCAGTTTGAGCCCATGCCATGCTCGCCCCGCTGCCCCTTGTGTTCCGGGTTGTAGCGGAAGTGGATCAGCGTGTTGTGCCGCTGCGAAGACTCCATGATCACGTCACCGCCGCGTCCGCCGTCGCCACCCGACGGGCCGCCACGAGGCACGAACTTCTCGCGCCGGAAGGCCATGCAGCCGTTTCCACCGTCGCCGGCCTTCACCCGGATTTTGGCTTCATCAATGAACATAAGTCAGTGTTACATCAGCAACTTGGATGTGCGAACCACTGCGGAGCCTCCGCAAGCGCAATCCTCTATCGCGTCTCTCCAGTGTACCCAACCAAACCGCCCTCCCAAAGACACCGCAAAAGCTGTCCCGATTCCAGGCACACTCTGTGCTCGGAGTCACCATTCTGTTTCCTCAAAACTACGTACAATCGCAGGCGAATTCACTGCAAGGAAAATCCCTGTTCCCAATGCCGGGTTTCCCGCCTTGGGAAAGATGTCTCCTGACTCCGCTTTTCGGAGGAGTGCGGGCATGCAATGAATGCGGACTGATCCTAGCGGAAGCTGGCCGAACGCAAGCTGGTCATCGGATGGAAGCGAGAGGTTGGACGAAGTCGTCGGCGAGGACCGCGCTGCTGCTCATTGCCGGCGTGGGAACGTTCGGCTGCGCCTATGCGCAACAGCCGGCCGCAACCGGTTCACTTACCGGAAAACTGACCGACGCACATTCTTCCCCGCTAGAGAACGTCACCGTTACCCTTCGCAATGCCGCCACCGGAGCCGCAGTGCAAACAACAACCGCACACCACGGCCGGTATCGCTTCACTGCACTGGCCCAGGGAGAATACACACTAACCGCGAGCGGCCCAAGCGGCACCGGCCAAGTGAATGCAATCTACATCGCATCCGGACACGAGTCGCAGGTTCAGACAGCAATCGTCTTTCATCCGCAGCGTCAGGAAGGCGCTGCGAACGTCCCGATCACCGAGTCAGCCGCGCGGCAACCTCATCAAACTCCATCCCTGAAGTTTCCATCTACCCCGAAGCTCGACGTAGTCACTCCGGTTGCCGAAGCCTCTCTCTCGCCGGAAAAACTCGTTCTACTTCCGCTGAACGGCACAAGATCAATCCAACCGGAAGCGCCTCTGCCGACTCTGTCAGGTTCAGTCGCGGGCCAGCCTGTACCAAAGTCGCCTGCACTGCCGACTTCCTCTAGTTCCAATGCGCTAATACCCTCTCTTGATGTAGAGGCCGTAGTTGCCACGAACATAATCCCAGTCATAGCGGCTCCGAATATTCCCGCCGGCGCAATTGCCCAGGCAGTGTTGGCAACGGAACTCGGCCCGATCCAAGCTTCCATCCTGACTACGCATCGACCCCGGCTTGCTTGGCCCGGCACCGCGCAATTCGTTCCAGTGGACGGGGCTCGGGCGCTTGGATTGGAACGCCGGTGAACGCCATCGCTTCACAGCGGAGATGACCGCCGCACAGCTCGATTCTGCCGGCGGTGGCTTCAACCGCGCATCGGAGACCTACGGAACGCACAGCTTCGGCGCAGCATACGCGAACTCGCAGTGGGCATTAGGCAGATGGCAGGCATTTCTCACCCCAAATCTCCTGGCTGCCACGCAGTTCTCATACGGACATCATGTCCAGAGCGCTCCCGCCGGAACTCCGTCGCCCTTCGAGCAATCTCTGAATATCAGCGCCTGGGGTCAACTTCCGCAAATTGTTGTGGACTCGCGCTATGGCTTCACAATCGGCAATCCCGCTCGCTTCGGACGGGGGTCGTATCCCGATGAACACCTCTATATGGCGCAGGAACAGTTGAGTTGGGTGCATGGCAATCTTCTCGTTAACTCTGGACTTGAATTCAGCCACAATACAGATGCAACCAGTCGGTTGCGCAATCAAACGGGCACCTATTACTACTCGAGCGTAGAAAACTTCGCTTCGGATGCACTCGCCTTTTCGGCTTACGGCATCGGCGGCCAGCTCAACCCGATGGACCAGCACAACTGCGATCAGACCGGACGGCCCTGGCGCGACTCATCCGGGGTGCTCCATGGACTCGGCTACCTGCCGTGTTACTCCTACTACTCGCAGACAATTGGCCCCGCAGACTGGTGGCTCAGCACAAACGATTGGGCAGGGTATCTCACTTCGCAATGGCAACCAGGCAGACGAACCGTCCTTACATTGGCCATGCGCTGGGAGTTGCAACAGCTTCCGCCGCCGCTCTCTGCTTTGCAGAATCCCGATCTGCCCATCAGTGAACACATGCCCGGCCTGGGCAATCAGTGGGGTCCTCGGATCGGTTTTGCCTGGGGCGCAGCCGAGAGCCGCTGGCCGGTAGTTCGACTCGGCTACGGTATTTACTTCGGCCGGACACGAAATTCTCTCGTTGAGACGGCACTCACCCAGACTGGATCCCTCAAGGGCGATCTCAACTTCTTCATGCGCCCGACAGACAATCTCAACGCCGGAGGTGCTCCGCCGTTTCCCTATGTACTGTCCGGTGCGCCGGCAAACATCGTCAAGCCCGGCGCGGTGGAGTTTGCGCCAAACTTCCGCAATGGAGAGATTCATCAGGCCGAAGCTGACCTCGAAGAAACCCTTCCAGGTCGCGTTCAAGTTGAAGCCAGCGCTGCTGCGAGCCTTGGGCGCCGTCTTCCAGTTACTTTCGATGCGAACATCGACTCGTCCGTTCCTAAGACCATCACTTATGCTGTCATTGATGGCAACGGTTCAGGCCCGATCAAAACCCCGCTGATCACGGTCCCATTCTTCGCCTCCTGGCCCTCTGCTACATCGCCAACCGGATTTTCCGGTCGACTGAATCCAAATTACCAGCAGGTGAGCGAGATCTTCAGCCGCGCAAATTCCACCTACGAAGCAGCCGTACTGAGGATCACGCGCAACGGACGTGCACTCACTCTGCGCGCTCGCTACACGTACGCGCATGCAACGGATTTCAATCCCGATGAAACATCGCAGGTCAGCGGCCCCAGCGTTCTTGATCCTCTCGATTTTCATCAGGAATATGGCACCAGCAGCCTCGATGTTCGCCACTCCGCCACAGCTGGCATGATTCTTCAATCGCCTTGGAAACTGCACGGCCTGTCCGGCCACATTGCCAATGGCTGGATGATGAGCGGCACAGCCTACTTCCACAGCGGCCTGCCCTATTCCATGCACACCAGTGGTTCGCTGGCAAAAGAATTCAATTCCAGCGGTGCAGCCATTGTCGCGCTCGGTACAGGCATGAACGGCTACGGAGGCGACAATCGCGTTTACGGTGTCGGACGAAACACCTATCGCTATCCCGCAACCTGGAAAATGGATGTGCGCATTGGCAAGCGCTTCAACCTCGGCCACATGCGCCAGCTCGAACTGATGGCAGAGAGCTTCAATCTCTTCAATCATCAGAATGTGACTGAACTTGAAACCACGGGCTACGCGATTCAATCGGGAACCGCAAACGGCGGCCTTCCTCGGCTGAACTTCCTCACCGGGATCAAAACAGGCCAGAAAGAATTCGGCAAACCCCTGAACATCAACGCCACTGATTTCTATCGCGAACGCCAAATCCAGTTAGGTGCTCGTTTCTCGTTCTGACGACAACGCTCTCCGCATTTCGGATTTCAGACCGAACAAGTTCTATCATCTAGGCACTCCGCACAGTGCGCTCGCCTTCACATTCGTCCCATCAAGCTCAAAGCAACTAGCTCCATTGATGTCCGTCGAAAGCGTACGGACATGCGCCGTCTGCAACTCCGCAAGTACCTCCTCCCGTGGATGTCCGTAACGATTGCTTAGCCCGCAGGAGATTACAGCCCAACGCGGAGCGATGCGCGCAAGAAACTCAGGCTGCGTAGAAGTAATGCTGCCGTGGTGGCCGACCTTGATCAAGGTGCTCTCAAGACTCTGCTCGCCAAGCATTCCCCGCTCGATCGGAGCCTCCGCATCGCCCTCAAGCAACACAGAAGCCGCACCCCATGAGACGTGAAGTACGAGCGAATCATTGTTGCTGGGCTCCGCGCCCGGTGCGTAATTCGCAAGCGGTGCAAGCACGTGGATCTCTGCGCTCCCTAACATCGCCGTATCCCCCGCTCGCATCGCATGCACGTGGACGCGCAACAGCCGCGCTTCATCCAGCAAAGCCTTGTAGGCATCAACGGGTGGATTATCCCCGACCCACAGCACGTCCGGTTTGAAGTTGCGCAGCACGCTCGGCAGTCCGCCCATGTGGTCAGAGTGCGCATGGCTCAGTGCAACCACATCCAGACGCTGAATCCCCCGAGACCAGAGCGTGGGCGAAACAACTTCCTCGCCAATATCGAAGTCTTGCGCAGCTTGACGCGGCCCCCCTCCAAATCCACCGCCATCCACCAGCATGGTTTTGCCTTCCGGCGTTATGAGCAGCAGCGAATCTCCCTGTCCCACGTCGATCGCCTCGACAAGCAGCGCATCATGCGGATGATCGAGCGACCGCGGCATCACCACAACTAACCCGGCCACAATCATCGCCACCCATGCGAGGCGACCCCGCCACCGCGCATTGGTCACATTCCCGCGCCGCGCAAGCGCAATCGCAACACCAAGCAGAATCCAGAAGACCGCGACCTGCAGCGGAAGCGGAGCCGGAATGCGAAAGTCACCCGAGGCTACTGACCCGAACAGACGCACCAGCCCCACACTAGCGTGCAACAGCAATGCCGTTGCTGCCGCCGGAATTGCCGCAACACCAGTCGATACGAACGACGCGAGCAGTGTTAGCAATGCAGCGGGCATCAGCACTGCAAGCAAAGGCAGGATGAGAATATTTACCGGCAACGCAAATACCGTGATGCGATGGAAGTAGACAGCCATCGGCAATGCCATTGCCAGTTCCACGATGCACGAAACCACCACCAACTCAACGCACCGCAAAGTCCCGCGCACGATCCACGGAAAAGCGCTCCATCCAACCCATTTGCCGATAGCCCGTGTCAGCGCTGCTGCAAACACCCGCATCATCACGCGAAATTGCGCCTGTCCCGGCGGAAGCTTGACGTCGAGCGCAACAAGCCGAAGTTCGCGCGTTGCAGCCAAGTAGGGATGCACAGTGTTCGCCAGCAGAGGAACTGCGACACCTCCAATCGAAACAACGGCAAGCAGGGTCATCTGCAGGCTGGAGTCCAGCAGGCTGCGCGGACTAGCAGCCAGTAAACATAGCGAAGCGAATCCGATCGTGTTCAGCACGTTCCGCTCGCGGTAAACGAGCCGGCCTACGAGATACAACGTCACCATCCACAGCGAACGCTGCACAGGCACGGCGAATCCCGTAAACAAAGCGTAAGCAAATGACGCGACGATTGTAATCAGCGTCGCAGGCAGTTGCGGCACGCGCAGCCTTCGCGTAATCCACACAATCAGCCCGGCAACAATCGCCAGATGCAGTCCCGAGACGACAAGCATGTGAAACGAGCCCGTCCTCTCAAATCCCACGCGCAACGAATGCGTCAGGTACGTGCGGTCCCCTGTCACCATCGCAGCCAGCATGATCGCATCGTCCTCGCTCAATCGCAGCGCAGTCGGCATCGCGCGCATCGCCGCAGGAAGCGCCAGGATTCGTGCGCTCGCCGCGTGCTGCCATGCCGAGATGCGGCAGGCAAAACTGCGTTCCGCCGCTCCAAGCACCTGCACGCGATCCCGATTCACCGTCGCTGTAGAGGTGATGCCTTGATCGTGCAAATAATCTCTGCGACTCCACACGCCTGGATCTCGATAAACCTCAGGCTGCATCAGCCGTGCGTCGGCACGGATCCGCTCGCCGCAATCGAAGCCGGCTACGTCCCTTTGGCCTTCCGGCCAGCGCACCGCGAGGCGCACGCCACCCGGCGTCGCCTCTTGTGCATCTTTATCGTCCGACACTACTTCGACACTTGCGATCCGCACATCGAGCCGCTGCATCATCACAGTGCTCTGTGCCTCATCGACATCCTGCTCTACTTCCTCCCGGACCGGGCCTGCATCGACGATTGTGCCGTCCACGCTGCGCATCAATCCGTCAGAGACCGCTGCCAACGCCGGTGCAGCAGCAGGCTGTGGCTGCATCTCCGCGCACCACGCGCCCTAGCAGGCACCACAACACCGCCAGCGGAAGCCACAGAATGCGCTGCGCGCGCAACCCAGCAATGCCGCACAAGATGGCGACAGGAAAAAGTGCGATGAGAATGTAAGCGGGTCGAAGCCAGACGAAATTTACGACGACAACGCCAAGCGCAAACAGCCATGCGGCGTGGAACAGCGGAACCCCAACAGCATTCGAAGCAGGGCGGAGCGTGGTCGGCCCGAAGTTCCTCGGTTCAGCTTCCATTGAGCCCAAATCTAGAAATTATCTATGGGCGCAAGATTATCAGGATCGCCGTAATTCGACCACCGACTCCAGATGAAAGGTCTGAGGAAACAGATCGGCCAGCGTGACGGAGCTTAATTCATAACCCGCATCAATAAGAGCGCGCAGATCGCGCGCCAGCGTCGCGGGGTCGCAGGACACATAGATTATGCTGGGCGCCCCAACTTCGGTGAGCAGGGAAGTAGTCTCCGCTCCAAGCCCCACACGCGGCGGGTCCACCACAATCAACTCCGGCTTCGCCGTCTTGTGCGCTTTTAGAAAGGCAAGCGTCTCTGCTTTCACGCACTTGCCAGCAGTCCCTTCAAGATTGTGTGCCAGCGCTCCCACCGCTGTGGGAGCCGACTCAATTGCGGCGACATGCGCGAAGTTCTCCGCAAGCCTCCGTGCAAACAGTCCAACCCCTGCAAACAGATCCCATGCCAGCCCACCTCGCCGACCGGTAGTCACGCGATCGACAAGCGCGTCGACAAGCCACCGATTCACTTGAAAGAAAGCACCGTGGTCGACGCGATATTCCACGCCCCCAGCGCGGTAGGTCAGGGACACTTCGCCCCATTGCGCAACAGCTCTCGCTGGTTTCCCCGCGCGTCCTTCCTCCACAAGTTCCACCCCGGTCAGCGCCGGAATGTTTTTCTTCCACTCCACGCAGAAATGGTCAAAACCGCGACTCGCCGCGTCGCGCACAAAAACGCTGGCCAGAAGTTCAGTCTCCTCCGCGTTCGAAAAGAGCGAGATTTCCGTCGGCCGCAGACCCGTCTTCAAGTCACGCAGAATCTCTGCCCCACTCAGCGCCGCGTTCACCAGCAGCGGCGATGCAATCGGGCACTCGCTGATCGTAACCAGGTCGTGCGAACGCCTTGCGCGATACCCCACGCGTCCCGCACCATCAACGGCGAGTCGAATGCGATTGCGATACTGCCATTCTCTGCCGGCCAGCACGTCAATCGTCTCGGGCGCACTCACACCTCCGCGCTCAAGCGTCTCGCGCAAAATCGCCTGCTTGAATCCAAGTTGCGACTCATAATTCGCCTGCTGATATTGGCATCCCCCGCACACCCCAAAGTGGCGACAGGTCGGCACAACGCGTTCCGGCGCGGCAGTAACAATCTCTTCTGCCTCAGCGACTGCGTAGCCGCGCTTCTCTTCAATGACGCGCACACGCGCCCGCTCGCCCGGCAGCGTCAGCGGTACAAACGTCGCCTTGCCCTCCACACGCGCCAGAAACGCTCCGCCGTAAATCGGTTTCTCAATCTGTACGAGCGCGCTCCGAACCGGTGTAGTCTTTTCCCGCTTGGTGTTTGCACGCTTCATTGCTGGCTCATATAAAACAGGCTAAGTCGCGGCAGGTTGTAGTGCACGAGCAGTTGCTTCTGCACAAACTGATGCTCCACCTGTCGCAGTTGTACTGCTCCCATCCGGCTGCGGTACGGCGCGAGTTCGCGCGCAGCATGTTCCTTGAGTCCAACCAGCAGTTCCTCCGGCGCAGCTGCGGTTAATGCTGCAAACAGTTTCTCTTCAAGGACCGTGAGAACCCGCTCGAAAGCCTCCATCTCGTGCGCCACCGTAGTCGCGCTCTTCGCCGCGCGCGCCTCGGCCGCCAGTTCCCGCAAGCGGACTGCCGTCGCTGCACACGCCTCATGAGCAATCGTCGAAGCGTCAAGAGCGCCCGGCGGCAGCCTCCAGATGCGATGCCACCCGCTCGTGTTCAAATCCCGTTTCGCCCGGCTCAGTCGTCGGCACAGCAGTTCCAGCGCTCGCCTCGCGCAACTCCTCGGCCGCTTCCATCACTGCCTGGGAACACCAAGCAAGCCCATTCACGCGACGCATTCGCCCACGTTTCTGCCGCGACGCGTATTTGTCAAACGCCGCATCAATCCCGCGCAGCACCGCTTCCAACGGAATCCCTGCATCCCGCCACGTCTCAATCAACGCCCAGTCAAGCGTAGAAAGCAGAAGTATCGCCCCTCGCCGCTGCTGAAAGCGATCCTCGATCTCCGTAAAGTAGTTGAAGTAATTTTGCACGCAAGCACTTGTGTATTGAGTCAGAAAACTATCCCATAACCGTGAGTGTCATTCTGAGTGAACGGGGCCCCAAAAGTTTTTCGGGGTCCCCAAAGATCGACGGGAACTCTCTGGGTGGCTCATTGGGGCAGAGTTTGGGGTGGTGAGCGAAGAATATGCTTTTCGGCCTTCCTGGCTTCTGTTAAGGGCGTCAGACTAGGAACTACTATCCGCGCCCGCGCGGCCGCACGTTCCGATTGCGCTCAAACAGAATCCGCAGGCCATCGAGCGTTAGCAGTTCGTCAATCTCCGAAATGTAATGCGAATCCGCCGACACCATCCGCGCCAACCCACCCGTCGCAATCACCCGCGGTTTCTGCCCAAGCTCCGCGAAGATGCGCTCCAGAATGCCGTCCACCAACCCGATATAGCCGTAGTACAACCCGCTCTGCAGATGTCCAACAGTATTGGTGCCGATCACCTTGGCGGGCCTCTTGATATCCACGCGGCTCAACCGCGCAGCCCGTGAAAACAGCGCCTCAGCACTCAACCCCAGTCCCGGAGCAATCGCACCACCCAGGTATTCCCCCTTCTCCGAGATCACCTCGAACTTCGTCGCCGTGCCAAAATCCACCACGATGCATGGACCGCCGTAGCGTTCAATGGCAGCGATGCAATCGGCCAGCCGGTCGGCTCCAAGCTCCGTCGGATTATCGACCAGCACCGGCATTCCCGTCTTGATACCCGGTTCAACAAAGAGCGGCTCCAGATGGAAGTATGTTTCGCATACCTGTCGCAGCGTCGAGTCCAGCGGCGGCACAACCGAAGAGATGATGATGTGCGTAACCTGGCTCGGCGACAGGCCGTGCATCTCAAACAGCTTCACAAAAAACACGCCGTACTCGTCCACCGTCTGCGTTCGGTGCGTGGTGATACGCCAATGCGCGGTCAGGTCAAACCTATCTTTAGCCGCAACTGCGGCGCCTTTCGGCGGAAGTCCCGCCTCCGCATCGAGCCGGTAAAGCCCCAGCACCGTATTCGTATTTCCAACATCGACTGCCAGCAGCATCGTTGTTTCTATTCCGTATCCGCGGCACGAATGCCGCCAGTCTGTACCGTTTCCAGGCCATCAGCTGTTTGCATCACCAGGAATCCCTGTCCATCCAGGCCTGCCGTTACTCCCACGCATTCCTGCGGGCCGTGAACTTCAACACGCCGACCTCTGATCCACGTAGAAGCCCTTCTCGACGCGTGCCAGCGTCGCGCTCATTGCTCCGCTGTCGGCCAGCAGAAGCATCTCGCGCTCAAGCGATTTTAGCAGGGCAACAAGCAGCACTTTCCGGCTCACACGACGTCCCGCAGCGATGTCCAGAGAAGTGGCAGGCGTCGAAAGCGCGGGATCGAACACGCGTTGATGTACGTTTATGCCGATCCCCACAATAGCAAATGCCAGCCCCGCGGCGTCAGTTTTCGACTCGACCAGGATGCCCGCAGTCTTGTGCGGACCAATCAGCAAATCGTTAGGCCACCGTAGGTCGATTACGAGTCCTGTAACTGCTCGGATCGCTTCCGCCGCCGCTAATCCCGCGACAAGAGGTATCAGAGGGAGTTGCGACGGCGACAATTTCGGCCGTAGCAGCACGCTAACATATAGCCCATCCCCGGCACTCGAATGCCAACCGTGATCGCCGCGCCCGCGCCCCGCCGTTTGTTCATCGGCAAAAAAGACAGATCCGTGCGGCGTCGCCATTGCGCGCATCCGCCATCGCATCGCTATTAGTCGATCCGGTCATGGAAGAAAACTGCAGCTTGCCTGCGAAGACGGTTCCGGCAAGCTCCGCGTCCAGCGCAACAAGGTCGTACACGCCTACGCCGGCTCCGCAACAATGCTCATGGAAATGTCCGCGGCCTTGGCAGAGTGCGTCAGTGCGCCCACGCTGATAAAGTCCGGCCCAGCCTCCGCATACGCGCGAATGTTGTCGAGCACAATGCCGCCAGACGCCTCAATCGGAATCCAGCGCTCTTCCTTGCGAATCCGCTGGACCGCCGTCTGCACCTGCGCAGGCGACATGTTATCCAACAGAATCGCCTCGGCGCCGCATTCAATCGCCTCTTCCAGATCCTTCTCCGTGCGCACTTCCACCTGCACGCGATTGCCCGGCTGACGCTTCTCCAGAGCATTCGTAAGCGCTGCGCGCAATCCGCCGCCCAGAGAAATATGGTTGTTCTTGATCAGGATGCCCGACGAAAGATCGAGCCGGTGATTCGTTCCTCCGCCGCAAAGCACCGCATACTTTTCCAGCGCGCGCAGGCCGGGAACAGTCTTCCGTGTGTCGAGTACGCGGGCCTTTGTCCCTTGGATCGCATCCACGTACCGCCGCGTCAGCGTGGCAATGCCGCTCAGGTGCTGCATCAGGTTCAGGATCACCCGCTCGCAACTCAGCAGCACGCGTGCGTTGTGCCGAATCACAGCCAGTATCTGCCCCTTGTGCACGCGAACGCCGTCAAAGATCTCCGGATGGCTGACAACGTCGAATCGTGTATGCGCCGCCGGACGCGGATCGAGCCGGGCAAAAATCTCGAGGAAGCGCGGGACCGCGCCCAGTCCCGCCACCACCATCTCCTGTCGCGCAATGATCGAGGCCGAGGCGCGCAGGTTGGCATCGATGGTCACGTTAGTCGTGGCATCGCTGACGGCCTTATCTTCCAGCAGCGCCTGCTCCAGCAATGCTTCTACGCGGTGGCTCTTCCAGTCCATTCGTTCTTCTTTCGATGTTCAAGACTGCGAATTCGATTTCATTTGTCGTAGAAAGTTATAAACAACTTTCTTGACCCTGTCATCCGGACGGTCCGTCAACATGCAAAACCTGCTTCCATCCAGCCGATTGATCTCGAGCGAATGGTGCTGCGCCTTTCCGGCAATGCTCTCGGCAATTCTTTGCCATGCCCCCGCTTTCTTCTCCGCCTTCAAGTCGATCAGGTTCACTGTGCCCAGGTCCACATACCAGATCACTGAAAGGATTCCCGCTGCGTTGCGAATGTACATCTTGTGATTGCCCAAAAGAATGTAGCGTTCAGCCCCTCCAGACAAATCAACAAAGCCAACCGGAATCTCTGTACTGTCCAGATGCGCGGCTTCAATGGCTTCCCGAACATAATCAGGGAAATTCGGTGCAGCAAAACAACCCGGCACATCTCCGAAAGAAATGGTGGGTCGGGGATTCGGTTGAACAGGAGTAACGAATTCCGCTTCGCGCGCTCTTCTCGCGGGATTGTCGAAGTGCTCGCAAAGTGCTTCGTAGGCCGCGTGAATGCGCTTGAATCGCTCTTCCGCCTCATACTTCTTGCCCTGGTTACTCTCAAAGCGGTCAGGATGCCAAAGTTTCGCCGCCGCCCGATACGCCTTGTGAAGTGCATGCTTCGACTTCGGAGCGTGCACGATTCCGAGAGTTCTGGAATGCTCAACGCAGGATTTGCAGACGCACGCCATTCGCCAGATTCGCTCACGCAGGCGGCAGCGCATTCAGCGCAGCCCGCGCCTTCTCGAGCAGAACCCGAGTTTCGCTTTCCTGCTTCTTCAGGCCTTCGACGATATGCGCTGGCGCCTTCGCCAGAAATCCGTCGTTGCCCAACTGACGCTCCGCAGAAGCCAGACCCTTCTCGTACTTTACGATGTCCTTGGTCAAGCGCTCCCGCTCAGCAGCGACATCGACGGTCCGTTCGTAGACCACAGCAATGAAAGGACCGCCGGCTTGGGTCCAACCAAGCTCAGGTGTCCTTTCCAGATACTGCGAGTCCTTGTCCTCTACGTTGGAGACGTGGCCTAAACGCTGGATTATGTCCAGATTCTCTTTGTAGACATTGTTGATCTCAGGTTTCGTCGAGCCCACGTTCGAACCAGCATCCCAGAAAGCCAGGATGGGCGTGTGCTGTTTCTCAGGAACTTCTAGTTCCTTGCGGCGCGCACGCACATTGACGATTAGGTCCTGAAGGCGATTCATGCCACGGACACTTGGCACGTCGTACGCAGGTTCTGTGGTCTGCGGAAACCGTGTCAGCGCAATCGACCTCGCCGGCGGATTCCCGTCGTAGACAGCGTGCCAAATCTCTTCCGTGAGAAATGGCATGAACGGCGACAGCAGCCGCAACGATGCTTCAAACACAGAGACAAGTGTGGTCAGTGCAGCCTTCGTCTTCGCCTTGTCAGCTGTCTCAGAGAAATTCAGCCGCAGCTTCACAATCTCCAGATACCAGTCGCAGAAGCTGCCCCAGAAGAATTGATAGATCGTATTCGCAGCATCGTCGAAGCGATAGTTCTCGAGCGCCTCGTTCACCTTTGCAGCCGTCGCATGCAACTCCGCCACAATCCAGCGTGCTTCGAGCGGCGCGTCTTTGCCTGCAGTCGGCATTGCGCCCAAACATGAACGATCAACCGCGATCCCGACCTCCGCAGCCCGATCCACATTCATGAACATGAACCGCGCCGCATTCCATATCTTGTTGGCAAACGCGCGATACCCTTCCGTCCGCGCCTCGTTGAACGCGATGTCCGTCCCCGGCGAAGCCATCGACGCCAGCGTGAACCGCACCGCATCGGTCCCGTACTGCTTCACAATCTCGATCGGATCGACAACGTTGCCCTTGGTCTTCGACATCTTCTGGCGGTCCGCATCCCGCACCAGCGCGTGAATGTACACCTCGCGAAAGGCACAGACTCCGCGAGCGGCCGCGGACTGCCGTCCGGCATTTCAACGTCCGTGGAAAACAGCAGCCCAGCATGATCATGCGCGCCACCCAGAAGAACAAAATGTCAAAGCCCGTAACCAGCAGGCTCGTCGGATAAAACGCGTCGAAATCCGCACGATTCTCAGCGGTAATTTCGGCCAGCCCAAACACCGACACGGCAGCAGCCCCGAAGAGAACCACGTATCCAGCACGTCGGTCGATCTGCTTCAGCTTGTCCGCTCCGCAGTGCTCGCACTTCGTCGGATCCTGTCGCGCAACAATGATCTTGTGGCAAGCCGAACAGTGCCACGCCGGAATGCGATGTCCCCACCACAACTGCCGCGAGATGCACCAGTCATGGATGTTCTGCATCCAGTTCAAGTACGTCTTCCCGTAGTTCTCCGGCGTGAACTTGATGTGGCCTTCCTCCACCGCTGCGATGGCCTTGTCCGCCAGCGGCTGGATCTTCACGAACCACTGCGTCGAAAGTCGCGGCTCAACCACGGTCTTGCAGCGGTCGCAGTGGCCCACGGTTCACGTGATCCTTGATCCCCGCCAGCAGGCTCATCTCTTCGAGATCTGCGACAATCTTCTTGCGCGCTTCGAATCGGTCCAGCCCCGCGTACGCGCCGCCCTCGGCATTCATGTGCGCGGTTTCGTCCATCACGTTGATCGATGGCAGATCGTGCCGCTGCCCCAGCGCAAAGTCGTTGGGATCGTGCGCCGGCGTCACCTTCACCGCGCCCGTCCCAAATTCCGGGCTGACCCACTCGTCAGTGATGATCGGAATCTCGCGCTCCATCAGCGGCAGCCGCAACTTTTTCCCGTGCAGATGCTTGTATCGCTCGTCCGCCGGATGCACCGCGACAGCCATATCGCCCAGCATCGTCTCCGGCCGCGTCGTCGCAACGTCAGAAACTCGCCCGTATCCTTGCCGTCATCGCCAATAACCGGATAGCGAATCTCCCAAAGATGTCCCTTGTGCTCTTCGTGCACCACTTCCAGATCGCTGATAGCCGTCTGGCAGCGCGGGCACCAGTTCACGATGTAAGCGCCGCGATAGATCAGCCCCTGTTCGTAGCAGCCGGACAAACGCCTCGCGCACGGCCACTGAGAGCCGCTCGTCCATGGTGAAGTATTCGCGATCCCAATCAACCGACGCGCCCAGCCGCTTCATCTGCTCCAGAATCGCGCCGCCATAGTGCCGTCGCCATTCCCACACGCGCTCGACAAATTTCTCGCGGCCCATCTGCTGGCGCGTCTTGCCTTCGGCCGCTAATCTGCCGCTCCACCATCATCTGCGTAGCGATGCCGGCATGGTCCGTTCCCGGAATCCAGAGCACGCGATCGCCGCGCATGCGGTGCCAGCGAATCAGAATGTCGATCTCCGTGTGCTCGAACATGTGGCCCATGTGCAGATTGCCGGTCACATTAGGCGGCGGCAGCAGAATCGTAAAAGAGGACTCGCCGTCCACGCGGTCCTCCGGATTCGGCGTCGGCTGCGCGAAAAGCTTCTCGCGCACCCAGTACTCCGCCCAGTGATCTTCAATGGCGGTCGGGTCGTATGCTTTGGGCAGATCGTGTGGCATGAGGGTTATGAGCGAGCCCACAGGTCTGCACCGAAACCCAGATTTCACAAGGATTTCAGACCGGGGGACCACTCTTCACTCTAGCAGATTGAGCAACCCTCATTGCCACGTCCTCGGCATCGTCAACCACGCAAAAAACAAAGGCCGCACCCTCGCCGGATGCGGCCTTCGTCTTGTTCCCTCGTTCCCTGCCTTTTTAGAACGGGTTCAGTTTGCCCAGCCCCTTCTTCTTTTTCTTCTTGCTTGAGGACTCTTCATCCAGATTGGCCTTGGGCTTCTTCTTTGCGGCGTCTGTGGCAGTCGACTGCTGCGCTGTGCCAGCCTTGATATCGTTCACTTGGTCGGGGGATTCTGCCGGCTTATCCACTGCTGGCAGCGTGGTGTCGGTGGGCCCAACCGGCTTCACCAGCGGGCTTGCATCACCTGCTGCACCAGTCGCCGGCGCTACTTCATTTCCAGCCGGCGTGCGGATGCGTCTCCGTTAGGAGCATTCACAATCTGGACTCCAACCCCGGTTCCGGCAGGCGGAGCGGCCATCTGCGGCGCAGTGGAGGGCTGATCGCTGCGCGGCGGCTCATTAGGACCGGTCGGCGTAACCGCAGTCGTCGCTGCCGGCTTGCCTGCGTTAAAGGCCGAGGTGTAGAGCGCCACGTTCTCCTTGGTTATATCGGGGGCCAACGTGCGCTTCGGATCTTCGAGCGAAGGCTCGCCCACGTGCGCAGCCTCCACCACCGTGGGTCCGCGCTTGATGATTCCAAGCACATTGTCTGTGAAGCGAATCGGCCGCTGACTCTTCTGCTCTGCGTCGTTTTCCGCAACAGCCGCGTCCGTCGGTTCGGGCACTGGACGGTTCATTGCTACAAGCCGGTCGCGCGCGTCCTCAACATGCGGCGCCATCGGATATCGCGTAATCACCTTGGCATAGGCCGCTGCCGCTTTGTCCTGGTAGACAATGCGCAGGCGCTCACGCACAGCGCCGGGTATGTTCGGCGCAATCAGCACGGCGCGCGCCTCTCCTGCGTAAGCATCGCCGATCGCTAGCAGCGCCTGGTCGCTCTTGGAGTACAGAGGGTAGGTATCCACCACTGTCTGTAGGCGTGCAATCGAGGCAGGATAGTTTTCCTTGGCCCCGTAGTAGAGTCCGATCTGCGTCTCGCGCTCCGCCAGAACCTCCTGCACATCGCGCAGCTTTTGCTTGGCGCGCGGAATCAGCGGCGAATCCGGGAACATGTTGATCATGGTCCGGTATTCCTTCTCCGCATCCTGCGCATTGTTCCAATCCCGGTCGGGCTTCTCCATCTGCTGGTAGTAGATGTCGCCCACCTTCATCTGTGCTTCGGCGGCCTCGGGGGAATTGGGAAAAAAGGTGATGAAGTCCTTGTATTCGCTCTCAGCCTGCGTCAGCGCCGCAGTGCCGCCCTCTTTAAACCAGCTGTCACCCACGGCAAGCTTGGCCCGCATCCGGTACTCTGAGTCGGGATAAGTGTTCAGCATGGTCTGCAGGTCGAGCCTCGCCACGTCATAGCGGCCCTTCTTCAGCGCCACCATTGCCTTATCGAAGAGCTCCTTGTCGGGCTGCTTCGAGTTCACGTTCGCCAGCGGATTAGCACTCAAATCCTGGTTCTTTTTGTGCTTGGGCTTCTTATCCTTGGCCTGAGCCGTTACCCCAGACAGCACCAGCGACGCCAGCGCCAACGCAGCAAAACTTCTCGACAACCGGTTCATACCACCTCAAATGTGCGGCAGGGGGAAAACTGCCACGGTTATATGCTTCTATACGGCTTACTCACCAGCGGCTTTGCGAGCTGCTGCTCAGCAAAGCTCGGGCATCCCGTTCGGCCTGCCCGGCGCCAAACACAGCATTCCCGGCCACCAACAACTCCGCACCTGCTTTGACGACCTGGGCAACCGTGTCGTGAGCTACGCCGCCGTCAACTTCGATTTTAAATGCCAACCCCAGTTCCGTGCGCAATTGCGCCAGCCGCCGGATCTTGTCGAGGGAAAAGGGAATAAAGCTCTGCCCGCCAAAGCCCGGGTTAACGCTCATGATCAGCACATGGTGCACCATCGGCAGAATGTCTCGAATCAGCTCCACCCGCGTCGCTGGATTGAGCACCACTCCCGGCTGCATTCCATGGTCCGCAATATGTGTCAGCGACCGGTGCAGATGCCGGCAGGCCTCGTAGTGCACGCTCACCCAGTTCGCTCCGGCATCGGCAAAGGCCGGAATGTACTCGTCCGGATTCTCAATCATCAGATGGCAGTCGAGAGGCAGCTTCGTAGCCTTGCGCAAGCTCTTCACCACCGGGGGACCGATCGTGATATTGGGCACAAAATGCCCGTCCATCACGTCCACGTGGATCACGGTGCCGCCACCACGCTCCGCTGCCGCAATCTCGGCCGCGAGGTTCGCAAAATCCGCCGATAATATCGAAGGAAGAAGTTCAATCATAGTATCGAAGGCAGAAGTCAATCATCTTTAGTCCGCAAGCACCTGAATCATGAATGTCTTGGCACACTCTCTGTGCCCGGCCAGTTTATCACCGGCATACTCAATTAGCGCACCGCCTGCAGCGTCTTGCCGCGAGCCTTCTGCGGAATGGCCCGAGTCTTCGATCGTCCGCCCAACGTTCCCGTCACCCCTGAAAGACCCGATAACGGTCCGGTAATGACCGGCAACTCTCTCCCCGCTTCCATCCGCTTCAGCAGGATGCGCCCCCGCGCCCGCATCGCCGGCGTACCGCTCCGGCTCAGAACGCGCAGCATGTCCAGAACCTCAGGCAACATCGATGGGTCCCAGCGCGTCAGCCCTGCCAGCCCATGCATCGCGCTCGTCTTCACAATGGAGCTCTTATCATCGAGCCACGAACGCAGCACCGTCGCCGCCCGCGCAGTTTCAGCTTCCGTCAGCGGGTTCGGTAATCATCAGCGCCAGGTTCCAGCGCAGTTTGTTTTCCCCGGCGTCCAGCATGCGGTCCAGCAAGGCTTCCTTCCAGCGCGCAAGAATCTGCGGACGCCTGCCTGAAGCGCGTTCCAGCGCGTCAGCCGCACGATTCGCAATACCGGCTTCTTCATCCCAAAGACACTCCACCACCTGCCCGGTCTTGCGCGGATTCTTCATCAGCAGCGCAGCGACCTCACAGGCATAGCCGCGATCGAGCCGCCTACCCGGCGACAGCATCTCCCGCACCGTTTTCTGCCTTGCCATCGCTGCCTCTTTGCCTGCAATTGTCCTACGTGCGCGCTGGATGGGCCATCGCCTTGGCTGCCACGCGTCCCACGCTACGCAGCATCGATCTGATAGGCCAGCGCCCTTCCTCGTCCGGGAAGCAGACCTCGCCCTCGCGTTTTACCTCAGGCCGGTAATACCACCGTTTCAGCAACGCCAGGTGCCCCTGCCTCACAACTGTGTTCGGCGGATCAGTCGGCCTCATCAACTCTTCGAGAACCGCCTCCATCCGCGCCTCCAGCATCGTCCGCGGAACCTTTGGCGCAACAGGTGTTTCTATTCCCTGTTCACCGCCGGGGTTCCCAACGAACGAAGTATGTTCGTTGGGGTGACTAATCCCTGATCCCTGCTCTTCCGGCACCGGCTCCAGCGCCATCGGTTGCGCAAACAGTGAACTCGATCCCGATTGCTCGTTCTGTATCCGCATTCCCACCGTCGAGAACTCCACCGGTCCCCTGAGCCTTCCATTGGCGTACATGAAGATGGATACCCCAGCTTCGGGCGCCGAAGGCGCGGTTGGCCCCACCGCAGGCGGTTGAAGATATCACAGCGCGCAGCTTGCTCAACGGCTGCACCAGCTCCGGCGCCAGCGACGCACCGCCTCTACCTTCTGCACCTGCGCATGCAACGTCGCAGCCTCCTCAAACGCGAGGTTCGCCGAAGCAGCATCGCGCTCCTGCGCAGAACTACCAGCCTGCTCTCCCCCCGCGTTGACAGAAAATCCTGCACCGCCGCAGCCTCTTCCGCGTAGCGCTCGTCCGTGCAGCCCTTGTAGCAGGGCGCAAGACACATCTTCATCTCCGAATACACGCATCCAGGGTGGCTCGGGTCAGGATTCAGATCGTCCGTACACCTTCGCAGCAGAAACAGCTTCAGCGCCTCTTCGCCAAACCGCTCCGCCGCCGCCCGCGAAGAAAACGGTCCATAAGCCCAGTCCGCCTCCCGCTGGCTCGGCTTGTTCGTCACCACAATTCGCGGATACGGATTGCCGCCCAGGAATCGCACAAACGCCGGCGCACGCAGATGCATCCGTTCCAGCACCTTCGCGCCATACACCTCTTCGAGCAATGAGAACTGAATCAGCAGCGATTCAAAATCCGAACCCGTTCGCCGAAACGCAATCCGCCGCACCCGCCCCGCCAGTTGCAGCCGTCGCGGATGCTTCGCCGAAGGCTGCAGCAGCCGTTCCAGCCGCCCGCGCAGGTTGGGTGTGCGCCCAATGTAAGGCTCGTCTTTCGCTTCGGCGCCGTAGAGCGCAAACACCGCGGCAGTGGTCGGTAGTTGAGCGAGCGCAGCCTTTGCGTCGGAGGGATCAAAAGCTATCGAGTCCGAAAGGATTTCAGTGGTTGCTGCCATTCTCTCCCCTCGGAGCCCTCAATCGGAAAATGGATATTCCAGATAGGGCTTTGAAACATGCTTGACCTGATCAGTCGGCGCAGGCTCAGGCAGCGCAGAGGCATTTGAAATTGTGAACTCTACGTCAATTTTGATGAGGTGGCAAGTCCTATACACGTACCTGGACTTTTTGGGAAACTGCAAGCCACCATCCAATACGAAATCGCGTTCCAGGGCAGCACGGGCTTCGCCCGATTGGATCTCACTCACCGCTTTGATTGCGTTTTCTAGGAATTGAGTAGCGTTTTGAGCGCGTGGTGGATCTTGTCCGAAGGCGATTGTCGAAGATGCAATACAGCCAGCAAGCAAAAGGGGTTTTAGCGTCCAAATCATCATTTCCCCAATCCTCGGGTGCGCTCTTCACGCCCCCGCAATCGTCATCCCATCAATCCGCAGCGTGGGCGATGCCACCGAACCGCGAAACACCAGGTCATTCCCGATCGCCGTCACATTCATCAGCATCTCGCCAAGATGCCCGGCAATCGTGATCTCCTCCACCGCGTGCGTCAGTTGACCGTTCTCAATCCACAGCCCCGCCGCCCCGCGCGAGTAATCGCCGGTCACAATATTGGTTCCGAATCCCATCAAGCTCGTCACGTACAGCCCGGCTTTCACCTCGCCGATAATCTCCTCCGGCGACTGCGTTCCCGGCTCAAGATACAGATTCCCGCACCCGATCCCCGGCGCCCCCGCCAGCCCCCGCGAAGCATTATGCGTCGACTTCATCCCAAGCTTCCGTGCCGCATACGAGTTCAGCATGTAGTTCCGCAGCACGCCGCCCTCAACAACAACATTCCGTCGAGACGGCAGTCCCTCGCCATCAAATGGTGTGCTGCCGAATCCGCCCACGCCCGTCGGCAACAACATCGTGCTGTCGTCAATAATGGTCAGCGTCGCAGCGCCAATCTGCTCGCCCAGCTTTCCCGCCAGGTACGAAGCATGCCGCCAGATCGCATCGCCCGACACTGCATCAAACACTGATCCAATCAGCGATCTCGCCACCTCCGGCGCAAACACAATCGGCACCCGCTGAGTAGGCACACGCTTCGCGCCAAGCCGCCGCACCGTCCGTCGCGCGGCTTCAGCTCCCACGGCTTCAGGGCTTTCGAGATTCGCCATCCGCCGGGCACTGCTCCACCAGCCATCCCGTTGCATCTGCCCGTTTTCATCACGCGCCAGCGGAGCCGCCGAAACCCCCGCATAGCTCGACCGATAGCTCCCCACAAATCCACGCGAGTTCGCCAGAATCTTCCTGCCCGTCGCCGCGTCGAAGCTCCCGCCATCCGAGTTCGTGATGCGCGGGTCCGCTGCCATCGCAGCAGCCTCAGCCCGCCGCGCCCATTCAATCCGCTCCGTGCCCGGCAGCGAGTACACATCCTCAAAGAAGAGGTGCAGATCGTCCTTGATCGAGCCGAACTCCTCCGTCTCCGGCAGCCCGATAAACGCATCTTCCTCCGTCACGTTCGCCAGGGCCACCGCGCCATCGACCAACTGCCGAATCCCATCCGCCGTTAGATCGCTGGTCGACGCCGATGCCGAGCGCTTCCCCAGAAACACCCGTAGCCCCATCGCGCGCGAACCCGACTCCTTCAGCGTCTCCACCTGCCCCAGCCGCACATTCACGCTGAACTCGTCCCCTTCGCGGACGACAACTTCAGCATCGCTGGCACCAGCCTTCATGGCCAGCTTCACTACATCGGTTGAAAGGGATTCAAGATCAACGGTGGCGACATCGGGGAGTTGAACAGCTTCCGGCATGGGTCAACCTTAACAAACCGGTGCATGGCAGCGCATCCGCGCCCCCCGCTCCCGGCGGACGGCCATCACACCTCGACGCCGCTTAAATTTGCTATCGTGTTTGAGTTCCCCTGAGGCTCTATTAAGAGGCACCATGACGTCGCGCCGCATCCTTTCGCTTTCCATCTACCTCATTGTTTTCATGTGTCTTCCAGTCCTCGCGCAAAAAGCGGGAATCGATCCTGCCCTGCTCAAAAAAGCGAATGCCGGCGACGCTAAGGCTCAACTGGCAGTAGGCGAGGCGTACGCTTCCGGCATCTCCGTCCCACAGGACTACACCAAAGCCGCATCATGGCTGCAGAAAGCCGCCGACCAGGGGTCAGCCCAGGCGCAATTCCACATGGGCACACTCTGCGAAACCGGCAACGGCGTTCCGCAGGATTACGCAAAGGCCGCGTCTTGGTATCAAGAGGCCGCGGTGCAAGGCTTCGCTCCCGCCGAACTGCACCTCGGCCTGCTTTTCGATCGCGGCAACGGAGTGCCTCAGGATTTCACTGCGGCCGCAGGATGGTATCGCAAAGCAGCATTGCAAAAAGTTCCTGAAGCCGAATACAACCTCGGCACCCTCTATGAACGCGGCATCGGCGTCCCACAGGACTACGCTCAGGCTGCTGATCTCTACCGCCGCGCTGCCGAGCAGGGAAACGCCTCCGCCCAATTCAACCTCGCCCTGCTCTACGACAACGGCACCGGCCTCGAGAAGAACTACACCCAGGCCGCAGCGTGGTACACCAAGGCCGCCGAGCAGGGAGTTCCCCGCGCCCAGTTCAATCTCGGCTCAATGTATGCCGAATGGCCAGGGAGTTCCGCGTCAATCTCCCGGAGTCTTACTTCTGGCTCGAACTAGCCGCCAAAACCTGGAACGGCTCGCGTCAGCAAGACGCTGTTAACGCCCGCGACTTGGTCGCAGGACACCTCAGCCCAACCGATCTCGCTGCCGCCCAAGACCGCGCCGCAAAATGGCTAACCGCCCACCAGAAATAACCGGAAGACGCGTGAACCCTGAGTATTCTTTGTGTCAGGTCACGTCACGAATTAAATGGCCGCTCCCGACGAGACGCACGGCGGAAACAGCATAGCGAGCGACGATGGGGTGCGACGATTCTAACGCGGCTCTTAACGCGGCCGCGCTGACCCCCCACCATAAGCGGCGGGGATCGTCGCTCCCAGGGGTAGCTGTGACATTCACCGATGGCAGTGATGAAGTTTCTGCCCAATTCTAGGTTCATGGAAGTGAATATGCTCCGCAAAGGTGGTATACCAAGGTGGATTGTGTGATCAATGAATTTCCAGCCCAAACAACGGGAGACTGACTACCCTGCGACGGAGAATTTCAGCCGCCGTTCGGTGCTTCGTGGGGCAGCACTGGGAATGGCTGCGATGGCTTCGGGCATTGATCCCGTTTTCGGGAAGCAAGTGTCCCGACGCCCCAACATTGTTTTCATCATGGCAGACGATCTGGGCTACGCCGACGTGGGTTGCTATGGCCGTCCCGATCTCCGAACTCCGAACATCGACGACCTGGCTCAAAACGGTGTGCGCTTCCTGCAGGCTTATGCCAACTCCGCGGTTTGTTCGGCTACGCGCACTGCCCTGATCACCGGCCGCTATCAGGATCGTCTCCCTGTCGGGTCTGGACGAACCGTTGACTGAGCGCGATGTCGGTCTGCCTCCGGACGTTCCCACCTTGCCGTCATTGTTGAAGAAGGCAGGTTACGGCACCACGCTCGTAGGCAAATGGCATCTGGGCCAGTTGCCCAAATTTGGTCCTCTGCAGAGCGGATATGACCACTTTTACGGGATTCGCCGGCGGTGCGGCAGACTACTACACACATTCGAAGGACCTGTGGGATGATGACGTGCGCGTGGACCAGGTGGGATATCTGACTGACTTGCTCGGAAGCCACGCGGTGAATGTGGTGAACGACTATGCGCGATCCGGTCGCCCGTTTCTGCTGAGCCTGCACTTTACCGCGCCTCACTGGCCCTGGGAAGCACCAGGAGATGAATCGGAGTCGAAACGCCTTGCCGGGCGAATTTGAACGACTTCGATGGTGGCACGCAAAAGACATACCAGCGCATGATCGAAGATTTGGATTTGCAGGTTGGACGCGTAGTCGAAGCGATCGATGCCAATGGGATCGCCGAGAACACGATTGTTATCTTCACCAGCGATAACGGCGGAGAGCGCTTTGCAGACACCTGGCCCTTTACCGGCAGAAAGACCGAACTGTTGGAAGGAGGGCTCCGGATTCCAGCGATCATCTCGTGGCCGGCGCGGATCCCAAAGGGACGAACCACCAACCAGGTGGGCATCAGCATGGATTGGCTCCCCACACTGCTCGCCGCGGCGGGCACCTCACCCGACCCCGCATTTCCACCCGACGGTATCGACCTGCTGCCGGTGCTCGCCACCAACGCAGCACCCCTCGAGCGCAAGTTGTTCTGGCGCTACAAAGCGAATGCCCAGCGCGCCGCGCGCGACGGCGACTACAAATTCCTCAAGATCCTCGGCAATACCTTCCTGTTCAATGTGGCGGAAGATCCCATGGAGCGGGCCAACCTTAAAGAGCGACGCAAGGAAATTTACCAGCGTCTGGAAGCAGAGTGGCTTGCATGGAATGCAACCATGTTGCCGGAAATCGATGAAAGCTTCACGCACAGCTTTAGCGGCGCCGAGTTAGCCGACCATATAGGCACACCCGCGGCAACCGGCAAGGCGGATAATCCCTCGCCTCAAAATCCCTCGCCAAATCCGCACTAGCCGCAAACTTGCCAACCGACCCAAGTCCAGTTCGGAGCAGTGAACCGCCAATCCGGACATTACTTGAAAATGGGTCTTTGTCCGCGACACGGTAAACGCTAGTCCGCGACTTCAGCTACAGCGAGAGCCTTTTTCGTTCTGGTCGCTCGATAAAAGTACCAGGCCCCTGCGCCGTTGATGCACAGAATCACAAGGATCACTTTCGTAGTAAAGGCTGTTGCGTTCCTCACATCGACAATTGGAAAAGCTGAAAAGACGACGTACATCGCGGTCATTCCCAGTCCTGAAAGAGCCGCAATGCGTACCCCGATGGGCGGCTTTTCACCTCGGGCCACTAGCGGAATACTGAACATCACGAGATAAGTAAGCGCCCAGCAGATGATGCCCGTGTTGTTCAGGAACTGAAATGCTTCCTGTGCGCCGACTCCAAAGTTCCCAAACAGTGTGAGGCCGAATGTGACAACCGCCACGCAAACGATGGAACCCACCGGAGTCTTGAATCGGGGATGGAGGCGGCTGAGCCAGGCAGGGAGAAGGTGATCCCATCCGGCAACCATGGGCAGGCGGTTCACAGCGTTGAAGTAGATGCTGACGCCGCCCACGATGTTGAGGATCAGGAAGGCAGCCGCAACGGGACCGACGATGATCGCGAACGACGTTCCATGCGCCCCGCGCGTAAGCGCTTGCATGGGCGTTGAGATGAGATCGAGGTCGGCGGGCCGGGTGAACGCGAGAGTGGAGGCGGTACCGGCGATGTAGATGAGCGCAATCACCGGGCCTGACAGAAAGATCGAGCGTCGAATGGTTCGCGCAACGTTTCGGTTGCGTATCTCGCCGGAAAAGATGCAGCATCCATCGAATCCGCAGAATGCTCCAAAGCCCATTTTGGCGGCAATATTCAAATTGAGAAGAGTGACGGCGGGAAAGGTGAGGGCTACAGGGGCCGTGGCCGCGGTGCCATGCATCCATCGCGGAAATGCGAAGAGGACCATCGCCGCTAGCATGAGGATTAGAACAACGCCTCCAATATTGTGAAGCCACTTCGCAATCGACATCCCGCGAATCGCGATCAAGGTGAGTCCGCCGATGACGACGGCGCTGAGAGCAGCCGTCATGAGCTTGCTTTCCACGATCCAGGCCCCGGAAGGTCCCGCAGCATAGGCTACGTTGTCGGCGAGCATCGACATGGTGGACGCAACGACTAGAACTACTGTTGCCCAGAGGTTCAACGCGACGAGGAACCCGATCAATTCACCGTATCGAAGTTTGGCCCACTGATAGAGTCCACCCTCGAGCGGCATCTCCGCGGCGAGGTGAGTGACAACGATGCCGGATGGGATGTAGAAAAGCAGGACCGCGGGAATCCAGTACATCACGTGTGCGGAGCCAAGCTTCCCGGCTGTGCCGATCCACTGGATGCCGACGATATAGAGCGCCTGGGAGAGGACGAGATCTCCAAGTCGGAGTTCCTTCTTTAGCTCCCCGCTGTGTTGTTCAACCAGATGTTCGGCCTGAAGGAACTTCTGCTCTCGTGCACTGTCTGCCATTGGACTCCTTGTCTTTCAAGTGCGGAGGCCCTGAGGAATGAAGCAAGGTATACCGGAATGCATCGCGCAAGTACATCTGTTTTGGAACGATTGGTTCGCACGGCATCGAGAAGGGCCAAGGCCCTCTGAGCTGACGTCCAGTCATGTCCACATATAAGCCCTGGCTTCAGAGGGGAAACAGAGAGGCACGCCAATTCGCGTGCACCGCTCGACGGCAGGGAAGAAAACGTGCGTTTGCGAAGGTAGACGGATTATACAGGGCAATGAGAAGAGTCTTGGAAACGATTATCTCCCACGGGCAGTTCAACAACCGCTGGCTTGAGGAACGGAGCTCAGGACACGACTCAGTAGCGTCGGCAGCTACAGCGTTCCCTCGTCTTCCGGATCCCGCAGCGGCCGATGCGCTTCATACTTCGCGCGATGAGCCTTCAATCTGGCTATCAGGCTTGCGTCCCCTTGCTTCTCCGCCAGCGCAATCGCTCGCTCCACGGCATCCCGTGCCTTGTCGAAGCGTCCGGTTTCGGCGTAAGCCGCTGACAGCGTGTCAAGCACCGGAACATCCTGCCCCTGGGTCAGTTCAGCCGCCCGCTCTGCCAGCATCACTGCTTCTGGCCCGTTGCGAATCGCAGCATCACCGCTGGTCGCCATCAGGCTCGCCGCCAGCACCAGCACTGAAACCCGGTCCGGCTCCTCATCCAGCGCCAGCAGCAGGTGGGCCAAAGAATCCGCTTGCTTCCCCTCCACATAAAATGCGAATCCCAGCGCCTCATGCGCTTCATAGAATCGCGGATTGATGCTCACCGAACGATTCCACGCGGCAATCGCCTCATCGATGTTGTGCTCTCGCATCTGCGCGGCGCCCAGGGTGTAGAAGGCCTCAGTAAAATCGGGATTCACCTGCGTCGCCTTCGTCAGATAGGGAATCGCCTCCTTCGACCTTCCCGCCGTCGTCAGCGCTCCCCCCATGCTGAAGTTCACGCGCGCGTCTTCCGGATCCATCGCAATTGCCTTCTGCAAATTCTCGAAGGAGCCGGCTGCGTCACCCTTCGCCTGCAACTCCGACGCATCATCCATCAACCGGTAAAAATCCGACGCCGGTGAGCTGATATCCAGAATCCCATCCGCCGCAATATTCACGAACTCCGGCAGGTTCACCGCGCGATTCGCCGCCGTCGAGTTATCAATCAGAATCGCCGGCGAGTCTTTTCCATCCGCGTCAATGTGCGTCAGATACATCTGCGTGTAAGGCGAACGGCTCTTTGACGAAAACACCAGCCAATGCCCATTCGGCGAAAAGCTGTGCCACGAGTTCATCAGCCGCGTGTTCGCGCGCATCCGCCGCGCCACCCCGCCCGTCGCGGGAACAATCCATAGCTCGCTGTCCGGGCGCATCAGCTGCGCGTTGCGGCATTTCACAAACACAATCCATCGCCCATCCGGAGAGATCTTCGGAAAGTTGTTGCTCATCCCGTTGTTTGCAGCCCCTGCGATCGGTTCCGCCACGCCGCCCTTGCCATCGTTGAATGGCACCCGATAAAGGCTGTACTGCACCTGCACTTCGTTCGGATCGTTGGCCTCCAACGGCAACGGCACGCCCTCGGGATGCGGCTCCTTCGCCTCCGCGCGCGCGAAGACAATGTACTTTCCATCCGGGCTCCACACTCCATCCGTCTGCACATAGCGCGGATCATCCGCACCCGGCAGCGGCTCCCTCCGTCCCGTCTCGCGGCTATACCAGGTCAGAATCCCGCGCGTCGGATAGAAGACCTGAAGGAACCGGTAGTCCTTAAAGTTGGTCACAAAATACGAGCTGCCAATCGACTGGTCGCGCCCCGCAAACGTCGTCAGCACATACTTGCCGTTCGGCGAAACCTGCGACATGAATCCGACCCGCGACTGCCCCACATGCATATCCCGGTTCCAAGAGACCGTGTCCTCGTTGCGAATCGTCATGTGCTGGCTCACCGGAACCACCGCGTACAGCCCCTTGTCATTGCCCGGGCCATCCACATCCATTCCCATCGTCTTGCCATCGGCGGCAAACGAGTGGCAGTTGGCGCAGGTGTGCAGCCCCGTCATCAGCAGACGGCTCTCCGGCTTGCTCACATCCCGAAGCCGCCACGCAATCAGGCTCATCTTCGCCGGAGCCAGCGGCTGCACCACGTGTTTCGTTCCTTCAAACGGCATCAGCGGCACATCGCGATAAAAAATCGGCGCACCCACCGGATCGCGCGAAGTCGTCAGGGTTACGCGGCCCTCGCTCACCGGCCGCCCCGCTTCATCCAGCCCCGTGAACTGCATCGTTGCCGCACGGTCAACGGAGTGCTTCTTGATCCACGCCCAAGCATCCGCGTCAGGTTTCCAGGTGTGCGCCGCGGCCTGCTCCGCGGTAAGAAACGGCGGCTTGTTCGCCGTCGAAACACAACGATCATCGATCTCGCCGACCTTCATGCCTTCCCCGGCGGACACAACGCGCAGTCCCTTCGCACGATCGGCAAACTTCACGTCGATGCGCCACGACCGCGCCGATGATTCCGCATCCCGCCACAGGAAAACCGGCGCAATCATGTCTGGAGGAAAAATCGATCCATCCTGCGGATAATCCACCGTGATCGGCGCCTTGACGGTCTCTGCCGCATGCGCCCGTCTCCGAACCGGTCCCCATCCGCCATGGCGAGAACCGTCAGCCCCGGCTCGCCCGAGAACAAAACCGCATGCAGCAATGGCGCAAGAAAAGCCGCAGCCCCCAATGTCGGAAGGCCCACAACAGCAATCGACGCGCCCTGTTGCGCGGCAAGCTCTCTTCAACGCGAATGCCGCACCTCCGCCAGTCCCATAAGCAACCCTACCGGCGCAAATGCACGGCCGGGTGTGATCCTGATCACCTCAGGAAGACGCTATCCACGCCCCACGACCTCGTCGCAAGGCACCTCAACCCGGCCGACCTTGCCACAGCGCAAAGCCGCTCCGCAAAATGGATCGCAGGTCACCAGAAGTAGTCCTTATTTCATTTGGACGGGATGAGCGCGCTGCGTTCCATCAAAGCAATCGCCAAGGCTGCAACCTTTATTCCGTCGAAAGTGCTCACCGTGAGCTGCCATTGGGGGTTTTTGACGCCGACATGAGTCGAACCATTCCAAAGCATTCGGGGCATCTAAAGGCTTCATCACGAAGCCGTAGGCCGTCTTCCACTGAAATGAGCTGCCAGTCAAACTTGCGATCTGCGGCGGCTCCGTGCCATTTCCGAACTTCAACCTGCGTCATTCGAGCCATCTATCGATCCCACTCCTTCGACCGTTTGCGAACTTGTGATGTCGTCGCATCAGTTGATCGCACGGCAGACATAATGATCTTTGAATGCCAATCCTTTTTGCGGACGCATCTCCATACACGTCATCCCGCCTTATGCCTTGCGTTTGCGAATTCTTCGTTTGCGCGAATCAGAAGGACAATCGCCGACGCAGTCAGGTGGAGCTGATAGGCAGCCAGATACTGGGAACTTCGTTTGACTTCTCGCCGCTTCCGTGTCCGCCTTCTCGATTCCGAATCGTCGGTACACCATTTTCAAGTGTCGCCCGAAGGGCGCCGAAGTGCGCCTGAAGAAAGTTCGGAATAAGGCTCTTGCTGAAGACCAAGTCGATTAGCTTTGAAGCGGTGTCACCCTGCTTGTGCGGCCACTTTCGTCGATCGCAAATCGTCTTGAGTGTGCTCTCCAAAGCCTTCCCACAATTGGTGAGACAGTCATCGTAATGAGCCCGGCCTTGGCGAAGATGCTTATGGGCCATCATGAATTCATCAAGAGCACCTTCGTACCCATGCGAGTAGAGGAGGCGCAGTGCTGGTTCGGTTGTCTCGGAGTGAAGAAAGTCTGAGTCTATTCTTAGAATCCTCCCCTGCTCGAATCGATAGCCGATCGCGTGCTCTTTAAATCGCTCATTGAGCTTTTCAACAGATTCCTGCGCAGTGAGCGCTGGTTGAAATAGCGCGTAAGAAAGGAGCCAGTCTTGGAATTCCGGAAGCCTCCGAAAAGAAAGCTCAATTACATCCAGAGCGCCATCAGTGTCGGCCTTCTGTAGAAAAAAACGAAGCGCTTGGCACGGACTCGTGGCACTTTCGCTCCCGGGCAGTGAGAGCACTCCATACTCATCACAGAGTTCCTTATGCATCAAGCCATATGCCGGTGGATCTGTTGAACCGCCGGCATGCTCGTCTTCGTAATAGCTCAGGGGGCGGTCAACGAATGGCTGTTCAGAATATCCGATCGAATCTCGCCATATATGTATGACTTGATTGCGAATCTCGCTCGGTACTTCGTAGCGGAATTCCGACGGGGGGCTTGCCAATGCTTTCTTGCGTTTTGAAAAGAGCATGCCCTATTATCTTCCCGTTCCTCCCACCGTCATCTTGTCCAGCTTGATCGTCGGCATGCCCACGCCTACCGGCACGCTCTGCCCATCTTTCCCGCAGGTCCCGATCCCTTCATCCAGCCTCAGATCGTTCCCCACCATCGAGACGTACTTCAGTGCCTCCGGCCCATTCCCGATCAGCGTCGCATCCTTCACCGGAGCCGTAATCTTGCCGTCCTCGATCAGGTACGCCTCAGACGCCGAGAACACAAACTTCCCGTTGGTGATGTCCACCTGCCCGCCGCCAAAGTTCACCGCGTAAAGCCCGCGCTTCACCGACCGCAGAATATCCTCCGGCGAATCCTCTCCCGCCAGCATGTACGTGTTCGTCATGCGCGGCATCGGAATGCGGTGGTAGCTCTCGCGCCGCCCCGAGCCCGTATTCGCCGTCCCCGTCAGCCGGGCCGAAAGCTTGTCCGTCAAATAGCCCTTCAGGATCCCGCCTTCAATCAGCACCGTCTCTTGCGTAGGCGATCCTTCGTCGTCCACATTCAACGATCCGCGCCGACCCTCCATCGTTCCGTTGTCCACCACCGTCACCTTGCTGCTGGCAACCGGCCGCCCAATCAGCCCCGTAAAGGCCGAAGTCCCCTTGCGGTTGAAGTCCGCCTCGAGCCCATGACCCACTGCTTCGTGCAGCAGCACTCCCGGCCAACCCGGCCCCAGCACCACCTGCATCTCGCCCGCCGGCGCTGGAACCGCCCCAAGCTGCAGAACTGCTCCCCGCGCAGCCTCCTGCGCCAGATGCTCCGGGCTCTTGCTCCCGTGAATTGCTCGCAGACCGGCTCGACCACCGCCCCCGGCGGAACCTTTGGTCGTCGTCGGGCCGTCCTTCGCAATCACAAACACATTCAGCCGGCAAAGCGGCTGCGTATCGCTGGCAAACGCCCCATCCGAAGCCGGCAATCAGAATCCGTCTCAGCTCTTCGCTGTATCCCGCCCGCACCTGCACAATCCGCGAGTCGTATGCCCGCGCCGCACGGTCAGCCCGCAAAATCAGCTCCAGCCGCGCCGCAAGGTCCAGGTCAAATCCGCCCAGCGGTACCGGATACAAATCCGCATCCGGCCGTCTCCGTAAATCCCTGCACCGGCTGCTTCGCCGGTCCAGACGCAATCAATGCCGCCGTCCGCGCCGCATGCAGCAGCCGCTCCGGGCTCAGATTGTCGGTATAGGCATACCCCGTCCGCTCGCCAGAGAGCACTCGAATTCCGCATCCCGCGCTCGTCCCCGTGCTGGCCGACTTCACAATCTGCTCGTCAACCCCCAGCGACGTCGAAGTCACTGATTCAAAATAAAGATCGGCATAGTCGCCGCCGGCAGAGAGGGCTTCACCCAGGCAACGTTCAAGCAGCCGTTCGGTGATCCCGAATTTCTCAAAAAAGTAACGTCGGTGACTCGGCTGGGGGGAAGCAACAGGGAGGCTCATCAGTAGAGCTAGTTTACGCCTCCCCGCCGTTCCCCGCATGGTGGGATGAGCCGTTTCCTCACTTGATTCACTCGCCAGCCGCGCCGGTTTCCACAATTGCCATCATGCTAAATTCACCCCATGAAGAAGATCCTTGCTGCCGTGCTCCTGGTCCTGGTCTTCGCCGCCCCGGCGTTCGCTGTCACCACGCATCATCATCACCACCGCCATCACCACCACCGCCGGGCCTAAGCCCGGTTGGATCCAACGCGCATCGAAAGCACACGACTTCGCCGCTTGCTGAGTCTGTCAGAGCAGCTTCAGTCATGGCATGGCAGATGGCCGCAGCCTCGAGGGCTATCTTCGGCTCTCAATCGATACGTGCCTTAAACTGTGCCGATCCTACTCAGTTTTGCCAGCGCTTCGCTGTCTTCCCTGCTCACTCGTCCACTCCCCCATTACTCCTCTTGGACCAGTGACTTCGGGTACTTTCGCGGGCCTCGTTCTCGTGCTACATTCCTGCCATGAGGAAATTTGCGGTTGCCGCGCTGTTGCTGGTCATCTGTGCCGCTCCGGCCTTCGCCATTTGGCCGTTTCACAAAAAGCCGCCGAAGGATCCGCGCGCTCAGGAGCATCCCCAAACCCAGCACCAGACGAATCAGAAATTCAAGAACACGCCGAAACACAAGATGCAGAAGCATCACACATAATTAGATCCACATCGCGGAACGCGAAATCATCGCCGCCCCGCGAATTCCTCAGGTCGTTGCGCAATGCCAGAACTCGAAGATCTCCGCTATCCCATTGGCCGCTTCAAGGCGCCCGCTTCCTCTGAACCCGCCGTCCGCGCAGAGCAGATCTCCATCCTTCGCCAGCTTCCAGCCACCCTTCAGACCGCAGTCAGCGGACTCAGTCACACGCAGCTCGACACTCCCTACCGCGATGGCGGCTGGACCGTCCGCCAGCTCGTGCATCACATCGCCGACAGCCACGCAAACGCCTTCGTCCGCACCAAGCTCGCCCTCACTGAAGACTGGCCTACCATCAAGCCTTACGATGAGGCCGCCTGGGCAAAGCTCGCCGACAGCCGTCTCCCCATCGATGGCTCACTCGCCATGATCGCCGCTCTCCACGAGCGCTGGGTCGCGCTTCTCGAATCGCTTTCCGATGCGGACTTCCGGCGTGGCTACAACCATCCCGAGAACGGCCGTCAGAATCTCGCCACCGTACTCGCGATCTACGCATGGCACTCACGCCATCACACCGCGCACATCACGAATCTGCGTAAGCGGCAGAATTGGTAGGCAGCATGTGTCCTCAGCAGTAGACGCGCCATCCGCTGCCAAACTCGCCGAAGTCCTCGAAGACTATCTCGCAGCCCATCCCGCCGCCGCCCTTCTCGAAGACGGTCGCGTTCTGTTTGACATGCGCCTCGCGCACTACTCAGTAACCGAGTCCCACGGCCGCTGCCTGTTTCAGCTTTGGAGCGAAGAGCGCAACCTCATGAGGACGGTCGTCGAGATTCAGCCGCGCGCGCAATGCCTGCGCGTCATGACCCGCCGCATGGGCGCGCCCAAGCCGCAGGCCCTCGAACTCGTCCCCTCGAGCGATCGCCGCACCCCCACAGCTCGCGACTCCGCGCGCCGCAACTATCAGCGCCTGCTTGAGCGCGTCCTCACGCGCGCCTTCATCGGCTCCAAAGTCGACGGCCTCCGTTCCGCAATGGATCTCGAGCACAGCTTCGGCCCCGCCTACATTCGCGGCCGCCTGCTCCACGGCACTGCGGCCGAAGCCATCATCGGCGTCAGCGAAGCAGAATCCGCCTCAACCATCGATGGCATCCTTACCCTCGGCATCCTCTGGCTCGATCACTGCCGCCAGAGAGCCGATGCCCGCCGCCATTTCGGCGGACTCAAAGTCATCGTTCCGAGAAATGCCTTCCGGACGACCGCCGAGCGCATGGCGTGGCTCAATCACGCCGCAGCCGACTTCCAGCTCTTCACCCTGGATGAACGCAGCGAGGAACTTGAGCCCGTCGACTTCCGCGACAGTGGCAACCAGACCGCCCGCCTCATGCACGCTTTTCTCCAGAGGCCGCCCTCGAACGCTGCCAACCCGGCATCGACCGAATCCTGACACTCCTGCCTGACAAATGCGCAATCCCGCATCGAAATTCGTCCGCGCTCCGCAACCGAAGTTGGACTGATGCTGCACGGTCTGGAGTTTGCCCGCGTGCGCCACGTGCGCCGCATCGCACTCGTTTTCGCAGCAACAGGAGATCACCTTCGGCGCAGGAGCGAACGAAACTCCACTCACCGAAGAAACCGAGGTCCTCTGCCGTGAACTGTGCGCGCGTCTCTTCCTCAGCCGCCATCGAGACGGTGCGCACAAAGACCCGCTTTTCCGCATGCAGCCCGAACGCTGGCTCGAATCCGAGTTCCGCGCCGGACTCAGCGATCTGCTTCCCTCGCTTCGAGGCGATCAGCTCTACTCGCAGGTCCCCGCGCTCTCATCCGGAGATCGCGGCATGCTCGATCTGCTCACGCTCGATCGCAACAATCGCCTCGTCGTCATCGAGCTCAAGGCCGACGAAGATCTGCACCTGCCGCTCCAGGCCCTCGACTACTGGATTCGCGTTCGCGCCCTCAACGCCGATCGTCAGCGCACCCCCGGCAGCGACCGCCCACTCTCCGCATTCGAGCGTGAAGGCTACTTCCCGGTACAGAGGTCTCGTCATCTCGCGCCGCGCCTGCTTCTCGCCGCACCCGCCCTGCGCATCCATCCCGCCAACCTCCCGGTCCTGCGCTATTTCTCCCCCGAAGTCGACTGGGAACTGATAGCCCTGAGCGAACACTGGCGCCAGCAATTGCAGATAGTCTTCCGCAAACACCCCACCATCGCAAAATCCTGAATTTGCCCGAAGAAGAGAAATCGGATTTCTTATCTCATAAAGAGGCTTGTCATCTTGAGCGGAGCAAAGCGGAGTCGAAAGATCTGCAGTTGTTCTTTTTCTGTCCAACCGAGCAAAACTGTCTCTCAACAAAAACGCGATCCTATTTCACACCCGCCCCCGCCCCCATGCACACTCCTCCAGATCGCTCAACAACGCATCCACCCGCTCCAAATCCGTATCCCACGCAAACATCATCCGTGCCGCGCCGCCAATAAACTTATAGAACTTCCATCCCCGCCCGCGCAGTGCTCTCCAGAATCTCTTCCGAAGCCTCAAAAACACCGAATTCGCATCCACTGCAGAAACCACCCGCACATTCGCAATCCGTGCCACCCGTTCCGCGAAGTACTGCGCACACTCGTTGGCATGCCGGGCGTTGCTCAGCCATGCTCCGCTCTCCAGCATCCCCACCCACGGAGCGGCAAGAAACCGCATCTTCGAAGCCAGTTGCCCCGCCTGCTTGCAGCGATAATCGAAATCCGTTGCCAGCCCTTTGTCGAAGAACAACACCGCTTCACCCACTGCCATGCCATTCTTCGTCCCTCCAAAACACAGCACATCGACGCCACACTTCCAGCTCAACTCCGCCGGCGAACACCCCAGGCTCGCGCACGCATTCGCAAAGCGCGCTCCATCCATGTGCAGCGAAGAGCCCATGCTCTTTGCACGCCGCCGAAATCGCTTTCACTTCATCCAGCGTGTACACCCGCCCCGTCTCGGTCGGTTGCGTAATCGTCACCACCCGCGGCTTGGGAAAGTGAATGTCCTGCCGCTTTGTCGCCAGTTCGTGAATCGATCCGGGCGTCTAGCTTTCCATCCACGCCCTGCGCCACCAGCAGCTTCGATCCGTTCGAGAAAAACTCCGGCGCGCCGCACTCGTCAGTCTCCACATGCGACGCATCACAGCAGATCACGCCGTGATACGACTGGCACAGCGAGGCCAGCGCCAGTGAGTTCGCCGCCGTTCCGTTAAAAACGAAGAACACCTCGCACTCCGTTTCAAATAGCTCGCGAAATTCATTCGCTGCCCGCGCCGTCCACACGTCATCGCCATACGCTGTCGCATGTCCCGTGGTTCGCACGCTCCATCGCTGCCCATGCCTCCGGGCAAATACCCGCATAGTTATCGCTCGCAAACTGCTGTCCCAAATCGTCTACCTCTCTCGTCATCTTCGAGTCCCTAGTCCCAAGTCCCTGATTCCCTAATCCCTCTTTCGAATGATAAGTGCCGCCTGACTTGGCCAGTTCCACACTGAGGTCCAGACACCTGCAACGGCTGACTCACCCTTCCGGATCGGCCGTTCTGAGGATTTGCACTTCAGTACCCGTTTTTCCTCCGCAATTATCCGCAATTATTTGTTGCCTCATCCCACCGAAGTGATATAAATCACATAATTCCTGAAGAGACCGCGGGAGAATCGATTTATTCCGCGAGAGAAGTTACTCAATTCCCAGGCTTATGCTTCCGGCATAAGCCTGGGGTGGGAGATTTAAGCCGTGCCTAGCCAAGCAGTCTATGAATTCCGGGCTCCGGCAGTTCGAACCGCCGCCGCTTCATCGAAATCCTTCTATGTGCACGGGAGCGTAGTGTCGATCTGCGACCACCCGGCCTTTTCCAAAGCACCCGATGATCAAGAGGTCGAGCCGAACTCCGACGGGCTCGAGTGTGCCCGCGGTCTCCGCTTCGCCTTTCTTCTCGAACTCTGCATGATTGTGCTGGCGTACGGAATCTGGCATTGGTGGCGATTAATCCACTAAGCCGAAGTGCCACACAAGGCCACAGACGGCACGGCAGCAAGCCCAATTTTTCCGATGTTGCCCCAGCCGCTGACTACTTCTTCAGCGGCTTTCGCGCGAAGTAATACAGCGCATAAGCCAGCATCGCAAATCCCAGCACGGACACCCACATGTGGTCGAACCATGTTCCGCGCGGAAAATTCAGAATGTCGCGGTTGTCCATGTACGTGGCTTCCACGGCCTTCAGCCCCACGCCGATCAGCCCTGCAATTCCGCCGGCCGCAATCAGCCCTGACGCAAACAGAGAGCCGGACGAAATATCGCTTTCCGCCTCGCCCGAGCGCGCAGCCGCCCGGTCCACAATCCACCGCACCACGCCACCTACAAAAATCGGCAACGTCGTGCCGATCGGCAGATATGCTCCCACCGCAAACGTCAATGAGCGAATCCCCAGCAACTCCACCGCAATCACCAGCGACACGCCAAGCAGCACCAGTCCCCACGGCAGCTTGCGGCTCAGGATTCCATTGATCACCGTCGCCATCAGTCGCGCCTGCGGCGCCGGAGCGGCCGCGCTCCCGATCCCCTGAATCCAGTGCACTTCAATCTGCTTCGTAGCCGGCGAGTAGAGATACTTCCCATCCTGCAGTTCCGTCGACCCGATGGCATTCAACACCATGTACTCCGACGCCTGATGAGAAGTCGTCGTCTTGTCTTCCGCCACCACGCGAATCTGCGGCGGCAGATGCTTCACGTCCGATTGAACCGAAACACCCGGATGCGCAGCGTTGATGTCCCACGGCTCCGGGGCTGCATGGAACTCCTGCAACCCGGTATTCATCAGGTTCAGCGTCGACCCAATCACAATCGTCGAAACCACCACACCGATCATGAGCGCAATCTGCTGCGCTCGCGGCGTAGCCCCGATAATGTACCCCGTCTTCAAATCCTGCGAAGTGTCCCCCGAGTTCGAAGCGGCGATACAGACCACGCCGCCAATCGTAATCGCCAGCGCGCCAAACGCCGGAGCCGTCCATCCCTGCACCAGGAACACTGCCGTCGTCGCCATCAGCGTCGCAATCGTCATTCCCGACACCGGGCTCGCCGAAGACCCCACCAATCCAACAATGCGCGAACTCACCGTCACAAACAAAAATCCAAACACCACCACCAGCAGCGATGCCGCCAGGTTCGCGGCCCACCCTACAAACGCTCCCGGCACGGGCTTGAACTCGAGGAACAGAAACATGCAAGCCACGATCAGCAGCGACCCAATCATCACCACCGTCATCGAGAGATCGTTCTCCGTCCGAATCGGTTTTGCTTCGACTTTCTCAGCGCCGGGCTTCATATTCTTCAGCCCCACCGCAAGTGCGCCCCAGATGGTGGGCAATGTCTTCATCAACGTGATCAATCCTGCAGCAGCCACCGCGCCCGCGCCCATCGGCTTGATGTAAGCCGCCCACAGATCGCTCGGCCCCATCTGCGCGATCGGCACCTGTCCCGGATAAACAGGATGCGGCAATTCTTTCCCGAAGAAGTAGATCAGCGGCATCACCACCAGCCATGAGAAAACGCCGCCCGCAAAAATCACTCCCGCCACGCGCGACCCGATAATGTAGCCCACGCCAAGGTACTCCGACGTCGCGTCCGCGTTGATCGATGCGCCCTTCAGCACATGCTGCGGTCCAAAATCCGGCCGAAACTCCGGCGAACCTGGCCATGCGCGAAAGAGGTTTCCATTCTGGAAAAATGTGTAAACTCCGCCGAGTCCCAGTCCCAGAAAAACGCGGCTGGCCAGCGATCCGCCCTTCTCTCCCGCAATCAGCACATCGGCGCACGCCGTTCCCTCGGGGTAGGGAAGTACGCCATGCTCCTTCACAATCAGTTGCCGCCGCAGCGGAATCATGAACAGCACGCCCAGCCATCCACCAATCAGCGCCAGCATGAAAATCCGCGAATACTCCAGATCGAACCCAAGAAACACCAGCGCTGGCAGTGTGAAGATCACTCCCGAAGCAATCGACTGCCCCGCGTTCCCCGTCGTCTGCACAATATTGTTTTCAAGAATCGACGCGCGCCCGAATGCCCGCAGAATACTGATCGAAAGCACTGAAATCGGAATCGACGCGGCGACCGTCAGCCCCGCGCGCAAGCCCACATACACCGTCACTGCGCCAAAGATGATTCCAAAAATCGAGCCCAGCACCAGCGCGCGTACCGTAAACTCCGGCGGATTCTGATCTGGCGAAACAAAAGGTTGAAAATCGGCCACGGATCCCCTCCAACAGAATGCAAACGAAACACTTGATTTCCCTGAAGGGACGAGTTTACGTCATCCCACCCAATTTCTGTGCTCTGCCCATAATCCAACACCCCGGCCCTTCTCATTCAAATCTGAAACAGCTTACTCAAATGATCTTTGAAAGGGCAGGCCTTTCACCGCTTCACCGAAAACTCGCGGTCTTTGCGGGCGGAGGAAGCTTGGGGCCTTAGTGCATGCGTGCGAACGGTCCCGCTGATTTGCTAACTCGCCTGATCGCGAAGCGCTAACTTGTCGTACTTGTCAAAAAAGGACCGTCCACCAGGTCCGCCGAAGCAGTTGCCACGCAGTCAATTCCATCTCCGAGGAGTGGCTGCCGGGTAACCAGTTACCCAAGTGCATCGAGATCGCAGGCGTGGTAACTACCCGAATCACGAGCCTGCCGGAATTCTCTAGACACCGATTCAGCACTTGTCTGAGAATGCATCAACGCTGGCAAAAGATCGCAGCCTCGTTGATTGCCCCATCCCCGCCCAAGGAGAATCTGTGATTTCAAAACCAGGGAAATTCCTCCCAATCTTCGCAGCAATGCTGCTCTCCGCAGCAGGCTGCCTGGCCCAGTCTGTTAAGACCCATCATGTCCGGCAGGCCACGCGCGACGGCAGCGCTTCCCAAGTCGGGCATCTTCCGTCGACCCAAACCATGCGGCTTGTCCTCACCCTTCCGCTCCGGAACGAGGAGGAACTCGACAGGCTTCTTGAGGATCTCTACAACCCCAATAGCCCAAGGTTCCGCCAGTTCCTCTCAGTCGAGCAGTTCACTGAGCGCTTTGGACCGACTCAGGACGACTATGACCTGGCGCTCGACTTTGCGCGGTCGCACGGCCTCAAGGTCGTGGGCACATCTCCTAATCGCCTGAACATCGATGTTGTCGGCTCAGTGGCCAGCATTGAAAGTGCTCTCCATATCAAGATGAATCTGTACAAGCACCCCGATGAGGGCCGAAATTTCTATGGGCCCGACCGGGAGCCGACCGTCGATCTCCCGTTCTCGCTATGGCACATCTCCGGCCTCGATAACTTTTCGATTCCCAAGCCCGCCGGACTGAATAAGCGAACCGGTTCCCAGCCCTCGGCAACCGTTGGCTCCGGCCCTTCGGCCTCGTTCCTGGGCAGCGATATGCGAGCCGCGTACTATGGTGGCACATCCACAGGTAGCGGCCAGTCCGTTGCGCTGCTTGAGTACGTCGGAGCCAATCTTGCCGATCTCACCACCTACTACACGAATGCCCACCAGACCAACAACGTACCCGTCTCGCTCATATCCACCGACGGCACCAGCACAAGCTGCAACTATTCGAGCGGATGCGACGACACCGAGCAGATCCTGGACATGACGCAGGCTCTTGGCATGGCTCCAGGACTCAGCCACCTCTACGTCTACGTGGGTTCAACCGACGCTTCCATCCTCAATGCAATGGTCTCGGATAACACCAGCGCGCAGATTGGCTGCTCCTGGGCATGGAGACCCGCCGATCCCAGCACCGACGATCCCTATTTCAAGGAGATGGGCGTCCAGGGACAGAACTTCTTTGCTGCCGCGGGCGACTCGGGCAAGTGGCCAACGCGCAGAAGCCCCTATTACTTCCCGGCCGATGACGACTACGTCGTCTCGGTCGGTGGTACCAGCCTCAAGACCAGCTCCGCCGGTGGATCGTGGGCCTCTGAGAGTGCATGGTCGTCCGGCGGCGGCGGCATCACTCCCGACAGCATTCCAATTCCGTCGTGGCAGGTTGCAACTGCCAACAGTTGCTCAAGCTGCTCCAAGACCCTTCGCAATGCTCCTGATGTTTCCGCAAACTCGGACTACTCGTTCTACGTCTGCGCCGACCAGACAACCTGCACTGCCAATCTCTATGGCGGGACGAGTTTCGCAGCGCCCATGTGGGCGGGCTACCTGGCTCTTGTCAATCAGCAGGCGGGCGGTCGAGTTGGCTTCATCAATCCGGCTCTCTACGCCATAGGAAACAGCTCGTCCTTTAGCACCGACTTCCACGACATTACCAGCGGCAGCAACGGCTACTCTGCAATTACCGGCTACGATCTGGCTACAGGATGGGGCAGCCCTACCAGCTCTCTGATTGCAGACATAATCGCGGGCGGTCCGGGTGGCGGTGGTGGGGGAACGGCGGACTTTTCAATCTCCGCCAGCTCATCCTCACTTTCTGTCTCTCGAGGAGGTTCCGTTACTGACGCTGATCACAATCACCGATTCGGGCGGCAACAGTTCGGTCTCTTTGTCTGCATCTGGCCAGGGGAAAGGCGTGAGCATCAGCTTCAGCCCCTCGTCACTCGGCAGCAGCGGAGGATCCACCATGACGATCAAAGCCAATCGCCCGGCCACCCAGGGCATATTCACAATCACGGTCACAGGAACGAGTGCATCTTTCACGCATTCCACGACAGGTGACCCTCACCGTCAACTGATCGGGATTGCTCCAAAGAACTATGCCCGGACCGCAAATGGTCCGGGCATTCTCTTTTGCGTTGCCGAAGGCGGCCGTTTCACCTCACACATAGCTCAGCAGCCGGGACCGTTTTTTGGCTTTTAGCTCCCCATACCAGCTGCATGCGAAATACAAAAGCACCAGGCACACAACGTAGACGAGATATAGGAGCGGCAAGCTCCACATATATCCGGCAGGCACTGGCCCCGGATCAAGCGGATGGTTCGTGAAGAGCCAGGGGTCAACATGCCCCTCGCGTACGAGCGATACTACGCACGCGGCAAGATGGATGACCGGGATGTGCAGCAGGTAATAGAACATCGGAACCCGCCCAAACGTCTCAATCACCCTGGCGAGCCTGCCCGTCCAACCCTCAGCGAAGGCCCACACCACAAACATCGGCCCAATCGTCATGCACAGGTACTCTAGAGATGCTGGGTACTTCGTCGCGTTCAGGAAGCTGAACAGCGTGTGCCGGTCCCAGGGCCGGGGGTCTCCATAGATTCCAATCAGACGCAACATAACAAATAGCGCAGTAAGCGCAACGCCCAGCCACAGGTAGATTCTGCGCCGCGCCTCCGTTGGCCTTTCGGTGATTCGCCCGAATGCGTATCCGGCAAACATTAGCCCGACCCACGGAACAAGCACGTACAGAATCAAGAGCGGCGGTCCGGAGTTTCCAATCTCGACGGCGCCCCCAAAATAGAGGATTCGCAGCAACCAGTTCGGGCCGTCTGGTCCAAACGCGTGTACAAGCTGGGGCCGGAACAAGTTTGTGACATTGTGCAGCGCGATCAGCGCAATGCCGGTCGTCGCGATCGCCACCCGCGGAAGGTACACGGCCCCGGCAAGCGCAATCATGCTCCAGCCGATCATCCAGATCACCCCGGCGAGCAGGTAGTGCTGGAAATCGAAGTTGAAGGTCCAGGCAATTCGCAGAAACGTCAGCTCCAGAAAGATCAGCCAGACACCCCGAATGGCCAGAAACTTCGAGAGTGACCACCGATTGGCACACTTCCGGCTGTAAAGATAAGCCGAGGTTCCGGCAAGAAACACAAATGCCGGCGCCACAAAGTTCGTGATCCACCGCGTGAAGAAAACGCCGAACGTGGGCCCACCAGGCGGTACGCCCGAATAGACCCTCACGTGATCGATGGCCATCAGGATCATCGCGATACCGCGCACGATATCCAGCGATGCGACTCTGGCGGAGGAACTCGGCGCTTTGACGGCGCTGGCGGAAACCTCATAAACCGCGGAATCCTTCATTGGCCTCCCCTTTGTGGGATGCAGGGTAGCAGTCGTCATCGCCGCCTGCAAGGAATTTGGGACGAGCGGTGGATGATCGAGTTGCGATCGCTCTCAATGTGCCGGTCCGCAACAAGGCCGCCTTCAGAAACTCAAACCACACGTCAACCATGTTCGTTGCAATTCCTGGACTGCATTGATTCCGATTCCGTTCTGGCGTCCTCCCCCTTGGCACACCCCGCCCCCAACGCGTAGCGTAGGGTGCAAGCAATTCTCACGGGGTAGCAATGCAACCAAGTCTCACTGAAAAGCAGACCACAGTCACCAATCCCGCCGTAGCGGGCAATCCGGCCCTCGCGCAGAATCCCGTCAAGCGCCTCCTCTCCCTCGACGTAGTCCGAGGCATCACCATCGCCTTCATGATCATGGTCAACAACAATGGTGGCCCCGGTTCCTGGGGATTCATGAATCACGCCGACTGGAACGGCCTCACCCCCACTGACCTCGTCTTTCCTACTTTCGTCTTCATCGTCGGAGTCTCAATCGTCTTCGCCTCCGACGCGCGCCTTGCCAAAGGCGCCCCGCGTGCTCAGCTCGCGAAGCACACCATGATACGCGCCATCGTACTCATCCTTTTCGGCATCATCGTCAACAGCTTCCCGTACTTCCATCTCGATCACATGCGCTTCTACGGCGTGCTGCAGCGGATCGGCGTTTGCTACCTCATCGTCGGTCTCTTCTACCTCTGGGATAATCGCGCCTCCACCAAGTGGATCGCCCTCGCCGCTTGTCTCATCGGTTACTGGATCTTCCTCCGCTGGATTCCCATTCCCGGCATCGGTATGCCCGGCCGCGACGTTCCCTTCATGGACATGACCCAGAACCTCGTCTCCTGGATCGATCGCGGTCTCTTCCCTCATCACCTCTATCTCAACTCGCCCGATCACAACGTGCGCGACCCCGAAGGCCTCCTCAGCGATCTCCCCGCCATCGGCACCGCGCTCATGGGAGTCCTCGCCGGCCTCTGGCTGCGCACCACCAGATCCACCGCGACCAAAACCGCCGGCCTCGCCATCGCCTCCATCTGCAGTCTCATCGTCGGTTATCTCTGGTCTCTCGAATTTCCGCTCAACAAAAACATGTGGACCAGTTCCTTCGTCCTCGTCGCCGGAGGTTATTCACTCGCCCTCCTCGCCTTCGCCCACTTCACCATTGAACAGATGGGCTGGCGCAAGGGCTGGACATGGCCGTGGCTCGTCTTCGGCTCCAACGCCATCGCCGCCTACATGTTCAGCGAACTCACGCCAGGCATCCTCTACAACCTCACCGTCTCCGCAGGAAACGGCAAGCGCATGAACTTCATGGTGTGGCTCTCCAGGAACACCTTCGCCCACATTCCCAATCCGCACTGGGCCGCGTTCGCGTACTCCGTCTCCTTCACAACTTTTTGCTTCATTCCGGTTTGGATTCTCTACAGGAAGAAAATCTTCCTCAAGGTGTAGAGGGCAACGCGGATTCACCTGTCAGTATGAACAGGTCCTGCATCACTCCGGTGACGAGCGCGCGTCACACAAGCATTTATCCACTATTCATCGGATAACAACCGGGGTATGCTAGCCGTCTATCTGCTCTAACAGGCAACAAAGCCTGGGCAAGCAAATTGCCCGTCCCGGCCGCTTTCTGACTCAGGGCCGGATTGCCGAAGCCCCCGTTCCACCCTTCGGCTTGGAGGTCGCGCATGCGTGTTCCCGAGAATCCCCCCGCGAGTTGTGTCTGCGCCCCAACCCAATCACCCCAAATGCGCATCGCCTGGGGTATCGGCGAACTCTTCATCGGCTACTGCCTCATCCTTGCCGTGATCTGGACGCCGCGTCCCCTCCAGCACTGGCTCTACTACATCGCTCTCGGATGGTTCATCGTTTCCATCGCACTCTCCTTTGAGGGATGGAAGGCCATGGGCTGTTCCCTCGCTGGATTCTGGCGCTCCTCATGGATTGTCGGTCTTGCCGTCATCATGGCCGCCATCGCAACCTTCTTCGCCAGCAGCTTTCACACCCTTCATCACCCTGCAGGTCCCGCAGAATGGCTCAAGACATTCGGCGGCTACACCGTCTGGGCGATCACCCAGCAGCTTTTGCTCCAGGGATACTTCCTCGCGCGCCTGCTACGCATCGTGCCTAACGCAAACTTGGCCGCAGTCATTACCGCCAGCGTCTTCGCGCTTGCCCATCTGCCCAACCCGATCCTGACTCCGCTCACGCTGATCTGGGGACTCACCGCCTGCTTCGTCTTCATCCGCTCGCGCAACGTTTATCCGCTGGCCATCGCCCACGCCATCTTCGGAGTCTGCGTAGCCGTCACCATTCCCGCATCGCTGCTGCACAACATGCGCGTCGGCCTCGGATACATCGATTACAGCCCCAGCCCGCTCGATCTCAGCCAGGTCAACCACTTTGAATCTATCGGCGCTCAGCTAGTCCAGGATGCTCGGGTGCCCCATCCATGACGAAGACATGGGTGGGAAAGCAATAGTCTCCCCACATGAACACCAATCACACAGCCGTGGGCAGCGCCTTCACCGGCCGAAACAGCCACGTCAGCAGCAACGTAAACAGCAGCCCGCCCACCGTAAACTTCAGCCAAACCGGCGCGTGCGAAGGCGAGAAAAATCCCTCCAGGCATCCGGCCACCACCAGCATCGGAATCACCCCCGCCACCAGTTGCGTCGCCTCAATGCCGCCCTTCGCCACCGACTCTTTCCAGCGATATCCGCCCGGAAACAGCATCGCGTGCCCAATGCGAAATCCAGCTCCACCCGCGATGATGATTGCCGGCAACTCCAGCGACCCATGTGGCGCAATAAAGCTCCACAGCGCCAGCGACATGCTGTATTGATGACAAGCGGCGCTGATCACTCCCAGCATCATGCCGTTATTCACCAACAGAACAAATGTGCCCACGCCAAACAGGATGCCCCCGGCAAACGCCAAAAAGCTCACCGAGAGGTTGTTGGTCATAATGTGGCTGGTCTCCTTCGGCGCAACGCTCACAATGGAGTCGGTCCACATCTTGTGCTGCTCCATCGTCGCAATCATTGCCGGGCCCACGTAGTGCCGCATAAACTCCGGTCGTGCCACCGTCAGCGACGCCCCCAGCACCCCCCACGCAATCGTCACCATTAGCGACGCAGCCACGTACTTCAGCTGCCGCTGAAAAATCGCCGGGTACTCATCCTTCAGAAAACGAAAAAGCGTCAGCCAGGTCGTCTTCCGACGCGAGTAAATAATGTGGTGCGCCCGTGCCAGCAGCTGATTCACATTGTCGCTGTAAGTGCGGGCTGTCTCGTCGCGGCGCAGTACTGAGAGGTCTGCCGCCACCTGGCGATACAGCAGCGCCATCTCCTGCAGCTCTGACCGCGAAAGGCTCCCCAGCCCGTTCTGGTCCGACCGCGTAAGCAGGAATGCCAGCCGGTCCCAATGCGGCCGGCGCTTGGCAATCCACTGATTAGATAAAATGGGCGCCATGAGCCAGAGTGTCCAGACTGACCAGAGTTCAGATCAGCTTAGCATCGATACCCCTGAACTCGTGGCCATCCAGATGCCCATCGCCGGCATCGGCAGCCGCTTCATCGCGCTGCTGGTCGACTACGTCATCTGGTTCGTCGGCATAGGCTTTGTTGCCTGGATATTCGCCTTCCTCCTGCCCGGCATCACCGCCTTTAACCGCATGTCTGCCCAGTGGGCAACCGCCCTTTACCTCTTCCTAATCTTCCTCTTCAACTGGGGATACTTCACTCTCTTTGAAGCCTTCTGGAACGGCCGCACCCCCGGTAAGCGCATCGCCCGCATCCGCGTCATCCAACGCTCCGGCCGCCCCATCGGCCTCTTCGAATCCATGGCCCGCAACTTCGTCCGCTACATCGATCAGATCCCCTTCTTCTACGCCGTCGGCGCCATCGCCATCTTTGTCACGCGCGACCACCAGCGCCTCGGCGACCTCGCCGCCGGAACCCTCGTTGTCCGTGACCGCATCGAAGAATCCCCCATCAGCACCGAATCCACCCGCACTTTCACCGCCAACATCTTCGCCCCCGCTGTCCCCACGCCCGAACCTCATGCCGGCTTCTCGCTCCCCGATCACGGCATTGCCAAACTCTCCGTCTCCGACCTACAGGTCCTCGAAAGCTTCTTTGCCCGCCGCCTCGATATGCCCCTCGCCACCCGCCAGGCCCTTGCCCAGCGCATCGCCACCGCCATCCAGTCCAAATCGGGACTTGAACCCCCACCCGGTGCGAGCGTAGAAACGTTCCTGGAGATCACCGCCCGCCAACTCCGCGACGTAGCCCGCATGCACTCCTAGGCTTTCCGCGAAACCCCATCGCAAAGGAGACCCCTTGAAAGATTGGATCCTGATCACCCTCCTCGTACTTTCAGCCGCAATGGCATTAGGCCTCTTCGGTTTCTTCGGGTTGGAGGGATTGATTTGGGACAATGCCTACGACCATGCCCTCTCGAAATACAAGGAAGCCTACGCACATCGCGATGACGCCGGCGCTCCCGGTGCAACTCCCTTCATTGAGGAGTACGAAGGAGCCGAGCAGAAACTCGAAAACACGCGCACCGAGGACCCGGAAAGGCTCCAGAAAGTCAAAGACCTGCACGCCTGCGGTCTAAGTCTCGAGGGCTATCGCAAACTCAAAGCCAATGGCTTCGGCGCCGCGTCATTTGAGAAATCCGCCGCCGTCTGCGCCGCCCAGGAGTGAAGTATGCCGATCCATGCGCAGCTTCATGGCGCACGGGTCAGAAAGCACGAACCTCCACTTGCCCCAGTCATCCTGAGGGAAACCGAATGACCGGTTTCTAGCGCCGTAACAAATCCCAAAAGAAAGTGGGTGCCCCATCCATGCCACAAGGCATGTGTGGGAAAGCACAACCCTCCACGTACAATCCAACGCAAATCCGCCACCCGGACGACCCGCCCTAAACCCGCGCACATTTGTCCCATCCAACTCCAAGAGCGACAATAAACTTGATCCGTCAAATCAAAGGGAAGGGAACCGGTGAAACTCGTCCTGCAATCGAAACTGGCACTGGCTCTCTTCCTCACCGCCGCCACCGTCCTTGCGCAATCTACTTCGCCCGATCTCCGTCAATCCGCGCTCGCCCTCGAGCAGCAAGGCAAGTTCGCCGAATCCGAGGAGGCCTGGCACGCGTTCGCCAAAACGCACCCCTCCAATCCCGAGCCCTACGCACACCTGGGCCTGCTTGAGGCGCGGCAGAGTCACTACAAGGAAGCCGTTCCGCTCTACCGCAAGGCCCTCGCACTCAAACCCGGCATGCCCGGCCTCCGTCTCAATCTCGCTCTCGCCTTGTTCAAAGCTGGAGAGCTCAAAGCCGCCGTCCCCGAATTCACGGCCCTGCTCAAAGCTGCACCGCCCAACTCGCCCGAAGCGATGCGCTATACCATTCTCCTCGGCATGTCCCACTACGGCCTCGGCCAATTCACCGAAGCAGCTCCGTATTTGAAAACCGCAGCCACCGCCGATCCGCGGAACCTCTCCATTCGTCTCGCCCTCGCGCACAGCTACCTGTGGTCAAAGCAGTACAACAAGGTCCTCGACGTCTACCACGAGATCCTCATCCTCGACCCCGACTCCGCCGAAGCCGACATGCTCGCCGGCGAAGCCCTCGACGAAATGAACGACACCTCCGGCGCCATCGAAATGTTCCGCAAAGCCGCAAAAGTCAAGCCCAGCGAGCCCGATGTGCACTTCGGGCTCGGCTATCTGCTCTTTACCCAGAAGCAGTATCCCGAGGCCATCAAGGAATTTCAGGCAGAGCTGGCCAACGACCCCAATCATGCGCAGTCCCTGCTCTACATGGGCGACGCCTACATCCAGATGAACCAGTACGCCGAAGCCGCGCCTCTGCTTGAAAAGGCAGTCAAGCTCGATCCTTCAATCGCCCTTGTCCACCTCGACCTCGGCATCCTAGCCGCTACCGACGGTCGCAACGACGACGCACTCCGCGAATTCCTCATCGCGGAAAAACTCAATCCCGACGACGTGAACGTCCACTGGCGCCTCGGACGCCTCTACCGCACCATGGGCCGGAAAGAAGAAGCCAAGGTCGAACTCGACAAGGCCAGCAGCATCACCCGGTCGGCAAATCAGGAGCTCTACAAGAAAATCTCTGGCGGCCAGGCCAAACCCCCAGCAGACACGCCGCCTTCTTCAGGGCCCACAAACAAATAGCCCACGAATAATCAGCCCACGAACAAAGGTTAGCGCGCCTAATTTTTTTGAGCTCGAACCTCGGTCGCAGCCTTTGCCGCAAGAAGCTCTGAGAGAGCCCTCTCCGGACACACGTGTTGTGCCTCGACGTGTTCCAGTTCCTCTTTCGTCTCCACGGCCGTTGCGACCGTCATAAAACAATAGAGGCAGCGCGTATTGTAGGTTCCATTTTCGTTTTGCGTTTCGCTGTACATAACTGCCGTCCACCTGCCCGTGAGGAGCAAGTTTCTCGATAGTACGCATCCCTCAAAGCGAAAAACGTGACTCACATCACGCACGCGTGTGAGAAGTGAACACACCCTTGTCGCTGAGAAAAAACGAGGTGACTATTGGTCATGGATAGCAACGCGCAACAGATGAATTGAAGGGAAACTTCAATTGCGAGAGAAAAATGTCGTTGAGCTTTTGCATGTCAATCAATGAGCGCCATTGCGGTGCTTGGCGTTTGCTGTTATCTGCCCGATGAAGCCCCCGAAGCATCCTATCGTTACAACAATCAGAAGGAAGAGCGAGTTATGCAACCCCATCCGCCCCCCAAAGACCAAAGTCATCGCCGAACTCAACAGGCCGGCCAGAATACCTACGATGGCACCACTGACAATACGAGCCTCCTCAGCTTTTCGAGCAACCTTGACGGCAAACAGGAACGTCAGGACCGTCTCGAGCCAGGGCATCAATTTGGGACTGACGCTGGCGGCAAAATGATTAATAGCGGTCTGGTTGGGAGCGCCCCGAGCCTGAAACGCCAAGACAAAGGCGTAGACGGTAACGATGACAATTAGAATCAGAAGGCTCAATACCATGACCGCAAACGCGGCGCCGATCAAGCGGCGCCAGCGGACTCTTACTAATGAGAAGCTCATTTGGCAACCCGATTCTTGCTTTCGGATCTCCGGGGACCGGCAAGTATACGCCGCAGCAAGAACTGGTTGCTGTGCGTTGTAGATCAGAGATTTGTATTTTGATTCTGATTGCGCCGCAATTCCCAGCAGGGGCTCTCACCACCCTGCGAAAAAATCGAAACAGAGCAAGGAACATCGCTCGATCCCAGATAGTCATACTCTGATTTGTTGCCCTTCAAAGGAACAACAACAGTCTGGCTTACCTTGACCGATCCTTGCGGTGATCCGCGCATCCTGTAAACTGCCCAGTCGCCAAAATAAAGCGCCACGAATCCCGCCACCAGAACCACGACAATCCGTCGCGCCCACGTCACCATCGCAGTTGTGCCTCCGTAGTTGCGCTTCGTCCGATGTTACCCGATCCAATCCGCATTCGAACCGCACGCAATGCAGGCGGCCGCGGTTCTTCCGCTTCAAGGCCCGAATCAACGCTGGTTGCTAAAATTCGTTTGATCGTCCTCGCCCAGGAGAAACGCTGATGAACTTCGTCCGCCGCAGTAGCCTGCCCGTTGTCCTCGTGTTCATCGCCAGCCTCACCCGGCCACTCGTTTCCCACGCGTTCCAGACCGACACCAGGTCGCTCATCGTCGCCACAACCTCCGGACAGATTCAGGGAATCTCCCGCCACAGCGGCGGCGCTGAGTTCCTCGGTATTCCCTTCGCACAGCCGCCTATCGGCAATCTCCGCTGGCACGAACCCGTTCCCGCAACGCCTTGGACCGGCATCCGCAGCGCCACCACCTTCGGCGCTCCCTGCGCGCAACCCGACCTCGGCGACTGGAACCGCCGCGACGCCGAAACCGGCAAGGAAGACTGCCTATTCCTCAACGTCATCGTTCCAGAATGGCCCGTCGTCAAGCCGCTCCCCGTCATGTTCTGGATTCACGGCGGCGCCAACGAAGGCGGCACCGGCTCGAGCGCGCTCTACAAAGACGGCACACTCGTCAATCACGGCGTCATTCTTGTTACCGTCAACTATCGCCTTGGCATGTTCGGATTCCTCGCCCATCCTGAACTCACCGCCGAGTCTTCCCATCACGCCTCCGGCAACTACGGCCTAATGGATCAGATTCTCCGCTTCACTGGGTCCACGACAACATCGCCCTCTTCGGCGGCGACGTCAACAACATCACCGTCTTCGGCCAATCCGCCGGCGCCATGGACACCAGTCTGCTCATGACCTCGCCTCTCGCGAAGAACCTCTTCCATAAGGCTCTCGCCGAAAGCGGAGCGTCCTTCACCCGCCCGCTGCTTCCGCTCTCGCCAGCGGAGCACGCAGGCGCAGCCCTGGCAAAAGCCCTCGGCGCTCCCGCAGGCGACGGCCAGATCAAATACCTCCGCGCCCTATCCGCGCAGGAAATGCTCGCCGCACAGGCCAAAATTCCCGCAGCGAATCGCTCGCGCATCGGCCCCGACGTAGACGGATACGTGATCGCCCAACAACCAGCCCTGGTCTTCGCCACCGGTCAGGCGGCCGCCATCCCCTTCGTGGTCCGACGAAATCGTCATCGCGGCCGCGGTCGCCTTAGCGTTGTCGGTTTTAAACGCATTCGCGACTTCCCAAGACGACGCTTTCCAAAAAATTGCTCACGATTACGTCGAACAATATTTAAAGGTCAATCCCGAACAGGCGACTGAGCTCGGTGACCATCGTTTTGATGGCGAGCTGACCGACTACTCGGGCGCAGCGCTGGAGAAAGGCCTCGCAACGCAAAAAGAATTCCGCGACAAACTGAACGCGATCGATGGATCGCAACTCACTGGCGCGAACAATGTCGATTTTCGAATTCTCAAAAGAGAACATCGATTACGAAATCTTCCGGGCCGAAGAGCTGAAAGAGCCAGAGTGGAATCCTCTGGTCTACATGCAGAGCCTGGCCAACAGCCTCTACCTTTTGGTCGCGCGCGATTTCGCGCCGGCGGAAAAACGGATCCCGAGTTTGCGCCAGCGCCTGGAAAAGATCCCGGGCGCAATCGCGCAAGCCAAGGCGAATCTGCAACATCCGCCGCGCATTCACACCGAGACGGCTATTGAGCAAACTCAGGGCGCAATCAACCTCGTCCGGACAGAACTCGACGCCTCTACTCGATCAGGCGCCGCAAATGAAGAAGGACCTGGCCCCGTTGCAGGACAAAACCGCTGCAGCGCTCGAGGATTACAAAAAATGGCTCCAAAACGATCTGCTCCCCCGCTCGGATGGCGATTCCGTCTCGGCGAGGAGAATGTACAGGAAGAAACTGCACTTCGCCCTGGCGTCGGATTTGCCGATGGAAGAAATCCTGGAAACGGGCAAAGGCCGATCTGGAGCGGACACAAACCGCGATCTACGAAACGGCATTGCCTCTTTACAAAAAATATTTTCCGAACGCCGATCAACAAACTCTCGCAGACAAGCATAAGGTGACCGCCGCGGTGTTGGACAAGCTTGCGGAGCAACACCCCAACGACGCTACTGTGGTTGACTACGCGAAAAAGGTTGTCACAGAAGCGACAGATTTCGTGAAGCGACACGATGTGGTCAGCGTTCCAAATGTGCCGCTGGACGTGATCGCGATGCCAGAGTTCAAACGCGGCGTCGCCATTGCGTATTGCGATGCGCCGGGGCCGCTTGAGAAAAACGGCAAAACACTTTTCGCTGTCGCACCTACGCCTGAAG